>NZ_ATAX01000026.1 GCF_000571935.1 Ruminococcus flavefaciens 007c | reverse complement strand
AAACAATTTCCTTTGTCAATACCTTTTCGGAAATTTTTTGTGATTTTTTCTGTCGTCTTTTCAGATGCTTTTTCCATGCTGCGCCAGCAGACTTACTGTTTTCTGCGTCATCGTGAGGCGACTTAATTATTATATCACGGTGGCACCGCAAAGTCAACACGGAATAATCCACAACCTTCCGTGTCAGTTATTGCCGAATTGTGTCAATTTTTACAACCGTCACTCAAACCTCAGCGTAAGACACAGCTCCGACGCATTATCATCCAGATGAAGAGTAACTTCTCCATTGTGCTGATAGTCCGTCTCACTCACCACATCAAACACTTTCTGACCGTTTATATAAGTCTCCATGAACTCGTTGTAAGCATCGCGGTTGTCAAATCTTATCTCCACTGTTTTTCTCCCCGAACTCAGCTCGCGGCGGAGAATATCAGCTGCTTCCTCGCAAGTCTTTGCATAAAGTCCGCTGCGGACATAATAATTCATTGTGTCGCTGCCGCACTTATAAGGAGTAAACAGCTCGGTATCCGCAAAATGCGTCTTGGAGAAATCCTTGTCAGAGCAGAGGAAATAAGCATTTCTTATTTCGCCCGCTTTGTCCGTATCCGCCCATGTTACGTCGATATTGTACCATTCTGTGCCTATGCGCACCTGATTCCAGGCGTGATTTTCGCCCTTGTCAGTCTTTCCCGTGACTACAACGCTCTCCACGCCCATTTCCGAAGCAAGCAGCCTGAAAGCCTTTGCATAGCCTTCACAGTTGGCCTCTCCCTCAACAAGGCAGCCATAAGCCGTCGAGGCCATTTCGCTGTCATCACCGGTGATATATCTGCACTTTTTTACCAGAAAATCATTGATATAGCGCACCTTGTAATCGTCACCCTTATAATCCTGAGCATCGTGAACAGCCGCTCTTACAGCTTCGTCCAGATCCTTTTTTCTCTGATCTATATCGCCGAGCTTTCGGTAGACTATCCTCGCCTCGCGTACCTTCTCCGCTGTATAATATACGGAATCAAGGTAAAAGAAGCCGCTTTCCTGCTTTTCAAGGATGCAGTAGACCTTCGAGTAATCGTCACCTTTCACCTCAAAGGGCAGAGGGATATGCTCCTGCCTCTTGCTTATCCCGCGGTACAACGCCGTATACACGGCCTGCTCATCAAAAGAGAGCTCGCTGTAAACAGGTCTTATCGCTTCCTCATCATAGGAAAGGAACTCCTCATTGGGATAGCCCTTCAGTATCCCCGAATCCTTTATATACTTCCCTGCGATCAGCAGGAACACCAAGCATACTGCTGCAAGTATGACCGCTGTAACCTTTTTTCTCAAATCAACTCTCCGAAATCATAACTGTGTTGTTCTTTATCTTGAATGACGGCAGATTTTCCACGAACTTGCTGAACTTGGAATAGCCGTATGTCTTTACGTCGAATTCAGGTATCTTTGCACAGAGCTGCTTCTTCAGTTCGCCCAGATTATAGCCCTTTGTACCGTTGGTGCGCACTATCGCCGCCAGTGCGGTCTCGATGCGTTCAAGGTCTGTCATGCTGGACTTCTGTGAAACGAGTATGCTGCTTCCCACCTGACGGAAGCTGAGGCTGTCAAACTCCTTGAGGAACTGCGAGAACTTGGAATATCCATAGTTTCTTACGTCGAAATCGGGATAGCGGTTGAGCAGTCTGCTGCCCAGCTCTCCGATATTTATCTCGTCCTGAAGGTTGGCATTCTCGGTGATTATACGAACTATTGCCGTTTCGAGAGTCTTGAGCTCTACCTTCTCACTCTCGCCTGTGCCCTGGAGTTCCTCATCGGCAAGTATCTCAAGGTACTTGAAGGCGTTGCAGGCTGTACTGAAAGGCTTCGGTGTCTTCTGCTCTCCCATGCCTATAACGTGCATACCCGACTCACGGAGACGTATCGCCAGTCTTGTAAAGTCGCTGTCGCTGGATACTATGCAGAAGCCATCTACATTATGAGAGTAGAGTATATCCATGGCATCTATTATCATTGCGGAGTCCGTAGCATTCTTGCCCGTAGTATAGCTGTACTGCTGAACAGGAGTTATGGCATTGTCCAGAGCCATGCTCTTCCAGCCTGCAAGATTCGGTCTTGTCCAGTCGCCGTAAACTCTTTTATAAGTAACTACGCCGTAGTTGGACACCTCATCAAGAATGTACTTTGTGTATTTTGCCGCAACGTTATCCGCGTCGATAAGGACGGCATAGCGCATTTCCTTTTCCATATTTCACCTCATGCTAATAATGTGATACATATTTATTATAACATTTTTATTTATTTTTGTATATAGTAAATCCGCACAAAGAGCAAAGACCGTCTTTGTGCGGATTAATCATCTGACTGTTATTATTCTCCGTAGGTGGAATACTTGTATTCGTCACCGTGGTATGTAATGCTGCCGCTTCCCCATGTCACATCCTTATCGAGATCCTCTGCGGTAAAAATATACTCATAGGTGAGGAAACCCGTTCTGCGGTAGCAATCCTTATATCCGGAACCTATTATCTCGTCGGAGGTATAGTATATAGTATGCCTGCCGTCAGGGGTTTTATACCTGCTGACAGTATGTCCCCAGCCCACGCCGCCGTATGTAAAGGCCAGCGCAACTATTATCGCAGTTCCCCATGTAAGGGCGAGGAACAGCCCGGGAATAGCTGCCTTCTTCTGTTTTTCCCTCAGATACTTTATAAGAAGTGAAAGCGATGCAGCTCCGAAGAAGAACATAGCTCCCATAAATGCCACAGCGCTTATCCTGTCATCAGCATATCTGCCTGCGAATACCTTCTCGCGCCAGTCCTGGTGTACCAGCTCCTCATAAGCGAAGACTCCGCTGCATATCAGTCCGAGTATTATTAATATGATCCTTATTACTTTCATTACAAATTTCATTTTCATTGCGAATTTCATAGCACGAACTCCTTCCGGACATAAAAAATCCCGAAACTATTGCTTCGGGATTCGTGTAATACCAAGGTTATTACCCCAGTACTATGGAGCGGATTACGAGGCTCGAACTCGCTACCTCCACCTTGGCAAGGTGGCGCTCTACCAGATGAGCTAAATCCGCATTGTATATAGAACGCTACCGCGTTCTATATGGTGCTTCCGGTCGGAATCGAACCAACGACACGGGGATTTTCAGTCCCCTGCTCTACCGACTGAGCTACAGAAGCGTGTTGGCGACCCCGAACAGATTCGAACTGTCGACCTCCTGCGTGACAGGCAGGCGTTCTAACCAACTGAACTACGAGGCCATGTGGTGGGGACTACAGGGCTCGAACCTGTGACCCTCTGCTTGTAAGGCAGATGCTCTCCCAGCTGAGCTAAACCCCCACTTCGCAGACGCCTTATCCTTGGCGACGAAAATAATTATACCACGGTTTTTTATGTTTGTCAAGCATTTTTTGAAATTTTTTTTGAGATTTTTTTACAGCCCCTCTGCTTCAGCGATTTTTCGGAGAAAAAACCAGCTCCGAAGCGAAAATGTATTGCACTTCGGAGCTTATATAAACTATATCATTATTTTATGAAGCCGTTTGTCCGCGGCTCATGCTGCCTTTATCGCATATGCCCTCTCCGCAGCGGAGGGAGCATTGTATATCATCTTTCCGCTGAAGTATGCCCGGTGCCGCCGTAATTTACCCCATAGCAGCAGCTAAGGCATATTTTCAGCAGCTGTTCTATCACAAAATATCCTCTTTCTCTGAAGTACTGAGCAGTCTGCACCGGCACCCCTGACGGTGAGTCTGCTATCTATTTACTGTGCAGCGGCCCCCTTCCTGCTCTTGCAAAGCAGCACCATAGCTGCGCTGCCGCTTACGATTATCATCGGGAATACCGAGAGTATCACCGTCCAGAACTCCGACAGCCTGCGCTCAAATGGAGTTCCGTCGGCTTTCAGCTTGAAAAGCATATAGACTCCCGTCAGAACGGTATCAATGAGTATATGACATATAGCCGCAGGATATACCGAATCCGTCCGCTTTGTCATCCATGTCAGCAGAGCCGACCAGAATATGCACATAACTATCATTGCAATAAAGCCGCCGTAGGGGAAGAAGCCGTAGTCCCTGCCGAAATTGTAGCCGTAAGCAAGGAGAGGTCCGTGCCAGAGCGCCCATATTATACCCGTGACCACTATCGCCGCAGGTGTGGGCATGAGCTCCTCAAGCTTGGGCGTAAGGTAGGCTCTCCAGCCGAATTCCTCGCCGAAGCCGTGCAGAGCCATGGCAATACCCGATGCAAAAGCAAACAGAAGTGTTGAAGCTGCCGCAGTTCCGCTGTCTGCAAAGGCACTGTCGGAAATACTGCCGTTCTTTACTATAAAAAGATGAAGTATAAGCGCGCTTACAAAGGGCAGGGCCAGCGGATAAAGCACCGCAGCCAGATAATACTTTGCACTGCCTTTCCTTCCTGTGCCGAGCTTTGCGCTGCGGAAGCCCTCCTTAGTCACCAGCCGCGTGATAAATGCAGCTATGGCGGGATAAAGCATTACTGTACTTCCCCAGAATTCATTTTTAACTCCGCCCTGTCCGTCGGAAAAACCCAGACATATGGCATAGGCAGGGACAAACGCCAGTATGATATATATGAGTATGCCCCTTAGTGCTCCCTGCTTTGAAGCCTGTTTACTTGGCATAATTCTCAGCTCCTTTCAGATACCATTTCACTGACAGTCTGTATGACAGATAGTACAGTGGCAGTACGGCAACTGTCATTATGCCTATGGACAATATGAGTGTACTGAGCTTCTCCTGATCCTTTAAGACCGAGAACAGCCATTCCCAGAAATTATCCATGTTATTGAATACAGAGGTATCGCCGAAAAGCATATAAACAACGCTTACGATCAATATGACCAGCAGACCTGCCAGTTTCAGCGAATTGCCTGTCTTGTTGCCGAAACGTACCACAAGAGGTATCTCCACTGACCTCATAAAGAGCTGTATGTAAAACAGCGCCACGACCAGCAGGGTAAGATTGCCGCATCGGCCTATCAGCTGAAAATATGCACTTAGCACAAGGGTGTGCAGCAGCACTACCGCCATGGAGAAAATAAGAGTGGTGACATATTTTGCGCCTATATATCCGCTTACTCCCACAGGTGTGGAGGCAACATAATATGCCCACTTTTTTCTTTCTTCCCCTGAAAATATCCCGCTTTCCACTATACCTGAAAAAAAAGTGGATATCACAATGAATACTCCTGCCACAAGACTGAACGCCTTTAACGTAACATCGTCATCGCTCAAGCCGAACAAGCACCCTAACAGCGTCCAGAAGATCAGCTCCGAGATCAGGAATAATATAAACACGAACCTGTTGAGTTTTAATTCCTTATAAAGCAGTCCAGCCATCAGTAGCGCCTCCTTCTGAGCTCCCTGACAGCGAAGAAATAGGATATGCCCACCAGTCCGATCAGTATGAAAGGAGCTGCGATAAGAGTTATATGCTGCAATTTTTCAAAAAAATGTGTTGTGACCTTCGTCATAGCCTCACGCTTTTCAAGTTCGGGATAAAGTTCCTGTGCCCGGCTGGAAAGATAACCTGCCACACATCCGGCTGCAAATACAGTTCCTACGCCCAGAGGAATACCTACCAGCATACATACGCCCACAACCTTCGACTGTCTCTTGAACCTCAGCATAAGTGGGATATCCGAGTAGGAAAGCGTCATAAATGTAAAAATGAGAAAAATAGTGCCTATATGTGAAAGACTTACGCTTTTCCTTGCAGCAATGGAAAGAATCACCTCGCCTAAGATCGCAAGAAGAAAGCCTCCGACAAGGAGCAGACCTCTCGCAATGAACTTTGATGCAGCTACCTTCTTCTCATTCATAGGAAGAGTATAGGAAAAGAGCTGCCAGCGTGACTTGTAGTCCTTCTCAATAAGATCGTTATGGCCGTATTCCATACCTAACATTGCAATACAGGCCGCAAAGAAAAATGCCTGGGGATAAAAGTTGGCAAGAGTCTGGGCTCCTTCGCCGTTATTTGCAAGATTTCCCGCATAGGTGCTGATGAATACCAGCGAACAGAATGCTACAAATGCGAAATAGGCCAGAATAGTAATTATTATGGGCTTGCGCACAAGATAAAGCTCACGATAAACAAGTCCTTTCATTTACCTCCACTCCTTCTTTGCACGGTTTACATAGTATATCATTATATCCTCAAGGGAAGCGCGGTCAATGACTGCTCCGGAATACTTAACGGCACAGCGTGCCCTGTCGGAGATCAGCACATCTGCGCCGAAATCATTGATACGGGCGCTTATGATATCCTCGGGATCAATGTCCTTGTATTCGTTCTTTGTGCATTTGAGCACGCCGTGAGTATCGAGTATATCGTCCTTGTAGCCGCTTATCATTATCTTTCCCTTATCTATAAAGGTGACACTGTCAGCCACCTTGTCAAGATCAGAGGTGATGTGTGAGGACATAAGTATGGTATGCTCTTCATTCTGAAGATACTCCAGGAATATATCAAGTATCTCGCTTCTCACAACGGGATCAAGGCCTGTTGTTGCCTCGTCCATTACAAGGAGCTTTGCATTGTGCGAAAGTGCGGCCGCGATCTGGAGCTTCATTTTCATGCCCTTTGAGAACTTGCCGAACTTTTTCTTCCTTGGCAGCGCAAAGCGGTCAAGATAGCCGAAAAACGTATCCGCGCTCCACTCCTCGTATATCTCGCGGAGTATCTTATCGATAGCAATGGCGTTTAGTCTGTCGTCAAAGGGAAGCTCGTCAAATACGGCAGCTATATACTTTTTTGCCTCGAATTCGTCCTTCTCGTGGTCGAATCCCAGCAGTTTTATCTCGCCCGCGTCCTTTTTGACGATGTTCAGCAGAGTATTGATAGTAGTGGTCTTTCCCGCGCCGTTCTGGCCGATAAAGCCCATGATACTGCCCTTCGGAACATCAAAGCTGACGTTGTCGAGAGTAAAACCGTCATACCTCTTTGTAATTCCCTTTATTTCAATAGCGTTTTCATAATCATTCATTTTCTGCCCCTCCGTAAATAAGTTCGAGCATCTCCTTGAGCTCGTCAAGGCTGAGCTCGCACTGTCTCGCTTTATCACAGACCTGTGAGAGCAGAGCTTCTGTCTGGCGCAGGTATTCCTCGCGCAGGAGCTCGGTATTCTGCCCCTTTACAAAGCTTCCCTTACCTGTGTAAGACTCTATGAAGCCGTCTCTTTCAAGATCCTCATAAGCGCGTTTTGTTGTTATAACGCTTATTCGGAGCTGCTGTGCAAGCGTACGCATGGAAGGCAGAGCGTCCCCTGCTTTCAGCGTACCATTGAGGATGAGTCCCTTTATCTGAGATGAGATCTGCTGATAGATGGGATCTCCCGATGAGTTACTGATAATAATATCCATAGTTCACCTCATAATGTATATATACGTTATACACATTATAGCATTTATATATACACCTGTCAATACCCTTTTGAAATATTTTTCGGAAAAGTTTTCAATTTTTCTTTTCTTAGCCCTGAGCCACTATTTACTGTGTATATGATAGACAAAAGAAAACAACGTTTTTTAGTCAAAATCGCCTATTTTTAAGAAATGATATAGACAAGCCGAAAAAAATAATATATAATAAAGTATATATATTTCGGCAGCCGTATGCCGTAAATGCGGAAACCGCAGTTACCGCTGCGGCTTCGGAGCACTAAAACATGAGAGTAATCACAGGCATTGCAAGAGGCCGTAAGCTTGTCGCTCCCGAAGGTCTGGACGTCAGACCTACCGCCGACAAGGTGAAAGAAGGCATCTTTTCAGCCGTTCAGTTTGAACTGGAAGGAGCAAGAGTCCTCGACCTGTTCGCAGGAAGCGGTCAGATGGGCATTGAAGCCCTCAGCCGCGGCGCAGATCATGCGGTATTCATCGACAGTTCCCT
The DNA here is from genome assembly GCF_000571935.1 of Ruminococcus flavefaciens 007c. Lineage (GTDB taxonomy): Bacteria > Bacillota > Clostridia > Oscillospirales > Ruminococcaceae > Ruminococcus > Ruminococcus flavefaciens_F. The sequence goes on along the minus strand of NZ_ATAX01000026.1, from coordinate 182,086 downwards.
CCGTTCCATAAGATGCGTGAATGAAAATCTGCGCAATACAGGATTTGAACGTCAGTCAGAGGTCATAAACCGCGACAGCTACGATTATATAAAGCTTACATCGCAGACCTTCGATATAATCATACTCGATCCGCCCTACCGCTTCAGTCATATCACCAATATCCTTCCCTTTGCCGCCAAAAAGCTCAGGGACGGCGGTATTATAATATGTGAGTACGAAGCGGAAGCAGCAGAGCCTGAGGCTCCCGAGGGTATGAGGCTGAGAAAGACCTACCGCTACGGCAAGATTAATGTCTCTATATTCTGCAAACCATCTGAGGAGGTGGCTGAAGAATGAGAAGGATAGCCGTTTGCCCGGGAAGCTTCGACCCCGTTACTCTGGGACACCTGGACATTATCACCAGAGCTTCAAAGCTCTTTGACAAGGTAATCGTCCTCATCTCAAGGAACGCAGGAAAGGCACAGCCGAGCTTTACAGCTACGGAACGTATGCTTATGATAGAACAGGTCACAAAAGATCTTGACAATGTAGTGATAGATATACTTGACGGACTTCTGGCGGATTACGTCAGGAATGTGGGCGCTGTGGCCATTGTAAAAGGACTGCGCGCCGTCAGTGACTTTGAATATGAATTCCAGATGGCTCTCGCCAATAAAAAGCTGTACGCAGGAGCTGAAACAGTATTCCTTACAACAGCTACCGAAAATATGTATCTCAGCTCAAGTCTGGTAAAGCAGATCGCATATTTCGGCGGAGATATAAGCCATTTCGTTCCCGAGGAGATACTCGGCGATATAACACAAAGACTAATTAAGGAGAGGTAATTACTATGAGCATCGATGAGATTTTAGAAGAAATGGACGAACTCCTTGACAAGGCGTCCTCAGTTCCCTTTGTTTCACATAAGAAGGTCATTGACGGTGAGCGTATGAGAGAGCTTATCAACGATGTCCGCCTCAATATGCCTCACGAACTCAAGGAAGCCAAGAAGATCGAGTTCGATTGCCAGCGTATCCTCAATGAGGCTAAGCTCAATGCAGAATCCATCATCCGCAAGGCTGAGGAACGTGCAGCTCAGATAGTATCCAGAGAGGCTATCGTTACAGAGGCCAAGAAAAAGGCTCTCGATATGCTCACAAAGGCTCAGACAGCCGCAAAGAATCTCCAGCAGAACGCTGCGGCTTCAGTTGCAAAGATGCTCAACGATACAGAGAATTACTACTCAAGAAATCTCCAGAGCATAAAGGTAGTCAAGGGCAAGATCAGCAGCACTGTTTCAACAGGCCTCAGCGCCAATACTATCGACAAGAAGAACGGCTTACAGTAAAAAACAAAGCGGTACTCGGATGAGTACCGCTTTTTTATTGTGCAGAGGCGCCCTTTGGGCGCCCCTGCATTAAAATCCAATTATGCTGAAACAATGTGTAGGGGAAGGCGCCAACACCCTCCAGTGAAAGGACAATATTATAGCAATCGGGCATTTGGAATGGAATTTGACGGGCGGATAATATACGCCCCTACAGGTTTATCCTATGATGTCTTTGCTGAAAAGGCGCATAACGTCCATTTTCAGTGCACGATTCTGCGGTTTCTCAAGCAGCGGATCGTCTTCAAGAAGCTCCTTCGCACAGACCTGCGCACGGTTCATAAGCTCCATATTGCAGGCTATATCCGCTATTTTAAGCGGCGGCAGTCCATGCTGTGCATTGCCGAAGAAGTCTCCGGGGCCGCGCATTTTCAGATCCTCCTCGGATATTTTAAAGCCGTCCGAGGTTGATGACATTATCTTCATGCGCTTTACGCAGTCATCAGTGGTATTGTCCGTAATGAGTATGCAGCTGCTCTCAAAGCCGCCTCTGCCCACTCGTCCGCGAAGCTGATGGAGCTGGGAAAGTCCGAAGCGCTCCGCATTCTCTATGACCATTACCGCCGCATTCGGTACATCCACGCCGACCTCCACGACAGTGGTGCATATAAGCACCTGTATCTCGCCGTCACGGAAGAGCTGCATGGTCTTATCCTTTTCCGCTGCTCTCATCTTTCCGTGAAGAAGTGCTGTGGTATAGCCTTTAAGATCACCCTTCGCCGCATTTTCGGCATAGGTCTTGACCGCAAAGAGCTCGCTCTCGCTCTCCTCTATCATGGGGCAGACAACATAGGCCTGACGTCCCTCATCAAGGCGCTCCCGTACAAAGCCGAAGGCTCTGCTGCGGAGCTTTCCCGTGACCGCATAGGTCTTTACAGGCTTTCTGCCCTTGGGAAGCTGAGTTATGGCGGATATATCAAGGTCTCCGTAGATGATAAGGGCAAGGGTTCGGGGTATGGGAGTTGCCGACATTACAAGCTTATGCGGATAATCGCCCTTTTCCGCAAGGGCTGCACGCTGTGCCACGCCAAAGCGGTGCTGCTCATCGGTTATCACAAGTCCGAGGGATCTGTACTCCACGTCCTTCTGGATTATGGCGTGAGTTCCCACAACAACATCTATCTCGCCTGCTTCTATCCCCTCACGGACAGAAGCCTTCTTTTTGGCCGTCATAGAGCCTGTGAGCAGACTGACTCTGACTCCGAAGGGCTCAAGGAAGCCGCTGAGAGTCTTGAAATGCTGAACCGCCAGTATCTCCGTGGGTGCCATAAGTGCCGACTGAACGCCGTTTTTTGAAGCAAAATAGCAGGCTGCCGCAGCAACGGCAGTCTTTCCGCTTCCCACGTCGCCCTGCAGCAGCCTGTTCATTGGAACGCTACTGCACAGGTCGGAAACTATCTCGTCCACCGCCTTCTTCTGGTCATCAGTAAGCTCAAAGGGTAATCCCTTCGTGAACTCGTCCGTATCTACGGAGGGATCCATTTTATAAGCCGTAGATCTTCTGCTGCGCGATTTCATTATGGACATTCCTATCTGGAGCTTCAGCAGCTCGTCAAAGGCAAGTCTCCGTCTGGCAGTTTCTGCGGCAAGCTCGCTTTCGGGGAAGTGGATATTCTCCAGCGACCACATCAGCGGTGCAAGGTCGTACTTCCTGAGTATATCCGGCGAAAGCGTCTCAAAGGGCTCACGGCGCATTATCTCCAGAGCCTGCTGCATATTCGCGCGTATCATATTTACCGACAATCCCTGCGTCAGGTGATATTTCGGCTGTATGAGCACCTGCTCATCCGCCTTTATATAAACAGGCGAGCTTATCTCCTTGCGGAGGAAATTGCCCGAGACCTTGCCGTACATATAATAGGTCTCTCCCTCTCTGAGAGCCTGAAAGCCGTAAACGTTATTATATACCACGATAAGGATATCATCGGTACCGTCCGATGCAGCGGCCTTGCATATTACAAGTCCGCCCTTTATGCGCTGAGGCGGCATCTTGCGGAACACCGTCAGCTTCAGCACATTGTATTCGTTCAGTACGGCTCCGGCTACCGGCACATGAGTGCGGAAGTCAAGGTAATCCCTGGGGATATGGTATATCAGCTCATAGGGCGAGGTCACGCCGAGCTTGCGGTACTTTTCTCCCCTTGCCTTTCCGACGCCCTTCAGATATTCTATATCGCTGAAAAGTGTAGTGGGCATAAATTGCTCCTTTTTATCAGGTTACGAAATAAGAAAGGGCGGACAAATAAGTCCGCCCGATTGGATTTTACCGATTATCTCTGCTCGCAAATAAGCTTGATAGCGGTTCTCTCTTCACCATCGATCTGAATGTTGGCAAAAGCAGGGATACAAATAAGGTCTATGCCGATAGGTGCAAGATATCCCCTTGCAATGGCAATGGCCTTTATAGCCTGGTTTGCCGCGCCTGCACCAACTGCCTGAACCTCAACAGCCTTCTGCTCTCTTATCACACCTGCGATAGCTCCTGCAACAGAATTCGGTGACGAATGTGATGATACTTTCAGAATTTCCATAACAAAAATACCCTCCTGTTATAAATATTTGTACGTTTAATGTCAAATGCCTTTGGGCTATTGTACAATTGTATTATACAATATAAGTGCGAAAAATGCAAGTACTTGTTACAAAGTTTGTAGACTATCTTATAATTATTCTCTCGATTTTGTGCGAAATGCCTTTTTTTTCGTCAAAATCAACTATTGTTCCACAAATAAAGCATGGGCCCTCCGCAACGCTGAACCTGACGGGCATACGATAGCGCAGCATATCGATAGTCAGCGCAGGTTCTATTCCAAGGCAGGAGCGCTCGGGCCCCACCATTCCCACATCGGTAATATATGCGGTATGTCCGTCCAGTATACATTCATCTGCGGTCTGGACGTGGGTATGCGTGCCGAAAACCCCCGTTACTCTGCCTGCAAGATAAAATCCCATTGCCTTTTTCTCCGAGGTAGCCTCGGCGTGGAAATCAACGAATATATTGGGAGTATCTATCTCCTCAAGGAGCATGTCTATCTTGGTGAAGGGATTATCCAGGGGATCCATATACACCGTCCCCATAAGGTTTATGACGGCTGCGGAAAAAGCACCCATATCGATTATCCTCACACCGCTGCCCACGCAGCCTCCCTCGGGATAATTGGCAGGACGGACGATATAGTCCTCCTCAAATATATCGGCTGCCTCCTTACGGCGGAAGGCATGGTTGCCCGTGGTTATCACATCGGCTCCCGCTCTTACGAGCATATCTGCCGATGCAGCTGTGATACCGTTGCCCTGTGCCGAATTTTCTCCGTTGACTATTGTTATGTCGATACCGTGCTGACGCTTTATGCCGCCGAGCTTTTCCATAAGGAACTCACAGCCCGGCCTGCCTACGACGTCGCCGATGAAAAGAAGCTTCTTCATTTTATCTCCGTTACTTTTTGCTTTCTGTTTTCTTCTTTTTGCCGCCGAGGTCCGTATCATAGGAGATACCTGTACCCTGGAGGCTTACAGTGGCTTTTTTCTTGTTATTTACAGTGAGCTTGACCTTTTTGCCTGCGATCTTCGGGCCTTCAACGGATATGCTTCCGCCCTTCTTGTTTTTGTTGAACTTGAATAATTTGCCTATCTTAAAGCTTTTTCTGAAATGAAAACCCATAATGATACCTCCTTTGCGGCTCATGATCAGTATTTGCAGCGTATGCTTACGGGATCTCCGGCATACGCCAGGCAAAATCAATATGCAAATTACGACCTGTCTGCTATAATGATACCACAAAAAAACACGATAATCAATACATATTACATATTTTTTATATCATGTGACTTTTTTCACAATATTCTTTTTATATAGGTATTGTAAATCGCTTTCTTTTGTGATATAATTATTAGGATAGCGGTCACTGTTATGCACCGCACTGCATTTTTACTAAAGGAGTGATGACCTATGGTAGGCTTTGAAAATCATATCGGAAAGATCACTATTTCGGAGAATTATCTCACTGAGCTCGTAAAACACGCCGTTACCGACTGTTTCGGTGTTGCGGACGTTTGCAGCGTCAGCACCTTCCGTTCAGCTGTCTCGGCTCTTACCGCGGGTAAGGCTTTCAGAAAAAACAAAGGCGTGATGCTCCGCACCGATAAAGAGGGCGGCCTCGTTATCGACCTCCATATCAAAGTAACATACGGTACCAACATCACTGCTGCTGTAAACAGCATCACCCATAAGGTCAGCTTTGCAGTTGAAGAGGCTGCAGGAATAGATGTACACAAGGTCAACGTCTTCGTTGACGATATGAACGCATAAGGCGTACAGGGATCACCTGTCTGCAGAATTGGAGGACTATACTGTGATACACGGTTCTTTACTCAGAGACGCTGTTATCTCCGCTGCCATTACCATAGGCAACAGAAAGCGCGAGGTCGACGAGCTGAACGTCTACCCCGTTCCCGACGGCGATACAGGAACTAATATGTCAATGACCATCGGCAATTCCGTTGCCGAGCTGAAAAGACTTGACGACAAGGCTCCCGTATCGGAAGTTGCCTCCACAGCGGCTTCGGCATTTCTGAGAGGCGCACGAGGAAATTCGGGCGTTATACTTTCACTTATTTTCAGAGGCTTTTCAAAGGGACTCTCTGGCTGCACAGAAGCAGGCTGCGAGAATTTTGCCGACGCTCTGCAATTCGGCGTTGAAGCCGCATATAAAGCTGTTATGAAGCCTGTTGAGGGTACTATCCTCACCGTAGTCAAGGCTGCTGCCGCAAAGGCAAGAGAGATAGCTCTCGAAACCAATGACGAGGTCACCTTCTGGCAGGAGATATGCAAGGAAGCTGAAGCCGTACTTGCAAAGACCACGGATATGCTGCCTCAGCTCAAAAAGGCAGGAGTAGTAGATGCGGGCGGAAAAGGTCTCTGTATCATATTCCGCGCAATGACAGACGTCTTTGCCGGCGGAAAGATCGCCGAGCCCAGTGAAGCTCCCGCTGCACAGGACAGCTCAGGCGACTCATTCAGAACAGCTGTCAGCGAGTACGACGCTGATATTACATACACCTACTGTACGGAGTTCATGCTCGAAAAGGACAGTAACTGTCCCGACGCTTCCATACTCCGTGCTTACCTTGAGACCATCGGAGACTGCGTAGTCGTAGTTGACGACGAAAAGATCATAAAGGTACACGTTCATACCGATAATCCCGGAAAGGCTATCCAGAAGGGACTGGAATTCGGACATTTCATCAATGATCCCCGTCCCAAGATAGAGAATATGCGTATCCAGCACGAGAATAAGGTCAAGGACGCAAGAGCTGCCGAGGAGGGACTTTCTCCCGCAGAGCCCGAGAAGGAATTCGGCTTCGTTGCCGTTGCCGCAGGCCACGGACTTGAGGCTATGTTCACCGATCTCGGCGCAGATGTTGTCGTTAAGGGCGGTCAGACCATGAACCCCTCTACCGATGATATTCTCCGCGCTATACTCAGGACTCCTGCAAATACCGTATTCGTCCTCCCCAATAACAAGAACATCATCATGGCTGCCGAGCAGGCTGTAAAGCTCACGGACAGGAAGGTATGCGTGCTCCAGACAAGGACCATACCTCAGGGTATCGCTGCAATGCTGGCCTTTGACGATACGCGCAGCCTCAATGATAACCGCATAGATATGACAAAGGCCTTTGAGAAGGTCTCTACGGGACTCATTACCTTTGCCGCGAGAAACTCCGAGTTTGAGGGACACCAGATCAAGGAAGGCGAGATACTCGCCCTTGATAACGGCAAGCTCTCATTCACAGAACGCGATATAAACAAGGCTACCTACAAGCTTGTCAAGAAGCTTGCCAAAGGCGATGTGAGCTACGTTACCCTCATCCACGGCGCCGATGTGCCCGAGGAGAACGCAGAAGAGCTCCAGAAGTTCATACAGTCCAAGCTCGGCGACAAGATAGAGGTAATGCTGGTAAACGGCGGTCAGCCTGTTTACTACTACATTATTTCCATAGAGTGATATATGCCGGAAACGGTCTTGATAACGCAAAAAAGCCTCCCTTTTCAGGGAGGCTTTTCTTTATATATTCAGTTTTTCAGTGCCTTTTCAAGCCAGACATTTGCAAAATCAAGTGCCTCGTAAAGTCCGCACTCACGCTCTGCATTCTTGACAAAAGCTTTAAGGGGGTTGGGCTCATTGGTATCCATCTGGACTACTCTGACCTTTGATGTCATCTGCTCGCCGTTCTCCTCTCTGGTCTCGAGGATCTGAATGAAGATAACATAGGGATCCGACATATATCCGTAGTATATCTGGTTTCCGTTTCTTACCAGAGGATAGCCCTTATATGTGTTGAATTTCTCGCTCATTATATATACCTCCTTGGGGAATTTTACCAGGTTTTAATGTATTCCTCTCCTGAATCGATACGCTTGATATTCTCTATAAGCGTGTTTACATATGACTTTGTACAGTAATACTTGCTCTCACCGTTCACAACGATAAGCGAACGCATTACCGAGTCATCATAGAATTCGTAAGTTGTTTCCTTGCCCGTGAATGTATCGGTATACTTTATAACAGCTGTGGGATCGCCCTCGGGTACAGGAACTCCAAGTGCGAATTCTTCGGCATTTGTACTTACAAGGAATGAATAGAAGGTCCTGTAGCGCTCGGTGTCATAGCCTACACCGTTTTTCAGTACCTCAAAATCGTCGGCTGTGGGATTTTCGGGCATTTCCTTACCTGTCTTGAGGGAGATGGTGAAATCCACATTCTTTCCGCCGCCCTTTACGGTAAGCTTGCTGATATTCCATACATATGACGTTATCATAAGTCTTGTGGCAATATCAACGGGCTTTACAGTGAGCCACTTGGCACTGTCCTCGGAGAGGATATAAATGACCTTTCCTCCCTCCAGCATTCCGTAGCTGCACTTGTTTCCCGAATCGTCGGTGAATATCTCGCTGAGCAGCAGCACATAGGTGTTGCCGTCATCACATGACATGGTTACCTTGCAGAAGGGATCACTGAGACCTGCCTCTGCTATATCTGCTTCCTTGCAGTGAAGAGAGTATATTCCCGACGCTGTCAGACCGAACATACCATTTGTTATATCGGTGGATTTTTCTATGGAAAGATAGCTTTCCGTAGGCTCTATCATTTTGTGTGAAGCCGAGGTTCCGCCCGAATGAGCTTCCTCACTTTCCTTATCGTACTCGATATAAATATCATAATCTATATCGCCGCGCTCCACTCTGAGGCTGTTTACGATGGGATAATCATCGTCGGCAGGCTTTGCCAGCACTGTCCTTTCGATGAGATCCTTGTTTGTCTTGGAATAATTTGCTACCGTTGAGCTTGAAACGGTATAAACATCACTGCTGCCGTCCACTCTGAAGTATACAGCAGAATCCGACGGTGTCTTGTCACCTATGAAGAATCTGACCACATTGCCCGACTCATAGGTGAACTCTACCTCGGCAGAAGGATTATCCAGTCCGAATTTACCGAAATCGTCGCATCCGCTGGCAACTATGGACTGAGCCTCTATACCGTTGCCGTTGTTTACGAGAGTGCCGACAACTGCGGTATTTACATCAAGATCCTTGTAATCCTCGAGAGTATAGGTCGCTGCGCTCCCGTTTTCATCGGGAGCCTTGTCCATAACGACCTTTATCTCATCGTTTTCGTTCCTGACGACTGCCTTCTTTACAACGGCTTTGGCATCGCCGTTATCGCTTACGAGGACTGTGCCCTCTCCCTCTGCCTGAGTGGCAAGAAGAACAGGAGCGCTGTCATTTCCGCCTTCTCCCTTATCATCGGGAGCGAGCTTCATATAGGCGTAGCCGCCGCCCAGCATTGCTGCCAGCAGTGCGCTGAGAGCAATGATCCCCTTAGCTTGTTTTTTCATTTATTTCGTCTCCTTAACAGTACGATAACGCCTATTGCGGCGATGATGAACGGTATTACCCATACAACGATTATCTGTATATTCTTTGCCTCCTTGGCAGAGGGAGCGATAAATGAGCTCTGTATATTCTTATCAGGTACTACGACGCCTGCGTCCTTGCCCGTCATATTGTTCATTATTCCGAGAAGGACAGCCGAGTTGTTGAAAGTGGTGTTCTGAACTATGAGCTGCTGATTGAACATTCCCGGGCTTCCTATTACGAGAAGGCTGCTGCTCAGTGTATTGAAGCCGTCTGCACGCTCCTTCTTTGAGCGCATTACAACTGTTCTTGAGCCCTTTTCGCCGTATTCGGGATTTTCGGGATCATAGGTCTCCATATTTACTGTAAATGCGGTATCCTTTGTTTTGAGCACCTCTGTTACAACGTCCTCGTTGTTCTTGGCTATCTTTGTAAGCACTCTTGAAGCAGGTGCCACGATATAGAGCTTATCATTGGAAACATCGCCTACGTCCTCACGTGAGCTGATATCGGCGATAACGTTCTGTACCTGCTTGTTTCCGAAAATATCTGTTCCGACAGCATTTTCATCATCGTAAAGGAGCTCGTTCTCTACCTTTATGCTCCAGTCAGCAAGGAACTCGGAGATGTTCGGAAGATCCATCTTTGAGGAATCGGGAACATATACCATATTCTTGCCGTACTGGCCGTCGTTATAGAGGAACGCACTGAGCTTTGCGATCATATCCTCGTTGAAATCAACAGAGGGAGCAAAAACTGCTATCATATCATAGTCAGCGGGCTTCAGCTCATCTGTGCTGATGTCTATTTCGGTACAGTCATAGCCGTGCTTTGCAAAAACCTCGTTCTCGAAGATCTGAGCTGCCGATCCGTAGCTCTGCTCATCATAAACAGCCATGCCGTTCATATTCTTTACAAAAGCGACCTTTATGGGATGAGCGTCCGTAACGCTGGTGATAGCCGATGTGATAACGCTCTCGCCTGTGAATCTGAACTTGAGCTGCTGGCTCTGCATAGCCACAGGATCTGCAGAGAGCATATTCATAACGTCTGTATCGGAAAGCACTCTAACACGCTCACCGGAAGCAACTATTATACTTCCGCGGTTGATGTCGCCGTTATAGTACTTCTTATACTTATTGATGATGTCGGGATCCTTGTCCATATCGACATACTTGACATTGATGCTTCCCTTGCCCTGTTCTGCGTATATGGAATACTTGTCCAGGAGCTCGGGGATCATATCAAAGGGTATCTCTGCGGGAACGCCTGTGTTTGACGAATAGTAGTTCTCCCAGTAATTGCCGAGAGATGTGAAGTAATCCTTGGTAGCGGTAACAGTGATCTCAACGTCCTTGTCCATTGCCTTTACGGCTTCGATGGACTGCTCGCTGAGCTCATATCTGTTATCGGGAGTGATGTCTATCTTTATGGGTGAGCGCTTTGCGAACATTCCCACCATAAAGTTAAGTACGACAACTATCGCTATAACCAGTGCGATAGCGATATAGAACATGGAACCGTACTTGAGTTTCTTGAAGTTTCTTACCTTGGCTGTTGTTTCCTCAACAGCCTTTTCTGCTGTATCCTTTGCCTTTTCAGCAGTTTCCTTTACTTCATCGACAGTCTTTTCGACCTTTTTCTCGTCGATCTCTTTTTTACTCATCTGTATCAAAACCTTCCTTTCCTGTCAGATTAGCTCCAGCGTCTCTTCTCGAGCACCTTAACGGTGAAGAAGTTGAAGAGGAAGGCTGCACTGATAAAGAATACTACGCTGGGAAGGCTGAATACTCCCCTTGTAAATTCAACGTATCTTGAATAGAAGGCCAGCTTTGATACTATCTTGAAGACAGCTCTCTTGAAAGTATTTCCGTTCTCAAAGCTCGATACGAGCATTTCGGAAAGGTATATCAGGAAGAGCACTACAAGAGATACTACTGCGGAAGCCATCTGGTTCTCGGTAAGGGACGAGATAAAGAGTCCCACAGCTATAAATGCTGCGCCGAGGAAGAGCATGGCAAAATAATTGCCGAGCAGCGGAGTCCATACCACATCGCCGAGATAATTGAGTATGAAAGCATATATGAATACTACAGACTCAGCAATGATGAAAAGTGTAAGTGCTGCAAAATATTTTCCAAGGACTATGTCCCAGAGACTTACGGGAGCCGTAAGGAGTCCCTGATCGGTCTTGTTCTTTTTCTCCTCGCTGAGGAGCTTCATTGTAAGCACGGGAATAAGGAACATTACGATATAGAACATGGAGCTGAACATAGCCGACGTATCTGTCGTACATCCTGCGATAACTCCGTTATAGAAGAATATTCCCGAAACGAGCCAGAACACTGCAAGGAATACATATGCCACGCCCGATGTAAAGAATGCGCCCATTTCGCGCCTGTATATAGCCAGCATTATTCCTCACCTCCGTTGTTTTCTTCGCTATCTGAGGAAAGAATACTGTTGTCTTCTTCGTCTTCCTCGTCAGCTTCCTTGACAGCTCTGAGCTTTCCGCTGGGTGCGACCTTGATGTCTATGCGGGGCTTTGATTTTGAAGCTGTCTTTTCATCCTCCTTGGCGATTCCCTCATCCATGGTTATCTTGAGGAAGATGTCTTCGAGAGTGAGGTCTGAGAGCTGGAGCATGAGTATATTCCAGCCGTTGTCATTGCAGAGCTTGTTGAGATCGCGGCGTATATCGGTCTTGCCGTCGGTCTCGACGTCATAGTCGTATATGCCCTTTTCACGCTCCATATCGGCACGGACGTACTTTACACCGTTCAATGCCCTGATAGCCTCTGTGATCACGCGCTTATCATCGGCAGTGTGGTCAGGTCCCTCGATACGGAGAGTCATCTTGTGCTTGTTGGTTATGTTCTTGGCGATTTCCTCCGCAGTACCGTCTGCGGCAACAACGCCTCTGTTTATGATGATGATCCTGTCGCATACAGCCTGTATCTCGGGGAGAATATGCGATGAAAGGATAACGGTATGTCTCTTGCCCAGCTTCTTGATAAGCGATCTTATCTCTATTATCTGGTTCGGGTCGAGACCTACCGTAGGCTCATCGAGTATGAGCACGGGAGGATTGTTTATAAGAGCCTGTGCAAGTCCGACTCTCTGTCTGTAACCTTTTGACAGGTTCTTGATAATTCTCTTTCTTACGTCCTCTATCTTGCAGAGGGAGCATATGTCCTTGATATGGGCTCTTCTCGGGAGCTTGCATTTCTTGAGATCATACATGAAGCTGAGATAAGCCTCTACGGTCATATCAACATAAAGGGGCGGTATCTCGGGGAGATAGCCTATATTCGCCTTTGCCTTCTTGGGATCGTCGAGTATATCTGTGCCGTCGATGAGCACCTGTCCCGAAGTTGATGAGATATAACCCGTAAGCATATTCATGGTAGTGGATTTTCCCGCACCGTTAGGTCCGAGGAAGCCAAGGATCTCTCCCTTTTCCACCTTGAAGCTTATGTCGTTTACGGCAAGCTTGTCGCCGTATTTTTTAGTAAGGTTCCTGACCTCTATCATTGGGTATAACCCTCCTTATTGCGTATGTTAGCGGTACTGCCGCTTATATTCACAGCTTTTACTATGGTAATCCTTTTATGTGATAACAGAGTGAAAGCAATGCGAATTTTTTACAATATATTCAGAGCGGATCCGATATCCGCGCCGATCTGCTTTTTCAGTTCGTCCAGTGAGCCGAATTTCATCTCGGGGCGAATAAATCCATGCAGCAGGACAACGGTATTCGTTCCGTAAAGATCGCCGTTATAGCCGATTATATGAGTCTCGGCAAGAGGTCTGCGCTGCCCCTCTATGGTAGGCTTTACGCCTATATTTGTGACGGAGGGGTACATCTTCCCCTGCACACAGGTATAAGAGGCATAGACGCCGTATGCCGGCACCAGCTGCCCCTTCTCAAAGCTCTGATTTATGGTAGGGAAATCTATGGTACTGCCGATATGATTGCCGTGAGCGACCTCTGCTTTTATAAAGTAGTCCGAGCCCAGCAGCTCGTTTGCATCGGTTATGTTTCCTGCCAGCAGGAGCTCTCTTATGCGGCTGGAGGATACGGGACTGCCGCCCATCTCAACGCTGCCGACCACCTCGACTTCAAAACCGAAGCTTTTCCCCAGCTCTGCAAGCTCACCGATACCGCAGGCAGCATTCTTTCCGAATCTGAAATTACTTCCGCAGCACACATGAGCTGCGCCCATGCGGCGGCAGAGTATCTCATCGGCAAATTCCTCCCCCGAAAGGCCGCAGAGGCTTTCAAAGGGCGGACTTATCACATCGTCAACGCCTATCTGTTCGCTGAGCAGCATATCCTTCCCGGCCTTCGTATAGATAAAGCCCGCCGAACCGCCTGTTTTTCTCAGTACACATTCGGGATCAAAGGTGAAGACCGCAGCCCTGAGGCCGTTTTCACGCTGCTTTAAAGCCGCGTCGATCACTGCCCTGTGTCCCAGATGGACGCCGTCGAATATTCCCAGAGCCACAGCATAATACTTCTTTTCCATGCCGTTACCCCAGATTCTTTCCCACACGGAGCACGCCGCCTTCAAAATCAGCAAAGGCAGTGCCTATGAAACAGCCATCGCTGCCATATACTCCGTAGCAGTCCTTATCCCTGCTGATACCTCTTAATCTTGCTATATCCAGCTTAACGCCGTTTCTGTACATTCTTGTCTGAGCCTCGCCCAGTCTCAGCCTGGGAAGCGTCTCAAAAACACGCTCTATGGGGAGTATGAGCTCCTCCACCCTGTTCTCGTCCCTTGCCTGCTGTATCTCCTCGAGGGTGTGACAGTCGGCAAGTCCGAAGCCTCCCGATGAAGTCCTGACCAGAGAGGTCATAATGCCTCCGCAACCCAGCCTTTCACCTATATCGCTGATTATCGTTCTTATGTAAGTGCCTTTTCCACAGGAGACAGACAACACTCCCTCACGGGACGAGCTGTCGTATTCCTCCAGGGTAAGAGCAGTTACCTCTATCTCACGTGCCTGACGCTCGACCTCTATGCCCTGCCTCGCAAGGTCATAAAGACGCTGACCGTTCACCTGAACAGCCGAATACATCGGCGGGAGCTGCATTATCTTCCCTGTAAACAAGAGCAGTACAGCCTCTACACTGTTTCGGTCAACAGTCTTGTCGGAGCATTCGCGCACCTCTCCCCAGACGTCCTGGGTATCGGACACAGCTCCCAGACGGAAGCCTGCACGGTAGCTCTTGGTATTGTCGGGCATAATATCGCAGGCCTTGGTGGCATTGCCCACAAATACGGGAAGTACACCCGTAGCCATGGGATCGAGAGTGCCGCCGTGACCGAGACGTTTTATCTGAAGTATGCCGCGGAGCTTCGCCACAACATCAAAGGATGTGAACTCCTGCGGCTTATTGACGCAAAGGATACCGTTCATCAGCTCAGCGCCCTTTCGACAGCCGCGATGAGGTGCTTTTTAGCCTCCTCGAGAGGGCCGTCAATGGTACAGCCTGCCGCCTTGGCATGGCCGCCTCCGCCGATGGACTGACATATAGCCGAAACGTTCACATCGTTGGCTGAACGGAACGAACATTTGAATACGCCGTCCTCACGCTCACGCATGAGTATTCCCACCTCGGTATTCTCCAGCTGTATAGTCAGCGGAGCGAAGCCCTCAAGCTCCTCCATGGAAACCCCCATATCCTTCATCATATCCTGCGTTACCGCAGCGATGGCGAGCCTGCCGCCGAGGCAGTACTCCATGAGCTCGTTGACCATTGCCTCGAGCTTGAGTCTGCCCAGTGACTTGACGTCGAACATATAACGGTTTATCCTTGCGAAATTAATATCATAGCTGCGCATCATCTCTGCCGCTATCTCATGGGCACGTGGAGTGGTGCAGTCGTACTTGAAGCAGCCGGAATCCGTGGATATGCCCGTATAAAGGCACATCGCACAGTGCCTTGTTATCTTTACGCCCATATACTGCGCAAGATCGTATATTATCTCGCAGGCAGCCGTAGCGTCGCTGCGGAGGAGAGTCTTCTCCGCATAGTTCTTGTTTGAGATGTGGTGATCTATGCAGAGCTGCACCTTGTCGCCGTATATATCCTTATAATCTCCCATAAGGTTCTCGTCGGCAATATCCACTGCGATAATGGTCTTGGGCTCGAATTCCTCCCCTGCTCCCTCACTTGTCAGGAAGCTGTACCTTGCGGGGAAGCCGTCGTGACAGATCACTCTGCTGCGTATACCCAGCTGTGCCAGTATATCCTTAAGACCGAAGCCTGCACCTATGCAGTCGCCGTCGGGATTACGGTGAGTGATGATGACAGCGTCCTCACAATTCCTGAGGAAGAGCTCAGCCTCACTGAAACCGATGAACATTCCTATTCCTCCTTACAGCAGATCGTGGAGCTTCTTGCTTATCTCTGCGCCTCTCTCGATGGAGTTATCAGCGATAAACGTAAGCTCAGGTGCTTTGCGCATTTTCAGTCTGTGGAAGAGCTCGCGCTTGACAAAGCCTGCGGCGCTCCTGAGTCCCTCAACGGACTCCTTTGATCTTTCCATGCCCTCAAAGCTTGAAACGTATATCTTGCAGGATGACATATCACCTGAAAGATCAGCTCTCACGATAGTGAGCATCTTGTCTATCCTGGGATCCTTGAGTTCGCGGAGGATAGCTGTCATCTCACGTTTTATATCTTCAGCCATGCGGCTGTTCTTGAAATTAGGCATTATTTTCCTTTCTGTCCTCAGAGCTTGACTGTAAAGCCGTCTTTTGTCTCTTCATGCTTATCAGCCTCGGCAGCCTTCTTTGATTTTGAAGCTGTCTTCTTTGCAGCCGGCTTCTTTGCAGCGGGCTTTTTAGCGGCTGACTTCTTTGTGCTGCTCTTTTTGGAAGCGGCTTTCTTTTCCGGCTCATGCTTTTCCTCTGCCGGTTCGGCAGGAGCTGCCTGCTCGGTATCGGCAAAGAATCCGTTTCCGAACATTGCGGCGGAGAAAGCCTCATCCTCGGGACTGCGGCTGTAGTCGGGAATATCATCGTCTCCCTCTTCGCCGTAGTATATATCGGCATAGTTGCCGTACTCGGGTTCGAGCTCAACATCGCTTACAGGGCGCTCTATGCCCATAAGGTCATCTGTATATTCCTCGGGCCCATCGAAGGCGCTGCACTGACCGAGAAGGATCTTCTTTACCGACTCGAAGAAAAAGACGTCGATAGGTCCGAAATCATCCCATGCCAATGCCTCGTTGCAGTACTGCAGCATATCCGCAGTACTCATTCTGCTGTTATCCATAAGAAATTCCCCCTTTATCATTGATTAAGATAAGTTTATTGATCAGTCTTCACGATATTCCTCGATGATATAGGTCTCGAAAATGTCGCCTTCCTTGACGTCACTGAACTTTTCAAGACTGATACCGCACTCGTAACCGTCTGCTACTTCCTTTACATCGTCCTTGAAACGCTTGAGTCCTGCGATCTCGTCATCTGCGATGATAATACCGTCACGGACTACGCGCACCTTGCTGCCTCTTGTTACCTTGCCGCTGAGTACGTAGCTTCCCGCAACCATACCGACATTGGAGATCTTGTATACCTGACGCACCTCTACGCGGCCCAGCTCGACCTCACGTGTCTTGGGAGCCAGCATGCCCTTCATTGCAGTGGTTATCTCCTCGATAGCGTCATAGATGATACGGTAAAGTCTTATATCAACGCCGTCACGCTCTGCATTCTCGGCTGCAACGGGATCAGGTCTTACGTTGAAGCCGACGATGATAGCGTTGGAAGCGCTTGCCAGCATAACGTCGCTCTCCTTGACAGCACCAACGGCGCCGTGGATAACTCTTACTCTTACCTCATTGTTGGAGAGCTTCTCGAGGGACTGCTTTACAGCCTCCACAGAACCCTGAACGTCTGCCTTGACAACGATAGGGAGCTCCTTGATCTCGCCCTCTGCGATCTGACTGAAGAGGTTGTCGAGAGTTACCTTGCGGTAAGCATTGAACTGCTCCTGCTTCTGCTCGTGCTTTCTCTGCTCGACCAGCTCACGTGCCAGTCTCTCGTCCTCAACTGCGTTGAAGGTATCGCCTGCGCTGGGAACTTCTGCCAGACCTGTTATCTCAACAGGAACCGAAGGACCTGCGGACTTTACGGTTCTGCCCTTGTCGTTGGTCATTACACGTACACGGCCTACAGCAGTTCCTGCTATGAGCACATCGCCCTGCTTCAGTGTACCGTTCTGCACGAGAAGTGTGGCGATAGGGCCTCTTCCCTTGTCAAGACGGGCTTCGATAACAGTACCTTTTGCCAGTCTGTCGGGATTTGCCTTGAGCTCCTTGACTTCGGCAACGAGAAGAACGTTCTCGAGAAGGTCGTCTATGCCCTCGCCGGTCTTTGCTGATACGGGAACGCAGATAACGTCGCCGCCCCAGTCCTCGCATACGAGGTCATACTTTGTGAGCTCTTCCTTGATGCGGTCGGGGTTTGCGCCTTCCTTATCCATCTTGTTGATGGCAACGATAATGGAAACGCCGGCAGCCTTTGCGTGGTTGATGGACTCTACTGTCTGAGGCATGATACCATCATCTGCGGCAACAACGAGGATAGCTATATCTGTGATATTGGCACCTCTTGCACGCATTGATGTGAAGGCCTCATGTCCGGGAGTATCAAGGAAGGTGATGTCCTGTCCGTTGATATTTACCTGATAAGCACCGATGTGCTGTGTGAT
This sequence comes from Ruminococcus flavefaciens 007c, assembly GCF_000571935.1. Lineage (GTDB taxonomy): Bacteria > Bacillota > Clostridia > Oscillospirales > Ruminococcaceae > Ruminococcus > Ruminococcus flavefaciens_F. The sequence continues at coordinate 164,068 of NZ_ATAX01000026.1, read as the reverse complement.
ACCGCCTGCTTCGCCTGCTGCAACGTGAGCGTTTCTGATACGGTCGAGTATCGAAGTCTTACCGTGGTCAACGTGTCCCATTACAACAACAACGGGGCAGCGGGGCTGAAGGTTTGTATCGTCATCATCAGTATCGTCGATAAGACGCTCTTCAATGGTAACGATAACTTCCTTTTCTACCTTTGCACCCAGCTCTTCTGCAACGAGAGAAGCTGTATCAAAGTCGATCTCCTGGTTGATCGTAGCCATTACGCCCAGCTTCATGAGCTGCTTGATAACGGCTGTGGCAGCTGCCTTGAGACGGGTAGCCAGCTCTCCGACTGTGATAGTATCGGGGATGAGCACCTTAAGCTGCTGCTTTCTTGCTCTCTCGAGCTCCAGTCTCTTGAGCTTCTCAGCCTCTGACTCCTTCTTGGAGAACTGCTGACGGTTTCTCTGTGCCGACTTCTGGTTTATCTTCTGCTTCTTGGAAGAGTAATTGTCGTTCTTATGCTTGTTTGAGGTAGCCATCTGGTCGTATCTCTCGTTGTACTTATCGAGGTCTACGTAGCTTCCTCTTGTATCTACTGTTCTGCGCTGGGTAGAAGTCTGAGCTGTCTCGGAGCTGAATGCGGCGTTGAACTTGGTCCTCTCGCCTCTGTCCTGAGCCTTTGCCTGCTCCTTCTTCTTATCCTTCTTCTTGTCCTGCTTCTTTTCTGACTCAGCCTTCTTTGCGGGAGCTTCCTCCTGCTTCTTTTCTGACTCAGCCTTCTTTACGGGAGCTTCCTCCTGCTTCTTCTCGGACTCAGCCTTCTTCACGGGAGCTTCCTCCTGCTTCTTCTCAGGCTCTGCCTTCTTTGCGAGAGCCTCCTCCTGCTTCTTCTCGGGCTCTGCCTTCTTTGCGGGAGCTTCTTCCTTCTTCTCGGGCTCTGCCTTCTTTGCGGGAGCCTCCTCCTGCTTCTTCTCGGGCTCGGCCTTCTTTGCGGGAGCTTCTTCCTTCTTCTCGGGCTCTGCCTTCTTTGCGGGAGCCTCCTCCTTCTTCTTTGCAGCAGGCTTCTTTTCCGCAGGCTTCTTTGCTGCGGTCTTCTTCTCCTCCTTGGGAGCCTCCTCCTTCACGGGACGGGGATCATTCTTGGAGTTGAAATATTCGTCCAGCGAGCCCACCGAATAACGGTCCTTTGTATAATGCTCGAGAACGGCATTCATCTCCTCCTCGGTGAGTGAAGAACCTGTTTTCTTCTTATTGTCACCCTTTTCCGTGAAGAAGTCGATGAGTTCCTGTGCAGGGACATTTATATCCTTTGCAGCGTCGCTTAACTTTATCTTTTTTGCCATAGGCCTGATTACCTCCATGTCTGCCGCCTGTGCGGCATTAATAATGTTTCATATAAACATCTATATCAACGCATTACTGCGATCCATCGGATATTATACGTTCAAAGCCGTCTGCGAAGCCCTTGTCGGTAACTGCGACAACACCTGTTTCCTTGCCGCATAACCTGCCGATATCGAACTTGCTCAGCTCCGTGCGGAAGTGCCTTATGCCGAATTTTCCGCAGTAGAAGCCGACCTCCTTGACGGTCTTTTCAGAAGAGTCGGAAGCTGTAAGTACACAGCAGGCAGTACCGTCCCTGACAGCCTCGACAGCACTGTCAAAGCCTCTGACTGTTTTTCCTGCCTTGATGCAGATGCTCAGCAGATTAGCTGTTCTGCGATTCTTTTCCGAGCTCATCCATCATCACCTCGTAAACGCTTTCTTCTATTTTACATGAGAACGACTTCTCGAAGCGTCTTGCTTTTCTGGCTTTTTCAAGGCATTCCGTGCTGCGGCAGATATAAGCTCCTCTGCCCGCCGCCTTGCCGCCGAAATCAAGGCTTATATCGCCCTCGGGAGATTTCACCGCGCGGATAAGATCCTTTTTGGGCTTCATCTCACCGCATCCGAGGCACATTCTCATAGGTATTTTTCTGGGCTTCATAATTATTCCTCAGCTGCGGGAGCTTCTTCTGCGGCAGGAGCCTCAGCTGTCTCTGCCTCTGTCTCCTCTGCTGCTGTCTCCTCAGCTATTTCAGCCTCAGCCTCTTCGGCAGGAGCTGTCTCAAATACGGGAGCCACAAAATCGGGGCTCAGCTCGGGAGCTTCCTCACCGGTAACAGTATCGGTCTGGGGCTTGATGTCTATCTTGAAGCCCGTGAGCTTTGCTGCAAGCTTTGCGTTCTGTCCCTTGTTGCCTATAGCGAGTGAGAGCTGATTGTTGGGAACTATTACTGTGCAGGCCTTCTCCTCCATAGAGGTGATGACTGTCTTGAGCACCTCTGCGGGAGCAAGTGCTCTTGCAATGAATTCCTCGGGGACCTCGCTCCAGGGAATAATGTCTATCTTCTCGCCGTTGAGCTCATTCACAACAGCTGTGATTCTTGAACGCTTGGGACCGATGCAGGCACCCACTGCGTCAACGTTCTCATCCTTCGACCATACTGCGATCTTGGTCCTTGAACCTGCCTCACGGGATATGGACTTGACCTCCACAGTGCCGTCGTATATCTCGGGCACCTCCTGCTCGAAGAGTCTCTTGACGAGATCCTTGTGTGTACGTGAGATCTTTACAACAGGCTTCTTGTTCTTGCCGATGATGCCTGTGATATATACCTTGACGGACTTGCCCTCTTCAAGCACTTCCCCGGGTATCTGCTCGTTGCGGAAGAGATAGAGCTCTGTTCCGTCGTAAACCACTGTGACTGTGCCTCTTCCGGGTTCTACCTGAGATACCTTGGCGGTGATGCACTCATGCTCCTTCTGCTCGAACTTGCTGAGCATCTGCTCGCGGTTAATCTCTCTCAGGTCGCCCTTGATGGACTGCTTGGCGGAAAGTGCTGCCATTCTGCCCAGCTTTGAGATGTCCAGCTCCTTGAGGATAGTACCGCCGACCATAGCATTGGGATCCATAGTCTTTGCAACGTCGATATTGACCTCGTTAACGTCGATAGGCTCGTCGTCGATGATGTCCTGTCTGATATACATCTCAAACTTCTTTGTCTTGGGATCGATCTCGACGGAGATCCTTTCCTCGCTGTGAGGATAGGCTCTTCTTGCTGCCTTGAGCATAGCCGACTTTACCTTGTCAATGAGAAGCTCGGTCTCAACACTGTTTTCCTCTCCAAGAGCCTCAAGTGCCTTGAAAAAGTCCTTATTCATGTTCATGTCTGTAAATTCCTCCAATATATTTAATTTTTACATTCAGAAATCAAGATACAGCTTTACGAAGGCAATATCCTCAAGGGGATAATGCTTTTCCTCTCCGCTGTCAAGAGCAGCTGTAACGCCCTCCTTGTCTGCACCGATAAGACGTGCAACGATCTCCTTTTCCCCGTCGACGGCTCTGATGAAGCGTATCTTCACCCTGTCGCCCTGGCAGACCTCAAAGTGTTCCTCCTTTACGAGCTCGCGTTCAAGACCTGCTGAGCCCACCTCAAGCATATAGCTCTGAGGGATGGGATCCTTCTCGTCGAGGATGTCGCTTATGGGAGCGTTGGCGCGTTCACAGTCCGCAATGGTTATCCCCTCGTCCTGATCTATGAACACCCTCAGGTACCACATGGCGCCTTCCTTTTCATAGCACACATCCCAGAGGTAGTAGCCCAGTTCATCTGTTATGGGCTTGATAAGATCGTATACCTTTTGTTCCGTACCGCCGAATTTTTTGAATTTCATAGGCAGCTTCTCCCGAAATGCCGGGACTCTCCTTTCTCTTTAAAATCACAGTTCCGATACGGCAAAACAGTATGATCTGTGTTTGCCGTCTGACAGCCCCCGCACATCGGGTGTATACGCTGAGCAGTCAGAATCATCTTTATATCCGCTGTCAGAACACTGACCTGAATATAAATACTAAAGACCGGAAGGGTTCCGGTCTTTGGGTTTACTATCATCATAAAGTATTATAACACGGTTTTTCGCAAAAATCAAGTGTTTTTCAGAATTTTTTCAAAAAATCGCCTCTTTTTTTCGCGGGGAGCATCCGGACAGTCGGCCGCTTCCGTTTTAAGCGGTCAATATTGACAAAACAAGCAGTATTATGCTATAATTCATGTATACTTTTTATGCAAAGGAGTGCGGAAATGAAAGCTCTGAAAATCATACGCAATATTTTTCTTTTTGTACTGCTGCTGCTCATAGCGGCAACCGTTGTATTCATCGTAATTTTCGGCAAGGACATAAAGACTCTGCACAGTGTTAAGGATCTTGGCAGTGGCGCTTATACCATGACCTTCTATAAGGACTATAAATTTGATGAATTTCTGAAAACAGGCGCGGAAAACGATGACGAATTCTTTGGCTTTATCAATAAAAACCTCATGCACGGATTAGGTCCAGGTAAAAACGCTCTTGACGGAGGCTGCACGGCTTTTGTATCACGGAACGAAAAAGGCGAAGTGATATTCGGACGCAATTTTGACTTTGAAGAAGCACCCTTCCTGCAATTGTACACCAATCCTGACAACGGTTATTCCTCCGTGTCCACAGTTTCGCTCATAGCAGTAGGCTACGGAAAGGACAAGTCCCCTGCAAGCGGCATATCCACAGCGAACTTCCCGATGCTTGCAGCGCCCTATCTTCCCTGTGACGGCATGAATGAAAAGGGTGTATCCGCAGCGCTTCTGGTAGTGCCTGTGGTATCCACGGTCTATGATCCCGACAAGGTGTCAATCAACCAGACCGCAGCCATAAGACTCATACTTGACAAGGCTGCCAGCACCGACGAAGCAGTGGAGCTTCTCAGGCAGTACAACGTATATTTCAGCAGCAACCTGAGAACTCATATACTCATCGGCGACGCAAGCGGAAAAGCAGTCATCGTGGAATACTACGACGGAGATTTGCAGGTAGTCAGCAGCGGCAAGGATTATCAGATAGCCGCAAATCACATTGCTTACCAGGATATGAACATATTTGAGTCTCCCGACTCACTTGAAAGATATGCAGCAGTCGAGCAGGTAATTACCGAGAGGGACAACAAGCTGGATATGAATACCTGTGAGGAGCTCCTCAACGCCATAGGCCTGTACAACAGGGACAAGTCCGACAGGCTCCAGTGGTCCGTCGTATACGACCTCACGGACAAGAGCGGAAGGATATGGCCACACCGCAAAAACGGATCCGCATGGGATTTCGACCTTAACAAGTAAAAAAGGCGGATATCTATATAGAAGTTTTTGCCCCTGAGCGTTTCAAAGCGCTCAGGGGCGCTGTGTTTTATCCGGCCGCTAAGATCAAATCGGAGGTTACGATTTGATTATGCGTTATTTCATAGACAGAATATAGTCAAAAATCACTCCGAAAGCTGTGCCTTCTTCTACAGCTCCGTCAAGCACTTTGTTTTCGTAAAGACGTCTGGAAATTTCAGAGGCTTCGGGACATTGTTCACGAAACGAATCAAATACACAGCTGCTTGCACCGTATTCCATACATCTGAGTTCATAATAGCTCTGTAACGTCAGCTGAACAAGTTCCATGTCACCGCATTCAAAGGTATAGTCAAGACCCTTGCCGATAAAATACGGCTCAGTCTCGATTAAATGTATCATTCCGCAGTGAGGATCGTGAGCTGCGGAACGAAGATGCTTGATATTCGACATGGATGCAGTACCCATACACATGGGACATGGTTCCATAGTCGTATACAATGTCAGCCTTCTCGGATCAAATCTTGCAGTATCCAGCCGCCTTAAAAGATTTGCTTCCGCATGAGCGATGCGGTGATTGACTGTTTCAGGTAACTGTGCACGGTTATGATCTTTAAGGATCAATTCACCGTTTTCGTCAAAAACAGCGGCACCTATCGGTATGCTGCCTGTACAGAAAGCATCCCACGCTTCTTCAAATGCCGTTTGCCATTGCTTAGAAATATCGATCCACATACAAATTCTCCATTTTATATAATGCTCCCAAATTTCTTATCAGGAAACATACTGCTGAAATATCAACAGAAACGCCATAGTACTTCTGACATAAAATTAGAAATACTATGGCGTAAAACTTCTGTATCAGCACTATCCTTAAAGGAACGTCTTTTTATTCTTATCAGCCTTTAAGGGCAACTCGTCTTATCTTTCCGCTGATAGTCTTGGGGAGCTCATCCCTGAACTCGACTATACGCGGATACTTGTAAGGAGCGGTATGCTTCTTTACATAGTCCTGTATCTCCTTTTTCAGCTCTTCTGTGCCCTCGGTGCCCTTTACAAGCACGATAGAAGCCTTTACCACCTGTCCTCTTACAGGGTCGGGAGCAGCGCTTACACCGCATTCAAGCACATATGGCAGCTCCATGATAACGCTTTCGATCTCGAAAGGTCCGATACGGTAGCCCGAGGACTTGATAACGTCGTCAACACGGCCGACGTACCAGAAATAGCCGTCCTCATCCTTCCATGCAGTATCGCCTGTATGATAGATCCCGTCACTCCACGCCTCCTTGGTCTTTTCCTCGTCGTTGTAGTATCCGAGGAAGAGTCCGCAGGGGGTATTCTTGTCAGTGCGTATAACGATCTCGCCTGTTTCACCGGTCTTTACGGGCTTTCCGTCGGGATCGACTATATCCACATCATAGAGTACGCTGGGCTTGCCCATAGAACCCGGGCGGCAGGTCATACCCACGAAGTTTCCGATGGAAAGGGTGGTCTCGGTCTGTCCGAAGCCCTCCATGAGCTTTACGCCCGTAGCCTTTAGGAACTGATTGTATACCTCCGGGTTGAGAGCCTCGCCTGCAACGGTGGCGTACTTTATGGAGCTCAGGTCGAATTTCGAGAGATCCTCCTTGATGAAGAAACGGTACATGGTTGGAGGTGCGCAGAATGTGGTTATATTGTACTTCTTGAACATAGGAAGGATCTTGTTTGCGTCAAAACGATCGAAGTCATATACGAATACACAGGTCTCGCTGAGCCACTGTCCGTAGAGCTTGCCCCAGAGAGCCTTGCCCCAGCCTGTATCTGATATGGTAAAGTGTATTCCGTTGGGATCCACATTATGCCAGTAACGGGCGGTGATAAAATGTCCCAGTGCATACTTATGACAGTGTGTAGCTATCTTGGGATAGCCTGTAGTACCCGATGTAAAGAACATAAGGTTCGGCTCGCTTCCGCAGGAGAGCTTCTCGGGATCTGTCGGACGCTCGAAAACATCGCTGAAGCCTGCCATTTCCCCGTCGAAATCGCACCAGCCCTCACTCTTCCCGTGTACCATCATCTTGATGAGACTGATACCCAGCTCCTCCTCGGCAAGGTCTACCTGATGAGCAACGTCTCCGTCGCCTGTACATACGATAGCCTTTACTCCTGCTGCCTTGAAGCGGTATGTAAAGTCATGCTGCACCAGCTGATTTGTTGCGGGGATAACTATCGCACCTATCTTGTGAAGGGCAAGTATAGAGAACCAGAACTGATAATGTCTTTTGAGTACGAGCATTACTCTGTCGCCCTTCTTTATGCCCTTGGACAGGAAATAATTTGCAGTCATATTGGAGTACTTCTTCATATCGGCAAAGGTGAATCTCCTCTCGGACATATCATTGCCTACGTATATGAGAGCCTCCTTGTCGGGACATTTTGCTGCAAGAGCGTCAACTACGTCAAAGCCGAAGTTGAACTTCTCCTCGTTTATGAAGCTTATGCCCGTAAGCGAACCCATGGTATCTGTCTCAAGTTTTATGAACCTGTCGGCAACAGGATCCTGTATATGAGCAAGGTCAAAATTCGTAACACCGGGAAGTATAACGGGATCAAGGTTCGAAATAGCGTGCTGAGGCTGATTTACGCCGCATACTATGGCATAGAATTTACACTCTTTGCCGCCGACGGCCCATTCATCGTGGGGCTCGGAGCTGTCATAATAAATAGAGTCTCCCTCGTTGAGTATCTCAATGTTGTCTCCGACCTGGACCTTGAGCTGTCCGCTGATAACGATATCCATCTCCTGTCCCTCATGGGTATGGGGATGGGGAACTCTGTATTCCTCATCAACATATGGTATGGTGACGAGGAAGGGCTCTGCGATCTTATTGCGGAACTTGGGAGCAAGTCTCAGATAGCTCAGTCCTTTTCTTCTTGCAATGGGAAGTCCCTCGCCTGCCCTTGTGATGTCAAAGCTCTTGATATGGGGAGATTCGCCCTCCATAAGGTCTGTGATCTCAACTCCGCAGGCATTTGCGAATTTATAGATAAAACTGAAGCTGAAATCCTTTGCTCCGCCCTCATAAGCAAGGTATTCATAGGATGAAACACCGATCTTGTCGGCCATTTCCTTTGGAGACAGGCCTACGGATTCACGGGTGAGCCTAATTCGCTCAGCAACCTCTCTCATTTTTAATTCCGGATCAAATAAACTGCTCATTTAAAGCCTGCTCCTTTCTGTATTGCTACGGGCAAAACTGCAATAAATATCTCCTGCCCGAAAGCAAAAGCCGCCCGTGCTTACGTAATTGTAATTATATCACTGTGATTCTGAGTTGTCAATATTTTTCCTGCTGTCCGTGCCGTGAAAAAACATGACCGCCCATGATGCCGCGGAACTTTTCCTTATTCATTTACTAATATGCACCGTCCGGAAAATAGTTCCACGCCTTATTCTGTTTCACTCCTTTTTTTCGCCTGTTTACTCCATGATCGTTGCCGTCAGCAGGATCTGATGATATACTATGATCATGTTGTACAGCACAGAACGCAGAGCGATCTGCAAATCAAATTTAAAAATGATATAAAAAGGGAGTATTAAAAATGAATAAGAAACTCACAGCAGGAATTGTGGCTTTATTTGTTGCCGCTACAATTTCAGGAACTACACAGCCTATTTTCAATATTGGTTTTGCAAACAGCAGCATTGTTGCTTCGGCAGCAGATTCGATACCTCAGGCATCATACATAGCACACGTACAGTCCAAGGGATGGTTGAGCTATGTAAGCGGCGGTGAAACTGCCGGCACAACAGGCGACTCATTAAGACTTGAAGCTTTAAGAATCAGATTTGACGGTGTTAGATATCAGGCACACGTACAGTCTAAAGGTTGGGGAGATTGGGTAGATTCCGATGATCCAGTAGGTACAGTAAACGAAAAGAAAGCTATTGAGGCTGTACGTATCAAGCTTACAAACGATATGGCTAAGAAGTACGATATATATTATCGACTACACGTTGCACATTATGGTTGGCTTGGCTGGGCTAAAAATGGTGAACCGGCAGGTACCACCGGCGGAAGAGTCCGTGCTGAGGCCATTCAAATAAAGGTAGTCAAGAGAAATGCGAGCTTTGACAGAGGCACTCAGAAGCCTTATATGGAACTCACGCTTCCCGAAACAAATACGATAACAAAAGCAGATATCCAGGCAGTATGCAATAAATACGGCTATGCCAACAATAAATACTGGACAACTAACGGTTCAACTTATTTTACCAGCTGCAAGACACCTGCTTACGCTTCAAACAATAGAGGTGCTGTAAATGGCTGGAACAGCTTCTCTTACAGAGGATGCAGCCAGTGCTACGGATTTGCCGATTATGTAATGGCAAATGTTGCTTCAAACAAGAAGGGTACAACAGTCGAGATCGACGGTCAGCAGAACTCCTGGGCATACGGATCGGTACATAACGGTTTCAAAAAGCTCAGCGGTTCAACAGCAGGCACTCTTAAGATAGGTGATATTGTCAGAGCAGGAAATAAAAATACAACAGGCGTAGATCAGCACAGTGCCATCGTTTATGATATAGATGCAAACGGCAATGCAACATTCCTTGAAGTATGGGGCGCTTCCGGACAGATAAGCTTCTCATCTCGCTTCGGCGGCTGGTCCTATGGCCCGCGCACTCTTTCTGAATTCAATAATTTCGGCATAAACTATATCCTTCGCTACGAAGGTTAAAAACTCAGGAACTGCGGTATATACCGCAGTTCCTTTTTTTGCACAGAAAAGCTGCCCCGGGAGTCTCGTTACGACTCCCGGGGCAGCTTTTCGCGTATATTAAATCTCTTTACCACCCTTATTAAGCTTTGCTATAAATATTCTCTGAACCTGTAATCAGAATCTGTTTATAGCTCCCTGCTCGAAAACAATTTCGTTCTTTACATTTGAAATGCGTTCTTTTTCTATACCTGAAACGGTAACTCTCTCACCGATAGCACTTGTAGCAGGAATACGCTCTGCAACTGCAATAGCATTGTTTCTGTCGATAGCATTCATCTCTCTGATGATGGTATTAGTAACTGTTCTGTTGCCTACAAACTTGTCAATCTCGCCATATGTCTTTGCATTGATAGTTTCAAATCCTCTGAAGTTCACAAGATCATAATTTCTTACGCGGGGATCTCTGGGGCCTACGATTGTCGGAACACCATCAACGATGATGATGATTATGATAACGCCGCCTCTGATGATAACGATGATCCTGCCCTTCTTGCGTATCTTGAGCGGAACACTTCCGCAGCCGTGATCGGGATCAAATGCTGTAACTCTGCCACCAAAAACCGTAGCTGCCTCTTGCGTAGCTTTAACACCGGTAACTGCCTGAACTCTTGCAAGCTCTACCACGGCTTCATTCTGTTTTGTCTGAGCAGTGAATTCTGCTATACGATTTGTCTCGCCCGCTGCACTTGCGGAAAACGAACCTGACATTGGAACTGCACACATAACTGTAGCTGCGAATGCTGTAAAAATCTTCTTAAAATTAACCTTCATAATAATTCTCCTTAATAAATAATATAGATAATAAATTTTTGATGTTGACTTTCGTTTGTTTCAGGTGTTGCGCAACCCTATGCTTTTATTATACTCGAATTTCGTACTTTGTGAAGATGACGATTGTCATTTTATCAAGGACAGCCGTCACTTCCCGAATGACATATGTAACAGCGAAAGCACCGAATGGCCAGACAACCTTGTATAATGCCCGGAAAACAGAACAGGCGGCCGATAGTGCCGCCTGTTGACTCTCTTTTATTCTTTTTTTAATCCCAGCTGTCAACTGTAAGCCCCAGCTGCGGACAGGCTATCGAGCCCGACTCATGTATCTTAAAATCAAATTTATAGCTTTCATCAGGCTCTTCATTCAGGAAATGCTCTGCATCACTGCTGTAATATAGATCATAGCTGAATGTAAACTCTCCCTTATATCCGCCGACATCTATTGCCACAAGTGAATCGGGGCATAATATATCTCCCCAGTTCTCATTGTAAAAACTGTATTTTATTCTTTCACAGGCTATTATATCGTCTTTGTTCCTGTCGCCCACATAGTCCGAAGCAACAAGGATCGTCGGAAACATTTCGTACACACCCTGTTTTGCAACATATATCTCCAGCAGTGTATCGTCGTATTTTTCTGAAAAGTGCATATATCCTTTTATATCATCGCCGAATTTATATCCCGCAAACAGCGAATCATCAAGTATTTCATCTCTTAAAAAAGCTATACTCGGATATACTGCAAGCTCTTTTTTCTGCTTGCTCACTTTTGCACTGAAAACTGATATTACTATCAGCCACACAATTATCAGTCCGATGATCGTTCCCAGAAGTGTTGTCACCACAAACTTCACAGGCGACATCATTGGTTTTATATCAGCATCTCTGCCCTCTGCAAGACGTTTGTTTATCTTGCGTTTATATGATATCTTATAAACCGCAAATGCTATTACCGTTATCATCAGCACTATCGCTATAGGGATAATGATGCTTAAAATATTTATTCCTGCTCTCATGTTCACCCCTCCTTATATTCCCATAAATTCCTTGAATATGTAGTAATATGTCCGCGTAACATCGACCTTTGCACCGTTTTTCATAGTCAGCAGGAACTTCTGCGACAATGCGGGGCGTATGCTTTTTATGTGCGACAGCGATACAATGACCGAGTTGCTCACACGTATGAACTCCTTCGGATCAAGTATCTCAACAAGACGCCTGAGCGTCTCAGACAGTCTGTATTCCTCACTGCCGCAATATGCTACTATATCATGTGCAAAACTCTCTATATGCGAGATATCTTTTGTTTCGAGCCTGTATATCTCCTCATTGCGCCGCGCTATAAGATGCGATACCGTAACATTCTGCTCGGAGAGTATGAGCTCAGCATCATCGTCGATATCTATGCCTTTTTTTATAAGTTCAGCCGCTATGGAGTCATAATGTTCATCGCTGACAAGCAATTTTATTTTCATTTCCGAATGACCGCCTCCTTTATTCCCTGTATCACCGATAAGCTTATCTGTTATTATTATAAATTGAGCAGTAAAAAAAATCAATACTCTCTGCATACCTTGCACGTACAGCACCACAATTCTCAAAATTCAGAGCAAAAAATCCTTACGGAAAGTATTCCGGACCATGTTATAAACTCTCAGCACAATTGTGATAAAATATTACAAGCTGTATCAAAAAACCTCGGTTTTCAGCCAGTTGTTTACGATATGTTCATCAATACCCCCTTGTCAAAACTGTTATTTGATGATATAATTAATGTGATATTTTCTGCCCGAGGAAAGCACTGTCCGACGGCAGCTCAGAAGGAGAAATGATATATGCAGTACGGACACTTTGATTTAGAAAACAAAGAATACGTCATCACAAACCCCGCCACTCCCGCACCATGGGCAAATTACCTTGGCGATCCCGAGTACGGCGCTATGATCTCAAACAATGCAGCAGGCTACAGCTTTGTAAAATCGGGTGCCAACGGAAGACTTTCACGCTTCCGCTTCAATTCTGAAATGGCTCTCCCGGGACGCTACATTTATATCAGAGACAATGATAATGCGGACTACTGGTCGGCTTCATGGCAGCCCGTAGGCAAGCCCCTTGACCAGTACAAGAGCGAATGCCGCCACGGCACCGCCTATACAGTTATATCTGCGGAGTATTCAGGAATAAAGTCCGAAACTACATATTACGTTCCCTACGGAAAGACCTATGAGGTATGGAGAGCAAAGCTCACAAACAGCTCCGATAAGGAGAGAAAGCTGTCTGTATTCGGCTTCATCGAGTTCACCAACGAGCCCAACTACGAGCAGGATCAGGTAAATCTCCAGTACACTCTTTTCATAACACGCACAAGCTTTGAGGGCGGAAACCGTATAATCCAGCACATGAACGAGAATACAGGCTTCGACGAGAACGGCTACAACGGTCAGGAGCGCTTCTTCGGCATGGTCGGTCAGCCGGTTACCGCAAGCTGCGGAAGTCTCAGCGACTTCATCGGTCCGTACAGAACATTCTCTAATCCTATCGCTGTTGAGAACGGCAAATGCAGCAATGTAATGAACTACAATTCCAATTCCTGCGGCGCTCTCCAGAGCGATATAACACTTGCTCCCGGCGAGACAAAGGAATTCATATTCGTACTCGGCGAGCGCAAGGATCCCGAGGCTGCTGCAATACTTGAGGAATACAAGGCAGCAGGCAAGGTGGACGCCGAGGTAAAGCAGCTGAAGGACTACTGGCACGGCCAGCTCTCCAACTTCAGGGTTGATACTCCTTCCGACGAGTTCAACAACATGATCAATGTATGGAACGCTTATCAGTGCTTCATTACATTCATCTGGTCAAGAGCAGCTTCATTCGTATACTGCGGCCTCAGAAACGGCTACGGCTACCGTGATACAGTTCAGGACATACAGGGTATCATTCACCTCGATCCCGAAATGGCAGCCGAAAAGATCCGCTTCATGCTCTCCGCTCAGGTAAGCAACGGCGGCGGACTTCCTCTTGTTAAATTCGACCACAATGCAGGCCACGAGACCTGCCCCGACGAGAACGACGAGCACAGCGTTTACGCTAAGGAAACAGGTCACCCCTCATACCGTGCAGACGACGCACTGTGGCTCTTCCCCACTATCGTGAAGTACCTCGGCGAAAGCGGAAACAAGGGCTTCCTCGATGAAGTAATCACTTACGCGGAAGAGGGCGGCGGAAAGGCTACTGTTTACGAGCACCTCAAGAACGCTATCCGCTTCTCTATGGAGCGTCTCGGCAGTCACGATATGCCCGCAGGCCTCCACGCCGACTGGAACGACTGTCTCCGCCTCGGTGCTCAGGGCGAGTCCACATTCGTGGCATTCCAGCTCTACTATGCTATGAACGTAATGCGCGACATGGCTAAGGACAAGAATGATACAGATTATATCGCATACCTCGATGGCGCTCAGAAGAAGCTTGGCGACGCCCTTGAAAAGTGCTGGGACGAGGACAGATTTATCCGCGGCATCCGCGACAACGGCGTTATCGTCGGTGCAAAGAAGGATCCAGAGGCAAATATGTGGCTCAATCCTCAGAGCTGGAGCGTAATATCACGCTTTGCATCTGACGAACAGGCTGAAAAGGCTATGAACAGCGTTCATGATATACTCAATACACCTTACGGAGCCAAGCTCCTTGAGCCTCCTTACAAGTATCACCACTTCAAGGGCGCTCTCATGCAGGTATTCAATCTCGATACAAAGGAAAACGGCGGTATCTTCTCACAGTCTCAGGGCTGGCTGATACTTGCGGAATCTCTCCTCGGACACGGCGACCGCGCATTCGAGTACTTCCTCGAAAGCTCACCTGCCGCTATGAACGACAAGGCTGAGATACGTGTTATGGAGCCCTACGTTCACGGTCAGTTCACCGAGTCGAAGGCTTCTCCTTACGAGGGACGTTCACACGTTCACTGGCTCACAGGTACAGCTTCCACAGTAATGGTAGGCTGTGTTGAAGGTATCTGCGGTATGCGTCCCGACCTGGGCGGTCTGACCATTGCTCCTTCGATCCCTGCAAAGTGGGACGGCTTCAGGATCGAGAAGAACTTCCGCGGCAAGAAGCTCAACATCGCTGTTGACAACTCCGCACACGTTCAGAGCGGAGTAAAGGAGATAACTCTCAACGGCGAGAAGCTCACAGGCAATTATGTTCCTGCGGACAAGCTCAAAGACGTAAACGAGATAAAGGTAGTTCTCGGTTAATTAAGAACTTAGAACTAAGAAAGGGCGGATAATTCCGCCCTTTTTTGCAGCGTGACGCTGCACCCTATCCACATTGATGATTGTGAGCAAGTGAAACAAGCGTCAACGTGGCAAGGCGGCGCGGTCTCCGCGCTGTAGGGGCTGCCTTTGGCAGCCCGTGCTGATATCATCGAATCTTGCGGGCGGCGGAACGCCGCCCCTACAAATGGTCATACATAATTTACGTGGGGATTGACGGGCGCACACTGTGTGCCTCTACATTATTGTGCAAACTGTTATGTTTTGACTATATCAAATTGTATATTCATACAAATCTGACAAGTTTGCTTTGCAAAGTCTTGACAAGTACACTTGGCAATGCTATAATACAATCATACCAAGTATACTTGTCAAAAACTGCCAACAAAACTTTGCATGATATGGGAGAGATTATTATGAATAAAGAAGATATACTCGCAAAAAGCAGACAGGAAAACAAGAACCGCGATGTCGCTGAAATATCTCAGACAAAGGACGCTTCACGGTTCGCTATAATACTCAGTCTTGTCTTTTATTGTATATATTCCATGCTTGCTCTGTTCGCTGACAAGCCTTTTAACAGCGGCGTTTCAGCTATAGAGACCTGTGTTATTTTTGCAGTTTACCTGCATAAGTCAATAAAGACAAGAAAAAACGAGCATATATTATGCGCTGTACTTATGGGAGCAGCATTCCTTATGTTCTCATTTGTGGCAATAATTGAACTCTTTCAATAAAAAATAAGGTGGTGTATCAATATGAATAGGGAAGAAATACTCGAAAAAAGCCGTCAGGAAAACAAGAACCGCGATTACGTCGAAATAGAACGCATGAAAAAAAGCACTTTTTTCGCTCTGATGTGCAGCATATGCTTTACCTGCTTCTGGACTGTTATCTCCATAATTGCTACATGGCGTGTGAATTTCGCTGTTATCGCAACGGAATTTTTTATGATATTTTCAATGCACCTGTATAAAGCCGTCAAAGAAAAAAAAGCTGTTGACATATTCTGTGCGGCAAGCTCGGCATTCTCATTTCTTATATTCTTTACAATAGCGATATGCGAGCTTTTCGGCTTCAAACCATAAGGCGGTGACTGCATGATAGACGATTCGCTTGTGCTCCGAAACCGCCTCAAAGAGATACGCAAGGAGCAGAGACTTTCTCAGGACGAGCTTGCACAAATGGTGGGCGTATCACGCAATACCATCAGCTCCATAGAGACAGGACAGTTCAGTCCCACAGCTAAGCTGGCACTGATACTATGTATAGCTCTTGACAAGAAATTTGAGGATATTTTTTATTTTGACTGATATTATAAAGCGCTTCCGATACTGCCGGAAGCGTATATTTGTTTCATCCTGAAAAATTTTTTTAAGCTGTCATATTCCCGCCGCAGCAGGTACTAATATACAGATACGTATCTTACAACAAAAACAGGAGGTGAATGCTGATGGATGAATTTGAGGAGATCTATAATAAATTCCGCCCGGATGTCTACCGCTTTTTGCTTTGTATGTCCTATTACGACCATGCCGCAGCCGAAGAGCTGACTCAGGAAACATTCTATCAGGCATTTCTCTCCTTCGGGAAATTCCGCGGCGAATGCAGCCTGAAAACATGGCTGTTTCAGATCGCAAAGAATATCTATGCTAAATATGTACGCAAGGAATCACGGCAGCGCGATATTGCTGCCCGTCAGTCCGATGAGTCAGTCCCGCCGCCCACCTGCGCACTGGAAAAGAAGGAGATGCTCTCGAGACTGCGTGATCTTGTGGACGAGCTGGACGAGCCTGCACGGTCGGTAATACAGTACCGCCTGTACTCGGGAACGAGCTACGCCGAGATCGCTTTTTTGCTGAAAATACGTGAAAATACAGCAGCTGTCATATACAAACGTACTGTTGTCAGACTTCGCAGGACAATGAAAGAGAGGTATGGATATGAAATATGATCATGATATAATACGCGACCTGATACCCATTTGTATCGACGGTATCGCATCGAAAAAGTCTCAGGAAGCTGTAAAAAAGCATATCGCAGAATGTCCCGACTGCAAAAAGGAGTGGGAACAAATGAAAAACGATATACAGACCTGTGAAAAGATCACTCTGCCCGAAGATACGGCAAAATACAAAAAAGCCGCCGAGCGTGTACGCAAGCACCACCGCTGGATGCTGCTGAAAACGACCTGTGCTGTGATCGCTTCCTTATTCGTAATAGGTATAATCGGAAACTTTATCGACGGCGCAAGATTTACACCCGAAGCTGCTGCAAAGCTCAGTTTCAAAGAATTTTCAGGCGATATGTATGAAACTCCGGAAGAGCGGGAAAATGCTCCGAACCCCGAGATAACCATACTCGGCACCATAAAAAGCAGCGACGGAAAAGTTGCTGATACCTATGCGCTGATATATAAGCCAGACCTCGATATATCAATGCTTGCAGAAAGCATCTCGCAAAGATGTGATATGCTGAGAATGGGTATGTGGACAGGCGGCGGCGGAAGCTGGGGCAATAATGCGGATAACGGCATAAATATGTCCGGCGGCGGCCATTCATGCAGTGACTGCAATAAGGACTATCATTTTATCGCATTTTATGTCACAGACAAACAAGTAAAAAATATAAGCTTTATAAATGAAGGGAAAACATATACATTATCCCCCGATGAAAAAGGCTTCTGCGGTATGAGCTGGGAAATGCCTGCAGACCAGTTCAAGGACTGCAATATCCATGAGGGCACGGCAACCGACGAAAACGGCAGGGTTCTCTACACCATACAGCAGGTCACCGGAAAAACAGACACTGGCTATGAATACACATTATACGACTGGGTAAAAACCGAATAGCAAGATGCGGGCGCACATTGTGCGCCCGCAAATAATATAACCAACAGAAAAGCCATAGTATTTCCGACTGCATATCAGAAATGCTATGGCTTGATATTCTATATAGGCACCTCTCTTATATCCGAAGCGCTTTTTATTTTTTCTTGCCTTCTTCGATCAGTCTGTTGGCTTCGGCGATAGCCTCCTGAGCCTGCTTGTTGATCTTGTCCAGCTCCTGCTGTGCGGTATCGATGGACTTGCCGATATCCTTTTCAGCTTCAGACTGAGCTTTTCCGACCTCTTCCTTTATCTCGTCCTTGGCCTTTCCAACTTCGTCCTTTACCTCGTCCTTGACCTTCTCAGCCTCGTCAACTACCTTTTCGGCAGCTTTCTCCAGCCTTTCCTTTACCTTGCTGCCTGCATCCTTATCTATCGGTATAGACTGACCTTCCTCATCGTAAAAGATGATATTGTCTATATACATATCCGACTCATTTGCAATGCCCCAGCGCATGATAAGGAAGTTGGGATCATCCATATCCTCCGTCCAGCACTGACCGCTGTCAGCCAGCAGGAACTTGAATACCGCATGAACAGGCCCTGAGGTCTCAAAATCGTACTCTCCGCCGCTGAACTCCTGGAAATCATACCACTTGTCGTCCTTTGCGGTAACTGTACCGCCGCCGCCGCCGATCCAGCCCGGAGCTCTTACGCCGTCGGCATCATCGGTCTTGAGATGGTCTGCTGTAGCCTTTGCGTACATATCGAACTCGATCCTGCGTACTCTTGCAGCTCCTTCATATCCCAGAAGCTTTGCTACGCTGATACCGATCTTCTGAACTTTTCCGCTGAGCGGCACTGTATTGTCATCGGCAAATTTAAGCATCTTATTGCCGAGAAGCTCCTCCACGGAAAGAGTTCCCTTTGCACAGTCGGGATCGTCGCCCTTTTCAAAGACAAAGTCGAATTTACCGTCGTCAAAGGTAATGGCATTGGGATCTGTGGGCACAGTAGGCATAGGCTGTTCTTTTCCCTTGGTCGCCTCCTCTGTGGTGACCTCCTCTGTAGTTGCTGCGGTGGTATTTTCCTTGGAATCGTTCTTTCCCGAATCCTTCTTGCCGCAGCCTGCAGCACAAGCCGCCATGACAAAAGCAAGAGCGCCTGCAATAACTCTTCTGTAGTTCATATATGTCTCTCCTTTTAACAGTATTTTCTTATTTTTACATCATCATTGTATCACAAAAAAATAGCTATGTAAAGTAAAATATCCTCCAAATCAGAATAATTTATTTTAAGCGTATTTCACAAAAATTGCTCTTTCTGAGCAAAATAGCCAAATATTGCGGAGATTATTTTTTTTCTCTGTTCCGATAGAATATCTCCACAGTCTCCTTCATCATGTCAAACGGAAGTATCTTCGGTGAGATCTTCACGGAAACGTAGGATTTTCCTACACCGTTGAAGGTTATCTTTCCCTTGTATGCCTTCTGGAGAGCGGCTATCTGCTCGGGCACGAGATATTCGGTATAGAAGTACATAGCGCCGTTTTTCTGCGAGATCTCGGTAATGCCCAGATGAGCAGCCTTGTTTCTCAGCAGTGATACGTCGATAAGTCCCACCACCGACTTCGGAGGCTCACCGTACCGGTCAATGAGCTCGTCGATGAGATCAGTCTTGTCATTGTCCTCGTTGACCAGCATTATCTTACGGTACATATCTATACGCTGATTAAGGCTGGATATGTACTTCTCGGGGATATGAGCGTCTATCTGTATATCCACAAGGCACTCGGGTATCTTCTCGGGCTGTATGCCCTTTTCCTCGGCTATGGCTTCGGATAAAAGCTGTAAGTACATATCGTATCCCACGGCTTCCATGTGTCCGTGCTGCCTGCCGCCCAGTATACTTCCGGCGCCTCTTATCTCCAGATCGCGGAGTGCTATGCGGAAGCCGCTGCCGAACTGAGTGAACTCGCGCATTGCGTTCAGCCGCTTTGTGGCTATCTCCGTAAGCACCTTGTCCCGCTGATAGGTGAAGTATGCATATCCCCTGCGGTTTGAACGCCCCACTCGTCCGCGGAGCTGATAGAGCTGTGACAGCCCGAAGCGGTCTGAATCCTCAATGATGAGGGTATTGACGTTAGGAACGTCAACGCCGGTTTCAATGATAGTGGTACATACAAGTATATCCACCTCATGCTCCACCAGCTGCTCCCAGATGTCGGACATCTCGTCCTCACTCATCTGTCCGTGGGCAACGGCTATACGCGCCTCGGGAAGGAACTCCTTCAGCCTTGAAGCACAGGCCTGTATGGTCTCAACACGGTTGTGTATATAGTATACCTGACCGCCCCTGCGGAGCTCTCTGACGATAGCCTGAACTACCGTGCCTGTATTGTACTCGATGACATAGGTCTGGACAGGGTATCTGTCCTGGGGCGGCTCCTCAATTACCGACATATCGCGTATGCCGCTCATTGCCATATTAAGTGTGCGCGGTATGGGCGTTGCGGAGAGCATGAGCACGTCCACTCCTGTAAAGCTCTCCTTGAACTTCTCCTTGTGAGCCACGCCGAAGCGCTGCTCCTCGTCGATTATGGCGAGTCCCAGATCCTTGAATACCACGGACTTCTGGATTATCTTATGGGTTCCGATTATAAGGTCTATGCGTCCCTGTTTCAGCTTCTTTATTATCTCCTCCTGCTGTCTGGGAGTGCGGTAACGGCTGAGGAGCTCAATATTCACGGGGAAGTGCTCGAAACGGCGCAGCGCCGTCTGATAGTGCTGATAAGCAAGAACTGTGGTAGGTGCGAGGATAGCGCACTGCTTGCCCGAGAGCACGCATTTCATGGCAGCTCTCAGAGCCACCTCCGTCTTGCCGAAGCCCACGTCACCGCAGAGCAGACGCTCCATAGGGCGCGGACGCTCCATGTCAGCCTTTATCTCGGCTATGGACTGAAGCTGGTCATCGGTCTCCACATAGGGGAAGCGCTCCTCGAAATCACGCTGTATCTCGTCATCGGGATAGAAGGCAAAGCCCACACTTTTTTCACGCTTGGCATACAGAGCGATAAGCTCCTGAGCCATATCCTTTACGGCGCGTTTTACGTTGCTTCTGGTTTTCTGCCATTCTCCCGAGCTGAGCTTATTGAGCTTTACTCCGCTGTCATCGCGGGGACCGATGTATTTCGACACCATATCCAGCTGGGTAACGGGTATATAGAGCTTATCCGTACCTGCGTACTGTATGGTGATATAATCCTTGATAACGCCGTCCATCTCCAGCTTGCGTATACCGATGAAACGTCCGATACCGTGTCCCGAATGTACAACAAGATCGCCCTCGGTAATGTCAGCAAGGGAGCGTATCTCCTCGGCCTTGTTCTTCTTTTTGCGGCGTTTTCTGCGGACAGAGTCCATCGACCTGCCCTGAGTGATGAGCACTGTCCTGTTCTCGGGATATTCAAAGCCTCCGCCGAAGCTTCCCGACATGAGCAGCACCCTGCCTTCGGCGGGCTGGATATTATCCGATGCCAGATCACAGGGTATGCCCTTTTCGATAAGATCCTGCTGTATAATAGGCAGTGTCTTGTCGCTGCCTGCTGCCAGAAGCATACGGAAGCCGCGGCGCCTGTACTCCTCAAGATCCTCTATGAGCTGCTTCATCTCGCCGCTCCACGGTGCGGTCTGCATGGCCTCGAAGCTGACAAGTCTGCGAAAATCTATACGCTCCCCACCCTGCATGAAGCTGCTCATATACAGGCATACACGCTTTTCGGCACGGTGCTGCACCTCAGCCAGCTCCAGTATATAGCCGTCCAGTCCCTTGCAGAGCTGACCGTCCTCCATGAGTATCTTCACGTCCTCGTTATGACGGCTGAAAACACCTGTGGCATTGTCCATAATGTCGGAATAATCGCTGAACAGCACTGCTCCGTCGATATAATCGAATACTGTGGAGGGCTCGCCGTAAACAAGGGGATAGTACTTCACGCTGTGAGCTAGTATCTCCCCTGCCCTGAGCCTGTTGACATCCGCCCCCAGATGCTCGCGTATAAGATCCATTCGCTTTCCGCGTACCTTTTTGCAGAGTTCTTCTATCTTGTCGGCAAGCTCCTCATTGTTGTAGAGCACCTCACCGGAGGGGTATATCTCCACATAGTCAAGAGCCTCCGTGCGGCGCTGGGTATCGGTCTCGAATTCGGATACTGAATCTATCTCGTCGCCCCAGAGCTCTATACGGACGGGCTTGTCAGCCTGCACGGGGAATATATCGAGGATAGAGCCGCGTATGGAGAACTGTGAAGCGCCCTCCACCTTTTCGCAGCGCTGATAGCCACATTTCGCAAGTGTTACGGCTATATCCTTCAGGTCTATCTCCTGTCCCTGCCTGAGCTCCAGACCTGCTGCGATAAGGACTCCCACGGGGATAACGGGCTGCATTACCGCCTCAATACTTGCGCAGATCACGCTGCAACGACTTTTAGCCGCCTTTATAAGGGCGGCTATACGCATATGCTCGTATTCATGGTTGGTACTGTCAACAGGAGTGAATACCAGCTCCTTTGAAGGGAAGAGGACAGCCTCCTCCGTGCCTGCCATCATATTTATATCGTCGCAGAGCTTCTTCGCCTCTGCCTCCGAGCCTGTGATGACCAGGTTAATTTTCTTCCCGCCGAGAGCGTATATGAGCTGAGCCCTGTGTATATGGGAAAGTCCCGTCACAGAGACAGGCGAGATGTTTTTACTGACGGCTTCGCTGAGGCTTTTAAAGCCTGCCAGCTCACCGAAGAGCTTTTTAAAAAATTCCATTCAGATCACCGTAAGGATTTACGAATTGTACTTGTTCATAGCTTCGTCTGTCTTCTCCTGCACCATGAGCTTTATACACTCGCAGGCATTTTTTACGGACTCGGTCATTTTCTCCGAGTCCTCCTTGCCGAACTTGCCGAGCACCCACTTTGCCAGATCGTAGTCGGGGTGGGGCTTCTTGCCTACGCCCATTTTTATGCGGGGATAATCGTCCCTTCCTGTAAGCTCGCAGATGCTGCGGAGACCGTTGTGGCCGCCATGGCTGCCCTTGCGGCGTATGCGGAGCTTTCCGCAGTCAAGGGAGATGTCATCGCATACCACTATGAGGTTCTGCACGTCTATCTTGTAGAATTCCAGCGCCTGAACTATGGCTTCGCCGCTGTTGTTCATAAAGGTAGTGGGCTTCAGCAGCAGGCAGCGCTTGCCCTCTATGGTCACCTCGGCAGTCTTGCCCTTGAAGCGCAGGCAGCTTATATCCTCGCCGAGCTGCTTTGCAAGCTCGTCCAGCACCATAAAGCCTGCGTTGTGGCGTGTATTCTCATACTCAAGCCCCGGGTTGCCAAGACCTGCTATGACATATTCTATTTTACCTCTTGCCGCAGAAGAATTTGCGGCGATCCTGTCGAACACATCAAAAATACTCATGTTTTCTCTCCTGTTTACAATACTCTCTCTTTGTAGGGGCGGCGTTTCGCCGCCCGTTAAGGGACGCACTCACGGCTCTGCCCCTGTTCATACGCTCAGCAAGTTAGCCCGTTAATCCAGACCGTCAAGCGTCTCCACTATCTCAAGTCCGAATTTTTCCGCAAAACATTTGCCCTTTTCAATTGAATCCCTGTCACACAGCGACTGCGGCAGATGCGCGTCACAGCCGATTATGGCTTTATTGCCGACCTTCTGTGCTATGCGGAAAAAGCGCTCCGAGGGATAGTGCCTGCCGCCTGTCATGCCAAGCAGATTTATCTCCACGGGGATATCCCTGCTTTTAAGATAGCGGCACAGCCTTGTAAAATGCTCCTCATAAAGCTCACTGCTGCCTGTGAAATCCAGCAGGTCGGGATGTGCGAGATAGCGATATCTTCCCGACTCCATGCCCTCGATTATGCAGTCCACGTACTGCTTCAGTATGCCCTCGTCAGCGGTGGGGACGCCCATGTAAGCGCCCTTGTACTCAACTTCATTGAAGTGCTGTCCCATTATCATATAATC
Organism: Ruminococcus flavefaciens 007c; assembly: GCF_000571935.1. Classification (GTDB taxonomy): domain Bacteria; phylum Bacillota; class Clostridia; order Oscillospirales; family Ruminococcaceae; genus Ruminococcus; species Ruminococcus flavefaciens_F. Next base: position 140,236 of record NZ_ATAX01000026.1, on the reverse strand, counting down.
AAGGGGATAGTCCGCCAGGAACCTGTCCTGAGTCTCTATAAGCTCTGGGATATATTCCGCTTCAAAACCTATGTATATCTTTATATCATCCGCATACTCCTTTTTCAGGTCGGTAAGGGATCTGAAGTAACCCTCAACCTCCGCAGGAGTCATCCTTATCTCCGAAACGTATCCGTCATCAAACACCCACGGACAATGATCCGCAAAGCCGAGCACCCTGAAGCCGCTCTCAACAGCGCTTTCAACGAATTCCCTGTCCTTTCCCCGCGCATGGCCGCAGCGGAAGGTATGGGTATGGTAATTTGCCAGCATCACAACTGCTCCTTTCAATGAATGATTATACCACTTACGGCGGTATAATTCAAGCTCCCTTTCATCTCTGCCTCAGGAGCACCTCCGCTATATCTATATCCTCGGGAGTTGTGATCTTGATATTGGTATAATCTCCCACGGTCATTGCCACCTTGCCGCCGATAGCCTCTACCAGCTGACAGTCGTCGGTGAAGTCCAGACCGTGCTCGAGAGCGAAGTCTATACCCTCGAAATAAAGATTTCTTTTGAATATCTGGGGAGTCTGTGTGATATAAAGTGAGCTTCTCGGAGGAGTATCTGTGATAAGGCCGCCGTCAACGGTCTTTATAGTATCCTTTACGGGAACTCCCAGAGTAGCACCGCCGAATACGGAAGCGTCCTTTATGACCTTTTCGATATGCTCGGGCTTGACAAGAGGACGGGCGCCGTCATGGACAGCCACAAGCCCAGTCTCCTTTGAGATCTTCTTTATACCGTTGATAACGCTTTCCTGACGGGTAGCACCTCCCACTGCGCAGTCAGCCAGCTTTGTTATGCCTGCGGCCTCTGCTTCAGCCTTTATGGCAGGAATATCGTTCTCACGTGCAACTATTATTATCTCCGCAACGCTTTCACAGGCCTGAAAAGCCTGCATGGTAACGCCTATCACCTTTCTGTCTCCCAGAGGGAGGAGTATCTTGTTCACGCCGCCCATTCTTGTGGAATTGCCTGCGCATACTATAACGACCGATGTTTTCATAATGACCTCTGTTCCGCCGCACTGCGGCAATAATAATGGTTATGCTCTTATCAAAAAACGGGCATAAAGCCCGTTTTTACATATCGTTTCTGTTTTCAAGCGCCTTGAAAAGAGTCACTTCGTCGGCATATTCCAGTATACCTCCCACAGGGAGACCGAATGCAAGACGGGTGACCTTTATTCCCATGGGCTTAAGCAAACCTGCTATGTACATAGCGGTAGCGTCGCCCTCTACGGTAGGATTTGTGGCCATGATAACCTCCTCCACACCGCCTTCGGCTATCCTGGCAAGGAGCTCCTTTACGCGGAGCTTGTCGGGAGTAATGCCGTCCATAGGCGAAAGAAGTCCGTGGAGAACATGGTATACGCCTCCGTACTCTCTTGTACGCTCGAAGGCTGTAACGTCCTTTGGATTTTCCACCACGCAGATAACGCTCCTGTCGCGCTCGGGATCGTCGCAGATAGGGCATACTTCCCTTTCCGTGAGATTCTGGCAGCATTTACAGCAGTGAACGTTCTTTTTTGCGTCGGTAAGCGCCTTTGCGAAGTCCTCAACCTCCTCGGAGCTCATAGACATCACGTGATACGCAAGTCTCTGCGCAGACTTCATGCCTATACCGGGAAGGGACGCGAACTTCTCCGCCAGTATCACCAGCGGGAGCGCGTTATGGTCAGCCATTATCTATCAGAAAAGGCCGGGGAGAGATACTCCGCCTGTGATCTTGCTCATTTCCGACTCTGTAGTATTCTCAACATTGCTGATAGCCTCGTTTACAGCGCTGATGATAAGATCCTGGAGCATATCGATATCCTCGGGATCAACGACCTCGGGCTTGAGTGTGAGAGCCTTGATAGTCTTCTTGCCTGTGATAGTTACCTCAACAGCTCCGCCGCCTGCTGTAGCAGAGAACTCTCTTGCCTCAATGTCCTCCTGGAGCTCTGTGATCTGATCCTGCATCTTCTGAGCCTGCTTGATCATCTGGTTCATATTCTGAGCGCCGCCGCCGTTTACGTTCTTGGGTATTCTTGCTTTCATTTTAAAATTCTCCTTTGAAAATATGGTTTCTTAATTTATAAATCAAGCAAAATTAATTTGCTTTTAAGCGTTTTCCTTTTCCACAGATGTCTCTATCTTGTTTTCAATGGCCTTTTTAACCAGCTGCTCCGCAAGATTTTTCTGCTCATTGACAGTTGTGGCACATTTCGCCTTTATTATAAAGCGCTGTCCCAGTATGCTCCTGATGGCAGTTTCAAGGGAATTTGCGTTCTCCTTGACCTTGAAGAGCTCCATAAAGAAGCGGTTCTGAGCGGTTATGAAGATATAGTTGCCTGCCGTACCCGCAAAGGAGCCCTCAAGGCTTCCTGCCACCGCAGGATTGATCTTCCTGAACTCTTCAAGCACATCGTTCCACTGTTCGCAGGGAACGATATCCTCAGCTCTGAGCTTCTTTATATCTATGCTGGGGATGATCTTCTCGTCCGCGGGAGAAGCGCTCGCCTCCATGATCTCGGGCTGTGCGGGAGCCTGTCCCGCAGCTGCCGCCGTTCTCGGTACGGAGCTGATCTTATCCTCCAACTGTTTTATTTTATCATATATTTCCGAATTGTCAATACTTTCAGAGGTTTTCTTTACATTTCCGCAGAGTTTTATAAGGGACATCTCGAATTCAACGCGCTTGTTCATAGCTCTGTTCATGCGCTCTCTGCACTCCTGAAGTGCCGATAATCTGTCCATAACGGTGGAAAGATCGCTCTTTTCCGCAATCGCTCTCAGCCTTGCCAGCTCGTCGGGCATACATACTATCAGCTTTTCCGCAGTCTCGGGAGAGGCCTTCAGCAGCATGATGTTCCTCAGCTGTATTATAAGCTCCTCACAGAGCCTTGTGAGATCCTTGGACATATCGTAAAGGCCTGCTGTTACTGCCAGAGCCTTTGGCGTATCCGAGTCAGATACTGCGTCCAGCATATCATATAGGTAGTCCCTGCCGGCGATACCTGCGGCATTTGACACCGCTTCCGCGTCGATGACCTGTGCGCATACGGAGCACTGATCCAGAAGAGATACCGCGTCACGCATACCGCCGTCAGCAAGCCTTGCTATCATAGCAGCTCCGTCCTCAGTCAGGTCTATATCCTCCTGACCTGCGATATAGCTTATTCGCTTTGCAATGTCCTCAGCCTTTATCCTGCGGAAATCGTAGCGCTGACAGCGTGATACGATAGTGGCGGGCACCTTGTGTATCTCGGTGGTGGCAAGGATGAACTTCACATAAGCGGGAGGCTCCTCCATTATTTTAAGGAGGGCATTGAAGGCTCCCTGAGAGAGCATATGCACCTCATCTATAATGTATATCTTATAGGCTCCGCGCTCGGGAGTATACACGGCGGCGTCGCGGAGATCTCGGATATTGTCCACGCCGTTGTTGGAAGCTGCGTCTATCTCGACTATATCCGTCAGTGCGCCGCTGTCTGCGTCGCGGCAGATGTCACATTCAAGGCAGGGATTGCCGTCCTTCATATTGCGGCAGTTTACAGCCTTTGCAAGGATACGCGCACAGGTAGTCTTACCTGTACCGCGGGAGCCTGTGAAAAGGTAGGCATGGGCAGTCTTACCGCTGATTATCTGGTTTTTCAGAGCTTCCGTAGTATATTCCTGCGATATTACGTCGTCAAAGGTCATGGGACGCCATTTACGGTACAGAGCCTTATACACAGCCTTTTCTCCTTTCAAAGAAAAATTCCGGAACATAGATGTGCAGGCTTGCTGCGGCACACAACACGCACCGCTTAATGCTGCTCGGTCTCCCGCCTGACATGGTTCACGGGGTCTTGTTGCACAGGGCCCACACATCTATATTTCGGAATTTCTCACCCGTTTATACGAGCAGACGATGCTCTTTTAATATGATACCATAAACGGAGGTTTTTGTCAAGAAGAAATTTTGCCGCTGCGGCACTTCCCTATTTCAAGGCATAAAAAGGCTCCGTGCCGAAGCAGCGGAGCCTTTGCGGATCTTATTTGCCAAGTTTGCTCTTGAGCTTTCTGAGGGTATAGCCCTCGTTTATCTTCATAACGCCTCTGTCGATAGCAAGGGCATAGTCGGGAACGTCCCTGGTAACGGTGGTTCCTGCGGCTGTATATACAGCCTTGCCCAGCTTTACGGGAGCTATGAGGTTGGTATTGCAGCCCACGAAGCAGTTGTCTCCTATGACACAGCGGCTCTTTGCGATACCGTCGTAGTTTACGGTAACGGTTCCGCAGCCGATATTAACGCGCTTTCCGATGTCGGAGTCGCCCACATAGGCAAGATGCGCAATGGCTGTCTTTTCGCCGATAGTGGAGTTCTTGATCTCAACGAAGTCGCCTATCTTGGCTCCTGTCTTGACCACGCTGTCGGGACGGATATGAACGTAAGGTCCTATCTTTACTCCCGCCTCTATCTCGGATTCATAAGCCTGTACCGTATGAAGGTTAACGTCGTCGCCTATTTTGCAGTTCTCGATAACGGTATTGGGACCTATCTTGCAGTTGCAGCCGATAGTGGTGTTCTTCCTGATTATGGTATTGGGAAGAATCTCTGTGCCGACGCCTATCTCAACGCCGCGTTCTATTACTACTCCGTCCGTGCAGGTGAATTCCACGCCGTTTGCAAGGTGCTTTTCAATAACTGCCATACGTGCGTATGTATTGAGTGCAAGGAGATCCTTTCTGTCGTTGGCTCCCTTGATTATATCCGCATTCTCGGACTTGTACGCGCCGGCGTTCTTGCCCTCTGCAAGAGCTATTGAAATAGTATCCGTAAGGTAATATTCATTCTGGACATTATTATTGTCAAGCTTGCCGAGAAGCTCGATGAGGTCGGCTGTCCTGAACCAGTAGGTGCCCGAGTTGACTTCCTTTATAAGGCGCTGTTCCTCTGTAGCGTCCTTCTGCTCGACAATGCCGCTGATGCCGCCTGCCGAACGGATTATCCTTCCGTAGCCGAAGGGATCGTCCAGCTCCGCAGTAATTACGGTAACTGCGTTGTTCTGCTGCTTATGTATAACAAGTGATTCTTTTATTGTCTCGGCATCGATAAAGGGAGCATCTCCGCAGAGCACAAGGGTATTGCCCTCGGTATCGTCCTCAAGGAAAGGTACAGCCTGCATAACCGCATGGCCTGTGCCCAGTCTTTCTGCCTGGAGCACTGTTCTGTACTTTCCGCCCAGATACTCGTCTATCATCTCGCCTCTGAAGCCCTTTACCACACATATATCGCTGAGCTCAGCCTCCTCACAGGCTGATATCACCCAGCGGAGCATAGGCTCTCCGAGAACCTTGAAAAGTGGCTTCGGCATATCAGCTTTCATACGCTTACCCTGTCCGCCTGCTAAAATCACTGCTTTGTTCATTGTATCTTCCTCCTGTATTTTAACTTCCGGATTTATACTCCGGCGGAAATCCCGCTTCAGCCCTCCGCAGACATATCCGCGATCTCTTCAAGCTCCTTTTCGCCGATGGGAACTATCTTCCAGCCTTCGCCGTCAACAAGCACGACACATACGGGCTCGGAAATGTCCTCCGTCTTTCCTTTATATGTCTCCTTGGCATTCATCATTATAGAATAGCCTGACTTTATATTGCATTTTACTTCCTTGTTTCCGAATACAGCGCTCATGGATTCGAAATATTTGCCTGCTCCTTCAACAGCCTTTTCGCTGAGTACGGTCTCGCCGTTAAGTTTGAGATCCTCTACCTTGCTTTCCTTGAGCTCCTCTTCCATAGCGCCTGCCATCGAGTCCATCATACCCGAACTCTTTATGGACTCTGCAACCTCTTTGGGATACATACACTCTATCATTGCCGTAGTATCAGCGCTGAGAGAGCTTTCCACATACTTCTTTACAACCTCCTTCGCAGCTTCAAGCTCGGGAGTCTGCTCGGCAGGAGTGCCGCCGTTATCCTTTCCCGCCTCTGTCTTTTCCTCTGAGTCAGTTGTCTTTTCTTCCTTGGCTTCGGTAGTCTTTTCCTCAGTGGTCTCAGCTGCGGTGGTCTTCTCGGTCTCTTCGGCAGTGGTGGTCTCGGTCTCCTTTACCTCACTGCTTTCCGCAGCAGAAAAGCTTTTAGTCGCCTTCTCGTCCTTACTGCATGAAACCGCAGAACACAGTAAAAGTGCTAATGTAATAATGACTGCATTGAATTTTTTCATGATATTAATCCTTTCTTTGGCTGTATACAGCCTTTTTCGCCGTTATGCAGCTCATACTGACGACTTTCGCCCGATAATCTGCTGCCGGCTGCGATCATGTTCTTATTTTTACATACTTTAACAATAAATGCAAGCCTTTTTCGCAGAAAACAAAACCGTTTGTTAAATTTTGTACAAACTGCAATAAAATAAAGGGGTAATTTTTGTCATCACATATATGGTATTTTTTTTTTAGATGTGTTATAATAGGTATAACTCGGATAATGTCCGCAAGGGTATCGTCCGGTAATGTTAAAAATGGAGGTATACACCAATGGCAAACAAATATTGCTACCTTTTCTCAGAGGGTAATGCCAACATGAGAGAACTTCTCGGCGGTAAGGGTGCAAACCTGGCTGAGATGACAAACATCGGTCTCCCTGTTCCTCAGGGCTTCACAATCACAACAGAGGCTTGTACTCAGTACTATGAGGACGGCGGAATCTCTGACGAGATCATGGCAGAGATCAACGAGTATATCGTTAAAATGGAAGGAATCACAGGCAAGAAGTTCGGTGATAAGGAGAATCCTCTCCTCGTTTCTGTTCGTTCAGGCGCAAGAGCTTCAATGCCCGGTATGATGGATACAATCCTTAACCTCGGTCTCAACGAGACTGTTGTTAACACAATCGCTGAAAAGTCAAACAACCCCAGATGGGCTTGGGACTGCTACAGAAGATTCATCCAGATGTATTCTGACGTAGTTATGGAAGTTGGTAAGAAGTACTTCGAAGAGCTTATCGACGAGATGAAGGCTAAGAAGGGCGTTACACAGGACGTTGAGCTCAACGCTGACGACCTCAAGGAGCTCGCTGGCCAGTTCAAGGCTGAGTATAAGGCTAAGATCGGCAAGGACTTCCCCGACGATCCCAAGGAGCAGCTCATCGGCGCTATCAAGGCTGTATTCCGTTCATGGGACAACCCCAGAGCTAACGTTTACAGAAGAGATAACGATATTCCTTTCTCATGGGGTACTGCTGTTAACGTACAGTCAATGGCATTCGGTAACATGGGTGACGACTGCGGTACAGGTGTTGCCTTCACACGTGACCCTGCTACAGGTGAGAAGAAGCTCATGGGTGAGTTCCTCACAAACGCACAGGGCGAAGACGTTGTTGCCGGTGTTCGTACTCCTATGCCTATCCAGCAGATGGCTGAGACATTCCCTGAGGCTTTCGCTCAGTTCAAGGAAGTATGCCAGACTCTCGAAAATCACTATCACGATATGCAGGATATGGAGTTCACTGTTGAGAACAAGAAGCTCTATATGCTCCAGACAAGAAACGGTAAGAGAACTGCACAGGCTGCTCTCAAGATCGCTTGCGACCTCGTTGACGAGGGCATGAAGACAGAGCAGGAAGCTGTTGCAATGATCGACCCCAGAAACCTCGATACACTTCTCCACCCCCAGTTCGATACAAAGGCTCTCAAGGCTGCTACTCCTATCGGCAAGGGGCTCGGTGCTTCACCCGGAGCTGCTTGCGGTAAGGTGGTATTCACAGCTGATGACGCTGTAGAGTGGGCTGCTAAGGGCGAGAAGGTTGTTCTCGTTCGTCTCGAGACATCTCCTGAAGATATCACAGGTATGAAGGCTGCACAGGGTATCCTTACAGTACGCGGCGGTATGACTTCTCACGCTGCTGTTGTTGCCCGTGGTATGGGTGAGTGCTGCGTTTCAGGATGCGGCGACATCAAGATGGATGAAGCTAATAAGAAGTTCGAGCTCGGCGGAAAGACTTTCGTTGAGGGAGACTACATCTCAATCGACGGTACAACAGGTAACATCTACGACGGTATCATTCCTACAGTTGATGCTCAGATCGCAGGTGAGTTCGGAAGAATCATGGCTTGGGCTGATAAGTACAGAACTCTCAAGGTTCGTACAAACGCTGATACTCCTGCTGACGCTAAGAAGGCAAGAGAGCTCGGCGCTGAGGGTATCGGTCTCTGCCGTACAGAGCACATGTTCTTCGAGGCAGACAGAATCGCTGCTTTCCGTGAGATGATCTGCTCAGATACAGTTGAAGGCAGAGAGGCTGCTCTCGCTAAGATCGAGCCCATGCAGCAGAGCGACTTCGAGGCTCTCTATGAGGCTCTCGAGGGTAACCCGGTTACTATCCGTTTCCTGGATCCTCCTCTCCACGAGTTCGTTCCTACTGAGGAAGCTGACATCGAGGCTCTCGCTAAGGCTCAGGGCAAGTCAGTTGCTGATATCAAGAATATCATCGCTTCTCTCCACGAGTTCAACCCCATGATGGGTCACCGTGGATGCCGTCTTGCTGTAACATACCCCGAGATCGCTGCTATGCAGACAAAGGCTGTTATCAAGGCTGCTATCAACGTTCAGAAGAAGCACGCTGACTGGAACGTTAAGCCTGAGATCATGATCCCGCTCGTAGGCGATGTTAAGGAGCTCAAGTACGTTAAGAAGGTAGTTGTTGAGACTGCTGACGCTGTAATCAAGGAAGCAGGCGCTAACCTTGAGTACGAAGTTGGTACAATGATCGAGATTCCCAGAGCTGCTCTTACAGCTGATGAGATCGCTGCTAATGCAGACTTCTTCTGCTTCGGTACTAACGACCTTACACAGATGACATACGGCTTCTCACGTGACGACGCTGGCAAGTTCCTCGGCGCTTACTACGACAAGAAGATCTTCGAGAACGATCCTTTCGCTAAGCTCGATCAGACAGGCGTTGGTAAGCTCATGGAAATGGCTATCAAGCTCGGTAAGCCCGTAAACGCTAAGCTCCACTGCGGTATCTGCGGCGAGCACGGCGGTGATCCTACATCTGTAGAGTTCTGCCACAAGATCGGTCTTGACTATGTATCTTGCTCACCTTTCCGTGTTCCGATCGCTCGTCTGGCTGCTGCACAGGCTGCAATCAACGAAGGAAAGTAATTCACGACTATCTCAAAATCGGCGATTTTACGCTGTTTCAGGGCGATGCGGAGATGTACTTCAAAGCTAAGTCCGAGAAGCGTGAATTCCATAATTGGCGTGACATCCGTGTAAACGTGTATGTCTGAGCCGATAGAATAGTTTCTAATAAGGCTCTCACAGTTTCGGCTGTGAGAGCTTTTTTGTGGCTTGAAATATGGGCGTTTTATGTAAATGTGCGTTTTAGTTGACGGTTTTTTACGTAAAATGCGTTTTTACTTGACACTTTTTTATCATGGTATAATCGATAAAAAGTGCGAGGTGATGCCTTATTACTGCGGTAACTGAATTTTTGATCGAGCTTTGTGATTTTGATCCGCTTGAACCTATTATTGCGAGCAAATACTATAGAGAAAAGGACCTTAATTATCGCTGGAGCGAGGCATACTATTATAAGCTACTTGAAAGAGCCTGCAAAGAAAAGAAACTGATCAGACTGTGTAATGGTTTGTATTGTCGACCGAAGTTTACTCCTTTTGATTATAAGTTGACAAATGATGATATTGTGGAGATCTTTACTGCCTCGGGACGAGGATTTTAAGTCGGTGAAAAGATGTTCCATGACACCGGAATCATGTTAGGTGATTATATAACCAGAACAGTTTATACTTCTCAGCTGCGTGACAGCAAGATGAAGATAGGAAATCTTAGGAGAAGGATAGGAGTATGATAGTAGTTATTAGTATTTATAGGTAAAACGTAATAAACCAGAATTCCCATAGGTCATTTCTATGAGGATTCTTTGATACGCATACAAAACAGCATCTAAATGAGATTTTTTCTCAATTAGATGTTGACATTTTGCTTTTTTTGAGTATAATATATAGTAAGGAGATTATAAGGAGGCATAATACTATGTTACTACAGTTCAATTATAAGAATTTTAAATCATTTAAAGATGATACAATATTAGATTTATCGGCAACAAAGATTTCTGAATTTAATAACCATGTTGTTTCTATTGCAAATGAAAAGGTATTGCCTGTCGCGGCTATATTTGGTGCGAATGCAAGCGGAAAGTCAAATGTTCAGGAAGCTTTCAGATATATGTCAACGTATGTTATCAATTCACTTGATTACGGCGATGAATCTGATTCAAAGAAAAAATCAAAGTTTTTCAAGCCAACCCCATTTTTATTTGATAGTACCAGCAAAAATGCCGAATCATCATTTGAAGTGTATTTTATAGACTCAGAAAAAAATGGTGCAAAGACTTACAATTATGGATTCACAGTCGATAGTAATGGCGTATGTGAGGAATGGCTAAACTATAAGTCTAAGTCATCGAGAGGTGATTTCAAGCGTATTTTCTACCGTAATGGAGAAGATTTCGATTTTGCAGGTATTCCTGCTAAAAGTCGAGAGAACTTGATCATCGCATTAGAAAAGGAAACCCTTGTTGTCTCTCTTGGTGCCAAGCTCAAAATAGCAAAGCTTAAGTTTATAAGGGATTGGTTTGTGCATAATGATTTTGCAGATTTTGGCAGACCAATCGAGAACTTTTTCTTATCTCAGCTTATCCCGGAAGGATTTGAAGAAGATAAAAAGGTTCAGCAGAAGGTCGTTGACTACTTTTCATCATTTGATCCGTCAATAATTGGTTTTAACGTTGAAGTTATCAAGTCTGAAGTCGATGATGCAGATAAGCAGTTCAGAATTGACGCAGTTCACAAAATGATAGATTCCGATCAGACAACATCTATCCCCCTTCAGCATGAATCGGCAGGAACGCTTAAGATGTTTGCGTTATATCCTATGTTACAGGATGTGCTGTCAACGGGTGGAGTTTTCTTTATTGACGAGCTTAATGCCAGACTTCATCCCCTTCTTGTAAGAGCATTTGTTATTACGTTCCTTGATCCAGAGATCAATACTAATCACGCTCAGTTGATTTTTACATCTCATGACTCATGGCAGCTTAACGGCAATATCCTTAGAAGAGATGAGATCTGGTTTACAGAAAAGGATTCAAACGGAATATCATATCTCTTCTCATTGGCTGATTTTGTAGATGAAGACGGAGTTAAGATTCGCAAGGATGAGAATTACGAGAAGAACTATCTTTTGGGCAAGTACGGAGCAATACCGACTCTGAAGCATTTTGATATGTTCAAGGGGGAATAAAGTATGGCTCATGTTGAAAGAAACGGAAAGCGAAAAACTCGTGATCAGATGGTCAAAAGAAGGGTCCCTGAACTTGGATATTACTTTATAGTAACCGATACAGAAGAAACAGAACAAAATTATATGTATGGGCTCAGGGATTCTATTCCTAAAGAACTGCAAGGCAAATTGGTCATCAAGGTTATAAAGACCAAATCTAATAATCTCGTTGAAGAAGCAAGAAATCTTGCCTCCATCAATCCGCAGTATGGCGAGATATGGATAATCTTTGATCGTGATAAGGTCAAGAACTTTGACGAGATAATTTGCCAAGCTGAGGATAAAGGCATTAACGTCGGCTGGACTAATCCATGTATCGAGGAATGGTTCAACGCTTGAAAAACTGGAAAAGCGTCTGAACAAACTCATCTCCATGAGAGCTGACGATGAGATCACAAAAGAGCAGTTCATGAACATGAAGTCGGAAGTCGATACGCAGATAGCTTCTTTGCAGGGGCAGATATGTGAGCTTTCGCCTACGGAGAAAGTCACAGAGACAAGTGATGTTCCCGACTACGACGAGCGTATCACTCTGCTGAGATATGCTCTTGAACGGTACACTGATTTTGACTCCGATGAGGATATTCCCGAGGCAGTTATCGAAGCATTTGTAGAAAAAATTGTGGTGAATGAGAACTCCTTCGATTGGTATCTGCACTTCACAGGCGATGACAAAACTCCGAAAACGTGCAATGTGGATGGCAATAAAAAAGCCCATAAAATCAAGCTTTTCGGGGCATCATATGCGCCTGCGTTGGTGGAGGGCTGCTCAGGCTGCTATTGCTGACAAGAAATAATTCTTGACGGAGAGATAACTCAATAAAAGCATCCAGTCCTCACAGTTTCGGCTGTGAGGACTTTTTTTCATTTGACAATTGCAAAATCTCTCTGTCTATGGTATAATATTTAAGCTGTAAAAAATACACGTCAAAAATTTTATAAACCACTTATGATTCGGAGATATTATATGAAAAAGGATAAAGTGAAAAAATCCAGCCATAATCACAATTCATTCAGGGTAATAAGCATTGGTTTCATGATACTTATTCTCACAGGAGCTCTTTTGCTCATGCTTCCGATATCATCACAAAGCCGAACGGTCACGCCCTTTAAGGATACGCTGTTCACAGCAATTTCAGCTTCCTGTGTTACAGGTCTGGTAGTTAAGGATACAGCAACACACTGGTCTTTATTTGGTCAGGCAATAATATTGACTCTGATCCAGATAGGCGGTATGGGCGTTATTACAATAGGTCTGATGATAACAAGGCTTTCAGGGAAAAAGATCGGATTGGGCTTTCGCGGTATGATGCAGGATTCTATTTCGGCCCCTCAGGTGGGAGGCATTCTCACTCTGACAAAATTCATTCTCAAAATGACAGCTTTGTTTGAACTGACAGGTGCGGCACTGTTATATCCCGTATTCTGCCATGATTTCGGAGCCGTAAAAGGTATCTGGTATTCCCTGTTCCATTCGGTATCCGCATTCTGTAATGCCGGATTCGATCTTATGGGAGTTAAAGAACCTTTTTCATCACTGACCTCCTACGGCGGCAATATATATGTAAACACTGTAATTATGCTGCTTATAATCATCGGAGGCATCGGATTCCTTACATGGGATGACGTTATCCAGCACCGTCATCATTTAAAGAAGTATCGTTTGCAGTCCAAGGTCGTGCTCTTCACAACAGCAGTATTATTGCTTCTGCCTGCCATATTCTTCTTTTTTTCGGAATACTCGGATGAACCGTTAAAAGAGCGGATACTTCATTCTTCATTCCAATCCGTGACGGCGAGAACAGCAGGCTTCAACACAGCTGACTTTTCGGTAATGCGCGAAACAAGCGCAATGCTTATGACAGTGCTTATGCTTATCGGCGGATGCTCGGGTTCAACTGCCGGAGGAATGAAAACCTCCACTGTTGCCGTACTGTTTCTCTCGGCATTGAGCGTTTTCAGGCGCAAGAACGATGTCGAATGTTTTAACCGCCGTATTTCCACTGACACTATACGTACTGCCGGTGCCATACTATTTATGTATATCTCACTTTTCCTTTCAACAGGCATTGCGGTAAGCCTTATTGAATCTCTTCCGCTTACAAGCTGCCTGTTTGAAACAGGTTCCGCTCTGGGAACTGCGGGGCTGACTCTCGGGATAACCACATCTCTTTCCTTACCCTCGCATATTATTCTTATGATACTTATGTTTGCAGGAAGAGTCGGCGGCTTGACGCTGATATATGCTGCATTCGCGTCAAATAATGATGTCTCAAGACTTCCGCAGGAAAAAGTCACTGTCGGATAATAATTATTGTCTTGCTCAACAACTAAAAATGAGCTTGACATAAAGGAATGTGACGCGCAAATTCTCTGTTTTATAAGGAATTTGCGCTCCCCGAGCACAGTTCGGGGAAATAACCGCCTTGCGGCGGTTATTGAGTATACATCAATTATAAAGGAGTAAAAATTATGAAATCAGTTTTGATAATCGGTGCAGGACAGTTCGGTATACATATAGCAAAGCGTATGTCGCAGCTCCGTTGTGAGATAATGGCAATTGACAGCAATGAAGAACGTATAAATACCATATTGCCGTTTGTAACAAACGCTCAGATAGGCGACAGCACAAACCCTGATTTTATGCGCTCTCTCGGTATACCGGATTACGATGTTTGTATTGTAACGATCAGTGACAGCTTTCAGGATTCACTTGAAACCACTGCTTTACTGAAAGATCTCGGAGCTAAAAAAGTTATTTCCCGTGCTCAGAATGATGTACAGGAGAAGTTTCTCCTCCGCAACGGAGCTGACGAAACAGTATATCCCGAGAAGCAGACTGCTATAAGACTTGCAACAAAGGAAGCCTCCGACGATATTCTTGATGTATTCCAGCTTGACCGTGATCTCAATATTTATGAGGTACGTGTGCCGAAAGCATGGTATAGCAAGACAATAGCCGAACTTGACATACGCAAAAAGCACAATCTGAATGTTATCGCAGTACGTATCAAAGATCAGCTGGTCCTGCCTACGCCCGATATGGTGCTGAATACAGATGATGCCATGCTTATTCTGGGAAGTATGAGGGATATTCAGAAGGCATTCTGAAAACAGATCTTATGATAAATCGTACTGCCATATAAAACAATAGAGTCCTCGCAGTTCCGGCTGTGAGGACTTTCAGCTTAAGGGAAAATCCGTTTAAAAATTTTTTTGGAAAATATGTCCGCCAAGGACTTTTAAGAACGATTATTAAGACGAACATGTTCAAAGGGGTGAAAAAGGAATATGACAGACAGTCAGCTCAGAGAACTTATGAAAGGTCCTTCTGAAGTATGGCAGCGCGCACTGTATGATGAATACTGTACCTATGTCTATACTATTGCAGCAAATAATCTTCGGTCGTGCGGGACAGCTGAGGACATTGAAGAATGTACGGCTGATATATTCGTTGACATATTCCGTTCACTGCAATCGGAAAAAACTTACAGCGGCGATCTGAAATGGATCATATCCACTATCGCAAAAAGAAGCTCTATCGATTTTTTCAGGCGTATTTCGCTAAAAAATAACAGGACAGTGCCTATAGACGATGTTACAGCTTTTTATGAAGCATCTGAGAATGATATTGAAAACGCTTCGGAACGAAAGGAACTGAAAAGGATACTCATAGACTGTGTAAAAAAGCTCGGGGATCCCGATTCGTCTATCATTATCCGTCATTATTATTATGGCAGATCGTCCGGAGAGATCGCTTCGGAGCTGAATATGACAGCAAGCTCTGTACAGAAAAGGATCCAGCGTGCGCGAAAAAAACTTAAAAACCTGCTGTTCAAGGCAGGTGTGGATGCGGAGTGGTGAGAATGAAAATAGAAGAATTGTTTAACGGCGATCTGACTGAACCTGACAGGAACAATGCGGATAAAACTTCCGAGCTTCCGGCTGAACTGAAAGAACGGATATTTTCACGCATACAGTGCAAGATGCTTTCTCAGCAGGACGACCGCATATACAATGACAGCGTTTCGGGCGTTGAAAGGTACAGAACGTCTGTATTCAGAAGATTTCTCGGTGTTTCTGCTTCAGTTGCCGCAGCCGCTGTTATAACTATAAGCTCACTGTATATCTGCGGGAGCAGAAGAGAAGTAAAAAACGACAAGAAAAATTCTGTTCTCAATTCACTGGAATATTCCGACCATGCCGCTATTGCAAAGCTTCTCACAGAAGAGTTCATTTCAGCCTCGGGGTATATAAACGGAGACGTAATCACCGCAGACACGTCAAGGCATTTCTACGAATACAGCTCACGCAATTCGGAATGGCAGGGAGAAGATGTGGATTATTATATGATCGACGACAAAAGCTTTGACAGCTGCTCGGAAATATATGATACGATCTGCATGACTGTTACCGATGAGTATTTCGATACCCTAAAGAACAGCGGCGGTTCATATCTCAGCAGAAGCATTGATGAAGCTGTCGAAAGCTCAGGTAATACATCTGCTCCTGTTCTGGTCGAATACAACGGTATGCTCTATACCACAGAGAAAAATACCGACGCATCACCGGCTCCTTCTGAGCCGCAGATACAGAATAATGAGAAATACGGCTTTTCGGCCTGTGTCAGCACGGACAAGGAATACGTATTCGATTTTGTATGGAACGGAAAACAGTGGAGGATAAATGATGTGAGAATGTCTTAAACACAAGAAAGGACATATTATGAAAAAAATAATATCTTTTTCGGCAGCGCTTGTGATAATGCTGTCGGGATTAAGCGCAGTATCATGCGGAAAACGGACAAAAGAGAATAATGATATAAAAACCAATAACACCTCGGACGGAGTTTCAGAGGAGAAGCTGCCAGGGTATGCAAGTCCGGGCCCAAAGGTCGATGTAAGCAGCATCACAGGATACTATACCATGGAAACAGTAAAAATGCCTGATGACGCGGAATATATATATTCGGTATCAAATGCGGAAAATGATGAGTTTCAGATATTGTATATGCCGAAGAACTCGCGCACAAAAAGAATATACCTGTCAGACAGGGATCTGAGCTCTTTTTCCTTTATTGAGAGAGAGCTCCCTGAAGAAGCAATTTCAGCCGATTATTATGAGATTATAGCAAGCGATACGGATAAATATTCCGACGCCAGCGTTATCTATCTGATAGAAGATCACGGCGGTCTTAAGATGCCCGAAGAAAATGACAGGGATTTTGACTATGAAGCATATTATAACAACTGCGCTGCTTCATTCCTTCTGGTGAATTATGCCGATAATAAAGTAGTCAGCTCTTTCCCCATTGAGTTCCCGGACAGTGATGCTGATCCAAACGGCATATTCAGCATCTTTGAATTTGATGATTATCTGCTGATCTTAAGAGACTCAAGCATAATATTCCGTATAAACAAGGCGGACGGCTCTGTAAGCGAGATCACCAGGCTCAAAGCAGATGAAAACTGTGAAGATCTTTGGCTTGCTCCGTTTCATTTTATAAAAGACAGAGACGGCGATCTGTATGTCCTTCGTACCAATACTGAAGATTGTGATCTTGAAAATCAAGAGAGACCCGGCAGACCCAGCGGTATAAAGTATGAGCTTTGCAAGCTGGAAGGCGATTCACTTTCAGAACCGTTTATAACTTTTCATGATGATGACTGTAATCCTCAAACGGGGTACGGAAAATACAAATTCATTTATCTTAACGACACTGCTTTATACGGTATATGTGACGACGGCAGTCAGGAAGAGATAATAAACTGGTATAATTCCGATCTTGAGCCAATGTCGGTTTTTCCTGTGGGAAACGATGAATTTATCGGCATTAAAGCTCCCCCTCCGGAGCGCGAGGCAACAAGTGAGCTTGTGAAGCTTAAACCGGGGGATATTTCAGCTCTTGCAGAAAAAACCGAACTTACCATCGGTGTGCTTGTTGCGCCAAATGATTCTCCTGTTGAAACACTGAGAAAGGAATTTAATGCCGCGAATGACAGGTATCATTTAAAAAACGTAGTATACGGTGATCCGAATGAATTAGTTCGGGGTGATGAGAGTAGCGGATATGCAGATAACAGCCATGAGGTATTCACTAAAGCATATTCACAGCTCTGCGAGGATATTCAGAACGGAAACGGTCCGGATATCGTTATGGGACTTTATTACGGGGATTTTTATAGATTGGCAAAAAACGGAGCACTTGCGGATATGGATCAGTTCCTTGACGGAAGAAGCGGATATACCCGCGACGACGTGTTCCCTGCTATCACTAAGGCAATGTCTGCAAAAGACGGTAAGATATACGGTCTTCCCGCTTCATTTACCTGCGATTGTCTGTTCGTAAAAAACAAATTCTGGGACAAGCCCACATGGACTATGGACGAGATGCTGAAATTCTATGATAATGCTCCCGACTCGGCTGTTAATATGTATAATTACATTGTAAGGTCAAGTATGTTTGAAGCCTTGAAAGATTCTGCATATGACGTCATAGACTACGATAAGGGCGAATGTCATTTTGACAGCGATGATTTCATAAAGAGGCTTGAATTCTCAAAACGCTTCCTCCCCTATTATGAGGACGGCTTAGGCGAGATCTATGATTATCCGGAATTCTCTCAGGAATACAGGAACGATATGTTCAAGTGGTTCGGCGCTGACAAGACTCTTGTTATAAACGGAGCGGCAGATACATGGATAAACATAATAAAGGATATCCAGGGCAACGGTGAGGAGATAAACCTTGTAGGCTATCCCACTGATAACAGTGAAAGAGGCGGTATGATAAGGCCAATGAATTGTTATTACATTACTTCCTCCTGTCAGGATAAGGACGGCGCATGGGAATTCGTTGCAAAAGCTCTCGGAAACAATCAAGGCATTTATTCGTGCTTCAAGCCCGAAACCAGGAATATAATCAACAAAGAGGTAGGTGTCGAGCATACAGCAAGCGGCATTCCTATCCCGAGCCTTACGACAGAACAGGCTGATATGCTGTATGATTATCTGTGCAAGTGCAGCAATGCCGCAGTTGAATACGATGATGATATGACAACTGCTATCTATGAGGAAGCCAATAAATATTTTACAGACCTGTGCTCGGCAAAGGACGCCGCAAATGCTATACAGAGCCGTGTATCGGAGATAATGAAGAAGTATAGATAGGTTCGGAACTATCTTTCTCGAAAGACAATTCAATAATAACATCAAGTCCTCACAGTTTTCGCGCTGTGAGGACTTTTTTGCTCAGGAAGCTGTGCTGCTTCTCATTTTCGGGACCTGAAAAAAACGGAAATTTTTCTCTTTTTTCTTCCCGCGGCAGCTTATACGCTTCATATCCCCCTATTTTAAGCCTTGTGAAGATTTTTAGAATTTTTGTACGAAAACACTTGACATTTGAATATATTTATGTTATAATGAGCATAAGAAATAAACAACCTCTATATTCCAACTTTAAAACTTTTACATTATCATCCCGGAATTCAATTTATCACCTGACTCACCACATACTTTAATGCTATTCGCTTCTGTACAATATCACATTCACCGAATGTAAGGATATTAAAAGTGTATTTCATTAGGTATGAAATACACTTTTTTATTTTTCATTATATGCGGCGGAAAGAAAGGCGTGCCACCGCCATGGTCAGTTCTTCTGCCGATAAAATATAATGACATAAAAATGAGACACGTATACATCATTATCAATATTAAAATTGGAGGTAAAAGTTATGGCAAAGTTTACAGTTGACGTCCCCGCAGGACCAATATTCAATCAGGAAGATGCAGAAAAGAAATGTCCAATCGTTTGTGCAGCACACCTTGGAAAATGGAACGGTCAGTGGACAACAGTAGTTCCCGGAGCAATGAGCGTTTGCGGATGCGAATATGATACGGATAATACGGGTACTACAGAACTGATACTGGATGTTGTGGCAGGTCCCATCTGGAATCAGGACGACGCAAAGGTAAAATGCCCGATAGTTTGTGCTTCTTATGGCGGAGAATGGACAGGCGAATGGCATACTCCCGAAGAGACCTGGGGCAAAATGAGCGTATGTCAGTGCAAATTTAAGTTCTAAGCAAAAATAAAAAAACTCCCCTGAACATTCATGTGCTCAGGGGAGCTTTTTCGGTATACAGGTTATCTTCGGAAAAAATGCAGCTTTAGCCGTGGCTTTTCCTTGTTGACTTGCAGCGGTAACTCTGATATAATAGATAAAAAACGCGCAAAGGAGCTTCATAATGGGATATATTTTAGACCTTCGCAAGACACTCGGCAGCAGACCGTTTATCATGGCAGGTGCGGGAGTGCTGCTGATAAATGAGAAAAACGAAATACTTCTCGGCAAGAGGACAGACAACGGCTGCTGGGACTATCCCGCAGGATCAATGGAGCTCGGAGAGAGCTTTGAGGAGTGCGCACGCAGGGAGGTACTTGAAGAAACGGGGCTTTTATGCGGAAAGCTCGAATTCTTTATGGATCTTTCGGGGAAGGATACCTTATATAAATACCCTAACGGCGATCAGGTATATCTTGCGGTGATACTGTATATATGCCGTGATTTTTCGGGCGATATGAAGGTACAGGAAAACGAGGTCATAACGCAGAAGTTTTTCGCTCTTGACGCTCTTCCCGAAAACTCCGATCCCCTCGGCCTCGGACTGCTGGAAAAGGTCAGGGAGCATATAAAAAACAAGCATTAAAACAGGCAGCCTTAAGGCTGCCTGTTTTAATGCTTATATCCCGTGACTACCTGTACTTGCGCTCGGGATGGCGGGTATAGTATTCGTTCTTGTCCGTATACATTCTTTCATCGGCAAGTCTCATTGCTGTGCGGATATCCTCGCCTTCTTTTACAAAGCAGGTACCAACTGCAAAATGCACATCCTTTGCGGCAGCAGCCTGCTCATGAAGGCTTTTCACCCTTTCTTCAAGAGCATTTTCGTCTATTCCCTCGGCTATCAGCATAAACTCGTCTCCGCCCGCACGGTAGACCTCGCTGTCGTAGAATACTTCCCGGAGTATAGACGCAGCATTCTTAAGGATATTGTCTCCCGCACTGTGTCCCTTCTCATCGTTTACACGTTTAAGGCCGTTAAGGTCGGCAAATACCACTGCATAGGGGTACTTTATCTTCATTTTCCCCGAGACTATATCGTCCACCACATTATTCATTATATTTCTGTTCTTTACTCTTGTCAGCATATCTATGGAGCTGAGCATCTCCAGCTTCTGCATGAGCTGATAATTGGCTATTTCCGAAGCTATAAAAAACGTGGTGAGCTCAAGAGTCTCCTTTATTTTCACCGTATTGTCCACATTGAAGTTTGTAGCCCACATATACCCCAGCGTATCGCCGTTATAATTCAGGGGGAACAGTACGATACTTTTGACCATAGCTATTTCAAGAGATCTTTGCCATACTGGATTATTAACCCGCAGCCATTCCATATCGTGCTCATTCTTTATTATAACGCAGGTACTGTCGCCGATAGTGGCGTCCCATGTATCGCATACATCAAAAAAACTGTCATCAAGATAGGTCTCCATGGGAAGCAGGCCGCAGCCCGGTTTTATAGCTTCACAGAACGAAGTGCAGGTGCGTTCCGCCTTATCTGCAAGAAGCACGCAGCAGTGATCTGAGTCGCATATCTGACGAATATCCTCTATTACTTCATTGAAGGCCTGACGGATATTGTCCGAGCCCCTCAGCTTTATGCAGGTCTTGAGCACAGCCGATGAAGTGCTTGCGGAAAGGCTGGCTCTCTGTTCCGAATCCGCATGAGGAGTGACCTCATAGGAGTACACGCAGTAGCCGGTATTCTCCTTATCCGATTCAAGGGGAAGCAGGAACATATTCAGCCACAGTCCCATCTGGGGCAGACTGACATAGGTATGCAGAGGCTGTCCGAGAAAAGCGCAGCGATAGCAGAAGTCCTCAAAATTCTTGTCCTGCGGCAGATACTCCTGATAAGGAGAATCAGGTACAAACGCCTTGTGCATCACATTGAGCATATCATCGCAGTGAGCCTTGTTGCCTGCGGCTATGCGGATATTTCCGTACTTCCCGTCGGGAAACCTTTCAACAGACATTATGCAGGTCTTGGTCTTATATCCGCTAAGCAGCTTATCGAGATCCATATTTCACTTACCTCCTCTGCAAACAGCCTGGCAGAAACGTTTTTCCCAGATCCTGTTACAAATCCGGCAGGCATTATTTTTGTTTATATTATATATTATATCACTGAATATGTGGAAAGTCAATGTTTTATATGCTCAGCATATTTCACAAAAAGTCCCCAGAAACTTCTGCATACAGCTCTCCGCGGAGCAGTTATGCAAGGAAATAGGCTGCAATAAAGCCGCCTTCACGGACGCGGAAAAGCAGACGGGAGTTATGGGGTTTTTCTTCTTGTACTTTATTGTTTTATCACGGTATAATACTTCGTGAAAATATTGACGGATAACTTGCGGAATGATATAATATATATAAGACTGAGGCAGGGGAAAATGCACAGTCTCAATGATATAAGTATTGGAGGATAAAAAAATGATATTTACCATCGAACACCTTTCAAAAAGATTTGACGCCAAGGAAGTTCTACGCGACATAAGCTTTTCCTTTGAATCGGGAAAGATCTACGGGCTTCTCGGCCGAAACGGCGCAGGAAAGACTACGCTGTTCAACTGTCTCAACGGCGACCTCAAAGCCGATTCGGGCATATACACCATCCAGGACACAGCAGGCACCCGCACGCCTGTACCCGATGATATAGGCTATGTGCTTTCAACGCCTACCGTCCCCGAATTTCTCACAGGCCGCGAATTCCTCAAATTCTTCTGTGATATACACTCCGGAAGGATAAAGGGCATACGCCCTCTTGACGATTACTTCGATTATATCGGCATCGACCGCATGGATCGCGACAAGCTGCTGAAGGACTACTCCCACGGTATGAAGAACAAGATGCAGATGCTCATAAATATTATTGCGCAGCCAAATCTGCTGCTGCTTGACGAGCCTCTCACATCCCTTGACGTAGTTGTCGCCGAGGAAATGAAGGACGTTCTCCGCAGCATCAAGTCCGACAGGATAACCATACTTTCAACCCATATAATGGACCTTGCACTGGATATGTGCGACGAGATAGTTCTCCTCAGCCACGGCGTCCTCGAAAAGGTAGACAAGAACAACCTTGACAACAACGATTTCAAGGACAAGATAATCGCAGCACTGAAGGAGGAGACAAATGTTTAAGACTTTCCGCATCTCCTTCATGCTGAAGAATACATACCGCACCAATGCCATTCTTCACGGCATAAAGCAGCTCCCCTTCATAGGAAAGCTGATACCCGATACGGTATACGGTATGCCTGCCTTCAAGATAATAGCATATGTCATCGCGATCATATACGAGATATCCACCCTTCTCATCTGGAAGCTCGCTTACTTTTTCTTCTTCATAGCTCTATGGACTATGATAGGCGACGTAAGCCGCCAGCTTCAGCCGGAATTCTTCCTGCATCTGTTAATACCGCTGACTATAACGGGAGCTTTCATACACAACTTCATGTTTGAAGCTGAAAAGCACAAATACTATGCCATGATGCAGCTGAATATGGACTCACGGCAGTTCACTCTTGTTAATTATTTCTATGAGCTGGCCAAATACTTCATCGGCTTCCTTATCTGCGGACTGCTATTCGGCCTGATACTGGGGCTCCATATCTGGGAGTGCCTGCTCATACCGGTATTCGCAGCCTCTGCCAAGACACTGGTATGTGCCTATCAGATAAACCGCTTCAAGCGCGGAAAGCCTGTGACCAATTCGTCCTCTCTGCTAAAAAACGGACTGTTGCTCATCGGACTCTGTCTGTTTATACCCGGTCTCTACATAACGGGCTTACTTGGCTTTACAATACCGAGATACGCTTCATGGGCAATAATAGCCTTTGTCATAGCAGGAACAGCACTGACCTGCCGCAGTATTTTCAGCTTCACGGAATACCGTGCAATGAATAAGGAAATACTCTCATCTCAGCTGATAAACCAGATGGACAAGAGCGCTCAGCGCAGGATGATAGTAGACAGAAACCGCAAGATAATCAGCCTTGACAAGAACATATCCAGTAATAAGAACGGCTTTGAATACCTTAACGAGCTCTTTATCAAGCGCCACAGAAAGACTCTCTGGGGGAACTCCATAATAATCACCGCAGTTATCGCAGGTCTTATAATACTCGCAAGTGTTGTCTGCATAATGGTACCGAAGGTCGGCAGCGGCCTCAACGAAACGCTTATGCGTTCACTCCCCTATTTCTGCATAATAATGTACGCCATAAACCGCGGTATGTACTTTACTCAGGCACTTTTCATGAACTGCGACCACAGTCTGCTGACTTATTCCTTCTACAAGGAGCCGAAGTCCATACTCTCTCTTTTCCGCATCAGGCTCCGCGAGATAACCAAGGTAAATCTGCTGCCTGCGGCAACAGGCGGCGCAGGACTCGCACTGCTGCTGTTCCTGTCAGGCGGCACCGACAATCCGATAAACTACGCAGTGCTTTTTGTATCCATATGCGCAATGAGCATATTCTTCTCCGTACACTATCTGACGATATACTACCTGCTACAGCCCTATAACGCAGGCACGGAGATCAAAAGCGGCACCTATCAGGTAATAAATATCGGCACATACATGGTATGCTTCTTCTTCATGAACGTAAAGCTCCCTACGCTTTACTTCGGCTTGTCCACCATAGCATTCTGTGTGCTTTACTGCATAATAGCCTGCATACTGGTATACAAATTCGCACCGAAGACATTCAGAATACGCACATAAGAAAAAACATCTCCCCGCTACGGTGGGGAGAGTCTTTTTCGCAAACATATACAGGAGTAACAATGAAAGTCATATCATCCGAAACACGGACAGTTACCGCAGTCTGCGGCAGTATAGAATATACTCTCGAACGCAAAGCCGTCAGGAATATAAACCTGCGTGTGCGCAGGGACTGCACTGTTTACGTATCTGCTCCGCGGAGAGTTCCCGTAAAGGAGATAGAGGCATTTATACGCCTTAAAAGCAGCTATATAGAGCAGGCAAAGGAATACTACAAAAAGCTTGCCGCAGCCGCAGCTGTTAAGTCTGTTTTTGCCGACGGCAGCACAGTAAAGCTCCTGGGAAAAGACATGGTGCTGAAGATAATACCCTCAGACCGCCGTGAGGTCACCTGCGACGGCAGCTGTATTTATATCCGTACAAAAAATACCGACATCAGCCATGCGGAGAAGCTTTACAGAAGCTGGCTCAGCGATGTATGCGAAAAGGAGCTCGGCAATATCCTCAAAGAGGTACACAAGGATTTCATACCTCTCGGCGTACCGCTGCCGCAGCTGAAAATACGCACCATGAAGGCAAGATGGGGCAGCTGCCATTACAACAAGGGCATGATAATGCTGAACCGCCGCCTTATAGAAGCACCGCGGCACTGTATCGCTCACGTAGCTGCACACGAGCTTTGTCATTTCTTATATCCCGACCATTCAAAGGAATTCTACCGGCTGCTGGACAAAATGTGTCCCGACTGGCGCCGGGCAAAAGCACAGCTGGAAAAGCTGGTGATACTGTAAAAAGCTCCGCATATGCGGAGCTTTTTTTATTACTTCTTCTTGATATTTGTCTCGACCTTGCATTTTGCGTAGAACTTGCCCTCAACAGCCTTATAGAGGTCGTCAAGGTTCTGATAGCCTACATAGAGAACGTCGTCGATAGCGAATGCGTCGCCTGATACTCCGAAGAACTGATAGTAAGAAGGCTCGTTATAGGTGGAAGCGTCAAAGTCCTTGTCGGCATTTCCGGGTGTGAGAACATTCTCGTAGTAAGCAAAGTAGTAGTATACGAAGCCGTCGTCCTTCTTTGCTTCCGCAGCCTTCTCGGTAACGGGCTCTGTAGTCTTTTCCTCGGTCTTTTCAGCAGTAGTTGTAGTCTCTTCATCCTTGTCCTTCTTTTCGGCAGCAGTAGTGGTAGCAGCCTCGGTCTTCTCGGCAGTAGTTGTAACTGCTTCTGTCGTAGGCTCTTCCTTCTTCTCTTCTCCGCCCTTCTTGGCAGATGTGGTAGTAACCTTGTATACATAGCAGAGAGCGTTCTTCATGCTGTACTCGTCCTTCTCGGGGATGTAGAGATTTACGCCCAGGAGCTCAATATCCTTGAGCTTCTTATTCTGCCAGTTCTCCTTTACATCATCCATGAAGCGGTCCTGAGCATACTTATCCATCTTGTCGTAGGACTTCTTCTCGATCTCGGAGATCTTCTTTACATACTGCTGAAGTCCTTCAACGGTATACTCCTTCTCAAACTTCTCGGGCATATATCCCTGACTGAAGCACTCTTCCTTTGTGCTGTCCTCGCTGTAACCGAAGGTGATCTTGACCATGTCGCCGTTGCTGAGGCCGTAGCTTGGATCGGCATAGAAGCTGATATAGTCCACGGGAAGCTTGTCGGAATCGAGAACGATGCTGCCGTTGGGACCCACGCCGTCGTAGCTTACGCTGAGGTAATCGAAGGGATCGAACTTCTTGGCTTCCTCAAGATCCTTAACTTCAATGGTCTTGTCGGACACTTTCAGCTTGATCTTGTATTTTTTCTCAAGCTTTTCAATATTGTCGTCCGTCCACTCAAAGACGATCTTGTCTCCGTTGGACAGCTCCCTCTGCTTATCGAGAGAACCGCCCAGATACTTCTTCAGCTTTCCCGCAGCTCTTTCGATAGCGTGATCGTCCTTTTTGCTCTTGATACCGAATGCCTTGAGGTTATCTGTTACCATCTTCTCATAGTCGATGTCGCAATCGGCAGTTGCAACGGTGTCAAGACCGCTGAATTTGACTTCAAGGTAATCATTGGGATCAATGGAAGCTCTGCCGCAGCCCACAAGGAGCACAGCAGCAGGAAGCAGCGCCAATGGTTTCATAAATGTTTTTTTCATCATACCACCCCTAAAAAATAATTTATATTAACATTATAGCAACTGCGGATACTTTTTTCAAGTACCTGAATGTTATTTTTTCAGAATATTTCAATCCTTGGAAGAATAACTCCGGAACACGGGTTGACAGCCAAACACAGGGCTGTTATAATAAAACAAAAAGGTGCAGAAGCGCGTAAAAAGCGTATAATGCAGGAAAGGAGCCCTGTATGTCCCTCGGTGCGAGAATATTTATAATGATGTGCAGAAAAAGCGACAAAAAGCGTGATAAAGGACTCACCGTACCTCCCGGGGTAGAGACTCAATGCGGTATTTCCTACGGCAGCTTCGGCAAATGGAGCCTGCTGGACGTTTACCGTCCCAAATCAGTTGAGGGAAAGCTCCCCGTGATAGTCAGTTTCCACGGCGGCGGCTGGGTATACGGTGACAAGGAGGTATACAGGTATTACTGCATGGAGCTTGCAAAGCGGGGCTTTGCCGTAGTGAACTACAATTACCGTCTTGCCCCGAAGTACAGGCATCCCGCTCCCCTCGAGGACACCAACGCAGTATTTTCATGGATAATGAAGAATAAGGACAGCTTCGGCTTTGATACAGATAATATATTCGCTGTGGGAGACTCCGCGGGAGCCACAGGCATAGCCCTCTATGCCTGCATACTCACCTCCCCGTCATACGCCGCGAATTACAGCTTCAAGCCTCCCGCCGGACTTAAAATAAAGGGACTTGCCCTCAACTGCGGAATATACGACAATGAGAAACGGTTCGGGGGTGCAAAAAGGCTGGATTTCGTATCAAAAGAAAGCTTTAAGAAGAGCTTGTCGGAAATGACCGTATGTAAGCATATCACAGAGGACTTCCCTCCCTGCTTTGTGATGACAGCCAACGCCGATGACCTCAGCGCGGAATCTCCGCCCTTTGTGAAGATCCTCGGTGAAAAAGGTGTCCGCCATATCTACAGGGAGTACGGCACCGACGACCACAGGCTCTATCATGTGTTCCACTGTGACGCAAGATCCGAAGACGCTGCAAGGGTAAATGACGACGAATGCAGCTTTTTCAGGGAACTTATGGGATAAAATACAGCCCCGGAGCAGCTTTTCCATCTGCTCCGGGGCTTTTTCACATTTAAAGCTCTGTTATTCTTTTTCTCTGCGCAGTATAAGTGTGAACACCGTACACACAGCCACACCTGCAACGCCCAGAACAGCAAAGAACATAGCTGCTCCCGAGCCTTTTCCGCTGCCGAACAGTACCGTCAGCGCACTTCCGTCGTTCCTGCCCGCCATAAAAGGCTCGAACACACTGTCCACCAGTGCTCCTCCCGCAAGGAACCCCACGGGTATGGTAAAGAACTGCATGGTATTGCGGCAGGCGTATACTCTTCCCTGCATTTCAGCAGGAATGGTGCTTCTCAGTATCACATCGAGATTAGCGCCCATCAGCGGAATGAATATCCAGCCGCAGACAGCTCCCGCACACCACCATGGCACTGAGCCGCCGAAGGCAAGTATGAAGTTTTCCGTGCTCATGGAGAAGAAAAGAGCCATACATATAGCCTTGACGCGGCTTTTCGGCGCAGGCAGCGCAGAAGCGATAATACTTCCGATAAGTGAAGCAGCTCCCACACAGCCGTTGACTATGCCCAGTGCAGTCTCGTTGTTTCCCGTCTTTGAAAGCACCATAGCGGGCAGAGCCGCATTATATGCCGAGGCAACAAGGTTGATTCCCGCAAGGAAGATTATGAGCTTCAGTATCAGCGGATTATGCTTCAGCCAGCCCATGCCCTCACGGACGGACTCCATGAGAGAAGCTTCCCTGCCGCCTTTTTTCGGCGGTTCGGGTATGGGTATAAAAAACATCAGCGTTATGAATGCCGCTGAAAAAGTTACAAGGTCAACTGCGATAACGACGCCCATGCCGCCGAAGGCAAAAAGCGACGCCGCCAGAACAGGCGCTATGATGGAATTCAGTGCCTGCGAGAACGAGCGCAGTCCGCTGGTCTGCTGATAGAACCTTTTGGGTATGAGCTGTGTAGCCGCCACTTCTCCCGCAGGCTGCTGAACAGTGTTCATAAGTCCGTTCAGAGCGTTTATTACGTAGAGATGCCACGGCATAAGAGCATCAGCCTTTATAAGCAGAAAGGCTGCAAAGGTAGTTGCCGCCGCGAATAGATCGCATACGAGCATTGTAGCTTTTTTGTTCCATTTATCGCTGAGAGCTCCCGCAAAAATGCTCATGAGCACATAGGGCGCGTAGGAACATACCGAAAGCATAGCTGTTTTAAGCGCCGAACCGCTTCCGAGGTACATCCACAGCACCAGCGCACAGCTTGTCATACTGCTTCCCAGCGTGGAAAGAGACTGAGTGCTCCATAAGAGCAGCCAGCTCCTGCATTCTTTTATATTCTTGAACATAATGACTTTGCTCCTTTAATAAAAAATATATCATCAAAGCAAAGTCCGAGGGTATCATCTATCCTCCGTACAGTTCCCTCAGACTCTGCACGGAGCAGAAACAATGCATCTTCGCATGAAAAATAATTCCTTTCTCAGAGTGACTTTATCCTGTCTGCCGAGTCGCTTATCTCGGCCCATGAATAATCTATCATATACTCGCCGTGGTAGGAATTCAGTGCTGCGGTATCTCCCGCAAAAAGGTCATACAGGTCGCAGTCCACAGCCTCCTTGTTTATCTGGATCTGGCGGTTCTGCTTGATTATGACGTTATTGTAGCCTGCCAATTCGAGATCCTTTATGAGATCCGAGACATACTGTGAGACCTTTTTTGAAGTCGGCCTGTCGAATTCCTCCACCTCGAGAACGTCTGCCGCAATCTCTCTGCTCGTGACGGGATAGCCGCACTGGTCAATGAGATATGCGAATATTTCCTTGGAAATGGTCCTTGAGAACTTCATTGGTATATCCTCGCTGCCGAACACGCGGAAATTCCCGAAGGTACGCACCTTGAGCTTGTTGCCGCCCTTTTTCTCGGGCTGGGGGACGTATCTGAAGTTTTCAAATTCGTTGCGTATATCCTCCTCTGTATAGGGCTTCATGATATAGCCGCTGGGACGCATTTGTATAGCTGCAAAGGCATACTCCGAATAGCTGGTGACAAAGACTATATTACACTGAGGGGAGTGCTTCTTCAGCTCTATGGCCACCTGTATGCCCGACATTTTTCCTATGCGTATATCGAGGAAGGCTGCATCAAAAGAGCTCTTGTCCTCATATTCAAGGAACTGCGAAGCCCGTCTGAAAGCAACGATCTCTGCTTCGGGTTTTATTTTCGATATAGTTTCAACAAGCATCTGAAGCGCAAATCTTTCATCATCAATTGCCAGAATTTTCATCGCCGTACTCCTTTGGTATAAGTATTATACATTCAGTGCCTTTATCGGGGGCACTGTTTATAATAAGCTCTCCGCTGCACTCGTCCTCAAGTCTTTTGCGGACATTGGCTATGCCTACATGACTTTCATCAAGCTTTGCCAGAGATTCCACATCAAAGCCTGCTCCGTCATCCATGATACTTACCTTATGGTAGTTCTCCATCTCCTCGGTGGATATGACCACCTTGCCGCTGCCGTTCTCGGAATCGTTGATACCGTGCTTCACGGCATTTTCCACCATCGGCTGTATGGTAAGGACGGGCAGCATGAACATCTCGTCCTTTATATCGAATTCAATATCAAGGTCCTCGTCGAACCTGAGCTTTTCCAGGGAGAGGTAGACCTTTGTATGCTCCAGTTCCTCCTTGATGCTGACCAGTCCCTGACGGCTGATGGCATCAACATTTTTTCTCAGGTATTTCGAAAAGTCTATGAGAGCGCTCTTTGCTCTTGAGGTATCCTTATCGCAAAGATAAATTATAGAAGTGAGGGAATTATACATGAAATGGGGCTGTATCTGAGACAGGGTAAGAAGCCTCCTGCTTCGTTCCAGCTCCAGCTCACTGGTCCTGAGCTTGATCTTGGTCTCACTCTGGTATATGGCAACAAGATAGAAGTAGAATATGATAACGTCCAGGGCAACTATCTCGTCCATAAGGTCGACTACTATGTACGCCGCTTCCAGATAACATTCCAGCAGCGTAAGGAAAACGATGAATACAACGGCTATTCCCTTGCTCATCTTCTTTGCCCGCAGGAAGCCGATAGAGTACCTCAGCAGCAGCATAAGGTAGATCATACCTACGAAATACGGCAGCAGGAACAATACTCCGTCATGATATTTCAGGTGATTGTCGTATGTGAATATTATCTTCAGGCCGCAAAGGTTCATGACCTCCGAGACTATTACAATAAATTCGGGTATGAAGAGCACGTATTTCTTCTTGACCGGAGCTATGAGCAGCAGCTCTATATAGGCTATCATGGGGAAAAGAATATGCTCCACGGCAGACCGCAGATACATGAAGCCCATAGCCGAGTCGCCCCGGTAATTCACGTTCTCGTCGAATATTACCTTTTCAAACCATTCTTTTATCTCTGTATTTACAACTATTACCGAAAGGAGCAGCACGATTATTGCGATATGTTCAGTTCCGTAGGGACGCTCCTTGCGGTTTTCGATCAGCATGATGACTATGCCGATTATCATAGCAGCCGAGATGAAATTATATTCCAGGAGATAAGAGACCATCCGAACTGCCGCCCCCCTTAAAAAAAAATATACAATGATATTATATCACATTATGCACTGTTTGTAAATAAAAAAAGACGTTTTTTTGTAAAGAATTCAGCAGGAGCTTTTTCAACACCCGTGCAAACCAACGCTGATAAGGCAATTTACAGCCTTTTTTACTTTTTTTCAAAAAAATGTGAAAAATGCTGCTTTTTTGTTGAACCGTGTGGAACAGGTTATGATATAATAATGGCGGGATATGATATGTATATATCGTGATCGTAGATCTGAGAGGAAGTCGATGCCAGGGCACGGCAGGGGGGTTACAGTCGTGGGCGTTATAGGCATACCGCCAGCTTGGCATGGGCCTCCTCTCTGCTACACCAAATGAAGATCCGCACCTTTCTCCGGCCCTTTCAACGGAAAAAGGATTTAATATTGATAATTTCTTTCAAGGGGTTGTATTTATCTTCATTGTTTATAAATTGTCTGACGCAGTCTTATTACTGCGTTCTTTTTTTATCTTACCGCAAAGGACGGAATACCGCTTAAAGAATTGTTCATTTTTGAGTTCTGCAAAATAGTATTCAGATTATATCCGATAATGTCATAACGCTGAAAATCCATTGACAACGGCATTTTCAAAATGCTAAAATGAAGCCGGAGAATAAAAATGTGGACGTTTCCAAAAATACAAACAGAAAGGAAAATCACAAATGAAAGCATTGAAAAAAACTATTGCAGGACTTTGTTCCCTCTGCATAAGCGTCGGCAGCTCATCCGTTTTAGGCACATCGGACAAGATCGTTAACGCTTCCGCAGCATCAAAGGATATATCTTCAACAATGGAATGGGACACACTGAAGATAGGCGGTGCAGGATTCGTTTCGGGCATAGTAACGGGAAAGAAGGAAATGTATCTCCGTACCGACGTAGGCGGAGCATACAGATATGATTACAGTAAAAAGAGATGGGTACAGCTCTTCGGATTCATCGATGAAGACGACAGAGGCCTTCTCAGCTGCAAGGGCATAGCAATTGATCCCAATGACGATATGACAGCTTACTTCCTCTGCGGCTGTGCATACTTCTCGAACGCAAAGACAGTGATATTCAAGACTACAGACGGCGGTAAGACATTTACCTCTGTTGATGTCACAGACCAGATACAGGTACACGGAAACGGCGACGGACGTGAGTGTATCGAGCCTATCGCAATTGACCCCGACAATACCGACACTATCTACGCAGGCGGCGACGTAACCGGCGGCAAATCAGCACTTATCAAGTCAACTGACGGCGGTAAGAGCTGGAAGCCCGTAGAAGGCTATGACGCTCTCGGTCTTTTCTCCGGCGCCCTCAAGTACCCTTCATGGACAGACCATATGGTAAGAGGCACCGAGCCCAGCAAGCTCTATAACGAGCAGAACGGTATCGGCTGTATCCATATCGAAGGCGGCAAGGTCTATGTAGGCACCTCCGTCAAGGGAGAGGCCAATATCCACGTTGCAAGCGTGAAGGACGACAAGTTCGAAGCAGTAAAGGCTCTTCCAAATACTAACTATCCCCTCTCAATAACCAGCGACCACAACGGAAATCTTTTCTTTACATATATCGGCGGTCTTGCCTTCGCAGGCGGCTCAGGCGGCGCGTACAAGTACAATATCGCGTCGGGAAAGGTTGAAAAGCTCACTGTTTCCGACAATGCCGTCGGCATGATCGAGGTTGACAAAAACGATCCCAACAAGATGTTTGCACGTACCTGCGGCGTATGGTCGGATCAGTGGTGCGGCACAGAATGGATACAGGACGATCCCAACACCCCCGAGAATGAAGGCACCATTGCCTGGGGCGATCACTTCTTCCGTTCGGCAGACGGCGGAAAGACCTGGGAGGACATAACTCCCGGTCAGGGCGAGACGGATTATTCCACAGGAACAGGCGTAAAGAAATTCAAGTCACTTCCCCTTGATACAAACGGCTATGACTGGATATACGGAAAGGCCTGCCACTGGGGAAGCGGCATCCTTATAGATCCGAGAGATCCCGAGGGCGACAGACTTCTCCTCACATCGGGCAACGGCGTTTTTGCCTGTGATAACGCATGGGCAGAAAAGGACATACAGTTCTACTTCCAGCCCGACGGCGTTGAAGAATGTGTAAGCCTTGACTTCGTAAGTACAGCAGACGGTCTTGATCTCTCCGCTATCGGCGACTACGACGGCTTCGTTCATCAGTCCGCCGACAGCATCCCACAGCAGTACAAACCCAACATGGGCTCCACCTCCGCTATCACAGTCTGCCCCCAGAATACCGATGTATGGGCAAGAACAGCCGAGGGCGACGCCAATAACAGTGGAAGCGGCTACTATACTCTCGACCGCGGCAAGACATGGAAGAACTTCAAGCCTGCCTGCACAGGCGGAAAGCTCGCCATCACAGAGC
This sequence comes from Ruminococcus flavefaciens 007c, assembly GCF_000571935.1. GTDB lineage: Bacteria > Bacillota > Clostridia > Oscillospirales > Ruminococcaceae > Ruminococcus > Ruminococcus flavefaciens_F. The sequence continues at coordinate 106,785 of NZ_ATAX01000026.1, read as the reverse complement.
TCTCAAAGGGCAAGTACAGAATCATAAATACAAGTGCCAAGGGCGCAGCTTCCTACTCGGACGACTGGGGCGCAACATGGAAGGTCTGCGACGGAATAAAGGCCACAAAGGGCGTTTATGCTCTTGTTGATCCCGAAAATCCAAAGATAGTCTACGCAACGGGCGCTCAGTACAACGAATACTGGTCATCAGATATGTCCAAGAAGGAGCCTACCTACGACGAAGCTCACTATTCATACTTCGTCAGCGAGGACTACGGCGCAACCTTCTCGGAAACACGTATCTGCCCGTATAACTGGGAGCTTACATGGAAGTTTGAATCTACGGGCGACCTGGCATATGTCGGCAAGGGCACTGTTGCCTTTGCAGGCGCAAATCACGGTATATATCTCATCTCCGACAAGGGCAAGACAGTGGAACATCTGGAAAACGTTGATTACGCAAAGTGCATCGGCTACGGCGCTCCGGAAAAGGCAGGCGGTTCAAATACCCTGTTCATGTACGGAAGGCCCGAAAAGGACGATAAGGAAGGCATCTACCGCTCAACTGACGCAGGAAAGACATGGGTATGTATCAATACAGACCATATCTACGGCGGTACAGGCAACGGCAACTACCTTGTAGGCGATATGGACGAGTTCGGAAAGGTATATATGTCCACAGTAGGCTGCGGTATCGTATACGGAAAGCTCTCGGGCAGCGAAAAGCCTCCCGTAACAAATACCACCACAACTGTGACAAGCACCACAACCACTACTACTTCAAAGACAGCATCTTCTGCTGCAAGTACAACCACAACTTCAAATATCATTATAGAGTACAGATATCCCGGCGACGCAAACTGCGACGGCAAGGTCGATCTTGCAGACGCTATACTCATCCTTCAGGCTCTTGCAAATCCCAATAAATACGGCCTCGGCGGAACAGCTCCCGATCACCTTACTGTTCAGGGAAAGGAAAATGCAGACTGCTCCGGCGGCTCTGACGGAATGACCGCCAACGACGCACTTGCCATACAGAAATATCTCATAAAGCTTATCCCCTCTCTTCCTGAAGAATAATATATCCCCAAAAAGCAGCCATAAAGAAGCAATGTACTTCTTTATGGCTCTTTTTTTACGGCAGAGTCTTCGGGAATTTATCCGTGTACACTCCTATCTCGGTGACTATACCGCCGCTTCCGCCTCTTACCGAGACGGAACCTATACGCTCACCGCTCACGCTGCCGAAGGAGACAATATCCGAAAGATCCTCTCCCTCATAGCCGCTGTAGGAGCAGAATATCCTTTTCTGACCGCGGAAATCGTATTTGTCGCGGTATACCAGAGCTTGCTGAGGCGCGTAAAGAAAGCGCATATCCAGGTCAAAGTACTTGTGACGCACGATATTCAGTGCTGCTGCGTCGGTGTCGATAAGGTCGAATTCTCCGTAGCTGCCGCCCATATTCGCCATATGATAGCCGCTGGCAAGATGCTTGTTCACCAACTCGGTGCCCTCTGTCAGTAGACTTTTGCTGCGCAGGTCAAAGCTCTCGGGAGCTGAAGCAGGACTTATCCTGACAGTATTCGTGCCCTTTATAAAAGGGTATGTGCCGAGAAGCTTGTATGACAGATTCGATACTGCGTCCCACATGGAGGTATTCGGACGGACATAGATATAGCTGCTGTTGTCTGAATTGTCCTCATGGGTGACGTATGGCAGAGTGTAATAGCCGTCCATAAGGTCGTTGAAGGATATATTCATCTTAAATCCGGGCTCTATCTGATTCTGGGTGAGCAGGGATGTAAAGCCTCTGGAGCTCACGTTCATGAACTGCTCCCCGGCTGCCTTTTCCCAGCGTATACTGTCGATAAGGCCGTGATGGACGACCCTTCCGTCGAGGATAAGGCTTGCCTCGGCAGCTCCGCTGTATGAGCTCCTTACCGCCCTTACCTTTGCACTGAGCACGGTATAGGGAGTATACATATCCTTTTTAAAGGAGAAGTGCAGTACCTTACCGTCGACAAGAGTCTCCCCTCCTGCTGTCCTTATACTCACTGATGCCGTCATGGCGTCACCTCCCTGATAACGGGCTCGGCTGTCATCACCGTGACAGTAACGTCTGCCCATTCGCCGCCCTTGTCCTCAAGGGTATAGGACAGCATACGGCAGTCCGAAAAGCTGAGCCCCATATAATTGATCCCGAACCCCGAAGCGGAACGCACAAGGGCGTTGTACCCGAGTATGATGTCCTCGGGATCGTCGGTTATGCACACTCTCCCCGTAAAGGCAAGCCTGCTGCTGCGGAAAGCGCTGTTGGTAAGGACAGTGCCGCCGTCCGCAGTGGACTCCTCCTTCATCACTCTTGCGGCAGAGATACGGAAGCTCTCGCAGTATATGACCGTTCCACCGATATTCACGGGAAGAGCGCTGCGCTCCGTCAGAGCTGTATAGGTACTCATGATACGCTCCTTTCCGCCGAGCTGATACCGCCGGCAGAGAACTTCACTTTAAGCACCAGACGCTGTATATTACTGTCAAATCTTACATCCATACTCTTCAGGCGGCAGGTCATGCTATCCATATCCCTTATAACGGGATCTATTTTCTCATCGTAATAACCTAAGAGCTGCACCATCGAGAACTTCTCCGGAGCGGTTACGTTTATCTCTATCTCCGCACGGAATGGCACAAATACAGTGTACTGCGAGTATATGGGCGCAGTGGACTCGAATGAGCTTATCCCCACTACCGTAAAATAGCTGCTTCCCTTGCGGGCGACTGCTCTTGCATCAAAGGCGCTGTATACATGATCCACCTCCTTGTCCGCAAAAGCCGCCATTATATCGCTGATTATATCCCTTAACATCAGATCTCCTCCTCTCTGCCCGAAAAGCTGCTGAAAACAAAGTTCTTTGCAGTGAGCAGGTCGCTGCATATCTGCATATAGTCCCTGAGAAGCTCCTTTGAATACTCATAGGCTGTATTCATGGACTCCTTAAGCACCTTTCCGCCGTAGGTAACGGCTGCACGCTCTCTTGCGGCCAATATCTGCTGGAGCCTGTAATAGGCTATGGCAGCAGCAAGATAACTGAGCCTGAAATCAGTGCGGTCAGCTCCCTGACGGAGCATTATGCCTGTTTCGTACATTGCAAGGTTTATGATGCTGAAGTACTCCTCACCGTTGTGCTCTCCAGTAAAGAGCTCGAAAATATCGGTTATTTCCTGTATATCCATATCCTTCCTCCTATCTCATGGAAAAGACATCGGCGGCCTCTGCTTTTTCCTCCGCGGGAGCAAGCTGCACCTCTGTCCTGCCCTTTCCGCACTGAGCCTCAAAGGACTTGCGGAGAGCAATGAGCTGCTGAGTACCGAGAGTCTGTGCGGACAATGAGGCTATATCAGCAGCAGCCCTGCCTCCTGCAAAATAGGCAAGTCTGCGTATATCGCGGCGCAGCTCCTCATCTGCTGCTTCTGTATCCGCATCCCGCGGCTTTGAGATATCCCCCTCGCTGTATCTCTTTGTAACTCCCGCGTTGACCTGCGCGGGAACTGCCACAAAGCTCCATTCATAGGTGTCCGTGATATCGTCGAGGACGTTGTGGCAGAGCTGACCGCCGTACTTCCTGCCCTTTATGTGGGCGCAGGAAAGGGTGTTCTTATCAGCTCCGCAGACCGAACAGATACGCTTTGCCGCCGAGCAGGATATGCTGACCTCCTTTTTTATGCCGCCGTCTATCTCGGCGATGAGGTTCCTGTTATCCTCTGTGCGGACCATATATGCCATAGCCTTCAGGTACTTATAGGGAGCTCCGTATTTTGTGGTGCGTGAGCTGTCCGTGACCAGCTCGGTATCGAATATACGTGCATTCTGGTTCACAGCGGCGGCATTGTGGTCGAATATGCCGGTTTTGCCCACGAAGCTGTCCTTGAGAGCCTCAAGGGCTTTGTCGGAAAAGCGTTCGCAGTCGCGGTCGATGTCGTTATCACAGAGTATCACCGAAAAGACGTATACCTCGTCCCCGGTGAGTTTTCTTCGCGTGAACCTGTTTATCTTATCAAGAGTTATTTTATCCATGATTTCTCCTTTCGGATTATTTGCAGGGGCGTTGTTCCGCCGCCCCTACAGGATTTTAGGCGTTTTCCGCCGTAATTGTCAGAACCTTGACGGCGTCGGAGGTTATCCTTCTGAAGCCGCAGGTAATGGATACGGTCATCTGATCCAGCTGACGGTCTATGAGCTTGTCCGTCTCCATTACAAGATCTGTGCTGGTGATGAATTCCAGTGCAAAATCACGGTCTATGCCAATGATAGTGTCCTCATCGGCTGCGGAGGTCTTGACAAGCTCTGCACCGAAGGGCAGTATGAGCCTGCCGTCGGGAGTTGCCGCGCAGTCCTTCAGCTGCTCCATGGCAGCTATCTTGGAAGCAAGGGCAGGTGAAGCTATCACCGTTGTCATGTCAAAGCAGTCAAACTGTCCGTAGAGCTCAGCAAGCTCGTCATAGGTAAGAGCTGCGGCGGTTATGGGCTCGATACCATCAGCAAGGACTTCAACAGCCTTCTTTACCACTGACACTGCAAGTCTTACGCCCACGCTCCTGAGCATTACGCTGAATACGTCAAGTCTCTGCTTTCTTACAGCCTCATAGGAAGCGCTGATGAGTCTGCCGAACTTTTCGAGGACGGTAGCAGTCGTGCCCTCCCTTACAGTAGCTTCGGGAAGCTCTTCCGCCTCATCTGTGGCAGCATAGGCTGCCGAATCATCAAGGACGCAGCCAAGATACTGACTGCCGGAGCATACTGTCTTTGCCGCGCATACCGATCTGAGGACAGTCTCGTCAAAGCCCTTTCTGATGCAGCGTGTGACGAATTCGGGGAAGAGCACCGCTGTTTCCGTAGTGGAGAAGAACTTCTCCACGCAGTCGCATTCCTGACCGTTTATCCTGATATTGAAGCGCTTCAGCTGCCTCTCAAAGGCATCGAGCCTTTCAAGGGGAGTTCCCGAATATGCCGAGGAGGGATCAAGCTCCTCGAGGGCTGCTGTGAATGATTTTCCGCTGAGATTATAAAGGTTCTTTTCAAGTCTTATCTCGTTATACATAATATGTACCTCCGTATTATTCATTTTTTTCAAGGCGAAGCTCTATTTCCCTCGCCTGTGCGTTTTTGAGCCTTGCCTCTGCAAGGGCTGTTTCATCCTGTAAATTAATGTTGTCCCACTCTACCGAGCAGGAAGCCTCCGATCCTACGGAAGCAATATAGGCGTTTCCCACGTCGCATATCACAGGCGTGAGAAGTCTGCGGTAATACTCAAGCTCAGAAGTGAGTATATCCGCCTGCTGAGAGGACATTCTCTCTGTTGAGCTCCATGAAAGTCCCAGCAAAAAGGGCGGTATGGAAAGCTTTGCGATGAGCTGCTCAAGTATCTGCCTTACGGGCACATTGGTATCAAAAAGCTTGTTTTCGGCTCCGATGACCTTTATATCAACGTCTCCCACCGCTACAAAGTCCTTTACCTGTCCGTATTTTGCCGAGTTCATGCCGTCTGCCCATTCACGGGCTATCTGCTGTGCTCTCTCACGGGAATACATCATATCCCCTGCTTCTCCCGAAGGTCTGTACGTCACTGCATAGCGGACATTTCCCGCACGGTCGTAGTTCTGACCGATGCACTCGTATATCCTCATCAGTATCCCGCTGAGTGACGGAAGCCCCCGCAGCAGGGAGTTTCCTCCCGTGAGCTCTGCGTAGACTATACGCTCGGGATGCGCTATCCTGCGGCTGCTGCCGTCGGGAGCCGTTACCGTATAGCTCCTGCTGAAGGGATCAGCTCCGCTGACAACGCGCACCCTTGATATATCGCCGTTCCACAGTCCCGCTATACGCTGCTGACTGCTGTCGGCGGCTATCTCACCCACAGCACTGCCGTAGGTGAGAAGGCTGTCCAGGAAGTTATCCGCAAAACAGCCTACAGACCGCCCCGTAAGTCCTACGGGGACATTTTCCAGAAAGCTGTCCAGCTCCTGCTGAAGGCTCTCGTCGGAGCACCTTACCTTAAAGCCGCCTGTAAGTCTTATTATCTTCATTATGGCGGCATCTATGATGGGTACTGCGCTGCGGAGCCTGTCGTAAAGTGCCTTCTCACAAGGCGCTACCGAAGGGGGCAGTCCGAAGCTCATGTCACATTCACGCTGTGCGCCTATGAGCTCCGAAACAGCTTTCCGCGGTTTCTTTTTCTGAAAAAGCTTCATATATCCTCCTTTTCATTTTTTCCGAACGGTGATCGTCGTTCTTTACCTTGACACCGACAGGGCTATTACTCCGCCGGCGTCTCCGGAACAGACCATATCCGCCACAAAATAGCGCATATCGTCCATTGCGTGATCGTTTTCCTTTACGGGAGCATCTCCTCCCGACCTTTCATTCCACACATACATGGAAAACTCGCGTATTATATCCCTGCACGATTCGTGGAAACGGAGCCTGCCCTGCTTCAGAGCAGTGCTCACCCTGCGGATTCCCGATATTACATCGTTATCCGCCCTGACTACGCGGAATTTCCCGTGACGTCTTATACATTCGATAAAGCTTGCCGCCGAAGGATCAGCTATGACCTTTTCTATCCTCCTGCCGCCTGCAAGCCTTTCAAGAGCCTCATAGTGCTCCTCGTCCGTGCGTGAAACGCCCTCCCTCCGTGAATCATAGTAGTACTCGCAGAGCCTGTACCAGACTCCGCCGCTGTATCCCCATAGCCCGAAGGACGAAGGATTTACCGTGCCGTAGTCACAGGAGATGACAAAGCGCTCGCACTGAACATCGCCGCTGTATACGTGTTCCTTTTCGTTGAACATGGGATATACAGCACCCTGTGAGGCTGTCCATTTTCCCAGTATGAAGCGGTCATAAAAGGTGCCTGAATACATACGCTCATAGCGCTCCCTGACCTCCCGTGAGAGCGAGGGATTGTCCTCCATGCTGAAATGAAGATACAGTGCGTTTTTCTGCTTCAGCTTCTTTATCCATTCATTGTAAAACCAATGGGAAGGATTGTCGGGGTTGCAGTTGAACCACATTTTCGAGCCCTTTACCGAGCATCGCGCCAGAGCCTGCTCCACGAAGGAACGGGGCATAAGCGCCACCTCGTCGAACATCACACCCGATAAGGTCATACCCTGTATGAGCGCCGCAGAGCTCTCGTCCCTGCCGCCGAAAAGGTATACCCTGTTGGTGCTGCCGAGAAATGTCATATCAAAATAGTTCCTGCTGACCTTCTCTTCGATGATAAAGCCGTATTCCCTCAGAACGGGCAGCATCGGCGTTATCACGTTCCTGCGCAGGGAGGTTATGGTTTTGCCGCACATGGCAAAGGCTCCTCCCCTGAAGCATTTTCCCGCCCAGAATATAAATCCCAGCGACATAGCCAGTGTCTTTCCGCTTCGTACCGCTCCGTCGCATATTATAGCGTCACGGTCGCCGTAGCTCTGCATATTCCACCATTTCATGGCCAGAAGCTGCTTTGGTGAGAACTCAGTTATCGTCAAGGCTCTCACTCTCCCCGTCAGCTCCCAGTGCTTTTATGAGGCTTTCCGCTTTATCGCGGCCTGCGTATGCGTTTTCCAGCTCAAAGAGCTTCTCCAGCGCCTTCAGCCTGTCAAAAAGCTTTATTTCAACGCCTCCGCCCTTTATTCGTTTTATCTCGGAGACATTGAAGAGATCCAATCCCTCTATCACCTCCGCAGGCGGAAGCTCGTCTGCAAATACCAGATATACCGCATCTGTACAGCTGCCGAACGCCAGCCGCTTCAATCCTGCGGCTACGCTGCCGCTGTCTGACAGAAGCTCCCTGAGCTCCGCTATAAGGCTGCGGCATTCCTCATTCTTCAGAAGCTCTATCCCTCCGGCAAGGGCGGTCTCGCGAGGAAAACCTGCTCTTACGGCAGCCTCCTCCACGCTGCCTGATATAATATAGCTGCAGCAAAAGGAATTGAGCTTTGATCTTGGATATCTTTTCAAAAAAAGAATCCCTCCTTTCAGTCTGAACGTGATCACCGTTCATAAGTGGGCTGAAATGAGGGAAATTTCAACGGAAAACCATTGAATTTCAAAAAATATTATTTTCACTTTGTAGGAATGCACAATTTTGAACATATGTTCTTGTGGATAAAATACAAAGAGGACTGCATATGCAGTCCTCTTTGTATTTTATATAAGGATTATCGGTCAGGCTGTTTCAATATGGCTCTCGAATGTCGCCTCATCGCCTATGGCGGAAAGTGACGCCGAGATCTCAAGTATGAAATCACTGTCTATCTTGCGTACATATATAACATGGATGGGAGTATTCTTATCCTCGCCGTATACCCTTACCTTCTGGAAGATGGTGCCGCCTAAGGTCACACTCTCAGGGGTGGAAAAGGTCTGGCCAAGCAAATCGGCATACGCCATAACGTAGCTGTTTATGTAACTGCTCTCCGACATATCGCCCATTTCGGCAAAACGAAGCTTCGTATTGCAGAACTGGAAGCTTACACAGGTGGCAGTATCTGTGTTTATGAGCTCTCCGTCATCAATGAAGCACATTGCCTGCCATCTGTCCTCGGCCGCCATCATTCTCAATGCCTGTCCCCTCTGTGTGTGGATATCGTCAAATGACTTGAACTTAAGGCTGCCGTATGGTCTGAAGCTTATGCCTGCATAGGGCGATGTGTACACATCGTTCTCGATCCTTGAAGCCTTGAAGGCTGTGCCTGTAACGGGATCTACCTCAGTCTCGGGATCACTCTGAGCTGTTTCATCAGTGTAAGCAGACATATCTGCCTGTAATGAAGCATCGGTCTCAATATATACTGCCGACTCGGGAGCGGGAGCCTTATCATCAGCGACTGCCGAAGTGGTCTTGTCTTTCCCGGCTGCTTTCTTTGTTGTGGTAACAGCGCCGTCTGTGCCATTTTCCTCTGTGGTCTCAGTAACGACCGTCTTCGTAGTTTCCTCAGTTCTGATATTATCTGTATCAACTGTCTTTCCGCAGGCTGCCAGCGAGCACACCGAAGCTCCAAGCGCTATGGCGATAATTGCTTTTTTCATGTTTTCTATACTCCTTTATATATCTTTCTTCCGTTCTGTTTATATATATATGAATCAAAAAGTATTTTCAAACATATAAAAGACTGCAAAAGCAGTCTTTTATATGACTTTAGGGGGTCAGCCGATAGCTGTGAACCTTGCTTCAAAATCATCGGCAGCTGTTCCGCAAGCCTCTATCATAACGATAAAATCACTGTCTATCCTTCTTACGTAAACAGCTGAGGGCACTGAGAAGCACTTCCTTGTTACCCTGAGATACTCCTGTCCGCCCAGGGTGACTGCCTCGGGACCGCATATATCTGTGATGCCGCCGTCGGTATTCTCTTCAAAATAGCTCTGTACAAAGCCTTCTGCCGACATATTCGGAGCATCGGGGTATCTGAGCTTTGTATTATAGAACCATACCCGTACAGAGCCCTCGGCGTTGTCATAGGTCACTGAGGCATCATAAATGCCTGTAAGGTAGTACTTCTTCTCCTCGGGAGTCTTGAATCGGCAGGGCATCATATAATCGGTGTACAGACCGTCCCTGTCAAGGAACTGCGTTCCCTCGGGAGCTGTAAACCTAAAGCCTGCATATTCGGAGGTATAAACATTGCCGCTGACTGTGCCCTGTCTGAAGGCTGTGCCTGATGCTGCGTCGGTATTTTCGCCGTTTGCAGATGTGGAAGCGGGCGCAGGTGTCTCTGCCTTTGCTGTTGTGATCCTGACCTCGGCAGGCTTTGCTGCTGTGGTATTTACCGCCGCTTTTTCTGCGGGAGCTGTATTCGCTGCAGCCTTTACCTTTGAAGCTGATGTCTGATATGAAGTATCCGACAGCTTCTCTGTTTTTACTGTCTCTGCTGATGCTTTCTGTTTTGTTGTTGTAATGGCCGCAGATGTTGTCTCTATGCTCTCTGTGGTCAGAACTGTTCCGTAGGTGATGTTTGCAGCGCTTGCTGCGGGCTTTGCGGTCTGTTCTGTCATGAGTTTTCTGCCGCAGGCTGCCGATGCACAAAGCGTTGCTGAAAGTGCTACTATAAGAGCTGTCGTTTTCATTTCTGTTTTCTCCTTTATCTTATTTTCGGCTTTCGTGCCGTTCTATTAGTATATACGATGGCAGAAAGACATTTCAGACAGCTTTTTCCGGTTTTTTATAAAAATATTAAAGACGGATTTATTGTGCGAGGATTCGGGGCGTAAATATGCCGTCCTCCATGATATTCAGGATTTTTGTAAACAGCAAACTCATATGTTGACTACAGAATATATATGTGTTATAATAAGATAAATAATCTTGACAGGAGGCTTTTTTATGATATGCAACCGCTGTGGAAAAGAATTATCTGACGGTACTAATTTCTGTGATGAATGCGGCAATGATCTGCGCTTTTCACGAGATAATAATCAGAGCTACGGTCAAGATAATAATCAAAATTATTATCAGAATTACAACTATAATTATAATACAAATTACCCCAATATGGTTTCTGCCAAATCAAAGGTTGCGGCAGGTCTGTTTGGTATATTCTTAGGAGGCCTCGGTGTACATAATTTCTACCTTGGCTATACAGGAAGGGCCGTAGCCCAGCTGCTCATATCCGTGCTAAGCTGCGGATTCCTTGCAGTTGTAAGTGGTATATGGGGATTGATCGAAGGAATACTTATCCTTACAGGCAGCATCAATGTTGATGCTGATGGAAATCCTCTTCGAGATTAAAAACGGGACTGCCTCGGCAGTCCCTTGATGCTTATTATCTGTTTTTATACAAAAGCACGGCTACTACTATCAGTATTATACCCGTGACCAGAGAGCTCAATGCCAGATTCCTGCTGTTACGCTTGTATCTGTCTATATCCAGTGAGGGAAGAATGAATATCTCCGGCCTTGACGGATCAATAAGCACCTTCAGCACACTGCCTTCCTTGATATTCAGATCAAAGGCAGGTATGGTCAGATAATGCGTGCCTGAATATGCCATATTGTTATAAGTGTATAATGCTTTCGGTATAACAGCTGCACCCATGCGCCCTTCGCCGAATATCTTCAGCTCAGTTATGGTGGCTTCGCATATCCGGTTCATTCCCGCATATCTCTTATACTTTGAAAAGCAGCTGAAAGCATTAAAAAGCAGATATCCCCCTATCAGCACAAATACTGCTATCGTTACCATTACTCTTCACCCCTTTGATAATTAATACAATAAAGGCGGACTTGTTTAAAGTCCGCCTTCTTCTTTTATAAAGCTCAGCCCATTACGATCTCAACTTCGTGTATACCGCCCTCGCATACAGGGATAACGCATCCCTCTACTGCCTTGCCGTCAACTGTCATAGTCTTTACGCCCTTGCATACGTGCTCGGGATTCTTGACTGTAATGTTGAAGGTCGCGCCTCTGAACTTACGAACTGCTGTGAAGCCGTCCCACTCGTGAGGAATGGAAGGATCAACCTTCAGGCCGTCAAATACAGGCTGTACACCCAGAATGTACTGGGAAATAGCTACCATATTCCATGCAGCTGTACCTGTGAGCCATGAGTTCTTGCCCTGACCGAAGTTCTTTGCGTCCTTACCGCCGATCATCTGGCCGTATACATAAGGCTCTGTCTTGTGTATATCAGATGTCTCCTCAGTGAATGCGGGAGCTATCTTGCTGTAGTACTCAAATGCCTTGTCGCCGCGGCCTGCGTAAGCCTCAGCACAGATGATCCATGCATTGTTGTGTGTGAAGATACCTGCATTCTCCTTGTATCCGCCGGGATATGTGGAGATCTCACCGTACTGGATATAGTACTTTGTGAATGCGGGGTTATTGAGAACAAGACCGAACTCACAGTTGAGGTACTTGTCGATGGAGTTCAGTGTCTTGATGTCTGCGCCCTGATCCTTACCGATCTCGGACATAACTGCGAAGCCCTGGGGCTCGATGAAGATCTTGCCTTCCTCGCACTCCTTGGAGCCCATCTTCTCGCCGTTAGCGTCGTAAGCTCTGATGAACCAGTCTCCGTCGAATGCGGATTCCATAACGTTCTTCTTCATCTTGTCGATCTCAGCCTGAGCCTTAGCAGCTTCGTCAGCCTTGCCAAGGTGCTGTAAGATACCTACATATGCAGGACCTGTGTATGTGAAGAGTGCTGCAACGAATGCAGACTCAGCTATCTTGGAGTAGCCGCCCTCTGCCTTGAACTTGGGGTTGGTGTATGTCTGGAAGGACTCACCGGGTGTGTCTGAGAAGCATGAAAGGTTGATACAGTCGTTCCAGTCAGCTCTCATTGCAAGGGGGAGACCGTGAGGTCCGAGGTTGTTTACGATATGATAGAAGGAAACGTTGAGGTGCTCGAGCATTGTGTGCTTACCGTTCGGATCATCATCGAAAGGAACGTTAGCGTCAAGAATGCCCCAGTCGCCTGTCTCCTTGATATAAGCTGCAACAGAAAGGATCATCCAGAGCGGATCGTCCGAGAAGTCGCCGCCGATGTCTGCGTTGCCCTTCTTTGTAAGAGGCTGGTACTGGTGATAGCAGCCGCCGTCAGAAAGCTGTGTGGAGGCGATGTCGATCAGTCTCTCTCTTGCACGCTCGGGGATCTGGTGTACGAAGCCGAGGATATCCTGGTTGGAATCTCTGAAGCCCATACCACGGCCGATACCGCTCTCGAAATATGAAGCGGAACGTGAAAGGTTGAATGTTACCATACACTGATACTGGTTCCAGATATTTACCATACGGTTTACCTTGTCATCAGGTGTATTGACATTGAATATCGAAAGGAGATTCTCCCATGTTTCGCGGAGCTCTGCAAGACCTGCTGCTACCTTCTCGGGAGTGTTGTACTTCTCGATCATTGCATAAGCCTTCTCCTTGTTGAGCACCCATGTCTCTCTTGTAAGGAGGTTTGCAGGCTTTTCAGCAGCGAACTTCTTGTCCTGAGGATTCTCAGCATAGCCGAGGATATAGATAAGTGTCTTGGACTCGCCGGGAGCCAGTGTTACCTTCTTGTAGTGTGAAGCAACAGGTGACCAGCCGTCTGCAAATGAGTTAGAGGGCTTGTCAGCCTTAACTGTTGCAGGGTTGTCCCAGCCGTTATAGATGCTTCCGAGGAAGGAATCACGGTCTGTATCGTAGCCGTCGATAGTATCGTTTACTGTATAGAAAGCGTAGTGATTACGTCTGTCTCTGTACTCTGTTACGTGGTAGATAGTAGAGTCTTCGATCTCAACACGGCCTGTGGAGAAGTTTCTCTGGAAATTTGTGCAGTCGTCCTGAGCGTCCCAGAGACACCATTCAGCAATAGAGAAGATAGAGAAGCTCTTTGCTTCCTTGCTGTCGTTTGTAAGAACTACCTGCTGTACTTCGCCGTCGTAGTTCTGAGGAACAAAGAATGTTACCTCAGCCTTGAGGCCGTTCTTCTTACCTGTGATAACGGTATAGCCCATACCGTGACGGCACTCGTACTCGTCGAGCTCTGTCTTTACAGGTGACCAGCCGGGATTCCAGACAGTACCGTTGTCGTTGATATAGAAATAACGTCCGCCCATATCGATAGGCACGTTGTTATAGCGGTAACGTGTGATACGTCTGAGGCGAGCGTCCTTGTAGAAACAGTAGCCGCCTGCCGTATTGGAAATAAGTGAGAAAAAGCCCTGATTACCGAGGTAGTTTATCCACGGATAGGGAGTTTTCGGGGAATTGATAACATATTCCTTTTTAGCGTCGTCAAAAAATCCGAACTTCATAATTATACTCCTTTATTTTTGGTGACAAAGCGGGGAAAAACCCACATTTGTATTATTATATCACATATTTGATTATAATACAATAGATTATCCCAAAATTGCGGTGTATTTTTTTCTGACCATTTTTTGTGCACTTTGCCTTACGCTCATTCCTCAAATGAGAAAAGTTCCTCAACTGTGGTGTGGAACACTGCCGCTATATCCATTGCAAGCTTCAGCGAAGGATTATAAAGTCCCTTTTCAAGGCGTATTATGGTCTCGCGGCGGACTCCCACCAGCTCAGCCAGCTCCCCCTGCTTCATATCATGCTTTGCGCGGTATTCTTTCAGTTTTGTTTTCAGCTCGGGCATTATTCTTCCTCCGTATCCTTGGCGGTCGGAGCATCAAATAACATGAACAGCAGGCTCCTCAGTGCTATTGCTCCCATGACCGTTATCCAGCAGAAGTCAGAACATATGAGACCTTTGAACAGATAGTCGTTTACAAAAACTGCTCCGAAAAGCACAGTCAGCACGATAAACAGGGTTATTCTGTTGGCTTTTGCAAGATTGTACTGCACCATTTCGTCCTTTTTCTCCAGTCTGAAGAAGCGTGCCTGAAAGAAAAGCTGCAGCACAGCAAATATCGCCATGCCTATGAGAATTGAAAGCTTGTCGCCGTATGCCTTGCCCTGTATTGCGCGGAACACATATATTATTACAGGTACAGAGGCTGTGACGAATATCAGCGTATGAAAATTGCTGTATGAAAACTTTTTCTTTGTCTTTTCCATTATTCTTCCTCCCCAGCATCGGTGCGGTCAAGCAGCACGAAGAAAAGGCTCCTCAGACCTGCTGCCAGCAGGCATACTCCGAAGAACAGGACTGCTGCATTCGAGCTGTCAATGATGAAGCTTCCATTAGTACAGGCAAATACCAACTCTATCACACCGCCGATGACAATAAGTGCGCCTGCCGCCATTCTGCCTGCCTTATACAGTATCTGATGTGCAAGCTCGTCCGCCTGCTGTATCGAACTTCCCTTTATCCTGCCGAAAAACCTGACCATAAGTATTACCTCGATAACAGCGGCTGCAATTAAAAACACCAAAAGAGGCACAAAATTCTTTTTGTTTATCATAGCCATGCCCAGAAAGGTGAATGCCGCCATCAGATAGCCTGCGGCTGCAAATTTATGATAGCTGTGGAGCTCCATATCGTGCTTTTTATCTTTGTTGTCTGCCATAAAAAAACTTCTTATACTCATTATTGTTCCTTTCCGTCATTCACTGACGCTTTTTATTGTGTGATGTATTCATCACTTTCTGTGACAATTATATCACCTATGCAAGCTGCTGTCAACAGAAAAAGTGACAAATCTATCACTTTTGTAACAGTGCACAAATCTCAGATCCTGTATCTGTGTACTGTGATGCATTTGTCACATACCTGGACATAAAAAAGGGCGGATATTATCCGCCCTGTGAATCCGTTATTACTCAGTCTCCGTGGGTATAGGTGCCGAGGATATGGCCGTAGGATATGATATTCCCACCGTCGCCGTCAAGCTCTTTCATGAAATCGTACATCTTTTCATTTGAAGCGTCAAAACCTCCCTTTATCCTTTCGGGAGCCTGCTTCATAGCAAACACATATACCTCATAGTTGTGAGTACCGCTTGGCGGATAAGGTCCCTTGTATTCATTTTCGGGAGCCCAGCCTGCGGGAAGCTCCGTTTCGCCTTCACTCACGGATTTCCAGTGGAGCCAGTTGCCTGCGGTGGTATCCACCATGAATATGGCATAACAGCCTGCCCCCTCAACGGGTGCCCATGAGAGCTGAGGAGAGCGATTCGAGCCGTTGGCAGTCTTTGTGATGACTGTATCCCATACTCCGTCGTGCAGATCGGAAGAACTGAGTTCAAATTCCTTGAAATCGCTGAAATCGAATACATAGCTGAATGTGTCGCTGACTGCTGATGAGATACTTTCCTGCTTATCCGCCTGCTGCGAACAGGCTGTCCCAATGTATAGCATAAATGCCGAGCATAACAATGCGGCTGGTCTCTTAATATCCATAGTTCATCTCCTGCCGTAAAAAACGGAGTATCGGTTTTCTTATCAGAGCTTTGTGAAGAATCTTTCGTGTGTCTCGAATACGTCCCCGGGCTTTACCTCGCGGTAGCCTGTAACATCTGCGGGAAGGCTGAGATTTGGTGCATCTATCATAGCCGTCATTGGCTCGGGACAGAAGTAGTGATTGAAGCCGCGGTCGTTCCAGATTATCCAGAAGCCGTACTCCTCTGATACCTCGTAGCAGAGCTTCTTGCCGCTGGCGATATCCTCGGCGATGACGCCGTGGAACTTCTCGCCGTCAAGATCGGCATACTCGGCAAAGTACATCTCGTTGTCCACCACCTGCAATACAGGCTTCTTTACACCGTTCTTATACTCCAGATCGTGCATGGTGGGAACTTTGAGATTCTCGGTAGGCAGACAACGCTCGTTGAGCTCGCAGCGCTTGCCTATTGGTACTGTAAGACGTATATCCTCTTCCTTTGCGCCGTCTACGAAAGGCGAATTAATTGTAGTATGTGAAGCCAGCGACATGGGAAGCACCTTCATGCCGTCGGTATTTATAAAGCGTATATTCTGCTCCATGCCCTGCTCAGACAGAGTGAATGTGTACTCTGCCGTGAATCTTACGGGAAGATACTTGAAGAATTCGTCCTTCTCGTCATATACGTAGCGTGTCTTTACCCATGCGCAGTTGTCGTCTGCCTTGTATTCCACTACTTCATGGGCTCTTTTATGGAGAAAACCGTGAATGTGATTGTTATAGGGAGCCTTTTCATTTACGGGAAGCTGATATACCGCGTCAGAGGTCTTCAATATGCCGTCTGCAAAGCGGTTGGGCAGGTAAAGTGTGGGAAGTCCCCATACCTCTGCGGACTGCTTTATTGTATCGGCTGTGTTGTCCTCGCTGAAGCGGAAGAACTCCAGACCGTTGACATTATCGCGGAGACGGATAACGTTGGAGCCTATCTCGTTAGCTACCCATGCCTCATAGCCTCCTGCGCAGAGCTTTACGCAGGTAGTTCCCTTCCATTCAAATAATTCTGCTGTGTTTGCCATTTTGATCACATTCCTTTTTTATGTTTTATCGAAAAGCCGTCAGTACCGGCGGCATATCCACTTTTATCAGTTCTTTTTCCCGCGCAGGGCACGTACTGTCGCCGCTGCCAGACGGAACACCACCGCCCAGACAAAGCCTGCTGTCAATATCATCAGCATGAACGCAAATCCTATGCCGCCCAGGTATACGTCTCTGCTGAAGAATACAGAGGTATCCCCCATATACAGTAAGAAATACAGCAGTACCGTTATCAGGGCATAGGCGGTAAGATATACGGGAGCCGTCCACAGAGGAGGCTTTCCGTCGGAGAACTTCTTTTCTGCTCTGAACATGAATATCGGAAGCAGGAACAGAGCAACTGCCTCTGCCGCCATTACTGCCAGTGCTGCTTTGCTCTCCTGAAAGGCTACGTCCAGAAAGGCACAGACAAGGTATATGGCCAGCGGCCAGAGCGTTCCCATGATAAGCGCATTTTTCAGTATCTTCTTTTTCATGGCAGCATCAGTCCATTCTGTTCTCCATGTCGGTATACTCACGCATGGGCGATATTGCCTTATATGCGGGACGGATTATCTTGTTGGAGTTTATGAGCTCCTCTATCCTGTGTGCCGACCAGCCCGATATTCTCGAGGTGGCGAAAAGCGGAGTGAAAAGCTCGTCGGGTATGCCCAGCATACGGTATACGAAACCGCTGTAAAAGTCAACGTTGGCACATACGCCCTTGTATATACGGCGCTCCTCGGCTATTACCTCGGGGGCAAGGCGCTCTACCAGCGAATACAGTGCAAATTCCTCATGTCTGCCTTTTTCAGAGCTGAGAGACTCAACAAAGCCCTTGAACACCTTTGCTCTGGGATCGGACTGCGAATATACGGCGTGTCCCATACCATAGATGAGGCCTGCCTTGTCAAAGGCCTCCTTGTGAAGGAGCCTGCGGAGGTAGTTCTTTACCTCCTCCTCGTCTGTCCAGTCCTTAACGTTCTGCTTCATATCATCGAACATCATGGCTACCTTGATATTGGCGCCGCCGTGCTTTGGTCCCTTCAGTGAACCTAAAGCGGCCGCTATGGCAGAATAGGTGTCGGTGCCCGAAGAGGATACTACATGGACCGTAAAGGTTGAGTTGTTTCCGCCGCCGTGCTCTGCATGGAGCACCAGTGCAAGATCAAGTATACGCGCCTCAAGCTCGGTATACCTTCCGTCCTCACGAAGCATATAAAGTATATTTTCGGCAATGGACAGATCCGGCTTGGGACTGTGTATGAACAGATCACCACCCAGTCTCGCATAACGGTACGCATGATAAGCGTATACCGACAGAACGGGAAACATGGTTATAAGCTCCACGCTCTGACGAAGTACGTTGGGTATGGATATATCGTTTGCCTTGTCGTCGTATGAATATAACGCAAGAACGCTCTTTGCAAGAGTGTTCATCATATTGTCCGTGGGAGCCTTCATTATAACGTCCCTCATGAAATTCGAGGGTATCTCGCGAAAATCAGCGAGAAGTTTCCTGAAGCTCGTCAGTTCGTGTTCGGAAGGCATTTTTCCGAAAAGAAGAAGGTATACGGTCTCTTCAAAGCCGAATCGCTTTTCCTTTATGAAACCTGCAACGATATCTTCGACATCAATTCCTCTGTAATAAAGCTTCCCGTCGCCGTGATTTGGCATACCGTCGCCTGTTTCCAGCACTTTGATGGTACTTATATTGGTAAGGCCTGCCACTACGCCGTTTCCGTTAATGTCTCTGAGTCCGCGTTTTACGTCATACTGAGTGTACAGTTCGGGATCTATCCTGTATCCTTCAAGAGACATTTCAGCAAGATGTGATATTTCAGGTGTTATTTCAGAAAATTTGTATCTCATATCGTCATCCCTTTCTTTTTACAGTTTGTAGTAATAATTGTGCATATTACAATTATATTGGATTTTACTCATTTTGTCAAGACTTCACAAATAGTTTAGCCTGTGTACTGTTTTTCATTTTAAATTTTTCCCATTTCTCTTGAAAAAAAACATACGATATGGTAATATATATTTATCGGAGAACGGCCTCCGTACATGATATGGAAATTATTCGCCGCGCTATACTGCCCTCACGTTTGCAAGGCACTGCGCAGCGCAAAGGAGTTGATCGTTTGGAATCAGTAGAATACAAATGTCCGAACTGTAACGCAGACCTGAAATTCAGCCCGTCCACACAAAGACTGGACTGCGAATACTGCCTCAGTTCATTTTCAATAGACGAGATAAAGCGCGTCTGCGCTTCCACGGAAAACAGCATCCCTCAGGAGGCTGTGCAGCTCAAGGAGGACTTCGCCAATCACACCCACCTCTATCGCTGCAAAAGCTGCGGCGCAGAGATAATGGCTGACGACCAGCAGACCGCTACATTCTGTTATTACTGCCATAATCCCGTTATCCTTGCGGGAAAGATGGGCGGCGAATTCAAGCCCGACAAGGTCATCGGCTTCAAGCTCACCAGAGAAAACGCCGTTGACTGCTTCAAAAAATGGGTAGGCAAGCGCTGGTTCGTGCCCAAGGACTTCAAGTCACAGCAGCAGATAGAAAAGCTCACGGGACTCTATGTCCCCTTCTGGCTGGCTGACTGCCATCTCGACGTGGATGTCCGCGCCATAGGCAAGAATACCCGCCACTGGACCTCGGGAAATTACAGCTATACCGAGACAAAGGAATACCGCGTCATCAGAAGGGCAAATATGGTCACAAGAGGTATCCCCGCAGACGGCGAGACCAAAATAGAGGATCTGCTCATGGAGTCGATAGAGCCCTATGACTACCGCGAGCTCCAGGACTTCTCCATGTCCTACCTCAGCGGCTTCTTCGCAGACAAGTACGATGTGGACAAATCCGCTGTATTCCCGCGTATCCGCGTCCGCTCCAGTCAGGCCTGCAACGCTCTTGTAAGGTCTACCATAAGCGGATACAGCAGCCTTATACCTTCAAGCGAGACTTATACCGT
The DNA here is from genome assembly GCF_000571935.1 of Ruminococcus flavefaciens 007c. Lineage (GTDB taxonomy): Bacteria > Bacillota > Clostridia > Oscillospirales > Ruminococcaceae > Ruminococcus > Ruminococcus flavefaciens_F. Next base: position 86,908 of record NZ_ATAX01000026.1, on the reverse strand, counting down.
CACAAATACAGACTGGTGCTATACTCTCCTGCCTGTATGGTTCATGTCCTATAAGTATAAGGACAGGATATACGAATTCGCTATAAACGGTCAGACAGGAAAGCTGGCAGGAACACCGCCTCTCTCCAAGGGAAGGCTCGCTGCCGTATGCGGCTGTATAGGCGCTGCGGTATCGGCTCTGATAATTCTTTTCGGAGGTGTGCTGTTCTGATGAAAAAGTCAAATAACGGACTGAAAATATTTTTCGGTATTATCGTAGGCATATTCCTTCTGGGATTCCTTGATTATTTCATGTCCTTCCACACCTCTGCGCCCAACCGCTATGTTCCCTACGGAGAATCCTCCTCGCAATCGGGCATAATCGACGAAAACGGCCTCTTCGACAACGATCCCCAGGCTCTTTCCGAGCTGGTGAAAAGAGTAAAGCAGTGCTCTGCGAATACTCATATGAATATCCTCATATATCTGCCGTCTTCAAGCAGGAAAAACTATTCCGATGACGATACCAGAGACTTCACCGCCAACAAATACAATGAGATCTTTGGTGAAAATACCGACGGCCTGCTCTACTATATAGATATATCGGGAAAAAGCCCAGCTTATGACGATATCGCCAAGAGCGCAGGTGCAAACCTTATCTATACCGAGGACGTATGCCAGTCCATATTCTACAGCCTCGATCAGTTCCTTCCTCCTTCATACGGACCTGTTTCCACAGAGCATATCATAAATACAGTCAATAATTTCTGCCCGCTGGTCGAGTCCTACTACGATCCCGACAATATGAGCGGCTCATACTACGACAGCACGGCAGATACTCCCGTATATGTGTATTCCAAGGGTGGTAAGACCTATGTCACTACCAGCAAGCCACCTGCCACAAAGCTCTTTATATGTATCATAGCAGAGCTTATTGGCGGACTTATAACCCTTATAATGTACCTTATATCGAAGCACAACTATAAGTTCAAGAGCAAGACAAATCCGGGCATATACCTCTCCGACAGAGATGTAAGATTTATTGAAAAATCCGATACTTTCCTCCGTTCCTACGTTACCAAGCACAGGATACAATCCTCCAGCGGCGGAGGTGGAGGCTACCGCGGAGGCGGCGGAGGCCACTCCCACGGCGGAAGCATCGGACACAGCGGACATCACAGATAACTGTAAAGAGCAGCCTCGGCTGCTCTTTTTGTATAACCGAATATAGACTTGTTCTATACGTTATCTGTCCTATTTTTCGATGTTTCGGGTTCGCGCTTTTTGTGGAAAAAAACTCTTGAATTATTTCCGCAACAATGCTATAATAATAAAAATTTCCAATACATATCTGTTTGGTATATTTTAAAGGAGGATAATTATGACAAGGACAAATAATTCGGCAAAAGTGAAAAAAATAGTACTGACCGGCCTTTTTTCTGCGCTTATATTCGTTTTTACCGCTTATATCCACGTTCCCACGGGAGCAGGCTACACCCACGCAGGCGATGGTCTCATATACCTCTCCGCAAGTCTGCTGCCGATGCCATATGCGATAGCTTCAGCTGTTATCGGCGGAGCCCTTGCAGACGGACTTTCGGGTTTCCCCATATGGATACCCGCCACCGTGGTGATAAAAGCTCTTACGGCAATGTTCTTTTCAAATAAGTCCGACAGGATAGTCACCAAGAGAAATCTTGCCGCTATAATACCTTCAATGGTATTATGTATAGCAGGCTATTCCATGTATGAGGCTTTTGCCATTACAAAGAGCTTCTCCGCAGCAGCTCTCACAGCAGCTCTTGCGCAGACTCCCGCCTATCTGGTACAGATAGCCGCAAGCTCGGCACTCTACATCGCCGCAGGTCTTGCACTGGATAAAACAGGCTTCAAAAAACTCATATAAGATACGCCCGTACATCAGGTACGGGCTTTTTATACTTGTTACAGACCGGACTATTGACTGTATATGCCGTGATATGATATAATAGTAAGGTTATTGGACATAAAAACCCCCTGTACCGGGGGGCTCCTTCGGAGGTATTGATTTGAAACGCGATTTCTTGCGCGGTATGTCCCACGGCATACCCATATGTCTCGGTTACCTTTCAGTCTCCTTCGGCTTCGGCATACTTGCCGTCAGCAAGGCAGGACTGTCTGTTTTCCAGGCTTCGGTCATATCCGCTTCCAACCTGACTTCGGCAGGCCAGAAGGCAGGCATAGACGTTATCGCCGCAGCAGGTACGATCATCGAGATGATACTGCTCCAGCTTACTATAAATATAAGGTATTCCCTCATGGCGCTGTCACTTTCACAGAAGCTGGACAAGCGCTTTACCACTCCACACAGGCTCATGGCTTCCTACGGCATAACCGACGAGATATTCGCAGTATGCTCGGCTCAGAAGAACCCGCTGACGCCTGCTTATATGTACGGAATGATATTAATTGCCGCTGTCGGATGGATCACGGGTACTGCTCTGGGAGCAGCAGCAGGAGAGCTACTCCCCGCTGCGGTCAGCAAGGCAATGGAGATAGTGCTGTACGGTATGTTCATAGCTATAATAATACCGCCTGCAAAGAAGCAGCACAGCGTTCTTTTCGTAATTATCATGGCAGCAGCCTTGAGTGTAATATTCAGATACGCTCTGCCAATGGTAAGCGACGGCTTTGCCATAATCATCTCCGCCATCGCAGCCTCAGCAGCAGCCGCGCTGATATTCCCCGTCAGGGATGAGGAGGCAGAGACATGAGCTTAGCTGTATATATCATCGTTATGGCGGGAGTCACCTATCTTATTCGTATGATACCCTTCACCTTCTTCCGCAAAAAGATAAAGTCCAGGTTTTTCAGGAGCTTCCTGTACTATATCCCTTATGCGGTACTGAGTGCCATGACCATACCTGCCATATTCTACACGACGCATAATATCTGGACAGCCGTCGCGGGAACTGCGGTGGCGGTAGTTCTTGCTTTCCTTGAAATGCCGCTGATAGTGGTAGCTCTGGCAGCTTCGGGCACGGCGTTTCTGGTAGGAATATTCATGTAAAAGCTTTCATACAAAAGAAGATCCCGAAGGCAGTCTGTTCTGCTTCCGGGATCTGTTTTTTATTCTATGCCGCCGACGAAGTCCTCAATGACCTTTTCGACCTCATCAGGCTTCTGCTGGTAGATAAAGTGGCTTCCTGCAATGTTTATCTCCTTGCAGTTGCCCACCTTATTTATGTATTCTGTCCTGTTCCTGTAGTAATCCTGATATTCTGCGGTCTTCTCGTCCTCAAGCCATTGCTGTGCCTTGGCTTCGTCCACCACTCCGTCCATAAACATCAGATAATCCCTAATATCGTCGATGGTCTGATAGTTTGTGGAAATATATATCTTAGGGATATCGTTGGACTTTATGGAAGCCCATGCCGTTCTCATATTACTGTTGTAGTTCAGCATCTCACTGCGCACCGAATTTGAAAACGATGAGGGATTGACGTTGTACATTGCGTCTGCGTACTTCTTGTATTCGTCGCCGTCGCCGCCTGTTATGTCGTAATATGCTCTTAAAACTCCGGCTCTGTCCAGAAATTTGCCAACATTATAATAGATACCTGCTGTACGGTACTTTACTTCTCCATCGGATAACTCCTCCGTAGCTTCATTGACAGAATCAAGGAAGATAACTCCCTTTACCTCCTCGGGATAGGTGCTCTCCCAGTAGGTGCCGTAAATACCGCTGAGTGAATGGGGCATGAGTATGTAAGGAGCTTCCACGCCTGCGTTTTTCAGTGCGGTACGTGTGCTTTCCACGATATATTCTGTTGTTATCTCATGGTCTGTCTCCTCGCAGAGCCCGTATCCGGGACGGGTAACGACTACAAGGCTGATATCATCACTGAGATGCTCCGAAAACTTCTTCATATCAACGGTGAACTCTGCGTGTCCGCTGCCGGGCATTACTACTATCTTGTTACTGCCCTCGCCGTATATATTTATGTTCATATTGTAGTCCCCTGCGGAATAAAGATGACTGTAGCCGCCGCTTTCAAGGAGCTCCCTGTCCTTTTTCTGTGCCGACTTCTGATAAAAGAAGCATACGATAAATGCGATAACTATAAGTATCAGCAGTACAAGCAGTATCCTGCCCAATACCTTGAATATTTTTTTGACAACTCCCATAAATAATCCTCCGTTTTTCTCATATCCTTGCCGTGCCGTTCCGACGGCACAGTGTTCATTATTATAACATATTCCATGGGCAGTGTCAAGAAAAGGGCGGATAATATCCGCCCTTTTTCTTTATCTTCACTTTTCGTCTTTTTCCGGCTTGAACTTCGTTTCAGCACAGTCAAACACCGCAAATGACATTCCGAAGCCTGCCGCTAAAACACCAGCCTTGTCGGAATCAAAGTATATCTGTATCAGTGATATGATGATAAGGGCGACATAGAACACTGCCTTTATCATATTAAAGTATATCTGTATCGTTAGCGAATCCGCAAATACCTTCTTTGAAAGAAGTATATTCAGCGGGATAAAAAGGCATAACAATAAGATCATGACAGGAACCGCCTGCTCGGCATAAAACATATACAAGCAGAAATCAACGATCAGAGCAAGTGCCGCGCCAATGATCCACATTGCAACACAGATATTACGCCATAGATTGAACTTCTCTTTTTCCTTGAATATCAGTAATACTGCTGAAATTGATAATACCACGTTTAATAATGAACAGTATACAGAGACAAATTTTTCCATTATCTTTAATGCCTTCCTAAATAAATATGGCGGCAAAATAATTGCCGCCATAAGGTTTTATGCGTTCATACCGAGCTCGATAGCCTTGAAGTTATTGGGGATAAGTGCTGCCTTCTTAGGCGGTACGACTTTCTCGATAGCCTTCTGCATAGTCTCCAGTGAGCAGATACCTGTCTCCTTGAGGAGCTTGCCAAGAAGTATGATGTTTGAACCGCCCTTGAGGTCGTTGTCGTCAGCCATCTGCTGTGAGGGAATACCGAACAGCTCTATGTCTGTCCTGTCTGTATCAGCCTCTATCATTGAGCTGTCGAAGAATACCTTTCCTCCGGGACGTACACAGCTTACGAACTTGTCGAATGAAGGCTGGTTCATAGCAATGAGGAGGTGGGGTGTGAGTACGAGGGGTGAACCGATAGGATCATCGGAGATAGTAACTGAACAGTTACAGGTACCGCCTCTCATCTCGGGACCGTATGAAGGGAGCCATGAGAGCTCCTTATTGTCCATAAGTCCGCAGTATGCAAGTATCTTTCCTGCGAAAAGGATACCCTGTCCGCCGAAGCCTGCAAGAAGGATCTCTGTAGTTGCCATTACTCATTACCTCCTTCTGTCTTGGGGAATACTCCCTCTTCAACGTCCTTGTATACGCCGAGAGGATAATAAGGGATCATTTCGTCCTGAAGTCTCTTGATAGCGTCAAGAGGAGCAAGGCCCCAGTTTGTGGGACAAGTGGAAAGAACCTCTACGATAGAGAAGCCCTTGCCTGCCTTCTGGTTCTCGAATGCCTTGCGGATAGCCTTCTTGGCAGCCTTGATGTGAGGAACGCTGTCAACTGCAACACGCTCTGCATAAGCAGTACCTGTAAGTGTTGAAAGCATCTCGCATACCTTTACGGGGTAGCCTGCCAGCTCGGGGCTTCGTCCGAAAGGTGTGGTCTGTGTTACCTGACCGGGAAGAGTTGTAGGAGCCATCTGACCGCCTGTCATTCCGTAGATAGTGTTGTTTATGAAGATAACAACGATATTCTCGCCTCTTGTTGCAACGTGAACTGTCTCGGCAGTACCGATAGCAGCGAGGTCGCCGTCGCCCTGATATGTAAATACGAACTTATCGGGGTTTGTGCGCTTAACGCCTGTTGCAACAGCCGGAGCACGGCCGTGTGCAGCCTCGATCATATCACAGTTGAAGTAATCATATGCCATAACAGAGCAGCCAACAGGACATACTCCGATAGTATCGCCCTCGATACCCATTTCGTCGATGACCTCACAGAGTATTCTGTGAACTATACCGTGTGTACAGCCGGGGCAGTAATGTGTAGGAACGTCGATAAGCGACTTTGGTCTTTCAAATACTACAGCCATCAGAGGGCACCTCCCATTCTCTTGATCTCGCCCAGTACCTCTGCAGGTGTGGGGATTACGCCGCCTGTTCTTCCGAAGAACTCAACAGGCTTTGAGCAGTTGATAGCAAGCTTGATATCCTCTATCATCTGTCCCATTGACATTTCTACGCTGAGGAGCTTCTTGGCGCTCTTTGCAGCCTCGTTGATCTCCTTTACAGGGAAAGGCCACAGTGTCTTAGGACGGAAGAGACCAGCCTTGATGCCCTGTGCTCTTGCGTCGTTTACAGCAGACTTTGCAACTCTTGCTGTTGCGCCGAATGCGCATACCAGTACGTCGCAATCCTCTGTGAGGTAGAGCTCAGCTTCTGTCTCTGTTTCCTTGATGATCTCGTATCTCTTGTAACGGTCGAGGATGGAGTTCTCCAGCTCGTCGGGCTTGAGATAGAGGGAGTTGATGATATGGTGCTCTCTCTGCATCTTGTGTCCGTTTGCAGCCCAACCGCTCTTATCGTAAGCATCGGGATTGATCTCGGGGAATGTAACAGGCTCCATCATCTGGCCAAGAAGTCCGTCAGCAAGGATCATTGCGGGCATACGGTACTTGTCAGCGCGGTCAAAAGCCTTTACAACGTAGTCTACCATTTCCTGTACTGAAGCAGGAGCGTATACCAGAAGCTGGAAGTCGCCGTGGCCGAGAGCCTTTGTAGCCTGCCAGTAGTCAGCCTGTGAAGGCTGGATGCCGCCGAGACCGGGGCCGCCTCTCTCTACGTTGATTATTACAGCAGGAAGGTCTGAACCTGCTATGTAGGAAACGCCCTCACTCTTGAGTGAGATTCCGGGAGATGATGAAGATGTCATTGCACGGACGCCTGTTGAAGCAGCGCCCAGTACCATATTGATAGCAGCGATCTCGGACTCTGCCTGTAAGAATACGCCGCCTGCCTTATGCATACGCTTTGCCATATAAGCGGCAAGCTCAGTCTGAGGAGTGATCGGATAACCGAAGAAACATTTACAGCCTGCTCTGATAGCAGCCTCTGCCAGCGCTTCGTTACCCTTCATAAGATTTCTTTCCAAAGCTAAACAGCTCCTTTCGATCAAAATTAATTATTTTTGAATAACGATAGCACAGTCAGGACACATAGTTGCGCACATTGCACAGCTTATGCAGGCCGACTGATCGGTACACTCTGCGTAAAAATATCCCTTCTTGTTACGATGCTCCTTCTGAAGAACAACGATCTTCTTGGGACAGGCAGCTGTACAGAGCCCGCAGCCCTTGCATCGCTCGGTAATAACTGTCATCTTTTCCATACACCTTTCGCTCCTTTCAGATTGTTAATTCTATGGTCTAATCAGGAATTCAGGGTTCGGAATCCGGGATCACGCCATTCCAGACTTGATTCCGCATTCCGCATTCCACATTCCGAATTATCTTATCCCCAGACGGGTTTTACATATATCTTTGCGGGGAATACATCAGGCTTGCCGCTGAGCTTTGCTATCTCCTCCGGGTATACGGTATACACCACGGGAAGCCCGGTTATACGGGAGGTCTCCTCGGCAAAGGGGCGTGACTCCTCGATTATCTCAAGGCTGGTCTCACAGCCGAGGTTGGTATTATTGACTATAGCGGTATGCTTCATGCGGGCAGCCGCCTCTATCTCATACATCAGCTTTGTTACCTCCTCAGCGGTATTCGTGAGATAACGGCGCTGGTTTATGACGTAGTACATTTCTATACTGTCCCTGAACTGCTCCAGCTCTTCAGCATAGCGTCCGAGAGCCACGGCTCCCGCGTCGTCGCCGCCCACGTCGATAATGAGACAGTCCTCATCCATAGCCAGCTCAACCACGTCGAACTGTATGGAAGGTATATCCAGGTTGCTCCTTGCAAAATCGGGAGCAATGAGCCTTATGCCCTTTTCCTCGAAAAGGTCCCTGAAATCGGCTGTCCTGAAATAGGGATTTACTATATCAAGGTCTACGATGGCTGCGGATTTGCCCTCCTCTGCGGCTTTTACCGCCAGATTTACGGAAAAATTCGTCTTACCGCTGCCGTAGTGACCTGTAATTATCTTGATATTTTTCATAATTATCCTCTTGACTCTATTGTGAAAAATCCTACAACTTATATTATATCACGGTAAAGCACTAATTGCAAGTGGAATTTTTTATATCCGTATTTATGTTTTTTGTGAAAGCAGGCAAAAGCCCCGACTAAAAGCCGGGGCCTGGTATTATTTCAGCCGCGTTCATTCTTCGGCTGCTCTGTTGTATAATTCTCCGAAAACACCGGAATCATGCGGTATCCTTGAATCGATACGCCAGTCATTACATTCGGGATCGAGTACAAATTTCACCTCTTCACAGTACATATCGTCGATCTCGACCATTGGTTCATCTGACGAAACGTCATTGTAGTCAAAAACATTAGGAGTTACATGGGGCAAAAATGCTGTAAATGATGTATCTGTTTCATTAGCTATGATAAGCGGGGAATCGCCGAGACCTGACGAAACCGCACATGATTTGACATATGAATTTACATACAGTTTACCTCTGTATTCCAAAAAGATATATGTCTTGTCCGTCATATCGCCTTCATTAAGGTCATCAAATCCTGATCCTGCCCAATCGGTATAATACCTGTTATTGTTGTAGAAATCCTTCAGATTATCCAAATAATTATCGGTATATGAATCTTTCATTTTTGTTCTGAGATCTGCTATACTTTCAGCAGCTTCATCTTTTACGCGGATATAATATATTTTGTCTTTCTCTGATTCACGCATATCGCTGGGAAGAGGACCGTTCCAGTCAAGTGACGGATCTGCAGCAAACTCTATAAAATCGTTATAATCCATAGAAATGAAGCCTTGCTGCATAGTTACCAGATCATCAGCCGCTCTGATCTTTTCATCGACCGTATCTCTCCACCTGGTGCTGATCGTTATATTTTCAACTTCACTGCCGTCTATTACAGTTTTTTCCTCCTCTGTTGCAGCAGCAGTCTCAGGCTCCTCTGTCGTTTCGGAAATCTCTTCTGTGGTGTCTTCTGTTTCAGCCTCGGGAACTGAAGTTCCCGCCCCCGTCATCCATTTATCCTTCCTCAGCATGGCTGTACTTCCTATGACAACGCCTGCGATCAGTACAAAAGAAGCTGCCATCATAACAGGTCTCAGCCATTCGGGTCTTCTTATGCGTTCAACTCCGCGGACAGAGTTATCGCCTTCTGTATTATATCTCTCTTCTGCTCTTTTTATCTCTGCTTTTCTTGTCTTGTAATCCTCCTCGCTCTTAGCGAACAGCTTTTCAAATTTCTCATCGTCGATCTCAGGACAAAGACCTGTAAAATCTTCCATGAGCTCGTCATCTGTGTTTTCGAGCATATCGAATATGTTTTTGTCTTCCACTTCTATTCCTCCCTTAAACTGTTATCCCTGCTTCGGCAAGCTTTCCGCGAAGCTTCTCCATAGCCCTCGTACACCTTGAACGGACAGATGATGCGGTCATGGATACTGTTTTTGCTATCTCCGCCGACTTACGGTTGTAATAGAATTTCTGTATAAGTATGGTGGAATCGGGCTCGCCGAGTTCTTTTATATTCTGAATGAGTATCCTGCGAAGTTCAGAACTTTCAAAGTGATCGTCAACGCGGAAGTCGGAAACCAGTCCGGCCATTTCCTCCTCATCTATATATACACTGTGACTGTTCGCGGCAGAAAGGCTTCTGAAACGGTCGATAGCCTTGTGCTTGGCAACTGTCCCGATATAGGCCTTTATATTGTTTATCATGCTGTCGTCGTACTCGAATTTCAAAAATATCTCCGTAAACACATCGCAGAAGCACTCTTCCACATCTTCCTGTGTACCGCAGCTGCGCAGTTTATTGAAAACGATAGCATAGACATATTTACCGTACTCACGCATCAGCTCTCTGTGACATTCCTCGGGCGATTCATGAAAAAGCTCTTTCAGTTCCGTTCCTGTCATGTTCATCCCTCCTCTTTATGTTCAAGATCGACCTTTCATAAATAACAGTCGGGGCAGTATTGAAAAACGCTGCAAATTTCCAAAAAATTTTCAAAGTATAAAAAATCCCCTGACGTTATGTCAGGGGAGTACACGCATTGAATTATTCAGCGTCTGTATTCTTCTCAATGTAATTAACGATGTCGCCTACTGTCTTGATCTCCTCAACAGCCTCGTCGGGGATAGATATATCAAATTCGTCCTCGATGGTTGTAATGAGGTCAACAACGTCAAGTGAATCAGCACCGAGATCATCCTGAATATTAGAATCCATATTTACTTCGTCTGCCTCCACACTGAGCTGTTCTGCAATAATATCTTTGAGTTTTTCAAAAATCATTATTTGGTCCTCCATTTTTCTTTATTTTTTGTCAAAACCGGATCATTCACTGAAGGCTCCGATTTTTCTAAATTTAGTATAGCGTTCTTTAAGCAAAACGTCAATATCTTTTTTGCATTTTTCAGGAATTTTTTGTGACAAATATTCGTGTATATTTTCTGAAATTTTGTCTAAATCGTTATGTGCTCCGCCGAGAGGCTCTTCGATTATGGCTTCTGCCACACCGAGACGCACCATATCCTCGGCAGTAATCTTCATAAGCTCGCTGGCTTCCTGCTCTCTTGAAGCGTCCTTCCAGAGTATGCTCGCAAAGCCTCTGGGTGAAAGTACGGAATACTCTGCATTTTCGAGCATGGCAAGCTCATCGCACACGCCCAGAGCAAGAGCTCCGCCGCTTCCGCCCTCTCCAAGGACGATGGATATTATAGGTGTGCGCAGAGTCATGAACTCGGCTATATTCTTTGCGATAGCCTCGCCCTGACCGCGCTCCTCCGCAGCAACTCCGCAGAATGCTCCGGGAGTATCTATAAAGCATATGATCGGTCTGTGGAATTTTTCGGCCTGACGTGCGATCCTGAGGGCTTTTCTGTATCCCTCGGGGTGAGGCATGGCAAAATTGCAGGTTTTGTTCTCATTGATGTCCCTGCCCTTTACCTCTGCGATTATGGTCACGGGCTCGCCGTCAAGACGGGCGATACCTCCTATTATAGCTCTGTCGTCGCCGAAAAGACGGTCTCCGTGCATTTCATACCAGTCGGTGAATATCTGTGGGATATAGTCCTTGATAGTAGGCCTGCCCTTGGTGTGTATGAGCTGAAGGCGTTCCCACGCTGTTTTCTTCTCGTCCATGCTCACGCCTCCTTAGAGTCAAATCCGTGGAGCTTCAGAAGGTGCGAGATCACGCTTCTCAGCTTCCTGCGTTCCACTATCATATCCACAAAGCCCTTGTCGTACATGAACTCTGCCAGCTGGAAGTCCTCGGGAAGTCTCTGCTTGATAGTTCCCTCGATGACTCTTCTGCCCGCAAAGCCTATAAGCACCTTGGGCTCGGCGATGATTATATCGCCCAGCGATGCAAAACTGGCCGTAACACCGCCTGTTGTGGGATCGGTCATTACTGCTATATATAGTCCGCCTGCATCGCTGTGGAGCTTTACCGCACCAGAGGTCTTGGCCATCTGCATAAGGGATACTATGCCCTCCTGCATACGCGCTCCGCCCGAAGCCGTGAACATGACCACAGGGAGCTTGTGCTCCGTTGCGTACTCAAACGCTCTTGTTATCTTCTCGCCTACGACGCTTCCCATGGAGCCCATCATAAAACGGGAATCCATAACGCCGATAACCACGGGAGAACCCTTGATGGTAGCCGTTCCCGTGATGACAGCCTCGCTGAGTCCCGTACTTCCGCGGAGCTCTGCCTGCTTTTCCTTGTACTCGGGGAAATCCAGAGGATCTGCTCCCCTCATATTGCCGTTGAACTCCCTGAAGCTCTCCTTGTCAACAGTTATGGCTATACGCTCTGTGGAGGAAAGCCTGCCGTGATAATTGCACTTGGGACATACCCTGTGAAGCTCCTCATACTTGGAAAGAGGACTCGTGCCCTGACAACGGGGACATTTGAACATGGGCGGCTTGTATTCCTCCTCGCCGTCATTGAAACGCTTCTTTACAACGTTAAAAAAATCTTCAAACAATTATGTTCACCACATTCCGCATTATTTCTGTTTTTCTTCCATGAACCTGCCAAGGAAGCCAATGTCATACTTTCCTGCCTTGAAATCGGAATTCCTGATTATCTCAAGCTGGAAATCGATGTTGGTATCAACGCCCTCAACGATGAACTCGGAAAGTGCCCATCTCATCTTATTTATGGCGTCCTCTCTGTCAGAGCCATGGGCGATGAGCTTGCTTATCATTGAATCATAGTAGGGAGTTATGGTGTAGCCCTGATATACTGCGCCGTCTATTCTTATTCCGGGGCCGCCGGGCATATAAAGGGCTGTTATGGTACCCGGTGAGGGACGGAAGCCCTTTTCGGGATTTTCTGCATTGATTCTGCACTCGATAGCGTGGCCGCGCATTATAACATCCTCCTGCTTTACGTCAAGAGTCTTGCCGGAGGCTATCTCTATCTGTGCCTTTACCAGGTCAAATCCCGTTACCTCCTCGGTAATGGGGTGCTCTACCTGTATTCTTGTATTCATCTCCATGAAGTAGAAGTCGCGGTTCTCATCAACGAGAAACTCGATAGTTCCCGCATTGTAATAGCCGCACTCCTTTGCGGCGGTAACTGCTGCCCTGCCCATCTTTGCACGGAGCTTCTCGTCCACGATAGGGCTGGGACATTCCTCCAGCATTTTCTGATTGCGGCGCTGCATGGAGCAGTCGCGCTCACAGAGATGTATATAATTGCCGTGCTTGTCGGCGATTATCTGTATCTCCACATGGTGGGGATTTATAAGGAACTTCTCTATATATACGGCATCGTCACCGAAGAAATTCTTTGCCTCCTGCTGTGCGGCAGTCATCTGCGCCTCCAGCTCCTCGGGACTGTCAACACGGCGTATACCGCGTCCTCCGCCGCCTGCCGAAGCCTTTACAAGCACGGGGTAGCCTGCATTTTCTGCTATTTCGCGGGCTTCCTCAAGCGACTTTACAGCGCCCTTGGAGCCCGGGATAACGGGTACTCCCGCAGCAGCCATGGTCTCCTTTGCAGCAGCCTTATCGCCCAGCATCTCTATGGATTTATATGAGGGACCGATAAAAACTATGCCGTTGGCCTCACAGAGCTTTGCAAACTCGGCATTCTCCGATAAAAAACCGAAGCCCGGATGTATAGCGTCCGCTCCCGTATTCAGTGCCGCCTGTATTATAGCGTTCATATTGAGGTAGCTGTCCTTGGTTGCCGCAGGTCCTATGCATACTGCCTCATCGGCTATCTGTGCATGGAGGGACGTGCGGTCAGCGGTGGAATATACCGCTACACAGCGTATACTGAGCTCTCTGCACGCTCTTATGATACGTACAGCTATCTCGCCTCTGTTGGCGATAAGAACTTTTCTGAACATCTGTATTTTCTCCCGTGTGGATTATTTATTGTCTGCAACAACGAAGGTTATCTCGCAGGATACAGCCTTTTCGCCGCCTACCGAGGCAAGTGCCTGACCTGTTCCAACAGGTCCGCGCTGACGGATTATCTCGACCTCCAGGTCAAGAACGTCGCCGGGAACGACCTGTCTGCGGAACTTAGCCTTGTCGATACCGCCGAAAAGTCCTATCTTGCCCTTGAATTCGGGCTTAGAGAGCATACAAACGGCTCCTGCCTGTGCCAGCATCTCTACCATGAGAACCCCGGGAGTAACGGGATAGCCGGGAAAATGTCCCTTGAACCAGAAATCGTCCTCTCTGATGTACTTTCTTGCGTGTACCTTTACGCCTACTTCCATATCCACGATCTCATCTATGAGAAGGAAGGGATCACGGTGAGGTATGATCTCCATGATCTGCTCTTTATTCATAAGTATATCCGACATATCAAAGTCCTCCGTTAAAATCAGCTCCTTCAGGGCGGAAGGGGCTTTAACTATATATTATATCACGTATCATCAGCGGCGGCTCTTCTTATTTAAGAAAGGTGCCGTCGTGTCTGTGTGTCTTTACAGCTCTTTCCCTTATGCTGTCGAAGGTTACCTCCTCAACGGTATTCGCATCGCTGTCTATGGTAGTCACGGCAAGCTGCGAAAATCCCGGGTAGCCCGGCTCTTTGGAAAGCCGTTTCTCCCAGCTGTTGTACCAGTGCCCGATGAAAAAGTTCATAACAGGGATAAATGCCAGCAAGGGAGCGGCAAGCAGCAGCGGAAGCGTTGCCAGGAACATGAACAGAGCTGTGCGCTGTCTTCTCAGCACTACAAAATAGCCGTATATCACCAGACAGGCAACAAGTCCCGCAACTCCCACAAGTATCCTTGCATTGGAAGTCGTTGTCCCCGAATTGGTCTGGGAAAGCTGAAGAAAGCCTGCCATAAAAAACAGGAAAAGAAATATTATCAGAGGCTGCACTGCGAACCATATGACTATGAAGATATGGTTCCTTCTGCGCCTTACATAGTTTCTTGTAGCGTTTATATTGTATTCACGGGCTTCATCATAGACAGCGGGATCGGTCACATTCACACTTCCCGCATCGATAATATCCTGCGTGATATACCTGTATTCCATTATCTTATTACCATTATAGGCTGATCGAATTCTACTGCCTGTCCGTCAGATACCAGTATCTGCTCTACCGTACCGTCATACTCGGACTGTATCTCGTTCATGAGCTTCATAGATTCGATTATCATAATGACGTCGCCCCTCTTCACCTCGTCACCTGTCTTTACAAAGGGCGGCTTATCGGGTGAAGGTGCGGAATAGAATGTGCCGACGATAGGCGACTTGACTATCTTGCCGCTTACCTCTTCCGCCATGGAAGCCTCGCTCTCCGAAAGAGTGCTCTCCGCAGGTGCGGAGGTATGTGCAGGAACTGCCGCAGCGGGTACGGGCATTGGAGGTATGCACTTCTTGCCCTTGAGGGTTATGGTATTCTCACCGCTTGCGATAGTAAGCTCCGAGAGCTCCTTCTTATTGATTATGTCAGCAAGCTTCTCTATTGTTTCGAGGTCGATCTGACCGTAGATTTTCTCCATTTAATATCCTCCTTAATCTGTTACCCTTCTGAAGCAGAGGGTAGCATTATGTCCGCCGAAGCCCAGAGAATTTGACAGGACGGCATTTACCTCCTGTTCGATATTGCCGTTTCCGCAGTAATCGAGGTCACATTCCTCGTCGGGGACCTTATATCCCACAGTTGCGTGAATAAAGCCCTCCTGCACTGACTTGGCACATACTACAGCTTCAACTGCTCCCGCAGCGCCGAGAAGATGTCCTATCATTGACTTTGTTGAGCTTATCTTCACGCGTCTTGCATCCTTTTCGCCCAGAGCGAGCTTTATGGCAGCTGTCTCGTACTTATCGTTGAGGCCTGTTGATGTACCGTGTGCATTGATGTAATCTATATCGGCAGGCGAAAGACCTGCTTCTTCCATAGCAAGCTGCATTCCCTTTGCCGCAGCCTCTCCGCTGGGCATGGGAGATGTCATATGATAACCGTCGCAGGTAGCGCCGTAGCCGGCGATCTCCGCATATATCCTTGCGCCTCTTGCCTTTGCGTGCTCGTATTCCTCAAGGACCAGTACCGCGCTTCCCTCACCCAGTACAAAGCCGCTGCGTTCCTTATCAAAGGGAATGGACGCCCTTGTCAGGTCGTCGGACTTTGTAAGAGCCTTCATATTTGCAAATCCGCCGAAGGTGAACTCCACTCTTGTGGACTCTGTACCTCCTGCAAGACAGGCATCAAGATAGCCGTCCTTGATCTTGCGGAACGCCTCACCTATAGAGTGAGTTGCCGAAGCACAGGCTGTGGTAACGTCGAAATTAGCTCCCCTGAAGCCTGTCTTCATGGAGATTGTTCCCGCAGCCATATTGCTTATCATCATAGGAATATAGAAGGCAGACATTCTGCCGGGTCCCTTTTCAAGGTACTTGTTATGCTCAACAAGGGTAAGATCAACGCCGCCGATACCCGAGCCGACCAGCACTCCCACTCTGTAGGGATCGAGATCCGAGAAATCCGTACCTGCGTCGGTAACAGCCTCATGTGCCGCAACTACGGCATATTTCGTGAAGGTATCCATACGTTTTGCTTCCTTCTTGTCGAAGCAGCCCTTGACATCGTAATAATCCTCTTCATTGAAGTCACGGACTATACCTGCGATCTTCACGCCGGTGCGTTCCGTATCATACATATCTATAAAGGATATACCCAGTTTATTTGCCTTTATTCCTGCCCAGAACTTTTCTACTCCTGTTCCGAGGGGAGTAACTGCTCCCATTCCTGTGATAACAACTCTTCTGCTCATATTTTTTCCTTTCGTTTCCTTTTAGTGATCTTTTGTAGTGCGTGTGGAGAATGGCCTCCGTAGTGTATATGCTGCGCTGTCACATAGAAAGTCCGCCCGAGATCTCTATAACCTGTCCTGTAACGTATGATGCGTTGTCGGACACGAGGAAAGATACGACCGAAGCTATCTCCTCGGGCTCACCGTAACGTCTGAGAGCTACGGCCTCGATCATTTTTGCCTTTAATTCGTCTGATAAAACGTCTGTCATCGGTGTCCTGATAAGTCCTGGAGCAACGGCATTGCAGGTGATATTACGCGAACCGAACTCCTTTGCCACAGTCTTCGTCATTCCGATAACGGCAGCCTTTGAAGCCGAGTAGTTCATCTGTCCCGGATTTCCATAGAGTCCCGCAACAGAAGCCACATTGACTATTCTTCCATATCTCTGCTTCATCATTACAGCTGTAACGTGCTTTGTCATATTGTAAACGCTCTTCTGGTTTACAGCGATGACTGCGTCATATTCATCCTCGCTCATTCTTGCAAGGAGCTTATCCTTTGTTATGCCCGCATTGTTTACCAGGGCATCAATAGTGCCGAAGTCAGCCTTTACCTGCTTGACCATAGCCTCGCACTGCTCGAATTTTGATACATCTGCCGCATAGCACTCGGCCTTTACGCCGAAAGCTCGGCATTCCTCTGCGACTGCGAGCGCCTTTTCCTTATCGCTGTCGCTGGGATAATGATTTATAACTACGTCGAAGCCGTCCTGTGCAAGTCTTTTTGCGATGCAGGCGCCAATACCCTGAGAAGCGCCCGTGATTATTGCTGTTGCCATATATTTTACCTCCGTTTTGGTATCAAATAATTATGATACCTTGATTTTACCACACTCTGAAAAACGTGTAAATGTGCCGAATGTCATTTCCGCAGTTACAAATGTAACTATTTAGTCTGCGATCTTTTCAAATATCATGTCGTATTCGGTCAGAGAGCCGTAATAGCCTGTCTTTACGGGTACATTCCCGACGTACCTGTAGCCCTGCGCTGCCATTTCATTTATTGCTTCGCGGGGAGCCTTTTTTACGCCGTCGTTTTTATAGTAATAGATCCCGCCGAGACCCTTTACAAATCTCAGATATCTGTATTTCATATCTTCAGGAGCTTCTCTGCGCCGTCGTTGATCTCCTTTACAATGTCAGCACAGGTCTTTATCTCGTTTACCATGCCCGAGATAGCTCCGCAGAGGAAGGAACCGCTTTCCACATCGCCCTCAACAACGGCTCTGCGGAGAGCTCCCACTGTGAGCTGCTCGAACTCCTCGGGAGAGAGAGTACCGTCCTTTTCACCTGTAGCAAGCTTCTTTGCAAACTTGGTCTTGATATTTCTGCACGGATGTCCCGTGTATCTTCCGGTAACTATATTATCTGTGTCCTTTGCTTTTATGACAAGCTCCTTGAAGGTGGGGTGTATCTGACACTCCTCGGAAGCAAGGAAGCGTGTACCGATCTGAACGCCCTCAGCGCCCAGCATGAATGCAGCGGCCATACCTCTGCCGTCGGCGATACCGCCTGCGGCGATAACGGGTATCTCAACTGCGTCAACTACCTGAGGCACGAGACACATTGTTGTATTCTCGCCTATATGTCCGCCCGACTCGGTGCCCTCTGCGATGACAGCGTCGGCACCTGACTTCTCCATTCTCTTTGCCAGAGCTACGGAAGGCACAACGGGCATTACCTTTATGCCTGCTTCCTTCCATGCAGCCATATACTTACCGGGATTTCCGGCACCTGTTGTTATTACCTTAACGCCCTCGTCGATGCAGAGCTGTGCCAGATCATCGGCATTGGTACTCATAAGCATTATATTCACGCCGAAGGGCTTATTTGTCTTTTCCTTGCAGAGGCGTATCTGCTCGCGGAGATAGTCTATGGGAGCGTTTCCGCCTGCAATGAGACCTATACCGCCTGCATTTGATACTGCGGAAGCCAGTGTATGCTCGGCTACCCATGCCATACCGCCCTGTATGATAGGATATTCACAGCCGAGAAGCTCAGTAATGCGTGTTTTCATAATAGTTCTCCTTTTTTCATCTTTGTAGGGGACGGCGTCCCGACGTCCCGCAAATATAATCATCTGACGGGCTGCCGAGGACGTCAGCCCCTACAAATGGTAAGATCAGTATTCAAGTATTATTCCGCCGTAGGTAAGGCCTGCTCCGAAGCCTATGAGAGCAAGCTTCTGTCCGCGCTTGATGACGCCGCTTTCAATAGCCTCGGAAAGCGCAAGAGGTATGGAAGCACTGGAAGTATTTCCGTAATGGTCGAGGGTAACGATGAACTTCTCCATGGGAACTCCCAGCTTCTTGGCGGCAGTCTCTATTATCCTGATATTGGCCTGATGCGGTATGAACCAGTCAATATCATCCTTGGTTATATTTATCTTTTCCGCAGCCAGCTCAAAGGATCTGGGCAGAGCAGAGACTGCAAATTTGTATACCTCCTTGCCGTTCTGGTACAGCTTGTGCAGAGGCATATCAGGGAATTTATCCTCGAAGCCGCTCTCCTGAGCCACCTCGGGAGCTACCTGCAAAGCTCTTGCACAAAGAAGTCCCGCGCCGCTTCCGTCGGAACGGAGGGCTGACGAGAAGAGCTTGTCGCTCTTTTCGATAACGGCAGCGGCGGCGCCGTCGCCGAAAAGTATGCAGGAGGATCTGTCGGTAAAATCAAGGAAGCGCGAAAGAGCTTCATTTGCGACAACGATAACGTATTTCAGCGAATCGTCGGTCTCGAGGAAACGTCTTGCCACATCGACGGCATAAACGAATCCCGAACAGGCGGCGTTGAGATCGAATGCAGCAGCATTTACTGCGCCTATCTCGTTCTGTATCACGCTCGCCATGCTTGGAGTATGGAAATCAGAGGTAGCGGTACAGGATATGACTAGTCCTATGTCCGCCGTATCAATACCCGCGGCCTTTACGGCTCTCAGAGCAGCCTGACTGCCCATATACCATGTGGGCTCCCAGCCTGCCATAGGGCGCTTCTTTATGCCCGTTCTTGTGCTGATCCACTCGTCATTGGTCTCGACGAAACGGGTGAAGTCATCGTTAGTCAATATCTGTTCGGGCACATATCTGCCCATTCCCAAAATGCTGATACCCATTAAAAACTCCTTAGCTACAATAAAATTTATGAAAACATGGTTGTAAAAACCATAAAATTATGTTATAGTAATATTATCGGTATCTTGTCTGTATACGTCTATTTCGACAAACGGACAGAATACCATACATTTAATATTGTAAATCATTTTGAGGTTTTTTGCAACGATATTTTGTGACTTTGACAATTCTACGACAAAATATCGTCATTTCTCACAAATTTGCAACACGACATTAAGACATTTTCACCAGAACATTGAATATAACGCACAGAAAGGAAGTTTATCATTATGACAATTTCACTATTTTCAGGACAGGGCTCTCAGTACGAGGGAATGGGCAGGGATATAGCAGAGGCTATGCCCGAGCTTCTCTCCGTATACGAGACAGGCTCGGATATTCTCGGCACTGACCTGAAAAAGATATGCTTTAAAGCTCCTCTTGACGAGCTTTCAAGGACTATCAATTCCCAGCCCGCTATAATGGCAACATCCATCGTATGCCTGAAGGCCGCTCAGTCGAAGGGCTTCGTCTTTGACGGCGTAGCAGGCCATTCTCTCGGAGAATACGCCGCAATGTACGCTTCCGGCATGATAACCCTGGAGGACGCATTCCGCCTTATCAAGGCAAGAGCTGCCGCTATGGAGGAGGCTACCGCTTCCGCAAAGGGCGCTATGGCAGCTATAATGAAGATAGCTCCCGAGGAGGTCGAAAGAGTATGCGGAGAAGCTGAAAACTACGTAACAGCCGTAAACTACAATTCTCCCGTACAGACAGTTATCGCGGGAACTCCCGAGGGAATAGCCGAAGTCAGCGATATATTCGCCGAAATGAAGGCAAGAGTCATCCCTCTCAATGTTGCAGGCGCTTTCCATTCACAGCTGATGCAGCCTGCCGCGGATAAGTTCTACGAAACAGCAAAGACAATCAGCTTCAAGGCTCCCGAGGTGAAGTATTACTCAAACCTCACAGGCGGCGAGCTCACAGACTTCTCGGATATGGCATCAATGCTTGCAAAGCACATAGTATCACCTGTACGCTTCACCTCAGAGCTCACAGCCATGCAGGAAGCAGGTGCTGACAGATTCGTTGAATTCGGTCCCGGAAGAACTCTCACAGGACTCGTAAAGAAAACTCTCAAGGACGTAACGGCTGTGAACGTTGAGAATCTTGAAACACTTGAAGGAGTACTCTCATGAATAAATTCGCACTTATAGGACATCCCCTTGGTCATTCCATGTCCCCCCTCATACACGAAAAGCTCTTCGCACTCAGCGGACTGAAGGACACCTCCTACGAGCTTATAGATATTGCTCCCGAGGATATATCAGACAGTCGGAAGCTTCTGGAAGGCCTTCGCGGTCTCAATGTTACTATTCCCCATAAACAGGCTGTCATACGCCTTGTGGACGAGCTTGCGGACAGCGCTCAGCGCTACAACTCCGTAAACTGCATCAGCAACGAGGGCGGCAGGCTCACAGGCTACAATACCGACTGCGACGGTTTCCTGCGCTCTGCGGAGCTTCTCCCCATAGGCGGAAATGTGGCTATACTTGGCTGCGGCGGCGTAGGCAGGATGATAGCTATCGAGGTTGCACGCCACGGAGGAAATATAACCCTTGCCGTTATCCCGCAGGACATAAAGAACGCTCAGCTGCTCATGGCTGAGATACTGGCAAAATGCAGCGGAGCTTCCGTGAGGATCGCCGATATAGCTTCTCTTGACGGCAGCTATGATCTGCTTATAAATGCTACGCCCGTAGGTATGTACCCCAAGGTGGAGGCCTGTGCAGTCAGCGATAAGGTCATCGAGAATTCTCTCAGCGTATTCGACGTTATCTACAATCCCAAGGAGACTCTCCTCATGAAGAAGGCAAGAGCTATGGGAAAGACAGCTGTGGGCGGCGCTTCAATGCTGGTATATCAGGCTGTAAAGGCTCACGAGATATGGTACGGCGGAAGCTTTGCTGCCGAGGATATATCAAAGATAATCACAGCCGTCGAGGACGCCGTTGACAGCATGAACAAATGATATGATAAGACCTGCAAGACCACAGGACGCTTCCCGCATCGCCGAGATAATCATAACCAACTACCGCGTGAATTTCTACCCCTTTTTCCTCAACGACGAGTTCTATTTCTCAGAGCTCAACGTCGTGGATATGGCGGCGGAATATGCCGAAGGCTCGGAGGAACTGCTCAGCACCTTTGTTTACGACGATAACGGCGTCATCAAGGGAATTATCCGCGTAAACGGCACGGAGGTGGTAAAGCTCTACGTTGAGCCTCAGTTCCAGGGCTGCGGCATCGGAGCGGAGCTTCTGGAATTTGCGGTAAACAGATTCGGCGCGGACAATCTCTGGGCTCTGGAATACAATACCCGAGGCATAGCCTTCTATAAGCGCCACGGCTTTAAGCTCACAGGCGAGAAAATGACCGAGGACGAATGGGTGCCGCTGGTGAAAATGGTACGGGAATAAATTCATTATCCATTCCGGAATATCACACCGGCCTTTCGAAGACCGGTCAACTATCTAAGGAGAAACTTATGACTGTTTTTTTATGCGGCTTTATGGGCTGCGGAAAATCAACAATAGGCAAGCTTGCCGCCAAAAAACTGGGCTGCGGCTTCTGCGACACGGACGACCTCATCGTCCGCACTCTTGAAATGACAATACCTGAGATATTCGAGAAAAAGGGCGAGCCCTTCTTCCGTCAGACCGAGGCAGAGATAGTAAAGTCCCTCTGCGGAAAAACTACCGTGGCTGCCTGCGGCGGCGGAGCTATGCTCAATCCCGACACCGCAAGGGCCGCAAAAGATGCAGGCGCTGCCGTCATATTCCTGGACGTGCCCTTCGAGACCTGCTACGAGCGCATAAAGGACGATACCAACCGTCCTATCGTGGTGAAGTCCACAAAGGAGGAGCTTGAAGCCCTCTATAATTCGCGCAGGAGCGTATACCTTGAACACTCCACCATAAGACTTGACTGCGACGGAAGTCCCGTTGAGAATGCGGAACGTATTGCCGACGCTTTAAGAAAGTGAGTATATCATGCTTATCTATAACGCTGAGATACATACCATGGACTCCCGGGGAGTCATCGAAAACGGCTGGATAGACACCGAAAACGGCAAGATAAAGGCTCTGGGAGAGGGAGCTCCCGACAATATCCCCGAGGACAGCATAAATGCACAGGGAGGTATGCTCCTTCCCGGATTTATCGACGCTCATACCCATCTGGGCATAATCGAGGACAGTCTCGACTTCGAGGGCGACGACTGCAATGAGTCAACAGATCCCTTCACTCCCCAGATGAGAGCTATCGACGGCATCAACCCCTTTGACCGCTGCTTCGAGGAAGCACGTATGCGCGGAATAACCGCCGCTGCCTCCAGTCCCGGAAGCGCCAACGCCTGCGGAGGAGAGATAGCCGCTATAAAAACATATGGCAGACGTATCGACGATATGCTGATAAAGAGCTGCGGCATAAAATTCGCTCTGGGCGAAAATCCCAAGAACGTATATAACGGACGTGAGGAAACTCCCATAACCCGTATGGCCATAACCGCCCTTATACGCGAGGGGCTCTACAAGGCACGCAGATATGTTCATGATATGGACAGCTACTACTCCGACAGCGAGAACTACGATCCCCCGGAATACGACATAAAGTGCGAGGCTCTCATGCCCCTGCTCGACCGCAAGATAAAGGCTTTCTTCCACTGCCACCGTGCGGACGACATATGCACCGCCATGCGCATATCAAGGGAATTCGGACTGGATCCGGTTATAATACACGGCACGGAGGGCTATAAGATAGCAGATATAATCGCCGCCGAAAAGCTCCCGGTGATATGCGGTCCCGTCATATGCGACCGATGCAAGCCCGAAATGCGCGGACTTGAACTGAAAAATGCAGCCGTTCTCCACGAAAACGGCGTAAAGATAGCTATATGCACAGATCATACAGTCACTCCCATACAGTACCTTCCTCTTTCCGCACAGGCTGCGGTGAAGGGCGGTCTGAGCTTCGATGACGCCATAAGGACTCTTACCGTATCCTCTGCGGAGATACTCGGCATAGACGAGATCACAGGCTCACTTGCTCCCGAAAAGGACGCTGATCTTCAGCTCTACGCAAAGGACTGCAATCCTCTGGATATGATGTCGGAGCCTCTGCTGGTAATGGTAGGCGGCGAGATATGCCGCAGGGAGATATGACCATGAAAGGGCTGTTATCAGCGGCTGCGGCTTCCCTGTTGCTGTCGGCCATGCCTGCCGCAGTATCGGGAGCCGCGGACAGCACACCGCAGAACACCGTTATAGTCTACACCATAGAGAACGGCGAGGCAAGCGTGCAGAACTGCCGTGAAACTCCGGGGGTTCTGGTGATACCCGACAGCATAGAGGGATGTCCCGTGACATCAATTGCAGATGACGCATTTTCTGGCAATACAGAGATAAGCTCCTGTGTGATACCCGACAGCGTAAAGACCATAGGCGAAAGAGCCTTCAGCGCCTGTCCTGCTCTCAGCAGCGTAACTATCGGCAGCGGAGCTTCAAAGATAGGCGATTATTCCTTTACCGCCTGCCCGAAGCTTTCAAAAATTGAAGTCAGCAAGAAGAACTCCTCCTATAGCAGCATAGACGGCTCACTCTACAAAAACGGCAGCACCCTGACAGTGTATGCAGGCGGCTCAGCAGCCGCAGTAAGCAGCACTGCCAAGACCATAGACACTGCCGCTTTCTTCGGCAGATCCGATATAACGTCGCTATCCCTGCCCGACAGCGTCACCACTATAGGTGATTACGCTTTTTCGGGCTGTCTTTCACTCAAAAGTGTCCATATTCCCGACAGCGTAACAAAGCTGGGAAAGGGCAGCTTTATGAGCTGCAGCGCCCTTGTGAGCGTATCTCTCGGCATCTCCCTGAAGGCTGTCCCCGACAGCTGCTTCCACTCCTGCACCTCGCTGAAGAACGTATCCTTCCCCGATAATCTCATATCCTTGGGAAATGAAGCCTTTTACAGCTGTGCAGGCATCAGCAGGACATATATCCCTAAGTCGGTGAGTTCCATTGGCACCGAGGCTATCGGAAGAAGATATGACGCAAGAAACGGTTCCTCAGAAAATATCTCGGGCTTTGTCATAAAGGGTGAAAATGGTTCCGCCGCCCAGAAGTACGCGGAGATGTACGGTATAGCCTTTGAGACGGGAAAAGAACTCCTGGGCGATGTGAACGGTGACGGCATGATAGACGCCGTTGATGCCTCGGGCGTGCTGGCAGAATATGCGCTCCTTTCGTCAAAGGGTAAGGGAACCTTCACGGAGGCTCAGAAAAAGGCTGCCGACTGGAACAGCGACGGCATGGTAGACTCGGTGGACGCTTCCTGTATACTGGCAAAATATGCAGAGCTTTCTCTGTAACCGCTCTGCTTCGCTTTAGCACTGAATTACTTTAGTATAACAAATTGCTTTTTTCGCCAAAACCCGACCTTTATTTTGCAAAAAATTTCTATACCGCCCGTTCCGCCCAAACTATTGACATAAGCCATGAAAAATAGTATCATTAAAGTTAATATCAATGCAAGGAGGAATTTATTATGCTGACCGACATGAACAGCAAATTTCAGAAGGAAGGTCTCACCTTCGACGATGTGCTGCTTATACCCGCTGAATCAAACGTTACTCCCAACATGATCCAGATCGGTACTCAGCTCACAAAGACTGTCCGACTCAATACTCCCATAATGACCGCTGCTATGGATACCGTAACAGATTCACGTATGGCTATCGCTATCGCCCGTGAAGGCGGTATCGGTATCATACACAAGAACATGACCATCGAGCAGCAGGCCGAGGAGGTCGATAAGGTCAAGAGAAGCGAGAACGGCGTTATCGTGAACCCCTTCTCCCTTACAGAGGATCATATCGTTGCCGATGCGGACGAGCTTATGGGCAAGTACAAGATCTCAGGCGTGCCTATTGTTGACTCAAAGGGCAAGCTCATGGGAATCATCACCAACAGAGATATGCGCTTCCTCACCGACTTCAATGCAAAGATCTCAGAGGTAATGACAAAGGACAACCTTATCACTGCTCCTGTCGGAACTACTCTCGAACAGGCTCAGGACATCCTCCGTGCACACAAGATCGAAAAGCTCCCTATCGTTGACGAAGCAGGCTATCTCAAGGGACTCATCACCATCAAGGATATCGAAAAGTCCGTCCAGTACCCCAATTCTGCCCGTGACAGCAAGGGCAGACTCCTCTGCGGCGCTGCTATCGGCGTTACCGCTAACGTTCTCGACAGAGCAAAGGCTCTCATCGAGGCTCAGGCCGACGTACTGGTTCTTGACTCGGCACACGGCCACAGCGCTAACATCATCAAGTGCCTGAAGATGGTAAAGGAAGCATTCCCCGATATTCCCGTTATCGCAGGAAATATCGCAACAGCAGAGGCTGCTGAGGATCTTATCGCAGCAGGTGCTGACTGCTTGAAGGTAGGTATCGGCCCCGGATCTATCTGTACTACCCGTGTAGTTGCAGGTATCGGCGTTCCTCAGATCACAGCAGTATATGACGTTGCCTGCGTTGCTCAGAAGTACGGTATCCCCGTTATCGCAGACGGCGGTATCAAGTATTCCGGAGACATCGTCAAGGCTCTTGCAGCAGGCGCTAATGTAGTTATGCTCGGCTCGCTCCTTGCAGGCTGTGCAGAAGCTCCCGGTGAGACAGAGATCTATCAGGGACGTCAGTTCAAGGTATACAGAGGCATGGGAAGCCTCGGTGCTATGGCCTGCGGCTCAAAGGACAGATATTTCCAGGAGGGCGCCAAGAAGCTGGTTCCCGAGGGAGTTGAGGGACGTGTTCCCTTCAAGGGTCCCGTTGCGGACACTATCTTCCAGCTTGTGGGCGGTATCCGTTCGGGTATGGGATACTGCGGCTGTGTGGACATCCCCACACTCCACGAGAAGGCAAAGTTCATACGCATCACAGGCGCAGGACTCAAGGAGAGCCATCCTCACGATATTTACATCACAAAGGAAGCTCCCAACTACTCAACTCAGATATAAGCAGCACGGCGCTGTACAATATAAAGGCGGACATAATGTCCGCCTTTTTTATTTCTTATAATAGTCCTGTGTATAGTCTGTAAGCTGCTTCTTTTCTTCCTTCCTGTGCCTGATAAAAGACGCGATCCACTTTATAACAATGGCTAAGAGTATGGAAGGAAGCAATATATAGATCACAAAAAGTATCAACAGCAGCAGACCTATCTTAGGTTCCGCCCTCAGCTCGTAGCTCAGTGATGTACCGTCGGCAGATATATGATATTCGGAATTGCTGCTGTTCTTTTCTGCCTTTACGGCATCGGTGACCTGAAGCACATTGCCCTTCTCGTCGCAGTAAGCGATCCTGAATTCACCGTAATAGTTGAACAGGTCTTTGTTCTGTACCATGTCACTGATCATCATGTAGCCGTAGCCCCGGCTATAGTGGACACTTGTGGCAGGCTTCTTGCAGAAAAGAAGGCTGGAATAGCCGTCGTTATACCTGGCTATGCCGCAGTCTTTTCCAAGCTCAAGCTCTTTAAAATTATTCTCATTATCAGCACGGAAGGAGATCTCACAGTGAGGCTCCTCTCCGTCATCCAGACCATATTTGTCTTTTTCCCTGTTCCTGAAAAGCACATCAACAAAAGCTGTGCCCTCCGGCTCATTACGGCAGTTTATAATGATAGAATCCGTCTCCACAGGTGTCATGGCACAGGCGTCAATACCGCCGAAGGTGCAGACGATCACGGTAAACAGCGCAGCTATGAATACGCTTATGCGGGTTCTCACGGATAATCCCCCCTGTACTCGCTGGAATTCTTTTTCTTCTTATGCTTCCTGATCAGCAGTACTACTATCAGAACAGCAGCCACTATCAAGACAATTCCCACAACGAAAAGCAAAGCCATAAAAACGGCAGCACCAATAAACAGTGCACCAAAACCCTTGCTTATATCTACACCATGATCAAGAGTACATTTAAGAGACTGACCGTCAGCCTTTACATAATAGTTGGTGGGCTTGTCGGTTATCTCAGGCTCATACGCTTCCGTGACCATAAGCACATTTCCCTTTTCATCACAGTAGGCAACCTTCAAACTGCCGTAATAATTGCTTATCTCGGTGTTCTTAGCCTCCTTAGCATCAAGCGCTATGGTCTCAAATATGTATTCTCCGTCGGAAATACTGTATGCCGTTGCCAGATCTCTTCTGAACATAAGGCTGGTATAGCCATCGTCATACTTTGCAAGTCCGCAGTTCTTATCAAGCTTTATAGTACGCTCCTGTACGGTGTAATCATGATGGTTGTATCCGTCATATCCTTCCTTTGTCTCTTCCTCATAATGCTTCAGATCTACACTTGAACACGGGCTTTCATCGTCCTTGCCGATGCCATACTTGTCATCCTCGTTTTTTTTGAACAGTATATCAGCGAAAACCGTTCCCTCCGGAGCGTTTTTGTACTCTAAAATAAACACATCGTCCCTTGAATTCCATGCATAGGCGTTCATACTTCCGAATACACATATTGTTAAAGTAAAAAGTACAGCTATCCATGATTTTACAAATGCTTTCATTAATATTACAACCTTTCAGCCTATAATGGCTATTATCTTAATATGACATTATTATAGCACTATAAATACAGTAATTCAACACAGATATGCGCATTTTAAATATATTGTAAAAAAGCCGTAATAAAAAAGGACGGCTGTTGACCGTCCTGTAATTTTCCGATATTTTTGGTAATATCTGTCCCCTTAGTAAAAAAGACGATCGCCGTAAAAATTACTGCGACCGCCGTTTTTATATATTTCAGTGTCTTTCGTTCCTGCTCCGTCCGATCTCCTTGACCATAGCGGAGATATGCTTTCTGTAATCGGCATTTTTTGCTGCTGCGAAAACTATTATATATACCGTCAGTCTTAAAAGCATCAGGCTCAGCAATATGATGATCTCAGCCTTGTCATAGCCCTTGAACAGCATATATACAGCAGCAGGAACATGAAGCAGCTCAATGAGCACATAAAGCCTTCTGCTGAAGCAGCAGGCTGCCACCAATAATATGGCTGCCACACATAACAGCAGCAGCGCTACCTGTCTGCCTATGGGGATGAGCTCAAAATGGATCCTTTCGGTGCTGAAGTACCTGTCCATATTCAGGAATATGAGTATACACAGCTCCAGAGCAAGGAATACGCACATGACCTGTCTTAAAATAAACTCTTTGCGTTTGTATCCCTTCATATCTCTCACCGCACTTCCTTTACAGGACACAGGCCTGCCATTCTTACCAGCTGCTGTCCCCTGTCGCTGAGTATATATCTCCTGAGATCCTGCGATATACTGTCATCGCCCCTTACTGTAATAACATAGTAGGTATCAACTATGGGATATGCGCCGCTGCGGAAGGTATCCTCCGAGGGCTCTGTTCCGTCAATCTTCAGCTTTTTTATATCCTCTGACGCATAAAGCCTCTGAAAGCAGGCTCCGCTGGTATAGCCGAGGCTGTTCACCTTATTGACATACTCGCCCACAAAACGGGTACTGCCCTCCATATAGCTCTCCTCGGGCTCTGTCATTTTCACGAATCCCATGACCTTGGTATCCATGGTCCACTGTTCCTCGCTGCCCTCAGAGCGCTGATAGGCCACTATTTTTTCATCGTTACCACCTACGTCCTTCCAGTTGGTGATCTTTCCGCTGTAAATATCCTGGATCTGCTTTAAAGTGAGGCTTTCAACAGGATTGTCCCTGTGGGTGAAAAACACCAGACCGTCGTAGGCTATGGGCTCTGTCACCAGTTCAAGTCCCGCTTTCTCGGCCTTTTCGGCAGAGTCGGCAGGCACGCCCTTCTCGAAGAGGATGTGCTTCTCGTTGTATGTAAGAAAATCAGCGTCGTCCTCTGTTTTGCCTGCATAGGTATAGATAAGGGAAGAAAAGGAATTATAGGTGTACTTCGTGTCAAAAGGTGCCTTTTCCTCTCCGCTGTTGTCAAAGCATTGTCTTTCAAGCTCTGCATACAGCGGAACAGTCGCTTTCGAGCCGCCGACATACTCCATATGTTCTCTTGAGATGCTGAATCCACCCTTATCGAGCTTTTTCCAGTCCGGTAAAGGCGCACATCTGAGCAACAGGTCATCGATCTTGTCACGCTCGATACTGTGATGACCTTCATAGGCAGAATGAGTCTTTGCGCTCATCTGTATCACCAGCAGCAGCGAAGGCAGCAAAAAAAGCAGCGGGATAAGTCTCAGCCGCTTTATCCTGTCATGTTCCATATAATATTCTCCTTCTGCGCAGATATATCAGACTCGGTGATCCGCGCATATGACATCATTATACCACCATAGCATATTAAAATCAACTAAATGCCGTAAATCTTAAATAAGCTGTAAATCAATTGTAACAAAAAAGGACGGCCGGAGACCGTCCTATAATTGCAATTTTCATTGCGATACCCTTATACTGTACCGCTAATGATAAAAGCCGCCATCATCAGCATAGATCAACACGATGATAAACGGCACCTTTATTATAAAAGATTACTCTTATTCCTCATTCATATCATCTTGCGGAATTATTGCTGGATATAAGCCTGTTCAGCTGCAGTGCAGCATCTGCCTTCAGCGAATCCGTGCATATTGCCGATAAGACAGGCAGCAGCGGCAACCAATATGGCAGCGGCAGTTTTAAAGACGTTTTTCATGGTGCAAATTCCCCCTTTAAACGCATTATAGCACATACGATCATGTTTTTCAATACGATAACAGAAAATTAAGAATTTCGTAACAAATAGCGGCAGCATTCCTGCCGCCGCTATGATATGTTATGATACTACGTATGTCTCGCCGTCGATGGTATATACACAGATATACATATAATCGCCCAGTCTCATCTGGAGAGAATAGCTGCCTCCGTCGTCGGGCTTGGCATAGGTACAGTTCACCATATAAACATTCCTCGTGGTTATATTGCAGCCGGGAGAAGCTGTCTCCATGAGCTTGTCATATGTCTCAAAGGCGCTGTCAGTATCATCTTTGAGGCGTCCGTCCACCAGTATATAATCAAAGGTAAAATCAGAGCCTGTGTACTGCTTGATAAGCTCATACTCTGCGTCAAGGAACTCCTGCTCGTTTTCGTAGCTTGAATTCGCAAGACGGTACTTCAGAAGATCGGGATGTACAGCCTTTTTGAGGTACTCGGGGTTTCTTTCGGAAAGAGCATAGAAATAATTTGAAAGAGCATCTGCTTCGGCGTCTGTTACAAATCTCGGATCGTACTCTATGCTGAGAGGCACATCGCTCTCACTGGAGAGCTTCTGAAAATACTCTGCACCATAGGGCATATCCTCAAGCTCCATGCTGGCATTAGCGGGAGGACTACCTCCTGCCAGATTATTGGATTTATCAGACTGTTTCTTCTCGCTGCATGATGCCGCAGAAAAGATCATAGTCAATGCGGCAGCAAGAGCTGCGGCCTTTGTAAACGCTCTTTTCATTATAATCGCTCCTTAGCCGAATGTATAATACTTTCCGTCCTTTACGGCAAATACTATCTCGTATCCGCTTACGATCATCTGTTCTCTGCCGTAAGCGTCCTCGCCCATTACATAGAAGCAGGCATCAACGATCTCATCGCTCTCGCCCTTTACCTGCTCGTAGTAATCCTTGCCGAAAATATCGCTGAGAGACTTGAAATAAGTGTCAAGGTTCTCCTTGTCCTCGGCATACTTGGGTGCGGGTTCGATCTTTATACGTGTAATGCTGTAGTCTCCATACATCTTGTCAGCAATATTTGAGCACTGCTTTGCAAATGATGTCTTGAGATCATACTGATACTCCTTCTGAAGGAATGCATCCATTTCGGTAACATAGCTGGGCATGATACATTTCTGGTATGTATTATAGTCAGCAGCAGAGAATGACATGAAATACTTTGCAAGGGTGAGAACATTCTCTTCCTTGAAGGAAGCGTCGTCAAAATACACCTTGATACCGTCACCTGTTACTCTGTATGCACCGAGCTCAGCGTCCTCTGCGCCCTCCTCGGGAGTAATAACATCCTTCTTTACAGAACCGAGAACGAGTACCTTATCATCCACCTTGGCATTGTTGACCTTTTCAGTTATCTTGTTGTAATAAGCTTCCTTATCGTAATTATCTCCTGAAAGCTCCGTACCGCCTACAACAGGTGCATTTGATGACTTAGCAGATGTTTCTGCATTGACGGGACTGCTGGTGTCTGATTTCTTGCCGCAGCCTGCAAAAGTCTGTATACCTGCTGCTGCAGCAATAATAAGTGCTGCGATTTTTAAATTTTTCATAGCCTTTTTTCCTCTCTTGATCAATAAACCGCATATTTGCCCATAGCGCCTGCCCATTCGGCAGCCGCAGAACCCTCGGGCGCATACACTGTAAGATCGGGCAGCTCTTCGAGCCCCCAGTTTTCGTATTTAAGCTCAGGACTAAGTATAGTAAGGCTCCTCATTCCCGTACAGGCGGTAAAAGCCTGTTTTTGTATACGTGTTACCTGCGCAGGCACGGTAAGCTCGGGAAGAGCGCTGCATCCTGCAAAAGCACCACATTCTATTTCTGTAAGACCTGACGGCAGGTTGATGCTCACAAGAGACTGACAGTCAGCAAAGGCCGCTTCACCTATGACCTTTACGGTCTCGGGAAGCGTCACTGAAGTGAGCCCGTAGTTTGCTTCAAAGGCATAGAAGCCTATTTCAATAACGGGAGAGCCCTCTATCTCGCCGGGTATCTCCACCTCGGTGTCCTTGCCCTTATAACGGGTGATGATGACACCGCCGTCGTAGATCTCGTAATCGAAATCCTCGGCAGAAACGATATTCCTCTCTCTGACCGTAGCCAGCGGAGCATAGGATCCTGCTTCGGTATTTTCCTCGGAAGCTGCTGAAGCATCCGTACTGCTGTTTATGACCTCACTGTTTTTGGCGACCTTATTGCCGCAAGCGGCCAGAAGGAACGCAGCTGCTGCCGCCGCAGCCAGCGATGCCACAATATGTTCTTTCATATTATATCTCCAAAACCTGCAAATTATATGGTCTAATTGTGTTGATTTGATGAAAAAATCAATTCTTTTTTCCTCTGTCCTTAGCTCTCTGTGTATTGCTGAGAACTCTCTTTCTGATACGCAGAGATTCGGGAGTTACCTCGAGGAGCTCGTCATCAGCAAGGAACTCAAGGCAGTCCTCAAGGCTGAGAACTCTCGGAGGAACGAGACGGAGAGCGTCATCGCTTCCGCTTGCGCGGGTATTTGTCAGGTGCTTCTTCTTGCAGACATTTACAACGAGATCTTCTGTCTTCGGTGAAGCTCCCACGATCATACCCTCATATACGGGAGTACCCGATGTGATGAAGAGCTGTCCGCGCTCCTGAGCATTGTAAAGACCGTAGGTAACAGCCTCGCCTGTCTCGAACGAAACGAGAGAGCCTGTGTTTCTGCGCTCGATGTCGCCCTTGTAAGGCTGATAGCCGTCGAATACGTGGCTCATTATACCCTCGCCCTTTGTATCTGTAAGGAATTCGCTCTTATAGCCGAAAAGTCCTCTTGCAGGGATAAGGAACTCGATACGCATACGGCTTCCCTGGGGGTGCATATCCACCATATCGCCCTTACGTGAGCCGATCTTCTCCATTACAGAGCCGACGCAGTCCTCGGGAACGTCAACGACAAGGCGCTCGATAGGCTCCAGCTTTCTGCCGTTCTCATCGTTCTTGAAGAGAACACGGGGAGTTGATACGCCTAGCTCATAGCCCTCGCGGCGCATATTCTCGATGAGTATGGACAGGTGCATCTCGCCTCTGCCTGCTACGCGGAATGCGTCTGTGGAGTCTGTCTCCTCAACGCGGAGAGAAACGTCCTTGAGGAGCTCCTTGAAGAGTCTCTCACGGAGCTGACGTGATGTAACGAACTTACCCTCGCGGCCTGCAAAGGGGCTGTCGTTTACAGAGAATGTCATTTCTACTGTGGGCTCGCTGATCTTTACGAAGGGGAGCGGATCGGGAGCATCTGTTGCACAGATCGTATCACCTATGGTTATGTTCTCGATACCAGAGATCCATACGATGTCGCCCATCTGAGCCTCCTGAACGGGAACACGGTTGAGTCCCTGTATCTGGAGGAGCGAAACTATCTTTGCGTTGTAATTCTTCTTTGAGCCTGTATAATCACAGACAGTAACCTGCTGGTTTACACCTATCTTTCCTCTTACGATACGGCCGATACCGATACGTCCAACGTACTCGTTATAGTCAATAGAGGATATGAGCATCTGGAGAGGATCATTCTCCTCGCCCTTGGGAGGCTCTATATAATTGATGATAGTATCGAAAAGGGGCTTCAGGTCTGTACCTGCCTCGTACTGGCTGAGTGAAGCTGTACCGCTTCTGCCCGAGCAGAAGAGCAGAGGGCTCTCCAGCTGTTCCTCGTTGGCGTCCAGGTCGAGAAGGAGCTCCAGCACCTCATCGCCGATCTCGTCGAGACGAGCGTCAGGACGGTCTATCTTATTTACTACTACTATTATCTTATGTCCCATTTCCAGTGCCTTAGAGAGCACGAAACGAGTCTGCGGCATGGGGCCCTCAGCTGCATCTACCAGCAGGAGAACGCCGTCTACCATTTCCAGTACACGCTCAACCTCTCCGCCGAAGTCAGCATGGCCGGGAGTGTCGATGATGTTGATCTTTGTACCATTGTACATTACCGAGGTATTCTTTGCAAGGATAGTGATACCTCTTTCCCTCTCGATGTCGTTTGAGTCCATTACACGCTCTGCAACTTCCTGATTTTCACGGAAAACGCCGCCCTGCTTGAGCATCTCGTCAACGAGGGTAGTCTTGCCGTGGTCAACGTGTGCGATAATGGCAATGTTTCTCAGATCTTCTCTTATCATATTTTCTTTCCTCCAGATAGTCTTAGACTTTCTTATGTTTATATATGTAAACGGCCTTCGCCGATTTTTCCGCATTATATATACATTTCTGAACATACAGGCTTTATTTCCGTGCAAATCCTCTTTTTTTCCGGGCATAAAAAAGCCCTTGCAGGAATTTGCAAGGTTTACGGCGGGTGAAACAAAAACAGCCCCGATTTTTCGGGGCGTTTCTGGTGGGAGAGGATGGATTCGGACCATCGAAGCTGAAAAGCAACAGATTTACAGTCTGCCCCCTTTGGCCACTCGGGAACTCTCCCATAAAAGATTCTATTCTGTCGCAAGACAAAATAATGGAGCTGGTGGACGGACTCGAACCCCCGACCTGCTGATTACAAATCAGCTGCTCTACCAACTGAGCTACACCAGCGCTAATGCTTAATTATTATATCACATTTGCTTCTGTTTGTCAAGTACTTTTTTCGACTTTTTTATGTCTGGTCGAGGCGACAGGACTCGAACCTGCGGCATCTTGCTCCCAAAGCAAGCACTCTACCAAACTGAGCTACGCCTCGGATTTATTCTTCGGCAAGTCCTTGACGGACAGCTTTTATATTATACCAGAACACTTACTGCTTGTCAAGGGTATAAGCTGCATTTTGTAACATCTCACAATATAATCAATAAGCAGCGACATTTTTTGCTCTCTTTTACAAAACAGCAAAAAAGGGAGCTTACGCTCCCTTGAAAGATCATTAGTCCTTGATGTCGTCGATAATGTCCTCAGCAGCATCCTTAACGTCCTCAACAACGTCCTCTGCCTTGTCCTTTATCTCTTCGGCAGCTTCCTTTACGGAATCATCGTTGATCTCGAAGTCGATGCTCTCGTCTGTGTCAAAGTTATCGAAATCATCGTAATCGTCATCATCATAATCAGAACCTGCGCTCTTATCCTTCAGAGCCTGTGCAGCAACATATCCAACGGCAGCTGCTGCGCCAGCAGCTAAAATAGCAACTAAAAACTTATTCATTTTAATTTCCTCTTTTCTCCGCAAGAAATAGTACTTACCGAACCGCTTGCGATCGGATTACGATAATATATTAATATTATATCATACTTTTTTTTCGATTTCAACTCTTTACATATTATTTGTTAAAAACATCAAAATTGAAAGGGCTGTTATTGGTGCAGTTTCACAACGCAGTATTCTTTGGCCCAACCAGACCTGCTGAGCACCCGCCGAAACCATTGCCTCAGCCTCTTCTCTGTCGAAGCCGCCCTCGCTTCCGATGACAAGCCCGATCGTCCTTATATTGCTGAGATCAGCCTCTCCGAAGCTCACTCCTCCCTTTTCTTCATAGAGGAGGATATTCCTGTCCAGCTCCTTCATCATGTCGATACTCTCCCTGAGGCTCACCATGGGAGTGACCTCGGGTATCATGCCTCTTCCCGACTGCTTTGCAGCCTCCTCGGCTATCTTGCTGAGCCTCGGCAGCTTCTTTCTGGCAAAGTCCTTCTCATCGGGGCGCGACACGCAGCGCCTTGTGAGCACGGGCACAACCCTTGATACTCCCAGCTCAACGCTTTTCTGTATGATGAATTCCAGCTTGTCCAGCTTCGGCACTGCCTGAAAAAGCGTCACCTCCACATTCGGTTCCGCAGCACATCTGTGCTTCTCCACAAGATCGAGATACACGGCATCGGCGGTTATGCTGCTGATATTGCAGCGGTAGTCTGTGCCGTTGCAGCACACGGTGATCTCCTCACCTGTTCTCATGCGCAGGGAACGCCCTATATGATTGGCGTCGCTGCCTGTCAGGACGATATTGTTCTCATCTATCTCATTTCTGAAAAATCTCGGCATAAAATCTCAGCTCATTTCCGTAAAAAGTCTGTTTCCGCAAAATAAATATATCATACTCCCTGCCCCCGTGTCAAGGCTGCGCAAATAAAAAAAGCCCTGTCTTCCGCGACAGGGACGTTTATCAATTGTATTCGGATTTGATATTGAAGTATTCTTCAAGGCACTGTCCGCTCTTGTAGAGCTTATTTGCCAGCTTTGAGCCTACATATCTTATATGCCACGGCTCGTACTGATAGCCCGTGATAGACTCCTTGCCCTGGGGATAGCGGATTATAAAGCCGTATTCGTGGGCGTGCTCTGCAAGCCATGCCGCCTCACGTGTAGAACCGAAAGCGTCGTCAACTGTATTGACGTCTATGACAAGTCCCGTCTGATGCTCGGAAAAACCCGGGCGTGCGGAATAGGTATCCGCCTTGTCCTTTCCATCCTCCTTGACGTAGTTTTCATAGATTATCTCCTGATCGTGATAGGAACGGAACCCCGAATTGAGATATATGCTCAGTCCCTCCTTGGAGGCTGCTCCCGAAAGCGCCTGAAACTGCTGATAGCATATGGGCTCCAGACCGGGTTCAAAGGTAGCGGGCAGACTGTAGGACTTGTTCGCTATCAAAACCCCCTCCATATAAGTAAGCCCCTCTGTATCATACACAGGGGGCTCGGGAGCCTCAGCCGTATTCGACTGAGGCGTTGCATTACTTGTTGCTTCTGTAGATCCGTCTCCGCGGACTGTTACCTTGATCATTACTTCCTGAGTAGGATCGGAAGCAGATCTGAGAGTAACGTAGCACACACCAGGCTTTATGCCTGTGATGTTGCCTATATTATCGACTGTGGCGATGGTAGCATCGCCTGAAGACCAGCGCTCGTCAGCTTCGCCCATACCATCGGGGTAACCGGTTACTCTGGGCATATCCGTCTCGCCGACCTCAAGTATGATAGTCTGTCTGTCGAGTTTGAAATCGCTCTTGTTAACGGGATCTGTAAGTGTCGCCGTAGTAGTGACAGCAGTTGTTGTTATTGCGGGATCCGTAGTAGTTGTAGGAGTAGTTATCGTAGTAGTGGGCGTTGAATTCTTGCCGCCGCTCTTCTTTTTGCCATCTCCCGAACAGGCATGAGCCGCAAGGAGAACAAGCAGCAGTACCAGAAATGCTATTACCGCAAGAGCTGCAAGGCGTCTGTTCCTGAGTGTCTTACGGGATACTCTCTTACGTGGACGATGTGATTCATATCTATTGTTATCCATTTTTACAAAATCCCTTTCTCTGCAAATTAGGGGAGGATCAACATATTACCTGCCCATATAAACACTTTAACAATATTATATCACAGCTCAAATGAAATGTCACGTAATTTTATAACAATTCCGCATTTTTTTAACAACTTGACATATAACAGGCGGTATTTTTGGAGCTTTTTAACAAAGATAATGCAAACTCGCCCCGCCTCAATGGAAATAACCACTGTTTTTACAGCCTTTTCCCGTAATATCATATTCCTTGACACAGAACAGAAGAACGAGTATAATATTATTGACTCTTACCGCAGAAACAAATGCGGTATCCGAAAGGAGCATAACATATAATGTTGAATACAAAGAGACTGCTCGCTGCCCTTACAGCAGCAGCCGCAGTCCTTACCGCTGCCACATCATGCAGCAGCAAAAAGAAAGACAGCGGAGATACACAGCCCGTCACCGCAGAAAAAAGCTCGGAGACGGCAGATACCACATTCAACGGCGATCCCGCCGAGCCCAGCAGCGATATGGAGATAACCTGGCTGGCGGACTATGACCTCAACCCTCAGGGCGGAGACCAGCGCTCCGCAGCACTGGCTCTCTTCGAGGACGCTTACGGCGGCAGGATAAACTGGGTGCGTACATCAGCAAACGACAAGTTCTCCACCCTTTCCGCAATGCTGGATTCAGGAGAGACTGTGGATATGTTCCCCTTTGACGGAGGAGTGTTCCCCGGCGGCGTTATGTCGGGACAGTTCGCTCCCCTCGACTCCTATTTCGGGGATATGGGCGTTGACGAAGGCCTCTGGTCGGATGTGTCGTCACTGATGGATATGTTCGCATACAACGGACAGCATTACGTGATCCCCTACTCGATATCCGAACCCGTACTGCTCACATACAGCAGAAAGCTCATGAAATCCGAAGGAATAGATGATCCGAGGACTCTGTGGCAGGAGGGCAAATGGGACTGGGACGCAATGAAGTCCATGATCGAGAAGTTCAGATCAAATAATCCCGACGCATACAGATACGGCATAAACGGCTGGTTCGGACAGGCAGCCATCAGCTCAACAGGACGTGCTGTGGTGAGCTACGACGGAAACACGCTGAAAAACTGTATGTACGATCCCGACATCGCAAGAGCAGAGGCTATGATAAACGGCATATGCGCAAACGGCTGGGTGAGCACCCTATGGCGCGATACCTTCCCCGCAGACCTCAATACCCTGTTCTATGCATCAGGCAGCTGGTCGCTGGGAATATCCAACGCCGCAAATCCGGAGTCTGACCTGATGATAGTCCCCTTCCCCAAGGATCCCGAAGCGGACAAAAACTACATCTCCTGCAATTTCAATGCCCGTATGCTCACAAGAGACTCTCAGAAAGGCAAGGCAGTTGCTACATATTTAAAATGCGAACGTCTTGCAGCCTCTGACGAAAACATGAAAAAGGCTGCAAAGGAACAGGCTCTGATACAGGTGAAGAACGCCTCGGGCACATACAGGAGCTTCATCACCGAGGAACAGTACGACGCTTTGCAGGAATATACCGATCTTTCAAAGGTAAGCCCCGTTTACGATTTCGGAAACGGCATGGATACAGCAATGACCGGCTACGGTAATTATACTCCCGATTCAAGGGGCGTTATGTACCGTATCACCGATTCACAGCAGACTAAGGACTGGGAAGCCCTCAAGAGCGCACTTTCACCGGTCATCGACGGCGAAATAGCAAAATACAGCAACTGATACAGGGACGGCGGAAGCCGTCCTTTTTTCATATTGAAAAGACGGGGACGTAAGTTTTCCCCCTCAGATATCGGCATATATCCTCCTTATCATAGTAAAATGCCACAAAGAAAAGGAAGACTTTTTGATACATTCTCCAAATATGTCTCTCATTGTGCGAAATTACACATATTGTTCACAAAACTTGAGCAAAATATGTTATAATAGTAGCATGGAAACTATGGCTTGCATAGACTTCCTGTTTTATCTATTATTTGAGAGGAGAATGGAAAATGAAACACAAAAACACTCTGGCAAAAAAACTATCTGCTGCAGCCGCTTCCGCTGTCATAGCACTGACATCGGCGGTAACCACCGCAGTTCCCGTAACTGCCGACGCAGCAGATCACGACTACTATAAAGCACTGGCTATGTCGCTTTATATGTACGACGCCAACGCCTGCGGCAAAGGCATTACCGACGGCCCTCTTACATGGAGAGGCGACTGCCACACATATGACGATTCCGCTTCCGTAGGAAATCTGGGCGGCTCGGAAAAGGCCGCTGTGGATCCAGACGGCGACGGAAAAGTCGATCTTTCGGGCGGCTTCCACGACGCAGGCGACCACATCAAGTTCAATCTCACTATCGGTTTCGCAATGAGCGCTCTGGCTCTTTCAGAATACCTCAACCCCGGTGTATACGAAAAGGCAGGCTGCAAGGATCATCTTATCTATGAGCTCAGATGGGGCGCCGATTACCTTATGAAGACCACATTCCTTGATAACTCCGGCAATGTTGCGGCTGTTGCACACGTTGTTGCAGACGGCGGCACGGATCACGGCATATGGTCACCTCCGGAAGTACAGACCTATGCAAGGCCTATATTCTGGCTCACATCAAACAGCAACAATTCCTCGGTATGCTGCGAAATGGCAGCAGGACTTGCGGGCACGGCATATGTGCTCAAGGATTCCGATCCCACCTATTCCGCAGAGTGCCTGAAGTACGCAAAGGCTCTGCTGGCATTCGGTCAGCAGCACGTCGGCAACAATACGGGCGGTATAGGCGGCTTCTATGATACAGCCGCTCAGTATCAGGACGAAGAGGCTATGGCTCAGGCATGGCTCTGGGTAAACGACGCAGGAAGCAAGCCTTCACGTGTCGGAAAGAACGGCGACTACGGCAACAGCCAGTACGACGGCTGGGTATTCTCATGGGACAAGGTATGGCAGGGCTATTCCACTCTCATGTACAAGGCTACAGGCGATCAGGTATACGCTGACGAGTTGAAGTACGAACTCCAGAAGCAGGGCGATCTCAGAGTAGGTACATATAACGCAGACGGCTGGGGTGCTTCACGCTACAACTGCGCTAAACAGATGGATGCCCTCGCTATCGCAAACGGCAACAAGGACGCAGATTACGCAAAGGCTGCAAAGTATCAGATGGACCACATCCTCGGAGACAACAGCTTAGGCTATAGTTTTCTCCTCGGATACGGCGACAAGTGGCCCGTACATATCCACCACCGTGCTGCAAATCCCGGAACTGACAGCTCAGGCGCTTCCTCCAATCCCTCCGCCAAGTACACAGCTTACGGTCTCCTCGTAGGCGGTGACGACAAGAGCGGTTATCAGGATCAGACAGACAAATACCAGTACACCGAGGGTGCTCTCGATTATAACGGCTGCTTCGCAATTGCCTGTGCAGGCGTTGCAAACCTCTACGGCGGCGATGCAACATCTATGCCCGCTCTTGCAAAGCAGGTAAGCGAGATAAACGCAGATTTCAAATTCGGCAGCAATGAGATAGTTACTACAACTACCTCCACAACAACGACCACTACTACCACAACAGAGCCAGTTACAACCACAACTACAACTACCGAGGCAAAGCCACTGATAACTATTACAATGAGACCATCATATGATGTCAAGGAGGTAATTTCCTATCCTGCAAAGACACAGTATACCGTAGGCGAGAGTCTCGATCTTTCGGGTATTTCCGTAATGGTACAGTCAAGAACATACTGGCAGGAGGCAGAAGGCGGCAGCAGAGCAGGCATAATCTACGGCGAGCCCTTCCTTGTTGAGAACATCACTCTCGATCCCAAGTACGCCATCATAGGCGGTGAAAACGGCGCTATCTGGAAGGGCGAAATGGCTAACGAGGTGCCCGCTGGCTCATATGCGGTAATGTACAACGGAGATTATTATTATAACGGTGAGAATATATCCTTCGGAAACTTCAAGTACCCCATAGCCGTAAAGGAAGCCGAAGGCATAAAGCCTTATTCCTGCGTTTTCACAGTCAAGGACAAGGATACGGGCGAGCTCATCAACAACGCCACACTGACATTCGCAACACATATCGTCTATGAGATAGACGGACGCGAAGTATTCACAGGTCCGATAGCCAGGTATAATACAGCAGACGCTAACCCTGTGATATACAACTATGCAAAGTACAAGGACGCAAAGAGCTACTCTATCAGCAATATTTATGCAGAGGCTGACGGATATACCTTTGTTGAGGCTAAGGATGACATCAGGGACGGCGGTACTCCGAATGTTACATATATGGACGTACTGATGGTCAAGGGAGATGCCAATATCAAGGGCGACGCCAACTGCGACGGTACGGTAGACCTTGCGGATGCCATACTCATAATGCAGGCTCTTGCCAACCCCAATAAGTACGCAGAGGGCGGCACTGCCGACAAGCCTCTTACAACTCTGGGCAGAAAGAACGCAGATGCAGACGGAAACGGTATGACCAATGACGACGCTATGAATATCCAGAGACTGCTTCTCAAGCTTATCCCTTCCCTCGGATAAAAACACGATATTTACTAACACCACCTTCCATAAGACAGGCACGGGGCTCAGGCTTCGTGCCTGCTTCCTTTTTTTAACCTTTTTCGTACAAAAAGAATAGTGATTATGCACAATGTATGTTGTCGCTTTTTGCACATCATGCTGAAAATATTGTTTCGCAGTTCTATTTCACCATATTGTAATTATTCTGTTACCGTTTTGTTACCAAATTTCAATCCAAACCCTGTATAATGATGGTAAGACATATTATAGGCAGATCATTCAGAAAGAAGTGTGATAACATGAATAAGTTAAACAGGCTGAAATCAGCCATCATTAGCAGCGCAGTAGCCCTTACCTCTATTGCTTCACCGCTCTCTTCAGTGGTGTCTCCCTCTCTTACAGCAACAGCGGCAGACGGCGATAACTACGCTAAACTCCTTCAGTACTCTCTCTATCTCTATGACGCAAATATGTGCGGTGACAACTCGTCCTGCGGTCTCACATGGAGAAGCAACTGCCACATGAACGACGAAGTTCCCGGCGGTTTCCACGATGCCGGCGACCACGTAATGTTCGGTCAGCCTCAGGGCTATGCAGCTTCTACTCTCGGCTGGGCATATTACGAATTCAAGGACGCTTTCGTTGCTACAGGACAGGATGCACACCTCAAAGTTATAACAGACAAATTCTGTAAATTCTTCCGTGACGCTACAGTTCTCAACGGAAACAACGTTTCAAAGGTGCTTATCGAAAAAGGTAACGGTGATATCGACCATAACTACTGGGGCGCTCCCGAGTTACAGGGTGACAGAGGCCGTATGGTATGGACTACCGGCGGCGCTGCAAACATTACTGCTGAGTATGCAGCAGCTCTCGCAGCTAACTATGTAAACTTCGGTAACCCCGATGACCTTACCTATGCTAAGGCACTCTACAACTTCTCAAAGCAGAATACAGGAACATATTCGGTTTCACCATACTATGTAAGCGGTACCAGCGGCTCCGCAGACGAGCTCGCATGGGCAGCAGGCTGGCTCTATAAGGCTACAAATGATTCTCAGTACCTCAACGATCTGGGCACCTGCCCCGAGGGTTGGTGGGTACACTGCTGGGAGAACGTTGGTCTCGGCGCTTCTATCCTCAAGGCTGAGGCTACAAGCAACTGGAGCGCCGTTCACGAGATCGGCGGCGGCAATGAGTACAAGTTCTACGACGAGTGGGGCTCGGCAAGACACAATGCTACAGCTCAGATGGCTACTCTCGTAGCTGCTAAGTACAATCACGGTGATGCAGGCTGGGCTAAGGGCCAGATGCAGTACCTCACAGGCGATAAGGCTTTTGCAAATGGTCAGCGCTACTGCCTCATTGTCGGCTTCAAGGACAACGCTTCCAAAAATCCTCACCACAGAGCAGCTTCACCCGATGCAAACGCAAGCGAGCAGAACGACGGAACACCTAACAAGAATCTTCTTGTAGGCGCTCTCTGCGGCGGTCCTACTGATGCAAGCGGCGCAGGATACCGCGATGTTC
Source organism: Ruminococcus flavefaciens 007c (assembly GCF_000571935.1). GTDB lineage: Bacteria > Bacillota > Clostridia > Oscillospirales > Ruminococcaceae > Ruminococcus > Ruminococcus flavefaciens_F. Next base: position 43,209 of record NZ_ATAX01000026.1, on the reverse strand, counting down.
GTTCAGATTATAAGGCTAACGAGGTAGCTGTTGACTATAACGCAGGTCTCGTTGGTGCAGCAGCAGGTCTTTACCACTTCTACAATACAGGCTCAACTGTAAGCACTATCCCCGGCGTTTCAAAGATCTACGGCGGCGGCTCATCTCAGCCCGGTACAACTACAACAACTACACAGGTAGATCCTTATAATCCGCCCACAACTACAACAACCACTTACAATCCCGGCGGTCCTTCAACAGGCAGCGGCAAGACTCTCCTTCCTGCTGATATGAAGGTAGGTGTAGAGGACGGAACCGACGGACCTATCAGCGTTGCTGAGTTTGCTCCTCAGGGCGCTAAGAAGGCAACACTTTACTTCAAGATCAATACCAACGATACACAGGCTTCCGGCGGCTTCGGCACATGGACAGGCAAGTGGGAGCAGGTTGATTTTGAAAACGTAAAGGCTGACGCAAACAAGGAAGTTGTAGTAGACTACGATATTCCTTCAAATGTTGGTCAGACTGTAAAGGCTATGATCTGGTGGCCTCAGGGCGACGGTGTTACTATCGAGAAGGTCGTTCTCGACGGCGGAAGCGGCAGTTCAACACCCGGCAATACAACAACTACAACTACTACAACAAGACCTGTTGTAATAACAACAACTACTACAAACACCAATCCCGGCGGTCCTTCAACAGGCGGCGACGGAGTATACAAGGTAGAGTTCAACAAGTCTCTCAAGTTCGATGACGCAGCTGACGACAAGATGATCGGCTTCGACTGGGCTGACTTCAAGATCCCCAGCGGCGAGTACGCTACAAAGATAGAGTTCAATATCTCTGCAAGCGGCAACATCGACAAGTGGGTAGGTAACTTCGGTTCTTCAACCACTGTTTCTCCCGATTACTGGTACATGAACGATGACGATCAGCAGGAAAAATCTATCAACGGCAGCAAGGGTACTATCACATGGACTCCCTCCGCAAGTGCTGCCAAGACTTTCGCTTACAGCGCCGGCGAGCTCAAGTTCGGTACATGGTGGACTAACGTTTCCACTTACAACATGGATTCTATCGTAGTTTATACAGCAAAGGGTACAGCTGCCACAACTACAACTACTACAAAAATCACCACAACAACCACTACAACTACTACAACAGCTCCTACACAGACTAATCCGCCTCAGGATATTCCTGTAACTGTATACGGCGACGCTAACTGCGATCGTAATGTTGACCTTTCCGATGCTATCCTCATCATGCAGGCTCTGGCTAACCCCAACAAGTACGGTGTAGGCGGTACTGATTATCACTGTCTCTCAAGACAGGGTCAGGCTAACGGTGACGTTGACCGCTCAACAAAGGGACTTACAGGCGATGATGCTCTCCGTATCCAGGAGTACCTCATCAAGAAGGTATCTTCACTCGCTTATTGAGTCTGATATTTTATCAAGCTTGAAAGGCTGCACGGCATATGCCGTGCAGCCTTTATTATTGCCTGACTTGTACGATTTCAACAATTTTACCATATTTTTTTCTCTTGCTTTTTCGCCTCAAACACTTGAAATACACTTCGGTCTGTGCTATAATATTATAGCTAATTGAAATATATCGGCTTTTGCCGTAAATAATACTTATTATTCGGAGGTAGTTTTTTATGTCAACTTTAGAAATCATCGGCGGTATCGCTATTCTTATCCTCAGTTTCCTTACTATCGTTATCTGCCTTTCACAGGAGCAGAAATCACAGGACAGCATGACAGCTGCTCTCACAGGTGCAAGCGCTGATTCCTTCTACGGCAAGAACGAGGGAAGAACAAAGGAAGCGATCCTCGCTAAGATCACAAGAGCTATGGCGATAATCCTTTTCGTTATCGTGCTCGCCGTGAATATTATACCGATCTTCACAAAGTAAGAAAAGCTGCCCTGTGACTTAAAGTCATGGGGCTTGATTTTTTTCACGGAAATACAGAAGGAGATAATATGGCAGAAAAAAGCAAAAAGAAACAGTCCGAGAAAAAGAGCAGCTCTGTTGTCTCGGTGGAAAGCTATAAAAACAAAATAGTCACCTTCCTCAAGGCCTACGGCAAGAAAACAATGCCCCTCAGCGAGCTTGAGGCAAAGTGCAGGACAAAAAAATCGGGAAGAGATAACTTCGCCGCAGCCTTTTCACAGCTGCGCAATGAGGGCGTAGTAATGATGAAAAAAGGCATGAAGGCCGCTCTCTGCTCCCGTATTGACGTATTCCCCGGAGCAGTGACACGCCTGAGCAGAACCTTCGGCTTCGCTGTAACGGACGACGGCATTGAATACTTCATACCCGGAAAATGTATGCTGGGCGCCATGCCCGGCGACAGAGTCCTCATATCCCCTATCCCTTCAAGGTCGGGTGAGCCCGAGGGTGAGATACTTGATATACTCGAATTCGGCAGCTCACAGCTCACGGGCAGGATCGAGTTCGACGACGGCAAGCCCTATCTTGTGCCGGATACGGCTTCAAAAAATCACGTTATAATAGTCCGCGAGGAAAGTATCCCCTTTGAAAACGGCGATAAAGTCCTGGCGGAGATAGTTTACCGCGGCCGCCGTCATGCCGAGCACAAGGTCAGGATAACCCTGGTTTTCGGAAGCTCGGAATATGCAGCTTCATCTGCGGCTTCCATACTTGCCGTCCACGGAGCTCCCACGGCCTTCCCGGACGAGGTGCTGAAGGAAGCGCGTAAAATAGCCGAGGGCGGCGTTCAGGAGTACAGCTTCAATAACCGCGAGGATCTGCGCGATATGACCATATTCACCATTGACGGAGCCGAGTCCAAGGATCTGGACGACGCTGTTTCCGTGGAAAAAACACGGAAGGGCTACTGTCTTGGCGTCCATATCGCAGACGTTTCCCACTATGTCAAGGGCAACAGCGCCATCGACAAGGAGGCTCTCCTCCGCGGTACAAGCATATACTACGCAGACAAGGTCATCCCCATGCTGCCGAAGGAGCTTTCAAACGGTATCTGCTCCCTCAATCCCGACGAGGACAGGCTCACGCTCTCTGCATTCATGGAGCTCGACAATGAAGGCAATATGCTCTCATACCGCTTCTGCAAAAGCGTTATCCGCTCCCGCGTAAAGGGCGTATACTCCGAGATAAACCGCATACTGGACGGCACGGAAGCTCCGGAAATCGCAGATAAATATTCCGCTGTCAGAAAGAATATAATGCTTATGAACGAGCTGGCAGACAAACTCATCGCAAAGAAGAAGCTCCGGCACGCTCCCGAGATAGAGACTACGGAAAGCAAGCTGATAATCGACGAAAACGGCGTATGCTGCGACGTCATTCCCCGCGAAAGAGGCAAGGCCGAGCGCATTATCGAGGAATTCATGCTCACTGCCAATGAGGCTGCCGCCAGACTGGCAAAGGATAAGAAGGTGCCCTTCGTTTACCGTATACACGAGGCTCCTCCCGAGGCAAAGGCCGAGGCTCTCCATGAGATACTTCCCAAATACGGCTTCGAGTGCCCTCATTTCAGCGAGTTCAAGCCCGCTCATGCCGCAAAGATACTGGAAAGCGCAAAGGATACAGACAAGTTCGAGGCTGTGAATATGCTTGTGCTCCGCTCTATGGCAAAGGCAAAGTACTCCCATGAGCCTCTCGGACACTTTGGTCTGGTGCTGGATGACTACGCTCACTTCACATCGCCTATACGCCGCTATCCCGATCTTGCCATACACCGCATAATCACCGATATTTTAGCAGGCTATAACGGCGAATGGCTCAGCAAGCGCTACGAGGGCTTTGCGATAAATGCCGCCGACCGCTCGTCAGCCGCGGAGATACGCGCCGTAACCATAGAACGCGAATGCGAGGACTGCTACAAGGCTGAATATATGAAGGCTCATATCGGCGAAAGCTTCACAGCAAGGATCTCGGGAGTTACCGAGTTCGGCTTCTATGTAGAGCTTCCCAACACCGTAGAGGGACTGGTACACATAAGAACTCTCCCCGAGGGCGAATACGACTACTGCGAGCCCGTTTCCCTTACGGAAAAATTCAGCGGCACTACCTATGCTCTCGGTCAGACTGTCCGCGTGATATGCGCCGCAGTAAACGTCAGCGACGGTACTATCGACTTTGTACTCGACGATGAACAGGAGGAAGCGTAATGAAAAAAATATTGTCACTTATGGCTGCCGCTGCTCTTGCAGCAGGAGCTGTTTCATGCAGCGAAAAGAAAACGGAAAAGACTTCCGATACGGAAAAGCCCTCGGCTACCGAGGCTGTCACTACTGAGCAGCCCGTTCCTGCCGACCATTCTCAGATCACCACAGCTTCCTCCACCACTACCGTTACCACAACAACCAAAGCTGCCACAACGGCTGCTGTAACAACTCAGCCCGATCCTATGGGCGGCGGTGTATTTGAATACAACAAGGACGGAGCTGTTGTCTTCACGGCTTCCCCCTCGGAGGCAGATGACACTGCTCTCATCGCTGCAGGTCAGGCACTCTTTGAGTCTGCCTGCCGCACGGAATGGAACTTCACCGTAGGCTGCCCCTATGATATTGATCTTAACTACTTTGTGGAGAACAATCTCGGCTGGCAGTTCTACAAGATCACCGACAGCAGAATAAAGTCCCTGAGCGACGTGGAAAATGACTATCACAAGGTATTCAGCGAAAAGCGGGCAGATCAGCTTTCATCGCTGTATATCGAGAAAAACGGCACCATGTACGCCTTCTGCGGCAACCGCGGCTCTGATATATACTATTCCTCGTCAAAGGTCACTGGAATAAAGTCACGTTCTGACAGTGAGATAGTCTTTACCGTGGATAACTACTACGACGGCAGTGACTTCGGTGATGCAGCTTATTCCACTACCGTTGAGTTCTCCGTTGCCATCGGCAGCGATAATGTATGGAAAGCCGAGAATTTCAGCCTTCCATACTGATTTGCACGGACAACCCCGCAGATGTGATCTCTTACGGTCAATACAAACAGAAAAGCCATAGTTTTCCGACTCTGTGTCAGAAATACTATGGCTTTTTTCATATAAAACAGGGAGGAACCCCTTTTTCAAAGGCTCCTCCCCGATAATGGACTGTTATCCCGCTCAGGCTTTTACGCTGGCCCCGCCAAGACGGCGGAAGTACTCCTCGGCGTACTCGCGGTATTCCTTTCTGAACTCCTCGTCGTTCTCCTTTACATCGTGGAGATAAGCGTGGAGATTGGTCTTTTCGTCTGTCTCGATGAGGCAGCCTGCTATATTTGAACAGTGGTCGGATACTCTCTCAAGATTCGTGAGAACATCCTGGAATATATATCCCAGCTCAACCGTACACTCATCATTCTGAAGTCTGCGGATATGTCTGTTCTTCAGCTCGGTGCTGAGGTTGTCCACAACTTCCTCAAGAGGCTCTACGTGATGAGCTATGCCAAGATCGTTGTTTACGTATGAATCAAATGCCTTATTGATATTCTCCTTTATGGCGTCGGTGATGACATTTATCTCATTGACGCACTCATCCGAGAACATTATTCCCTTTTCGTGCATTTCCTGTGCCGACTCCACAAGGTTTACAGCGTGGTCGGAGATACGCTCGAAGTTGCCTACACAGTGCATCATCTTGGATACACTTCGGCTGTCTGCACCTGTCAGGTTGCTCTTGGCGATCTTTATGAGATAGCTGTTGATCTTGTCCTCAAAGCCGTCGATTATATCCTCATTTTCGATTATGACATCGCAGGTGTCGCCGTCGTAGCTTACCAGCAGATCAAGTGCTTTGACTATGGTCTCTCTTGTGAGCTCAGCCATCTGTACGGAAGCTGAAAGGCAGGTATGTACAGCAACTGCGGGAGTCTTGAGGAGTATATCGTCCAGACCTGTAAGAGTTCTTCTGGGATCTCTTGCCTCTTCCTTGCCGTCCTTTACCAGTATCTTCGAGAGCTTGACCAGCTGCTTGGTAAAAGGCATGAACATTACTGTAGTCGCAACGTTGAATATAGTGTGCATTACAGCTATGCCCACATAACCTACGGTGGACTTCATTATGCCCAGGTCTATAACGTTCTGGAGCAGCATAATTATAGGAAGGAGCACCAGTGTACCTATTATCTTGATGATGATATGTGTCCATGCAACACGCTTTGCGTCCTTGCTTACTCCCACTGTGGCGAGAAGTGCGGTAACGCAGGTACCGATATTACAGCCCATGATTATAGGCAGAGCCATACCGTATGTAAGGCCGCCTGTCTTGGAAAAAGCCTGGAGTATACCGATAGAGCCTGCCGAGCTCTGGATTATACCTGTGAATATAGTTCCTACCGCTACACCGAGTATGGGGTTGTGGAAGGCTGTGAGTATCCTCTGGAAATCAGGCGAGCTTGCCAGCGGATCTACGGAATCCGACATAAGCGTCATACCCGTCATAAGTACCGCAAAGCCCACAAGGATACGTCCTACGTCCTTCTTTTTGTTCTTCTTTGCAAACATGATAAGTATCACACCTGCAAGAGCGATAAGGGGCGAGAAGGAGGAGGGCTTCAGCATTTTCAGCACAAAGCTGATTATACCGCCGCTTCCGTTATCCTTGATACCGTCAAGACAGAGTATCCATGCGGTAAATGTGGTTCCGATATTAGAACCGAAACAAACTCCGATAGTCTGTTCGAGAGTCATTATGCCCGAGTTTACAAATCCTACCAGCATTACTGTCATAGCCGATGAGGACTGTATGGCAACAGTTACGCCCATACCCAGAAGTATGGCCTTGACCTTGTTTTCGGTCATCTTTTTGAGAGCTACCTCAAGCTTTCCGCCTGTGAGCTTTTCAAGTCCTGTGGACATTACATTCATGCCGTAAAGGAAGAAAGCCAGTCCTCCCAAAAGCGTGAAGATGTTAAAAATCGAAAATTCTTCCATAATAGTCTCCTGTTTTTATATTTGCTTCCATATCTATTATAATCATTCGCGGCGTCAAGTCAATGAAATCCGTCATTCTTTAACGTGGATTTAACATTGCGGATACAAAAAAGCACCCCCGGCCCCACGACCGAAGGTGCATGATCATCATTTATTTTTTTCTGCCGTTTTTCTTTACAGCCTTTTTCTCAGCCTTTTCAGCCTCTTCCTCGACTGCCTCGATAACTTCCTCAAGGTCTGTCTCGTCCTCGTCGTCATCATCATCGTCATCATCATCATCGCCGTCGGCAAAAGCCTTTCTGTTGTCCTTCTTGAATGCGGAAACGAAAGCTGCCACAAGGTAGATGAAGAATATGAGTGCCTCAACTACAAAAAGGGGTTTGATGGAATTTATTATAGCGTCCTTGATGCCGGCGCCTACTGATCTTGAAGCGGGGATAAGGATGTTGTATGCGTGTGCGAACTGAACGTTCTCATAGTAATCATCGGCTGTCTTTTCTGTGAGGTCAACGATATTTGCGACCTTCTCGCTGAGGGATGCTATATCGGCCTCTACTCTTTCAACGTTTACCGTTGAGCTGTTCTTGTTGTTCTTCAGATCGTCGCGTCTCTGCTCATAATACTTTATATCCTGCTTTGTCTCTGCAAGCTCGTTCTGAGCGCTGGTCTTCTGTCTGAAGAGCAGGTCGTACTGCTCGGAATGTACTGTAGACTCTGTATTTGTGCCCTCTGTGCCGTTTCCGAAAATGTAGATATGATCCTTTTCGTACTGGCTGATAGAATTGTTGATAGCTTCAAGGCGCTCTGTGTATTCGTCCTTGTCACGCTTGAGGTTCTCTATTTTGAAATCATAGTATGCAAGGGCTTCGTCCTTGTTCTTTGTAACATTGTTTATAGATATATAAGAAGAAATTCTGTCAAGGTCGATACTGCTCACGGTCTTTGCGTACTCGGAAATATCCTTGAAGGAATAGCCCGTAACGCTTGAACGGAAGGTGGTATTGTCATCGTTTGAAAGCTTATTGAGATAGCTTCTGACTTTTCGCAGCGAGTCTCTGAAGAGGTCTATCTGCTGAGCGTAGTCATAGTTCTCATATTCGTTTGCATTTACGGCAGCTCCGAGGGCCTCATTGTATCCGTACTGCTCATAGAAGTAGTCGGTATAGCAGTCCAGCATGGTATTGAGCACCTCAACGCCTGTTTTTCTGTCGAAGCCTGCTTTGCCGAAATCAAAGTATACCGTGAACTGTGTCGGGTAATACTTTGTATCCAGCATTGCCTGCGCTGCGGAAAGGCTTCCTGTGGTAGCCTTGTCCATTACGCTGTAATAAGCGGTGAGCTTATCGTATGCGTCGTCGGGGATCTTTGAATCAAAGCTGACGTTTGATCTTACGTCCTCCAGCTTTTCAAGGTCGATGTCCAGCTTTGTAAGCGCTCTTTCGATGACAACGGGATTTTTCATAGTCTCTATCTCGAATTTGCGTCCTGCGGGATCAAGTCCCTTTTCGATATTCGGGTATGTAAAGCTTACGAGTGCTCTTGCGGGAGTCTTGGAAGAGAAGGTGATTATTGCCGATAAAGCTACACCCAGTACTCCTGCCATAACAGAAGCAGCCAGCCATGTTGCCAGCAGGCGTTTCATCTGTTTGAGGATAGATGAAACGGAAATAACGACCTCGTTATCTGAATCACTCTGATTTTTTATCGTAACGTTAAGGTTACGATCATTATTCTTAGCCATGTTAACCTCCAGTTTTGTTCCTCTCAAATAGAATATGGTGCGATACACCGCAACCATCATTATATCACAAATAAAAATCGCAGTCAATAGGATTTTTCGGATCCCGGGTGCCTGCCCGAGTTCCTGTTTTCGGGGTATTTTAGCCGTATAAAAGCCTGTGACGGGGAAGCTTTCCCTTCATAGGAGAAAGCCCCATGTATAATTTATATATCTATTATTATAATGTATATCCCTTGAGCTTTATCACATTGACTACTCTGTCAACACAGCTGCGGCATACCGCTTCGTCCTGTGCTTCCACCATTACTCTTACCAAAGGCTCTGTACCGCTCTCGCGCACAAGTATCCTTCCTGCGTCGCCCAGCTCGGCAGCTACCTTGTCCACCTCAGCGCGTACATCGCTGTCGTCCTGTGCAGCCTTCTTGTCCTTTACTTTTACGTTTTCCAGCACCTGAGGATATACCTTGAAGGGTGCTGCAAGCTCGCTGAGCTTCTTCTCGCGTGACATTATCACCTGCATGATCTTCAGGCTGGTGAGTATGCCGTCGCCTGTGGAGGCGTACTTCGAGAAGATTATATGTCCCGACTGCTCACCGCCGATGCAGCAGTCATGCTCCTTCATATATTCATATACGTACTTATCGCCTACTGCTGTCTTTGCGTAGTCGATGCCGATCTCGTCGAAGGCTCTATAAAGTCCGAAATTTGACATTACCGTAGTAACAACGGTATTGTTTATGAGCTTTCCGCGCTCCTTCATGTATCTTCCGTAGATATAGAGGATATGGTCACCTGTGATGACCTCGCCCTTTTCGTCCACACAGAGGCAGCGGTCAGCATCGCCGTCATAGGCAAAGCCTGCGTCAAGACCCTTTTCAACTACGAACTTCTGTAAATTCTCGATATGTGTTGAGCCTGCGTTATTGTTTATATTAGTACCAGTGGGCTCGGCATTTATGACATATGTCTCTGCTCCGAGGGCGTCAAATACAGACTTTGCAATGTTCCATGCAGCACCGTTTGCGCAGTCAAGACCTATCTTCATGCCTCTGAAGGAATACATTCCCAGGGAAATAAGATAGCCCACATAGCGGTTCCTGCCCGAGATATAGTCAACGCTCTTGCCTATATTCTCACCGTGAGCAAAGGGGATCTCGCTCCATTCCTGGCCGAAGGCGGTGAGCTTGCCGTCAAGATAAGCCTCAACCAGCTCGATGACATCGTCTTCCATCTTCTCGCCCTGACCGTTTATGAGCTTGATGCCGTTATCGTAGTAGGGATTGTGGCTGGCTGAGATCATTATGCCGCAGTCAAAGCTGTCAACTCTTGATATATATGCCACAGAAGGTGTGGTAGTTACATGGAGAAGGTATGCGTCCGCACCCGAAGCCGTAAGTCCTCCTACCAGGGAGTATTCAAACATATAGCTTGAACGGCGGGTGTCCTTGCCGATAACTATGCGCGGAGCCTCATTGCTGCCGCTGCGCCTTTTGAGCTCTCCGTAGTACCAGCCGAGGAAGCGGCCTACCTTATATGCGTGGTCTGCTGTCAGATTTTCGTTAGCGGTCCCTCTGAAACCGTCAGTTCCAAAATACTTACCCACTATAATTATTCTCCTTATTTTTATATTAATATGTATTGTTCCTGAAAAGCTCAGAACATTTTCATTATAGCACCTTGCACCGTTTTCGTCAATGGTTTTTGAAGATTTTTCACAATTAATAGGATAATATTTTCATTAAAGCGGCACAAAAAACTCTTTCCATACATTATACGTATGACAAAGCCAAAACTCTCAGTAATTTCCGTGAAAATTTTCTGTTTTTTTCCTGCGGCTTTTTCTACGTTTTTTGGTATTGCAAATCATTTATTTTTGTAGTATAATAATGAATAGTATAAAATCGGGAACTATGTCTTATCGTCCCGACACAAAGGAGGAACAAAATTGGCTAAGTCAAAAGCTACGGGCACTGCAACAAAAAACACTGCTGCCCGCAAAAAGATCGGCAGCACCAGGCCTGCCGTTACTGCCGCAGACATTATAGCCGAAAAGAGAGGGAAAAAAATCAAGCCTTTATACTATATAGCGGCTTTCCTCATCCCTTTCCTGCTTACGCTCATTGCGTACATCGGCTTTGACGTCTACCCCTTCGGTGAGCGTTCGGTACTCACCCTCGACCTTAACGGTCAGTACATCTACTACTTTGAAGCTCTCAGAAGAGACTTCTGGGGAGGCGGAAGTGCATTCTACAGCTGGAGCCGAAACCTTTCGGGCGGCTTCATGGGTGTCATAGGCTACTATCTCGCAAGTCCCTTCACCCTTATAATCATGCTCCTGCCAAGGAAGATGATACTCGAAAGCATGATGCTCATGCAGATGACAAAGGTAGGCTCGGCAGGTCTCACCTTCTGCATATACGCACAGAAATCCAAGAACCTGAAGCCGCTTCAGTCCATTATGTTCTCTACTATGTACGCTATGATGGCTTACGTAGTTATACAGCTCATAGATCCCATGTGGATAGACGGTCCCGTATTCCTGCCGCTGATAATCCTCGGCGTGGAATATCTGGTCGATGACGGAAGAAAGCTGAATTACATCATACCCACAGCGATAATGTTCGTTGCCAACTTCTATATCGGCTTCATGATAGCAATATTCATCGCCCTGTACTTCCTCTACTATGTATTCTTCGGCACAAAGAGAAAATTCAAGGGCATAGAGGAATTCGGAAAGACTCTCGGCACCATGATAATCTCAACAGTCGTAGTGCTCATGTGCAGCTTGTTTATGATACTTCCCGTATACAATGCGCTTGCACTGGGTAAATTCGACTTCTCAGTCCCCGATTACAGCTACAAGGCAATGTTCAATCCCCTTGAGCTGGTGCCCTGTCTGCTCCCCAACCAGTACTACTCGGTTAACGTTGATGAAGGTACACGCTTCTACGGACGCCCCGAGATATACTGCGGCGTTCTCACCTTCGTGCTTATCCCTCTGTTCTTCATGAACAAGAAGATCAAGCGCAACAAAAAGATCGGCTACGGTATCCTTGCATTCATACTGCTCTTCAGTATGTACGTAAAGCCCATCAATATGATGTGGCACGGCGGTCAGGATCCTAACTGGCTCCCTTACAGATACTCATTCCTGCTCTCATTCGTGCTGGTATCTATGGCAGCCGATATATTCTCCCATCTGGACGGCTACAAGCTGTCGCTGCCCAGCATCGGCATATCCGCAGTCACCGTGGGCGGCCTTACCGCTGCGTTCTGCGCGATGATGAAGAAATTCGATTACAACGAGGAAAAATACAAGTACGTCGCCATCCTGCCCTATAAGGACAAGATGAACCGTGGAAGCGAAAGCTGGGACGAGCTCTGGCTGGGCACTGTTGCCTTCGGTCTCATACTTGGCGCTATCTACCTTATCGGCGTATATATGTACAGCCACTCCAAGACCAAAAAGGCAAAGACAGCACTTACAGTGCTCATGTCCGTTTTCATTTTATTTGAAACAGGCTACAACTGCTTCGACTCATTCAGGAAGATATTCAAGGAGGTAGGCAACTCAGACAAGAGCACCTACACCGAGATAATGACAGCTCCCGACGTTGTAAAGCAGCTGGAAGAATACGACGGAGGCTTCTACCGTGCGGAAAAGACCTATGACCGTATGGTAAACGATCCTCTGGCCTACGGACTGAAGGGTATATCCCACTCCAGCTCCGTAATGAACGCAAGAGCTATCAAATTCATTGAGACTATGGGTTACTTCACCCAGAGCTTCGAATCAAAGTATCAGGGAAGCAACCCAGTTGCTGACTCTATCCTCGGCATCAAGTACGTGCTTGACGATCCGGAGAGAAACGGCGCAGGCAAAAATCTCCTTGACGCTTCTTATAAGTGGATATTCGATTCCTCCTACAAGAAGGATAATGACGTTCCCGCTCATATCGATGTATACGAGAACCCCAACGCTCTCAATATCGGATATATGGCAAACGCCGACATCACAAGGCTGGTAGGTCTCGGAAACGACAACCCCTTCAACAGCCTCAACAACTTCCTCAGCGCTATGGCAGGAAGCACAACGGATTTTGCAAACCTCAATCCCAGACAGTACTACGTTCCCTTTGATTGCAGCATCAACTACGATGATACAAAGGTATATCTCCACGATTACTTCAACGATCCCGACGGAGACGGCGTAGGTACTATGCACGACTGCTACGAAGCCTTCGCAGGCGTTAACGACGCGGTTGTAAACGTTGACGTTACCGTTCCCAAGGACGGCGACATCTATATGCACCTTGGCTCGGAAATGAGAAAGCAGTGTAACGTATGGGTAGCCGTAAAGGGCGAAGACGGAGTATACAGAGGTCAGAAGACAGGCACCGAGGCTTATGACGGCTACGGTCAGTACTTCACCACCAACTCCTCACCTATCGTAAGAATGGGTCCCTTCAAGGAGGGCGACCAGGTAGAGATCAGACTCACTATCCCGCCTACAGGCTCGGGAGGTCAGTACACAGGAAGCAATGAGTACATCATGGTAAGAAAGAACGCAGGCTTCAACTTCTACTACCTCGATCAGGCTGCTTTTGAAGAGGATATCGCAAAGCTCAAGGAAAATCAGTGGAATCTGGATATGTCCAAAACCAACGACCGTCACCTTGTAGGTGATGTTGATGTCAAGGAAAATCAGATACTCATGACAACTATCCCCTACGAGCCCGGCTGGGAGGTAAAGGTGGATGGAAAGACCATCGACAACCTCATTGTTGAAGAGACAAACGCAGACGGCACAAAGGTACTCAAGAACGCCGCAGGCAGCGAAGGACAGATCATTGTACTCGGTACGATGATAGGTATAAGGCTCCCTGTGGGACATCATACAGTATCCATGAAGTATACTCCTCCCGGCTTCAATATGGGTGTATTCACACTCATACTCGGCATAGCTATCCTTATTATGTTCCGTAAGTACGACAAGAAGCACAATAAGGTCCTCATCGAGGAAAAGAAGAGAAAGGATCTCTTCAAGAACAAGACCGTAGATGAGATCGTCGAGGAGCTCAATAAGGAAAGAGAAGCTTCTGCTGTAAAGAAGAAAAACAAGAAAAAAACCGATCAGGAGAAGTCAAAGAACGCTCCTGCCGCAGAAAAGACGGACAAAAAGACCGATAAGGCTAAAAAGTCCGAAAAAACCGAGGAAGCTGAGATACTGGTGGAAACACCGGATGAGGAGCCCGAGGAAGAGTTCGAGAACGACGCCGAGAGATTCATCAGGAACGCTGATGCCTCACTTAAAGAGGGAATCTCAAAGGCTGAGGACAATGCCGAGGACTTAGCCGACAAGGCTGCCGAGCTCCTGGATGAAGCTGAAGAAAAAGCCGAAGAGGCTGCCGAGGCCATCGAAGACAAGGCAGAAGAGCTTGCGGAAAATGCTGCCGACAAAGCGGAAAAAACCGTAAAAAAAGCAGCTAACAAGAAGAAAAAGAAATAATATCACGCCCCCGCTGATGCGGGGGCTTTTCTTATGTTTTCGGCTGCAAAAAAACCACATGGTAAAATAGCATAAAAAATAGTAATATTCTGTTATCTTTATTAATTGTTTGTTTATATGTTTATTCTATTGTCTTAATTTGAAATAGTATAAACAATACCTTAATAATTTTATATCAAAATAATATTGTTGCAACATTTATCCCTATTTACCGCGATTTGACTATACATATATACTAAATACTTCGCCATAAATTCTATGCTTCTTTTGTTGCATTTTGCACAAACCGTCTTGACTTTATTCTGTAATTATGCTAAACTTTAGTTGTAAAAGAACTTCAGAGTCTTCTGCACTGGACTCTGAAAAATAACAATATTATTATATCAGGGAGGAATATTATGTTCACTAATTCAAAGAACGTGAAGCGTATAATAAGCATATCCGCAGCAGCGGCTTGCCTCTTCTCTTCACTCCGCATTGCTCCCATCGGCGACATCGCTGATGCAGCAGGCAAAACAATGACAGCATTTGAGATCACCGAAAACATGAAAGTAGGCTGGAATCTCGGTAATACTCTTGATGCTTACGCTCAGAAGGCTAATCCCAAAGACCCCTCAAAGCCTATCCCGCTGGACAGCGCCGGTCTTGAGACAGAGACCTGCTGGGGCTGCCCCAAGGCAAGCGAGGCTCTCTTCAAGGCTATCAAGGAAAAGGGCTTCAACACAGTCCGTATCCCTACAACATGGTTCCAGCACCTCGACGCTAACGACAACGTAGATCCTGCATGGATGGCCCGTGTTCACGAGGTAGTTGACTACGCATACAACAACGGTTTGTACGTTATCCTCAACGTCCACCACGAACAGAACTGGATCAACAGAGCCGATCTTGCCACAGCTTATGACGATATCAACCCCAGACTCATGAAGCTCTGGACTCAGATAGCAACAGAATTCAAGGATTACGATCAGCACCTCATCTTCGAGTGCATGAACGAGCCCCGTGCAATGGACACACCCTGGGAATGGTGGTCTGCAACACCTGTCGAGGAAGCAGACGTTATCAACAGACTGGAAGCCAACTTCGTAGAGCTCATCAGAAACATGGACGGCCCTTACGCAAAGACCAGACTTCTTATGCTCCCCGGCTATGTTGCAAGCTCGGACAAGACATTCCTCAACCAGATCGTTCTTCCCGAGAATGACGACTTCATTGCGGTTTCCATCCACGCTTATACTCCTTACAACTTCACAATGAACACAAAGACAGAGGAGGGTGCTTACCACGACACCTTCACAAAGGAGTTCAGCAACGACCTTGCTTACAATCTCCAGAACTTCCGTGATATGTTCATTAATAAGGATGTTCCCGTAGTAATCGGCGAAATGGGTACCTCAGACTTTGGCAACACACAGGCTCGTGTTGAGTGGACAACTCAGTACTTCGAGACTACAAAGAAGTACGGTATCCCCTGCGTACTCTGGGATAACGGACAGCAGAAGGATCCCAGCAACCCCAACCAGAATCCCGGTGAGGTTCACGGTTATATCAACCGCGAGACAGGCGAATGGTACCAGAACAACCTTCCTATCATCAACAAGATGATGGAGATCATGAATGATACCTCCATCGTATGGGGCAGCGAAGGCAAGATGCCTACCTATGATCATCAGGATCTCTCAGCAGGAACATTGCTCCTTGAGAATTCAGATATCGACGTTGCTCTCGCAGAAACATACGGCGACTCAACTCCAGGCAAGGAGATCTCATGGGATGACCTCAAGGGCAAGGAAGTTGCTATCAAGTATACAGGCGATACTCCTGTAGTTGCTGTTTCAGACGCAAAATACGGTAACTGGACAGCAATATCTCCTTACACAGTTGACGAGGAAAACGGAATTGCTTACTACCTTGTAGACAAGCAGGTTCCCAGTTCTTACCCCGCAGATCTTTCTACTCTTAACCACATACAGGCAAAAACTCCGGGCAAGACAACTGTCATAAAGATGGTTACTCTTACAGCTCCCGATGTAACTGTTGAGCTTCCTGTTGACAAGACAAAGAAGACTCCTATCAGCTTTGACAACGCTCAGGCAGGCGACGACCTTATCATCAAGATCAAGGGCGAACCCAATACAGATACAAACGGTTGTGTAGGCTTCAACGGCACAGGTTGGGAGCAGATCAAGTGGGAAGGCAAAACAGATGCTAACGGCGAGCTCACAATCAGAATCCCCGTAAGCCAGTTCCCCGCAGGTCTCCAGAGCGCCGAGGCTCAGATCTGGTATCAGCCGGAGCTCGTTGACTTCGACGGATACAACTTCGGTAAGGCAGAAGTAACCACAACAACTTCTACCACAACCACAACAGAGACAACAACAACCACAACTACTACAACAGCACCTATTTCTTCGTCGACAACATCCACAACTACTTCTACTGTTCCCCAGAAGAAGAGCACAGGAAACGGCGACGCTAACGGCGACGGTGTTGTAGATCTGGCAGACGCTATCTTCATCATGCAGTGTCTTGCTAACCCCAACAAGTACCAGCTCTCAGATGCAGGCCGTGTGGCTGCCGACGTTTACGGTGATGACGGAGTAACAGGTGACGACGCTATGGCTATCCAGCTCCTCCTCATCAAGAAGATCAGCTCCCTTCCCGTTCCATCAGGCACAGTACTCTGATAGCTTTTAAGAAGTTTTTCTTAAATAGACCTCCGAATGCAGCTGCTTTATGCAGCTGCATTTTCGTTATATGGGCATTATATACATAACCAAACAGATGTATAGAATTATAATATATTGTTAAACTTTTGTAACCTATTGACAAAACAATACAACCTGTTATATAATTATAGCAGTATCGCTGCAACGGATATGGTCTGTGCAGCCCATTCAAGAACAGATATTTAACAAAAGCAAAGAAATATATATGCTTTTATCAGTTATAAACCACTATACTCAAGAACAAAAGGATGACAATTGAATATGCTTACTGATTACCATTGCCATATTTTGCCGGGGATCGACGACGGTGCGCAGGATATCGATACCTCTCTCGGTATGATCGAGATAATGAGAGAGCAGGGAGTCGAAAGACTGATCGCTACTCCTCATTTCTACGCCCACGAAGAGCGCTCCCTGTCAGAATACCTTATAAGGCGTGAGCTCGCTTATGAGAGCATCATCGACCTTTCACCGATCCAGAATATACTGCTCGGCGCGGAAGTCGCCATTGAGCACGGTATATCAAAGCTCCACGGTATCGACTGCCTCGCCATAGAGGATACAGGCATGATACTGCTCGAGCTCCCCTTCCGTGATTTCGAGGACTGGATGGCTGAAGAGATAAGCGCGATCTCTTCGGAATACGGTCTTACGGTCATACTCGCTCATATACACAGGTATATGGAGTATTATTCGGAAGAAAACTTTGAAAAGCTGTTGAAGACCGACGCTGTGTTCCAATTCAATAATGAGGCATTCCTCGTGCCTGAAGAAACAAAACTTATGGAACAGCTCTCCGGCGACAAAAAAAGGATAGTTTTCGGCAGCGACGCGCACAATACGGGCTCAAGACGCCCGAACTGGGATATGTTACAGGAGGAATGTGCCCCTGAAATACTTGAAACCTCGAACGGAATGATCCCCTTTGTGGATGATACCATCGGGATTCTTGCCGCTTGCGATACCATAAGCGGATAAAAAAGGGGGAATTTTATCGGTATGCCGCCAAAGGCAGCTGATATGGGGGGAACGATTTGAAAAATTTAATAGGAAAATTCGGTTTCAGAAGAGTGGTCCTGGCTTTTGCCGACGCATTTATCGTCATCGCAGCAGCACTTATATCCAATTTCTTGCTGTCCTTTATCAATTCGGAAGTAAGCCGTTCGGATATGCTGATGAGCTTTTCCATAAGCTCTATAACCTGCTGCGGATGTATGCTGGTATTCGGAGCTTACAGCAAGCTCTGGCGCTTTTTCAATAAGCGCGATTACCTCTCCTGCCTTTACGGAGTCCTCTGCGGCTTCATAATGTCGGCAGGTTCCGTCTATCTTCTCAAGGGAACGATAAATATGAGCTATGTCAGCCTTCATACGCTGATTACTCTCATAGGAGTATGCCTTTTCAGATACCTTTTCAAGGAAAGCTTTGTAAGCTTTGCAAAGACAAGCTCCGAGGACGGAAAGAAACGCACCATGATAGTGGGCGGCGGTCAGACCTGCCGTATGATACTCACCGAGATAGAAAATGCCCAGTGTTCGCACAACGAGGATGTGCAGCTCTCTGCGGCATACAGACCTGTCTGTATCATCGACGACGACAGGAGCAAGATCGGTACCGAGATACAGGGCGTTACTGTTGTCGGTACTACCAACGAGATAATAAAATTCGTGGATCAGCAGCACATCGAGCAGATCATCTTTGCTATCCCTTCCTGCCTCGAGGACGAGCGCAAGAGGATACTGGATATATGCTCCGGCACCAATGTCCCCGTAAAGGTCGTGCCCTTCATCGGAAACCTTATATTCGATGACGAGGACAAGCCTCTGCTCACGCAGATGCACGACATCAAGGTGGAGGACCTTCTCGGACGAGCGGCTGTTAAGTTCGATAACGAGGAAATACGCCGCTTCATCTACGGAAAGGTCTGCATGGTAACGGGCGGCGGCGGTTCCATAGGCTCAGAGTTGGTGCGTCAGATCGCAAAATACAGCCCCGAGCGCATAATCCTTGTGGATATATACGAAAACAACGCCTACGACGTCCAGCAGGAGCTCCTGATGGACTACGGCGACGAGCTTGAGCTGAAAGTGCTTATCGCATCGGTAAGGGATTATTACCGTATGGACAGCATATTCTCGAAATATAAGCCCGATATAGTTTTCCATGCAGCTGCACACAAGCACGTTCCGCTCATGGAAAATTCGCCTATGGAGGCTATCAAGAACAACGTCATAGGCACCTTCAATGTGGCTACTCTCGCGCAGTTCCACAAGGTGCGCAAATTCGTTATGATATCCACCGACAAGGCGGTAAATCCCACCAATGTCATGGGTGCTTCAAAGCGCTGCTGCGAAATGATAATCCAGTACCTTTCCCAGCAGAAGGACGGTATCACCGAATTCGTTACCACACGTTTCGGAAACGTCCTGGGCTCAAACGGCTCTGTTATACCGCTTTTCAGGAAACAGATAGAGTCGGGCAAACCCGTTACGGTAACTCACCCTGATATAATACGCTATTTCATGACGATCCCCGAGGCCGTCAGTCTGGTGCTGGAAGCAGCTGCCATTGCTGAGGGCGGCGAGATATTCGTCCTTGATATGGGCAAGCCCGTCCACATCGTCAAGCTTGCCGAAAATCTTATCCGTATGTACGGAAAGACACCCTATAAAGATGTTGAGATCAAGTTCACAGGCCTCCGTCCCGGCGAAAAGCTGAAGGAAGAGCTGCTTATGGACGAGGAGGGACTCCAGAAGACCTCCAACGAACTCATATTCATAGGCAGGCAGATCCCACTGGATGGCGATGTTTTCATCAGAAAGCTGAGAAAGCTCAGAAATGCCGCCAACGAGAACCTCAATGAGGTAGCTGTGGAGGCTCTCCACGAGATAGTTCCCACCTTTGTTACTCCCGAGGAGTTCAACAGAGCGGAGCTCATAAAGGAACACAAATTCATATTACAGGAAAAAAGGGACTGATTTCAGTCCCTTTGCTTTTGGGAGGATATATGATATACAGAACACCGACATACTGCCGCGATTTCAGATGTATCGCAGGAGAATGCAAGGACAGCTGCTGCAAGGGCTGGGAGATAGATATTGACGCCGAAACTGCGGAATATTACAGCAGAGTGGACGGAGAATTCGGTGAAAGACTCCGCAGCAGCATAAAAAACGGCTCATTTGTGCTTACTGAGGAAGAGCGCTGCCCCTTCCTCAACATGGAAGGACTTTGCGATATCTACACCGAGCTGGGCGAGGAAAACCTCTGCCGCATATGCTCCGACCATCCGCGGTACTACGAGTGGTTCGGCACCGTAAAAGAAGGCGGTACAGGACTGTGCTGCGAGGCTGCGGCGGAGCTCATACTGTCAAGGCCTTTTGCTCTCTGTGAGGAGGAGATACCCTTTGAGGAAGCAGCAGGCAGCTATGATGAAGAGCTCTTCAGCCTTGTATATAACGCCCGCGAAGAGATGTTCGGTATACTTTGCAGTGAGGATATGCCCCTTTCGGAGGCTGTGTGCCGATGTCTGGATATTGCCGCGGAAATACAGCAGAGCATAGATGTTCCCTGCCCCGAGGCCGCAGGCACAGCCGACAGCTCCCATGCTCTCCGTGAGATATTCGGCTGTCTTTACAGCCTTGAACCCATCGACGAAAACTGGCAGCCCTACATAAAAAGCCGTATGGACATTCTCGGCTCCGCTCAGCCCGTGAGCAGGGACTATGAACCGTATCTGCGGAGGCTCATGCTGTACTTTCTCTTCCGCTATCTGCTGAAAAGCGTCTACGACGGCGGAATACTGGGCTATACCAAGTTCGCAGCCCTCAGTATAATCGTTATCGGCACTCTGTACCGCCTGGACGGCTGCAGCTCACTGAAAAGCTGCGCGGAGACCGCAAAGAACTACTCCAAGGAGACCGAATACAGCGTGGAAAACATGGCGGAGCTCCTTGAGGACTTCGGAAAGGAGCCCTTTTTCAGCACCGCTTCACTCAAAGCACTGGCAGAGACAGCTTTTGCCGAAAATATGGACGAAATCTGAAAAATCCCCGCGAAATAAGAAAACTGCGTGAAATGCGTTGCAATATGACGCCTGTTATGCTATAATGTATAAGAATTAACAGCTCTCCGAGCTGCATAAAAAATGAGAGGGTAATATTTATGTTTGACCGTAAAAAAATAGCAGCATTTGCAGCAAGTCTGCTTATCTGCGCTTCCTTTGCGGCTGCGCCTATGGCTTCCCATGCCGACGATCAGCCGGAAGATACAGCTGTTGCCGATGATAACCTTACAGTCAGCGGCGACTTTTCCTATTGGCTCACCCGTGACGACACTGTATGTATAGAGGATTGCAAAGCCATCGGCGAAAAGCTTGTCATTCCCGATACCATCGACGGCAAAAAGGTCACCGAGCTGGGTCCTATGGCCTTCGGAAACGATCCGCTGAGCCTTCCCTTTACATCAATAGAGCTGCCTGCTTCCATAAATTACATATCAGAAGAGAATCCCTTCATGTACTGCCAGCGCCTGAAGGAAATAAAGGTAGCTGACGGCTGCAATGACTTCTGTTCCGAGGACGGCGTGCTCTACACAAAGAAGAAGGACAGGCTCATATGCTATCCCAACTGCAAGGAGGGAGACAGCTTCACTGTTCCCGAGGGCGTTGAGACACTGGGCACAGCCTGCTTCTATAACGCGGATTTCAGCGAGCTCAGCCTCCCAAAGTCACTGAAGACCATTGGACAGTTCAGCATGGGAGATATTACAGGGCTCACAAAGCTCGACCTCAGCTCAACCTCCGTTGAAGAAATAAAGCCCTACGCATTTTCGGGCTGTTCTTCCCTTGAAGAGATAATATTCCCGGAGACTCTCGAAAGCATCAACGGCGGAGCTTTTTCAAGCTGTAAAGCCCTTACAGAGGTCACCTTCCCCGATTCTCTCATGGAGATAGGACAGTACGCCTTTGTAGATACAGGCCTTACCAGCGCGATCATCCCCGACAGCGTCGTATCCATAGGCTACTGCGCCTTTGGCTATGCTTCAGGCCCCAACGGTATCGTAGCCGACGACAGCTTCATCATAGTTGGCTCACAGGGCTCGGCTGCTCAGCTCTATGCAGTAGACTCGGATACTGATTACGACTATAAAAACAACTTTGTATTCATGAGTCCTTCCGAATTTGAAGGACAGAAGGAGCTCCTCTCGCTGGAGAAGATCTCCTCGGGAGATTTTGAATACGCCATCACCTCCGAAGGTGCGGTGCTCACCCTGTGCAAATCTTCAGATGATGCAGTCACAGTTCCCTCTGAACTGGACGGACATACCATTCTCACCATATATCCTGCCTGCTTCAGCGCCTGTCAGGCAAGCGAGATAACCCTCCCCGATACCATTACCGAGATCAGGGAGATGGCTTTCTACAACTGTTCGGCTCTCCGCAGTCTGACTATCCCCGCAAGCGTAAAGAAGATAGGCGACAACGCCTTTGACAGCTGCTCGTCTCTGGAAAGCATCGAGTTCCTCGGTACAGAGACCATAGGCACGGACATACTCAAAAAGTGCAAGGCTCTGAAGACCTTCAAGTCCGCAGCCACCATAAAGGAATGGAACGATTCCAAGCCCTTCGCCGACTGCAAATCTCTTGAAGAGATAACCATAAACGGCAGCGGCGGAATATACAGCTCAGAGGACGGGATACTCTACAACAGCGATAAAACTACTCTTATCGCCTACCCTGCCGCCAGAAAGGGCAGCAGCTTCACACTTCCCAAGAACGTAAAGGAAATAGGTCAGTACGCATTCTACGGCGCAGCAGAGCTTACGGAGGCAGACCTTTCATCGGCCGAGAGTATAATGGACTTCGCCTTTGAGAACTGCGAGAATCTCAAAAAAGTAAAGACATCTTCTGCCCTGAAGACCATAGGCTCAAAGGCTTTCTATAACTGCAAAGCCCTTAAATCACTGCGTCTCGACAAATCCGTCAACGATATCGGCGCCTGTGCATTCGGCTATATATACCAGGAAAAAGTCAACTCCGACGATGCAAGCAAGACCGATACCATCATGGAGGATTTCAGGCTCTATGCTCCAAAGGGCTCTACCGCATACAAGTACGCCGACGCTCTGGGTATGAACGTGGTGGGCGGTACTATGGAGATATTCGGCAAGAATTACGATGTACACCTCATAGGCTTTATCGCAGCTATGCTCCTCCTGTTCATCGGTGTGATCGCAGGCAGGATCATCGGCAAGAAGGTAAAGGCAAAAAAAGCCGAAAAGGAGCTTGCCGAAAGGCGTGAAAGGGCTGCCGAGCGTCTTAAAAAGCGTGCCGAGGAGGCAGCAGGAAACGCTTCTTCCGACGATGACAGCGAAGACGACGAGGACGCAGAATACGAAGAAGACGAGTATGAGGAAGAAGAGGACGAGGAAGCCGATGAGACAGAGGCTGAGGACGAAGAGGAGGAAGAAGAAACAGATGAAGATTGATCTCAGAAAGATTGCTGCTCTGCTTGCTTCGGGAATTACCGCCATATGCTGTATCCCCTTCAGCGCAGCCGCCGACGACCTCAAAGGTCCCAACGACGTTCTCACTGACGGCTCGTTCTATTACGAACTCAACGACGATAAGACATATACCATCACAAGATGCAGCGCGACCATAATCGATGGTATCCCTTCTGTCCGCAACGGTACAGCTATAACGGCTATCGGCGAGGGTGCTTTTGCCAACAGCACTGCCATCTCGGATCTGGTCATTCCCGACTCGATCACGACCATAGGTGCCAATGCCTTTTACGGCTGTACCTCTCTCAGAACAGTCACCCTGCCGAAAAGACTCAGCAGTATGGGAGATCATGCCTTCTTCATGTGCGACAACCTCACGGAAGTAAAGTTTTCGGACAATCTCACCGAGATCGCTCCCTATGCCTTTGCTCTGTGCAGCTCTCTCCAGTCGGCAGATCTTCCCGACAGCATAACCTCTTTAGGTGACTACGCCTTCTATCAGTGCGATAAGATAAGCTCATTCAGGCTCCCCGCTTCTCTTACAAAGATCGGCGACAATGCCCTCGGAAGCTGGACATCGCTGAAAGATATAGACGCTTCGGCAAACAGCGCCTTCGTTTATGAGGATATGATGCTCATGAACAAGGACAAGACAGAAATACACCGTGCTTCCACAGAGATCTCGGGAGAGATCACTATCCCCGGCGGCGTTACGGCTGTACGCTCGGGAGCCTTCTCGATGTGTCCGCAGATAACCTCTGTGCATTTCCCTTCTTCGGTCACTGTCATCAATGACGAGGCCTTCAGCTACTGCTCGGGTCTCAAAAAGGCAGATCTTTCCGAAGGACTTAACAGTATAGGCTTCGGAGCCTTCATGTTCGATATGGCTCTCGAGACCATAGACATCCCTACAACAGTAAAGACCATAGACGAAAAGGCATTTGCATACTGCATGAAGCTCAACAAGGCAATTATCCCTGAGGGAGTAAAGACCATTGGCCCCGACGCCTTTCTGGTCTGCAATGAGCTCAAGCAGGTAAATATCCCCAAGAGCGTGACCTCCATAGGCACGGACGCCTTCGGCGTTACAGTTGAGAATTCACAGAGAACTCCCCTCCAGGGCCTGTCTCTCAGCGTATTCTCGGGCTCGGAAGGCGAAAAATACGCCAAGGGAAAGGGTATAGCCTATACAGTAACCGACAAGAACATCAAAAAGACCGCATTTATCGTCATAATGGCAGGCATACTGCTTGCAGTTATCGTATTTGCTCTCACTCTCATGAAGCGCAGCAGAAAGACAGCTTCAGCAGGTGCGAGAAAAGCAGAAAAGTCCGCAAAGAAGCTTGCAAAGGAAGCTGAAGAGGAGAAGAATTACCGCAAAATAATGGACTCCGAGGACGATGATGAAGACGACTCCGACGACGAAGATGATGAGGATGAGGATGATGAGGAATCCGATGAGGAAGAAGAGGACGATGAAGAGTCCGAACACGATGAGGAAGATGACGAAGAAGAAGAATGATCCGTCTCCGGTATCATAACGATAAAAAAAGCCTGAAAGCATTTTTACTGCTTTCAGGCTTTTATCTTTATTCCTCGGGTTCCTTTATCTCACCCACGATGGGGAGAGGATCAATGCCCTGTCTGGTGTAATAATCGGAAAGAGCCGACCTTACAGCCTGCTCCGCCAGTACGGAACAATGCACCTTTACTGCGGGAAGACCGTCGAGAGCCTCTACCACGGCCTGATTTGTCAGCTTGAGCGCGTCCTCGATGGACTTGCCCTTGATAAGCTCGGTAGCCATAGATGAAGTTGCCACAGCTGCACCGCAGCCGAATGTCTTGAACTTAACGTCGGTAATGATACCGTCATCTATTTTCAGATACATCTTCATTATATCGCCGCACTTTGCGTTGCCAATCTCTCCTACGCCGTCAGCGTCCTCAATCTCACCCACATTTCTCGGATTTGAGAAATGATCCATAACCTTTTCGCTGTATAACATAACCTTACTCCTTTGGTAAAATATTCGCCATTCAGACCTGCTTTTTGATAATATCGTTCCTGCTGATCTGTTTTCTTTCAACGTCCTTGAGCATAAAACCTGCATTTGCTCCTTCGGATACCGAATTACAAACCTTGAGGAATTGTTCAATCCCCACTATCTCTGTTTCAACAGTGCCGCTGTGTCCCCTGTCAATGATAACCCTGTCTCCAACATTGAAAACACCGCCGGTCACTGTACCGACCACAACAGTGCCTCTTCCTGATATGGTGAACACATCGCTTACGACAAATTCAGCATATGTCCCGTCTGCGACTCCGGACTGCGGACGATAGTACTCCTCATATTCGCGGAGCTCTTTTTCGTCGTCAGTAAGCATATCCTGACCGCGTGATTCCTTGTTAAGAAGCTTGCCTTTTAAACTGTCCAGAAATCCCATATTCTCACATCCCTGTTGTTTTTAGTCGTATTTTTCGCCTTTCATCATGCGCTCCCATACAGGAGACATAGAACGAAGTCTTTGCACTACCTTAGAAATCGTTTCGATTATATATTCAACATCTTCATCAGAGACGTCCTCCTCGATGGAAAGTCTCAGCGAGCCGTGAGCCACAGCGTGCTTGAGTCCGATAGAAAGAAGAACGTGTGAAGGATCCAGCGAGCCCGATGTGCAGGCCGATCCAGATGAAGCGCATATACCGTTGAGGTCAAGCATGAGCAGGAGAGATTCTCCCTCTATTCCCTCAAAGGAGATGTTTATATTTCCGGGAAGGCGCTTTTCCCTGTCGCCGTTAAGACGGGTATAGGGTATCTTCAGCAGCTCGTCTATGATACGATTTCTTCTCGGAATGATAATTGCAGCCTTTTCCGCTGTATTGCGTACAGCAGCTTCGATAGCCACACCGAGTCCCACTATTGCGGGGACATTTTCTGTACCTGCGCGTTTTCCGCGCTCCTGTCCGCCGCCGTGGACAAGATTGGGAAGAACTATTCCCTTACGGATATATATGGCACCTATCCCCTTCTGAGCGTGTATCTTATGTCCCGAAAGAGACAGCATATCTATGCCCTGCTTATGAACGTCTATATCAACGTGTCCCACAGCCTGCACAGCGTCGGTATGGAAGAGGACTCCCTTTTCCCTGCATACAGCTGCGATCTCTTCGATAGGCTGTATAGTGCCTATCTCGTTATTTGCATACATTATGGTAACAAGAGCCGTATCCTCTCGGACAGCCTTTCTGACGTCCTCGGGATCTATGAGTCCCTTGTCGTTTACGGGAACGTATGTCACCTCATAGCCGTGCTTTTCAAGGTATTCGCAGGTATGAAGGACAGCATGGTGCTCAAAAACGGAAGTAACTATATGCTTTTTTCCCTTTTTCGCCATGAGCTCCGCGGTGCCCTTTATAGCCCAGTTATCGGACTCGGAGCCGCAGCTTGTAAAGTATATCTCTCTGGGCTCTGCGCCGAGAGCCTTTGCGACCTTTTCACGAGCCAGCTCAACATCTCTCTGGGCGTCGCGTCCGAGCTTATATATACTGGAAGCGTTTCCGTATGCTGTGCGGAAGTATGGCAGCATGGCACTGAGTACCTCCTCCGATACCGCAGTAGTTGCCGCATTATCCGCGTATATGAATCTTTTTTCCAATGGTATGGCCTCCTATTTTGAATGTAGATCCCGCTGCTCCACTGCAAGGCGGTCGCAGCGCTCGTTTTCAGGGTGACCTGCGTGTCCCTTTACCCAGTTGAAGCTCACCTCATGCTTTTCCAGCAGGGGCAGCAGCTGCTCCCAGAGATCAACATTGAGTGCGGGCTTTTTGTCGGACTTTATCCAGCCTTTGGTCTTCCAGCCGTAGACCCAGCCTTTTGTCACGCTGTCCACCACATATTTGCTGTCGGTGGTCAGTATGACCCTGCATGGCTCCTTCAGGGCAGAAAGCCCGGTAATAACGCCGAGGAGCTCCATTCTGTTGTTGGTGGTGGCGCAGTCGCCTCCGGAAAGCTCCTTTTCCACGCCGTTATAGCGCAGCACCACTCCGTAGCCTCCGGGCCCGGGATTGCCGCTGCAGGCGCCGTCCGTAAAGATCTCAACCGTTTTTATAGTCTTCACCTCCGAAAACCGATGGTCAATATTATTCTACACCAAAATATCTACAAAGTCAATAGGTGTTATGCAATAATAACACCTATCTTTTTGATATGATATGATATATAATTCATAAGACTTATACAAATAACGCCTGCATCGTGACAACTCACAAATGCAGGCGTATGTTTTGTTGCATATGGAGAAACAAAAAATCATAAATATGAAATCCAATGGTCTTCCATTGATTTATTTGCGTTTTTGTCCCCTTTAACGGAAGGCGTCCAAGATCCCCTGACGCTCCGTATCAATTATCAATAAGCCTTGCCCCAGTATACCATGTGCTTTGCAGGCTTGCCGCAGCAGATGCACTTATCGCTAAGATTCTCCTGCTCGAAGGGTATACATCTTGAGCCTACGCCTGTCTTTTCCTTTATCTCGTCCTCGCAGGCCTCATCGCCGCACCACATAGCCTTTACGAAGCCGTCGCCCTTTTCTTCGAGAGCCTTTGTGATCTCGTCGAGAGAAGTGCAGGTGTAGGTTCTGTTTGCACGGTTCTCAGCAGCCTTATTGAACATACCCTCAGGTATTTCCTTTTCAAGGAGTGCCTTTACGTATACATCAAGATCACCGAGAGCTACTGTTTTCTTTTCGCCGCTGTAACGAACAGCTATGATACACTGATTTTCCTCGATATCACGAGGGCCTATCTCGATACGAACAGGTACGCCCTTCATTTCGTACTCTGCAAACTTCCAGCCCGGTGAGTTCTCGCTGTCGTCAAGCTTTACTCTGATGCCGGCAGCCTTGAGTTCGTTAAGAAGCTCGTTTGCCTTATCAAGAACGCCCTCCTTGTGCTGTGCGATAGGTACGATAACAGCCTGTATGGGAGCTACAGCAGGCGGAAGCACAAGTCCGCTGTTATCGCCGTGAGTCATGATAACGGCACCGATAAGACGAGTTGTTACGCCCCAGCTTGTCTGATGAGGATTTACTCTCTTGTTTTCCTTGTCTGTATATTCAATGCCGAAAGCCTTTGCAAATCCGTCACCAAAATAGTGTGAAGTACCTGCCTGTAAAGCCTTGCCGTCATGCATGAGAGCTTCGATAGCGTAAGTAGAAACGGCTCCTGCAAACTTGTCGCTCTCTGTCTTTTTGCCCTTTACAACAGGCATAGCAAGTGACTTCTCACAGAAATCTGCGTATACATTGAGCATACGCTCTGTTTCCTCGATAGCCTCCTCAGCTGTAGCGTGGATAGTATGGCCCTCCTGCCACAGGAACTCTCTTGAACGGAGGAAGGGACGTGTTGTCTTTTCCCAGCGTACAACGCTTACCCACTGGTTATAGAGCTTGGGAAGATCACGGTAGGAATGAACTATATTAGCATAATGCTCACAGAAAAGAGTTTCGGAGGTAGGACGTACACAGAGTCTGTCCTCGAGCTTTTCACTGCCGCCGTGAGTTACCCATGCAACCTCGGGAGCAAAGCCCTCAACGTGATCCTTTTCCTTCTGGAGAAGGCTCTCGGGGATAAACATCGGCATACAAACATTCTCGTGTCCCAGTTCCTTGAAAGTAGTATCAAGGATATGCTGGATATTTTCCCATATAGCGTAACCATATGGACGTATTACCATACAGCCCTTAACGCTTGTATATTCGATAAGCTCTGCCTTTTTGCAGATATCGGTATACCACTGAGCGAAATCCTCGTCCATTGAGGTTATCTCAGATACCAGCTTTTTATCTTTTGCCATAAATATGACCTCTTTCTGATGTTTTTTAAATAGATATAATCATTATATCATTTATTATCATTATTGTCAATGGAAAAGCGCCGTTACAAGGCAGCTCTTTATAGTAATCCGCAGCTGTGCTCACGAATACGGGGCATCGCCGGAATTATCCCGAGATACAAAGTACTGTGTGCCTATACACAAAGAGCCGCACAAGCTAAGCTGTGCGGCTCTGAACTTATATTTATCTGGTGCCCGGAACGAGGGTTTCTCTGATATGCAGGAGGTATTCCTGTATATAGACCGCGTCGTTTGCAGTAAGACCTTCCGTAGAACGATCTACGTCACCGTTGAGCTTGCCCTGTGCCGTGAGCGGCTTGGGAGCTGTACCGCCGATACCGTATTTATTGGGATTTGCAAGAGCCTGAAGTATGAGTATAGCGTCTGCAAGATCAACTGTACCGTCACAGTTAACGTCTCCCCATGTGATAGGATCATAAGCGAATGAGGTAGTAGCTGTGGTGGTAGTAGTCGTAGTAGTAGTTGTTGTTGTTGTAGAACCGCCGCCTGAGATAGTTGTCCTTACAGGATCAGCAGCTGTTTTGTCGCCTACGATAGACTTGAATGCGGGCTTAGCCATGAACTCCTTATCGAAGATAAGAGGATTCTGCTTATATCTCCAGCTCTTGGGATCTGTAACGCCCCAGAAGATAACTGCCGAGATATTGTCGCTGTACTTCTCATAGATCTTGAAGAGTCCCTTGTAGTATTCGGCCTGTACATTGAAGTACTTATCGCCTGAATTCTCCTCAACAGTAACGTCGAGCTCTGTGATCTGAACATCAAGGCCTGTGCCGATGAACTGCTTGAGAGCTGTCTCATACATACCCAGTGAGGGGAATGCAGCGTCCATGCTCTGTCTTACGTCAAGGTGAGACTGCATACCGATACCGTCGATATTGCCTGCTGCCTTGAGTCTCTCTGCCATCTTGCAGATAGCGTCCTTCTTGCCCATATACTCATTGAAGTCGTTGTAATAGAGCTTGCAACCTTCGGGAGCATATTTTCTTGCATACTCGAAAGCATAGTCGATGAATGAGTTGTCGCCGAATACAGCTACCCAGTCCGAAGCCTCGTACTGGTTTTCCTGGCTGGGATGACCGGGCTTACGGGGATTGCCGTCGTTGTCGAATGCCTCGTTTACAACGTCGCAGGCATAGAAATTGATATCGGGATAGAGAGCTGTAAGTGTTTCAAAATAACTCTTGATATAGTTTTCCATACGCTTCTTCATCTTTTCGGGAGAAACGTAATCCTTCTTCTCGTCATAGTCCTCCTTGAAGAACCACTCGGGAGTCTGGCTGTACCATACCAGAGTATGTACTCTTACGGGGATACCGTACTTTCTTGCATAGTTGAGAATAGGCTTAGCCTGGCCGAAGCTTATCTGAGGAGTCACGTCGTCGCCTGTCTCCTTGAAGTAATCCAGAGTCTTTGTCTTGTTGAGGACATAGTCGGGCTTCATCTGGTTGCCGACGGTAATGCTCTCGCCGAAGTGCTTCTGTACCAGATCCATAAAGGGCTGAGAAGAAAGATCATCGGGAGTGAGCGCTGTACCTACCTTGAACTTGTCCTTGTATATCTCGCTGAGCGAAGGCAGATCGGACTCTATATCCACATGAGGAGCCTCGGTGATGGTAACATCATCGATATATATAGCCTCCTTGCCGCTCTCGAAGTATACGAATACATCTTCCATGCCTTCAGAGAAGCTTATGGGGATATTCTTGAGCTCTGCCCAGTTGTTTCCGCCTGAGGAAGCCTGTATGTTCTGCCTGAGATTTGAGTATGAAGGCTCTCCGTCAACGCTAAACTGGAAGCTGAGCGTTGTATTTGTGTACCACTGTCCTCTGACAGAGCATGAGAAGTAGTACTGGGTATCGGGCTTGAGGAAATCGTCTATACGAAGTGCGGGGCCGTGCCATGTGTCGCCTCTTTCAGTGGCTGAAAGACCGCTTTTGCCGCTCTTTGCAGCGTCAGCAGAGATAGCGATAACAGTTGTGTCTTCTCCGCCTCTGTTTGACCAGTGTGCAAGATCAGCTTCGCTCTCAAAGCCGCATTCATATACGACCTTGCCCTCTGAAGCGGCTGTCTTGCTGCTTGTGAGCTGTACATCCGCAGGTGCTACTGCGTGAACAGCGGGAACTGTCGATGTGAACGTCATAGCTGCACCCATAACGCCCGCGATCAGTTTTGTGATGTTTTTTCCTTTCATAGTAAATTCCTCCAAAAACAAATTTTTGTGTTTATATTGTAGCATAATTGTGCATATAAGTCAATAAAACAGCAAGTCACAGAGCAATAAATGGCCGATTTTAATATATAAGCACAAAAATTGTAAGGTCTTTGCAGTGAAAGCACCCGGTTTTCAATATTTTTCCTGCCGGACCTGTTTATGCAGTTTTTTCGGACGGATAATATCCGCCCGAAAAAACTACTCAACTGCGGGACGCCGAGTACGGTGTTTTCTACATCAAAATGCACACAATTCGGCGAAATAACTTCTCATTTTTCTACTTCAAAAAGCTGGAATGAAACGTGAGAAAGAGAGAGAAAGAGAGAAAATGCGAGAGATTTAAAGAGATAACGGGATATATATTGAAAAAATTCCGAAAAAGCCCTTGACAGCAGCCTTTTTATCGTGTATAATAATTCTTGCACTGCAAACGGATAAGGCGTTTTTTCGGGAAGCAAGAGGCAGCGGCTTCTGATTTCCCTCAGAGGTTCTGCCTCTTGTTTCCGTACTCGCTTTCCGTTCTGAAATTTATTACAGGAGGAATAATTTATGTCAACTACACTGGCAAAGCCCGCTGAAGTAAGCCGTACTTGGTATATCCTCGATGCTGAGGGTAAGCCCCTCGGTAGAGTTGCTGCTAAGGCTGCTCACATCCTCAGAGGCAAGCATAAGCCCACTTATACTCCCAACGTAGATTGCGGAGACCACGTTATCGTTATCAACTGCGCAAAGGCTGTTCTCACAGGCAGAAAGCTCGAGCAGAAGAAGTACTACTGGCACACAGGCTGGATCGGCGGTCTGAAGTCAATCTCCTATAAGGATATGATGGCTCAGCAGGCTGACAGAGCTATGATGATCGCTGTTAACGGTATGCTTCCCAACAACAGCCTCGGCAGAGCTCAGCTCAAGAGACTCAGAACCTACAAGGACGCTAATCACAAGCAGGAGGCTCAGAAGCCTGTTGCTTACGAGCTTTAATTAGGAGGTGCTTTTAAATGTACGAATCAAAGGTAAAATACTACTACGGCACAGGCAGAAGAAAGCACTCCGTAGCAAGAGTAAGAATCTATCCCGGTTCAGGTAATGTTACTATCAACGGCAGATCTATCGATGATTACTTCGGTCTTGAGACTCTCAAGCTCATCGTTCGTCAGCCTCTCGCTCTTACAGACAACGTTGAGAAGTTCGACGTTATCTGCACTGTTGCAGGCGGCGGCGTTACAGGTCAGGCCGGTGCTATCAGACACGGTATCTCAAGAGCTCTTCTTGAATTCGATGCTGAGCTCCGTCCTACTCTCAAGAAGGCTGGATTCCTCACTCGTGACCCAAGAATGAAGGAAAGAAAGAAGTACGGTCTCAAGGCTGCACGTCGTGCTCCTCAGTTCTCAAAGAGATAATTTTATCCCTACTGGGAGTTTATCAAAAACAACAAGTACCTTTGCTATGCGAAGGTACTTTTCTTTTTGCTGAGAAGCTTCCGGTTTTTTTGAAATTACTATTGCAAAACTTATAATACTCTGGTAGAATGTGTATATAAGCGGTGAAAAACCGCAAATTAATCTGAAGCGAAAGGGATAATTGTTATGAGTAATATGACAGGAAAGAAAAAAGCACCGTTCAGAAAGCTGATATCATCAATAACAGCTGCTCTGACAGCTACCGTTATGCTCACAGGAAATGTGCCCACTGCAGACGCCGCAGTTGATCCTGGACATACTTTATCTGTAAAGGCTCACGTTCAGAATTTAGGATGGATGGAACAAGATATCAGCTATCCGCCTGTATTTGACTTAAGAACAGGCAAGTTGATCGAAGGAGAAGTAGAAAGAGACGTTGAAGCAGGAACAACAGGAAGGGCTCTGAGATTAGAAAGCTTAGAAATAGGCATCGGCTCTATTCCGAAAGAAATGGGTGGTATCATGGTAAACGCTCATGTCTCACATATCGGCTGGCAGGGTTATAAAACTGCTCCTTGCGGCAGTACAGTAACAGTAGGAACTACGGGCCGTGGTCTGGCTATAGAAGCAATTCAGATAAAGCTTTACGGAAAAATAGCAGAACTGTTCTCTATACAATATAAAGTGCATTCAGCATATATTGGGTGGGGCTCAGTGTGCCGCGATGGTCAGACCGCAGGCACAGTAGGAGAGGGACGCCGCGCAGAGGCGATCCGCATAAGAATGGTGCCAAGGAAGAAATAATTTTATCCCTACCGGGAGTTTATCAAAAGCAACAAGTACCTTTGCTATGCAGAGGTACTTTTCTTTTTTGCCGCTTAACGTTCCGAATGCAACTTACCCTCAAAAAAATACAACTTACCTGCATTAAAATCCATCTTACTTAAAATCCGTTGACAAGCCGTGCAATATCAATATATAATTTTGAATAGAACACATACCTTATCAAAATCCGAAAGATATATTATAGCTCCCGCAAACATCTCATCACGTGACCACGCTGTTTCCATCCTCATATGAAAACAGCCCGGTATATAAATTATTTTTAGGAGGACCACCACATGAAACACAGCAAATTCATTACATGGCTTTCCGCCGCACTTTTAGGCATCTCAAGCGCAGCTTTCTCTTCCGGCATGACAGCAAAGGCAGCAGAAAAATACACCTGTACCAAGGACAAAACCCTTTTTTACTACTACAATACCGAAACCCACGAAGCAAGGATCGACAGATACAAAGGCTCCGAGACCGAACTTACTATTCCTTCAAATATTGACGGATATACCGTCACATCTATCGGCCCCAGTGCGTTTTCAGGCTCAGCTGTTACTAAAGTGTCTATTCCGGATACAGTTACCATCATTTGCGGTTCTGCCTTTAAAAACTCATCATTAACGTCTGTTACCATACCTGCAAGTGTTACAAAGGTATTGCAGGATGCTTTTTCCGGTTGTACTTCATTGACTTCTCTTACTGTTCTCGGTGCAACAGAGCTTCAGGCGAGATCATTTAAAGACTGCAAGGAACTATCAGAAGTACAGCTTTCGGACGATTCCAGAACTTCAAGATCATACAAAAACGAAGCCTTTGATAACTGTCCTAATCTCCATACCGTCAATGGTGTAACAGCACTGAATTATAAGACCGACAGCAACGGTATAAAGTATCCTTTCATAGATCCGAGTATTGAGACAACGATACGCAATCACTTCAGCAGAAGCGTCAACGTGGGATTTGTAAATGATTACTGTACAGATCTTTGTGAATACATTTTAAGGACAGAGACCAGTTACGATCCGGAACACCCGGAAAACGACTGGATGAACGACGCCCTGAAGGCTCGTCAGCTTCACGACTGGCTCATACGCCACTGTGAATACGAAGATGGAGATGACGGAGAAACACCGAACGACAATGAAAATCATGTTGCATCCTCGGTATTTCTCAGCTACGCTGTAAATACTCGCGGTGCCGGAGTCGGTGAGACAGTTTGTGACGGCTTTGCCAAAGCATACACAATGCTTCTTTCCAAGGCTGGGATCGAGTCCTACTATATCGGTCATGATATACACGTCTGGAATCTTGTAAAGATCGATGGCAAATTCTATCATGTTGATGTAACAGATGATAACTTTAAGAATTGGACGGATCAGAAAACCCGTTATTGGAGCTTCCTGAAAAAATCGCTTAACGGCGGTGCAAGTCAGATCAACAATACCGATCATCCGCTTCTTATGGTTTACAAAAATAATATAACGAATGAAATCGAAAACTGCCCCGAGGACTATCCAGATAACAATAATGACGGTATTCTGGACTATGACTTTGACCTGGACGGCAAGAGCTTCCAGTACGACTTTGTTGATGACCTGAATGCTTATCAGGGCTTGCTGCGTTTTGCATACGGTTCACTCAGCAGCACTGATCAGATAAACGACCGAATGGCTGATGTGCTTTATAATCTTAATAAAGCACGTAAGGGCTACTGGGATTATTTCAACACTTCAGCTCCTGTAAGCCAGACTGTCCGTGCAGGCGGCACAGCAGAGTTCAGGGTGAGACTGTTCGGAGACGATCTGACCTATCAGTGGCAGTATTACAACAAAAACACCGGTGCATGGGAAAATGCTCCCTATAACGGTGCCAAGAGCGCAACTCTGTATGTTCCCGCAAATTCCACGACCAAGGATATGCAGTTCAAGTGCTTTGTCTATAATAAGGAAAAAAACTATATCTATTCCTATCCCGTTACTCTGACATTAATCTGATAATACCGGCTACTTTTCACAGCAGACGGCTGTATCCTCCGGAAAATAGGAACAGCCGTTCAGATAAAATAATTCCAGGAGGACTCTGATATGAAACACAGCAAATTCATTACATGGCTTTCCGCAGCATTTCTCGGCATTTCCTTTGCAGCTTTCTCACCGTCCGCAGCAGCATCAGCAGAATCTGAAAAAGGCTTCGTATACAGCTGTGACGCAGACACAAAAGAAGCAACGATAACAGGATATGAAGGCTCGGCTTCAGATGTTAAGATCCCCGACAGAATAAACGGTTACAAAGTTACAGCCATCGGCGAAAAAGCTTTTTCCAATAAGCGCATCACCTCCGTTGACATTCCCGCTACAGTCAGGACCATAAATAACAAAGCTTTCGCTTTCTGCCGCTATATGACTTCCGCAGACATCGAGGGAGCAGCAAGAATAGATGAGCTGGCATTCGCCGGCTGCAGCAGTCTGACAGACCTCAGCTTCTCTGATGACGTACCCTATATCGGCGTAGGCGCATTCCTGGAATGTACAGCTCTGGATTCCGTAACTATCCCCGCAGGGGTGACAGTGGTAGACCAGCTGGCATTTAACTCCTGCAGTTCCCTGACCTCCCTGACAGTTCTCGGTGATACAGAGCTGAATGCGAACTCTTTCCGTGACTGTATCTCACTTAGCGAAGTACAGCTTTCCGATGATTCCAGAACAGTCAAACGCCACGGATTCGAAGCTTTCTATAACTGCCCTTCCCTTTATAAGGTCAACGGAGCAGATGCTTTACAGTACAAGACAGACGAAAACGGTATTCAGTATCCCGTTATAAATCCCGCCATCAAGACTGCTGTAACCAATCACTTCTGCCGAAGCATAAAAGTCGGCTTTGTGGATGATTACTGCACAAAGCTCTGTAAATATATCGTAAAGACAGAGACAGGCTACGATTCCGAACACCCGGAAACTAACTGGATGAATGACGGTCTGAAGGCTCGTCAGCTCCATAACTGGCTGATCCGTCACTGTGAATTCGAGGACAGCAAGAACGGCGAATCAAACAGCGATTCCGAAAACCAGATCGCATCCTCAGTATTCCTCAGTTATGCTTTGAACGTCCGCGGCAATGGAGTCGGCGAATCTGTCTGCGCAGGCTACGCAAGAGCATATACCATGCTTCTTGCCACCGCAGGCATCGAGTCATATTATATCCAGAACGACCAGAGAGGCTGGAACATAGTCAAGATCGGAGATAAATTCTATCATACCGATGTGCCGTCCGATGAAGGAGGCAATTCAGGCATCAGATACTCAAGCTTCCTCAAAAGCACTCTCCGCCCCAAAAGCAATGCCAAGCAGTATATCCTCGAAGAGCATACTCTGCTCACCACTTACAAAAATGATATCTCGGACATTATCGAGAACTGCACCGAAAGCTATAAGGACGAAAACGGCGACGGCATACTGGATTATGATTTCGACCTTGACGGCAAGAGCTTCCAGTACGACTTTATTGATGATCTGAATGCTTATCAGGGCCTGCTCAGGTTTGCATTCGGTTCACTCAGCAGTACAGATCAGATAAACGACCGTATGGCAGAGGTGTTCGGCTATCTCTGTAAATACAATATGGATTTCTGGACCTATCTCGATTATTCCTGTCCGAAGCCCCAGACAGTACGTGCAGGCGGCACAGCTGAATTCAGGGTGACACTGTTTGGAGACGATCTGACCTATCAGTGGCAGTATTACAACAAAAACAGCGGGGCATGGGAAAATGCTCCCTATAACGGTGCCACAGGCGCAACTCTGTATGTTCCCGCAAATTCCACGACTGACAAGATGGAATTCAAGTGCTTTGTCTATAATAAGAACCAAAACTACATCTATTCCTATCCCGTTATGCTGAAGGTTGTCTGAACACAGCCCATTATAAAGCTAAAAACGTCGCTGTCTGTGAAATTTCAGATCAGATGACGGCGTGTAATATCCTTTTCAAAGTACCTTTGCTGTGCAGAGGTACTTTTTTTGCGCCTTTTATATTTCCTCAAAGCCGTGCTTTTTACGCTATAGCGCCAAAAAGTCCGATTTTTTCGCATTTTTCGGACAGGACTGTTCTCCCGTTTGCTCCGAAAAAAATGCTTTTCACTCCTTTTTTGTAGAGATTTTTCAGGGGCGGGGCTATAATAAAGACACACTAAGACAAAGGAACACGGAGGTGATACAAAAACAGTTCCACAGCACAGCCCCGCTGAATGAAAAAAGCATCATTCAGTATATCAAACCCTTTAAAATGTACAAAATCGGGTAATTATTCGAAGCCCGGTCAATATTAAAAATTAAAATTCAGAAAGAGGAAATTAAAATGAAAAAGATCAATTTAAGAAGAACAATCACAGGCATCGTCGTTACATCCGCAATGGCTTTCACAGCTATCGCTCCCACAGCTATCAGCTCAACTGTAAACTTCGGACCTACTGCCATCACAGCAGAAGCAGCAAATATCAATATGACACAGGATGAGTACCAGAGAGGCTTACATATCTACAATTACCTCAAATCTCATACAAACTGGAACGACGGCGCTATCTGCGGACTCCTTGCTCATATGTACAAAGAGAGCAGATTCATTTCCACTGCAACAAACAGCACCTCGGGCGCATACGGAGTTGCACAGTGGCTCGGTTCACGTAAAGCAGAGCTTATGAGACGTTCAAATTACTCTAATGTCGATGTTCAGTTAAATTTCCTGATCGACGAAGTATATAACCGCGACTCCTGCGCTTCAGACGATTTCAGAATCTCGAGAGAGGCTATCCTCAATGCTACAAACAACGCACAGGGCGCTTATAATACAGCCTTCAGATTCAGACTCAACTTCGGCTGGGGCGTATCGAATATCAATGGCGGAACATCGGCTCAGCGCGCTGACTGCACCGAAAGAGCAAAGGAAGCAAGAGACTTTTTCTATAACAAGTTCGCAGACGGACCTATCATCAATGACGATTTTACATACACAACTGTAAATTATACCACAAGACTTGAGAAGAATACTCCTATCTACGCAAATCCCGGCGATACAACTCCTACATCCTATATCTCTGTAGCAACATTATATACTATCGTACAGGAGGCTACCAACAGCACATCAAAGTACGGCAAGCTCAAGAGTGGTGCAGGCTGGGTAAAGCTTTCCGGCAGCAACAATAATAACACAGGTATAATAATTGTCGAGCCTTACATCGTTCGTCTTCCCGCCGGAACCAAGATCTACGCAGAACCCGGTTCTTCAACTGTAGTCCAGACACTCAGT
The DNA here is from genome assembly GCF_000571935.1 of Ruminococcus flavefaciens 007c. Lineage (GTDB taxonomy): Bacteria > Bacillota > Clostridia > Oscillospirales > Ruminococcaceae > Ruminococcus > Ruminococcus flavefaciens_F. The sequence continues at coordinate 4,165 of NZ_ATAX01000026.1, read as the reverse complement.
ACCGGAGGTTCCTTCACTATCATAAAGGAACAGACAGTCAGCGGTGTAAAGTACGGCTACCTCAAGAGCGGTGCAGGCTGGGTAAAGCTCTGATCCGTACAGAACGAAATATCCTTGTAAAATTACCATAACAAAATAATATCCTTTGGAAAAACCGCTGAGAGAATTGTCTCAGCGGTTTTTCTTGACAATACAGCAGCTGTATGCTATAATACATACAGGTACAAATGTGCCTGTATACCAAATTTTCGACACGTAAGAGGCTGATAGTATGTTCTGGAAGATCAGAAATGTACAACTGAAAAAAGGCTATGATTTCCCGTCTGCGGGGATAGTGCGCCCTTTTTCGGCTTTAGTCAGATAAAGTATCGGCTTACAGGTCTGTAAAGGTTTTATAATATGCGCATTATCTCCTTAACTGTCATCAGAATTCAGTTAAAGGAGATTTTTTATGTTTAATATAAGAAAACAGCTTTCAAAATTATATCTGTCATCGGTACTTGGAAATATATCCCTTACAGGAGCATGGGTGGCCATACTCGCTGCACGTGGCTTCAGCCTTGTTGAGATCGGCATTGCCGAAACTGTATTCCACATCACAAGCATTATTTTCGAGCTTCCTTCGGGTGTCATGGCCGATGTGTTCGGCAGAAAGAAAATGCTCACCGTAAGCTGTATAATGCAGCTTCTTGCAAGTATCGCCATGATATTCTCAAATGACCTGTTCATGGTATGCGTATCAATATCTCTCCATGCTCTCTGTTATAACTTCTCATCGGGCACAGGCGACGCTCTTGCCTATGACTCAATGAAGCTGGCAGGTACAGAGGCTGGATTTGAAAAATACGGCTCCAACCAGCTTATGATATACCGCATTTGCAGCGGAATATCCACTCTATGCGCGGGCATTGCCCTTGCCATAGGTTACAGGCTCGCCTACGGTTCAAGTATAATCACCTGCGCTGTGCAGCTCTTCGTTATATCCTCCATGCAGGAGGTAGCGGGAGCTTCTCCGCAGAACGGCACTGTTCTTGAAAGAATAGCCGACTGCGCTAAGGAAAGCCTTTCCTTTCTCGGAAAAGCCCGTAAGGCCATGTGGCTTATGCTCTGCAATTCTCTTGTGGGAGCACTGGATATACTCCTGCTGTTCTTTTTGCAGGCGAAGCTGCCCGAGAGAGGGATACCGAAATGGGCGCTGGGACTTGCGCTGCTGTTAATGGAAACAGGCGGCATAGTCGGCTCAAAGCTGATACTGAAATTCCCGAAGGCGCGGTATAAGGCGGTATTCGCGGCAGCTGCGGGACTTGTGACGGCAGGTCTGCTTGCAGAACATTCCGCAAGCTTTATCATCATGGCACTGGGCGGCTTCATAGCCGCAACAGGCGACGACGCCTTACAGGTACGTACAAACGCAAAGCTCCAGAAGATGTTCCCCTCAGAGCAGAGAGCTACTCTTACATCTGTGGAGTCCTTCAGCTTCTCGGTAATAATGATAGTTCTCTCTCCCCTTGCAGGATTTGTATTCACATACTGGTAAAGCAAAGGGCACTGAACGTCCATGCAAATAATATTCCTGCGCTATACAGATAACAACAGAAAAGCCATAGTATTCCGACTTCCTGTCAGAAATACCATGGCTTTATTTATTTGAGCAGAGTTTATCAGTGCCCCAACGGGTACTTTTCTATCATTTTGGCGTAAAACGGGCCTATCTTTCCGGGATTTGCAACAAAGAATTCTGCCTGTTCCTTTGTAAGGTCACAGGACCACATCGGAGCCGAATCAAAGGGGCTTCCGGATACTGTATCTGATGCCAGCCAGTATTCCTCGCTTGCGGGCCAGTAGCACTTATATATGAAATACTTGGGATTTGTGGCAAGAACCTTGGGATCACCGCCCTGACAGCGCAGCCGTTTCTGCAAAGCTTCGGGAGAAACGTCTATATCCAGAAAGGGCTGACCGACATATCGGGGACTGTCCTTTATCTGTTCTCTGATCCATGCAAAGACCTTTTCGGGATCGCTTATGAGTTCATCTGCCACGGCGTCATCACTTGTCCACATAGCGGGACAGCTGGTATCGCGTAAGCCGACAGGTACGGGAAATTTACATTCAACATAGTATCGGGTGTCCTCGGGATTGCTGAAATGCGCAATACTGTACTGACCGCCGTCATACAGGATCTCGCCGTTATTTTGCAGGATATATCCCTTGTAGCCCCAGTATTTGGGATCACTCATTGTAACAGCCTCCTTTAAAATACATTATCAGACAGCAAAAAGCCTCTCTGTAACTGCATTATAGCACGGAGAGGCTTAAAAGTCAATGTATTCTGCTCATGTAGTTATGGCAGATATGAAATATACAAGGGATGACATGACAGCAAAGGCTGCTGTCAGTACAAAAAGACTTAGACTGACCGCTTTTGCGGGAGGTTTATCGCTTTTGTTCAGTGAGATCTGTGCAAATCCCAGGAAAAGAGCTCCCGTTATGACGGTTGGCATGAGATATCTGAAATTCATGCTGCATACCATGGGATAATTCTTTGAAAGAATATAGAGATTTGCAATAAGTATCAAATGAAAGCTCACCAGGAAAAGCTTATGTACCCTGTCGGCAGCGCATTTTCTGAATATGTATACTATCATCAGCACAAATGCTACGGCAGCCAGTACAGCTGCAAGCCAGAACAGCGCTGTACATACATTAAGCATGAAGCTGTAATCCCTGAAATCGTTTTCGGTTATATGCTCGCTGAAAACCGAGTTCTTCAGTATCGCAATAAGCGGATTATGCTCGTTGAAGCTCCTCGCAGCTCCCGTTTCATCGTACCACAGCCAGTTTTCAAAGACTCTTTCCAGCTGAACGGGAGAAAAATCAGTTATCCTCTCAATGAAGCTTATGCCCTTTATGCTCTGAGGCATCTCGGGGAGCTCCTGTACATAGGTCAGGGGGATATTCCAACGGATATAGCCGCGGAGAGGGAACCACATTCCCAGCGGGAAGCATACTGCCCCGAAAGCAATGAACTGTCCGAGAAGCTTTTTCCATGAGGTCCTGAAGCTTCTGAAAAATACTATAATAAAAACGGCTGCAATAGAGGGGGCAGCAAGAGCGGCGGAGAGCTTTGCCATCATTCCCAGTCCGACGCACAGAGCGATCTTTATGATATTTTTCATGTCTGGGTCCCTGTACCACTTCAGCGTGCAGTAAACAGCTCCCATGACCAGTGCCCAGGCAAGAGGATCATTATTCAGAAGAGCCGAAAGAAAGATAAAGCAGGGATGAAAAGCCGTTATCAGAAGCGGTATGTAAAGTGCCTTGCCGTCAAGGCCGAAATAGCGGAATATCTTGTATGCGGTGATAAGTATCGCCATTGAGTAGAAAAGCGACAGGAACTGCGCAGACTCCGCTCCCTTCTGGATGTCAATATGGAAAAGTACATTCAGCAGTTTAATCCAGACCGCACAAATGGTATGGTGGAGGGGCGGGTGGCAGTATTGCATATATTCCCTGTAATCTCCGTCATACAGATGATGGTTATGGAAAAGATAGGTGATATAGCCCAGATGTCCCGAAAATATATCGTCTCTGCCGCCGAGGTCTCCCACATCGTGCTGCCGGGTGTACATGGATGTGCCCAGAACGTAGATAAGCTTTACCATAAAGCTTATGCCTATTATCAGCAGCGAATTGAAACGGCGCTTAAACTTTGAAGTGAAAAAGGTGAAATACATTCCGAGAATGAAAAGACACCCGAAACAAAAAAGCATTATCAGCTTGTGATGTGTATTCCTGAACCACCATGCAGCTCCCAGACACAAAAATGTTGCAGAAAGAGTCAGGGCAAGACTGATATAAAAGCTTTTCTTATGCTTATTGCAGATGTGATTGATAATAAGTGCCGAAGCACAGCAGGAAAGCAGTCCCAGCACAGCAGGAGTGTACGTCGCCATGTTATCGATGGAACCGAAAAACATCAGTCCCGCTGCAATACAGACTATAAATGCGGAAATATACGGGTGAGCAGCGATGATACCGAGACTTTTTTCTACATATGAGGCCTTTCTCTTTGGATTGGAGCTACTGCCTCCTGATTGAACCATAAACATATTATACTCCTTAAAACAGCTGATAATACATTTTAACATATAGTGCAGTCATT
>NZ_ATAX01000025.1 GCF_000571935.1 Ruminococcus flavefaciens 007c | reverse complement strand
GGATCAGTGCCGACACTATATATGCTATCGGAAGCTAAAGAAGCTTCCGATAACTGTTATAGGGCCATTAGCTCAGTTGGTTAGAGCATCCGGCTCATAACCGGACGGTCTGGGGTTCGAGTCCCTAATGGCCCACCATTGCTGGCATGTATGAAAATGTCATTAGCAAATGAGTCCGATTAATCGGGCTTTTTTGCTTTTATGGCGAAGATATCATGAATAAAAAAGTCTCCCGGACAGAGGAAAAAACGGATACTGTTCGGGAGATCTTTTTTATACAAAACCATTATTCTGTATTGCTGCTGTCAGCTGATTCGCTTTTTTCTGTAATGCTTACATAGGGAAGAATATCGTCAACCTCACTGCGGGAAAGCCCTTCTATTAGTAGAAGCTCATATTCATTCTTGAAACCGCCCGACTGCTGACGGAAAATAAGTATCTTATCAGCTGTTTCGGCGTCTACGTGCGGCAGCAGCTGAAGAAGCTCTGCATCAGCACTGTTTATATTGATAGGTGCAGCTTCTTCGAGTGTCATTATATGCTCGGTGAGAGTATCTGTCTCAGGTTCTGCTTCTTGAGTTTCTATAGGTTCGTTTTTCTCGGAGTATTCGTAGACAGGATCATTCACATAGATATGCTCCTGTATTTTATTGAAAATTCCGCTGCCAATGCCACTGACATTCATGATCTCCTCAATATTTCGGAAGCTTCCGTTTTCCTCGCGGTATTTCATTATTTCTTCCGCCAGAACTTCACCTATACCGTTCAGCTGCATAAGCTGCTCTGCATCTGCAGTGTTAATATCTATATATACGTATTCGTCATTGTTAGTTTTATTGCTGACATCGGTAGTTTTCTGAGTACGGGTATTTCTTGCTTTGGTTGTCTTTATAGTTGTTTGAGGTGACTTTTTATTTTCGGCCGAGCTTACCGTAGTGACTTTAGCTGTGATGCTTCGGTTACTTTCTATAATAATTGTTGATGTATTCTGTTTTGTATCATTTGCGCGGAAGCAGAATGCGGCAGATGCAATGACGACGGCGGAGCATATGACCGAGATCACGTATTTTCTTAAGGAGTTCTTTTCATTCAAAAAAATCACCTCTTAAAAGATTTTATCTTATAAAGCCGACAAAAAACGACATAAATCGACATTATGAGTCTTAAACATGCGGTCTTCCAACGAGAAGACCGCTTTTTTGTATTCTTGCTCCTGATCAGAAGCCTGATAGCTACATATTATATTTTTTTATGTATTTTTTGCCTTTTACCGAAAACCTAAGTGTCAGAATATCATCGTCAAAGTCTGCTGATATGACCTCGGCATCGCGTATCTGCATGATCTTGGAAAGCTCCTTGATTTCCTCGTCGGTATAGTCATAGAAATTATCCGAAGTAAAAAGAACGCTTCCCATCATTGCATTTATTTCCGCAAGGCATTTTTTATGCTCATCGGATAGTGAATTATTGCAGGGGCGCAGAAGAAATACATCAGGATCATTGAGAAAAGCCCGTCCGTCCAGCTGACGGCGGAATACCGTATTCAACAGAGAATTTCTTGTGCTTATCCTTTCTCTGTGCATAAGACGCATATGAGGCTTGTCGTTCCAGTCCAGACTGACATCGCAGCCGATACGGCAGTATTCCACCTTGCCAAATGCAGAGGCAAGCGGAACTCCGCAGGCGAGTATCATGGTGTCGGCAGCACATTCTCTGAGGAAGTCCATAGCTTCAGACATTACCTGACCGCGGGTTTTGTTTTTTCTCGGCATGAGGCAGGCAGCGTATAGGAAATCAAGCTTCAGGAGTCCGTAGCCCCAGTCATCAACAGCAGTACGCAGTACTCTTTTTATGTATTCCCGTACCTGGGGATGATAAATGTCAAGAGCATAGAAGTCGCTCCAGTTTGATCCGCCTTTTACGGGATAACCCTTTTCATCGGTCAGGAGCCATTCTTTTTTCGTCCTGAACAGTTCGGAATCTTCCTCGCATACAAATGGGGCAAGCCATATTCCTGGGATAAGACCTGCTTTTTTTATATCCCCGGCAGCTTTTTTCATCAGATGCGGGAATTTGTCTTCATCTACGGAAAGCCAGTCACCGACAGCGATCTGCCAGCCGTCATCTATCTGAAAGACATCGGCTTTTAGTGTCAGAGCGTTCAGTCCGAGGAGATCCTCGCTTATGATATCTTCGTTGATATCCTGATAGTGGCCGTACCAGCTCGTATAGCCGAACACAGGCTCTGCTTTTCTCGGTGTTATACCGAGCATGGCGAAGTAAAGGTCGAAGACTTCATTTTCACTGCCTTCGGTAAGGAGCACCTTCATGGCACACCATTCGCCGTTGACTTCAAGTCCGCTGCAGTCCTTTTCAATGGAAATAAGTCCTTTTTCGGGCTGAGTGATTATCTGAGAGAAGCCTGTATTTTCAGAAAGCGAGCCTATGAACGAGTAATTATCGCCTTTTCTAACATATCCGTATGACCAGCCGTGCATATCATCACCGTAGGAACTGAAATTGTAGTCCCCGTACTGTGAAAAGGCATATTTTTCTCTTATAGCGCAGGGAATATGGCTTATGCCTCGTATCTTATCGTTTATTCTGTGCTCGGCGGAATCTGTCCAGGACTGATATCCGTTGAGGAATATACGCTGTTCATCGCTGAATTCATATTCAAACACCGCACAGAGCTTGCGGATGGTTATCTCATTGTTGGAGGTCACATAAACCGAGAAAACATCACCGTTTACAGCAATATCAAGGTTCATTCTGTCGTTTCTGAGGGAGCTTGAAGTGACGGCCATGAAGTCGTCGCTGCCGTCCTCGTAAAGGAATTTTACAGATCGGAATTTAAGCATTTTTCTGCTCCTCCTCTATTTGGGAAATAACTTTTTTCTCATTGTATTGCAGGAATACCAGACCGCCAAGCAGACACAGCACAGCTGCAAGGAGAGCGGTACAGCGATAGCCCAGACCATAGTATTTTTCTCCCTTTGGAACATTAGCTTTTATAGTTGCCATACTCGTGAACATCAGCATTGCCAGTGACTGACCGAGCTTGAAAGCGAAGGTTCTTGCAGCGTAGAACATCCCCTGACGGCTTTCTCCTGTATCAACCTTGTCAGCCTCTGAAATATCAGCGACCACAGCCTGCGGCAGTATTCCAAGTATAGCCATTGGAACAGCAGCGAGCACAGCTATTGCGACTCCGTAAATCATGGGAGGTATGCTTATGTAACCTGCAGCTGAGGTGATAAAGAAAGTAAAAGAGAAGAAAAGGAAGGCAAATGCTATCAGTTTCTTCTTGCCGAGCATTTTTGAGAATATATTTACAAGGGGATAGAATATAAGTGATACCGCTGTCATTACCGCAAAAAGCGGGAAAGTCATAGAGGGAGACATTCCCAGAAGTACGGTGATATAGAAGGAAAGACCTGTCTGGAAGAGAGTGAGACCGATCCAGTAAAGGATATCGGAGCATACAAATATGAGAAACTCCTTATTTTTGATGGTTGAAAGCAGGGAACGGAAGGCTGAGCTTTTTGTGGGAGTGGTATCAGCATACAGGTTCTCGTCTATGAGGAATGACGGTATGAGCATACATATTACAGCTATCGCTGCAATAATGGCGATTGTTATCCTGTAGCTTGCGGCATATCCTAATTTTGTAAGGAAAAGGCCTGCAATATTGGGAACGAGATATGCAATGGCAGTACCGAAGAAATATGTAACGGAAATAAAGGTGGAAAGGTTGATACGAGCGTTCTGAGTTCTGCCGAGCTCAGGGATAAGTGCGTTGTAGGGAGTGCAGTAGCAGGTCATGCAGAAGTAGAACAGCATTGCAAATATAAACAGCAGAATGGCATTGTTCATGGATTCCGCTTCAAAAGGCGTAAAGAATATGAGCACGGTAACAACGCCGAAGGGGACTGCGGCAAAGCGCATAAAGGGTATGCGTCTGCCGAGCTTATGTTTCATGGAATCAGAGAAGCCTGCGATAAGGGGATCGGTGACAGCGTCGAAGATACGTCCTACGGCTGTGATGAGACCTATTATCGTCAGACCGAAGAATGTGATCTTAGGCAGGAATAGGATCTGTCCTTTTGCGAGCTCGTCCTGGTTTGGCTGATAGAAAAAGACAAGCCAGTTGGTAATAATACCTGCAAGCATGGACCAGCCCAGCTGACCGACAGCAAATATCCATAATACTTTATTGGAAGCTGTCTTTTTTGTCTCCATATTCTCACCCCTTTCTGAGGTAGGAAACAGCAGTCTCGATTATCATGCCAAGTTCATCCTCGGCATGAGAAAAATCGTCATTCGGAAGAAGCTCACCTTGTATCAGTTTTTTGCTCAGCTCCATAAGGGAATGGGCAAATGAGAGATAAAACAACTTTAGATCCGGTATCTCACGTACTGTACCGTCGGCGATACCGATCATATAGGACTTTTCGAATATGGGAAAGAAGTTGATTATGGATCTTTCGTACTCCTTGAGTTCCTTTTTGGGGATATTCTCTGAGATAAGCAGAAGATCAAATTCAGAGAGGAGTCGCATGAAACCGGGATGTGCCTGATAAAGGACGATAAACATTCTCATCAGGTCGTTGAGCTGCTTTATGCCCGGCTGTGAGAGGAAGATGTCAGACTCAAATATGCCGCTGAACATTTTATTCAGTTCATTCCACATATAGGTCATTGCAGCGATGGTTACAGCGTTTTTTGTTCCGAACCAGCGGTAGAGAGTAGCCACGCCGATGCCGCTTTCTGCAGCAATGTCAGTCATCTTGACTGCGTCGATGCCGTTTTTGAGGTAGAGCTGAGCACATACTTCAACAGCCTTCTCGAACCGTTTGTTTTTTGCAGTATCCTGATTGATTACATTTTTCACTTGACAAACCTCCTTTTTTATGATAGACTATACCCAAATGATAGATAATCTATCAATGCTTTAAACAATTTTAACATATTTTGTATACTTTGTCAAGAGGAGGAAGCGCTTTTATGGAAAGATCAAGGATTATTTTCGGAAATGAGATCTCAGCTAAAGCATATAAAAAGGCGGTCAGGAACAAGGCAAAGATTATCCGCAAATACGGCGACGATACCGACAAGATTTATCACCTTTCCGTAAAGGATGCTCCTTCTGTCGGAAAGATACTGGGAGTAAAGCAGCTGGTACTCAGCAGGGAGAGCGGATGCAGATTCAATGAAAAGAGCTTAATAATCGGCAATATACGTATGGGTTTCGGGCATTACAGAATATCCATGGCAATAGCATCGGCAGCACATTCCATGGGTTATGAGCCCTACTGGTTCGATCTTCATTCTTTCGGCGGGACAACCTGTGGAAAGATAATAGCAAGCCAGAACGGGCTGTATTCGCTTGGTTCCCGTTTGTCGCAGAGATCAAAGCTTTTCAACCGTCTGGTATGGGATCCCTTAAACAGTGAGGGGTTCAGAAAGCTCACCTATAACAGCTCGGATCAGAAGGCAGCAGAGCTTATGACGGCAGTATTACGCGATATACCAAAGGATATACCATTTATAGCAACTCATGTCTGGCCGTCACAGGCAGCTGTCCATGCAGGCCTCACCCATGTGGTAAATGTTATCCCCGACAACTGGCCTATGGCTCTGCACCTTTCCGAGGGAGCAGTACACACTGTACAGACGCCTTCTGCGTATCTTGGCTATCGTGCACTGAGGGGCATGGATAAGGAACGCAGTCTCAAACCGATGCCAAAGGAAGCTGTGGTTTATACGGGACATTATATAGACCACGAGCTTGTGAGAAATATCGAAAAGGACTGTATAAAAAGAGCATATCGAGCAGCAGGTGGAAAGACCAAACGCTGGCTTATGTCAGTGGGAGGAGCGGGAGCTCAGAAGGAGATATTTGCGGCCGTGATATGCAGGCTCCTTCCTGATATAAAAGCAGGCAGGGCTGCATTGTTCATAAATGTCGGAGATCATGCGAATGTGCTCAGGAGCCTTATAGAAGAAGTGCCGCGGATGAAGGGATTTCTCACGGAACATCCCGATAATTTCAGGGAGACAGCCGCTTTCTGCCGCGAGATACACGGCGGAGAGGTCAAGGGAATACATTCCTTCTGCCATTCGGATATATTTGCCGCGGTATATTCAACGAATCTGCTTATGCGGTGTACCGATATCCTGATAACCAAGCCAAGTGAGCTTGCATTTTATCCAGTACCCAAGCTTATGATAAAGCGTGTGGGCGGCCATGAGGCATGGGGAGCGATCCGTTCTGCCGAGGTAGGCGACGGAACATATGAGTGTGAAACAGTTGCCGAGACAGCCTCAATAATAGAGCTTATACAGAACAACGGTGATATAATTGAGCAAATGTGTAAACATATTATCACTGCGAAAAAGGCCGGTATATATGACGGAGCCTATCATGCCGTGGAGCTTGCAGTCAAGATCAATGAATGACATTATCATGCTACTGGCGTTTGTGTAAAAATAATGCAATTAAATAAGATAAAGCACCTGAAAACTGTGTTGAAATTATTATTTAGCAATAAGTGGTCAGAAACAGCAATAAATGTAAAATGTCATACAAATCCGCGGATATTCACATTTTCTGAGAAGTCCGCGGATTTTTACGACACGAAAATGCTATTTAATGACCGTTTTTTTTCTTGACTTTTCTTTGGAAATAAGTTATAATTTATCCAGTATTTACTGTGCGTTTTGTGTACATATTGATTAAATTATAGCCGAGCAGTAATTTAATCGGTTAATTGTCAAAGTTGCATAGTTTTGCTCTTATAATGATGTATAAAGCGCCGAAATATCAATCTATCTTCGGAATGTCCACCTGTTATGTAAAAAGTAGGTTGCTTTATTTAAAACAGCACAGTATAATAATGATGGATAATTTTGAATTTATTTTAAGGAGTGATGTTAATGAAAACAACAAACATTTTCGGAAAACTCCTGTCTGCTGTGACTTCGATGGCACTTCTGGTGTCAGGTACGGCAGCGTTTTCCGGATCTGCTCCACTGACAGCTTCTGCGGCCGGCGCAGCGATGATCGACACAACAGACGTTTATCAGACCATCAGGGGCTTCGGCGGAATCAACCTTCCCGAATGGATTACACAGGGCGATATGACCGATGCCCAGGTGCAGAAAGCATTCGGTAACGGTGATGACGAGCTTGGCTTCACTATCCTGCGAATCTATGTCAGTGATGATTCAAATGCATGGAGCAGAGCTGTTCCCACAGCAAAGAGAGCTCAGGCGCTCGGTGCAACAGTATTTGCTTCACCGTGGAATCCTCCTGCTGCAATCCGAAATACTGTAAACGGCGGACTTGCAGGCGGAAAGTATCAGCTCAAGAAGGACAAGTGGGCAGAGTATGCAGCGCATCTAAACAGCTACTGCAAGTATATGGAAGGACAGGGAATCGATCTTTATTCCGTATCCATCCAGAATGAGCCTGACTATGCTGAGGAGTGGACATACTGGAGCCCAAATGACCTTGCTTCGTTTATTGCTCAGTACGGTAAAGCAGTTAAACAGGGCACCAATGTAAAGCTCATGTCTCCCGAGAGCTTCCAGTACAAGAAGGATATCTACAATGCTATCCTCGGAAACAGCCAGGCTATGGCGAATACCGACCTTTTCGGTACTCACTTCTACGGTACACAGCGCGGTCAGATGGATTTTCCGTCACTTGAAAACTGCGGCAAGGACATCTGGATGACTGAGGTATACGTTCCTGATTCAAATTCAGATGCGGATACATATCCCCAGGCACTTAAGGTCGCTGAAAATATCCATGATGGTCTTGTAGTAGGTAATCTGAACGCTTATGTATGGTGGTACATCAGAAGATCTTACGGTCCTATGAAGGAGAACGGCAATATCAGTAAGCGCGGATACTGCATGGCACAGTACTCAAAGTGGGTACGTCCCGGTGCTGTTCGTATAGGTGTTACAGAGCAGCCCAACAGCAATATACTGGTTTCTGCATACAAGAATACTGATGGAAAGATCGCCGTCGTTGCTATAAACAAGGGCAGCAATGCCGTAAATCAGGATTTCCAGATGGCAAGCGGCGAGGATATCAAGTATATAGACAGCTACACAACATCCGCTAATGCAAATTTAGCCAAGAAGGAACTTACATCGAACGGCACGAGCTTCTCGGCTTCACTTCCCGGAAACAGCGTTACTACCTTCGTTCTTTCAAGCGAAGGCGGCGGCGAGGATCCTTCAAAGACTGTTGATGATGACGGATATTATTTCCATGATACATTCGACAGCAGTACAGCAAGCTGGACAGGAAGAGCAAGCGAAACCGTTGAGACAGCTGCCGGCAAGGGCATGGAAGGCACAGGCGCTCTGAGTATTTCAGGCAGATCAGCTACTTGGAACGGCGCTGTAAAGTCACTCAGCTCAAGGACTTTTGTTCCCGGTACGGCTTACAGCTTTGCAGGCAACGTAATGTACAACAGCGGCCCTGCAGAACAGACTTTCCAGCTTTCGCTCCAGTACAGTGACGGTACTACTACAAAGTACGACCATATCGCTTCGGCAACTGTACCCAAGGGCGAATGGGTACAGCTTGCAAATCCCAGCTATACCATCCCCGCAGGCGCTTCGGATCTCCACATCTACATTGAGACAGATGAAAATGATTCCGACTTTATCAGCTTCTTCTTTGATGAGGCTGTAGGCGCTCCCGAGGGAACTGTCATAAAGGGCGCAGATCCTCCCAAGCAGGTTATTCTCGGAGATGTAAACTTTGACGGCGTTATTGATTCACTTGATATGATAGCTGCAAGAAAGGCAATCATAAAGGGGGATCTGACAGGTGCTTCCCTTAAGGCAGCCGATGTTGACCAGAACGGTAAGTTTGAGGTCGCTGACCTTGTCAACATCAAGAAATTCATTCTCAGGCTTATCACAGAATGGCCTGAGCCTGAGGTAGTCGTTCCTCCCGAGCCTCAGATCGATACCAGCAAGTGGGACAACTATCAGGAGACTGCTTCTGCAAAGGATATCGAATTCTATAAAAGCTCCATAAAGCATATGGGCAATACATACAGACTTGCAAAGAAGCTCACAGCAGCTGAAAACGGCGAGTCTCTTACAGTTGCTTACCTCGGCGGTTCGATCACAGAGGGTAAGAACTATACAACACCATTCTCCAAATATCTCCAGACAACATTTGCAAAGGGCAAGTTTACAGAAGTTAACGCAGGTATGTCAGGTACATCTTCTGTTGTAGGTCTTGTCCGCAGCGAGAAGGATATCGTGGCTAAGAATCCTGATATTATCTTCCTTGAATTCTCAGTTAACGATCATGAGGATATCATGTACAAGAAGTGCTTCGAGAGTTGCATCAAGAAGTTCCTTGATATGCCTAACGAGCCTGCTGTATGCGTTCTTATAACCCGTGCACAGGGCGGTTTCTCAAGCCAGAGCCAGATGTATCCTATCGGCAAGAACTTTGATATTCCTGTAATCAGTATGGACGATGCTCTCACAAAGGCATTCAACAGCGGCTACCTCAAGACGAGTGATTACTACTCGGACGAGTATCATCCTCATCAGAAGGGCGGACAGCTTATAGCTGATTGTATGTCATATTTCGTTCGTCAGGCTCTCAGGAGCGAGAACCTCAAGACTTCCTACACACAGCCCACAAGCTATGTATACGGTGCTGAGTACGCAAACTGCGTAAACGTTGATCCCAAGACTCTTGATAACTTCAATGCGGGTTCATGGTCAGCAGGTACAGGCTATAACTCACTGCCTTACTCTTACACTCTCAACGGCGGCAGTCCGATGAAGTTCAAGACACAGGGCAAGGGCCTTATAATCGTATTCAAGGCTAACAGCTCGGGTATGGGCAGCATAGATGTTACTGTAAACGGCAAGACCACAAAGGTCAACGGCAACAAGCAGTACACCTGGGGCGGTCCCGATGCAGAGCTCGGCTACTACCAGAATACAACAGGTGATCTTGACGTTTCTATCTCAGGAAGCGGCAGCTTCACGATCTGGGGCATTGGTCTCATAAAGTAAAAACTGATATTAAAAGCTCCGGCCTCGTGTCGGAGCTTTTTTTATGCCAAAAGAATTAAAAAGCACAAAAACCTATTGATTTTTCGGGAGAAATACGATAGAATGTTCTTAGAACGATAATAAGGGAAAATTGTAATGGCGAATATCATAACAGGGATAAGAGTGCTTGCGAGTATCGCACTGTTGTTTTGCCCGGCATTTACTCCCGTTTTTTATTTTTGTTATCTGGCGGCAGGTGTTTCGGATATTGCTGACGGTGCGGTTGCGAGAAAAACGAATACGGTAAGTGAATTCGGTTCAAGGCTGGATACGGCTGCTGATCTGATATTTGCTGCAATATGCTGTATAAAGCTGCTGCCTTTGCTGTGTATGCCGACATGGGTATATTATTGCGTAACGATCATAGCAATGATCAAGATCGGTAATATCTTATCAGGATATATAAGACATAAAAAACTCACTGCAGTTCATTCTGTTATCAATAAGGCCGCAGGAGGCTTGTGTTTTCTTCTTCCGTTTACAGTTTCATTTATTGACATAAGGTACAGTGCAGCTGTCATATGTATGGTTGCCGCTGCGGCCGCTATCCATGAAAGCTGTATTGTTTATAAGCAAACGTAATTTTTTGCAGGTCTGTCGTAACAGGACTATAAGAAAAGAAAGGGAATTATCCAAATGCCATCAAAAAAAGAATATCTTGACTTTATACTTGAACAGTTATCGGAACTCAGCGATATAACATACAGGGCTATGATGGGGGAGTACACAATCTACTATCAGGGCAGGATAATAGGCGGTATCTACGATGACAGGCTCCTTGTGAAGAATACTGCGTCTGCGAGAAGGCTCATGCCAGATGTACCGCTGGAGATCCCGTATGAGGGCGCAAAGGAAATGCTGCTTGTTGAGGACGTGGAGAACAGAGGATTTCTTGAGGAATTGCTTGATGCTATGCTCGATGAACTGCCATTGCCCAAGAAAAAACGTAAATAAAAGGTTTTTATAATGAAATATAAAGGAAAAGAGGTAGGAAAATGAACGGACTGAAAAGACTTTTTGCCTCCGCAGGAGCGGCTGTGCTGGCATTTTCGGCTTGTCCCGTTACTGCTCTTGCGGCTGTTACTGCCGGCTATGCCGATGAGTACGGCGATGTCATCAGCGGTGCCGATTATACCATTATGGTGCGGCTAAGCGGCAAGTACATAACGGCAGCAAGCGACGGAAATGTCCAGCAGTGGGAGAAGCTGGGAAATGATTCGCAGATATGGCATATCGAGAGTGCAGGGAACGGAAAATGCTGCATACTCTCGGGCGCTGACAGGCGAATGGCTCTGACTATTGAGAACGGTGACTCGACAAACGGCAACAACATATACCTGTCGGAATACAGAGATACAGCGGCTCAGCATTTCATTCTCCACCGTACTGATGACGCATACTACATTACAGGCGAATGTTCGGGAAATGCAGCCCTTGATGTATACGACATCAGCTACGACAACGGTGCCAATATAGATCAGTGGGACTACTGGGCAGGCGAAGGACAGAAGTTCTATATCCGTCCTGTGGGCGGCGAGTTCAGGCTTTTACGCGGAGACCTGAACTTCGACGGAAGTGTTGATATTTTCGACCGTATCATCATGCAGCGCGGACTTGTTTCGGGCTTTGATGATACTATGTCGACTGTGGCGGATATGGACGGTAATAAGTCCGTCAACGTATCAGATATGGTGCTTCTGTCGCAGTTCCTTCTGGGCAATGCTGCCAATATTGAAACATACAGCACTATATCGACCGAAAAGCCCGATGTAGCCTATCTGTTCGCTTACTTCCTGGGAAATTCTCCCGAGCAGGAGAGACTTTCCTATGCTGTCAGCACCGACGGTTATAACTTCAAGGCCCTCAACGGCGGAAGGGCTGTATGGCAGTCAAGTGTGGGTACAAAGTGCCTCAGAGACCCATATATCTTCAAGGGTGAGGACGGCCTTTACTATATGCTTGCAACGGATATGAAGTCCTCTCTCGGCTGGAACAGCAACAGGAATCTGCTAAGTGCAAAGTCCACGGATCTTGTACATTGGTTCGACGAGACAAGCATAGAAATAGCAAATAAATATCCTCTTATGAAGGGAGCCGACCGTGCATGGGCGCCTCAGGCTATATATGATCCCGAGAAAGGCTCTTACATGATATACTTTGCGGCGAGAGTTCCTGACCGTGATAACAGAACTATCATGTATTACGCCTACAGCAGGGATATGAAAAAGCTCGATACCGAGCCTCAGCTCCTCTTTGCTCCGAAGAACGGAAATGACGCCATAGATTCTGATATAATCTATCAGAAGGGCAAGTATTATATGTACTATAAGAACGAGACCAATAAGCGTATCTACCTTGCAACTGCCGACCATGCAAGCGGCCCGTACAGTGAGATAAAGCAGGTCTCTGAGGGAAATCTTGGCGTTGAAGGTCCTAATATCTATAATCTCATAGGTACGGACAAGTGGCTGATGATGTCTGACGCTTACGGTGACGGATACTACGTTATGCAGGAAACAACTGATCTTGAAAATTTCAGGACTGTCAGCAGGAGCAGCTACAGCTTCAACTTTACGCCTCGTCACGGTTATGTTATACCCATAAACGGAGATCAGTATACGGCACTGATAAACGCTTATCCCTCAGAAGGTCTTACAACGCTGAATACAGGCATAGCGCCTGTGGAGGTGAATGTTGCTGTCGGCGGCACTGCCGAGATGTCCTCTGTGGTAAAAGCACTGTATTCAGACGGCGGAAGATGTGAAATGAGCGTTGAATGGGATCAGTCGGATATTGCAAGGGTAGATACCTCAAAGGCGGGAGTTTACAATGTAAGCGGCAGGCTTAAGTCAAGCTCGGAGCTTTATCCCGATCCTTTCATAAAGGAAAGAGCTGATCCGTATATAGTTGACGGAGGCGACGGATACTACTATTTTACAGCCTCCTATCCAGCTTACGGAAGTGTTGACAAAGGCTATGACAGGATCATTCTCAGACGCAGCAGAACTGTCGGTGGTCTTGCCTCAGCAGAGGAAAAGACTATCTGGAAGGCTCATTCCGACGGCATACTTTCGAAGCACATATGGGCTCCCGAGATGCACTATATCGGCGGAAAATGGTATATGTTCTTTGCGGCGGGCGCCAGCGACAATATATGGGCTATTCGTCCCTATGTACTGAGGTGCGACGGCGATCCCTATACGGGAAGCTGGACAGAGTGCGGACAGATGCAGGCTTCGGCAGGAGACAGCGATTCATTTCGCAATTTTTCCCTTGATATGACTTATTTCGAGAACAACGGTAAGCATTATGTGATCTGGGCGGAGATAAAAGGGGATTCTTCGCTGTTTATGGCGGAGATTGATCCTGCTGAGCCCTGGAAGCTTATAAATAAGCCCATACTCCTTACAAAACCAGAGTTTGACTGGGAGCTGGTCAATAACCGCGTGAATGAGGGCGCAGCTGTCTTAAAGACAGATAAGAAGGTATATGTTTTCTTCTCTGCTTCAGGTACAGGTTCCGAGTACTGCGTGGGCAGACTGGAAGCGGATATTGATTCCGATCTCATGGATACAAAGAGCTGGAAGAAGACCGGAAGACCTGTGCTTTCAACTGCCGATGTAAATGGCTGTGCCGGCCCCGGACACAACAGCTTTGTAAGAGATGAAAAGGGCAATCTCCTGATAGTTTATCATGCCCGTCCCGATTCTCATTCTTCCCAGACCTGCGGCACCTACAATAAGGATCCGCTTTATGATCCTTGCAGACATACTCGTTTAAAGCGTGTTGTGTTCGATGGAAGCGGTACTCCCGTAATTAATCTGAGCGATGATGCGGAGCTGGCTTCACAGAATAAGAGTATAACAGCCAGAGTTATTGTAGGCTGAGTTTTATCACCCCTTTCATAACAGGGGCAAAAATGGTAAGAATTCAATGAAAAACCATTGAATTTCTGAAAAATTCTCCTGAGTTTCTATGTTGTGCACAAATCATCAAGGTTTGATTTGTACGGAATAACGGATAACAGTAAGCTCCCCGAAGCGGTATCTGATCGCCTTGGGGAGCTTGTTATATTATGTCATGTTTTCTTTTTGTCTTCTGCTGTTATGCTTTTATCAGAAGTCTGCGAAGGAGTATCAGGTCATATATGTCTATTATCCGATCCTCGCAGAGGTCTGCTGCTTCTGTTTTTTCAATTATTCCTGCGCCGAGAAGGAACTGCTGGAGCGCCACCAGATCCGCAACATTGACGCTGCCGTCATTATTGACGTCGCCTGATAATACCTGCGGCTCAGGCTCGGTGACTGTTGTGGGTTCTGTAGGCTGCTGCGGCTTGAAGCCTGATATTTCGTTAAGGTTCTTCTTCAGCTCCTGATCAGCCATGCGGCAGTTGTCACGGTCGTAGTGTCCGCCGGGAGTTGACCAGAGTACAGGGCAGAGCTGACGCTCATAGGCCGCCCTGCATACCGATGTGAGGAAAAGTCTTACCGAGTCGGGCTCCTTTCCCTTGGTAGGACATCCGTATTCGCCGATGATCACGGGTATGCCCTTGTCGATATATCCGTTCTTCATCATGTCCATATTGCTGTTGAGCTCTCTGAAGTCCTCATCGGTTCCCCATGTGGAACGTGTCTTTGCCCATTCTGCGTCCTCGTCTTCAAGAATGGCAAATCCCGGAGGAGAATAATAATGTACGGACACCGCCATGCGTCCCGCAGGATCATCAGGCATTTTGAACAGGGGATCGCAGGTACGGTCAAAGCCTGTATTATAGCCTGAAATGAGCAGATGACGCTTTGGATTGTTGCCGCCCGAGCTGCGGACTACGTCAACAAATTTCTGGTTTATCTCGTTTACAAGTGCGTAGGACTCGGCTTTACCTTCGGTTCCACCCCAGGGATTCCATACCTTTTCCCAGCCGAGCTCTTCATTCTGAGACTCGAACATTAGATAATCGCTGTAATCCTTGAAGCTGTCTGCTATCTGCGTCCACATAGTCTCGTAACGGCGCATACACTCGTCCTTGTTGTCGGGAAATGAGTTTACCCAGCCGCCGTCCCAGTGGATATTGATTATGCAGTACATCTTTGCGCAGATTATCCAGTCCACTATCTCGTGTACTCTTGCGTCGTATTCGGGACTGATCTTATAGCCCTCGCCTATAAGATTGGACCATGCAACAGGTACGCGGACTACACCAAAGCCTTCGTCAGCCATGCCTTGTATCATCTGCTGTGTGATAACGGGGCTTCCCCAGGCTGTCTCGTAATCCTGAGGGGAGAGCACGCCGTCTCCCCACTGCCGGTCAACATCAGCTATCCAGTCGCCGCAGGCTTCCAAAGTGTTTCCGAGATTGATACCTATCCCCATGTCCTTGACAAGCTCCATTGTCGTTATTTCGCGCATTGCCGTATCTGCGGCGGCAGAACGGCTGTCTGTCCGAGGAAAGCTCCCCAGAAAAGAGGCTGAAATAACTACAGAGAGAGCTGTGCTGATTATCTGTTTGTGCATATTTTTTCCTCCATTTCAATTATCCTGAAATGAACTGTTACCCAAATACATTATAGCACTCCCAGCACAAAAGTACAACATAATTTTGACATATTTGGTGTAAAAACTGCAGAAAAATATTATAATTGTAATGCGATACACAGAATACCTGCTTTAACCATAAAAATGGTGCAGCGTGAACTGCACCATAGTTTTATTATTCGAATTTATCAGTCAGTCCTATTAAGAAGCGCTGTATCTCTACTGCGTCATCTCCTGTAAGTCCGTCCCTGCCACCCTGTACATCACCGTTTATGCGGCCCTGATGAGTAAGATGATTGCTGTCGGTACCGTTCTCGCCGTACTTGTTTGGATTGGAGAGTGCCTGCATAATCAGTATTGCATCGCTGAGGTCAACGTTATTGTCGCAGTTTGTATCGCCGCGGAGCTCGGAATATTTTGTGAGGTTCTCATCTCCGACGCCGACTATATCAGCGATCTTTACCATGGAGCGTACTCCTTCTGCGTTTGTCAGCTGTACGGAATAGGTGCCTGTACAGGAGCTGTCGGGAGAAATAATCGTGTATTCGCGGCGGTCTGCTCCATCTATTGGACTGCCGTTAAGATACCAGAGGTACTGCATATCGTTTTTCGGGACTGATACCGACAGAGTAAAAGGAGCATTTTCGGGGATACGTATGCTGTGAGGAGCGGAATAAACCGTAAGCTCCGAGGGAATGTGAACGTTTTTCGATGTCATATCGCCAAGAAGCTTCCAGCTGTCGCTGCTGTCCTGAAGGAAGACGCGCAGGGATTCTATATTTTCACTCGGCCTGAGGCCGAGTACTTCAAATGGGACTCTGAACTCGACGATTCCATTGCTCCATTCGCAGCGGCAGCCTGCATAGGAATCACGATTGAAGTAAACATAGCCGTTTGAGGCGTAATACAGCCAGCTTCGCTCGCCGCCGCTGTACCATTCAAGATTATATACGGGAGCAGCTGCATCGTTCGGCAGCTTTGCCATCACATAAAGAGCTTCTTCATCGGCTTTTACGGAGAGGGTTTGTTCGCCTTTGGTAAGGATAAGGTCTTTTTCCTGCCATTCACGTGGAGTTGAAAGCTTTCCGTCCGTTACTGTTGAACTGTCAAGGGTGTAGGGACGGGTATAGGGCTCATAGTTCATACACGGTGATATGGAGTAAAAACCGTTTTCTGTGCCTACTGTATGCGCATCCGTAATTTTTATCCTGCCAAGATAATTTGCTCCGAGCTGTGAGTTCCATACTCCCTCATTGGCAAATCTTATGCCGTATCTCGGAAGTATCTGTTCGGTACCTTCTTTTTTTGTGTCAAACAGAGAAGCCAGCGGCGAGAGGCGGAGATATATGTTCCATTCACCCGTGTCAATGCAGTCGGGGATATGAAGCTGAAGAACGCAGCTGATCCTATCCTGTGACTGCTTGTCATTATCTTTGAATCTGACGGGAGCAGCATAGATAACTCCGTCCTTTTCGAGGATAATATGAGCTGCGGTATCAAATACAGGATCTGCAAAGCCCGTATTTTCAAGATCAAATTTAAGAGTAAGCGTACCGCCCTGTTCGCTCCCGGCGGTGTTTTCAGCCTTTCGTATAACGTATCGATAACCGATATGATCGCGTATGAAGCGGAAAACAGTCTGCCCGTAGTAGGCTGTGTTGTCTTTATTGCCTGTATCGTATTCCTTGCCGAAGATGTAGTCATTGTAGAGGGGGAAGATATTCCCGTTTATATAGCTGAGACGTGTCTTGTACATCTCGGGGATCGCGTTCTCGGGAAGATAGGTATCGAATTGCGTGGCATATTCTATATTCCCGGAGAATTCTCCGCCGAAATAGGTGTGCTGCGTAACCATGTTCAGCCAGTTTGTCTCGGCCGTTCTGTCTGCGTATGTCCCGAGATCACTGCTGCTGCCCATATAACCGTCGTTGTACAGGCCTACGCGGTCAAACTCGGGGATATATACGTTTTTCTCTTCTGTATCCGATGAAAGTGAGCCGTTATTTGGGGTATAGTATCTTGGATCATCAAGCTCGGAACGGTCGATTCCAAGAAATTTTGCAAATGTATCAGGTGTCCTTACCGTTACAGGGGTGGGGGCGGGAACAGCTTTGAGCATTGCTTCGAGGAGCTTTGCCTTGTATTCAACTGTGGTATACTTTCCGCCGTGCTGCTCGCCCCATTTGCCTACGAAGCCGCTTTCCACAAAGGCAAGTATATCGCGGTTGTCGTACAGCAGTCGGCTGTCCTGTATCTGTCTGATGTGGTCAAGTACCTTATCAAAGGTGGCAGGTTCGGGATCTGCCTTGCCTTCTGCGTCATAGCGGAAGCGTACTGCTACCATGCAGCCGTTTTTGCGGCAGTTGCGGAAGGTCGCCCTCCATGCGTCAAAAAATGTATCGTCAAGATCATAGTCTGTTCCTTCGGTATATGTTCCGTCTTCATCGGTCGTGCCGTTAACTCCCGAGGAGAAGGCACCTATGTCAATGAAAAAAAGAACGAGGCTTCCTGTGGGGGAGTATACCCTGGTATCTCCGGGCCTGCATAATGCCCATACGGTAGTTGTATAGCCGGCGCCTGGATTCTGTATTGTCTCCACTGTTTCTGTATAATTTATTCCGCTGTCGGTCATATTCTCAGATGAATGGGCACGTATATGCGGGGGAGCTGATGTGAGCATCAATGCTGCGGAGGCAATAAGCGAAAAAAGCTTTTTCATAAATACTCCTTTCTCTGAAAAAAGGCGCTTTCAGAAAGAAAGCGCCCGTTTATCATGCGATCATATATTCTTCCGAGATCTTCAGCTCTCCTGCGGAGATCTTCTCCCTGAGCGTTTCCAGGGGGACAGGCTTGCTGAAAAGGTATCCCTGCACCCTGTCGCAGCCGATATTTTCGAGAAATTCAAATTGTTCCTTCGTTTCTACGCCTTCTGTGAGCGAAAGCATACTTAGCTGTTTTGAAAGGTTTACTATATTTTCGAGTATGGGACGAGCCTTTTCGTTGCTGCTGAAGTCTGTGAGGAATTTCATGTCGATTTTCAGTACGTCAAAATGATAGTCCTTTAATACATTAAGTGACGAGTAACCGCTTCCGAAATCATCCAGCCATACCTTATAGCCGAAGCTGCGGAGGTTCTTTATTGCATTTGGCAGGAAGTCCTGCTGATCTGTGAGGGCGCTTTCGGTGATCTCTATGTCGATGAATTGTTTTGGAACATCATATTTTTCCACTGTCTCGCACAGGTATCCTACAATGTCACAGAGCTCAAAATCAAGTCTTGAAAAATTGAGAGATACAGGCGGGAATGGCAGCTTATTGTCTATGGATCTCCTGTAATCGCGGCATACCTCTTCGATAATATATTTATCCAGCTTATAGATCTGGCGGTATTCTTCGAGGATCTCGATAAAGGAGCCGGGGGATAGGAGTCCGTAATTGGGATCCTGCCATCTTGCCAGAGCTTCAAGGCCGCATATGCACCCTGTTTTCGAGGATACCACAGGCTGGTAGTACACCTTTATATAGCCGTTTTCAATGGCTGTATCAATATTATTTACTATGTAGTGCTTCAGCTGGAACTTGTCCTCAAGGGACTTATCGTAAAGCCGAAGAGTACGGTCATAATGCTTCTTTATGCTGTTGCAGGCGAATCGCGCACGGTCACAGGCGAGGCTTATGTCGGCTTCGTCGCCTATGGGTTTGTATGCGCCGCATTTCAGTTCAAGATGCACCTCCCTCTGGAGCTTTTTTATCTCGCCGGACAGATAGCCGATAGTGTTCTTTACGCCGTCTATGCGTGTAAGAACTACAAAATGGTCGTCGGAAAAACGTGAGACAAGGGAGCCTTTGAAGGAATCGTCTATCATATGGGCTGCTTTTATCAGCAGCTCATTGCCTTCATGAAATCCGTACTTTTCGTTGTAGGATTTGAAGTTTTCTATGTCGAAAAAGAGAAATATGATATTTTCTCTGTCTGTGGTGACATAGTTCAGAAGCTTTTCAGCCTCTGTGCGGAAGAAAACCATATTATGTATACCTGTGAGCTCGTCCTCTATGGAGATCTTGGAAAGATAGGTGTTTATCTCTTCAAGATGCTCGTCCTTCAGAGCCTGAGACCTTATACCGTTGTAATTGGCGATACAGACCATCATGGTCGAAATCCACATTATGAAGAAGTTGATCTGTGTGGCAACGGTGGTGCCGACCTCTCCCGTATTTACAGCTACCATCTCGTTTATCCTTAAGTAGAAATAGAGATACGAAACAGAGGATATAAGAAAGGCGATATAAGGCTTCCATATAAGCAGACAGGTAGCAAAAAGCTGCATGGAAAGGAAGGTGAGTATCTGCTCGCCCTTGGAATAGTCATTCAGTGAGATCTTTACTCCGAAGTAGATACATACGAAGGTGAATATCCATTTTATCACGGTACCGATGGATTTGTTCGTAGTTTTGCCCTTTACATACCTCACTGCAAACAGCAGCATTATGACACCTGTAAAGGTGAGTATGATGTAATTTGAGTAATACTTCTCAAAAAGCTGCCAGAACTGCGTCTGAAGATGTTCATCGAATATCTTGTATGTCAGGCGCAGTATCATCCATATCTCGAGGACGATTATCACTATCGACATATAAATGCTCGCTCGTATATTTGAGTTAAAGAAATAATCCCGGAGATACTTACTCTGTTTTTCGAAGCCTAATCCTTTCAGAATAGTTCTCATATCGGTCCCCCCTGAAACAAAAAAGAAAATTTTATTTCAGCTTATTATAACACAATAACCGTAAATTGTCAATAGTACACAATTAAATATAGCACAATTTAACATAAAATTCATACTGAAAACAAAAAATTAAACTTGAAACTTTCTATGTTATATGTTATAATAGATATAACAAGGGGGGAGTTCATGAAAAGATCGGCGCTCAGGAATATTTCAGCAGATATCAGGACTGCACTGGCAGAATTTTTCGGCAGTCCCTATTCACCGTGTGCCTTTGAGGCGTTCCTGCGCGGTGCTGCTCTGGAATATATGGCTGAAAACAGCCTTTTGCTTCCGAATGACACGCTTTGTCTGCATGAACTTTTTCCACAGATATTTATAACAGACGACGGTGATCCCGTGACGGAATGTGCCGTAATAAAAGTCCGCAGCTGTCTCCGTGATATTCCTTCCGAGCTTTGGGAAGGCAACATTCAGCTCATCGGTCAGCTGTATCAGTACTATAATAGTGAACGCAAGAACGAAGCTCTCAGCGGACTGAAGAAGAACAAAAAAGTTGACGCTGACAGTCTTCCTGCTGCCACGCAGATCTTCACTCCCGAATGGATAGTGAGGTATATGACAGAAAATACGCTTGGCAGGATCTTTTCGGAAGGCTGCGGATACGATATACCGGGAATGGATTATCATATTTCTTTCGTTCACCCTGCTTTGAAGAGAGAAACAGAAGAGATCACTCTGCTCGATCCCTGCGTCGGCAGCGGCAATATCCTGGCCTATGCCTTTGATATTTTCATGAAGGTGTATCTTGCCAAGGGAGTCTCTGTTGAAAAGGCTGCGGAGCAGGTGCTTGCAAGGCATATTTTCGGCCTTGATATTGACAGCTGTGTTTGCAGGATAGCTCGTTTTGTTCTTATTATGAAGGCTGCACAGTACCATAAGGACATAATTTACAGCGGAATATCGCCTCAGATATACGATACGGAGGGTATTTCCTGCGGGGAGAACAGTTTCTCACGGCAGTTTTCGGACAGTGAGATCTTCGGAAGTTTGATACGTCCATATATCCCTCCCGAAGAAGGTAGCACAAAGGCTGCTGCCGTATATCGGCTCCTTACAAGGCGATACAGCGCGGTTGTGACCAATCCTCCCTATATGTCTTCAGCAAATATGAACAGCCGTCTGCTTTCGTTTATCAAGGAGAATTATCCCGAACAGCGTGCAGATCTGTTCTCGGCATTTATACAGCGCTGCTGCGAGCTGACGGAGGATGGCGGATATATGGGTTTCTTCACGCCTTATGTGTGGATGTTCATACAGAGCTATGAAAAGCTGAGACGTATGCTTTTTAACGAAAAAACTCCTGAAACACTGATACAGCTTGAATACTCCGCTTTTGACGAAGCTACTGTTCCGGTGTGCGCATTCACGCTGAGAAACGGGAAATATGACGCAAAAGGCATATATATCCGCCTGACGGATTTCCGCGGCGGTCTTGAGGTACAGAGACAAAAGCTGCTTGAGGCCATCGCCGACAGAAACTGCGGTTACGTATATGAGGCGAGTGCTGATGATTTCGGCAAGATACCTCATTCTCCCGCCGCATACTGGATAAGTGACAGAGTAAGGGAGATTTATGATAAATATCCAGCTCTCGGGAGCATATCAGCTCCGAGAAAAGGCAATTCAACATCTGATAACGGCAGATTTCTAAGATTGTGGTATGAAGTCGATATGGCTCATATTAACATAGGCAGCCGATGCATCGTAAGGGAAAAAACGCTGGAAAAGCGCTGGTTCCCGTACAATAAGGGCGGCGGATATCGTAAATGGTATGGCTTTGATGATTATATCATTGACTGGTATGATGACGCTGCAGAGATCAGGGCAGTGCCTACGGCTGTTATAGCAAATTACCGCTACTTCACAAAGGAGGGACTTACATGGTCAACGCTCACCAGCGGAAGATTCAGCATAAGGCAGTTCGGAGAAGGCTATATCTTCGATAACGGCGGCTGCTGTATCTTTGAACTGGGTGAGAAGAAATGGTTTATATGCGGACTATTGAATTCCAAGGTCTTTGCTTATATATTCGGTCAGTTAAATCCTACGCTGAATTTCCAGTCGGGAGAGGTGGCTAAATTTCCTGTTGTCTTTGAGCCTTCGCAGGAGGCTGACAGACTGGTGGAGGAATGTATTGCCATATCAAAGGCTGAATATGATTCTTTTGAAACGAGCAGGGGGTTCAGACGGCATCCGCTTATATGAAAGGAGGAGCTTATGTCAGACAAGAACAAACTTACGGCTACATTCATAGCTCTGATAGCTATGATTGTCGTCATTGGAGGCGTAATGATGCTTTCAAACGGTCTTAATGCCAACAACAACGGGCAGGGAGGTCCTGCAGCCGGTGTAAGCAGAGTTACTACAGGTGGTCCATCAACGACAAAAGCGGGGACAACAGGTGAAGCGTCACAGAATGGTACAACAAAAGAAAATGCTGCAAATACAGCCACTACCGAGACGGTTGCAACAGAGGCTGTTACGGAAGCTCTGGACAGCATTGAGCAGCGCATAAATGATATGTCTCTCCACGAGAAGGTATGTCAGCTTTTCATCGTAACTCCGGAGGGACTTACAAAGGGAGGCAACTATACTGCGGCAAATGAGACGACTAAAGCAAGTCTTAAGGAATACCCTGTTGGCGGAATAGTTTATTTCTCAAAGAATATCGAGTCGGCAGATGCAATATCTGAAATGATTTCGAATACGTCGGAATATGCGGCTGAAGAGGGCATGATCCCGCTGTTCTATTCTGTTGACGAGGAAGGCGGTACAGTTGCAAGATGTGCTGAAAAGGCTGGCACAACGTCCTTCTCGCCCATGTATGACTATAAGTCGGAAGGCGAAAAGACTGCATACGATAATGCTAAGCAGATAGCGACTGATATTTCCGGACTCGGCTTCAACCTCGATTTTGCACCGGTTGCTGATACCTGGTCGAATCCTGCAAATACTGTTATCGGCAAGCGTGCGTACAGCGATGATTTCCACGAAGCGGCAACTCTTTCGTCTTCAGCAGTAAAGGGCTTCCAGGACGGCGGAGTATTCTGTACTCTGAAGCATTTCCCGGGACACGGCAATACTTCCGGAGACTCCCATTACGGAGTTGTTTATTCCGATAAAAACATTGCACAGCTTCTTTCAGCTGAATTCCTTGCTTTCCGCAGCGGTATTGATGCAGGTGCGGATATGGTCATGGTTGGTCATATCACCATGAACGGTGTGGACAGGCTTCCTGCTTCTATATCACGTATCATGATTACCAGTGAGCTGAGAAGCAGACTGGGTTTTGACGGAGTTATTATAACCGACTCGCTTTCAATGAAGGCTGTTGCGGATAATTATTCAAGCGGTGAGCTTGCGGTTCGTGTGCTTGAAGCAGGCGGAGATATGCTTCTTATGCCTGCTGATCTTGGTGCAGCTGCAACAGGAGTCGAAGCGGCTGTAGCCGAAGGAAGACTTTCCGAGGAACGCATAGACGAGAGCGTTTATCGCATACTCGAGCTCAAATCCAAGAAAATGGACATAACAAATAAATAAAGCTGTAAAAAACACCCGAAAGAGATCGATAACCGAATCTTTCGGGTGTTGCTTTTTATATGACGTACAGTTGTTCAGCTGTTTGTGTTTTCGGAAGGACTGTCAGAGACACCGCGTTCAAGCTCTACGGTAAGTCTGCGCCAGTCATTGGCTGCAAGCTCATAGGCCTTGTTGAAGTATTTATTTGCCTTTTCTGCGGAGCCCATGAGCTTCAGGCAGCGGGCTTTGTCAAGACTTACGCCGAATTCAAGAGCTTCGTTTGATTCGTACTTTTTCAGGAGTTCAAGAGCACTGCTGTACTGATCGTGTACTAGAAGTGACTCAAAATATGCAGTATCAATGAAATAATCCGTTACCTCGTCTTTTCCGCGCATTCTGCCGAAGTATTTTTCTCCCTTGCGGACCCAGTGCTCGGTTGCTTCTTTGTCTCTTCTTGCCGAGAAGAGCTGTATCCAGAGTACATGGAGCATTATTATATTCTGCAGGGGCTTGATATTTGAAGTTGCCTGAACTGCTTTTGCCATTTTATCATAGTCGGCTGTATCAAGGTGCTTTTCGGCTTCAGCATATCTGTGAAGGGAGATATAAGCCTCTCCGAGGAACATTGAATACTGATCCACTAGCATTTCGTTCTTTTCTCTGTCCTGCATACAGATCTCAAGCTGCTTTTCCATATCGCTTATGTTGCGCTGGGAATAGCCTTCGCTGGCGATGCTCATTATAATGGTGCGGTATGCTCTGAAGTTCTTGTTCATACGGGGAGCAACGAGGAAATAAAGGATGACATTCACCACCACTGAAGCAGCTGCTGCAAATATGAGTCTGAATGTCAGCGAGCCTCCGCTGTTCCTGTCTGAAAGAGCAGTAAAAGCGTCGATCAGCGTCAGCAGCAGGAATATTATAATAAAAAGAGTTGCCCAGCGCAAAAAAAATGAAATAGCTATGCCTTTAAGCTTGTTGTTTGATGTATTTTTCATAGCTGATCACGCTTCAGATTAAAGAAGCCCTTTCATTGGATTTATAAATTCTATAACGTACAGAGGCTCCGAATTCCTTTCGGAGCCTCTGACGAATTTGAAAAGAGGTTATTATATAAGTAATTTTCTCATAAAGATAAGATCAAATATATCTGCAACACCATCACCATTGCAGTCGCAGGAATACTTCATTCCGCGCTTGCCGAGGAGGAATTGCTGACAGTATACCAGATCAGCAACATTTACTTTTCCGTCATGGTTAAGGTCGCCTACGGCATATTGAGGTTCGCTCGTGGTCGATGTAGTGGTAGTAGTCGAGGTTGAAGTGGTAGAAGTTGTTGTTGGCTTTGTTGTTGTAGTTGAGGTAGTAGTAGAAGTGGTTGTCTTTGAAGTGGTCGAGGTCGTGGAAGTAGTAGTTGATGTGGTAGTAGTAGTTGTTGTTGTCGAAGTAGTGGTGGTCGTTGTGGTTGTAGTTGTGGTCTTTGATGTTGTTGAAGTGGTAGTAGTTGTAGTTGTTGTCGTTGTCGTTGATGTAGTGGTCGAAGTTGTAGATGTGGTAGAGGAGGTGAGTACATAATTGCTTTCCGATAACTCGGGATACTCAAAATGGGTGATATTATAGTCGTTTTCAGGGGTATGATTGGTAAAGAAGGACTTTGAACCCTTCAGGAAGTAATCATACTTGACCTGACGTCCGTTTTCGCCGTCTATATCGTCCCATGTTACGTCAATTGCATACCACTTATCATCTTCCATCTTTACGTAGTTCCACATATGGCCTGCGTTTTCTTCCTTTATCAGGTTGCCGAAAACGCATATACAGGGAATGCCTAGCTTATCACATATGAGCTTGAAGGCTTCGGAATAGCCTTCGCAGACAACTCCGGGCTCGACCAATGCACCCAGTGCGGAATTGCTGAAACGTGCTCCGGTGTCGTAGTATGTAAAATATGATATATGATCATGTAATTTTTTCAGTTTTGCATAGCGTGTATCACCTGATACATCAAGACTTTCAACGGCATTATCAAGCTTTACGCCGTATTCCTTTGCTTCTTCCAGAGAAGAAAAGCCATTGAGATAAGCAGGAGTGATGACAAGTGAACGTATCTTGACAGTATAGGTGCTGGTCCAGTAGTTATAAGTGCTCGTAGAATCCTTGTCAAGCGAGATATTTATTCCCGAGGGTTCTACCCAGTAAAGCTCGGGACGGTCGAAGAGCGCAGCGTCTATACCCGGCTTGCAGTTTCCGAAGATAGCAAGCTGATAAGCTTCCATATCCTCGTCCGTGAAGCCTTCGGCAGTCGGCATAGAAGAAAGTTTTACGGTGATGGTCTCAGGCATTTTTACTGTTATGGGAGTAACAGTAGGTTCATTCAGTGCCTTGAATGCATTATACACCGCAGTATTGTTGCGGTCGAGCTGGTCCACGTAATTGAATGTGCCGCTGCTGTAATTTGAGAGTACAGCAGGCGATGACGGCAGCTCCATTGAAAGTTCGTCAATATCCCCGAGACAGAACTCAGTTTCAAACATATCGTCATTAGTATATTCTGTGTTGCTTGCAGCAGTTACTGAGCCAAGCCCTCCGCACAGAAAAAGTGCGGCTGATGTAATGAATGAAATTGTCGATGAGATTAATTTTTTCATACAGATACCTCCTAATTGAAGCAATTAATTCCCATCCCCTGAAATATTTCTGTATACTTATATTATATACAAAATATCCAGAAAAGTCAATAAAAAAACCGCTGTTTCATGAAAAATTAACATCGATAGTTTAGTACAAAATGCCATTCCTAATGGGAATACCGCTATATATAGGCGAATAGTGCCGAAAGCCACAAAAAAACAAGTTTTACAGTTGTATAATTTGTGATATTGTCTCTTGAAAATGTCCCTTTGCTGTGATATACTTTTATGTGGAGATTTTGTGCATTTTCTGCACTTAAAATATTTGAAAGGTGAGATACCGATAATGAATTTATCACAGATGACAAAAGATCAGATCGTTTCCTTCAAGAGTGAAAATGAAAAGCTCTATAACGATTTCAAAGGTCAGGGACTCTGCCTCAATATGGCCAGAGGCAATCCGTGCAAGGAGCAGCTTGAGCTGAGCGTTGATATGCTTGGTGTCTTTGATGACGGCAACTTCATGAGCAGCTGCGGTACCGATGTTCGTAATTACGGTATCGTTGATGGTATCCCTGAGGCTAAGAAGTTCTTTTCGGATATGATCGGTGTCGGTACTGAAGAGATCATTATTTTTGGTAATTCAAGCCTTAATGCTATGTTTTTTGCTGTACAGTGCGCATTCAACAAGGGTATCCTCGGAAGCAAGCCCTGGTCACAGTGTGAAAAGCGCAAGTTCCTATGTCCCGTTCCCGGATATGACAGACATTTCAAGGTAACAGAGTTTTTCGGCTTTGAGATGATAAATATCCCCATGACTCCTTCAGGCCCTGATATGGATATGATCGAGGAGCTTGTAAAGGACGAGGATGTAAAGGGTATATGGTGCGTGCCTCAGTATTCAAATCCCGACGGCATCTCTTACAGCGACGAGACAGTAAAGCGTTTCGCAGCTTTAAAGCCTGCTGCAAAGGATTTCCGTATCTTCTGGGATAACGCATATTGTATACATCATCTTACAGATGATCCGCACTGCATACTCAATATCCTTGATGAGGCTAAAAAGCTCGGAAATGAGGATATCGTTTACGTATTCGGTTCAACTTCAAAGGTTACATTCCCCGGTGCAGGCGTGGCTGTTATGGGTGCCAGCGTTGCAAATGTAGAGGAGCTCAGGAAGTATCTGGGTATCAGCATAATCGGCTATGATAAGATGAATCAGTTCCGTCATGTGAAGTTCTTCGGAACAATTGAGAATATGAAGGAGCATATGAAGAAGCATAAGGAAATTATCGCACCTAAGTTCAGACTGGTATGCGATGTTCTCAATAAGGAGATCGCTCCTCTCGGAATAGGCGAGTGGACAGATCCCGAGGGTGGTTACTTCATTTCCTTTAACGCTCCTGCGGGATGTGCAAAGAGAATAGTTCAGCTTTGCAAGGATGCAGGCGTAACCCTTACAGGTGCAGGTGCTACATTCCCTCACGGTGTTGATCCCGAGGACAAGAATATCAGGATCGCTCCTACATATCCTCCTATTGAGGATCTTGCAAAGGCTATGGAGCTCTTTGTTATCTGCGTTAAGATCGCAGCTGCAGAGAAGCTTCTCGGTGAATAATATACGTTTAACTGAAGCAGTATAAACTTATAAGCATAATAGACCGCAGTATTCTATGTACTGCGGTTTCTTATTGACAATATAAATACCGTGCTGTATAATTATCTCATAAAGCTCATGTAAGGGGAAATGGGGTCATGAATGAAGGCGTTTTAACAGCGGAAACAGCTGAAATTACTTTCTCGGCAGGTACTTTTGCGGGGTACTGGCTGACAGGGATATTGTATATGGTGCTTCCGATAGTGGCTTTTTTTACTATCGGAAGATATTCAAAAGCGAAGTATCTGCCGCTTATTGCAGGTATACTGGCATACTTCATATCAACCAAGCTGTGTGATCTTACGGTATGGCTGTTGTTATTTTCTGCGCCGTATGCCGTAAAGGTTGCAATTGCCACTGAGATAGTATGTTTTTTTGAGGAACCTGCGCGATGGCTTGCTATGAAGTATCCGGTCTCGAATATCATTACCCCTGCTGCGGCTGTATGCTACGGTATAGGTCATGCAGGAATTGAATGCTGGATGCGCGGAATAAGTACCTTCAGGATTATAGGCTACGGACAGGACCTTGAACGCTACGGGATTGAGCATTTTACTGATGGAAAAACAGCAGAAAACGCCGAAACGGTCATAAACAAGCTTCAAAAATACGCAGACACCGGACTTTTTATGGGTGTACTGAATACTCTGGATCTGATAGTTGCCTTTGGTTTCCATATTGCATTGTCAATGCTTATTTTCAGAAAAATGAAGGAACAGAATTTCCTGAAGCGCTGGCTTCCTCTGGCGGTGCTTCTTCACTATGTTATGAATGCATTGCCGGGACTTGTTTCTTTCAGCGGCAATATGTATCTTACAAGTATAACGTCAATAATTACAGGCTTGGGAATAATCGCTCTCATATACAGGCTTGCAGACGGAAGAGAATGTATAGACGGGATTTTGTTTCCTGATATAACAGAATGAACTCAACGTATTCAAAAAGCCCGAAAGCATCGATCAATGATAGCTTTCGGGCTTTTATAATTTTATTGCAGCAGTATTACTTCTTTTCCGCAAAAACTTCTCTGTCAATTACCCTGCGGTTTTCATCAAGGTCTATCTGGAGCACATTTCCTACATCGACATCTGCTCCGTAGTATGTGCCTTCAGCAGGTATCTGTATCTGCTTGGTCTCATATCCGAGAAGGAGAGGAAACCTCAGCGAGAGAAGATACATTGCAGGGCCTGACATATTGGTAGTTACATCAGGGATAACGTCAGACGCAAGATTTTTGAACATGGAAGGCTTGAATTGCTTGAGCTTTGCTATTATCAGTGACATTACACGGCGCTGACGCTGGGTGCGCTCAAAGTCGCTGTTTCCTACATATCTTATTCTCGAATAGGAGAGAGCCTGCTTGCCGTTGAGGTGCAGCATTCCGCCTCCGTTAAGGAGATCGGCGTTCCTGTCATCACCCATGAGCTCGTTGACCTCTGATATGAGGATAACGTTTATAGCTTCGGCTTCTTCGTCCGAGACCTGTATATCTATTCCGCCTACCGCGTCAACAACAGATACAAAGGAGGCAAAATCAACGGAAACATAATCGTCGATACGGACATCGAAATTGTATTCCAGCGTCTCCATGAGAAGGTCAGCGCCTCCGAAGGCATATGCGGCATTAAGCTTGTCCATGCCATGATTCGGGATATCAACATAGCAGTCGCGCATGAATGAGGTCATAATGATCTCGTTGGTCTTTCTGTTGAGTGAAACGAGTATCATTGAGTCAGAACGTCCGATCTCATCGGATGTTCTTCCGTCAGTACCTATAATAAGAACGCTGCGCACATGGCCTCTTCCAACGGAATCCGCATATCTGGTACGCGGTTTCGCGGGCTGCTTATTGACCTTTCTTATGAGCGATATTGATGTGCATGAATATATACCGAACAAAAGAAGGAAGAGTATCAGTATAATGTGTATTATCCTTCGGACTATCTTACCTAAGAGAGACTTGTGTCTGCGTTTCTTCTTCTTTTTGGGGGCTTCCTCCTGAGATACGGTAGCGGAAGGTTTTTTCCTGCCTGAGGGCTGCTGCTTCGGTCTTGGTGGCATAGCAGGTGGCGGTGGCGTGGAAGGAAAGCTTTCATCTGCATATCCTCCTGCTGATGGCGGAGGATTCCTGTTGTAGTCATAATAGCGTTCGTTGTTGTAATTGAATTGCTGCGGCGGGGGAGGAGCCGATGAGTGAGGAAACTGGGGAGGCTGTTCAGTATGCGGGAACTGAGGGGGCTGTGACTGCTGATTTGTCTTAAAATGAGAAGCAGGAGCAGACGACCTGTGCAGATCGTTATCTATAGACCAGCTGCTGTTGTGCTGGGGAGACTGCGGTCTGCTGCTCTGCTGAGGTGACTGCGGCCTGCGGCTGAGTTTTTTCAGCGGCGGGTTCTGCGGCCGGGCAGAGGGATAATCGTCAAGATCTCCCGGGATCAGCATGGTATCTTCATTGTCAGTGTTTTCTATGTTGTCTGACTCTCTGCCGTTATATCTGTGTGGCATATAAGAGCTCCTTTCTGTTTTATGCTTTAAGAACCTGTATCATACGTATATGTTGATACAGGTTCTTGGGCTTTTTTATGTTTTTTTGATGCTCACGGCTATATATGTTAAAGCTGTCCAGACAAGGTTGTAAACCGTCATTGCCGTAGCCGACATATATATAAAGTTGGACTGGAATGCCTTTGAAAGTATCAGCAGCATACACAGTACAAATCCGAGAAGTATGGAAGCTGCCTGCAATATCAGTCCGATAATTGCCGAGGAGTGTACAACTTTAGTGCCGATAAGGAGTTCAGCCAGAGATGAGAATTTTCCTGTTGTGGCCATTGAAGCACTGAGTCGGACTGCCTTCTTTGTCTCCTCATAGAAGTCCTCGTGGAGCTTCTTGGGAAGTATCCTTGCCATTTCCTCGGGGATACCGAAAAGGGTATTGAGCTTTTTTAGCGTTATACAGGGATCTATGCTCTTTATGAACATACATATCTTGTGCTTGCAGAGCTTCTTTGCCCATCTCTTTACATATCTGTCGGCAACCAGGTCAACTACGAACATAGCTGCAAGATTTCCCGAGATGGAAAGGTAAAGTGCATCCTTGCCGTCTCCTGTAAGCTCAGCCTCCTGAGTTTTGGTCGGAACGCCTTCGATATTATGGCTGGTCATGAGCTCGCGGTTTCCGAAGAGAACACGCTTGTTGTTTATCCAGCCGCACATTCCCATCCCCTCCTCATAGGAATAATTTTCTATGGGGTAAAGGGCGCCGTTGCGTCCTGCTATAACGTCTGTGAAAAGCTGGGACATTATACTTCCTGCAGTTGCGGTAAGGCTTGCAGCCTCAAGAAGAGCTTCGTCGAGCTTGGTATTGGAGAATACCTTTATACCGTCGAGTCTGACAGTGCCCTCGGGGAAGAGGGTACCTGCATCAACAAGTATAGAGTTGGTATCATAGAAATCATCAACGCTCTGATAGCCCAGCATTATACCCTTATTGCTTATAGCGCTTTTTGAGACATTCTCAAGTGGGATATTTACAACAAAGGGGATCGCTATACACGATGTCGCGCATATCAGCATACTGAATATTGAGAAGCCGAATGCAGCGGATTCAAGGGTTGTAAAGGTTCCCTTGCAGAAGAATGTGAGGAAAAGCGATACGACTATAGAAGCTATAAGGCATATTGGTGAAGCCTTGCGGCAGAAGTCGTCCGTCATATCCGAAGAATATGTGTAGCGCAGAAAGTCCGTAAGGAAATCGGTCTTTCTCATTGAAGCAAGTATGGGGAAATCACCCAGAGTGCCTCGTGTAATACGCTCTGCACGTTCCTCGTCGTGTACATAGGTGATGCCGTGACGTTCAAAGTTCTTGGAAACGAATTTGAAGTTTCTTGCGGCACGCCTTATGATAAGGTGTTTTCCCATGGCATTTATAAGCAGTGCCAGAATGCCCACGGGCATATATATGTGGATATTCTCCGAGCTTACAAGGTCAGGCCGCATAAATGCGGGGATAATTGCTATAAGACAGGACAGTGCGGTGACTGCTGTCATGGAATCGCTGTCAGCCTTGAAGCTCAGTATCTTACGCAGTCCCTTGGTTATAACTGCCATTGATGCAAGCACCGAAACTATTCCGAGGATAAGGTGGATAGTCAGATATGTCTTTATGTGCGACATGCTCAGAACGTCCATGATAGGCAGCTCAAACTGATTTGAGATGGTCATGAAGAGACTGAGGAAAGCAGTCATGGCAAGGATCAGAACTCTTACCGATATGGTACTTTTCAGCTCATAGATGTCTCTGCCGACGTCTTCAACGTCTCCGTAGTAATTAAAGTCTACTATACGCTTTGTACGCTTTGCCTTGGAGTGGACCGACATATATTCATCGGCTTCCTGTGTGATGTGTACATCAAGCTGACCTGCGTCTATATCAGCCTTTTCACTGAGGTTTATGCATGTCAGCTCAGCTCTCGGAGCAGGCTCAACGGGCTTTGCGGCTTCTACTGCGGCAGGAGAGGGGACGATATCGGTTATCTGCTTCTTTCCCTCTGGACTTTCGGCAGCTGATATAATCTGTATCCTTGTACGCTTTTTCTTCTTGAATTCAGGGGGAGTATACATATACTCGCCTTCGGGAGTCTCCCTGGCGTAGGTGTAATCGTTGTTTTTGCCGCGTCTGTTCTTCTTACGTTTTTTGGCGCTTTCGATCTCCTTTGCTCTTGTGGACTCGCTCATTCTCCTGATCTTCGGAGCTTCATCGGGATTCATCTGAACGGGAGTGATAGTTCCCGACGGTATGACCATTCTTTGCGGATTGGTTCTTATCTCACTCATAGCGTCAGAGCTTACGACAGCGATCTTGTGCCTTGAGAGGTCCGCAGGCTTTACATCGTCTGCGGGGTTGTCGCTGCGAAGTGCATTATCGAAAAGAGCAGATTTTTCATGTGAGACAGGAGGCCTCGATTTAGCTTTTTCAACGATGTCGGGAGAATCAACAGTAGAATTTATGATCTTCTGGGCATCGACTCGGCCCACTTTAGTCTTGGGTTCTTCATTATCGGGAGAGTATTCGTCAAGAATAGCCTCCAGCGATGGTTTCTGTTCCGACATGATTTTCTCCTTATTTACCGCTTCTCCGCTGTCTGAGCACCTCATACATGAATATGCCGGCAGCTACCGAAGCATTAAGTGAATTGATCTTTCCCTCCATGGGAAGTTTTATCATAAAATCGCATTTTTTTGCAATAAGTTTGCTTATCCCAAAGCCCTCTGAGCCGATTACAAGACCTACTCCGCCGGTAAAATCGGTCTGGGAATAGTCTGTGCCGGAAGCATCAGTACCGTATATCCATACCCCGTTTTCCTTGAGGGTATCGATACAGGCGGCTAGATTTGAAACTCTTGCTACAGGTACATAGCTTGCTGCTCCTGCCGATGTTTTGAAAACAGTGGCATTAAGGGAAGCGCTCCTGCGCTTGGGGATGATAACTCCGTCAGCGCCTGAGGTCTCTGCGGTACGGATAATAGCTCCAAGATTATGCGGATCTTCTATCTCGTCGCAGATGATGATGAAAGGCTTTGTGCCTTTTTCGCGTGAGATTGAAAGGATCTCCTCAACAGTAGAATACTCACCGCAGGCTCCTTCCGCAACTACGCCCTGATGGGACGCGCCGCCCGAAAGACGGGAGAGTTTTTTATCGTCGGCATCCTTTACCACGATGCCTTTTTCCTTGGCAAGGCGGCGGATTACTCCGAGGCTTCCGCCGTTCCCGTCGATATAGATAGTATCGAGGTTAGCACCTGATTTCAGCGCTTCCATGACGGGATTGCGTCCGCATATTATACTATCGGACTTTTCATTGGTATATTTCTCTTTTTCCATATCTTACAGCGGGCGCGAAATGCCCATGCTCCTTTTGTTCTGAATAGAGTTTTTCTCCGAAAGAAGAAAATATCATTCTAATTATACCATTATTGAGCTGAAATTACAAGCTTTTTTTATTTAAAGGGGATTTAGACGTAAATACCGTCCTTTTATCTGTTAATATCTATAACAGAAAGCTCGGGGCGATTGAATATCCTCGGTATGAATATCATGCGGAGAGGCTTTGCAAGTCCGCAGCTTATTATATGCGTTGTACTGCCGTAATGGTAGATACCAGAGGTATATTTCGGAAAAATGCCCTGATCCGGAGCATACAGTCCCTGATCGAGGAGCTTCGGTATTCTCCACTGACCGCCGTGAGCGTGTCCGGAGAGTATAAGGTCAAAGCTTTCACTGGTCTTGAGCCCCTGGCCGAGATAGCTGTCTATCTGATCGGGGCGATGTGCCAGAAGTATATTATAGTATTTTCCGTCAAGAGTGTCAAAGCATTCCTCAAGATGTGTCTTGTGACTGCCCCATTCAATCGCGTCGGGAGCACCGTATATGCAGATAGCCTGTCCTTTTACAGTGATCTCCTCATAATTACCGAGAAGTACAGGGCATATTTTCTTTACTTCCTCATAAAAGTCATTTTTATCATCGCGCATATCCTCATGATTACCCGGAGAATAGAAGCAGGGATAGTCTTTGCTGAGCTCGGTCATAAGTTTCAGAGCGTACTTTGTACCGCCCCATGCGTCTATGACATCACCGCCGAAGCAGACAATATCAGGTTTCGCTTTATTTACCTCGGCTATTATTCCTGACTGATCCGTGCCTCCGTAAAAGCAGTTATGCAGATCGGATATAAAGACAATTCGAACCGATTTTACAGGCTTGTTCGTCTTTACGTCATAGCGTACGGTCTTCATGGAAAATCCCCATATATCCAGCAGTATCACTATAAGGAGGATGATACATATTATAAGTCTTTTACGGGCTTTTTTTGACATTATTTACCTCTTTCCGAGATTATATCTATCATTTCACCGACATTTTTCATCCCCGAGACCTCGCGCATCTTGAATCGCATACCGAACTCGTCTTCTACTGCGGCTATAAGATTTATATGCTCGATGCTGTCCCAGTCATCAATATCTTCCGAGGTCGTGGCAGGGGATACAGAAATGGAAGGATCTCCGAAAACATCGCGGAAGACCTCGTTAAGGCGTTTGATTATCTCATTTGTGTTCATAGCTGTTCTCCTTGTTCTTTTATTTTTATAACCTTGTTCTTATTACTATAATCGTTTATATTCAGATGCCAAATGGAATCGCCGTTTTCCTTCAGTTCGTCCCTTTTAAAGCCGAAGGAACCGTAAAGCTCCGACACCATGCGGTTTTTTGGAGTTTTGTAATAAAAGCCGTTGATACGTGTGATACCTTTGCTGCGGGCGAGACGGACCAGTTCGTCGAGCATGGCAAGCTCCATATCGCGTTTCAGCACACGGCAGCTCATGAGCCACAGTTCTATATCAAGCTCGGTGTTTCGGCACTTTCCGATAACAACGGAAACAATGCCATTATCACCGAATTTATCTTCAAGTCTGCCGCAAAGACAGATATGATCGTCACTCTGACCTGCCTGACGTATTTCATTTTCGGTATAGCGTCTTGTAGTCAGGTTGAACTGGTTGCTCTTGTTTGTGAGCTGAGTTATCCTGCTTATGTATACAGGCAGAAATCCGCATATCTCGGCCTTCATTTCGAGGCTTAGCAGATAATCCCCGTAGCTTGAGAAATTCTTCTGCTGAGCTGTGCGTTTTGCATTGGCTGCATACATCTCTGAACGGTGCAGATCATCCGCAGAAACAGAGGTTACTTCAAAGCAGCCGCTGCGTGAAAGCTTGTACATAGCTTCGTGTACGTCTTTGAAGCTGACAGTGCGTACCATGGGCAGCTGTCCTTCCACTATGGCGCATTCTGCGGGATTATCGTCTATGAACACGAAGCTGTCTGTGCCGAGACTGAGTTCCTCGGCAGTTTCACTTATATTCTTGTCCTTTTGTTCCCAATTGGCTTTAATGGATACGAAA
The DNA here is from genome assembly GCF_000571935.1 of Ruminococcus flavefaciens 007c. Taxonomy (GTDB): domain Bacteria; phylum Bacillota; class Clostridia; order Oscillospirales; family Ruminococcaceae; genus Ruminococcus; species Ruminococcus flavefaciens_F. The sequence goes on along the minus strand of NZ_ATAX01000025.1, from coordinate 177,496 downwards.
TCCGACGGACGGAGAACACTGCTGGGGTGTTCAAGTCCGAGAACTGCGTTTTCTTCTTCATTTTTCGAGCATACGGTCAGAAGTACTCCGTAGTCCTTATAGCCTTTGATATAGCGCTGGAATTCGCTGAAGGACTGTCCCGAAGCTGTTTCGGGACCGATTTCTATACCCTCCTGACCGTCATCACCTATGACTCCGCCCCAGAGGGTATTGTCCAGATCAAGAGCAATGACCTTACGGTTCCTGCCGTATATGGACTTTATCACACAGGCAAGGCTGTACGCGAGGTCGGGGATCACAGAAGTGCTCATGGCATATTTATAAAGATACCATGCCTCTGCGTCATGCCATTTTTCCAGTCCGCAGACTGCGGAGAGGTAGTTTATATCATGTATATAGAAAGAAGCGTTTTTTCTTGCGTGATCCGATAGCATTACGTTCAGACGCTGGATAAATGCAGAATGTCCGGTAACGCCCCAGCCGTCATAGCTGCCTGTTCTGCGGAGGAGAGGCAGTTCAAAGTTGTTCTGTATCACAGGACATGAAAAGTGCTGTGAAAGGCTTTCCCACACCTGTCTGAATATGCCGAACTGTTCCTCAAGGCGCTGTGACACCTGCTGTTCATCTTCCGCAGGACTTTCCGGGAGCATGGTAAGGTTCCTTGAAGTGGTGTGGATATAGATCAGATCGGGAGCAAAGCTGTCAAGCTCGGGAGAGCCGAAAACAGCTTCTTCATAGAATTTATTGTACTCTGACTGATAAAACTCGGGTTCTATTCCGAAATTCAGAAGAAAAAGCTCAAGAAGAGATACTATATGATTGGTCGTGGAACCTCCGAGAACTGCTATTTTTTTCTTTATCCTCGGAGTTCCGTCAGAAAGAAGTTCTCTTTTGACGGCCACCTTTCTGCGCATTATGCTGCTGCCGTCGAAGGGATATTCCAGTTCTTTCATTTTATCTCCTTATTTTTTCAGATTATTGTGTATACAGTTTCTGTTTCCGCCGACAGCCGAAAACGAGCACATTGCAAAAAGCACGTCTGTAGCCTCTGTCCTGTTTATGAAATCAACTGCGTTCAGATCAAAATAGCGTATATCACAGAGGTAAATGTTCTCAAATGAGCTTGTCAGCACGGGAAGAAGTGCATTTCCGTAGCTGTCCTTGAAGATGACGAGGTTCCTGCCGTTTTTGCATTCGGTGTTTACGTGGACGATACGTTCATCGGAGCCGAATACCATATAATAGCCCGAATTGGGCATTGATGCGGGATCAAGCAACAGGTTTACTGCTACGGGATTATTGAAATGGGTGTCATACTGAGTGACTGTTACAGGAGCCTTGGGCTTGTAATATACAAAGTCCTCGGGATTATTGAGCAGGGTAGAACTCTGGGTGTACATATACAGTGTACCCACATATCCGGGGAGAGTCACAGTCTCGTATTCCGAAAGATCGGCAAACGGTACCTTTGCAGTCATTGCAAAGAGCTCGGCAGCGTAATAAGCGCCAAGCGGCTGCCAGTGGTGGTCGGTCTTGGAATAGATAGCCTCGTCCTTGTGAGCGTTGAGTATATCATATGCGTCAACCGGCATAACACCGTTCAGCGACGCATTTATCCTGTCTATATCATCTTTTTCGCTGTAAGCAAGATTGCTGTAATTCTCGGGAAGATAGAAAGAGCTTGATGTGGGGAGTACCATGGAATAGATGTTCACATTTTCAAGAGCTTCTTTGTACTCGTTGAGATATGCGGCATATTCCTGTTCTGTGCCCCAAGCTCCGCCGTAAAGAGTTATTCCTCTTTTATTTACGATAAGGATATTGTTTGTAAGCTCACCCTGTTCCTGTGTTTCCTCAGCTGCTGTGGTTTCTTCGGGAACGGTTGTGGTTACGGTGGTGACGTTCTGTTCGTCGTGAGATACGGTTGTAGCTGTTACAGTTGTGGTAAGAGGTTTTTCCTCGGGTTTTTTCTTTTCAAATCCGCTGCCGTAAAGCTCTGCACCATCCTCGCCGCCGTACTTCCTGCCCTTCAGGGGCATGATGTTATCGGCGATGAACTGCTTTATATGCGCACGATCATGTACTGTATCGTCGAAATAGTCGGCGATGCCCTCTGTAAATTCTCCGCTTGCATAGTTCTTTGGCGTAAATTTCGGAAATGTTGTAAGCATACGGTTTTCATCATCTGCCTTGGTCTCATGCGGGAGAAGAGCTACGTAAACGAAGCCCCCTGCAAGAACAGTTCCGATAAGAAGGATATTTGCCAGTGCAATGGAGTTAAGCGCGGTCTTACGGCGCTGTTTTTTCAGTTTTTTAGCCTTTATAGGTATATCTATGGCTGTATTTGCGCGGTCGGATGCCTCTATGAAAATAGCAGGTGCCTGAGCCGCAGTGTTATTTGCAGCGCCTGAAGATTCGTTTTTTACTTTTTTCTTCAGCGCACTTATATTATTTTCACTCATTTGTCTGCCTCGTTAAAATCTGAAGTAAAGGAAGGGATTGGTTGTTGCATCAACAAGCATTATACTCGTAACAACAAGGATAAGTGCAGATGCAACGGCTGCTGCCGATGAGATGACGGCTTTTGAAACAAAGTGCTTGTCCGAAATGGTCTTGATACTGTTTATGATAGGGAAACAGCATATCACTGCTATTATCAGCAGGTACATATTGTTTATGAGAGAGATCCTGTCCTGCACGGCAATGAAACCGTTTTTGCCGAAGCCTGATATGGTCTTAAAGAAGGTTGCGAGTTTGCCGAGATTCTCAAAATAGAATATGCCGAAGCCTATGAATATGACAAGCTTACTGTAAATATGCCTGATGACAACGGGGATCTTTTTAATATTCTTTTTACCGATCTTCATTTCTATGAAAACAAACAGACCGTAATAAAGTCCCCATATGATAAAGTTCCAGCTTGCACCGTGCCATATTCCGGTACAGAGCCATACGAGAAAGAGCCCGCCGTATTTTCTGCGCTTGCCGAATATGGGGATATAGAGCACATAGTCACGGAAGAATGTGCTGAGCGAGATATGCCAGCGCTGCCAGAACTCGGTTATATCCTTGCATATGAAAGGATGATTGAAGTTTTCGTCAAAATGGAAGCCGAATATACGTCCAAGACCTATGGCTATGTCCGAATATCCTGAGAAGTCAAAGAATATCTGCAAACCGTATGCAATAGCTCCGTACCATGCTCCGAACATGGTGGAATTGCTTATATTTCCGAGAAAATTATCGGCAATAATACTTAGCTGATTTGCAATAAGAACCTTTTTCCCGAGGCCGAGTGCCACTCTGTTGAGGCCGTAGGATATATCGCGTAGCTCGATCTTTCGGCTTTCAATTTCCTTTTCGATCGTACTGTAACGTACGATAGGACCTGCCACGAGCTGAGGAAATAGGCTGAGGAAGAGCAGGAAGTTCCTGAAGCTCTTCTGAGGCTTGACCTTTTCCCAGTGACAGTCGATGATGTAGGATATAGTCTGGAAGGTGTAAAAGCTGATGCCTATAGGCAGACGTATATCCGGTACGGGTATGGAGCATGAAAAAAGGGCGTTGATATTTTCCACGATAAAGCCGCTGTATTTAAATATACCGAGCATGAGAAGGTCGTACACGACAGCGGCTGCTGTCGCGGCAGTATCACCCTTTTTGCCTTGATACTTTCCTATTATGAGACCTGCGGTATAATTCACCGCAGCTGTCAGAAGCATAAGGAAAATATATACAGGCTCACCCCACGCATAGAAAATCAGCGAGAAAATGATCAACACCATGTTTTTTTGTTTAATCCCTCTTGCCGCTGCATAACATAAAAGGCATAAAGGGAGAAATATATATATAAAGAATAGTCTCGAAAATACCATTGTTCTACCGCCTTGCTGCATTTGTTCTGTATCTTTCTTTTTACCGCGGAAAAGGTGGGCGGAGCAACTAAAATCAAATAATTATATGTTTATTTTTATTCTTGGCGGAGCATAAGTCCGCATTGATTATTATACAACAAATGCTGCCGAAATGCAAGAGAAAAAGACAGTGATTTTGAAAAAATAACACGTTTTTTCAAAAATCGTATCAAAATACAAAAATGCGACTGATTTTTGCCGCTTTTTTGTGCGGCAGGGATTTTAAGCCTGAAAATCGACTGTTATACAAGAAAAGCTCCCGTAATTCACGGGAGCTTTGATACTTTTACAGATATTTTACTGCATTTTTGTACTATCGTTCTCAACAAGAGCCTTCAGGCCTGTTGCAAGACCTGCAAGTCCCTGTATCTCACTGGGGATAATGATCTTTGTAGCTTTGCCGTCAGCAGCCTTTGCAAATGACTCCAGAGACTTGAGCTGAATAACTCTTTCATTAGGATTAGCATTATTAAGCTTTACGATACTGTCTGCAAGTGCTTCCTGAACCATTTCGATAGCTCTTGCTTCACCGGTAGCCTCAAGGACCTTCTGCTCTCTTACGGCGTCAGCTCTGAGGATCATTGCCTGCTTCTCAGCCTCAGCCTCGAGGATCTGAGCTTCCTTCTTAGCCTGAGCACGAAGGATCTGCGACTCCTTTTCACCTTCTGCAACGAGGATCTGTGACTTCTTGTCACCCTCTGCCTGAAGGATCTTTTCACGGCGCTCACGCTCAGCCTTCATCTGCTTCTCCATTGCGTCCTGAATTTCACGAGGAGGAAGGATGTTCTTCAACTCAACGCGGTTTACCTTGATACCCCAGCGGTCAGTAGCCTGATCGAGGATAGAAGTGATCTTTGTATTGATAACGTCTCTTGATGTAAGAGTAGCGTCGAGTTCCATTTCACCGATGATGTTACGGAGAGTTGTTGCCGAAAGGTTCTCGATAGCTGCGAGAGGTCTTTCAACACCGTAGATATACTGCTTTGCGTCTGTTACCTGATAGAAAACAACTGTATCTATCTGCATTGTAACGTTATCTTTTGTGATAACGGGCTGAGGCTTGAAGTCTACGACCTTTTCCTTTAATGATACTTTGCCTGCGATCCTGTCGATGAAGGGAACGAGGATATGAAGACCTGTTTCCCACTCAGCATGGAAGGAACCGAGACGCTCGATAACGAATACATGAGCCTGAGGAACGATTCTGAAGCATCTGACGAATAAAGCGAATAAAATGACAATGACAATAAGAACAATAATTCCAAGTGGATCCATTTTTAATTACCTCCGATTTGATATGATAGAGAATGTGTTTATTACTTTTCCGGTATGACGCTTAGTTTAGCGCCAAGAACTTTTCTGACGATTACTATCGCCCCGACGGGAATGATCTCATTCTCGTCTTCAGGCACTGCACTCCAGTTTACCCCATTTAAAGTGACTCGGCCTGTTCCTTTGTCGCTGTTGATCTCTTCAATGACCGTGGCGTGTTTGCCAATGTCAAGCTCGGCATTTGTAGCGACAGCAGCTTGTTTTCTGCGCTTTTTCAGGAGCGGTATGCTCAGTAGCAGGAATACTGCTGAAGCTATGATGAATATTCCGAGCTGCTGCAATGCAGATAGGTCATAGAAATAGCTGAGCAGAAGAGTGACCATGGCACCTGCTGCGAACCATATCGAGACAAGCTGCACTGTTGCTACTTCCGCGATCACGAAAGCGATTACTGCAAGAGCCCAAAACAGTACATCCAAGACGAGTTCCCCCTTTCGTAAATATTTGTAGTAATCCCTACAAAAAATATTATAACATCAAAGTATGAACTTTTCAAGTATGATAGATAATTTTTTGACGATTTTTTGCTTCTTTCGTCATACTTTTTTCATGAGCTCAGTATATGTCATAAGGTATGGCGCTACGCCTTTTCCATCGTTTTCAATGACCTTTTCGCTGAGATAGTATTCTGCCGAGCCGTCGCGGCCGCTTTCACCGCCAAGCCCGCCTACAAGACATATATTCTGCATAACCGGGACATCGCCGCTGTTGTCGATGTAGCCGTTGGTGACGGCTTCAAAGGCTTTCAGTCCCGACTGGCGGATATTCTCACCGCATATTCCCAGTCTGTACGCCTTCAGTGCAGAATAGGCGAAAAGCAGAGTACCGCTTGTCTCGGGATAATTGCCCTTCAGTGAAGGATATGCAGGAAGCTGCATCAGCATACCCTCATCAGTGCAGTATCCTGAAAGTGCAGTGAGCAGCTCGTTCAGCTGGTTGCGAATTGGGATCTTTTCGGTAAGTATTTCGCATACGTCAGCCAGTGCAGCACATAGCCAGCCGTTGGAGCGGAGCCAGATTTCTTTTGAAAGGCCTGTGATCCTGTCGGCCCAGAACATAGTGTTCGTATCGTCATATCCGTGGTAGTATAGCCCTGTAACAGGATCGCGCATTATCTTCCTTATGTCCGTCAGCTGACGCTGTACATCCTCGATGACTCCGCGCAGATCATGGAGCTTTGCGTACTCGGCCATAAAGGGAAGTGCCATATATGCACCGTCAGGCCATACCTGATTCGGATATATGGCTTTATGCCAGAAATTGCCGCTGGGCAGACGGGGTTGGCGTATGATCTGTTCGTTCCAGAGCTTTTCAAAACCGAGCCTGTATTTTTCCTCACCGGTAATGCTCCACAGTCTGAAAAGGTTTTTTCCTCCGTTGATATTATCAAGGTTATAGTCTGCATAATTCATGGTAGGTATGCTTCCGTCGTCCTCCACATATGCGTCAGTGAATTTTATAGCGTAGTCCAGCAGCCTGCTGTTTTCATTTATGTCGTACATCATCAGTACGGCAGTTATCATACAGTTGTCCACGTAGTTCCATCTGGGAGTTTTTCCGCAGATGATGCTTTCCATGTTCCACATCGGTCTGAGAGGATCGGAGGGGAGTATGAAGGCTTCTGTATATTTTTCAGCAATGCTTTCTGCTTTGGTCATCCTGAGAGTCCTCCTGCGGTGATACCGCTTATAAATTTTTTCTGTGCAATGGCAAATACAGATATTGAAGGTATAATACCTATTACCGACATTGCCAGTATCTTGCTCTGTTCGTAGCCCTGTCCCGTACTGTCCACGGAGAGACGCAGTGCCAGTGAAAGGGGATATTTCTCAACTGACTGTATCATAATCAGCGGTGTAAGAAAATCGTTCATTGTCCATAAGAAAGTAAATACGACTATAGAGACGACAGCAGGCCTGATACAGGGAACGAGCACGAAAAACAGCGTTTTCAGTGTGCCGCAGCCGTCGATGCGGGCTGCTTCATCGAATTCTTTCGGTATGCCCTTGAAAAACTGTATAAGAATGAATACGAACATACCCTCTCCTGCAAAGAGAGCAGGGATAGTCAGCGGTATATACGTGTCAATGAGGCCGAGTCGGCTCCACATTCTGTAGAGCGGCATGACAGTGGCGATAGATGGCATTAGCATACCGCATATGAGAAGCGCGTAAAATAAGCGCTTCATTGGAAAGTCGAACCTTGCAAAGCCGTAGGCTACAAGTATTGATGAAATAACTGCAAAAGCGATCTTGGGGATTATTATCATAAACGTATTAATGAAGTAATGTCCCATAGTGTATGGCGTAACCGTATCCCATGCGTTTTTATATACCTCAGTGCCGAGGCTTTTTGGCATGAACCATACAGACGAGAATATCTCCTCGTTCGTCTTAAATGAAGCACCCACGAGCCAGAGCAGGGGATACAGCATTATCACGGCAACAGCTGTAAGGAGGAGATAAATGAGTGCTTTTTTCATTTTTGTTTCCTTCCTGATATGCCTGTGAGTCTGTACATAAGAAATATAACGGCGGCGATGAATACAAAAAGCAGCCAGGAGACCGCATTTGCAGTTCCTTCGTCGCCGTAGATGAACATTTCCTCATATATCAGCATACCTACGGTGCGGGTACTTCCGAGAGGACCGCCGTTGGTTATCATGTACGGTGCGCTGAATTCCTGCATTGCTGCTATGGTCTGGAGTATAAGATTGATGAATATAATGTTTTTTATCTGCGGTATCGTAACCGAAAAGAAACATCTTAGCCTGCCGCATCCGTCGACCTTAGCGGCGTCATACAGCTCCCGCGGTATATCACGTAAAGCAGCAAGGAATATGACCATAGCCGAACCGAATTCCCAGAGCCTCAGCAGAACGATTATAAAAAGTGCGGCATCCGGATCTCCGTACCAGCTTACAGGGAAAAGACCTGCTTTTTCAAGGAGCTGGTTTACAAGACCGCCCGATGTGAACAGATACTGCCACATTATTATTACAGCGAGGTTTGCTCCGAGAATGGACGGTATGTAAAATGCGGTGCGGTATATTCCTATACCTTTCAGCTCCATGTTCAGGAGAAAAGCCACCCCAAGCGATACAGCAAGCTTCAGAGGGACAAGGATAATCGTATATTTGAGCGTTACGGCTGCGGAAGCTTTTATCCTGCCATCGGAAATAATATTCCTGAAGTTTTCCACGCTGATACCGTCTGAGGTGAAGCCTGTTATGAAGGAAGCGATGAAAGGGTATATAATAAACAGCACAGCGCCTATAATGAAGGGCGAGATCAGTGCAAGCCCTGTGTATTTGCTTACGCCGACAGGATTTCGGTATATTCTGGTCTTCATTTTCTTATCTTCTCCAGATATTCGTTTATGGAGTCATACATCTGTTTTGCGGCTTCGTCGATGTCTGCTGTCCCGTAGGATACGGATTCTATTGCCGCATTGTAGAAGGACTTCATACGCGGCAGCTCCATATAAGGACTTATGGTGACAGTGTCCGCAGCATTGAGAATATCGGTGGATTTCTTTGCAAGTCCCGAAATACAGCCTTTCTTTTCAAGTGCGGTTTCCGCCTTCGAAGAGGCCGGTATCCCTCTTGTAGTTCCGAGGAGCTCTGCACATTCTTCGTCGTTCAGAAGGAAGTCCATGAAGGCTGCTGCTTCATCGGGATGCTCCGTATGGCCTGATATGGCATACATCAGAGAAGGCTTTATCATCCAGCCACTGCAATTGCCATTTTCATCGCTGAGGAGCGGCCCTGCTTCAAGTACTCCCTCGGGAAGGACCGATTCATATTTGCCGATAGCACTGCCCCATTCCAGCACACCTGCAACTCTTCCGCTTATAAATTCCGATGACTGATACAGTGCGGCATTTCCGTCTTCATCAGTTCTTGAACGGACTGTTCTTATGACGTGAGAGTCCTCCAGCTCCTTATAGAACCGAAGCGCGCTGCATATATCTTCATACGTAAAACCAAGCTGTCCGTCATCGGTGATGAACTCACGTCCCGTTTTCTGCTGCATATAAACCACAGCAAGATACCATGCAGTACCGCCTGACTGTATATCGAGATCGATAGGATACATATCCGCACTGCCGAAGCTGCTGCCGAGAGCGGTCAGATCAGACCATGTCTGCGGATAATCTGCTCCGAGGGAGTCGTATACCCTGGAGTTGTAGAAAAAACTGCGTCCGCTGAGAGATACTGCGGCGGCATTCATTTTTCCTTTGACACGGCCGAAGGATACGATGTTTTTGTCAAAGTACGAAAGATCAAGGAAGCTGTTCAGCTTTTCAAGGTCGTAAAAGCCGCTCCCGTCAGGTGACAGGGTGATAATCCAGTCGTAATTTATCTGCATAACGTCGGGTTCTGTACCGCTTTTTACCTGTGCTGCCACTTTTTCGGTCCAGCCGTCCCAGCCGCCGTATTCGGGGACTATTCTGATCTCGGGATGCCTGTTGTTCCATAGCTTCACAGCCTTTAGAGTTGCTTCATGTCTGTCGTCACCGCCCCACCATGAAAAGCGCAGACTGCACTTATCAAGTGTCCCATCAGGCGGAGTGACCTTCACGTTTTTTCTGCTTGTGCAGGAAGAGAGTGCAAGTACGCAGCAAAGAGTTGCGGCTTTATAAAAAATATTTTTCATACTCTCAGATCCCAATTATAATGATATATTTGATTATACACTGTTTTGAGGCAAAAATCAACAAAAAAATGTTAATAAACGACAAAAAAGACCCCGAAGCTGTTTGCCAAAAGCTTCGGGATCCTGATGCCGTACCTGTTAAAGACAGGTTTTTATCTTTTTTATAGCACCCTTTTCAAGACGCGAGACCTGAGCCTGGGATATACCTATCTCACTTGCTACCTCGACCTGAGTTTTACCGCGGAAAAAGCGAAGATACAGAATATTTCTCTCACGTTCACCGAGACCGCGTATTGCATCACGTATGGTAAGCTCGTCCATACGGCTTTCAACGTCGTTGATGTCGCTTATCTGATCCATTATATAAAGGTTATCCTCTGTATCCGAGTACACAGGTTCATAAAGCGAAACGGGATCGCTTATGCTTTCAAGGGCTATGACTACATTTGAACGTTTTTCTCCTATTTCGGCTGAGATCTCGTCTATTGAGGGATCACGCTGAAGTTTTATTGTCAGCTTTTCCTTTGCCTGAAGGGCTTTATATGCAGTGTCACGCAGAGATCGGCTGACCTTTACGTGGCTGCAGTCGCGGAGATAGCGCCTCAGCTCGCCGCTTATCATCGGCACGCAGTAGGTCGAGAAGCGTACTTCCTTGCTCAGGTCAAAATTATTGATAGCCTTGATCAGGCCGATAACTCCTATCTGGAAGAGGTCGTCCACGTCCTCGCCGCGTCCCGTGAAGTGCTGAATAACACTGAGTACCAGACGCAGATTGCCGTTTATGAGCTTGTCGCGGGCTTCCTTGCTGCCTGTTGCGCGTATTTCCTTCAGCAGTGCGATTTTTTCTTCCTCTTTGAGCACTGTGAGCTCGGAAGTATTTATACCTGCGATAACGACTTTATTATATGCCATAACATATCCTCCGTAAATGATTACGAGGATATTATTGCCGATTATCACATCGGTAATCACAGGGAAAAACTGGCATTAAAAAAGAGCAGTATGAACTGCTCTTTTCATACTATCTCAGGCAGATGAGACAGATGCTTCTTGTTGAATTTGCGTATATATGTCTTATTGAATGAGAAAACTGCTTTTTTGTCCTTCAGGTATTCCTTTTCGGGGAGAGCCTGTAAAATATCCGCAATATCGTAAGCAAGCCCGAAATCGTTCCCGCTAAGAGCTTTATTCAGTGCTTTTACCGAAAAGACCACAAAAGCTGTTGCATTGTTGGGGACACAGTAATTTATGCGGGATTCAAAGTTGAGACAGGCGGATATTTCGGAAACAGCGGTGTCTTCAGCGAGCTTTCCGTCTATCAGACTTTCAAGTACCTCAGCAGTACGAATACTTTTGGCGGAACGGATGTCTGCCCTGATAAAAACAGCAGTCTTCCTTATAAGATCAAGCATTATTGCTCCTTTACATATTCTATTAGCTTTCCGAGACACAGCTCGAAACAGCTTCCGTACCATGTTTCTTCCATATGGGGGAGAGTGGCTTCGATACAGTCAAAGGTAAACTTTACGGAGATATCAAGGCATTGTCTCAGATCCTTGCCGAGTGCGCAGGCGCCGGTGAAAACGCTTGCAAAAATATCTCCGGTACCGTGAAAGCGTGAATTGATGTTTTTTCCGAAGGAAAAAATGAATTCGTCGTTTCGGCTGTCATATGCGGCTGCCCCCTGGAGCTTGTCGTCATAGTGTATGCCCGTAATGACTGGAGTTTTGCAGCCGAGCTTCGAAAGTCTGCGAAGAACGTCTTTTACGTAGCTCTCGTCGTATGTCTCTGTATACGGTATATCAAGCAGAAAAGACACTTCTGTCATATTCGGGATAATGAAATCTGCCTTTGCACAGAGCTTTCTCATGCCCTCGACAAATTCATTTGAGAAGCCTGCATAAAGCTTTCCTGCGTCTCCAAGCACAGGATCTACTATTATATGATTGTCTTTTCCGCCGAAGTCGTCAAAAAAGTCGGAAACAATGCCTATCTGTTCAAGTGAGCCGAGATAGCCGGTATAAAGCGCATCGAACCTGAGCTCCATGCTTTTCCAGTGAGCAGCTATGGCGGGGATGTCGCTCGTAAGGTCTCGGAAAGTATATCCGGTGAAACCTTCGCCTGTATGAGTCGAAAGCACAGCGGTGGGTATAACGGCTGTTTCTATTCCCATTGCCGATATTACTGGAAGCGCAACTGTCAGGGAGCATTTCCCGAAGCAGGATATATCCTGTATTGAAACGATTTTCTTCATAATCATCATTCTTTCAATTAGCGTTATCAACTAATGATTATACATCAATACGCAGTCTTTGTCAATACAGATATAAATATTGTGCTTAACTAAGATATGTATCTGAAAATACGGCAGAACAATTATGTCATTAAATTACATAAAATGTCATTATATTACTATTGGCAAATTGACTCTTTTTCTGCGTTATGATAGAATTTAAACATACTAATAACTTGATTTTATTCGTATTACATGATTCAAAAAGGAGCGTTGGATATGAGGATCGACAGTATCAGTCTCGATCATAAACGTGATAAAAATTTTGTGCTGGAAAAAAACGTTCATTCAGGTGTTTGGATATTGCTTGTGCTGAAGGCACGGGCGGTTTTCTGCATTGACGGCAGGGAAGTTCCCTCACCTGAAAATTCATTTATTTTCATAAGTCCGGAACAGTCATTCAGCTATCGCTGTGATGCAGAGAATTTTTCTGAGGACAGTATTTTTTTCTATCCCGAAGAAAATGATCTTGAGTATATACATTCCATGGAAATACCTTTAAATAAGATAATACCTGCTGCCGATCTTTCTCAGATATCGGATATAATACGCAATATGTGTCTTGAATACTATTCTGTCAACAAGAACCGTACAGAGGCTGTAGAGCTTTATTTCAAGCTCCTGCTCAGCAAGCTCAATGAAAGCGTTGTGGATATGGACAGGTTCGGAGCTGTTCACGAAGGACTGTACCTTGAGAAGCTTCTGTGGCTGCGCGAAAGCATCTACCGCTGGCCCTCCAGGTCATGGACAGTTGACGAAATGGCGGCGGATATATCTCTCAGCCGTTCGAGACTCCAGCATCTTTATACAGAGACCTTCGGCATAAGCATATCAAAGGATATTATAAACAGCAGGCTGGACAAGGCAACGGAACTGCTGAAAAGGCCTGAATACCCTATAAACAAGATTGCGGAGCTGGTAGGCTATCCGAATGCCTCTTATTTTAACAGGCAGTTCAAGAACGGTATAGGCATGACTCCCACTGAATTCCGCAGGGAATATCAGGAAAAAGAAGCGATATGATGAAAAAGCTGCTGTATATACAGCAGCTTTTTTGTTGTCAGAAAACAGCCTCGAACTGTCTTGTTCCCGGATTGAATCTTTCGCGGATATTGGATCCGATCTCAAGGTATTCTATGCCGTATTCCTCATTGTCACTGAGTATTAAAAAATCGACGTTGTAGGCCATAGGTGACCTTAAAGCGAAATACTCTTTTCGTGTTCCGTCGGCTGAAGTGGTGGTAATATCGGCATATCTGTATTCTTTTCTTATTTTTTCCGCAAGCTCATCTGTGGTGGAACAGCCTGCTGCCAGCTTCTTTATATCGCTGTAGTAAAGCCTTTCGATGTCATTGGACGTCTTTCCGCGTATCAGAGCTTCGTGGTGTGTGAATACTACAGATTCAGGAGTTTCTCCGAATACAGCGTTATTCTGCATCAGGATCTCGCGCCTCAGAGAGTCTGTATCTGCGTTGAATATCAGCTGAATACAGCCTATATCATAATTGATGAGAAGAATGTCCTTCCCTTTATCGTCAAGCCAGTATTCACATACTTCAAGTACATTCTTGTATAGGCGGTCCGGATAATAATAGCGGTTTTTTATCTCGTTCGATGCATCGAAAAATCTTGTATATTTACTGCAAATTGCCCTTGCTTCATCTGCTGACACGCGGGGAGCTTCATAATTGCCGAAACCTTCTACGATCATGCGCTCTCTTTGGTGACTTTCAGGTATGTTTTTCAGTTTTTCCGCAGTAGAAAACAGTATTTCCTTTTTGGCAGAATCAGAATAAGGGTCACCGTTTGTACTGGTAATATATGTAATCATGCCTCCTCCATTGTTTTCAACGGCCATGTAATTGTCTGTTATATAGATTATTCTGTTTCTGCTGCCGTCCAGCCAGTATTCTGTTCCGTAAAAAGCTGTCAGATCCTCATATTTATTGATAGCCTTGATTTTTGCTTCTATTTCACGGCAGCTTAGGCTTTCCGAAATTATCCTGCGAACCTGATCGAGAGTAACACGAGGTGTATCGGCGGGGATTATCCCTTTCAGGATCGCTCTTTCTCTTGACATACATGATGCGTAATTGTTTCTTTCAAATTCAATTATTTCTTGTTCTGTCATTCTTTTTTCGGTTGTGGTAGTGTTTTTGTTTTTATCCTGCTTTGCTGTAGTTGTATTACTGTTTCGGACAGCTGATGTATGAGATGTTGTTACCGTACTGCGCGAAGAAGTGGTTGAAGTGCTTCTGTTTACTGTGGTTTTGCTGACTTTTTCCTCACCCGAAACGGTAACAGTAGTCGTTTTATCCGTAGTTTGTGTGGCAGTGGTGGCTGTGGCGATAATGACAGGGTTATCTATGATAGGTCTGCGTTTGGGCGCCTTCAGCTTCATTATACCTATTACAGCTCCGAATACGACAAGCACGCAGGCAGCTACGAGGAAGAAACGCTGGATAGCAGGGGAGCGTCGAACTATATCGGTGCCGGATACTTCTAAGCTGTCTGATTGAAGATTCATGCGGCTGAGAGCTTTGTTGTAAATGCGGTCAGCTGTATTACTGTCGGCTGCCTTGTATTTTTCTGCGATATGGCAGACGGTTTTTTTGTCGGCATTATGCAGGATGTTTCTGACTGCTTTTTTCATGCTCTTCCTCCTTTACAAAGTGATGCCCATATCGGTAAGAGCTTTTTTCAGCTTTTTCAGAGCTCTGTGCAGCTTGCTTCGTACCGTTACGGGATTTATGCCGAGAAGTCTTGCAGTCTCGGCGGAGCTCCTGTCATAGAAGTATTTCTGTATAACTATTGAGGCGTCCGGCTCTCCGAGTTCCTCTATTTTTTTCAGGATAATGGCTGAAATATCGGAGCTTTCCGTTTCCGCCTCCACATTGTCGTCTGAGGGAATGCAGTATTCTGTATCTTCATCAAGTGGGATATTTCGCGCCGTATGCGTGTTCATGGAGCGTTTCATGTCTATGGCCCGTCTTTTTGCGGTAGTGCCTACATAGGCTTTTAGGGAGGTTTCGCGGCTTGTATCGTAGTTCATCATTACGTCGCTCAGTACATCTGCGGTGCAGTCTTCAACGTCTGTACGGCTGCCTGTGCCGCGCAGGATGCTGTATATTATAGTATAAGCATAGCTCCAGTATTCATCAAAAAGGGCTCTGAAGCCTTCTTCGGGAGAGCATTTCAGTTTGAGTTTTATATCTTTCTCAGTCATTATCCCACCTCCTTCTCACTTTATTAATGTTAAATACTCTATACCATTATACACATACGCAGACTTATTGTAAAGTGTTGCAGCATTCACAGAATTTTTTTATTATGGAATATGCTGCTGTCTGTTGCGCTTTTTGGCTCTATGGATAATGATCGGGAGCAGTTTTTTCTCTTCGCTTGTTGCTATTTTTCTTATTATATGGTATAATGTTCGTAAACTAAAGCTGTATTTTATCTGTTATACGATATTTATATGGAATAACAGATAATCTGCTAAGAGGAGTGAGATAATGAAAGAAATACTTAACGAGCACTTTACGGGGGAAAGAGCTCTTTTCCATGAGACCGAGCTGAGGATCCGCAGCTCAGTCTTTGACGACAGCGAATCGCCGCTTAAACACTGCAGGTATATAGATATATCCGATTGTACTTTCAATTGGAGCTATCCTGTATGGTACTGCGAATTCATAAGGATGAAGGACAGCACGATCGGTGAGAACGGCCGTGCGGGAATATGGTACGTTGATGATATAAAGGCTGAAAATACTGTAATAGAAGCTCCGAAGTGCATACGTCACTCAAAGGGCATAAGTCTGAAAAACGTAACATTTACCAATGGCGAGGAGTCATTATGGAAGTGTGCGAATATCAGGATAGACAAGGTAAGGGCTAAGGGCGACTATTTTGCCATGGACTGTGACGGCATGGAGGTAACAGGCCTTGAACTCGACGGAAACAATTCATTTGACGGAGTACGCAATGTTACGGTACGCAACTCAGTTATCAACGGACGTGACGCCTTCTGGAACAGCGAGAACATAATCATATACGATTCTGTTATCTCCGGTTTGTATTTTTGCTGGAACTCCAGGAATGTCACTCTTGTGAACTGTACTGTGGAGACACTTCAGGGTATGTGCTATACGGAAAATCTGGTATTGAAGAACTGCAAGCTTCCGAATACTTCGCTTGCGTTTGAGTATTCAACGGTAAATGCGGATATATTAGGAAGTATCGACAGTATCATCAATCCCTCGGGAGGCATTATAAAGGCCGATTCCATCGGTGAGATAATTATGGACGGGGAAAGAGTAGATGCCTCGCGTACAAAGATAATCTGCGGCGGGAAGTAAGTTTTTTAGCCGTTTCAAGCTGCAAAGGAAATAATAAAGCCCGAAGACGGTCATCTGATCGCCTTCGGGCTATAAATCTACATCTGTATGCAGATCATCATTGCTTTACAAGCAGTTCTATGCTATAATTACTTGGAAATAAGCTCAAGAGTATCTCTTGCAATGAGGAGCTCTTCATTTGTGGGAACGATCCATACTTCAACCTTTGAATCGGGAGTTGAGATCTTTGTGAGCTTGCCTCTGATAGTGCGGTTGAGAGCCTCGTCGATCTTGATTCCGAAGAAGTCCATATTCTGGCATACCTGCTCTCTTACTTCCCATGAGTTCTCGCCGATGCCGCCTGTGAAGAGAACAGCGTCAAGACCGTTCATTGCAGCAGCGTATGCGCCGATGTACTTCTGGATCTCGTAAGCCAGCATATCTGATACGAGCTGAGCCTTGTCGTTGCCGTTGTTTGCAGCTTCCTGGATATCGCGGTTATCGGAACCAACGCCTGAAACACCGAGGAAACCGGACTTTTTGTTCATATATTCGCTCATCTGTGAAGGTGTAAAGCCGTGCTTGTCAGCTACAAAGGTTACAGCAGAAGGATCTACGGAACCTGTTCTTGTACCCATAACTACGCCGTCAAGAGGAGTGAAGCCCATTGATGTATCAACTGACTTGCCGCCGTCAACAGCTGTGATGGAAGAACCGTTTCCGAGGTGACATGAAACGATCTTGAGATCCTTTACGTCCTTGCCCATTGCTTCGGCAAGAGCCTTGGATACAAATCTGTGAGATGTGCCGTGGAAGCCGTACTTTCTAACATGGAGCTTCTCATAATCATCATAGGGGAGACCGAACATATAAGCCTTGGGGGGCATTGTCTGATGGAATGCTGTATCGAATACAACGACCTGAGGTACGTTTGCGGGGATAACGCTCTTGCAGGCTCTGAGAGCAAGTGCGTGTGCGTGGTTGTGAACAGGAGCAAGCTCGCGGAGCTCGTCGATCTTGTCGATTACCTCGTCTGTTACGAGCACTGACTTATCGAATACGTCTGCGCCCTGTACTATTCTGTGACCTACAGCAGAGATAGCGTCCATGCTGTCGATAACCTTTGCATCGCCTGATGTAAGGCACTCAACCAGCTTCATGAAAGCTTCTGTATGTGTGGGAAATGGGCAGTCTTCGTCGAGAACTCTGCCGTCGGCTGTCTTATGATTGATATGGCCGTCGATACCGATACGGTCGCAGTTGCCCTTAGCGATAACGCTCTCATCGCTCATGTCGATAAGCTGATACTTCAGTGAGGAGCTTCCTGCATTTACAACTAAGATGATCATATATGTAATTTCCTTTCAAAAAATATTTTGCATATATTATTATATACTATTTTTGAAAAATTGCAAGTCCTTTTTTTCAAAAAAACTCTCTGATGAAGGCATTTTTTGCCTTTAATAATGCGAAAATGCCTGTTTTACTGTTGCAAAACACCTAAAACGGTGCCGAAATCATTAAATAATATGTAGAGTAGATAAAAATTTACAGAAAAACATTGAAATTAAAGGAAAGAGGTAGTACAATGAAAGTCAGCGGTATAATCTGTGAGTATAATCCATTCCATAACGGACATCTTTATCATATCAGAAAAACACGTAAAAACGGCGCAACACACATTGCTGCTGTCATGAGCGGCAACTTTGTCCAGAGAGGTGATACTGCCATTATGGACAAGCTAGAGAGAGCAAGGCTTGCCGTGCGTTCCGGCGCTGATCTGGTCATAGAGCTGCCCGTACAATACAGTCTTTCCTCGGCGGAGAATTTCGCTCTGGGAGCTGTAAGTCTCCTGGATTCTCTGGGCGCTGTCGATGAAATCTCCTTCGGAAGTGAATGCGGAGACGCTGAAAAGCTCAGAAAGGCCATGGAAACGGTGGATCTTGCGGCTGTTACACACGCCGATGAGATAAGGCAGATAATGGAGAAGGGTTATACCTATCCGAGAGCCCTGAATTCCGTTGTCAGGGGATATGATCCCGAAGCTGCTGATATTATCGCAGAGCCTAACAATACTCTTGCAACCGAGTATATCAGGGCACTGAAAAGACTTGGCTCGGATATGAGCGTATTTACACTGAAGCGTGAAAAGGCATCCCACGACAGCATGACAGCTGAAGGCGGCTTTGCCAGCGCCTCTCTTATACGTGAAATGATAGATAACGGCAGCGATATTGACGAGCTTACAACTCCCGAATGGTCGGCAGCTGTGGCCGCGGCAGTATCAAAAGGGGAAACGGCTTCGCTCAGCCGGCTTGAAAGAGTTATACTGTATAAGCTCCGCACCTGCTCTGTGGAGGAGATAGCACGGATATGTGACGTAGGACAGGGGCTTGAACACAGGATCTACGGTGCAAGAATGGCGGGTTCGCTGGACGAGCTGCTTTTTACGGTAAAGACAAAGAGGTATACGATGGCGAGGATAAGGCGTATCATGCTTGCACTCCTTATCGGCATAACAAAGGAGGATATGGAGCATTTACCGCCTTACGGCAGGATACTGGCCTTCAATGAGAGAGGAAGGGAAATACTTGCCCGTGCCAAGGAAAAAGCAAAAATACCTTTTGCATCGTCCATCGCCAAGCTTTCTCAGATCAGCGATACAGCCGAGCGCTTTGCCGAGCTTGAGATCAGAGCATCGGATATATACGGTCTTGCGCTGGAGACAGTAACTTCCGCCCAGAAAGATTACAAGGCGAAAATTATGATAGATATGGAGTAATACGAATGAAGCGAGATACTCTCAGGAAGGCGGTTGCGGCGGCTGCTGCCTGCATAGCACTTACATCATGCGGTGATACAGTGACTCTTATGAGCTCGGAAACAGAAGCGGCTTCCGACAGTAATACGGGCGGAGCAGCAGTATCTGAACCTGTTACGGAACATTTTACCCTTGATATAAGCTATCCCAAGGGAGAAAAGCTTCCTAAAAAGTATGTTATACAAGGCTTCAAAACAGTCATGCAGACGCCGGAACTGCCTACGGGCTGCGAAATAACGGCGCTTTGCCAGACTCTTAATTTTCTCGGCTTCGATATTGACAAGGTCAAGCTGGCAGATGAGTTCTTGCCTATGGATAATACAGGCGTGACCACCATGAAGAACGCTTACATAGGCGATCCGAAATCCGACGAGGGCTTCGGCTGCTATTCGCCTGTTATAGTTCAGACTGCCGATGATTACTTTCAGTCCATTGATTCACCATGCTATGCGGTGGATCTATCAGGCAGTCCTCTTGAGGAACTCTATTATCAGCTCAATAACGACAGACCTGTTATAGTGTGGACGACTATAGACCTGATATGTACACCGCCTATGCTTCGGTGGGTTATCATGGACGATGAGGAGATGTGGTTCAACGATTTCCAGCACTGTGTTACCTTGTGCGGATATGACCTTGATGAAAATATAGTTTATGTGGCTGATCCTTTGAAGGGCAACAGAAAGTACGATATTTCCGCGTTCAGTTCTTCCTATGAGCTCATGGGCAGACAGGCTGTGGTAATATGCGGAAATGCGGACACAGGCGGAAATTACGTAGAAATAAAGGACAAGCCGCAGTCGGCTTTTTTAAGCAGGAACAAGGCTGAAAGAAAAAAGGCTGAGGAGGAAGAGGCACGTCGCAAGGCAGAAGAGGCAGAGCGTAAAAAAACCGAAGAGGAGTCAAAGAAAAAGGCTGCGGAGGAGGAAAAACGCCGTGCCGAGGAGGAGAATAGGCGCGCTGAAGAAGATAAGCAGCGTGAGGAGCAGAATGAGCCTTCTCCGGTGGAAGAAGTTCCCGAGTCTCCTGACGATGCTCACGAGGATGTGTCCCGTGAAGAGCCTGAAACACACGAGGAAAAAAACGAAGATTACAGTTATGATAATGCAGCTGACAAGGAAGGACAGGAATGATTTGATAAAGGGCGTTATTTTTGATCTTGATGGCACATTGCTTGACTCCATGACTGTATGGAGCAGCATTGACCGTGAATTTCTTATAGAGAACGGCATAACCGATCCTCCTCCGGAGGTATCCGATGTTGTCAAGAAGATGACTGTTGACGAATCCTCCCAGTATTTCATAGACAGGTTCGGGCTGAAATGCACCAAGGAGTACGTTATATGGCGGATAGAGGACATGGTACGTCAGCGTTATGAGGAGCAGATACCTCTGAAGCCTTATGCGGGAGAGGTGCTTGATTTTCTTGACAGCTGCAATATTCCTTATGGTATTGCTACCGCCACTTACAAGGGTCTTGCTGTTGCTGCCCTGAAACGCTGCAGAGTGTATGATAGGTTCCGTTTCCTGCTGACTGATGAGGAATATCCTGCGGGAAAGAATTTTCCTGATATTTTTCTGGGAGGCTCTGAAAGACTGGGCTCATCACCTGAAGAGACTCTCGTAGTTGAGGATTCACTGCACTGTATCGAGACTGCCCTCGGGGCAGGCTTTTCTGTGTGCGGAGTTTATGACCCGGTTGCTGAGGCTGACGCACCGAGGATAAAGGAGCTTTCCGATTACTATATAAGATCCCTTGATGAGATCATAAGCATATTTTAGGGCGAACATTGTTCGCCCCTGCTGTTTTAGAAGGAGCATATGAATGAAAAAGGTAATGGTTGGAATGAGCGGAGGCGTTGACAGTTCCGTCGCGGCTATGATGCTTCGTGACATGGGCTATGAGGTCATGGGCGTAACGCTGAAGCTCTTTTCGGATGAGGATATTTCCGAAGCGCAGAAGGAGGGAAAGACCTGCTGTGCTCTTTCGGATGTTGAGGACGCAAGAAGTGTGGCATATCGTCTGGGCTTTGAACATATAGTTTTCAATTTCAAAGATAACTTCCGCGAATACGTCATGAAGCAGTTTGCAGACAGCTATTTATGCGGAAGGACGCCTAATCCGTGCATAGAGTGCAATCGCCATGTGAAGTTCGACAAGATGCTGCGGAGAGCAATGGAGCTGGGCTACGACTACATAGCTACGGGGCATTATGCTGTGAACGAGTACGATGAGGATAAGGGGCGCTACCTTCTGAAAAGGCCTGCCGACCGAAGCAAGGATCAGACCTATGTGCTTTATGCTCTGACACAGGAGCAGCTTTCGTATACTCTGTTTCCTCTGGGAGGACTTGAAAAAAAACAGGTAAGAGAGAAGGCGGAGTCGGCAGGGCTTGTTAATTCACAAAAGCCAGACAGTCAGGACATATGCTTTGTGCCAGACGGCGATTATGCTGCCTTTATCCGTAGATTTACAGGCTGTGACACGCCCTGTGGAAGCTTTGTGGACATGGATGGCAAAGTTCTCGGTGAGCACAAGGGCATCATAAATTACACCATAGGCCAGCGCAAGGGACTGGGAATAGCTCTCGGACACCCTGCCTATGTTGTGAAAAAGGACATCGCCGCAAATACTGTGACTCTCGGACTGGAGTCCGATCTGTATACGAAAAGTCTTATTGCTGACGATTTCAACCTTATTTCCGTTGAAAAGCTGGAAGCTCCCATGCGCGTGACCGCAAAGACCCGCTACAGTCAGAAGGAGCAGCCTGCGTTAGTCTCATATCTCGGAAACGGTGAGTATATGGTGGAGTTTGACGAGCCGCAGAGAGCTGTGACCAGCGGTCAGGCTGTTGTTATATATGACGGAGACATTGTAGTCGGCGGAGGTACAATAAAATGACCGCACTGCTTGTTATAGATGCGCAGGAGCTTATAACCAACGACAGGCTCTATGCCTTTGACAGATTCACGGAAAACGTCCGCACGCTTATTGCTGAAGCGCGAAAATTCGGCGTCGAGGTTATATATGTCCGCCACGATGACGGCGAGGGAAAGCCGCTTTCAATGGGCAATGAGGGCTTTGATGTATACAGCGGATTTGCTCCCGAAGCAGGGGAGCGCATATTCGACAAGTACGTGAACAGTCCATTTCGTGACAGCGGACTCCTTGAATATCTGCAGAAAAAAGGCGTGAAAAGGCTCATAGTCACAGGTTTGCAGACGGATTACTGCATTGATGCCACAGTAAAATGCGGTTTTGAGAACGGCTTTGAGATGATAGTTCCCGAATTCTGCAATTCCACCTTTGATAATGATTTTATGACAGCAGAGCAGACCTACTGCTATTACAACGAATTCATGTGGAAGAACAGGTACGCAAAGTGCATTGATATGGCGGAAGCCCTTGATATGATACGCAATCCAAAAGATAAACCGAAGTTTATAAGAGTTAATAAGACGCAAATCAGAAGGGCTACAGAAGAAGACGCTTCGAGAATCGCGGAGATCCTTGTATTTGCAAAACGAATGAAGTATCGCTCGATATTTAATGACGACGCATACTCATTTGGAGAATTGCAAGTAATACCTGTCGCTAAAAAGTACATTGAAAATGGATTTCTGGACAATATGTTTCTGTACGATGACGGGATAATAAAAGGGCTTATCCGCATAGAGAAAGAAGAAATCCTTGAATTATACGTTGATCATTTCTTTCAGGGTCAAGGAGTCGGTTCTGAATTGATAAAATATGCCAAAGAAAACTATCCGGTCAGTTTTCTCTGGACAATTGAAAAGAATATTGATGCTGTACACTTCTATGAAGCGCATGGTTTTCACCTTACGGATACAAGAAAGCTTGAAGAAGGAACTACAGAATATATTGTAATGATGAGAAGATAAAAAGGAGAAAAATGGAATACAAATACGAAAAGTTAACTGATAAGATATATGTCTGTGCCAGCAGTGACCACCGTTTCGGCACAGACGCCTTTCTGCTGGCGGACTTTTCACAGTACCGCGCAAAGTACAAAGTTTGCGACCTTGGGACGGGCTGCGGTATAATACCGCTCATAATGCAGAAGAAAATGCCTCCGCAGGTAATATATGCAGTTGACATACAGGAGGGCGCCATAGAGCAGCTTCGTCTCGGTCTTGAAAAGAGCGAAACTACCGGAATTGTCCCAATATGTGCGGATCTGAAAGAACTCTGGGAGGGAGCTCCCCTCGGACAGCTTGATCTTGTGACCTGCAATCCGCCCTACAAGGTGAACAACGCAGGCTTCCAGAGTGTTATAACAGCGCAGAAAATAGCCCGTCACGAGATACTCTGCACTATAGACGATGTATGTGCCGCAGCTCAGAAGCTGCTGAAATTCGGCGGAAGGCTCTGCGTCTGCAACCGTCCCGAAAGGCTCAGCGATGTAATATACGCCATGAAATGCCATGATATCGAGCCCAAAAGGCTTCGCTTTGTATCGAAAAATGCCGATGAAGCACCGTGGCTTTTCCTTATTGAGGGCAAGAAGGGCTCCAAGCCCTTTATGAAGGTGGAGCCGCAGCTCTACATACGCAGCGAGAACGGTTTTTCAGAGGAATTGCAGAAAATATATGACACAGGAAAGGAGCAGCCATGAGCGGAACATTTTTTGTGATCGGCACGCCGATAGGAAATCTTGAGGACGTTACTCTGCGTCAGCTGGATACTCTGGCGGCAGTGGATTTTATATGTGCGGAGGATACCCGCGTTACACTGAAGCTGCTGAATCGCTTTGAGATAAAAAAACCTCTTGTGAGCTTTCATGAGCACAGCTCAAAGGCTGATGCGCAGAAGATAATCGACAGGCTGCTTGCTGGGGAGAGCTGCGGTATCGTGACAGATGCAGGTATGCCCTGCATATCCGATCCCGGAGAGGTGTTGGTGAAGATGTGCGCCGAGAGCGGGATAGACATTAAGGTGATTCCTGGTCCGAGCGCTGTGGTCTCTGCAGTTTCAGTGTCGGGACTAAGTACCCGCAGATTCACATTTGAAGGCTTTCTCCCCGTACCCAAAAAGGAGCGCAGAGAGAGACTCGAAAAGCTCAGGGATGAGACTGCGGTAATGGTTTTTTATGAGGCGCCTCATAAGCTGAAGAATACCCTTTCCGATCTTGCGGAGTTTTTCGGAGGCGACAGAAGGATCTCACTGTGCCGTGAGCTTACGAAGATACACGAGGAAGTCCTCAGACTTACGCTTTCCGAAGCGGTCGAGTATTACGTTCTCAACGAGCCGCGCGGAGAATTTGTGCTTGTTCTGGAAGGTGCCCGGGAGAACTCCGACGGCGAGCTTACCATTGAACAGGCTATGGAGCAGGTCAACAAGCTTATCAGTATGGGCGAGAAACCTACGGAGGCCTGCAAGGCAGTTGCAAAGGAGACCGGATTCAGAAAAAGCGAGCTTTATTCTCTTCTTTGATAGCTGTTAAATATACCTTTATTTAATTATAAATGATAGAAATGTGAAAATTAGTGTAAAAAGCTTGAAATTGTAAATGAATTGTGATATAATTATTAGCGTTATTATTACTATCACGGTAATTTATGCGACTATGTTCTAAAAATGTGCCATTTCAATACAATGAAAAAAAATCCTGCCGCGTCTTTTTTGCGGCGAAAGAAGGTTATGTATGATTTGCGATTTACACTGTCACACAACGCTTTCCGATGGTTCTCTTGGTATTGAGGATGTCATTGCACAGGCAAAGCGTATGAACATCGACTGGTTGTCGATAACAGACCATGATACCATGGCTTCATTTTCAAGAGCCGATGTTCTGGGCGAGCGTGCAGGAGTAAAGATACTCCACGGCGTTGAGCTCTCTGCATGGGACAAGGCAAGAAACAGCAAGGTTCACATTCTTTGCTATGCTCCCTCAAAGCCCAACAGGCTCGAAGGTCTGTGCCTGAAATCCTGCGAGATAAGAAAAGAATGCTCCAAGGAAATGATCGAGAAGGTAATGGAGAATTTCCCTATTACCCAGGAAAGCATACTGAAGCGTACCACTGCGTCAAAGAGTATATTCAAGCAGCATATTATGCGTGCTCTTATTGATTACGGCTATGCTCTTGAATTTTACGGCGATCTTGACCGTGAGCTCTTCAATCCAAAGAATGGTTCGTGTTATGTTGAGCGCGAATACCCTGACGTGAATTTTGTTATTGACCTGATACATACCGCTAAGGGAGTTGCTGTTATGGCTCATCCCGCACAGTACGATAATATCGAGCTTCTTGAGGAGCTTGCAAGAAACGGAAAGATCGACGGCGTCGAGGTTGGACATTTTTCGGCAGACAAGAAATGCCGCAGTGAGCTTTCTGCAATTGCCAAGAAATACGGCCTCATAGAAACTGGCGGTTCGGACTTCCACGGACTTTACAATAAAGTTCCTACACATCTGGGAAGCGAGGTCACAACAAAGGAAAATCTTGACAGAATACTCAAACTTGCTGCAAGCATGAAGTGATGAGGTTAAAATGGACATAAAAATAATCCCAGCCCTTTTGTTCATGGGACTGTTTCTGCTGTTTGCAGCGCCTGTTTTCGTTGGTATCATTAATCTCGGAAACGGCGCGGGAATGGCAGTATCGGCTGCACTTTCTCTGATTTTCTTTTTCTGGGGAAGGTTTTCAGCCTTTATCGAAAGGTGTCTGGGCTCGGCCCGGGGAAAGATATTTCTTGTACTTGCCGGGCTTGCGGTGGTTTTCGGGATAGTTCTTGCTGTTGTCATAAGTGTTTTTATGATAAAAGAGGCCAATGATCCTCCCGAAGACGAGAATACAACAGTAGTTGTGCTCGGCTGCAAGGTCAGGGACGGAGCTCCGAGCCTTATGCTCAGCCGGCGTATCGATGCCGCTTATGAATACCTTTCCGCTCATGATGGCGTATATGCTGTGGTATCGGGAGGGCAGGGCAGCGACGAGATCATCAGCGAGGCAAAGTGCATGAAGGATTGCCTTGTGGAAAAGGGAATAGCTCCCGAACGCATTTTTATGGAGGATAAGTCTGTAAATACCGAGGAAAACCTGCGCTTTTCCAAAAAGATCATCAAGGATAACGGACTTCCCGAAAAGATAACCATAGTCACAGATAATTTCCATCAGCTACGTGCTGAAATGATAGCTGAGAAATACGGGATAGAGGCCTGCAACATCTCAGGTACAGCTTCATGGTATCTGCTTCCCACTTACTGGGTCAGAGAATGGTTCGGAGTGACGTATTACAAGCTTTTCGGATAGGAGCGGAATTGCATGAAATGGATAATCAAGCATCTGACTGACGGCACATATGTTGTTTCATCGCGCTTTTTCGTCTATCATGTAGAGTTTGCAAGACGTTTCGCATCTAAAAAACAGGCAGATGCGTATATAGCATCATCAGGATTTGACAGGGGGAGATTTATCGTCGCCGTACTTCAGGGTGAGACAGATAAGAAGGAAAGACAATAATTTTTTAAATATGCAAAGGAATGATGAACGTGAAAATTGGTTTTTCAACACTCGCATGTCCCGAATGGTCATGGACTGACATTTACTCCATGGCAAAGGACTTCAAATTTGACGGAATCGAGATCAGAGGTCTCGGAAATGAGATCTTCTCAGTAAAGGCTCAGCCGTTTACGGAAAAGCAGCTCCCTGCTACCATTGAAAAGCTGCGTTCTTTAGGACTTGAGATCCCTTGTCTTTCTTCCGGTGCCTGCCTTAAGTTCAAGGATAAATATCAGGCTGCCGAGGACGAGATAAAGGCTTATGCTCAGCTTGCTCAGAAGCTTGGCGCTTCCTATATCCGTATACTTGCCGATCTCAACCCGGATCCCGCAGATGATGTCGATGACGACTATATCGTTGAAGCACTGAAGAAGCTCGTTCCTGTGGCAGAGGAGTACAATGTAACTCTTCTCGTAGAAACAAACGGCGTATATTCCGATACCGCAAGACTTGCCAAGGTACTGGATGGCGTTAAGAGCCGCAAAGTAGCAGCTCTCTGGGATATGCATCATCCCTACCGCTATAATAATGAAGCTCCCGAGACTACCGTTGCGAACCTCGGCGAGTATATAAAGTACATTCAGGTCAAGGACAGTGTTATGCGCGAGGACGGCACTGTTGAGTACCGTATCATGGGTACAGGAGATATTCCCGTAAAGAGAATGATAGAAGCTCTTGATACCATCAATTACAACGGCTACATCTCCCTTGAATGGGTAAAGCGTTGGGCAAGAGACCTCAGCGATGCAGGTATCGTTATACCTCAGTTTGCAGAGTATATGGCTCCTTACAAGAAGTCTCATAAGCATCCTCTCCAGACCAATATGAGAGGGGACGGCCAGTATCCATGGCCAAAGGAGCGCATACTCAACTATACCTTCCCCGATATCCTGGACCGTATATGTGAGCAGTTCCCGAATCAGTACGCTTTCCGCTACACTGAGCTTGATTATACAAGGACCTATCCCGAGTTCCGTGACGATGTTGATACATTCGCACGTTCACTTCTTGCTATGGGAGTAAAGAAGGGCGACCATGTTGCTATCTGGGCAACAAATGTTCCTCAGTGGTACATTACCTTCTGGGCTACTACAAAGATAGGCGCTGTACTCGTTACCATGAATACAGAATACCGTATCCACGAGGCTGAGTATCTGCTGAAACAGTCTGATACAAATACTCTCGTTATGATAGACGGTATAAAGAACATCAACTACGTTGACATCATCAAGGAGCTCTGTCCCGAGCTTGAGACCTGCGAGCCCGGTAAACTCAATTCTGCAAAGCTTCCTTACCTCAGGAACGTTATCACAGTTGACTCCGAGAATAAAGGCTGCTTTACATGGGAACAGGCTATGGAGCTCTCCAGGAACGTGCCCTACAGCGAGGTGGAGCGTGTGAGAAAGACCATAGATATCCACGACGTCTGCAATATGCAGTACACTTCCGGAACCACAGGCTTCCCAAAGGGCGTAATGCTTACACATTATAATGTAGTAAACAACGGTAAGGCTATCGGAGACTGTATGGATCTCTCCACAGCTGACCGTATGATGATACAGGTGCCTATGTTCCACTGCTTCGGCATGGTTCTGGCTATGACCGCTTCCATGACTCATGGTACGACAATGTCGCCTATAACCCGTTTCTCACCGAGAAAGGGACTGGCTTGCATCAACAAGGAAAAGATAACCTGCTTCCACGGTGTCCCCACCATGTTCATAGCTATGCTGGGACATGAGGACTTCGATAAGACTGATTTCTCCTACATGAGAACAGGTATCATGGCAGGATCTCCGTGTCCTATCAAGACAATGGAAGAAGTTGTCGAGAAGATGCATATGAGCGAGATCTGTATAACCTACGGTCAGACCGAGGCTTCTCCCGCAACAACTATGAGCAAGACTACCGACACACTGGAACAGCGTGTAAACACAGTAGGTGGACCGATTTTCGGTGTAGAGTGCCGTATTGTCGATCCAGAGACAAATCAGGAAGTGCCTGATGATGTTGACGGTGAGTTCGTGGCAAGAGGCTATAATATAATGAAGGGCTACTATAAAATGCCCGAGGCAACAGCTGCTGCTATCGACAGTGAAGGCTGGCTCCATACCGGAGATCTTGCAAGACGCCGTTCCGAGGACGGATACTTCAAAATCACAGGCCGTATCAAGGATATGATAATCCGCGGAGGCGAGAATATCTATCCTAAGGAGATAGAGGACTTCCTCTATACATATCCCAAGGTAAAGGACGTTCAGGTAATTGGCGTTCCCGACGAGGATTACGGTGAGGAGATAATGGCTTGTATCGTTCTTCAGGACGGAGAAACAGCGTCTGAACAGGAGATCAAGGATTTCTGCCTTGCAAGAATGGCAAAGCATAAGTGCCCGAGATACATTGATTTCGTTGACGGTTTCCCGATGAATGCAGCAGGAAAGATACTCAAGTACAAGATGAGAGAGCAGGCGGTTGAGAAACTTAAGCTCCATAAGGCTGACAGTATAGTTACTGCATAAAATTATAGTCCGCACTTTGCTAAGGTGCGGACTTTTTCTTTACAAAAAACGGGAAATATGGTATAATCATCATAATATCACCTGAGGAGGGAGAAACATGAGCAAATTATTCGGAAAGCTTGCTGCAATTATCACATCCACTGCTATTACTGTATTTTCCTTGCCGCTTTCTGCTCTAGCCACGGTACAGAGCGATATAAAAGTAACTGTTAAGAATAAAGAGGCAGTCTCTTCATGTCAGAAGGGCTGTGTTTCTATGCCTGTACTGAAAAAAAGTACAGGAGGCGATGATGATCGTATGACTCCTGTTGCTGCGTACACGCCCATGATGCGTAGTGCCGTTGGAGATACAAGCGGAATGCCCACTTCCTTTGACATGAGAAAGGTATACGGTATAACCTCTGTAAAGGATCAGGGTGAGTTCGGTACCTGCTGGGTACATTCTGCGGTAGAAAGCGCAGAATCGAGCCTTATAACTTCCGAGCCGGATATCGATATTTCCGAGCTTCATTCTTCTTATTATACATACTACGGTGATGATCAGATAAAGCTTTTCAGCTCCAAGACAGCGAATATCCTGAATGAGGGCGGAACTGCAAGAATGGTCGCCAATCTCTGGTCACAGTGGATAGGACCTGTAAAGGAGGAGAAGCTTCCTTATCAGAACGATAAGTTCTTTGACAGCAAGTATGATACGGATATGATGCGCTATTCGAGGGATTATCAGCTGAAAAACGCATATCTCTTCGATTTTGACCATGACAGAACCAATTTCGACGAGATAAACGCCGAAGTAAAGGATTTTGTTTATAACGGACAGGCTGTTGCGGTTTCCTATATGTCAAACAAGTCTAATAACTGGTCAGGGCTGTATAACAGTTCGTATACCAAAAGAAAACCGAGATTTGCCAATCACGCTGTCACTATTGTGGGATGGGATGACAGTTTTCCTTCTGCTCATTTCAAAAATACTCCAAAAGGAGACGGCGCATGGCTCTGCAAAAACAGCTGGGGAACAGATGACG
Organism: Ruminococcus flavefaciens 007c; assembly: GCF_000571935.1. GTDB lineage: Bacteria > Bacillota > Clostridia > Oscillospirales > Ruminococcaceae > Ruminococcus > Ruminococcus flavefaciens_F. The sequence goes on along the minus strand of NZ_ATAX01000025.1, from coordinate 147,073 downwards.
GTGATGACGGTTATCTCTGGATCTCCTACTATGACGGCACCCTTTCGGATTTTGCGGTATATCAGCTCCAGGACAGTGATGAGCACAGTATTATTTACCAGTATGACAGCCTGATACCGGTACAGACACTTTCTGCCTATGATTCATCGGAAATAAACGGCCCTTCATATATGGGTGATATTTTTTCATCTGTAGGACCCACTCAGATAAGTTCCATAGGTACATATATATATAATGCGGGTACGGAATATGAGATAACAGTGTATACAAGCCTGACAGACGATGCGGATCCCACATCAGGTACTCCTTCCTCCGTGACAAATGGAAAATGCGACTATACGGGGTTTGTTAATATCGATCTTGATGAGCCCGTTCTCATTGAAAATACTGACAAATTCGGCGTTGTGGTAAAGCTTTACTGTGAGTCTACGCCTTTTGTCATTCCTCTGGAAAGCAGTCTCTATGTAGAATACCCCGATGGCAAGATAACCGATCTCAGCAATCTTGCCAAGGAGTCTCAGATCAGTACACTTACTGAAAGAGGACAGAGCTTCTTCAGCTCAGACGGCGAGAACTGGACAGATGTTGTCGATGAGGAATTGGTTTACAGTGAAGAAGATGAGCAGGCTCTGCTGGATTCATTTATCTTCCAGCTCTATGACGGCCTTGAGCCGGAGGATGAAGAGCTCAGGGAAAGTGCGGCTGTCGATGAAGGCTATTATACAAGGCTTTTTGAAAAAGGCGATGTTAAATCGACTTTCGGCAACCTTACATTAAAGGTGTACGGGGATCCCATAGGCAAGGTAAGATTCTCCCATGATGCAGGCGTTGTAAGTCCTGATGAAAAGGTAGAGCTTTACAACTGCCGGAAGGACGGAAAGATCATGTATTCGGCAGACGGCGGCGAAAATACCGAGTATGATTCTCCTATTGAGATAAAAAAGGAAACAACCATTGCTGCTTATACCGATTTCGGAGACCTGTATAAAGGACGGATAAGTGATCTGAGCCTAAATGCCGTTTCCGAGCGTTCCTTCAGACCGATGATTCCCGAGCTGAACTGGCTGGGATACAAAACGAGCGGAGATAATTCAATGCATGAGCTGAAATACGCAGTAAAACAATTGGAAAAAGAATATATGATAGAACTTTCTGCGTATGAAGATAAAATAACTCTGTATCCCGGAACTACCTACGGAGTAAACTTCAATGGAGAGTATTACGGCGGATTTGATGCGATAGAGATCGTAAATGTCAATTACGGGCACAGTGATATAAAGCTTACGCTCACTGGAGCGGGTCTTGAAGATAACGAGATAATCGTGCATCTTAACAGAGTTCTTGTAGGTCTTGATTATGTCAACGAGGTCATCAGCTTCAGTTATGTTGACAAGCTAATTGCTCCTGACGGCAGCGAACTGAAGGTCGGCTCAAAAATAGGGGAGTATGCAGGACAGGATCTTACGGCTGTTGCCAACGACGAGGAGTTCAGGCTGCATATAAATGAAAGACCTGAGATACCCCGAATGACCATAGACTATAAGAACGAGCTTCTGGGACCTGTATCGGAGAAGCTCATATCCAATATGGAGATATGTACAGGAGATGTTGACGGAGGCAAATATACTCCGATAACGGGAAGAGTTATCTCGGGCGAAGATCTGCCGGAGCTTGACAACCTTCAGTATTATATATCGATAATTCCCGGAGAGAATATCAAGTTCAGGCTTGCAGCAGACAGTGAGCACTTCCGTAGTGCGGAGGAGGTCTATGTGATACCCGATGCTCCTGCAAATGCGCCGGAAATAAAGAATATTGAGTATCTTGAAATGGGATACAGGTTTGAAGGGATAGAGCAGTGCGAGATAGGTGAGTTTGACTATATTTCACCTTTAATGCTTGACGCTATAGCTGAAGATTACGGCTACACACCAGGCACTTTCCGTGAAATACTCAGATCAAGATACGGTGACAGTGATACAGCTGTCGAATCGTTGTATGGTGCAAAATATAAAAACAAGGATACTATCGACTACGGATACGGATACGCTGTAAGATATGCTGCAACCGGCAGCAGCTTTGCATCAGCAAATATTTATATATTTAAAAACGAAAAGGGCGACGTGAACAAGGACCGCAAGGTAGATGCAGTTGATGCTTCATTGGTACTCGCGATGTATGTAGCACTGTCCACAAATAAAGACACTGTGTATGATAATGATGAGACAGAGCGTGCTGACTATGACGAAAACGGCATGATAGATGCAGTGGATGCGTCAATGATACTGGCTGTTTATACTTCAAGATCGGTTGCTGCCGGTTAATGGTGAAAGCAGAATGTATGTTTGAATTATCTGCCGAAAAAGTGCACAGAAGAAGTGTAATTTTTTGTATCTATTATGCAAATAGTATAAAAGAGGATGCTGCTGTTTGTGTAATAAACGTCAAAATTGTTTTACCGATTTGTAACTTTTTGTTGCGGCGGTGTGGATTTATGTTATTATTCACATAAAAAACGTGTTGAAAATGTACATTGCGCCCAAAAAAGATTAAGGAACGATACAAAATATTGACTTTAACCGCAAAATACGGTATATTTGTAAATGCAAAAGCAATTGTTGCACAATATTGATATGATCGGGAGTAAGGACATACGGTCATGTATCCTGAGAGATCAGTAAATGTGATATGAAACTTTACGGAGCTGCCAAGGCTCTTGTGACGGGACAAGCGGAGTACATTCGTTGGCCACCGCCGCTTTGGCAGATGAATAAAGCAGAGTATAAAATACATTTGCAGAGCACATAAAAGAAACTGATGACTATACGTCTTGGTTATAGCTTCAGAGAACAGAAGCAAGGGCGGACAAACGGCTGCAGGAAGTCAGCGGTGAGCACAATCATCGGACAGAAAATACGCCGCTATGATTACCGCAGATTATTAAACTAAGTAGTATTATACACGAAGATGTATAATATAGATATTTAAGGAGGAAAAATCTCATGAACACACTTAAGAGAACTTTAGCTTTAGTAGCTACACTCGCAATGACAGCTACAGCATTCGCAAGCTGTGGAGATGAAAAGAAGGAGTCTACTCCTAAGGAGGAGCCTACAACAACTGCTACTCCCGAGGATACAACTGCTCCCGAAGAAACAACAGCAGAGCCCGATAACGGTGACGAAATCGATGCATCTGTAAAGACAGGCGGCGATACATTCACAATCGCAGCTTGGAACCACGATGACGTTCCTTACCTCATCGCTCAGTGGAAGGGCCTCAGCTTCGATACAGTAGTTGAAGACCTCGCTGATAACAAGGTTGACGGCATCAAGTTCATCGACATGAACGTTGGCGGCGGCCAGGCTGCTGAAAAGTATGACCAGCTCTTCAATGAGGGTTCAGACCTCGACGTTTACTTCTGCGAGGCTGACTGGGCACTTAAGTACATCAACGATGACAGCAAGACACTTGCTCTCAGCAAGCTCGGTCTCGGCGACAGCAAGTTTACTAACATCTATAACTACACAGATGAAATCGGTAAGGATCAGAACGGCGTTCGTAAGGGTATCTCATGGCAGGCTGCAGCAGGCGGCTTCGCTTACAGAGCTGACCTCGCTGAGGAGTACCTTGGTGTTAAGAGCCCTGACGAGATGGACGCTAAGATCGGTAACTGGGAGAACTTCGTAGCAGCTGCTAAGGAAGTTTCAGAGAAGTCAAGCGGCGGTGTTGCTCTTGCTGATACTCTCGGCGGTCTCTGGCAGGCATTCGCTTGCGGACGTACACAGCCTTGGGTTGTAGATAACAAGCTCGTTATCGATGACTTCTGCAAGAACTTCGCTGACACAGCTAAGGAACTCTGGGACTGCGGCGGTGTTACAAAGAACAGCCAGTGGACAGACGAGTGGACAGCTGCTGGTGTATCCGGTAACTGCATGGGCTACTTCGTATCAACATGGGGCTTCGGCGGATTCTTCCTCGATGCTGCAGGTGGTGAGAATGGTGCTCAGTACGGTAAGTGGGCAGTATGCCAGGGCCCGACTCCTTTCTACTGGGGCGGTACTTGGATCGTTGTTAACCCTGAAACTGATAACGGTGAAGAGGCACGTGATTTCATTATCTCTGCAACTTCTGACGAGGCTCAGATGTCTGCATACGCTAAGGCTAAGCCTGAGTATGTAAACAACTCACAGGTTATGGACGACCTCATTGCTGGCGATACAGTATTCAATCCTACTGTTTCAGGCAACTTCAAGGATGGCCAGAACTACTTCAAGAAGCTCGCTGAGAATGCTAAGAGCATCGACTTCAAGGGCCTTATCACACCTTATGATTCAACAATCAAGGGCAACTTTGCTGACGCTGTTAAGGAGAACTACCTCGATGGCAACAAGTCTTGGGATGAGACTGTAGAAGCATTCAAGGATAAGGTTGCTGAATCTGTACCCGATCTCGAGTGGGATGACTAATTAAAAAAGTCTGAACTTTACAATGTAATAAATATGCCTACGGAATACTTATGTATTCCGTAGGTGTATATTTATTTGTACTATTATTCCGAGAGGGTGTGTGTTATGGCATCAGGCGCGCAGAGACGTATAAAGTCTATCAGCTACGCTAAGTATGGCTATATTTTTATATTGCCGTTTTTTCTTGTTTATTTCTTTTTCCAGTTATGGCCGCTGATCAACACATTTATCGTTAGCTTCCACGGCAACGGTAAAAATGTTGAAGATTGGGTTGGACTTCAGAACTATAAGGACATCCTGTTTGGCGGTTCACGTAAAGTAAGAGTTATCCACGAGAGCTTTTTCACATGTCTGAAGAATACAGTTATTCTTTGGGTTGGTAACTTCATTCCTCAGCTTGCTCTTTCACTCTCACTTGCTGTATGGTTTACAGAAGCACAGTTAAAGATCCCGGGCAAGGGCTTCTTTAAGGTTGTTATGTACCTTCCTAATATCATTACCGCTGCTTCAGTTGCTGTTCTTTTCCTTCAGCTCTGTGGTCAGTCGGAAACAAACCCAGGCGCAGTAAACCTTATACTCTATAAACTCGGCATCGTTAAGCGTGGTATTATAGGTAAAGGTCTCTATTCGACTGTTCCTCTTGTAGAGGGTGTATGGCAGTCGCGTATAGTTGTTATGTTCATTCAGACATGGATGTGGTTCGGTAATACCATGATTATGCTCATGTCAGGTATTCAGGGTATCAACCCATCACTCTTCGAAGCTGCAAGTATTGACGGTGCAAGCTCCGGACAGGTATTCAGAAAGATCACACTTCCTCTTCTGACTCCTATCATGGCTTATACACTTATCACATCTATGATAGGTGGTCTTCAGATGTTCGATATTCCTTTCCTGTACACAAAGACAGGTAACGTTAAGGATCATCTTAAGACGATGGCGGTCATGATCTTCCAATACTTCCATGCTCAGGCTAATGAGAATAAGATCGGCTATGCAGGTGCTGTATCTGTAATGCTCTTCTTCATTACTCTTGCACTCGGTCTTATAGCATTCTATATGACTCGTGACAAGGATGAGATCGCTAAGAAAAAGCAGCGCAAAAAGATCGCTCAGCAGGCTAAGAGAGAAAGCAAGCAGTTTGGAGGGATCAGTTTATGAGTAAAAAGATGAAATCCGTTTACGGAGATGTTAAAGAGAATTACAGCTTCAAGATCAAATTGAAGTCTACCATACTCTTTATATGGTTCCTGATCCTTACAATTATATGTCTGCTTCCTATTTACATACTCATTATAAATGCGACAAGATCACATACTGAGATTGCTAACGGTCTTAGCTTTATTCCCGGCGGTAATCTTGGTCAGAACTTCAAAAGGGTGTTTACAAGTCCTGAGTACAAAATAGCTTATAATGCACTGCACGGTTATAAGAACAGCTTGTTCATCACTTGCTGCTCAACTTTCCTTACAGTTTTCTTCTCAGCACTTACTGCTTATGGTATCCATGTATACGATTTCAAGCTCAAGGAGATTTCTTACTCGGTCATCCTCCTTGTAATGATGGTTCCTATGCAGGTAACATCCGCAGGTTTCGTAAGCTTTATGTCAGACCTTAAGCTGACAAATACTTACTGGCCTCTTATACTTCCATCAATAGCAGCTCCTGCAGTTGTTTACTTCATGAGGTCATACATGAAGTCGTCATTCCCTCTCGATATCGTTGAGGCAGCACGAATTGATGGTTGCGGCGAATTCAGGACTTTCTTATCTATTGCAATTCCTATGATGAAACCCGCTATAGCAGTTCAGGCTATATTCGCTTTCATCGCAAGCTGGAACAACTTCTATACACCTAACATGATCCTCATCAGCGTTGATATGAAGAAGAAGACACTTCCTATGATGGTATCTGCTCTTCAGTCATCTGATAAGTTCAATGATTATGGTGCTATCTATCTTGCAATTGCACTTTCTATTATTCCAATCATTATTGCTTACGTTCTCCTTTCGAGATTCATCATTGCTGGTGTTGCTCTCGGCGGCGTTAAGGAATAATTAAACAAATCACAGCACACTTCGGTGTGCTGTTTTTTATTTCAGGCACTTCGGCGCCTTTTTTTGTTCTATTTTCATCTTCTTACGAATAAGATTGAAGTGTAAGGAGCTGATGAAATGAAAGGCAGTACAAGCTATGAGGTAATACTAAGATATGTTCCCGATAAACTGAGACAACTCATGAGAACTGTCACTCAGAAATGTCAGGAAGAACTTATGGAAGTAAGATTAAGGTCAAAAGGACCTGTTTACTATGTTTTTGCGGATAGAATAATGTTCCTGAAAGCAAATGGAGGCCTTTCGGCTGTATATGACAGTGATTCATATAGAGTAGTAGCTTCTGAAGTGAATGATTGTATTGACAGGCTGTGCCATTATTCACTTCACAGCTGCAGGAAACAGTTGTCAGTTGGATTTTTTGTTATTGAAAACGGTATAAGGGCTGGCATTTCCGGCGTTTATTCATCCTCGGAGCCAAGTGTGCTGGTTGAATTCTGTTCCGTGAATTTTCGCATATCAAGAAGCGTTTTCGGTTGTGCAGACAAGCTCTTTTCACAGGTATCAGATAAAAATGTCCTCATATGCGGAGGTGTAAATTCGGGAAAAACCACCATTCTCAGGGATCTATGCCGTCTTACGGGGAGCTTTTATAAAACTGCACTTATTGATGAAAGAAACGAGATAGCTTGTGTCAGCGGAGGGGAACCGCAGCATAACGTCGGTATAATGACTGATATTATAGCTGACCGCAGTCGCCATGACGGGATAATTTCAGCTGTTCGAACATTGTCTCCTGATGTTATTATATGTGATGAGATAGCTTCTGTCGATGACTCTGAGGCTGTTATCAGCGGACTTGGCTGCGGAGTTCGTTTTATTGTGACAGCACACGGGGAGAATATGAAGGAAATACGTCGAAGAAAGGCTATTTCAATGCTTCTGGAAAGTGGTTTTATTGACAGAATCGTTTTTCTTTGCGGAGCGTCTTACCCGGGAGAAATAAGGGAGATCGTGAGGGCAGACCATGATTTTTAAGCTTCTGGCGGCAATATTCTTTGCTCTGGGCGGCTCATTCTGCGGTATATGCTGCTCGGGAAGGCTGAAAAGCAGGGCAGATATATGCAATGATTCGGTAAGAATAATGAGATCATGCGGTATAATGATACGAAGCAGTGGTGCAGATGTGTACAAGCTTATGCTTGAACTGAAAAAAACGGGAGTAGGTTTGCTGCATTTCATCGGAAAAATGCCCGATATATATACAGAAACAGTGAATTTCCGCAGTCTCTGGGCAGATGCGGTCAGCTCGGAAAGCGGTATTCCGGCGGAAGAAAAAAAGCTTCTTATTGACTTCGGGAATATACTCGGTACTACCGACATTGAGGGGCAGATAAGCTCTATAGCGGCACAGATCACACTTATGGAAGGACTTCGTGAGCAGCGTATGGCTGAGTATAGACAGAAGGGCAGACTGTACAGGAGTCTGGGCGTTATGGCAGGTGTTATGATAGGTATTATTATTATCTGAGGTGCGGAATGGATATTGATCTTATATTTAAAATAGCCGGGACGGGTATAATCGTTGCTGTGCTCAATCTTGTATTGAAAAGGGCAGAAAGGGAGGAACAGGCAATGATGACTACTCTTGCAGGGATAATCGTTGTTCTTGTGGTTATAATCGATGAGATAGGCGACCTTTTTGAAAAGGTCAAATCAGTTTTCGGGCTATGGTAGATAATTGTTTAACTGTGGGGATATTCTGCGTATGTGGTGCGCTTCTGTCCCTGATACTGAAGCAATACTGTACGGAACACTCCCTGACAGTTTCGCTGGCTGTATGTACTGCTGTACTTACTGCCTTTGTACTTATGCTTGCATCACCTGTTTCAGAGCTGCGGATAATTCTGGAAGCTGCGGAAATATCCGAAGAGTATATATCTGTAATGTTCAAGGCTCTGGCTATATGCTGTATAACGCATATTGCTGCGGAGCTTTGCAGAGACAGCGGAGAGAGTGCTATGGGATCTGCTGCCGAGCTCTGGGGAAGAGGAGCTCTAATAACTATAAGTATCCCTGTATTCAATGCCTTTCTGAAACTGATCGAAAAGCTTTTATAAGGTGTATTATGAAAAGATCTTTGATTATTCTGTTAATTGTTGCACTTCTCTATATGATAATGATACCTGTTGATTCTTCGGCAGAAGAAATGTCTGATACGGCGGATAGATACAGTATTCAGCTTGATGATATACTTGCTGATAATGATATAGCATACAGCTCGGATGAACTGAGCAGAATATCATTTAAAGGATTTGCAGGTATGATTAGCGACAGTTTAGGTGATACGCCCTTTTCATCGTTGAAGCTTCTTGGAAAGATACTTCTTATAATAGTTATCACCAGTGTGTTGAAGAATGCTGGCGGAGGGATGATCACTAAGGACTGTGATATTTATGGTTATATTTGCGCTATCTCTGCTGTTACACTGATTTCTGAGCCTCTTGTTGCCGCCTTTGAAAGCGTTTTTGAAGCAGTGAGACGCTGCGGAGAGCTTGTGTCTGTATTTATCCCTGTTTTCTGTGGTATAACAGTTGCCTGCGGATGTGTGACCTCGGCAGGACTATATGATATATACGTACTTGCTGCATCTGAAATGATAGTATGGCTTTCAAAAAGCTTTATCATGCCATCTGTCAGTATTTCGACTATGCTTTCTGTAACAGGCTGTGTTTCCGGAGAAATTAATTTCAGCGGTATAGTCCAGCTTATAAAAAAGGTCATAACATGGGGAATGACTGTTGCGATGACTCTTTTTACGGGATTTCTCACGCTTAAATGTACGATCTCGGGAAAAGCGGACGGTGCAGTGACAAAAACGGCCCGTTTTCTTATTTCGGGAAGTGTCCCCATAGTTGGCGGAGCAGTTTCAGATGCTTATGCAACAGTCAGAAGCAGTTTTGAGATAATACGCAGTACAGTGGGGACGGCAGGATGTTTTGTGGTTGCGGTCATTATTCTGCCGCCTCTGCTGAATATAATCATACTTCGTGCAGTAATGTGGACAGTCTCTGCCGCGGCGGAGCTTTTTTCCGAGGACAGTATGTCAAAGCTTGCAAAGGCCCTTGATAACGGGCTTGCAGTAGCTCAGAGCGTTCTGATCTGCTACGGATTGATGTTTATACTGTCAACAGGAATACTTTTGAATATCTCCGGAGGCTAATATGGAAGAAACGGTAACAGCTGTCAGAACGGTATGTGTACTTTGTATCGGTATATGTGCTGTACAGAGCATGACAGAGGGAACAAGGCTGAAGTCACAGGCAGGACTGGTTATGAAGCTTATTCTTGTGGTCATAATAGGTTCTGTTATTATGAAAGGAGGCCGAGAATTCAGTCTGCCTGACATTGGAGGGAGCAGCAGTATGTCCTATGAGCATGATAAAGAGATATATGATAAAGAGATCATCAGGCAGACGGAAAAGAATATATCAGATGTCCTTACCGCGCAGGTCATAAGTGCTGGGATAAACGTGGAAAAAATCGCAGCTGATGTTAATATTCTTCAAAACGGGAGCATAGTTATTAATAGAGTATTTATCAATACATCGGATAACGATTCGGCAGCAGGTATTATACGGGGAAGTCTCGGACAGGAAACGGAGGTCGTCGATGAAGATGCCTGAAAAACTTAAAGAACTGCTGAGATGCAGAAAGTGGGTTTTATTTACGGTAATATGTGGAGCGGCTGGTATGCTGCTGATAATGCTTTCAGCACTGATACCTGAAAAACGGTCGGACTTACCTGAAAGAGAAAGCACACACATCGAATATGATTCATCGGAATTTTGCCGTAATACCGAAAAAAGATTGGCGGATCAGCTCGGAAGGATAGACGGTGCAGGGGAGGTGAGTGTATGTCTTACCGTAAACAGCAGTCAGCGATATATTTATGCCACGGAGGGGCGTATGAGCCGCTCCGGCAACAAGTCGGAGGAGGAGAAAAAATATGTTATGACAGGCGGAGGCAGTAATAAAAGCGCTTTGATCGAGGCAGTGGAGGCTCCAGAGATTACAGGAGCGCTTGTACTATGTGAGGGCGGCGGAAGTGCAGTTGTCCGAGAACAGATGTATAAGGCTGTTTCAGCAATGCTTGGACTTCCGACAGCGAATATTTTTGTTGCAAAACTCAGATAAAGGAGAAAAATATGAAAAAACCAACTATTATAATAGGAAAAAAACAGATTATTATGACTTGCCTTACATTAATGCTTGCAGTGGCGGTATACATAAATTATACAGCGTCACCTAAGATCGTTCCCGACAGCAGCGGTAACGAGTTCAGAGAGGACATTAAGTACGGTGAAACGGAATTTGTAAATGCCGAGGCACCTCTGGCGGCTGATGATTATTTTGCGCAGGCAAGGCTCGACAAGCTGAAAGATCGAGATGAGGCAGTTCAGACTCTTCAGACCATGATAGGCGGAGGTGATGTTACCGAAGATGAAATGGTAGTCAACGCTCTGGATGCTGTGGAAGTATCAAAGCTTATCGAAAGCGAAGGAACTATCGAATCTCTTATAAAAGCACAGGGTTTTCAGGACTGCGTAGCCTATCTTGACGGCAAAAATGCAAAGATAGTAGTCAAGACGGAAGGGCTTGATAAGGCACAGGCAGCCTCCATTAAAGACATCATTCTCGGTGAAACTGAAGTTCCTGCAGAAAATATCAGAATTTTTGAGGTAAAATAGTTGAACTGAGCAAAAATATTTGGTATAATATAATAGTAAGGGTGTAAGCGCTGTTTTGATTAAAAATTACACTCAAATAAGTACCAACGGAGGTCCGCTATGGAAGTTGAAGAGATGAAGCCTGAGGCAGCAAGCAGACTTAAAATATCAGAGGACGTAATTATAGCCATTTCCAAGCTTGCAGCTCTCGATGTAAAGGGAGTTGCAAAGCTCGGCGGTGAAGTGGGAAAAATGAGCAAGCTCAGAAAGAACGGTCCTATCAAAATAAGCATGATGGGCGATGTTGCTGCTATTGATATGAAAATAGTTGTAAAGAGCGGCGAAAAAGCCTGCAATATTGCTCAGGAGGTACAGACCGTTGTCAAGGAGAATGTTCAGAATATGACAGGAGTTCCCGTTGCAAGAGTCAATGTTACAGTCAGCGGAGTAGTATTTGAATGATCCGCAGATACAGGACATCAGACCTTGATGGAGCTGCCGCCGTATTCATAGCATCATTTTCAGCTGACCCGTGGAATGAGGAATGGCCTTTTGAGCTTGCAGTCGTAAGGATAGAAGAGCTGATGTCGGCACCTCAGTCAATTGGGTATATTTGTGAGGAAAACGGTGTAATACAGGCTATTCTCTGTGGCAGAAAGCTTGATTATCTCTATGGCCCCGAGTATGTTATTGATGAATTCTGTGTTGATCCTCAGTTTCACAGACAGGGGATCGGTACAGCTGTACTTGAATTTGCAAGGGCGGAGCTCAGCAGTGAAGGCGTCGTTGCAATGGCCCTTATGACCACAAAGGGATATCCCAGTGAAAAGTTTTATCGCAGGAACGGATTTGATGGAAACAACGATATGATATTTATGTATCGTTCAATAAAAGGAGAATGTAAATGACAAGACGTGAAATAAGAGACAGCGCATTCAAGCTGGTTTTTGAACAGCTTCTGCGTGACGATGATATAAACGAGCTGTATGAGATAGCTGAGGAGATCGACGAGATCACTGTAAATGACGATGTGAAGAAGATCGTTGAGGGAACTCTTGCTCATGCAGAGGAGCTGGACAGTATCATTTCAAATTACAGTAAATCAAGAAGTATAAGTAGAATTTCAAAGCTTAACCTGGCTATACTTCGTATTGCCATATATGAGTCTCTCTATGATGAAAAGACTCCTATGAATGCAGCTATCAGTGAAGCTATAAAGCTTTCCATGATGTACACATATCAGGAGGATACAGCCTTTATTAACGGCGTACTCGGTGCTTTCTCAAGGGACGAGCAGAAGAAAGCAGGCAACGATGCCTGAATATCTCGGTATAGATACAAGTAACTATACTACCTCGGCAGCTGTGTATGTCAGCGAGGAAAAGAGGATATATCATACCAAAAAGCTTCTGCCTGTAAAGGACGGAGAGTTGGGACTCAGGCAGAGTGACGCTGTATTCCATCATACAAGGCAGCTCCCCGATATGATTGAACAGCTTTACAGCGGAAGAGATCGTGTATTGCCAAGGGCGGTTAGCGCTTCTTCGAGGCCGCGCAATGCGGAGGGCTCCTATATGCCCTGCTTTCTGTGCGGGGAGGGCTTTGCACGTTCATATGCCGCAGTGAGCGGAGCTGAATTGTTTACGACGTCTCATCAGGTCGGACATATCCTTGCTGCACTGTATTCTGCTGATAAGCTCTCACTTGTCAGAGAACGCTTTATCGCTTTCCATGTCAGCGGAGGAACCACAGACTGCCTGCTTTGTGAGCCGGACAATGAGATGATACTGCGAATTACAGAGATAGGTACTTCGCTCGACCTGAAAGCGGGACAAGCAGTTGACAGGATAGGCGTTATGCTGGGACTGCATTTCCCATGCGGTGCTGAGCTTGAAAAACTTGCAGTTGGTGCAGATAAGCATTACAAGATGAAGCCTGTGCTCAAAGACGGCAGCTGCTGTCTTTCGGGGCTTGAGAACAAATGCGGAAATATGCTTAAAAATGGCGAGAGCCCCGAGAATGTCGCGGCTTTTTGCCTTGATTTTATTGCCGGAACAGTAATTGCCATGACTGACCATGTGGTCAATAAGTATGGAGTGCTTCCTCTTGTGTTTGCGGGCGGAGTCATGTCGGATGTTATTATCCGTGACAGGATAATTTCCCGTTATCCGTCGGTAAGCTTTGCTCAGCCGCAGTTTTCCTGCGATAATGCAGCAGGTGTGGCGATATACGGATATCTGAAAAGCAATGGAGAAATATGAATGCCTGTAATAACAGTTACACAGATTAATAAATATATAGCTTCCATACTGAAAAATGACAGAAATATACAAGGAATAATGGTCCGCGGAGAGATCTCTGACTATGTCAGGCATTTCCGAAGCGGTCATGTGTATTTTACGCTGAAGGATAGCGAAAGTGCCGTAAAAGCAGTAATGTTTGCAAGCACTGCGTCACGTCTCAGATTTGAGCCCGAGGACGGCATGGCAGTTATAGTTTCGGGAAGTATAGGAGTATATGAGCGGGATGGAGCATATCAGCTCTATGTAAACGATATTATCCCCGAAGGAGCCGGAAAAGCCGGAGCTGCGCTGGAGCAGCTGAAAAAGAAGCTTCAGAAGGAAGGAATATTCGATACTGCTCATAAACGTCCGATACCGCCTATGCCAAAAAAGATAGGTGCGGTCACCTCACTTAGCGGAGCGGCTGTCAGAGACATAATAAATGTACTTTCAAGGCGTTATCCTATCGGTGAGCTTTATGCTGTAAACGCGCAGGTACAGGGCGAGGGTGCTTCAGAGTCCGTATGCAAGGGTATACTTAAGGCCGAGGCGGCAGGCTGCGATGTTATTATTGTTGGTCGCGGCGGCGGCTCGAGTGAAGATCTGAGCGCCTTCAATACAGAGAAGGTGGCTTATGCCATATATAACTGCAAGGTTCCTGTTATATCTGCGGTAGGACATGAAACAGATTTCACTGTTGCAGACCTTGCAGCAGATCTGCGTGCGCCGACACCTTCAGCGGCAGCCGAGCTTTCGGCTCCCGATATTACCTTGCTTTATGAAAAGATCTCTATACTTGACAAAAGAGCGGAAAAAGCTGCACTGGCCATACTTGACAGATGTACGGAAAGGTTCATAGCTATGAATGCGAAGCTTGCCGTACAGTCTCCCGAAAACCGTCTTAAGCTTACGGGAGAAAGGCTTACTGCTCTTGACAGACGCCGTGAAACGGCTTTTCTGCGTTATATGGACAGACTGGAAAGGCAGCTTGCCGAGAAGGCGGCAAGACTGGACAGCCTGAGTCCGCTCAAGGTACTGTCGAGAGGATATTCACTCGTATATAAAGATAATAAGCTTCTGAACAGCTCTGAAAAGCTGAAAAAGGGCGACAGGATAACTGTTAATTTCGGAAACGGCGGCGCTGAAGCCGAAATAACTGAAAAATGGTGATAAAATGAAAGGAAAGGCTACATTTGAGGATAATATAACAAGACTGGGACAGATAGTTTCAGAGCTTGAAAAAGGCGATATTGCGCTGGAAAAGGCTGTTGAGCTTTACGGCGAGGGTGTAAAGCTGTCTGCGGCGTGCAGAGAACAGCTCGACAATGCCAGTCTAAAGATAACAGAGGACAGCGGAAACGCTACGTCGGAGGAATGAATATGACAGGTCTTAAAGAAAAACTAAATGAATATATAGCTTTTACAGAGGATAATCTGAAAAAATACAATGCTTATTCGGAAAATATGGCTGCTCAGAAAAATCTTATTGACGCCATGAATTATTCGCTGGAAGCAGGCGGAAAGCGCATACGTCCCGTGCTGGTATATGCCTTCTGCAATGCTCTTGGCTGTGATTATAAGAAGGCAGCTGCACCTGCTGCTGCCATAGAGATGATACACACGTTTTCGCTTATACATGACGATCTTCCTGCTATGGACAACGATGATTTCCGCCGCGGAAAGCCCTCATGTCATAAGGCTTTCGGTGAAGCTATGGCCATTCTCGCAGGTGATGCTCTTTGTATGCTCCCATTTGAGGTCATCGCCAATGACAATGAGCTTTCTCCCGAGCAGAAGGTAAGACTTGTTTCGTGCCTTGCAAAGGGCGCAGGCAGAGAAGGAATGGGCGGCGGACAGGTCATTGACATGGAGAATGAGGAGCGCACCGATGTTGACGAAGCCAATCTCCGCAATATGTACCATCATAAGACAGGTCAGCTCATTGCTGTTTCATGCATGATGGGATGTATATGTGCAGATGCTGATGAAGCAAGTATACAGGCTGCTGCCGATTACGGCTTTAAGCTGGGACTTGCTTTCCAGATCATTGATGATATACTTGACGTTACGAGTACAACTGAGGTGCTCGGTAAGCCTGTGGGAAGCGATGAAGAGGAGAACAAGACTACATTTGTTACTCTTTACGGCGTAGAAAAAGCACAGGAAATAGCTAATGCAGTTACAGAAGAGGCTCTCGGCTGCCTTGAAAAATTCGGAAACGATGCTTTCCTCACAGAACTGACGGAAATGCTTCTGAAAAGAAAGAATTAATGCAAAGGAGCTGCGGAGCTTTCTCCGCGTTGCGCAAAAATGAAGGAAAATATAAATAATGAAAAAGTAACTCTTGAGGAACTTGAGCTTCCTCAGGATCTTAAAAAACTTTCCCTTGCACAGTGTGCTTCACTATGCAAGGAGATAAGAAATCTTCTTATATCTACCGTTTCAAAGACAGGCGGGCATCTTGCATCGAATCTTGGTGCTGTGGAGCTTACTATGGCTATACACCGCAATTTCAATTCGCCTGATGATAAGATAGTATGGGATGTGGGACATCAGTCCTACACGCATAAAATACTGACAGGCAGACTTGAACGTTTTTCAACTCTTCGTCAGGAGGGCGGAATATCAGGATTTCCGAAGCCTGAGGAATCGGAGCATGATACTTTTATCAGCGGACACAGCAGTACCTCGGTATCTGTTGCCTGCGGTATAGCAGAGGCTATGAAGCTCCAGGGCAAGGAAAACTATGCCGTAGCAGTTATCGGTGACGGTGCAATATCGGGTGGAATGTTCTATGAGGCCATGAACAACTGCGGAAGAGACCGCCAGAGAAACCTCATTGTTATCCTTAATGACAATAATATGTCTATTTCCAAGAGCGTGGGCGCTCTTTCCAAATACCTTACCTCTCTTAGAAACACGGAGAAGTATCTTCATACCAAGAGGGCTGTTGAGCGCGGTCTGAAAAATATCCCCCTTGTAGGCTCCAGTGTAGCCAAGGGTATCAAGAACGTAAAGGACTCGGTCAAATCCAATATCCTTGAGCAGAGTACTATGTTTGAAGATATGGGATTTATATACCTGGGCCCTGTAAACGGTCACAGCCTTTCAGAGCTTGAAGAGGTATTCCATATGGCAAAGTCCTATCATCAGCCTGTATTTATTCACGTAAAGACTGTAAAGGGCAAGGGCTATATGCCTGCCGAGCAGAATCCCGGAGAATATCACGGAATCTCAAAGTTTGATATAGCTACGGGTAATCCGGAGGTTGCTGCCGCTGACAGCTATTCTACGGTATTCGGCAAGGAGCTTGTCAGAATCGGTGACAAGGACGAAAAGATCTGCGCCATAACTGCGGCTATGAAATACGGAACAGGTCTTCAGTTCTTCCATTTCAAGCATCCCGAGAGATTTTTTGATGTCGGTATTGCAGAGCAGCACGCTGTTACATTTGCAGGCGGTCTGGCTTCCATGGGTATGATACCTGTTTTTGCCGTATACTCTTCATTCCTGCAAAGAGCTTACGATCAGCTTGTTCATGACGTTGCTATCGGTAAACTTCACGTCGTGCTCGGTGTTGACCGTGCGGGTATAGTAGGTGAGGACGGTGAGACTCATCAGGGACTCCTTGACGTACCAATGCTTACTTCTATACCGAATACAGTCATATTTTCCCCGTCCTGCTATTCCGAGATGAAGATGTGTATGAAAAAAGCTGTATATGATGAAAAGGGACTTGTGGCAGTCCGCTATCCAAGAGGAGCGGAAAATGTTGATTTCAGCAGCTTCCATCTTACAACGGAGCACCTTTTTATTCGTGAAAACAACAGCAGTACTCTTATGATAACATACGGACGACTCTATAACGAGGCTTATAACGCACAGAGGGCTCTTGCGGAAAAGGGCTTTCCCTGTGATATACTTAAACTCACAAGGATATATCCTCTGGACGATGATCTTGGTGAAGAAATAAAGACATACAGGCATATAGTTTTCTTTGAAGAGGCTATGGGCGAAGGCGGTATTTCCGAAAAGGTGGGAGATATACTCTCAGAGATGGGATACTGCGGCGATTACAGCAGAGTTACAGCAAACGGCTTTGTAAAGCAGGCTACCGTAAGATCATGTCTTGACAAGCTCGGTCTTACCTCGGAAAAAATGACAGAGTATATACTTGAAAGGTGTAAAGACGATGGCAAGGCTTGACAGTGAGCTTGTGGCAAGAGGAATAGCCCGCAGCCGTGAGCGTGCAAAGGAAATGATACGCTCAGGATGCATCACCGTAAACGGAAATATTGCACGCAAGCCTTCTGGTGATGTTTCAGAGGAGGATTTTATCGAGTCTTCCGAGGATGAATTATATGTAGGCAGAGGCGCCTTCAAGCTTGAAAAGGCCTATGAGGAATTCGGCCTTGATATTGAAGGGAAGGTATGCCTTGATATAGGAGCTTCCACAGGCGGTTTTACCGATTTTATGCTCAGACACGGCGCGAAAAAGGTTTATGCCGTAGATGTGGGACACGGACAGCTTGCTGATGTGCTGGTATCCAACACAAGAGTAGTAAATATGGAGGGAACCGATATAAGGGATATCACCGCCGAGGATATTGGCGGACAGGCAGATTTTATCTCTGTCGATGTGTCGTTTATTTCCCTTACAAAGGTTCTTCCCAAGGTCTGGGAGCTCCTTGCGGAGGATGGCTGTGCAGCCGTTCTTATAAAGCCCCAGTTTGAAGCGGGCAGGAGCGATATAGGAAAAAAAGGCATAGTAAAGGATAAAAAGGTACATATCCGTGTTCTGTCCGAGATAGACAGTTTTGCGTCTTCTCTGGGATTTACGGCGGAAAGGTACACGTTTTCTCCTGTAAGAGGAGGCAGCGGCAATATAGAATATCTTGTAAAGTTGCGGAAGTCCGCAGGTGAGCATATTATACATGATTTCAAAGAGCTGACGGACAGCTCTTTTACTAAACTATAAGGAGTGCGTATATGAAGGCAGCATTGTATCCTAATTTTCAAAAGCCAAATGCGCTCAGCTGCGCCCGTGAGGCTTGTGATGTTCTGGCAGAATGCGGAATAGAGGTATCGGTAAGTGAGCTTTTCAGGAAAGATTTTTCCGATAAGCCTCAGGTAAAGTTCGAGGACATCAATGAATCGGCAAAAGAAGCAGATTTTGTTCTGGCCATTGGCGGTGACGGAACTATACTGCGCTGTGCAAAGCTCCTTATAGGCAGCGATACGAAGCTACTTGGAATAAATACCGGAACGCTCGGATTTATGGCAGGCCTTGAAGCCAATCAGCTTGATAAGCTCAGTCTGCTTACAAACGAGGAGTATGAGATCTCGCAGCGTATGACCCTTGATGTGGTCTATCACAGCGAAAAAGGTGATATAACCGCTACAGTTCTCAATGAAGTTTCAGCACGTTCCGGAAGCTTTCATATATGTGATTTTGAGGTGTATGCAGACGAATACCTCATTGGAAGGTATCGTGCGGACGGTGTTCTTTTCAGTACGCCTTCAGGCTCAACAGCCTATGCCCTTTCGGCGGGAGGACCTGTTATCGAGCCTGATCTTGAATGTATAGAAATGACACTTATATGTCCTCATACCCTTTTTTCGCGTGCAACGATGTTTTCTCCGGGAAGAAGACTGAGAATGAAGGATACCACCACCCGCGAGGATTGCATGGTCATCAGTGTTGACGGTGAGCATTTCGCAAGTATCGGCGTCAACGAATCCATTGAGATATGCCGCGGAAAAAATAACATAAACTTTATTAATCTTATAGGCAATTCCTTCCATGAATCACTTTGCAAGAAAATGTGCAAGCCCATAAAATAAGGAGCGCGGCAGTATTATGAAAAATCGCAGACATGAAGCAATACTTGAAATAATAACGGAACAGCCCGTAGCTACTCAGGAGCTGCTTATAACTCTTCTTGGCGAGCGTGGTATAAAGACCACTCAGGCAACTCTTTCGCGTGATATACAGCAGCTTTCACTGGTAAAGCAGCGTGATGAGAACGGAGTCTATCGTTATTCGCTGCCTGCTGCGGCTGCAGCGGAAAAGTCTCTGTTTGAGGAGGCTGTTATATCTGTTGATTATGCTATGAATACCATTGTTCTGAAATGCCGTGCAGGCATGGCTCAGGGAACCTGTGCTGCGATAGACTCTGTGGAGCATCAGGGGATAGTAGGTACCATAGCAGGTGATGATACCATATTTATCCTTGTGCGGAGCGAAGCCGATGCGAAAAAGCTGTCAAAAAAATTCCGCAGCGAGCTTTTCCCGAGGAGGTAAATTCTCAGAATGTTAAAAGAGATATACATAAAAAATCTTGCTGTGATCAAGGAAGCAGTCATACCGCTTGGGGAAAGGCTGAATATCTTCACAGGAGAAACAGGTGCAGGTAAATCCATTCTCATCAACGGTATCAATGCAGTGCTGGGACAGCGCTGTACAAAGGATATAGTTCGTACAGGCTGCGATAAGGCCGTTATAACAGCACTTTTCACCGAGCTTTCCGCGGAGGTGTGCGGAAAGCTTGATGAGCTTGGGATAGCCCATGATGACGGCGAGATAACAATGACTCGTGAGATAAGTGCAGACGGCGGAAGCGTTTCACGCATAAATCAGAGAACGGCTTCGGCAGCTCTCCTTAAAGAGATAGGCGCTTTACTAATCAATATCCACGGTCAGCACGATAATCAGATACTTCTTGACAGTGACAAACATCTGAAAATACTTGATGACTTCGGCGGAGATGATACTCTACTGAATGAATACAGAGTTACCTTCAGAGAGCTGCAGCAGACGGCAAGAAGGCTGGGAGAGCTGAAAAAGCAGGAGCAGTCGCGCATCGAGCGCAGCCGTTCGCTTAACGAGATCATAGATGATATAGGCGAGCTTGAGCTGCGCGAGGGTGAGGACGACGAACTTGAAAAGGAATACGAGACTGCCAGAAATTCGGAAAAGACCATAATCGCCATAAAGAATGCGGTGGGACTTATAACGGGAGACGAGGCGGTAAATGATATGCTTGTTTCAGCTGAGACGGAAATAGCTTCATATACCGATAACAGCCCGCGTCTTGTCGGTCTCTATGAAAGACTATCGGCAGCCGAGATAGAGCTGGCTGATATAGCATCAGAGCTGGAAGCTCTTGCCGATAAGGTCGAACTTGACGGGCAGCGCCTTGAATATCTTGGTACTAGACTCAACAATATAAACAAGCTGAAACGTAAGTATGCAACGGACTGCGAAGGTCTGATAAAGCTTTATACTGATGCCTGCCGTGAGATAATACAGCTTGAAAGCTCAGACAGCGAGATAAAGGAGCTTGCTGCAAAGCGAGAAGAGCTTCTTCACAAGGTCACCGAGCAGGCCAAGGCTTTGTATGACTATCGTGAAAATGTTGCAAAGCGCTTTACAGAGCGTGTGACCGCTGAGCTTGAATTTCTGAATATGGCGGGAGTTATAATAGCTGTGAAGCATGAAAAAGGAAAGCTTACAGTTAACGGCATGGATACGGTGGAGTTCCTTATATCAGCGAATAAGGGCGAAGAGCCGCGACCTATATCAAAGATAGCTTCAGGCGGTGAGCTCTCACGAATAATGCTTGCTCTGAAAAGTGTCATCGCTGACAAGGACTCTATCCCGACTATGATATTTGATGAGATAGATACCGGAGTCAGCGGCAAAGCGGCTCAGAAAATAGGTATAAAGCTGCGTGAGATAGGCAAGGTGAGACAGGTGATATGCGTTACACATCTCTCTCAGATCGCAGTTATGGCAGATAACCATCTTCTTATCGAAAAGCAGATTGTGGGAGAGCGCACTGAGACCCATGTTATGCAGCTCGGCATGGAAGGCAGAGTTGCTGAGATAGCACGTATAATGGGCGGCGACGATCCTTCGGAGCTTATGCTCGATAATGCCCGTGCAGAGATAAACAGAGCGGCAGAGCTTTAATGGAGGAAGTAGTTTGAAGATCTTTTCAACAAGGCATGGACAGACTGAATACAACAACAGGGATATTATTCTTGGTGTTACTGATATAGAGCTTGACGAGACAGGGCTGAGGCAGGCTGAAGCGCTGGCTGCAAGGATTGCTGATCTCAGTATTATAGACCTTATCATTGCGTCACCTATGAAGAGAGCGCAGAAAACAGCAAATATTGTAGCTGAACGCTGCGGATTAAATGTGATAACTGATGAAAGACTCCGCGAGTGGGATTATGGCGAATATGAGGGAATGTATCGTTATACCGAAGGATTTGCCGTGAACAAAATAAATTTCGGCGTCAGAATGGGTAAAAACTGTGAATCTCTGCTTCAGCTTTCACACAGGGTATATTCGGCTATCGATGAAATTATTGCAAAGTATCACGATAAAACGATCCTGATTGTGAGTCATGGCGGAGTTTGCAGAGTTATAGAGACATATTTCAATGATATGACAACAGAGAGCTTCGCAAACTGGTTTATGGATAACTGCGGGCTTATTGAATACAACATTGACATGGCGGAGGAATATTATGAAAATAGGCGTTGATTATTATCCCGAGCAATGGAACAGAGAATTATGGAATGCAGATGCTGTTTTAATGGCACAGACAGGTGTAAAACTGGTCAGGATGGGAGAGTTTGCCTGGTCGAGACTTGAACCGAGAGACGGAGAATTCCATTTTGAATGGCTTGATGAAGCTATAAAGACTTTTTCGCGTTATGCGATGGGTATTGTGCTTTGTACTCCCACAAGCTGTCCTCCTATGTGGCTGTATGAGACCTATCCTGATATTATACAGGTAGGTGCGGACGGGAACAGGCTCCAGACAGGCATAAGAGGACACCGATGCCTGAATGCACCTATGTTTTTGTACTATGCGAAGCGTATCACAGAGCAGCTTGCAAAGAGATATGCCAATAATCCGTCCATCGCTGCATGGCAGATCGACAATGAGATAGAGGCTTATCCCTGTACCTGTGAGGTGTGCCGTGAACAGTTCCGCGACTGGCTCATCGACAAACATGATACCATCGAAAACGTTAACGCTGCCTTCGGTAATATCGTGTGGAGCGGAGAATACAGTGACGTGTCCCAGATCAAGCCTCCGAATGCTTATCCGAAAGCATGGCAGAATCCTGCCCTTTGCCTGGAATTCAGCCGTTTTTCGTCTGATACGGCTTGCAGATTCATAAGTGATATGTCACAGATAATAAAACGTGAAAACCCTAAGGCCAAAATAACTACAAATATCTGTATAACCAAGGATCTCCCTGATATTTACAGACTTTGCGACGGGCTGGACTTTACTTCATATGATAATTATCCTCCGGTGCGTATACCTGAGAATGAAGAGGAGTTCTATTCCCATTCATTTAATCTGGACATGATGAGAGGTTCAAATCAGAAAAACTTCTGGGTAATGGAGCAGCTCAGCGGTGCAACTGGAAGCTGGATGCCCATGGGGCCTACTCCGAGACCGGGGCAGATAAAAGGCTACGCTTTGCAGGCAATGGCTCATGGTGCCGATACGGTTATCCATTTCCGCTGGAGAACCGCGAATAAGGGAGCAGAAATGCACTGGCACGGTCTTATTGACCACAGCAATATACCGGGAAGGCGTTTTGCTGAATTTGCCGAGCTGTGCAAGATCGCTCCGAAGTTTGATGTTATAGAGACTACCGAACTCGTATCAGAGGTCGCTATACTTTATTCTCCCGATAATGACAGGGCATTCAGGATACAGCCTCAGACTGAAGGCTTTGATTACTGGGAGCAGCTAAAGTGCTTCCATGCAGCCTTCTCAAAATACGGCGTGAATGTGGATATAATCTCGCCTGATGCCGATCTTACGAAGTATAAGGCTGTTATAGCGCCTTCCATGTATGTGTACTCCAAGAATTCTGCGGAAAATATATACCGTTATGTTATCAAGGGCGGAACTGTTGTACTTACTGCAAGGAGCGGAGTCAAGGATCCCAACAATAATTGTATTATGGAACCTCTTCCTACTGTTTACAGAGAGATGATAGGTGCTGAAATATCGGAATATGATCCCATTGGCAAAGATGAGCAGACTATCGTTGATTTTGCTGGAAATGAGTATAAATGCAGACAGTGGTGTGATATTCTTGAACTGGGAACAGCTCGTGCCTATGCGGAGTATAAAGACTGTTTCTACGGCGGAAAGCCTGCTGTTACGATGAACCGCTACTGCAGCGGTGTTGCATATTATGTGGGAACTATTTGCCACATGGACTTCTATAAGAAGTTCGCAGGCAATATCATGAAGCAGACAGGTATACCGAGACTGAACGATCTGCCTCAGGGCGTGGAAGTTACCACACGTACAAACGGTCTGGATGATTATATATTCTTTTTCAATAATTCCGAAAGGGAAACAGATATAAACCTTCCGAAATCAATGTACAGTATAATCGAAGACAAGGAAAAAAACATGCTGAGGCTTGCTCCCTTTGGTATGGAAATAGTAAGGAAGTAGAGATAAATGAGAATAGTTTTACAGAGGGTGACTTCTGCGAGTGTCAGAGTAGACGGAGAGATCATCGGAAAGATCGGAACGGGATTTCTTCTGCTCTTCGGTGTCGGACATGAGGACACAGAGGAGGATTGCAGAAGGCTAGCGGACAAGATCTCGGGACTTCGTATTTTTTCGGATGAAAACGACAAGATCAACCTCGACCTTGACAATGTAGGAGGAGAGCTCCTTGTAGTTCCGCAGTTTACTCTTTATGCAGACTGCCGCAAGGGAAACCGTCCAAACTTTATACAGGCGGCCAAGCCTGACAAGGCCAATGCCCTTTATGAGTATTTTGTGGAGTATCTCCGCAGTAAAGGCAAACACGTTGAAACAGGTTCGTTCGGTGCTGATATGAAGGTTGAATTGCTTAATGACGGTCCGTTTACTGTTATACTTGAATAAAAAAGATCCGGGAAAAAATCCCGGATCTTTTATGTTTATTTAAGTTTGTATCTTTTTTCCAGCTTTTCGGGGTTTTCAGCAGGCTCAGGCAGAGTGTCTTCATTCCAGCCGCCGTAGTCCAGTGTGAGTACGATTTCCTGATAGAAATCGTCGTAGCTGCATGAATATTTACCGTTTCTGATGAGTTTATGTTCATTGAAGTAAGTATCAGAGAATGATCCAAGTTCATGTATAAAAACATATTTCTTTTTGTAGATACGAACCTCACTGAAATCAAACATTCGATCTCTTTCCGATAATACGATCTCCTTTTCCTTATACGGAGTAAGGGACGTGGTGTATGAATGAGAATTGTTTTCTATGTCCATTTTCAGACTTCCGCTGAAGTTTGAAATAGCAAGAATAAGCCATATGGCAAGAATAATACCGGCAATAAGATGCCTTACGGATGAAGCGGCTTTTTTCCCTGTAAAAAGCAGAAGTATAAAGAAAACAGTTCCTGCGCACAGAAATACTGTCTCATAGCTTATTATCATCCCGGATATGTAAAGTTCGGATGTTGTATAGACCATATAAGAGAATACAGAACCTGTAGCTATGAACCATATCACGCTTATTGATATCATAATGAGCTGTCTTGTGTTTTTCATAATATCCCCCCCTATAAGAGAATTATAACATTGCATCTGTATAAAGTCAATATTCCGTATAAAATGAGGTCGTTGCGGCAAAACTTTTATATGAGGTGATATTATGACAAGAAAACGCGGAGAACACGGTGTGATTATTCTTACAGCAGTGTTTTTTATTGCATTTACAATACTTACATCAAACCTCTTCAGGATAGCAGTTGAGCAGAAAAATGTTGCTGCTGCGGCAACAGAAGGCACATTCACCCTGCAGGTCGGCGAATGTCAGGGTACTGTATATGACAGAAATATTCGGCCGCTTATAAATTCTGATACGAAGCTTATTGCTGCTGCGGTGCCGTTGGCTCTTGACAGGGAAAGTACAGCGGAATATGCAATTGATAAGGAGAAATTCCTGACAGAGTTCGATAAAGGACTGCCTTTTGTATTTGAATGTACGGATAAAGCGCTTGAATCTGACGGACTGACAATTTTTGAAACTCCTGTACGTTATTCCGAAAGACAGCCTGCTCGCCATGTAATAGGCTATCTTTCCGACAATAAAGGTGCAGACGGTATAGAATACGCATACGATCAGCTACTGAGAGGAGATATTCCGCAGAACAGTGTATCCTATAATACCGATGGCTTCGGACATATCCTTATAGGTGACGGAAAGAAGGTCTTCAGGAGTACCGCATATAAAAGCGGTGTTGTGCTGACTATTGACAAGGATATACAGAAGATATGCGAGGACTGTGGAAAAGGAATAAATACGGGGGCTATAGTTATCGCGGATATAAAAAGCGGTGAAATACTGGGTATGGCAAGCTTCCCTTCATATGATCCCGATAAACTCACCGATGCTATTGAGGACAGCAGATGTCCCCTTATTGACCGTGCTCTTTATTCTTACAGTGTAGGTTCCGTTTTCAAGCTCGTTACCGCTGCAGCAGCTCTGGAGCAGGGGATGGGAGGCTTTCAATACATCTGTACAGGCACAACAGAGGTAGAGGGAAAAAGCTTCAATTGCCATAAGCTTGACGGACATGGGATACAGGTGATCTCCGAAGCTATGACGAATTCGTGCAATACGTTTTTTATAGAGCTGGCAAGAAGTCTTGATATGGAGAAATTCAGGCGAAAAGCGTCGAATCTCGGTTTCGGAAAGGAAAATTACCTATGTGCGGGCATAACAGGTTCGGGCGGCGTACTTCCTACCGAAAAGGAGCTTTCCGTACCTGCGGAGCTGGCTAATTTTGCCTTCGGTCAGGGAAGACTTACAGCTACGCCTTTACAGATAACTCAGGTTACCTGCGGTATAGCCAATAGAGGAAAAATGCCTGAGCTGAGTCTTGTAAAGGGACTTACCGCAGATGGCAGCGCAGTAAGCGGAGAAAGACGATCACGGCTGTATACTGTAATGACAGAGGATGACGCTGAGTCACTGAGAAAAATGATGATAAAAGCAGTTCGTGAGAACGAAAACTCCAAGGCAAAGGGAAAAAAGATGAGTGTAGGTGCAAAGACATCCACAGCACAGACAGGTCATTATAACGCCAAGGGCGAGGAACTGTGCCATGCGTGGATAACAGGCTTTTTTCCAGCAAGACAGCCGAAGTACGCAGTTACGGTTCTTATCGAGAACGGAGGCTACGGAAACGATGCAGCGGCACCTGTGTTCCGCAATATAGCAGACAGAATAAAGGAGCTCGGCGATAAAGAGCACTGAGCTGCCCGGAGCTGTTTGGAATTCTTTCCAATGTATGCAAAAAGCTCAGTTTTTTCAGAAATATTCAAAAAAACATTGACTTTTGATGAAAATGGCGCTATAATAATAAATGTATAGCGTTGACGGGATTGACTGTCTTAAAGCGGAGTTCAGAGAGAAGGCGTATGGTGTGAGCCTTTATCCGTATGACAGGTGCTTACCTTGAGCTTCCTTTGGAAACAAAGGCGTATTTCTGCGTTAAAGGAGTATGAGGAGAAAACAGCTGTTTTCTCAAATTTGGGTGGTACCACGAGAGCCTTCGTCCCATTTGGCGGCGGGGCTTTTTTTGTATTGCTAAGTTTTATATTTTTATTAAAGGAGATATATTTATGCAGTGGACAGGTCTTAATGATCTTCGTGAAAAGTATCTTTCGTTCTTCGAGAGCAAAAACCATACAAGAATGGCAAGTGCTTCTCTTGTACCTCAGGGCGACAAGAGCCTGCTTCTTATCAATTCTGGAATGGCTCCTCTCAAGAAGTTTTTCCTCGGACAGGCTACTCCTCCCAACAAGAGAGTGACTACCTGCCAGAAATGTATCAGAACTCCTGATATCGAAAGTGTTGGTAAGACAGCACGTCACGGTACATATTTTGAGATGCTCGGTAATTTCTCTTTCGGTGATTACTTCAAGACAGAGGCTATCGAGTGGGCATGGGAGTTCCTTACAAAGACACTTGGGATCCCTGCTGAAAAGCTCTGGATAACTATCTTCGAGAGTGACGATGAGGCTGAACAGATATGGGAGAACCATATCGGTATCCCTCATGACAGAATAATCCGTCTCGGTAAGAAGGACAACTTCTGGGAGCATGGTTCAGGTCCATGCGGTCCTTGTTCTGAGATTCACTTTGACCGAGGCGAGGCTTACGGTCCTTTCGAGAGCTTCGAGCAGGCAAGCGACTGCGACAGAGTTATTGAGATATGGAATCTCGTATTCAGCCAGTTCGACAGTGACGGTGAGGGTCACTACGCCGAGATGAAGAACAAGAACATCGATACAGGTATGGGGCTTGAGAGACTTGCCTGTGTTATGCAGGGCGTTGATAATATCTTTGAGGTTGATACCGTTCAGAACATAATGAAGCATATTTCTTCCATTGCAGGTATTGAGTACAAGAAAGATGCCAAGAAGGACGTTTCTCTCCGTGTTATCACCGATCATATCAGAAGTACTACATTCATGGTCGGCGACGGAATACTTCCTTCAAATGAAGGCCGCGGATATGTCCTCCGTCGTCTGCTCAGAAGAGCTGCGCGTCACGGAAGACTCTTAGGTGTAAAGAGACCATTCCTTACGGAGGTTTGCGATACAGTTATCAACGAGAATGCTAATGCTTATCCCGAGCTTGCCGAGAAGCGTGATTATATCAAGAAGATAATCGGCGTTGAGGAGGAAGCTTTTGCAAAGACTATCGACAAGGGCACAGAGCTTCTCAACCAGTTCACAGAGAAGCTTGCTGCTGAGGGCGGTAAGGTTCTTTCAGGTGACGATGCATTCAAGCTCTCAGATACTTACGGTTTCCCGATTGATCTTACAGAGGAAATATGTGAGGAAAAGGGCTACACAGTAGACCGTGATCGCTTTACCGAGCTTGCAAAGGAGCAGAGAGCAAGAGCCAAGGCAGACCATGCAGCTAAGGCAGGCTCATCATGGGCTGACAACAGTATCAAGGTCGATGCTCCGGCAACAATTTTCACCGGATATACCGATTTTGAAGCTGAGGACGCTGAGATACAGGCTATATATAAGGACGGCAGCGAGGTGGAAACAGCTGTTGAAGGCGATAATGTAGTTATTGTTCTTGACGTTACTCCTTTCTATGCCGAGAGCGGCGGACAGGTAGGCGATACCGGTATGATACTCAACGGTGCTAATATTGCTTCTGTTGACGATACCATCAAATCCGAGGGACATTTCCTCCATATCGCTACGATCGAGCAGGGAAGCCTCTCCAAGGGCGACAAGGTGATCGCTCAGATAGAAAAAGAACGCAGAATGGCTGTTATGCGCAATCATACTACCGCTCATCTTCTTCAGCACGCATTGAGACAGGTTCTGGGCGACCACGTTCATCAGGCGGGACAGCTTGTAAATGACAAGGCTTGCCGTTTCGACTTTAACCACTTCAGCGCTATGACTGATGAGGAGATAGCAAAGGTGGAGGAGATAGTCAACGCCGAGATAATGGCAGCTTTCCCTGTAACTATGGAGGAAATGCCAATTGAAGAAGCAAGAAAGCTTGGTGCTATGGCTCTCTTCGGTGAGAAGTACGGCAATACTGTTCGTGTAGTTACCGCACATAATTCTATCGAGTTCTGCGGCGGTACTCATATTTCAAATACATCACAGATAGGTCTGTTCAAAATAGTTTCGGAAAGCTCTGTTGCAGCAGGTGTTAGACGTATAGAAGCAGTTACAGGTCTGAATGTCATTGGACTTCTCAATGATTTCAAGAACACTATTATCAAGTCTGCAAAGGCTCTGAAGCTTGCAAACATAACCGAACTCTCCGAAAAGTGTGCTGCTGTTGCTGCTGAGTCCAAGGAGAAGGACAAGAAGATCGAGAGTCTCACACAACAGATCGCTAACTCCAAGACAGCTGCCCTCTTTGACAATGCAAAGGAAATCGGCGGTATAAAGATAGTTTCTGCAAGAATGGACGGCACTGCTCCCGACGCTCTCAGAAAGCTGGGAGACAGCGTTAAGGATAAGGAAGAAGCTATTATTGCTCTCTTTGCGGGTACTCTCGGCGAGAAAGGTACATTCTACTGTGTATGTACCAAGGAAGCGGTTGCAAAGGGTGCTAACGCAGGCAAGATAGTCCGCGAGATAGCTGCAATAACAGGCGGCAAGGGCGGTGGAAAGCCTGACGGAGCTATGGCAGGCGCAGGCGATATTGCCAAGATAGACGCGGCTTTTGCCAAGTTTGAAGATGTAGTTGCTGATGCTGTAAAGTAATATAAGCTGTATAACTATTTTCAGGTAAAGGAGAATCACTATGGATTGTTTATTCTGTAAGATAATCGATGGAGAAATACCAAGCACAAAGGTATACGAGGACGAATATGTCTTTGCTTTTAACGACATTGCTCCTATCGCACCTATGCATATACTTATTGTTCCTAAGGTTCATATCACAAGTGCAAACGACATAACAGGTGAGAATTCATCCGTAGTTGCAAAGATCTTTGAGGCTGCTGGAAAAATTGCCAAGGAGCAAGGCTATGACAGCTACCGTATCATAAATAACTGCGGTGACGATGCAGGTCAGACTGTAAAGCATCTTCATTTTCACCTTCTCGGCGGTGTAAAAATGGGCTGGGGACCTGAGTCTCTCGGCAAGACTGAATAAGGAGCAGGAACAATGGCAGGTTCATATAAAATGACGATAGCAGGACTTGAGAGGGAGCTTCCTCTCTGTCCTCTCAACGATAAGATTGATATAGCTGCATTTGTAATGTTTTCAGATGTGGAGCTGACTGTGGCTGCGGCTGAACAGCTTCTTGCAAAATCACCGTATTTTGACGTAATACTTACAGCTGAATCAAAGGGAATACCGCTTGCGTATGAAATGGCAAGACAGAGTGGTAAGCCCTATGTGGTTGCAAGAAAATCGGTAAAGCTCTATATGACAGATCCGATCTCTGT
Organism: Ruminococcus flavefaciens 007c; assembly: GCF_000571935.1. GTDB lineage: Bacteria > Bacillota > Clostridia > Oscillospirales > Ruminococcaceae > Ruminococcus > Ruminococcus flavefaciens_F. The sequence continues at coordinate 116,535 of NZ_ATAX01000025.1, read as the reverse complement.
AACTGTAAAATCAATAACAACAGCTGCAGAGCAGACTCTATACCTTTCACAGGAAAAGGCAGCAATGCTGAAGGGCAAAAAGGTGCTTCTCGTGGACGATGTTATAAGTACGGGAGAGTCGCTTGCTGCTCTTGAGAAGCTTACAGCAGCTGCTGAGGGTGAGATCTCGGGAAGATCGGCTGTTCTTGCCGAAGGTGATGCGGCAGACAGAAAGGATATAGCTTTTCTTGAGAAGTTACCGCTTTTCTTTAAATAAGGAATAGAATTATGAAGCGAAAAATGATTGGAGCTGCGGCAGCGTATATGGCGGGATTGTTTTTCGCTTCGTTTTTTTCAAGCATCCTGCCGCTTATAATTACTACCGCAGTTATAGCCGCTGCATTGATAGTTACGATGAAATACGGTTTTAAGCCGGCAGATTATGCAGTTATTGCTGTCTTTTTCATGGCAGCGGTGGCCGTTTTCAGCATATTTACAGCTGTAAGATACAGACCTGCTGCCGATATGGACGGTAAAAGCGGAAGCTTCCGCGGCGAAGTCGCAGATGTTTCGCGTTATACAGGAGATAATAATACTTATATCCTAAAGGGAAGGATAAACGGGGAGATACCTGCAAAGGTAAGCTTTTTCGTGAAGTCTCTTGACGCTGAGTACGGTGATATTATCGATATAAAAAGCTGTAATTTCAGTATCCCGTCAAAGGATTATCTCTTTGACAGTGAAAGCTATTACAGATCTGACGGCATATTTCTTTCACTTGGAAGCTGTAAAGACATTTCCGTTGAGCGTTCCGATCAGCACAGGTTCAGAAGAAAGATAACAGAGTACAGAGAACGTATTATGAGAGATTTCGGAATAGTTCTCGGCGGTGACAGTGGCAGCCTTTTATCGGGAATGGTATTCGGTGAAAAGCGAGGAATTGACAAAAATGTCAGGACCGCAGTATATCGCTGTGGAATAGGACATATGCTGGCTGTATCGGGACTTCATGTTTCGGCGGCGGTCGCTGTTCTCATGCTTATTTTAGGGCTGTGCCGTGTAAACAGGTACATATCGTTCATAGCTATGGAAGGAATGATCATTTTTCTAATAGTTATGGCGGATTGTCCTGTTTCGGCCGTCAGGGCGGCTGTTATGATGAATTTCATATATGCCGCAAGGCTTTTCAGGCGTCAGAATGATACATTCAATTCACTGGCAGGAGCAGTTTTGCTTATTTGTATTTTCCGGCCATACGTTATATACGATGAAGGTTTTATCCTTTCCGTTTCCGGAACATTTGGCATTGGCGTTTTTGCACCGTACATGACTAAGAATATGCCGTCGGAGAGTATGCTGCAAAAATTTGTTCTGTACGCAGCATATATGCTCTGCACAACGCTTTGTGTATTTCCGTTTTCACTGTTGTTTTTTGATGAGATCTCTCTCATCTCACCGCTTACAAATATAATAATCGTTCCGCTATGTTCGGTATCCATGATCATTGGACTCCTTTATGCTCTTACAGGCGGTGTGGTTGATCTTCTGTTTGTGGCTGAGTTTATAAATGGTATAATACTGCGAATATCCGACTCACTTTCAAGGCTTGGATTTACACATTTTTCGTGCAGCGACAAGGTGATTGTAAACGGTATCATCATAATAATGATAGTCATTGTATTTAATTCTGCTGTACTGAAGAGCAGAAAGTTTACTTGTTTGTCGATTGCAGCCGCATTTGTGTTTCTGTTTGCAGGCTCAGGAATAAGCCGTATGGAACGCAGAAAGAACGTGACTGTGGCAGTGCTCGGTAGCGGCAGCAATGCAGCTGTTGTTGTAAGCTGCGGCGATACAGCCGATATAATTGATATTAGCGGACACTACAGATCAGCGCAGTATGTAAGGAAATATCTTATGCAGAATTGTATTGAACGTGTAAATACTGTAGTTCTTACGGAAAGAGCTCCGTCTGAATATGCGGCTTTTCTCAAAGAGCTTGAATTCAATGAAGTTGGAAAATGGCTTGTTGAATGCGATACCCCTCTTCTCGGAGAAACTGATGATATTTCTTACTTTGGCAGCAGTGGCTTCTTTTTGGATGAAGGCGGTTTTTCAGTTATTATGTCAGAGGAGTGTATGAGTATCTGCGGTGATAACGATAAAATCAGCTTTGTGGACAGAAATACTAAGTCACTGCCTGATGATTCGCTCTGTGTTTGGTACGGAAAAGCTCCGAAGGAAGCAACCGACGACGATAATAACGTTTTATACCTTGATGATAATAATAATATTGAGATAGTGCTGTCAGACAGAGGCAGCTTTAGAATAAGGAGGCTCTGATGCCGCAGACTGATTCCAAGACTATTAAAGCTCAGCTGAAAAAAGGTGAGATAAAGAATCTGTATTATATTTTCGGTAAAAATATTCCCGAGGTCGAAAAGCTCACAAAGCAGATAATAAAGGCTGCTGTTGGGGATAATGAAGATTTTGCCCTCAATAAGCTTGATGGCAGATATCTTGATTTTTCCGAACTGTATGATATGATACAGATGATGCCGATGATGACAGACTATAACTGTATTCTTATCAATGATTATAACTGCGAAAAGCCCCGGGAGAATATGGCAGGTCTCAGAGCAGATGATCTCAATAAGAAGCTTATGGAGGCACTGAAGGAGATACCTCAGCAGACTGTGGTGATATTCAATGTTACCGGCTTTGAAATAAGTGCAAAGACGGATTACCGCACAGGCAGGAGCATCATAAAGGATAAAAACAAGAAAATTGCAGATTATGCTGCAAAAATCGGTGAACTGGTCGAGTGTCCCATAAAGACCGAAAACGAACTGGCAAAGGATATTGCTGCCAGCGTATCTGCCAGAGGCGGGCTTATCTCCCTTGATAATGCAAGAGAGCTGGCGATAATGTGTCAGTCCGATACACTGACTATACGCAATGAAATTGACAAGCTGTGTTCTTATGCCGGCAAAAATGAGATAACTTCGGATATACTTCACAATCTTGTCCACAGACAGAGCGATGTTACCTTTTTTAAGCTTGCGGACGCGGTTGCGGCATTCAATAAACGTTCTGCATATGATGCTCTGGACGAGCTGATGCAGGATCGAGAGAACAGGGGAGCGGTACTGTCGAATATAACCGCTTCATTTATAGATATGTATCGTGCGGCTTGTGCGAGAAAAAGCGGTAAGCAGGTACAGGATGTAAAAGAAGATTTCTCTTATGTCTGGGAGTTCAAGGTAAAGAACGCATTTCGTGACAGTTCAAGAATGAGTATAAGGAGATTGAGAAAGTGCATCGTGATACTCCGCGATACCAATATTGCTCTCAATTCAGGCAGCGGAGACGAAAAAACCATACTTGAACAAGCCGTTACCGCGATGCTTATGACGAAACAATAGCGGAGGGAGCTATGATAAAGATAGATGAAGCAATAATCGTTGAAGGAAAATATGATAAGATAAAACTCTCTTCGATCGTTGATGCTGTTATAATAGTCACCAATGGTTTCAGAATATTCAAGGACGATGAAAAGCTTGAGCTTATACGTTACTATGCGCATAAAACCGGTATAATCATTCTCACTGATTCAGACGCGGCAGGCAGGAAGATACGCGGATATATAAAAGGCGCTGTCGGATGCGGAAAGATCACGAATGTTTACATACCTGAGATACTTGGCAAGGAAAAGCGTAAGACCAAGCCTTCTGCCGAGGGTACTCTCGGTGTGGAAGGCGTAGATGTTAAGATCCTTCTTGAAGCTTTCAGAAAATCAGGGATAACAGCTTCCGATGCGAAGAAAACATCTGATATTTCAAAGTTTACACTATACGAACTCGGACTTAGCGGCGGTGCAAACAGCGTAGCTCTTCGCGAAAGGCTTCAGCTCAGACTTGGATTGCCGAGGCATCTGTCAGCAGGAGCTCTAATGGAGGTTTTGTGTACTATGATGGACAGTGCCGAGCTAAAAAAGATTACAGAGGAGATAAAGGAGGAAGATAATGGTATATAGCAGTCTGCTGTTTATATACGGCTTTTTGCCTGCTTCACTGCTGATCTATCATCTGACTCCCGTGAAGTTCCGAGAGGCTGTGCTTCTTATGCTGAGTATGGTTTTCTGCGGCATGACCAGCCTGTATTTTTTCATTTTCATATCAGTATATTCGCTTATAAACTATTCTTTTGCCAATATTATTGAAAAGCTTCATAAAAACGAAAAGCTTGCGGCTGTACCTCTTGCAGCCGGTATAATTATTGATCTTACGGCTGCTTTTGCATTCCGTACAGAGTATTTTTCCTGGCTCCACAGAATTCTGAAGGCTCCTGAAAGCTTCTATCCTGTGGGTATAGCTTTCTTTACTCTGTCTGCTGTCGGCACACTTATCGATGTTTACAAGGGAAAGATCAGGCCAGGAAAGCATATTATCCGATTTTTGCTTTATATCATGTTCTTTCCGCGACTTATCATGGGACCGCTTCTCCGATACGGTGTATTTACAAAGATTCTTGACAACCGCAGAGAGAGCTTTACTGCAACAGGTGTCGGTATGACTGTATTTATCAAAGGTCTCGCCAAAAAGGTGATAGCCGCTGATAATCTTTATATGCTATTTGCAGCTGCTCATGCCGATAATGAAGGCAGTATATCTGCTGCAACCGCATGGCTCGGCATCACAGCATACGTTTTCTGCCTTTATTTCACTCTTTCGGGTTTTGCGGATATGGGTACGGGCATTGCCTATTGCTTTGGACTGAAATTCCCTCAGAGCTTCAATTATCCGCTGCTCAGCACGAGGATTAGGTACTTTGCTTCAAGATGGCATTCACAGTTTGTACAGTGGATAAGAAGGTATGTTACCAAGCCTTTATACAGCATATGTCCAAGAAAATGGATGAGGGAGATAATATTCGTATTTGGCTGGGCATTGTTCTGTTTCTGGTATACAGTAAGTCTGAACGGTATCATATGTGGTGCGTTGATGGGCATAGTTCTTATTATAGAGAACCATCTTCTTAATAACAAGATCATGAACTTTACAGGTATGGTATACACTTTCCTTGTAGTTGTGGTTTGTGCTGTATTCCTTTCGGGCAGCAGCCCTTCAGCTTCATTAAGGTATCTTTTGGCTATGATCGGCGGAAACGGTGTGTTTGTGGATTCACAGGCACTGTACCTTTTCAAGTCATATATCGTGCTTCTTCTTGTGTCGATGTATGCGTCAACGGATCTTTTCAGAAATCTTATGATGCGTTCGCACAGGAACAAGGTCAAGACAGTGATAGTGATCGTTTCTCCTGTTGTACTAATGGCACTGCTTTTGATATGTACATCGCTGATCTCATATAACGGAAGCTCTGAAATGCTTCTTATGAAGCTGTAAGGAGGGGAAAATGAATAAGCTTATAAGTAAGATAACAGCAGTTGTAACACTGTCATTCATATTCCTGTTTGGTTTGCTGACATTTCTCGGAAGCAAGAAAGAGTATTCTGTTGATGAGAACCGTCATCTTGAAGGATTGCATGAGATTTCTGCCGAAGAAATGTATGACGGAAGTACGTCAAGACAGCTTGAAAAATATATGGCAGATCATTTCTGGGGAAGAAGCAGATGGATGATCGCCAAAGCTGCCATGCAAACAGAGCTTTCCGAGAGCATAGTGAACGGAGTATATGTCAGCAGCGAAAGACTTCTCACTGCTGATCCCGGATATACGGAAGCAGGTAATGTTTCTTCCGACGCAGATATCATAAACAGTTTTTCAAAGGAGTATGACGGAATGGTATATTTTGCTGCTGTTCCGACTTCGGCAGGGATCTATGGTGATATTATACCTTCTCATTATGTCAGAAAGACGGAGAGTCAGCGTATAACCGAGCTTTATGATATGTTCGGAAATGATATACGCAGGATAGATACATATAATATACTTAAAATGCTCAAAGACAGTTATATTTATTACAGAAATGACACTAAATGGACAGTTTACGGGGCATACTGTGTATATAAGACTGTCATCCAGAAGCTGGGATTCCAGCCGACGTCTTATGACAAATTCAATATCGAACACGTTACAAATGAGTTCCGCGGAAATCTCTACAACAGAACTCTTTCTAAAAGACCGCAGGCAGATATTATGGATATATTCTATTATCCGGACGGTGCTGGAATAGTTTCGTGCAGCTGTATCCTGGAGGACGGCAGTGTCGCTGAAGGAAGTATCTACAACAGGGATATGCTGAAAACAGGTGATATGTACTCTATGTATCTCGGCAAGCCTGTACCTGTAATGAAAATAAGGACATCAGCCAAAAATGATATGAAACTGCTTGTTGTCAGGGACAGTTTTGCTGACTGCTTTATACCCTTCCTTACACAGCATTACAGTGAGATAACTGTGATCTCCCCCTTGGAAATGGAAGGCGATATTTCAGACTATATAAACGTTGGCGAATATGGTCAGACATTGTTCCTGTTCGGCATTGACAGTCTTGGCGGTGAAGCTGACCCTGTAAGTAAGTTCGGCGAATTGTATTTTTCATAGTAGAACCAAAGTTAGAATTGAAAGGAATTGAAGTCATATGAAGGCATTGATAACAGGCGCTACCTCAGGAATAGGACAGAGTATTGCGGAAAAACTTTCAAAAAAAGGCTGGGATGTTATCCTTACGGGACGTAATGAAAAAAAGCTCAATGAGCTCAAGGAGTCTCTTGGCAGCGGTACAGAGATTATTACCGCAAATCTTTCAAAGCGAGAGGACGTTTACAAGGTATATGATTTCTGTAAAGGAAAAAACATAGATATGCTTGTTAACAATGCAGGATACGGCCTTTTCGGTAAATTTGATGAAACAGATCTTGATGACGAGGTCAATATGATAAATGTCAATATTACTGCTCTTCATATTCTTACAAAGCTGTTTCTGCGTGAGTTCAAGAAAAGAGACAGCGGTATTATCCTTAATGTTGCCTCTGCGGCGGGATTTATGACAGGACCGCTCATGGCAGGATATTACGCTTCAAAGAACTATGTTTTAAGGCTTTCACTGGCTATATATGAAGAGTTGCGGAGAGACAGATCGAAAGTCAGCATAACGGTGCTTTGTCCGGGACCTGTTGACACTAATTTCAATAACCGTGCAGGAGTAAGCTTCTCCGTAAAGCCTATTTCTGCTGATTATGCGGCTGAATTTGCACTTAAAAAGGCATTTTCGGGCAGATTGCTTGCAGTTCCCGGCTTTACAGTATGGCTTGGTACATGGGGCTCGCGATTTATGCCTCATAAGATGCTCTCTGCCATTGTTTATAATATACAGAAGGCCAAAAAGACAGCTGACGGAAAGGAAAAGGCATTAAAAAAATGAGAGATATAAGCTACAGAGTGGCGCTTGGAGGCATCGTTTCGGCATTATGCCTTGTTACGATGTTTCTTGCCGGAGTGATCCCTGCGCTGTATCTGCTTCTGCCGGGAATTGCCGGTATCCTTCTCATGATAATTGCGGTCGAGGTCAATACTCCCTGGGCATTTCTTACCTATATTGCAGTAAGTATGCTTTCCATAATTATAACCTTTGATAAGGAAGCAGCACTTATTTTTATTATGTTTTTCGGACATTATCCTATCCTGAGGTTTTACATACAGAAGATACCCCTGAGGGTAGCAAGGCTCATCGTGAAGTTCCTGTTATTCAATATCTGTATAATTGCTTATTTCTATGTTACAGTTTATATTTTCGGACTTGACGAAATGCTTGAGGAGTTTGACGACTTTGGCAGATACGGCTCGTACATAATGCTTGGTATAGCAAATTTTATCTTTCTTATCTATGATCTTGATCTTGATCTTATGTACAGGGGATATTTGAAAAGAATACTTCCGATATTTCGCAAAAAAAGATAGAACGCACTGAAAATTGCTTTATTCGGTGCGTTCTTTTCATTGTACTTGATTTATTAATAAATATATGATATAATGAAAAAGTAATATTATTTATGGAGTGATAATGATGAAGTGTATAGCTATAATCGGAGCAATGCCCTCAGAACTGGCAGATATAAGAGAAATGCTCGGAAAAGGTGAGATCAGACGCATTTCTGGCTTCGATTTTTACATTAATGATCGAAACGGCAAAACTGTGATCAATGCCTGCTGCGGTATCGCTAAAGTTAACGCGGCGCTTTGTACACAGGTTATGATAGATAATTTCCACCCTGACTGTGTGATCAATACTGGTATAGCAGGCGGAATGAACAGTGCAGTTAAAGTCTGCGATATTGTAATATCCACAGAGGTCCTTCCACATGATCTGGATCTTCATTTCCTCAAGGACTATCCGCCCTATTGCGGAATATTCAAGGCTGATGGCGTGCTTATGGATACGGCTGAAAAGGTTTGCGGAGAGTTTGGTGTAAGCTCCTTCAGAGGCAGGATCGTTTCGGGTGAGGCTTTTATCTCGAGCAATGAGGTAAAGAAAGCTATACAGGAAAAATTCGATCCGTATGCCGTTGATATGGAGAGCGCAGCAGTAGGACATTGCTGCTATCTCAATGAGCTTCCTTATGTCAGTGTGCGCTGCATTTCAGATAATGCTGATGACGAGGGAGCAATGTCGTTTGACGAATTTGAAAAAATTGCAGCTAAACGTGTTGCAGAGATAGTTCTGCGTATGACCGAGCTGCTATGAAGGGAGTAACTTACAATGAAAAAAATTATTTCGCTTATTTCTTCACTTGTACTTGCTGCAGGTATGACATCGGCTTTGGCAGTAAATGCTGCTGATTCAACTTATAAACCTACACTCTATTTCAAGGCTGATGAGGGCAAGGGTGTCGAGATACTGAAGTACGGTGCAGTTTACGTAAATAAGAAAGTGGCTGGCGATGATGCTTCTGTTCCTGTTTCCGTATACTTCAAGGACGATCAAAAGATCGCAGGACAGGTATTTGTAAAGTGGATCTCACCTGACAAGTCACTTGTTCTTGAAAATCTTACAGGACCTTTTGAAAAGACGGGCGGCTGTCCTTTCAAGATCTCAGGTATCTCATCTGATGCTGATCTCGGAGGAACTTTAAAGACTTTCAAGGAGCTCAATGTTATGGCTGTAAGCTATACAGAGACTGATGCTAAAAAGCCTTTACAGCTTACAGGCGAAACTTCTGACGCTTATCCTCTTGCATGTTTTGAGGCAAAGTTTGAACAGGGGGCTAAGGGCGGAAGCTACGATATCAACTTCTATGATGAAGGCGCTTATGTTACAAGTGTAGTTCCTCGTTACGTCAATGATCTTCAGAAGCTTGAGGAAGTTTATCCTGCTGAGTACAGTGAGGGACTTCTTGTAAATGCTTCAGACAGACTGCTTGGCGATGTTAATAATGACGGCCATATCGATTCTGTTGATGCTTCTTTGACACTTTCAATCTACGCAAAGCTTTCATCAAGCAAGGATCCCGAGGCTTCAGCCGAAGAGCTTGCTGCTGCTGACGTAGACGGTAACAGAAAGGTTGACTCGGTTGATGCCAGCAGTATTCTTGGTTACTATGTATACCTTTCTTCAAATAAGGATTCTACAGTAAAGACACTTAATGAATATGTAAAGTCGTAATAAAATACAAAGCAGCTGGGCTTATAGCTACGGCTGCTTTTCTTTATGATGAAAAGACTCAAGAATGTAATTTTTTTACTCTTATACAAGTATTAAAGCCATAGTATTTCAAACTCTCTATCGGAAATACTATGGCTTTTCATTTTGTATTTTATATTGTCCGGCTATTTTGAAAGATTACTTTGCAGCAAGACTGCTGAAAGCGTTATCTACTACCTTCTTGTCAGGAGATTTCGTAACTGCACTTATGATCGGAACAATTATAAGTGAAACTATCATTGAAAATGCACCTGCATTGATAGGAGAGAGAAGCTGGAGCGGACAGTTGAGATCTATCACAGCCTGCTTGATACCGCTGAATGCTTCAATGTTAAGGCTGAATAATAGCATATGAATTACGCTGATGCCTACACCAGTTATCATACTTGCAGCAACAGCTGCCTTTGAAGCCTTTTTCATGAACAGACCATAGAGGAATGGTCCGAGGAATGCGCCTGAAAGTGCGCCCCATGAGTAGGACATGAGAGTTGAGATAGAAGCGTTCTTGTGACAGGCAATTAATACGGAAATAACAAGGAATACAGCAATGAGTATTCGCATGAACATAACCTGATGCTTATCATCAAAATTCTTGATACGCGGCTTGATAAGGTCGTTTGTAAGTGTTGAGCTTGATGTAAGTACCAGTGAGGAAAGTGTGGACAGTGAAGCTGAAAGAACAAGTACAACGACAAGTCCGATAAGAATATTAGGAAGAGCCTGATGAATGAGTGAAGGAACCATTGTATCGTAAACAGGTTTGCCGTTTACTGTTTCAATGAATGCCTTTCCTGAGTTATCTGAAGGATCAAGAGTACAGTAAAGTCTTACAAATCCGCCCATGAAGTAAGAACCTCCAGCTACAACGATAGCGAAGAATGTGGAGATGATAGCGCCTTTCTTGATAGCCTGCTCGTCCTTGATAGCGTAGAATTTCTGTACCATCTGAGGGAGTCCCCATGTACCAAGTGATGTAAGGATAACAACGCCAAGGAGGTTGATAGGATCAGGTCCGAAGAGTGAACCGAGAGTACCTGTTTCTGTCTTGCTGTCGGAAATAGCATTAAGAGCATCAAGAGCAGCTGAGAGGCCGTCTTTCTTCTGAACTGTAAGAGCAACAACAGTGCCGATACCGATGAGCATTATGATTCCCTGGAAGAAGTCGTTGAGGGCAGTTGCCTTGTAACCGCCGAGAGTTACATAAATAGCCGAAAGGACAGCCATTGCAATGATTATGATAGTACCGCCGTTTTCACCAAGGTCGAATACCATGCCGAAAAGACGTGAAAGTCCGTTGTATACAGAAGCTGTATAGGGGATAAGGAAGATGAAAACAATAAGTGCTGCTGCTGTTTTAAGCCCCTTTGAGTCAAATCTGTGCTCAAAGAATTCTGGCATTGTCTTTGCGCCAAGGTGATTGGACATAAGACGGGTTCTCTTTCCTATAAGGAAGAATGGTATAAGGCTTCCTATAATAGCATTTCCTATACCTACCCATGTTGAGGAAGTACCGTACATCCAGCCGAATTGTCCGGCATATCCTATGAAAACGACAGCCGAAAAATAAGTTGTACCGTAAGAAAAAGCTGTGAGCCATGATCCTACGCTTCTTCCGCCGAGCATAAAGTCTTCGGTGGACTTAGTTCTTCTGGACATATAGAGTCCGATACCGACCATTATAACGACATATATGGCAAGTATCACGAATGTTGCGGCTTTTGAGCCCATTGTTATCAAGACCTTTCTGAATGCTTTACAGTGTTGAGTGATAAACTTGTAAAGCTTTAAATGAATAAAGTTGCTGACTGAGACTAATTATACTATATTATTATAATAAAGTCAATAGGATTTTGAAAAAATCCATATATATTACATGTAAAGTGGTTAATGCATTATAACATTGATAAACTGATTAATTAAAAACAGCAATTATTGGCTGAAATTGCCGTTTTTGATCTGAAATAGCAATTAATGCACAGTTAAACTGCGTAAAATAGCTATTTTTGACAAATTTATACTTGAATTATTAAAAATAAAGTGCTATAATTATCTCATAATATTTTTTATGATGATGGGAGGAACTACCATGAAACCAACACTGAAACGTATTTTTTCTGCTGTAATGTCAGCAGCCGTTTGCTTTTCGTGCTCGCTTTTAGGCAATGCGATAGCTGATGACGGGCAGCCTGAAACCATGACCTGCACTGAATACTTAGATATTCTTGAAACAGGTGAAAACGATGTGCAGCGTGAAGACTTTGAAATCACCGAAAACAACAATTTATATGATTTTTATCAGTATAATTATAAGAGCCTTGGCACTACTGATATGACATATAAAAGAAGAGGTGCTTTCGACTGCACATGGAAGAATACCTATGATACTGCGTTTATGTCGGGACATATATACAAAGATGAGAGCGAGCGAAGTGTTTTAGCCCGTTCTGAGCTGTATATATCATACAGAGCTGTTGTTGATGCGGAAAAGGACTATTTTATTGGTGCTCTTTGCGGCTTTGAGAGCGGTGATCAGATATATATAGTTGATGACTGGGATGCTGATGATCTCAGTATGTTTTCTTCTGCTGATCCTGTAATGAGTTATGAAAATAATGACGAGACATTTGATGTGTATCTTCAGCCTTTGAACAACGGCGGCATTGCAGGTACTGATGATATTATATACAGATACTGGTGTCTCTCCCGTGTAAAGAAGTCGGAAAACACCAAAGCATTTTCATCCTTTACGAATATTTCGGAACATATTGAGAAAATCAGGGAACTATCCAACAAGCAGCTGTTGCCGGAAAGTATAATGCTTGATGTACAGAGCTACAAGTCAAATGGTACTGTGCATATACTTTCAAATGATATATTCTATTTCAACGATGATCCTGTTGAATTTGATTGGAATAATGATAATAACGAAAATACCAATTTATTTGGTGAAGATGATTTCCCGGATACTCTGAATGATGAGTCATTCTATCAGGACGTCACCGATGAAAGAGGCGGTTATTATTTCCATATGTTTCAGGATCAGGTTTTAGATGGTCCGGGATATGTTAAATTTGATATTCATGAAGGCGGCAAGTTCGACGGTGAATGGACTGCTCCGAGCCGGGTTACTTTTGAAAGAGGAATTGAATACTATAATTCTTCGAATACTACAAGATCAGTTGAAAGATATTATAACGGTGAAGATCTTTCCATTGATTATGAGGCAGATATTGAATCGGACGGAACAGTTTTAGCCGGCGCTCACGGATGGCTAAATCAGATCAGCGTCGAGTATTATATAATAGACGGATGGAAGGATTTCAGTGTTTCAGATGAATATACTGCTCTCGGTTCAGTAAGTATAGATGACGGTGTTTATGATCTTTACATGAAAGACAGATGGTTCTTCAAAGAGTATCTTAGCGTCCGAAGAGAAAACAAGCTTTCCGATAACGGCAAGATAGAAGGAACTATACCTGTATCAAAGCATCTTTATGCCTTTGTCAAATATGGCCTTGAAGTTGCAGATCCTGATTATGTTTCATTCTGCATTGAACCGCGTGAGTACAGCACGGGTTCTGCAGTAGTGAAAAAGAATATAGTAAGGATCGACGGAGTTGATATTGCAGTATCAGCGGGCTTTGAGTCTCAGGAGAAAACTGATGTTCCTACAGAGGAGGAAGATATATATATCCCCGGAGATCTAAATAACGATCTTGAGGTAAACTCTTTTGACCTTATCATCGCAAGAAGGGAACTTATAAAAGCCGTGGACGGAAACGATACAGTAGCAGAAGCTGATGTGGACTGCAGCGGGGCTACAAAGATAAATGATCTTATTCTTGTAACAAGACTGGCTCTTGGAGATGAGGTAGCTGTTCCTAAGACAAGGCCGCACAAAGTTAAATAAAAATAAAGCCCTGCAAATGCAGGGCTTTATTTTGCAAAAATCAAAGGGACTTCATAATGAAGTCCCTTTTTAAGTGCCGCTGACCGGACTTGAACCGGTACGATATTGCTACCGAGGGATTTTAAGTCCCTTGTGTCTGCCAATTCCACCACAGCGGCGTTTATAAAAGACGGTATACCTTAACGGATATACCGTCTTATCTGGTCGAGGTGACAGGATTTGAACCTGCGGCCCCTACGTCCCGAACGTAGTACTCTACCAAACTGAGCCACACCTCGACAGCATTAATATTATACAACAAATGGGAAGAAAAGTCAAGCGTAAATATTTTACACCTAATTATTTTTATTTTTTTACTATAAAAGAAGAGCAGCCCAAAGGCTGCTCCTGAGTATTATTTAATAACAATTGGCTCTGACCAGTAATCCTGATTGTATATATCCGAGAAACGATAAAGGATATGGCAGGCGCCGCTGCCTACATCAGTGTTGCTGATAGTCATATTGTCAGTAACAGTAATCTGGTCGCCGATAAAGTAGCTGTCCTGATACTCCATATCATATGTGTAGTAATCGCATATAAAGTCAAGCTTATCTCCGGGATTGAGTTCAGTCAGGTTCTTGGCTACTGTCTGGGTTTCACCACCTACATAATCTGTTGAAGCACCTGCGATATATCCGTCAGGGTGAGAATCATCGAAAACGATTATGAGATTAACTCTTTCGCCGTTGAGGAGAGCAGGAACATAGCCTCTGATGATCTGTTCTGTACCGTTGTTGGTAGTATCTGTATGATAGTATGCAACAACGTTTCCGTTGATCGAGAGCCAGTTCTTATCGGTGTCTGCTACAAGATTTCCGTGATCATCAAAAGTGAAGATGTTATCAAGGCCGAGATCAATATATCCCGAACCGTCGTCGTAGAACATATTGAGGTCGAGTTTGTGTACCATTTCCCACTGAGAGTCTTCGAGAGTCATGGTGTATTTGCCGTTCTTTTCGTCCCATGTGAGCTTGGAAGCGTCGAAATAGTGGGTAGAAAGGTAATTTGCGGTATTATCGACGTCGGTATCCTTCATGAAGTCAATATTTGAGCTATCAAGACCGTCGATGCTTCTTCCGCCGCCTCCGAGGAAGCTGGAGAGAAGGGAACCGATCATATCAGAGCTGCCCGACGAGCTTGATGAGCCGCCGAGACCAAAAAGTGAACCAAGAGCAGAGCCTGTGCCGCCTGCTGCGATCTGACCGCCTGTTTCAAGCTTTGCAAACTGCTTGATACACTTTGAGTACTCAGAATCCATACCGATCTTGTCGTATGTATTGCAGGCAGAGTCAACGTAAGAAGTACGCTGGTACGGGAAATAAATTGAAACGCCGTATGCGTTTGTCATATTTGAGGAAGTAAGATTATACTTTACTGCGCCTCTGAGAGCTTCAGCGAGTTCCTTTGCCTCGGGAGTACCGATGTTTTCAGCCAGATTAACGAGATCGACCTGATCTATGCGTGTACTCTCGGCAAATTCTCTTGTAGAGTATCTTGCATTGGAAATGTCTTTGTACTCATCATTTGAAATCTTTGTGCTTACCGATTTTGCGAAGGATGAAAGCTTTGCAGGAACTGTATTTGAGAATTCGGCAAGATCGATCACAGAAAGAGTTGTCTTCTGACCTCTGCACTTTTTGCCGCACTCTCTAACGAAATCATCAACTATGTTCTTGCCGATGTCGAGAGTAGGCATAGAAGTGTTCTTGCCGAGACTTGTGAGCCAGTTTGTGTAGTACCAACCGATACCGGGCTCTGTTTCCTCTGATGCGATGAGGTAGTCTGCGTAATCATTAAGCATAAGAGCTGTTTCAGCTGTTGCCATAAGGCATGCGTCAAAGCCGATGAAGTCGAACTGAACGCCGCCGCTCTTGAGAGCCTGCTTTATGCCGGCGAGGCTCATGGAACCGCTGCTCTTGTTCTTTTCGTCGTAACCGTAACCGGTTACCGATCCGCCGCCGTGATCCCAGAGGATGAGTTCGTTCCTGTTAGCAGGGAAATTCTTTGCACAGAACTGTATAAATGAAGCCAGATTGTTAGAATCTGTCATGGCCTTGCTTCCGGCATCTTCAACGAGTCGTACTATCTGACCGTTCTTTATCTGATAGATCTGGTTTACCTTGTTGCTGATACCGCTGAGCTTCCACTTTGAGCAGCCGCCTGTGAATACAATAACATTAACGTTGTCGCCGAAGGAAGCTGATCTCATTTCCTCCATATCAGAGGAAGCCATACCGTACTTTGATTCAAGGTCGGTACCGCACATATATACCATCAGTGTAATAACATCCTGGTTATTGCCTTTGATAATGGTTCTTTTTTCACGCGAACCTGTGGCAACGTTTGTATCAACAGCTGCATCACTGGTCAGGTCTCCCTGAGCAGTATCTTCTGTGCTGAAGCCGAAGCCCGAAGGTACAGAACCGATATCTGTTCCGCCGCTGCCGCCTGTGAGCGAACCAAGAAGATCTCCGCCTCCGCCGCTTCCGCTCATCAGTTTAAAAATAATAAAACCGATAATAAGCAGAGTGATGAGTCCGCCGCCTCCGGCAGCTGCTCTTTTTGCTCCGCCGCCTCCGCCTGTCTGGCCTCCTGAATAGCTGCCTGAACCAACGGGACCTGTGCCGAGGCCTTCGCCTCGTCTATGTGCTCCACTGCCGCCTGATGTGACATTCTTACGTCTGCCCTGCGGTCTGTTCTGATTAGGATCCATATTAACCTCCGTATTATTTTCTCTTTATCAGGACAAATCCTGTTTAAGTATATTTTACACACTTTCACATAGAATGTCAAGTTAAAAACGGTTACAAATTAAAGATAAGGTATAAAATATGTGCAGCCGTATGTAAAAAAATGCGGCTGCACTGTATCCTGTCATTTGTTTATAAGAAGCTTTCTGAGTCGGATATTGTCAAAAACATCTATGATACCGTCTTCATTAAGATCGGCTGCTTCATTGTTGATAAATGATTCAGCTTTCAGGAGGTATTTCTGGAGCAAAATAAGATCTGCAACGGATAATTCTCCGTCATTGTTTATATCTCCTTCGGTATAACTGCATTCTTCGGGAATAGCAGGTTCAAGCACGAATTTCTGGCTGTCGGCACCTGTAAACGGAGCTATGCAGAGCGCTTCGTTATACTTTGTGCTGCCGTTGGGAATGTCTGCACAGTTACTGCCATTTGTTATGGAGTAGCTTCCGTCCTTATTGCATACAATGTTGAATTTTTGTTCATTGGATCCGCTGTAATCGGATAATTCGAGATCAAGGCTATCGTTGAATGTTAAAGCCTTGTCTTGCTGATTTCTTATAATGTATTTTCCGTCTGTTAGTCTTGTGAAGCTCCAAATCTGATCATTAACCGAATATTTGGGCCTTAACCCATCGGGATTCTGATCAAATTCCATTTTTTTGAAGTCGGACTGTACTATCCTGTCATTCATGCTGAACATAAAAAGGCCGCTGCTGACATTGCGTACAGTGTAACTTCCTTCGGTGATGATAGGATGAACGGGAGTAATGCTCCATAGCTGGCAGCCACCCTCCCAGTAGTTCCACTGATTGATATTGCCGCCGTTATCAACTGACCAATCGTATACATCAAGTCCGCTTTTGCCCTTTGAACATTTTGAAACTATACCATAGTCAATACCACATTTTACTATTTTGAAAAGCTGATTATCAGTGCCGCTATATTTCTGGAGCTCGATGTTTACGCCGTCCGCCGATGAGTTTTCCGCAACGGCAATACACATGGACTCATCGCCTATTGAAACTATCCTGCAATAGTCTCTGTCAACAGATATTATGCGCCACTGCTGTGCCCAGCTGTCATTTTGTTCCCATTGCTGGATATTGGTGCCTTCGCCGAGCTTACCATTTGGAAGATCTATTGCCATTGAACTGTTCTGATTGACGATATAATATGCAGCACCGCTGAGCAGCTCTGTATTGCTGAGATAAGTGTTAGAGCCCGAGCCGGAAACAGTTTCAGCTTTTATTATGAGCTGAGAGTTTCTGTCAGTAAAGTCTGCACCTCCGCTCCTTATATTTCCTGTGAACTGTTTGGTCTGAGAACCCCATATGGTCTGATTATTGCTTCCGACCGCTGTGAAGGACATGACATTTTTGCCTGTTTCATCTTTGGCGGCAAGGAAATATCCGTAATACTCCTGTCCGTTTATAGTGATCTCAGCTGCAGAGCTGTCTTTTGCCTGAGACCATCTGCCGTTAACGTTGCCGCTGACGGTACCGTCGGCATTGAGTTTTACAGTTGTATAGTTTATGATCTTGCCGTCTGTGGAGCTTCCATGGTTGATGAATTCATATTCTCCGATTATACTGTTTTCTTCATAGCCTCGTTCTGAAATATCGTCTTTTGCATACTCAAAGGGAGCAACAACCGGCCAGCCTTTTTCATTGAAGTACATTGAGTGTACACGCACCTCATGGAATTCGGCACCGTCGTCAAATCGTGTGTGGTATACGAGATACCATTTGCCGTTATCGTCACGGAGAACGGAATTATGGCCGCAGGCCATATATGCCTTGTTCAGTGAGCTGAACTTATAATTTCCCATTACTTTGAGGCCTCTTGAGTCGAGATCAGGATTGGCAGGCAGGACAGCCTGCCTGCCGGCAGGGTCTGTGAACGGGCCGATGGGAGATGTTGAACGGAAAACACGCATATTATATCCGCCTGTTGAAGTGAGCCCTCCGTAGGTCACCCACAAATAGTAATAGCCTGTATCCTTATTATATTCGATGAAAGGTCCTTCTCCAGATTTTCCATAGCCGCCTGAGATCTTTGTACCGAAATAGCTGTCGACCATTCTTCCGTCGGATGTCTGACCGGATTTTGGATGTATACATTTTCCGGTCGCTGGATCTATCTCAAGGGTGAATATACCGCCCGACCATGAACCGTAGCACATATACATCCTGCCGTCTGCTCCATAATATATGGTTGGATCTATGGCGTTGGGAAAGAGTTGGTTATTGAAGTCGTTGTTCTTGAACCAGCTGTTGTTAAATGTGACCTGACCTGCGGAAATAAGTTCATCTATATTGGTTGAAGTGTATTTTTTATTTACATTTTTGGTGTTGCTTTTAACATAGGCGTCATTATTGGTGAACCCTGAGTATATAAGTGTATCGCCAAATATATAGGGGCCTTCGATATTCTTAGATACCGCAAAGGCTATAACGGAGCGCATATATGTCGAAGAGGTACAGAAGTACATAAGATAGGCGCCTCTGCTACCGTCGCTGTTTATATAATCTGCGTCCCAGACTACATCGGGAGCCCATACAGCAAATCCTCCTGCGCAGTCTTCAAGGTCTTCTCCTGCCCAGTCGAAAGCTTTTTTCAGGTTTTGCGACAGATTGCCGAATTCGACATTATTGGCAGTAGCATATCCGTTGGAGAAACGTTTCCAGCTGCAAAGATCGGCGGATCTTGCAGCTTCTATATGAGAACCGAAAACATAATAAG
Source organism: Ruminococcus flavefaciens 007c (assembly GCF_000571935.1). Taxonomy (GTDB): domain Bacteria; phylum Bacillota; class Clostridia; order Oscillospirales; family Ruminococcaceae; genus Ruminococcus; species Ruminococcus flavefaciens_F. The sequence continues at coordinate 97,448 of NZ_ATAX01000025.1, read as the reverse complement.
TATCTTTATCCTTGACTATTGACGGATCATGGACAGAAACACGATCTCCTGCGGCAGATGAAGGCGTCATTGCAAGTGATGAAAGCATCAGACAGCATGAAATGGCTGAGGCTATAATCTTCTTTAGTTTCATATCATTTCCTCCTTCGGGTTATCCTTGCATTAATTATACCAATTATAAAAGAGCTTTGTCAATGATAGGACAGTGCAGAAATGTATCTTTAATATTACATATTATTTTAACGGGTATAACGACTGTTAAACATAAATATATGTAAAAAACAGATCTATTTTGTTGAATATTCCGATTTTTCGGCAAACTATTGGAAAACAGGGGAGAACTGTGATATAATGTACAGGTATTCATAAACATTTATAAGATAAACGGTGCCTTCTACTGCGATGAGCGGTGCAGAAGGGTAAAAGGGAAACAGGTGAAAGGCCTGTACGATCTCGTCACTGTAATTGTCCAGCATTATCCATGTGCCGTAAAAGGTGCAGTCACTGCTCAGGCGGGAAGGCGGAGAAATGTGCTATTGGGCAGAAGTCAGGAGACCTGCCGCTTATTGGTACAGGGCATAGTCCCAGGATCACGAGGCATTGATCGTACCGTTCGCTCTTGAGAAAGAGCTTTTTGTCATGCCTTCTGCCTTGCGGAAGGTATTTTTTGCGCACGACCTATGTCTCCTGAAAAACAGGAGGAAAATATGAAAAAGTTAATCGCAGCTATTTCTGCAATCACACTGACAGCAGCTTGCTTCGCTTCATGCGGAAGCGAGAAGAAGGACAGCAGTCCCGAGAAGGCAACAGAGGCTACAACAGTTGAGGCTGATACAGAAGCCGAAACAACAAAAGCAGAGACTACTGAGGCTGAAGAGGAAGCAGATGATGAAAACTACGAAACAGGCGACGCTTCGCTCGATAATGTCCGCAATCAGGACGGAATAGGCGAAAATGAGCTGCTTGTCGTAAGTTTCGGTACAAGCTTCAATGACAGCCGCCGACTTACTATCGGGGCTATCGAGGATGCTCTGGAAAAGGCTTTCCCTGAGTATTCCGTTCGCCGTGGATTTACTGCAAATATAATTATCAATCACGTAAACAATCGTGATGGTATTCTCATTGATGATCTTGACGCTTCACTTAAGCGTGCTGTTGATAACGGCGTCAAGAATCTTGTTGTTCAGCCTACTCATCTTATGAACGGATTAGAGTATGATGAGCTTACAGGAAAGATTGCTGAATACTCCGACGCATTTGATAAGGTGGTTATCGGTGAGCCTCTTCTCACAAGTGATGATGATTTTGCAAGAGTTGAAAAGGCTGTAACAGACTGGACTTCGGAGTATGACGACGGTGAGACAGCTATCTGTTTCATGGGACACGGTACAGAAGCTGATTCAAATGCTGTATACCAGAAGATGCAGGATCTCCTTACAAAGGACGGTTTTGCAAATTACTATGTTGGTACAGTCGAAGCTTCGCCCTCTGTTGAAGATGTTCTTGCAAAGGTAAAGGAAGGCAATTACAAGCGAGTTATACTTGAGCCCCTTATGGTAGTTGCAGGTGATCATGCAAACAATGATATGGCAGGCGATGAAGAGGATTCATGGAAGTCGGTATTCGAGGCCGAAGGCTATGAAGTAAAGTGTCTGCTCAGAGGACTTGGCGAAAACGAAGAGATCCGCAAGCTCTACATTGAGCATGCACAGAATGCGATCGATTCACTCAACTGAAAATAATATGCAGCCGACCTTGTGTCGGCTGCTTCTGTAAAGGATGATAATATGAAAAAAACAATTATTTTTGTTACGGCTGTACTTATTTCCGCAATATCAATGTTTTCGTGCTCGGATAACGGAAGTTCCGTTTTTTCTGAGACAGAGGCAGTAACACAAGCTCCAAGCGAAACTGCAACAGAGGCAGCTACCGCAGAAGAAACTACCGAACAGGTTACTGCTCCGCAGCAGAAGGTTGGATATGATGGCATGACAGCTGTCGGTGCTGACGGTATAAATGACGGAGAGTATGATATATCTGTGGATTCCAGCTCCACTATGTTCAAGATTACAGAGTGCAGACTTAATGTATCTGACGGAAAGATGACTGCCGAGATGATTATGAGCGGCACAGGCTATGAGTATCTTTATATGGGTACAGGCGACGATGCACAGAAGGCAGATGAGGCGGATTATATAAAGTCAGAGGATTCTGACGGAAAGGTTAAGTTCACCGTCCCTGTTGAAGCACTTGATAAGGAGATTGACTGTGCTGCTTTCAGCAAGAGAAAGCAGCAATGGTATGACAGAAAGCTGGTTTTCAGAGCTGATTCACTTCCTGTTGAGGCTCTTGCTGACGGTGCTTTAAAGAAAGTTGAAGATATCGGCATTACAGATGGTGAGTATACCGTTGATGTTATTCTTGAAGGAGGCTCAGGAAAAGCATCCGTTCAGTCACCTGCAAAGCTGACCGTAAAGGATGGAAAGGCAACCGCAGAGATCATATGGAGCAGCAATAAATATGATTATATGATTGTAGACGGTGAGAAGATACTTCCTTCGAGCACGGAAGAATTTTCTGTATTTGATATCCCTGTTGCTTATTTTGACTATAAATTGAGTGTTTCTGCGGATACAACAGCCATGAGCACTCCGCATGAGATAAGCTATACGCTGTATTTTGACTTTTCTTCAATAAAGTGATATGCTGAAACGATTATTCGCAGCAGCTTCTGTATTTATTCTGTTTACGTGCTGTGCAGGAAAAAAAGCTGATACAGGCTATGAAAGCCATGTAAGGAAAAAGCTTGAACTAAGTTATGCAAAGCAGTTTACGGCAGAATACGATTCTGATGGCTGCACTTATGTAACTATCGGAGATGACAGTTATGTAATTGTTCCGGAAAAAGCAGATATACCCGAAAAAACTGACGGAGCTGTGATAATACGTCAGCCTGTTAAAAATGTGTATAATGCAGCCTCATCTGCTATGGATCTTATAGATTCAGTGGGAGCACTTGATAAAGTTGTAATGACTTCCACAAAATATGATGACTGGTGTCTTCCAAATATAAGAAATGCCATTGACGGCGACAAACTAACTTATATAGGAAAATACAGTGCTCCCGACTATGAAGCTCTTCTTGAGGAAGAATGCGGTCTGGCCATTGAATCAACGATGATCTATCACAGTCCGGAGGTAAGAGAGCAGCTTGAAGCACTTGGCATACCTGTTCTTGTGGAAAGATCCAGCTACGAGACTGATCCTCTCGGAAGAATGGAGTGGGTCAAGCTTTACGGACTGATCTTCGGCTATGAGGAGCAAGCACAGAAGCTGTTTGATGAAAAGACACAGCAGATCGCCGACATTCTTTCCGATGAAATAACTGACAGAACAGTTGCTTTTTTCTATATCAATTCGGCAGGTGGAGTGGTCATACGCAAGCCTGCCGACTATGTTCCCGAAATGATACGAATGGCAGGGGGAGAATACATTTTTACCGCTGATGACCTGGGAACAGATGAAAACGCTCTTTCTACTATGACAATACAGTCGGAGACCTTCTGTGAAAAAGCATGGGATGCAGATATACTTATTTATAATTCGGATATTACAGGAACAGTTGGGGATCTTAAGGTGCTTATTGACAAATACCCTTTTCTCAGCGATTTCAAGGCAGTAAAAAACGGAGAAGTATGGTGTACCGAAAAGAATATGTTCCAGCAGACCACTGGCGCGGCTGACATGATAGAAGAGCTGCATAGCATTCTTACAGGGAAAGCAGATACCAAAATGAAATACATTTATCGTCTGGAGGCTTAACTATGAGATCACAGCGAGTTCGGATTATATGCGGCTATTCTGTACTTACAGCACTTCTTATTGTTCTTGTTGTTTTAAATATCTGCGCAGGCAGTGCGGATATATCACCATCAAGACTCTGGAATGCTGTAAGATCGCCTGAATCCGATAGGGTAGCTTATAAGATAATAACAGAGCTTAGGCTTCCCAGAACAGCTGCGGCGATTATACTGGGCGGAGCACTGGCTGTATCAGGCTTTCTGCTCCAGAATTTCTTCGCAAATCCCATAGCAGGACCATACATACTCGGTATATCCTCGGGAGCGAAGCTCATGGTCGCACTGCTAATGGTGTTTTCGCTTTCACGAGGCTTTGCTGTGAGTTCGTTTGGAATGATATTTGCTGCATTTATCGGTTCTATGGCTTCAATGGCGCTTATCCTTCTTATTTCCGGCAAGGTAAGACGTATGTCGGTACTTATAGTCTGCGGAGTTATGATAGGTTATATCTGCTCGTCGATCACAGAGCTGGTTGTGAATCTGTCAGATGATTCTAATATTGTTAATTTACATAACTGGTCCATGGGAAGCTTTTCGGGCATTGGCCGCGGTGACGTGCTGACAGCAGCTGCAGTTGTATTTCCTGCCTGTATATGCGCTTTTCTTCTGTCAAAGCCTATGAATGCTTATCAGCTTGGTGAAAGCTATGCGGCAAGTTCAGGCGTTCATATCCGAGCCTTCAGAGCGTCTCTGATAATTCTGTCAAGCGTTCTTTCAGCCTGTGTTACAGCCTTTGCAGGACCTGTTTCCTTTGTCGGCGTGGCAGTTCCGCATATTATCAAGAGCTTTTTCAGAACCGCGAAGCCGATACGTATTCTTCCTGCCTGCTTTCTTGGCGGAGCCATATTTTGTCTGCTTTGCGATCTTATAACGAGGACGCTGTTTGCACCGACAGAACTGAGTATAAGCACGGTTACTGCTGTATTCGGAGCTCCTGTAGTAATATATATGCTTCTCGGAAGAGAGGGGAGGAGCGTTAATGGCTGAGATCATACTTAATACAGAAAAACTATCTGTGGGCTACGGCAAGAGGATCATTTTGAGCGGTATTGATATTTCTGCTGAACGTGGAAAGATACTTACTCTTATCGGTCCAAACGGAGCCGGCAAATCAACTGTTCTCAAAACGATATGCCGCCAGCTGGAACCTCTCGGCGGAGCTGTATATATCGGAAAAAACAGACTTGATGAACTGAAGGTGGATACGCTGGCCAAATCTGTATCTGTGCTTCTGACCGGCAGGGTAAAGACTGAGTTCATGCGCTGCCGCGATGTAGTGGAAATGGGACGATACCCATATACCGGCAAGCTTGGCATTCTTTCATCTGATGACAGAAAAAAAGCCGACGAGGCAATGGCAATTGTGGGAGTCGCCGGACTTGCTGACTGTGATTTCGACAGTATAAGTGACGGACAGCGTCAGAGAGTGCTTCTGGCAGGAGCCATATGCCGCGAGCCCGAGATACTTATTCTGGACGAACCGACCACATTCCTCGATATAAGGTATAAACTCAGCCTGATGACTCTGCTGAAGCGCCTTGTAGCAGAAAAAAACGTTGCTGTTATCATGTCTCTTCATGAACTGGAGCTTGCACAGCGAGTATCTGATAATATACTTTGTATCAGAGAAAATTCTCCTGACAGATACGGAACTCCCGAGGAGATTTTTTCGGGAGGCTATATAAGCAGGCTTTACGGAGTTTCAGAGAGCAGCTTCTGTGAAGCCTACGGCTCCTCGGAGCTTGAAAAGCTTGAGGGCAAGCCGGAAGTATTTGTAATCGGAGGCGGAGGAAGCGGGATATCGGTATATAGAAAACTTCGGCGTTGGGGAATACCCTTTACAGCTGGAATTATTCATGAAAATGATATAGAGTATCCTGTTGCAGCGGCTCTTGCTGCAGATGTTATAACAGAAAGGGCATTTGAACCTGTTTCGGAGGCTAATGTCAGAAAAGCAATTGAAATTATGGGTTCATGCCGCAGTGTCATATGTGCAATCAGTCATTTCGGTACAATGAATGATGGCTGCAGAAGGCTTCTTGAAGAAGCAAAAAAGCTTTGTATACTTGAAAAAGGAGAGACCTGATGAGTGAAAAGTCTTTATTGACTAAAAAAACGGTTGTCCTGCCGCTTACATTACTATGCTGTCTTCTGTGGGGGAGTGCTTTTCCATGTATAAAGCTTGGTTACGGCTATTCACAGATAAGTTCGGCTGATACATATTCCCAGATATTCTATGCCGGACTCAGATTTACTTTGGCTGGCATATTTGCTGTTATAATAGGCAGCCTTGTAGCCGGCAGGCCGCTTTTACCTAAAAAAACTTCACTGACAAAGGTTTTTGCCCTTTCTCTTTTCCAGACTGTGCTGCAATATACCTTCTTTTATATCGGACTTGCCAGAAGTACAGGCATGAAAAGTTCAGTCATAACAGCTTCAAATGTGTTTTTGTCGATCATCGTTGCTTCTCTTGTTTTCAGGACTGAGAAGCTAACGGTGCGCAAGATAGCCGGTTGTATCGTTGGTTTTTCCGGAGTTGTCCTTATTAATCTCGGAGGAATCGGCGGCGGTTTCCGTATAACAGGTGAAGGCTTTGTTTTTCTTTCTGCGCTGTCCTATGCCTTTTCCGCTGCACTGACAAAACGTTTTTCAGCAAAAGAGGATCCTGTTATGCTGAGCGGATGGCAGTTTATATTTGGCGGGGTGGGGATGACTGCTTTCGGAGCTGCCTTAGGAGGCTGTATGCCTGTTGTAAATCCTTCCGGAGTATTTATGCTTATATATCTTGCAATAGTTTCTGCAGCAGCTTTTTCGATATGGAGCACTCTGCTCAAGCATAATCCGGTATCTACTGTGTCTGTTTTCGGCTTTATGAACCCGGTTTTCGGGGTTATACTCTCATTTGTCCTGCTTTCCGAGAGAAGCGCAGCAGGACCTATTAAGGTAACGGCTGCATTGATTCTTGTAGCTGCAGGTATAATAATTGTAAATTTTCCAAGAAAAAATCGTGTTTTTTAAGACTAATTTAAGGTTCGTTTAAGAATTGTCGATTATTATAATAGTGATATAAATTATCTGGGGGTATAGGTATGAAGAAAATTGCCGTATTTCTTTTAATTGCAGGAGTAGCTGCAATCGTGACCGCTTGCGGCACAGATGCTATTACTATACAGGACAACAGCAATGATGAGCATGGTTCGGTATTATATGTTTCGCCTGCGGATTCTGAAGCTCGTGAGACGACTACGGCGGAAAAGAAGCCTGCCGAGTCAAAGGCAGATAAAAGGTTTATTATAACTTTTAATTGATAAAAAGCAGTTCATTGAACTGCTCTTTATTTTTTTCGTTGCATTTTATCAGTTTATGTGCTATTATATAATGTACGAGAAACATTGAATGGAGCTGAAAATAATTGAACAGAATATTGCTTGTAGAAGATGATAAAGAGATAATTGCAAATCTTACGGAATTTCTTACTGCCGAGGGCTTCAGTGTAAAGAATGCCAATGGTCAAACAAAGGCGCTTGAGCTTATCGAAAATGATACATTTGACCTTGTACTGCTTGATGTTTCTCTTGCTGAGGGAAACGGATTTGCAGTCTGTTCCGCAATAAAGGCGAATACCTGTATACCTGTTATTTTTCTTACTGCTTCGGGAGACGAATTCAGTACAGTTACTGGATTTGATCTCGGTGCAGACGATTATATAGCCAAGCCTTTCCGCCCGAGAGAGCTTGTTTCAAGGATAAAAAATATTTTAAGACTTACAGGCAGTACTGGTTCTGTCACACAGCTGGGAGACGTTACCGTTGATACAGTCAAGGGTACTGCAAGCAAGAACGGCAAGGATCTTTTCCTTTCGGCACTTGAATACAGGCTTCTTCTTGTTTTCATCAATAACAGAGGCGCAGTGATGACGAGAACAAAGCTGCTCGAGTCTATTTGGGATATTGCAGGCGAATTTGTAAACGATAATACGCTTACGGTATATATAAAGCGCCTTCGTGAGAAGATAGAGGACGATCCAGCAAGTCCTAATATAATCAAGACCGTAAGAGGCCTTGGATACAGGGTGGATTGATCATGAAGCTGCTCAGAAATAGAGAAATGTATATATCGCTTATGCTGATGAGCTTTATTTCATGTGTTGCGGCTTTATGTACATATTTATTTTACAGAGAGCTTGTTCTGCCTGTACTGGTGCTTTGTGCTTTATTTATTATTTTGCATATAGTACCTTCCTATATAAAATACAGAGAGATAAAAAAGCTTTCCGCCGATATTGACAAGATCCTTCACGGAGAAGAGAATATAAATCTCGAAAACTATAATGAAGGTGATCTTGGCGTGCTTCAGAGTGAGGTGCACAAAATGACGGTCAGGCTGCGAGAACAGCAGTATAAGCTTACACAGGACAAGATCTTTCTTGCTGATCTTCTTGCGGATATATCTCATCAGATCAGGACTCCGCTCACATCTATTAATATTCTTGTTTCGATGCTTTCGGATCCTGATATGACTTATGAAAAGCGTGAACAGACGATCCATAAGCTATACGGACTCCTTTCACGCATTGACTGGCTGATAACCACTCTACTTAAAATGTCCAAGCTTGACGCAGGCACGGTCAGATTCCACAGAGAGGACGTGACTATGAAGGAGCTGCTTGAAAAAGCCTGTATGCCTGTGCGTGTGCCCATAGAGCTCCACGGACAGGAGCTTATACTCGTTTCCGACGGCGAATTCAGCTGTGATATTGCGTGGAGCTGTGAGGCAATAGGAAATATTGTTAAAAACTGTATGGAGCATACTCCGGACGGAGGAACCATAACTGTCAGCGGCTCATGTAATCCTCTTTATTCCGAGATAATTATAACCGACAGCGGAAGCGGTATTTCCGAAGAAGATCTTCCCCATATTTTCGAACGTTTCTACAAAGGCGCGGATTCAGGTGAAAAGAGCGGCTTCGGCATCGGACTTGCTCTGGCAAGAATGATTGTTACGGAGCAGAATGGTACAGTTAAAGCTGAAAACGGCCAGAACGGCGGGGCAGTCTTTACTGTCAGATTTTATAAAGGTGCGGTATAAGGCAGGTTGATCCTGCCTTTTTTATTTAGTGACAGATTTGTAATATGCGAGTCACCATAAAGTCATATTGAAATGGTATAATCATATCATAAATTCAAAAAGGGAGTAATACTATGGAAATATTGAAGGTAGAGAATTTATGCAAGACCTACGGGAGCGGTGAAAATGAGGTCAAAGCTCTTGATAATGTTAGTTTTACTGTTCAGAAAGGCGAATTTATAGCAATAATAGGCCCTTCCGGTTCCGGAAAATCTACTCTTTTACATATTTTAGGCGGTGTGGACAAGCCGACATCCGGAAAAGTTTACATGGACGGAAATGACGTTTATAAACAGAATGATGAACAGCTTGCTATATTCCGCCGCAGACAGGTTGGACTCATTTATCAGTTTTACAATCTTATACCTGTGCTGAATGTGACGGAAAATATCACTCTCCCTGTTCTTATGGACGGACAGGAGATAAATGAAAGCAGACTTAATGAGCTTCTGGATACACTAAAGCTAAAGGGAAGGGAAAATCATCTTCCAAATCAGCTCTCAGGCGGTCAGCAGCAGAGAGTATCCATAGGCAGAGCTCTTATGAACGCTCCTGCTGTAGTGCTTGCAGATGAACCGACAGGAAATCTTGACAGCAAAAACAGTCAGGAGATAATAGATCTTCTTAAATTATCAAATCAGAAGTATAATCAGACACTTATCATAATCACGCATGATGAGAATATTGCTCTTCAGGCTGATCGTATCATAGCGATCGAGGACGGTAAAATTACCCGTGATGAGGTGATAAACAGATGAATGTTTTTCATAAAGTTACTTTACAGTCCCTGAAAAAGAACAGGGTAAGGACATTGGTCACTATAATAGGCATCATGCTTTCAACGGCTCTTATCTGTGCCGTTACGACCTCTTTTGCTTCTGTAAGACAGTATGCGATCGATTATTTAGAGTTTACTGACGGAAAATGGCACGCAATGGAGAAAAATGCCTCAAAATCCACATATGATCTCATTGCATGTTCAGGGAAAGTAAAAGAGACAGGAGAGATAAGCCTTATAGGCTACGCCAAGATAGGCAGTTCAAATAAGTTCAAGCCTTATATATGCGTTTCGGGTTTTCGTGAGGACGAGGACAGGATAATACCTATACATCTTACTTCAGGACGTATGCCGGAGAACGAGAACGAGATAATCCTGCCTGATCATCTTAATTTCAATGGTGACGTCGACTATGGTGTAGGTGACGAGCTTACTCTTGAAATAGGTGATAGAAAAATCAATAAGAAGAAGCTCCAGGAAATTGGCATAGATGATTTAGAGAAAGCTGCTGAGATGTACGGCAGTGTTATTGATAAATATGTACTTGGACAGGATGTTCCTTATGCAGCCATGTCTGATAATGATGATGAAAATGTCATATCCGCAGAAGATCTGGATATCAAGGAGATACGAAGTTATACTGTTGTAGGCATTTACCAGAGACCTGCATTTGAGGATTTTACCGCGCCGGGATATACTGCTCTTACAGTTGCTGATGAGTATACCGATGATACGCAGTTAACAGTGTACTACTGTATGAATGATGCAAGTGAAGTTTATGATTTTATAAATAATAACGGTCTGAACGGCGAAACTCACAGCACACTTCTGATGTTCAAGGGAATATCGATGTATTCAAGCTTTTACAGCATGATATACGGACTTATGGGCGTGGTAATAGTACTTATAATGTTCGGTTCGGTAATGCTGATATATAATGCTTTTTCAATATCTGTATCGGAGAGAACGAAGCAGTTCGGACTTCTTTCTTCGGTTGGAGCTACAAAAAGACAGCTGAGAAAAATGGTACGCTTTGAAGCTGCTTCTGTAAGTTTTATAGGTATACCGCTGGGTATACTTCTTGGTATTGTCGGAATGTGGATAACATTTCTGGCTATCGGAAACAGGTTTTCTGCTTTTATCGGAGACGAATACAGAAAACCTATGCGTATTTGCATTTCGTTCAAGGCAATAGCAGCTGCCTGTATAATCGCATTTATAACTATAATGCTTTCGGCCTGGATACCGTCAAGAAGAGCGACTAAAATATCGGCAGTGGAAGCTATACGCCAGAACAGTGATATAAAGCAGAAAAAACATATTCGTACACCGCAGATCATATACAAGTTTTTTGGTTTGTCCGGCGTACTTGCACATAAATACTTCAAGCGCAGCAAGAAGAAGTATCGATCTACTATAATAAGTCTTTTTATGAGCATTGTACTGTTTATTTCAGCTTCTTCCTTTACCGCATATCTTGTTGGAGCAGCTTCGGATTCCAACGATAATTTAGGGATGGATTATGTACTTACTTTATATGATGAAAATAATTACAATAATCCGACAGAGGCAAATGAGCTTAAAAACAGGATACTCAGTACTGAAAATATTACTGATGTGGCATATTTCTCTTCGCAGTACTCAATGGGGGCTTATCTGAAAAAAGATTGTCTCAGCGAGGAATTTCTAAATAATAACAATAATAATACTAATAGTCGGTTTTATGCAGAGCGCGAGGGGTACATCACAGCTGATATGACAATTTTCTATGTTGACGATGACACCTACAGACATCTTCTGGCTAAGTATAATCTTTCCGAGGACGAATTCATGAATAAAGAGAGTCCCCTTGGAATTGCTGTGGATAATATAATGTCATTTGATGATGTTTCAGGAAGAATGGTACGAAGAAAAGCATATGATGCTGACAGATTTGACATGATTTTTTCTCAGGTAAAGCAAATTGACAGTTATTATTTCTCATATATTGATGATAATAATGCAGTATATTTTAATATGGAAGAGCCTGAGAATAGTATATCTATTCCTGCTGATGAGTGCGTTTACGATATAGTGCTTAAAATTGGCAAGGTAATTGAAGAAAGACCTTATTTTACACCATTTTTCTATAATGCTGTTATTTATCCTTACAGTGCGAAAGGATTTTTCCCTGAAGACGAACAGGAGAATATCAATGTGATTGAATATGCTATTAAATCAAGCGACAAGGCAGCAGGTTATGATGCACTTTCAGGTATGATGAAAGAATGCGGATATTCTGATTATGATCTTTTCAACTACGCAGCTCAGGCCGATTCACAGCGCAGCATGATAATAATCATCAAGGTTTTCGCTTATGGATTTATCGTGCTTATATCACTTATTGCGGCTGCAAATGTATTCAATACGATCACGACTAATATAAATCTTCGCAGAAGAGAGTTTGCTATGTTGAAATCTGTTGGTATGACTGCAAAGGGAATGCGGAAAATGCTTAACTTTGAATGTATACTTTACGGAACGAAGGCACTTATATACGGACTGCCGACTTCATTTATCGTTACATATTTTATATACCGCTCTATAAACGAAGGTTTTGACACGGTGTTCTTTATTCCTTGGAAGTCGGTAATAATTGCTGTAATGAGCGTATTTATTGTTGTTTTTGTTACCATGATGTTCTCAATGAGCAAAATAAAGAAGGATAATCCTATCGACAGCTTAAAAAATGAGAACCTCTGATTATATAAATAAGAAAAGGTCACAGACTCAATATGAGGAGTGACCTTTCTTGATTTATAATATATTGCCGTGACCTATTCAGATACCTGTGAGATCAAAATCAGGCACATATTTTTCGGAGGCGGAGCTTTTCTGCTGTGTAAATCCGTTTATTCCAAGCTCGGCAGCATGATCTGCCACACTGTTGTACTCCATTTTAGTTGCGCGGCGTTTCAGTTCTTTGTATTCATCGGGTATAAAGCCGAAAGGCGTGTATTGGTTCATAATACTTACAAGCACCTCGTCAGGCGAAGTATTTTCAGCGATCCAGTCAATAATTTTCATGGAGTCATGTCTGTGGGATGGGAGTACCATATGTCTTATTATAGTGCCTCTGATCAGACCTCCCTTGTTATTGTAGATAAGCTTTCCTGTTTGTTTGATCATAGTGGCAACAGCCTCTGAGGCCTTTTCAAAATAATCAGGAGCCTTTGAATACATAGCGGATATTTCCGGTGAAAAGTATTTTATATCGGGAAGATATATGTCTATATATCCATTAAGGTCTTTTATGGTTTCTTTAAGCTCATATCCTCCGCAGTTGTATACCACAGGGATACTGAGCTTGTTTTTAACTTTATCAAGTGCTTTTATTATATTCGGAACAAAATGAGTAGGAGTTACAAGGTCGATGTTGTCTGCGCCTTTATCCTGCAATCTGAGAAATATATCGGCAAGTTCGTCAGTAGTTATGACCTTTCCGAAGAGGCGGTTGCTTATCTGGTCGTTCTGACAGAAGCAGCAATGAAGATTGCAGCCGGAAAAGAAAACTGTACCTGCGCCGTTTTTGTAGGAGATACAGGGTTCTTCCCATCTGTGAAGGGAAGCTCTTGCTACAATAGTATCAGCTCCTGCACCGCAGAAGCCTGTGGTTACTGTTCTGTCCGCACCGCAGTTGCGCGGGCACAGTCTGCATTCATTCATCATATTCATCGTCCATATAATCCCTGAAATCAAAATTTGCAGAAGTTGTTGTACTGTCAAGCAGCTCATTGGCAGTCACATTATTCTTTATGCAGTACATTGCTGCCGTAGTTAGAAATATGCTTTTTGAAAGCCTGTTCTTAATGCAGTATTGAGTGATCAGCTTGTCTTCGTAAAGACTTGCTTTGCATGAAAGGCTTTTATACTTGATAACGCTGTTGGAATAGCGCGTTATATTTACGCTTTTAGACTTTTTTCTGCTCATATCCATCCCCCTTATTACTCTTAATTTTATCATTGAAGCATCGAAAAGTCAATAAAAGCATAAAAAACTTTCTCTCATTAAATATTGCAAAAATTTCACTTGCTTTTTTGTATATAATGATGTATAATTAATAGTGCATAAAATTTTAAGGAGCAATCATTATGGTAAATATAGGTTTTATCGGTGCCGGAAATATGGGCACTGCTATTATGAAAGGCATTTCCACAAGCAGTCTTGGAAAGGATGTAAAGCTCTCTGCGTTTGATCCGAGCACAGAAAAGGTCAAGGCACTTGAAGAATATGGTGTAACCCCTTGTTCATCGGAAAAGGAGATCATGGAGAACAGCAAGTATGTTTTTCTTGCTGTTAAGCCACAGATCATAGAGGGTGTCCTTGAAGCTATATCTGCATATACTACAAAGGATACTGTCATCATTTCCATTGCCGCTGGTATCGGTGATGAGTTTATCGCAAAGAAAACCATTCCAGATGCCAAGGTAATACTTGTAATGCCGAATACGCCCCTTCTTCTTGGAGAAGGCGCTTCAGCACTTTCAAGAAATGACAAGGTCAGTGATGAAGAATTTGACGTAGTTCTCAATATCTTCAGAATCTGCGGTAAGGCAGCAGTTATACCTAAGGATAAAATGAAGGAGATAATTGCTATAAACGGAAGCAGTCCTGCTTTTATATACCTTTTTGCAAAGGGCTTTATCGATTATGCCGCTTCTGTCGGTATCGACTCAAAGGCAGCTGAAGAACTGTTTACACAGAGCCTTATCGGTTCGGCAAAAATGATAACCGACTCAGGTAATACCATTGACGATCTTATTAAGATGGTATCCTCACCCGGAGGCACTACGCTTGCAGGTCTTGAAAGACTTTACGAAGGAAATCTAACCGATGTTGTAAAAAACTGCTGCGAAAGCTGCACCAAGAGAGCATACGAGCTTTCAAAATAAGTCTAAAACACGATATATGTGCATATCCTATCTTAGGAAGGGATGATGCATATGAAACATATAAGTACAATAAACATAAGAAAACACGGCAGGACAAGCATCTGGATATATCTTTTCTTTGTTGTGGCAGGTGTAGCTGTGGGTTCATGGGCTGCAGTCAGGTATGATGCGGCAGAGCTTGTTTACATAAATCAGTGTTTTCTGCCTTCTGGGGGAACTCAGATACCTGCACTTGTTTTAGGAGATATTGCTTTTGCAACTGTGTTTTGCTTTGCTGCTTTTTTCTTCGGCCTTTGTGCTATTGGACAGCCTTTCGGAATTGCTCTACTTATATACAGAGGGATTGGCATAGGCGCTGCAGCGGCTGCGGCATATTTATCTATGGGAGCGGGAGCGTTTGTAACTGTTATTTTTGTTTTAATGCCTAAGGCAGCTGCATTTGCTTTTCTTGCAGCACTTGCTGTAAGAGAGACTGTCAGCTACTCAGCAACGCTTTTTCGGTGCGGCCTCAGAAAAGAGGAGAATTATGCCGAAAAATACAGTTTCAGGCTGTATTGTATAAGGTTTATTGTCGTTATGTTGCTGTCATTAATCATATCTTTCGCAGATGGAGCTGTATGGTTCATTTATAATTCTGCTGAGAGAGGATAAACGGAGGAATTATAATTGGGTCTTTTTTCAAAGAATTATGAAACTGCAGGAGTTGGAATAGCGAAAAATGCTCCTAAGAAAAAGGGAGCAGCGTTGTTTTTTGACATAGTCGGAAGAAAGCTGTGGAAGCTGATGGAACTTAATCTGCTTTATATGCTTTTTTTCCTGCCTCTTGTAATGATGCTGCCAGTCGTAAGCATTTTAAAAAACAGTGATACCGCTTCGATAATAGTTACCTGTATACTGTTGGTCATATTTATGATACTTATAGGACCTGCCACTGCGGGAATGACAAAGGTCATAAGAGCTTTTGTTATAGGAAAACATTCATTTATTGTCAGCGATTTTTTCAAGTCTTTTAAATCAAACTTCAAAAGGGCAGCCATTGTCGGATTTTTTGATTGCCTGATATTCATATCGGCGATTTCCTCGCTGATGGTCTATCCCGCTCTTGCGGTACAGACAGGCTCTAAGGCGATATACATACCTATGGTAATAACCTTCAGTCTGTTTCTTGTGGTAATTATAATGAATAATTATATATTCCTTATGATGACGGCAACAAATCTTTCAATGAAGAATCTTTTCAAGAATTCATTCGCTCTTTCTTTTGTAGCCCTGAAGCAGAACCTGCTCACATTTATTCTGACTTTATTGGTGATAGCGGTAATGGTCATACTTAGAATGTACCTGTTGCCTGTATTCCTTTTACTGATACCATTTTTTCCTGCTGCTTTCCTTTGTCTGCTCAATTGTTTCATCAGTTATCCTGTCATCCAGAAATACGTAATAAATCCGTATTATACAAGTATCGGTGAGATCAATCCCGAGCTTGTAGACGATTCTCCCGATGAAGATGAGCGCATTTTTGAGGATATGGGCGGTAAGGAAACGCCTATCGAAAAGCGTGTCAAGGGCAAGGGCAGAAGAATATCATAATAATAAACGGTGCATATGCACCGTTTTTCTCTTATACTTAATGAAAAAGCTCCTACGGACACAGATCCGCAGGAGCTTTGTAACATCATAAGCTGTTCTGCATAAGATAAGAAGGGGATCAGACGTCAACGATATTGGTGACGATACCTGCGGGAGAGATGTCGATATGGCCGAAAGAAGGCTTGTTGCCGTCGCGTGGAATAGAAGCGCTTCCGGGATTCAATATGTAAAGGCCGTCTTCAAAGCTCTGATAGCGTGCGTGTGTATGTCCGAAGAGGACAATATCACAGCCGTTGGTCAGAGCAAGGGCTTTGAGTCTTTCAAGTGAACCGCCGACTCCGTAGTGATGGCCGTGAGTAGCGAGTATTTTATGTTCCAATGCAGGCAGAATAAAAACATCCTCACTGAGACTGTCAAAGTCGCAGTTACCTGCAACATGGATTATCTTAGGAGCTAATTTCTGATGGGAGAGGATAAAATTATCGAGCTCGTGCTCACCGTCGCCGAGGTGAATTATCCAGTCTGCATCTGTATTTCTTAGAATAATACTTTCAAGATTGAAGTAATTACCATGTGTATCTGATAAGACAACAATACGCAAGTTGATCCCTCCTGAGAAGTTTATACAGTATTATAACATATTTTATATGAAAAATCAATATAATATTGTATACATTATTGAATGGAGGCAAATATGAACAATAATTTTGATACTAAGAAGCTTACGGGGCTTCTTAATGCCGTAAGCAGGAAGATCGGAGTACCGCCCGAACAGCTCAGATCCGAGCTTGAAGCCGGAAAGTTTGACAGTGCTCTGGCCGCAATGAACAAAAATGAAGCAGCAAGATTTCAACAGGCTGTTAACAATCCGGAAATTGTTGAAAAGATGATGAGCACACCGCAAGCAAAAGCTTTGTACGAAAAGCTGTCAGGCGGTAAAAAATAACGGGTCAGGCATATGGACGACATAATGAGCAGGATAAACGAACTGCTTTCGGACGAGGAGAGTATTAAGCGGTTATCAGAGCTTGCTGATATGCTTTCGTCCGCTGAGAGCAGTGACAGCAGCAATAGTGGAGATGAATCCGGTGATAGTGTATCTCCCGATATAAGTTCTGTTCTTAAGCTGACGAGCCTGATCGGTTCAGCTGCCAATGAGGACAGAAATACAGAATTACTTCTTGCTTTGAAGCCTCATCTCGGGGCTGAAAAGCAAAAGAGGGTAGATAAAGCTGTAAAGCTTATCAAACTTATGGCAGTATGGAATATAGCTAAGGACAGCGGATTGCTACAGGAGCTTATTTGAGTGGAAGGGAGGTATATGATGGCGGTTTATAAGGGTGAACGTAACGGATGCTGTGAAAAATATAATACGAAAATATACCAGAGAAAACCACGTAATATAGCCGCCGACGAGCCTCCTGACACGCTATGCGGATCTAAAGATGAAAAACAGAACAAAACAAGTAAAGGCGGATTTATTGCTTCTCTGGCCGATGATCTGTTTGATGGCGGGATTGACAGTGATAAACTGCTTATAGCTGCTCTTTTATATCTTCTTATAAAAGAAGGGGCTGATATAAAGCTTATTATCGCACTTGGATATATATTGATGTAAGAGGTCGAAAATGGATACAGAATGGATTTTCAGTGGAATATGCGTCGCAGTTACATTTATAATGCTTATATATTATCTTAAAAGAGAAAAGAAGATCATATCGGCTATTGTGGGAGCTCTTACCGGAGAAGCCGCCCTTTTCATAGTTAATAAATATGGTAATATGATAGATATTGATATACCGCTTAATCTTTTCAATTTTCTTGGCAGTGCTGTTCTCGGAGCTCCCTTTGTTGTTTTTCTTGTAATAATGAATTTTTTGTAAAAATAGAGACTGATTTCACAAAAACTATTGAATTATTATCGCATTTATGGTAAAATGTATGTATAGGAGGTGGATCATGAACATTATTGATATTATTAATAAAACTAAAAAATCACAAGAGCTCAACGAAGATGAGATCGCCTGGCTCGTAAAGGGCTATACCAACGGTGATATTCCGGATTATCAGATGTCTGCATGGCTTATGGCTGTGTGTCTTAACGGACTTACGGAAAAGGAGACCTTTGCACTGACAGCTGCAATGCGTGACAGCGGTGATATTCTGAAACTGCATTTGCCTTTTACTGCTGATAAGCATAGTACAGGCGGTGTCGGCGATAAGACATCACTTATCATAGGACCTATTGTTGCAGCCTGTGGAGTATGCGTTGCAAAAATGTCGGGAAGAGGGCTTGGTCATACAGGAGGAACCATTGATAAGCTCGAAAGCATCGAAGGCTACAGAACTGATCTGCCTCTTGACGAATTTGAAAGGATACTTCGCAGGACGGGCTTTTCAATAATCTCCCAGACAGGCGAGCTGTGTCCTGCTGATAAGAAGATGTATGCTCTCAGGAACGCAACAGGTACTGTTGACAGTATTTCGCTTATCTGTGCGAGCATTATGAGCAAGAAGCTTGCTACGAACGCCGATTGCCTTGTACTTGATGTCAAGTATGGCTCGGGAGCATTTATGAAAACCAAGGAAGACGCTGAAAAGCTTGCTGTTCTTATGGAACGTGCAGGAAGATCAGCCGGAAAGAAGTGTAAAGCTGTAGTTACTGATATGGATTCACCTCTTGGCAGAAATATCGGTAACGCTCTTGAAGTCAAGGAAGCTGTGGAAGTACTTCAGGGAAAGGTCAAAGGCAGACTTTATGATACCTGTATTGAGCTTGCAGCTGATATGCTCGAGCTCGCAGGAAAAGGTACCAATGATGAATGCAGAAAGTATGCTGAAGATGCAGTGTCCTCGAAGAAGGCTCTTGATGTTCTGCGTGAAACTATTAGGCTTCACGGCGGAAACGAAAAGATCTGCGACGATACTTCACTTCTTCCGCAGCCTCTGCTCAGATATGAGATCAGAGCCACAAAGGATATGAAGATCCTTGGATTTAACTGCGAAGAGCTTGGCATGACATCTCTGCTCCTCGGTGCCGGGCGTTTGTCCAAGGAGGATAAGCTTGATATGAGCGCAGGTATTGTTATGAACTGCGAAATAGGAGCTCAGCTGGCGGCAGACGATATTATAATGACGCTTTATTCAACTGTATGCAGCGATTTTTCCGATGCAGCTGTAAGAGCGCTGAATGCTGTGAAATTCGAGATCACCGAAAAGCCGGCCTACACGTGAAAAAGTTGTATATTCAGCTTGAATATTAATAAAAAAATGGAGGTAGTTAAAATGGGATTTGTTGATTCAGTAAAAGACATTGCAGGAAAATTCGGAGAGTCTGTTGAGCGCGGTGCAAAATCGGTTTCCAACAGTTCGAAGAAGTTTGCGGAAAAGACAAGGCTGAAGCGTGAAATCTCACATATTGAATCAGATATTGATACAGATTACATAGAGCTCGGCAAGGCAATGTACGAAAAGGTATGTGATGATACCGATAGCGAATTTGCTGTAACAATAGCTGATATAAAAGAGAAAAACGGTAAGCTTGAGGAACTCAGAGCTCTTCTGATGAACCTTGAGGACAGGATAACCTGCAGCAGCTGCGGTGCGAATATCAGAAAGGAACAGGCTTACTGCGACAAATGCGGAGCTAAGGTCATCATTATTGCTCCAGAGCCTGCTGAGGGTGAGGAAGAAAAGGAAGAAGTCACTGCTGAAGTTGTTTACAGCTCAGACGAAACCGAATGATTTTTAAGGCACATCATATGTATATGATGTGCCTTACTTTATGCAATATGCTGCAAAAACAGATGGTCAATTTGTTGGATAAAACGGAAAATATCTCTTTACTTTTTCGCTTTTTTGTGATAAAATAAAAATAGTTTATCGCTTTGCAGCTTTTGGGCTTTTACACGTAAAAGTGAAGTTGCTTTTGCAGAAAGGATTAACATAATGCCTATTACAGAATTACTTGAAAGAAATGCCAAGATATACGGAAATGATGTTGCTATCGTGGAGGTAAATCCCGAAATAACTGAAGTCCGCCGCATAACATGGAAGGAGTATGAGCTCATAGAGCCTGATCCGGAATGTCATTACAGAAGAGAGATAACATGGAAGGTCTTTGACGAAAAGGCTAACCGTTTTGCTAATATGCTTATCGAAAGAGGCGTACATAAGGGTGATAAGGTAGGTATACTTCTTATGAATTGCCTGGAGTGGCTGCCTATCTATTTCGGTATATTAAAGACGGGAGCTCTTGCTGTACCGCTTAATTTCAGATATACAGCCGATGAGATAAAGTATTGTCTCGATCTCGCTGAAGTTGATGTACTTATGTTTGGCCCGGAGTTTATCGGAAGGATCGAAGAGATTGCTGACGAGATCAGCAAGAACAGGCTTCTTTTCTATGTAGGTGAGGGCTGTCCCTCATTTGCGGAACACTATGACAGTCTTGTAGCTAACTGCGGAAGCTCTGCGCCTGATATAAAGATAACCGATGATGACAATGCGGCTATCTATTTCTCTTCTGGAACAACAGGCTTCCCGAAGGCTATTCTTCATGATCATACAAGCCTTATGCACTCGGCTAAGGTTGAACAGAACCACCACGGCCAGACAAAGGATGATATTTTCCTTTGCATACCTCCTCTTTATCATACAGGAGCAAAGATGCACTGGTTTGGCAGCCTTTATTCCGGCAGCAAGGCAGTTCTCCTCAAGGGAGTAAAGCCGAAGTCGATAATAGAGACTGTATCAGAAGAGGGATGTACCATAGTATGGCTTCTTGTACCGTGGGCACAGGATATTCTCGATGCTATTGATAGAGGAGATATTGATCTTTCAAATTATGATCTTGATCAGTGGAGACTTATGCATATCGGCGCTCAGCCTGTACCTCCTTCGCTTATTACTCGCTGGAAGAAGGTATTCCCAAAGCATCAGTATGACACTAATTACGGACTCAGTGAATCCATCGGTCCCGGCTGTGTTCATCTTGGAGTTGAGAATATTCACAAAGTAGGTGCTATCGGTAAGGCAGGCTATGGATGGGAAGTAAAGATTGCCGATGAGGACGGCAATGCTGTTGAACGCGGTCAGGTAGGAGAGCTTCTCGTAAAGGGCCCCGGTGTTATGAAGTGTTATTACCGTGATGAAAAAGCTACTGCCGAGACTCTAAAGGACGGCTGGCTTTATACGGGAGATATGGCACAGGAGGACGAAGACGGATTTATTTACCTTGTTGACCGTAAAAAAGATGTTATCATCAGCGGAGGCGAGAATCTTTATCCTGTTCAGATCGAGGACTTCCTCAGAAGTAATCCTGCCGTAAAGGATGTTGCTGTTATAGGACTTCCGGACAAGAGACTCGGAGAGATCGCAGCTGCTATCATTTCTATTAAGGAAGATCATACCTGTACGGAAGAAGATATTACGGCTTTCTGCCAGAAGCTTCCAAGGTATAAGAGACCTCATAAGATCATTTTTGCAGATGTTCCGAGAAATCCCACAGGAAAGATTGAAAAGCCGAAGCTTCGCGCTATATACTGCGGTGAGAGCCTCGTTGCTAAGCAGATCAAAAACTGATAAAAAGAGAGCAGATTCTTCTGCTCTCTTTTTTATACGACATTATTCGGCAAACCTCGTCAAAATACGACGAAATCGATCATTACAATTTCCTGCGAAATGTGTTATAATATGTTTCATATATAGAAGGAGTGAATAAGAAATGAAAAACAACGTTGCAGCAATTATCGTAACAACTTTGCTTGATCTTGGCATTTCGCCTAACACAAAAGTCTATCATTAACTGAAGGATGGCATAATGATCTGTGTGATGTCAAACGGGAACGCCACGGTTTTTAGTAAGGAGCTGTATGCTAAGCTTGCAGAAAGCTATCATACGTCGGAATGTTAAATCGAAAGAGCGGTTAGGCACGTGATCAAATCAGGTTGGTACCGTCACAACACAAAGATTGCAGATAACATCTTCATGAATACTCTTCAGAGTGAGAAGGACATACCGACTAATTCAGTATTTATATCGACTGTTGCAGAATGGATACGTGTAAATCACTCAGATTTGCTGTAATAAAGTTTAGACAGCAGTGAGCTGTTATTTGACATAATTAGAATACGCATAATAAGAAAAGCATTCCGGTTATTCACGAATGCTTTTTTTATCTGAAAATCTCCGCTCGGCCGGGGCAGATTATAAAAAATGCCGGTATTCTGAAATACCGGCATAAATAAAAGTGGTGAGACATGAGGGATTTGAACCCTCGACCCTACGCTTAAAAGGCGTATGCTCTACCGACTGAGCTAATGTCTCACAACAAAATTAATTATATCAAATTTCAGATAGAATGTCAAGGTGTTTTTTATCTTTTTATATAATTATCTATTCTGCTAACCTTTTATATTCTATTTAGTGCAAAATGACGTTTTTACGTTATGTGGTTGACTTTTTATGATTAACATGATATAATATTTAAGTCGTCAAATGATGTGCTTGTAGCTCAGCTGGATAGAGTGACTGGCTACGAACCAGTAGGTCGGGGGTTCGAATCCCTCCAGGCACGCCATACGGCGTAAAACCTCACGGCATTACCGTGGGGTTTTATTTTTTCACCTTGACATTATAGGGTAAAACAGTTATAATATTTAGTATAAATGATAGGAGGGACTATTTATGTCAAAGAGGATTATTGCTTCATTTGTGGGGACGGCAGTCATGTCTCTGCTTTGTGCTCTGCCGCTTTCTGCTCATGCTACCACGGCTGACGATGTAGCAGCTGTTGCAAGGGCATACGGATATTCCGAAGAGGATATTCAGACTGGATATAATGAGTACTATTCTCATCCAGAGGATTATCCTTCCGAGAGACTTGATAAAGCAATCGAAAAGCTTCATGAAGCCGGGAATATGATCATTACCGCAGGTCCTCAGGTAACTGAAACTCCCACTACTACCACAACCGCTGCTCCTTCAGTGAATGAAGGTTCTGAGCCTGTTGCTGATGACAGTATAACCATTACAGCAAGTGACGGTACTACATTTACAAGGATAAGCAAGGAAGCATTTATAAAAATGTCATACGATGAAAAGATGGCTTATGTCAGAAGCTTTACGCCGGCTCAGCAGCAGGCGCTGATAGATAATCTCAGTCCTGAGGAGTACAGAAGTCTTATGAAGCAGTCTCCGGCAGACCAGAAGCTTCAGATCGTTGGAACGCTTTCAGATGCAGCAAAGGAAATGGGACTGAATATATCCGTTGATGAGGTAAGTGATGATACGCTTACACTTGCTGTCAGAAATGATAATGGCGAATTGGTGAATGTATCTACGGCAGGTGCTTCTGTTGAAGATACCGGCTATGACAGAAGAGGAATTTTAGCTGCGGCAGGTGCGCTAATCAGTTTAAGCATCGGTGCTGTATATATTCTTATGCGCCGTTTCAGAGCAGAGGGATCGGAGAACTAAATGGAAAAAAATAATAAAAAAAACAGTGTTCTTATTCATGTTGCGACCCCGTTTGTGCTGCTTGCTCTTTGTGTAGGTATTTTTATGATAGCAATGATAAAGCCATCAGATAAGCTGAAAGTATACCTTAATCTTGCCTTTATGGATGACCTGAAGGTCACTCCGGAGTCGGCAGGCTCGGGGCTTGTAGTCCGCGATAATGAGATAATAGATGATTATAATGGTGCCACATCCGAGGAAGGGGAGTTTATCCGCCCAAAATTCGGAGAGTTGTATGCTGTGCTTACAAGCTCGGCTTTTGATATTTCCATACCTGTTTATTGGGGAAGCAATTCAGAGCTTTACGAGCACGGAGCTTGCCAGTCATCCGGCTCTGTTATAATCGGTGATAAAGGAAATACCGTTATCAGTGCACATGAGGACACTTTCTTTGCTGAGCTCCACAAGCTCAAGGAGAAGGATAAGGTAACACTAAAGACCAATTACGGTGTATTTGTCTATAAAGTCAAGGAAGTTATTACCTTTAATAAGAAAGACGGCAAATACGTAGCTCCTTCCGACGATTGTAAGTTGACGCTATATACCTGCAAGCGCAATATTTTAGGAAGCGCCGATGAACGTGCAGGTGTTGTATGCGAGCTTACCGAGAAGAAATTCTATAATAACAACGGGGAGGGGAGCTCCAGATGAAAAAAATAAGTACTTATCTTCCTTCACTTATTATATCCGTGCTGCTGGTGTTTGTTTTTATAATCAGTTCCGCGGCTATGCTGGTGGATATAAACATCTCTTCCGAAAAACTAAAAGGACTTGTTTCAAAAAAAGAGCTTGAACCCATGATAATCAGCGAAGTTGGAAAATACTATGCCGATAAGTACAATACATCAGGAATCCCGGCGGATGTATATACCGATGCTATTGATAATGAATATATCAGATCTTTTGAGATGGCGTATATTGATTCGGCGTTCAATGCTCTTAAGGGTAACGGCAGAATGGTTATGACTCCTCCTTCTAATAAGGCGCTTGAGGAGAATATTGAGAAATTCTTCAACGATTTTGCAGAAGAGAACAATTACGAGAAGGACGATAAATTTGAACAGAAGCTGCAAAACACCAAGGATAATGCTTATGCAGCAATTGGCTCTTTCTGTGATGTTTATAAGTTTTCGGCTATGAATGATCGCGGTGTACTGAAAAAGCTGGCACTGCTTTATTCTAATAGGATTATTGCAACTGTCGCTCTTCTCGGAGCAACGCTGCTACTGATCCTGCTTCTTATAGCTGTCAATCACAAAAAGAGGATAACAGCTGTGTACTGGTGCGGTATATCTGCAATTATTGCCGGAGTTATGGGCGGAACACCAAGTATATATCTTATAGCTACGAAGTATTTTGACTCTTTTATAATAAAGCAGGCACCTGTATTTACCGCATTTACCAGCGTTATGTACAAGCTTACTGAAGCCTTTACAGCTGTAATGATAGCTTTTATAGTCATTGGCATTACGCTTTCGGTCATATACGGGGTAACACATGAGAAGAAAAAGTATCCCAATACCAAGCCTACTGATATAAAGTGAACAAATATAAAACCAAATTAACCATAGTGATTCCGTTTATTGGAAAAGCTATGGTTTTTTATTTCGGGACGTATTGTGAAAAGCGCTGTATTAATATATTAAGAATTGTTTATATTTTTTATTGTTAGTTATTGACAAATCAGAGAAAACGATGATATAATAGTTTTATCGGATTTCCGACAAAACAATCAGAATAAGGAGGCAAAAAACATGGAATCAATCAGAAAATATGTAGCTGAAGTTATCGGCACTTTTGTGCTCGTTCTTCTTGGCTGCGGTACGGCAATGCTTGTAGGTTGCGGCGCTGATTTCGGCGGAGGCTATATCCTTACAGCTCTTGCTTTCGGACTTGTTATTGTTGGTATGGCATACTGTATCGGCAATATTTCGGGATGTCATATCAATCCGGCTGTTTCACTGGGAGTTCTTCTCAGCGGCGGAATGACATTTACCGATTTTGTCGGTTATGTTGTATCACAGTGTCTTGGAGCAATCGCAGGCGCAGGAATGCTCAAGGCTATATTCAATCTCGGAGATGTAGTTGACAAGACCGGCGGATATGGCGCAAACGGACTTGCAAATGTTAACGGCAGTGCAGGTGCAGGCTTACTCGTAGAGATAATCCTTACATTTATCTTTGTGATGACTATACTGGGAGTAACTTCAAAGAAGGCTAATCACGGTTCATTCGGCGGTCTTATTATTGGTCTCACACTTACACTCGTTCATATCTTCGGAATAGGACTTACAGGTACATCCATAAATCCTGCAAGAAGCCTCGGACCTGCTCTTTTGGCAGGCGGAGATGCTCTCGGTGACCTCTGGGTATTCATTGTAGGACCTTTTGTAGGAGCAGCACTGGCAGCAGTTGTTTATAAGTTCCTTGAGGATCCAAGCAAGAATGTAAAACCTGTGGCTGAAAAGGCAGCAGCTGCTGTAAAGACAGCCGCACCTGTCAAGGCTAATGTTACAAAGAGCAATAATCATCCAAATAAAAAGAAGAAAAAGTGATCGGATCTTTTCTAATATTTAGTTATACTATTATGTATCAGTATATCCCCCGTCAGAAACGGGGGATATTTTTATGTTATGTTTTGTGGAGTGTGGTCAGTGTATAGTACTTTTGACTTTTTTTGATGATTGTATTGTAAAATTACTCGGAATGTGGTATCATAGAAGTAGTATTTTTTTCGCTAAGGGCAGAATGGAGGACTGTATGGATAATAAGGTTACATTCAGCGGAAATATGACCGCACAGATCAATTTCGCGATGCAGCAGAACTATGTTCCGGTTTTCAGGAATATAGTTATGTCAAACAATACTAAAGATGAACTTAAAAACGTAAGACTAAGGATAAGCTTTGAGCCAGAGTTTGCAAAGACTTTCGAGTCTGTGCCCTTTGATCTTAGACCTGGAGAACCTGTTGAGGTATCTCCGGTAAATATAATCCTTTTGTCCGAACAGCTTTTCTCACTTACCGAAAAACTTGTGGGAAGCGTTACTATAGAGGCTATTCAGGGAGAAGAGGTAATAGCTGAAGAATGTCGCAGTATAGAGCTTCTCGCTTACGATCAGTGGTCAGGCATCAATTTTATGCCAGAGACCATAGCAGCTTTTATTACGCCAAATCATCCGAAAGTCCGTGAAATAGTCGCCTCAGCAGGTACATATCTGAAAAAATGGTGCGGAGATCCTTCATTTACGGGCTATCAGTCAAAGAATCCCAATATCGTAAAACAGCAGATGGGTGCGATATATGCAGCTCTTCAGGAACAGAATATCGCTTATACCATGCCTCCTGCAAGCTTTGAGGAATCGCAGCGTGTGCGTATGCCCGATGAAGTGCTTGACGGAAAGCAGGGAACCTGCCTGGATCTTGCTGTTCTGTATGCTTCATGCCTTGAAGCAGTTGGACTCAGCCCCATGCTTATAATTGTAAAAGGACACGCTTTTTCAGGCTGCTGGCTGGAAGACGAGACATTCTCCGATTGCCTTCAGTACGATATGTCTGCCATAACAAAGCGGATAGCGCATGGCATAGATACAGTCAGCGTGGTCGAGTGTACTGATTTTGTAGCAGGCAAGAATATAGATTTTGATGACGCTGAAAAACATGCAGCAGCACATCTTGATGACGAATCAGGTTTCTATTTTGCTATAGATATAAGCCGTACACGTTCAAGCGGCATACGTCCTGTTCCTTCAAGAGTCAGTGAGAACGGAACCTTCAAGGCTGTAGATTACGGTGAGCGTAAGAAGTCCGAGATAACTTCTGCTCCGAATGCCATTGCAGATCAGGCGGTTGCCTACGGTGAAGGCAGAGAAGTTACAAAACAGGTAATGTGGGAGAGAAAGCTCCTTGATCTTAGTCTCAGGAACAGTCTGCTTAATTTCCGTCCCACAGCTATGAGTGTCCAGCTTATGATAAGCGATCTTGGAGTGCTTGAAGACGAGATCTCAAAGGGCGAGGACTTCAAGGTAATGTCTATGCCGAATGATATGACATTGCAGATGTCCGACAGTAAGATCTATGATGTGGAAAACGACCGTGATCTGATAACTTCTATATCCGAATCAGAGTTCAAAAACCATCGTTTGAGAACTTTTATGAAGGATGTGGAGCTTGAAAAGATAATGAAAAAGCTTCACAGGCAGGCAAAGGTCAGCATAGAAGAAAATGGTGTCAATACAATATATCTTGCTCTTGGCTTCCTGCGCTGGTACGAGACTGAAAAAAGTGACAAGCCGCGATATGCTCCGCTTGTACTCGTTCCTATAGATATTATACGCAAGGTACAGGAAAAGACATATGTAATTCGTATGCGTGATGAGGATACGCAGATCAACATAACCATGCTGGAGCATATCCGCCAGACTTTCGGTATCGATATAAAAGGACTTGACCCTGTTCCGGAGGACGAAAACGGTGTTAACCTTCAGATCATATTCAACACTGTACGCCAGGGCATAATGTCGCAGCCTCGCTGGGATATAGTTGATTATGCATTTATAGGACAATTTTCCTTCAATCGTTTTATCATGTGGAACGATATCAGGAACCGCGCGGACGAGCTTGCCAAGAATAAGGTTGTTGCAAGTCTTATCTCGGGCAAGACGGAATGGGCAGGCGATGATCTGTACATATCTCCTCTTGATCTGGATAATAAGGTAGCTCCTACTGATCTGGTGGTTCCTCTCAGTGCGGATTCATCACAGCTTGCAGCTGTTTACGCAGCTGCTCAGGGAAAGAGTTTCGTGCTTCATGGGCCTCCCGGAAGCGGTAAATCCCAGACTATCACGAATATGATAGCAAGTGCTCTTTATCAGGGGAAATCTGTGCTTTTCGTAGCTGAAAAGATGGCTGCACTTTCAGTTGTTGAAAAACGTCTCAACAAGGTCGGCCTGGGGCCTTTCTGTATTGAGCTCCATTCCAATAAGGCTCAGAAACGTGCGGTTCTCAAGCAGCTGGAAGAGACACTTAACGTTGGGCGCATAAAGAAGCCTGCTGAGTACAAGGCTCAGGCTGACAAGATAGCCGAAATGAGGAAAGAGCTCAACGGCACAATGGAGGAGATACATAAAAAGCGCAATTTCGGTTGCTCAATGTATGATGCAGCTGTGAGATATGAAAAGAATAGCTCTTCAGGCGGAAAGTTCACATTCACTAACGAGCAGCTTGACGCTATGAGTGATACCTCTTATTCGGTATGGCGTGAGACTCTTGAAAGTCTTGCTGCGGCAGGAAGAGAATTCGGTGACGTCACTACTACGGCACTTGGAGTTTGCGAGCTTACATCATGCACTCCCGAAACAAGAGGAGCTATGGAGTCGAAGCTGCGCGAGCTGAAAACTGCCTTGTCAGCTGCACAGAGTGATACTCAGCAGATAGCTCAGTTTACCGGCAGCAGTGAGATGACGTTTGAGGAATGCAAGCTTGCTGCGGAGATAATGACAGCTTCTGCAAAGGGTGAGCAGCTGCTTCCCGATGTTATCGGTGACAGTCGCTGGAACGGCTATAAAGAAAAGGCACAGTCCCTTATCGGCACAGGCAAGGAGCTTTCCCAGATAAAAAATGAGCTGATCGAAAAGTTTGAACCTTCTGTGCTCGGTTATAATGCCTGTGACGCATTGATAAGATGGAAAACTGCACAGGGAAAGTGGTTCCTTGGCAAGAGCATTGGCAGCAAAAAGCTGGTAAAGGAGCTTGCTGCACATGCAAAAACGGCTTCATCGGTCACCAAGGAGAATATCACACAATATTATGACAAGATAAACCATTTTAACGCTCTGAAAAGCCAGATTGCTTCTGCGCAGCCTGAACTTATGAAGTACTTCGGCACACTGAACCTTGACGAGAATGCCGACTGGAATGCAATTGAGAGTATCGTTGCACGTTCGTCCGAACTGGGAGAGAAGGTTTCGGCTTCTACATTCAGTCCGGACATAAAGCAGAAGCTATGCGATAGCCTTACAAAGGGGATAAACAGTGATATTTCCAAGATAACGGCCGATTATGCTGCACTTGAAAATGTTGCTGCGCAGCTCCGAAGCTCCTTCGGTATAAATACCGATAAGCTCATAACGGGTGAGAGCTGGGGCGGTGACGCTCAGATGAAGGCTGACGCCGTTATTGATGCGCTGCCGCAGCTGAAGGAATGGACAGGCATCGTAACTATATGCAACAAGCTTAGAGAGCTTGGCATCGGTAATGTTGCTGACACTTATATGAACGGTGAGGTTCCCACAGAGCAGCTTATCGGAGCCTTCGACTGCGATATAAGCAAAGCTATGGTTACGAGCACTATATCACGTACACCTGAGCTTGCAAAGTTCCAGGGGACGCTTTTCGAGGATACTATACGCCGTTTCGGAGAAGTACTTGACAACTTCTCAACACTTTCCATCAAGGAGCTTGCCGCAGAGCTTTCGGCTAAAATCCCGACACCTGGCGGTTCTGCCAACAGCTCCGAGATAGGCATTCTTCAGAAGGCTATCAAATCTAACGGAAGAATGATGTCTATCCGTAAGCTTTTCGATAGCATACCCAATCTGCTCCGCAGAATGTGTCCCGTTATGCTTATGAGCCCTATATCTGTAGCGCAGTATATTGATCCGTCTTATCCGAAATTTGACCTTGTCATCTTCGACGAGGCTTCCCAGCTTCCTACCTGTGAGGCTGTGGGCGCTATTGCAAGAGGCGAGAACGTCATAGTTGTGGGAGATCCAAAGCAGCTTCCGCCTACGAGTTTCTTTGCTTCAAATCAAGTGGACGAGGAAAACTACGAAAAGGAAGATCTGGAAAGCGTTCTGGATGATTGTCTTGCACTTTCTATGCCTCAGAAGCATCTGCTCTGGCATTATCGTTCGCGTCATGAGAGCCTTATTGCATACAGCAATACAAAATACTACGAAAACAAGCTCTATACATTCCCGTCGCCTGATGATCAGGTGTCTGAGGTAAGTTGGGTTCATGTTGAGGGCTATTATGATAAGAGCTCCACAAGAACGAACAGAGCTGAAGCTGAAGCTGTTGTGGCAGAGATATGCCGCAGACTGAGAGATGAAAAGCTGAGAAAGCTCAGCATTGGTGTCGTTACATTCAGCCTGCCCCAGCAGAACCTTATCGACGATCTTCTCATGGACGCCTACCGCGACGATCCCAAGCTTGAGGAGTACGCCAACGAGATGTATGAGCCAATACTCATAAAGAATCTCGAAAATGTACAGGGCGATGAGCGTGATGTCATCATGTTTTCTATTGGTTATGGTCCCGACAAGGATGGCAAGGTTTCTATGAACTTCGGACCGCTTAACCGCGATGGTGGCTGGAGACGACTGAATGTTGCTATTTCGCGTTCAAAGTGTCAGATGATAGTATTCTCGGTTATTACTCCGGATATGATAGACCTGTCAAGAACACGTTCGGACGGTGTCGAGGGACTCAAGGGCTTCCTCGAATTTGCCGCAAAGGGCAGAAGTGCTCTTCCCATAAAGGCGGGTTCAAAGAACAGCTCCGACGGATTTGAGACAATAGTTGCAGATGAGCTCAGGAAGTTGGACTATGACTGCAAATGCAATGTCGGCTGCTCGGATTACAAGGTTGATGTGGCTGTTATCAATCCTGACAAGCCCGATACCTATATCATGGGTATAAACTGCGGTAACGAAGCGTACTTCCACAACGGTACAGCCAGTGACAGGACTCTTTCACAGCCGAGTGTACTGAAGGGGCTTGGCTGGAACGTTATGAGCGTTTATATCATTGACTGGCTTGATAACAAAGAAAAGGTTCTGGGCAAGATAAAGGCGGAGATCGATAGTGCTGTTGAGCGTTACCGACATCCCGAAACTGTATCCAAGGTCGAGGAAAAGAAAAAGCAGGAGCTTGTTTTTGAGACCGAAGAGGTCAGCAGTTTTTCTGAAAGCTTTGATGACTTCAAGTCATTTAAAATTAAAGCTCTTGGCAGCTCGGAAAATTTTAACGAGGCAAGTACTGCCAGGATAACCAAGTGTATAAACGATATTCTTGCTGCCGAGGCTCCGATGAACAAGAAGACACTGGCTAAAAAGACTTTCTCGTGCTGGGGGATATCCCGTCCCGGAGCCAATATGAAGGCTCTCTTCGATAAGGCCTTTGAAAATGCTGATGCGAAGGTAACGACCGCAGGAGAAAACGAGTATGTATGGCTTGTTTCACAGACACCAGAGGAGTATGACAAGTGCAGAACTGTTTATAAAAATGATGATAAGCGTGATATTGATGACGTTGCTCCTGAGGAGATAGCTGTGGGCATAAAGGAAATAATGTCACGTCAGGTAGCGATGTCTCGTGATGATCTGTTACGTGAGGTTGCTCATCTATTCGGATTTACCAGAATCACGCCCACTCTCGAAACTTCCGTTGCACTAGGCATAAAGGCTGCTAAGCAGCATGGCTGGGTAGGATTTTCCGAGGACGGAAGAGTATCATATACTGGAAATTAATTCTACGGAGGACGAAATTGAAACGACTTCTGATTTTAATTGGTAAGATCATTGTAAAACTTCTAAAGCTTATGCATCGAAATGCAGGAAATCTTCCGGGTATTGTGCTGTGGCATATGTCAAGACATAAGGCGGTATCCATGTTTAAGGTGGACTGTCCTATAATCGCTGTTACCGGAACTAACGGAAAAACTTCCGTTACAAACTGTATAGCACAGCTTTTTGAGCGCAGCGGTAAGAAAATAATCATTAACAAAGAAGGAAATAACCTTGATACTGGCATATGCTCCATGTTGCTGAAATACTGCGATATGTCGGGAAAAGTCAAGGCAGACTACCTTATTCTTGAGACCGACGAGTCTCATGTACCAGTGGTCTATTCGCAGCTGAAACTGGATACCTTGGTGGTGCTGAACTTCTTCCGTGATCAGCTGGACAGAAACGGTGAAATGGAGACTCTTATACAGAAAATAAACGGATTCTGCAAGACTTTTGAGGGAAATCTTGTTCTTAACGGTGATGATCCGAACACAGCGCGTCTCGGAAGGGCTAATCCCCAAAACAAAAATGTGAAGTATTTCCACGCGGAGCCGTATGCCTTTGCCACAAAGAAAATTTTTGAGGCTTCCGAGGGACGTTTCTGTCCCTTCTGCGGTGAAGCACTGGAATATGACTACTATCAGTACTCTCACATAGGCAAGTTCATCTGTAAGAAGTGCGGTTTCGGCAATCATGAGCCATATATAACCGCAAAGGATATCGACCTTGAAAAGCCTATTTTCACAGCCGATGGCCACACCTATTCGCCAAAGCTCAACAGCATATACAACGTATACAATATGACGGCTGTTGCAGCAGCGGCAAAGCTCTACAATATAGACCAGAAGATAACTGACGGAGTTATCAACGGCTATACCGTCAAAAACGGACGCATGGAGAACTTCATGCTCAGCGGAAATAAGGCTACTCTTAACCTTGCAAAAAATCCTGTTGGAGCCAATATGACTCTCCGTGTAATGAACGAGATGCCGGGAGAGAAGGAGCTTCTTTTCGTGCTTAACGACAATATTGCAGATGGACTTGACGTGTCGTGGATATATGACATTAATTTCAGCATTTTTGAGCGTGTTACCAGAGTTGTCACTTCGGGCACAAGAGCTTATGATATTGCAGTACGTATCAAGACCGCAGGCTATGACCCTTCAAAAATTGTAGTTCGTCCCGATCTTGACAAGGCAGTTGAGGAGCTCGCAAGTACAAAGGGACGCAAGTTCATTATAGCAAACTATACGGCCGTTCAGCCTACAAGAAGTGCTCTGAAACGCTATATCACAAAGCATGGAGGTAACAAATGAAAACAATAAGAATTCTTCATATGTATGCCGATATGCTTGACCTTTACGGCGACAGCGGCAACATGGAGGTCATATCATTTCGCTGCAAAATGAGAGGTATAGACTGTCATATAGACAAGTACTCCATTGACTCGGAAATGCCTGATTTCAGTTCATACGATCTTATCTATATCGGCGGAGGCGCTGACCTTGAACAGCAGCATATCTCAGCTGATCTGCTGAAATGCAAAGACGGTATCGTCAAGGCATATAAGAACGGTACATTCCTGTTTCTGATATGTGGCGGTTATCAGCTTATGGGTAAGTATTACCGCGACGCAGACGGCAATGAGATAAAAGGTCTCGGATTGTTTGATTATTTTACTGTTGCACCAAGCAGCCGCAGAAAGCGTTGCATAGGCAATATCGTTATTCAGTCCGAGATAACCGGAAAGACTGTAAAGGTCGTCGGATTTGAGAATCACGGTGGTCAGACTCAGGGTGTGAAAACGCCCTTCGGCAAGGTGCTTTTCGGTAACGGAAACTGCTCCAAAAGTGAGGCAGAAGGCTACTGTGAAAAAAACGTTATAGCGACTTATTTGCATGGCCCGTGTCTGTCAAAAAACCCCGAGATCTCGGATCACATGATAGAGTATTGCATAAACAGGGGAGAGGCCGAGCATATCGCTCTTGAAGCTCTTGATGATACTCTTGAAAAGGAGTGCAGACAGGTAATGCTGGACAGGCTGCTGAAAAAATAGTTTCAACGGGCAGCGCTTTGCTGCCCGTTTTTACGTAACGTCCGCAAATACTGATACTAATAAGGCAACAGACAGTTGCTTGATTTTCTGACAGACTGTGTTATAATAGCATTAGAGGTGATGATCATGGAAACAAAAAATATTATACTTGAACTCAGAAATAAGAATAGTCTTTCACAGGAAGAGCTTGCCGAAAAGGTGTTTGTAACGCGACAGGCTGTTTCACGTTGGGAAAACGGTGAAACTGTGCCCAATACGGAGACTCTCAAGCTCTTGTCGCAGTTGTTCGATGTGTCTATAAACACTATTCTTGGCTCTCCGAGAAAGCTGATATGCCAGTGCTGCGGTATGCCGCTTGAAGATGTATCTATGAGCAGGGAAAACGACGGCTCGTTCAATGAGGATTACTGCAAGTGGTGCTATGCTGACGGAAATTATACATATCATGATATGGATGATCTGATAGATGTATGTGTAAAGCATATGACCGGGGAAGGCTTTAACGAAGATCAGGCTCGCTCCTACATGAAAGATATGCTTCCTAAGCTTGATTACTGGAAGCAACACGTGAAACATCAGGACGGAGCTGAATCTTAATTGCTGCTTTTACAAAAAAGATAAAACAATCCAAAACGGACAGCTTTGCTGTCCGTTTTGTCATTTTTATGTCAGCTTCTGCATAGAATATAACAGTAAATTCCGGAGGAAGCAATTTTGATTAAAAGTAAGATATTACGTGATGCAGCACTTTTGACAATAATGCAGCTGTTTCTCGATTCAGCGGCATTGTTTCTGAACACATTCATAACAAGACAGATGGGAGCTTCTGCCATTGGTATACTGAGCCTTATGGGTTCGTTTCTCGGGCTGGCGAGTATTCTTTCCAACGGCAATGCCTTTCTTTGCACAAGCCGTCTTATTTCCGAGGAGATAGGCAGGAAAAACGGTGATCCAAACGGTATTCTTTTTTATGGGTTCAGGTTATGTCTGCTGCTGAGTGCCGGTGTGTCTGCGGCGATGATCATTTTTGCCGAGCCTATAAGCCAAAGATTTTTCAGCGGCGCACAGATGACAGCAGCGCTGCGGCTGATGCCTCTTGCTCTTATCACAGGTGCGTTTGCTGCCTGTCTGAAGGGATATTTCAATGCAACACGTAGAGCCGCTGTCGCAGCAGCAGTTGACATCGCCGAATTTGTCACAAGATGCGGATATATTATTGCAGCTGCTTTGCTGACAGATGTAAGATCCGAGCATAAAGTATGCGGTATAATGATCGGAAGTGTTATTGCAGGAAATACAGTTTCAGTTGCAATTCTCGTTTTTGCATATCTGCACTTCCGAAGCAGATCATGCGGAGTATGCTCCATAAGCTTCAGACAATATACTTTATTTTCACTTCCTATTATGGGCGGAAGTATATTGACAGCAGTACTGAGCAGCACAAATGATGCGCTTATACCGATATGTCTCAGACTGTACGGTGATTCCGCAGGGCAGGCACTGGGACAGTTTGGTTTATTTGAAGCGATTGTTATACCTACACTGTTTTTCCCTTCGGTCGTGCTGTGTTCGGTAGCGGGTATGATAGTCAGCGAGACCGCCAGAGCAAATGCTGCAAGAAATACGGAACGGATAAGAAGTCTGACTGACAGGATAAGAAGGTATACACTTGTATTTTCATTTTTTGCAGCTGCTGTCATCATGCGGTTCGGCAAACAGATCGGAGAGCTTCTCGGCGGGGGAGAGCTTACAGGAAGAATGATAATAATGATTGCGCCCGTTATACCGTTTATTTATATGGAGATAGTTCTTGAGGCCATGATCAAGGGGCTTGGACAGCAAAAATTTTCGTCTGCAAACTATCTTGCTGAATATGCAATAAGGATAGCGGCAGTACTGATCTTTATACCTCGCTTAGGTTTTTGTGGTATTGTTATATCCTATTATGCAAGCAATATCTTTGGTAATATTATGCGTTACATAAAAACTGTCAGGACAGCAGGTGTAGGATATTCCATTTTTTCGACTGTTATTATGCCGATTGCTGTTCTATACGCTTCCATGAAGGCATCAGAGCTGGTAATCCGTTTCACAGGAATTACGGCCTGCAATACCTTCGGTATCGCCATATATGTGGTGGTATGGGGGCTTTTCTATTTCATAAGTTACTTCGCTTTAGGAAAAGTAAAGCTAATTAGTAAATGCGGAGAAGGTTTATTTGTTAATAATGCACAACAAACAACTCATCGCGTAATATGAAATGTAGAAAATTTTATGTTAGTATTGCAATTTTTTTATTAATGAATTATAATATTTGTATGCCGTACATGAAAACGGATAAACCATTTAAGAGGAGAAACTTTACCATGAAAGAATATGATGTAAACAAGGTCAAAAACATAGCATTTGCAGGCCACAACGGCTCAGGAAAAACTTCTCTTGCAGAGGCAATCCTTTACAAGGCAGGAGCTTCCGACCGTCTCGGCAAGACTGCTGACGGCACAACTGTTTGTGATTACGATCCTGAGGAGATCAAGAGACAGATTTCAATAAGCACTGCTCTTGCTTCTTTTGAATATAACGGATTTAAGGTTAATCTGCTAGATACTCCCGGATTATTCGACTTTGCAGCCGAAATGATCGAGGGTATAAGGGCTGCTGATACGGTAATGATTACTGTTTCAGCTAAATCAGGCGTCAAGGTCGGCGCAAGAAAGGCTTACGAGGAAGCTGTAAAGCAGGGTAAGTCAAAAATGTTCGTTGTTACCAAGATCGACGATAAGGACGCAAATTTCTTTAATGTACTCACTGAGCTGAAAACTGTTTTCGGTCCTACGGTGTGTCCTGTTGTCGTTCCTGTTGTCAGCAACGGAAAGATCGTTGAATATGTTAATCTCATTGAGATGAAGTGCTATAAATATGATGCAAAGGGCAACGCAATTGAGACTGAAATGCCGACTGCCGAGATCTCTGAGAAGTTCGAGTATCGTGTTGATGGTCTTGTTGCTGCTGTTTCAGAGGCTGTCGCAGAGACATCCGAGGAGCTTATGGAGAAGTTCTTTGAGGGTGAGGCGTTTACTCAGAAGGAGCTTATCGACGGTATACATGACGGCATGAACCGCGGCATCATTACTCCTGTTGTATGCACATCTGCCTCTGACCTTGCAGGTATAGATATGCTTCTCAAGGAGATTGAGCTTCTGCTTCCTTCTCCCGATGAAGTATACGCTGCAGAGGCATATACTCCCACCAAGGATGTTGTTGATGTAAAATGCGATTTGAATGATCCGCTGTCAGCCTTTGTTTTCAAGACTGTTGCCGATCCCTTCGTTGGCAAGATGTCCTTCATCAGGGTTATGTCGGGTAAGCTTTCATCAAACAGCGAAGTAATGAATTCTACAACGGGTACTTCTGAAAAGATAGGTAAGCTCTATTCACTTTGCGGAAAGAAGCAGACAGAGATTCCTGCTGCATATGCAGGTGATATAGTTGTAGCTTCAAAGATCTCTGCCAATACCGGAAGTACACTTTCTGATCCTTCAAGAGTCGTTGAGTTTGCAGCTATGGAATTCCCGAAGCCTTGCTATTCAATGGCTGTCAAGGCTAAGGCTCAGGGAGATGAGGCTAAGATATCAACAAGTATACAGAGGCTCATCGAGGAGGATCCTACTCTCACATATGTTCAGGACGAGACTACAAAGGAGCAGATACTCAGCGGCCTCGGCGAACAGCATATCGAAGTAGCTGCTGCAAAGCTCAAGAGCAAGTTCGGCGTTGAGGTAAATCTAACTGTTCCTAAGATAGCATACAAAGAAACGATACGCAAGAAGGTCAAGGTTCAGGGAAGACACAAGAAACAGTCCGGCGGCCATGGACAGTTCGGTGACGTATGGATCGAGTTTGAGCCTTGTGTAAGCGATACTCTTGTATTTGAAGAGAAGATCTTCGGCGGCGCTGTACCTAAGAACTACTTCCCGGCTGTTCAGAAGGGACTTGAGGAAAGCGTTAGAAAAGGCGTGCTGGCAGGTTGTCCTGTAGTTGGCCTTAAGGCTATACTTGTTGACGGTTCTTATCACCCTGTTGATTCATCGGAAATGGCATTCAAGACTGCTGCTTCCATCGCTTATAAGGAAGGCCTCAGACAGGCTGATCCAGTTATGCTCGAGCCTATCGGCGAGCTAAAGGTCACAGCTCCCGATGACAATACAGGTGATATTATGGGCGAGCTTAACAAGCGAAGAGGCAGAGTTCTCGGCATGGAGCCTGTGGGAAGCGGAAATACTGTTATTCTTGCTGAGGTTCCTATGCGTGAGATGCATGATTTCGCAATGTATCTCCGTCAGACAACAAGAGGACTGGGAAGCTTCACCTTTGATTTTGTAAGATATGAGCAGCTTCCTGCAAATCTCCTTACAGAGGTTATTTCAGCAGTAGGTGATGTTGAATAAATAATATGGCGGCTGTCGCAATTGCGGCAGCCGTTTTTGTATACGGACAGGGCTTGATTTATTTTTAACAGTGTGATATAATATAATTTGAATTTAAATGAAAGAAGTGTTGTTTAAATGACAAAGATCACTATTTTCTCGGGTTTTCTTGGCGCTGGCAAGACAACTCTTATAAAAAAGCTCATTCAGGAGGGCTATAAAGGCGAAAAGCTTGTGCTTATCGAGAATGAATTCGGACAGATAGGCATTGACGGCGGCTTCTTGCAGGATGCAGGAGTAGAAATCACAGAAATGAATTCAGGCTGTATCTGCTGCAGTCTTGTCGGAGATTTCGGTAAGGCACTGGAGAAGGTGCTTGAAGACTATGCTCCCGACCGTATTCTTATTGAGCCGTCAGGTGTTGGCAAGCTCAGCGATGTTATTCGCGCAGTACAGAACATCAATGCGCATGATGTTGAGCTGGACGGCTTCACAACTGTTGTTGACGCCAAGAAGTATAAGATGTACACGAAGAATTTCGGTGAGTTTTTCGATAATCAGATAACCTATGCAAGCTGCCTTATCCTCAGCCATACAAGCGGCCTCTCTCAGGAGAAGCTTGATGAGTGTGTGAAGAGTCTCCGTGAGAAGAATCATGCCGCTCCCATCGTTACTACTGAGTGGAATGAGCTCACAGGTCAGCAGCTTGTTGATGCTATGACACAGAAAAATACTCTTGATGAAGAGTTGAAGGAGCTCCTTGAAGAGGCTGCACATCACGATCATCATCATGATCATGACCACGATGAGCATGAGCATCATCACCATGATCATGACCACGATGAGCATGAGCATCATCACCATGATCATGACCACGATGAGCATGAGCATCATCACCATGATCATGACCACGATGAGCATGAGCATCATCACCATGATCATGACCACGATGAGCACGAGCATCATCATCACGATCACGGACCGGACTGCACCTGCGGATGCCATGATCATGATCACGATCATCACCACCACGCCGATGAGATTTTCACAAGCTGGGGCAGGGAAACTACAAGGACATACACTGTCGAAGAAATTACTGCTGCTCTAAATGCGCTCGGCGATGAGGAAAAGTACGGCATGATCCTTCGTGCGAAAGGAATTGTTGCAGGTTCTGACGGAAAGTGGATACACTACGACTATGTGCCCGGCGTGCCCGATGTCCGCAGTGGAAGCGCAGGAACTATTGGCCGCCTCTGTGTTATCGGTTCAAAAATTAATGAAGAAGCAATCGCCGAGCTTTTCAAGGCTTGATCGAAAGGAGCATTTATCGTGCCTGATCAGAATGATGTTATACCGATATACCTGTTTCTCGGCTTCCTTGAGTCCGGAAAGACGAAGTTTATTCAGGAGACCTTAGAGGACAGGCGCTTCAATAAGGGAGAAAAGACACTTCTTCTAATATGTGAGGAAGGTATCGAAGAGTATGATGTTTCCCGTATGCCAAATAAGAACATTATCATACACGTTATAGATAATAAAGAAGACTTTACTATGGAGAACTTCACGAAGATACTGGAGGACAGCGGCGCCGAGCGCATAGTAGTTGAGTATAACGGTATGTGGACAATGGACGACTTTCTCAAGGCTATGCCTGATGAAACGACTGTCGCTCAGGTGATGTGCTTTGTTGATGCGACGACATTTATGAATTATAATTCTAATATGCGCAGTCTCGTAGTTGATAAGTTCAATTCTACTGAAATGGTCGTATTTAATCGCTTTGAAAAAAGTTATGATCCCAATGATTTCCATAAAATTGTCAGGGGAGTTTCAAGGCGTGCAGAGATAGTATATGAGTACTCTGACGGTCAGATTGCCTATGACGATATAGAAGATCCTCTTCCTTTTGATGTTGAGGCTGATGAGATAATCATTGAGGACAAGGACTTTGCTTTGTGGTACCGTGATATTATGGATGATCCCTTTAAATATGACGGCAAGACAATGACTTTCAAGGCGCTTACTGCCAAGAACGGTAAATTCCCGGAGAATACCTATGCGGTGGGACGTCATATCATGACTTGCTGTGTTGAGGACATACAGTATTGCTGGATGGTGGCTCAGACTGATAACGGTACAGAACCGCAAAACAAGGAGTGGATCACCGTTACAGGAAAGATAAGCGTTCAGAAGCATAAACTCTATAAGGGAAAGGGACCGGTTCTTTTTGTTCAGAAAATCGAAAAGGCAGAGGCTCCCGACCAGCCTGTTGCAACATTTTACTGATAAAAACAGCAGTATGACGTTATATCATACTGCTGTTTTTTGCTTATATGTGTGTTATTTATTGTCTTTTCCCGGATTAATGTTAATCTGGGCAAGTACAACGGCGGCAAAAACGAAAATGCAGCCGATGATCTCCTTTGTATTCAGCTTTTCGGAAAGAATAAGCCAGCCTGAAAGAGCAGCAAATACTGATTCAAGACTCATTATCATTGTTGCCAGAGCAGGTGGAGTCGATTTTTGTCCGATTATCTGCAATGTATATGCAACTCCGCAGGACATGATACCTGTATAGAGTATGGTATGTTTGGCGGCCAATATTCCGCTTAACGTCGGATTTTCAAAGATAAACATACAAATTGTCAACAGTATACCTGCCGTAAAGAACTGGATACACGACATAATTAGTCCGTTTGCTTTTTTAAGGTTGAAATGATCTATAACAATGATATGAAAGGCATAAAATACCGAGCACATCAGCACCAGAAGGTCTCCTTTAGAAATCTTCAGATCATTTTTGATACACAGCAGATAGAACCCGAACACAGCTGTGATAACGCACAACCAAGTTCTGAGAGAAACCTTCTTGCCGAAAAAAATACCAATTATAGGCACTATGACAACATATAGCGCGGTTATGAAGCCTGCTTTTCCTGCGGTAGTCATACTTATACCCAGCTGCTGGAAGGAGCTTGCACAAAAGAGTATAAATCCGCAGATAATGCCGCCTGTCAGCGTTGCTTTCGTGTCGGCACATACCATAACCGTTTCTCTTTCCTTTTCTCGCAAAACATAAATAACAGGCAATAAAACAATGCCGCCCAACAACGTCCTGACGGCATTGTATGTAAAAGGCTGTACATAATTCATGCCTTCGCTCTGAGCTACAAAGGCTGTGCCCCATATAATTGCAGAAAGCAGCAGCATTATACTGCCACGGAGTTTTTTTATCATAATAATTCACCGTTAACGAGCATATACATATTAAAGAAGCAATGAATATCCGCAGTTTAAATGAGACACAGCGTTTTATTCTGCAAAGTTGTTTTTTCCCTTGATACTGAGCCCCTTGTCAAAGTCATCAAGGAAATGATGGCGTTCTTCTCCGAGATGGTAAGAGATAAGAGTCTGGAGGTTGACGTTTTCTGCACTTCTGAATATATTCATGTCAACTGACGGATTGGTTTCGCGCAGCTGCCTGATAAGCTGCTTTATTTCAGCTCTCTTTGAACTGCCTTCACTTCTGGTTATGCGGCAGGCGCACTGTATGAACTCAAGACCGTTATGATCGGCCCATTTTATTATATCTTCTTCCCTTACAAGGTAAAGAGGGCGGATGAGCTGTATACCACGGTAATTTTCACTGTGAAGCTTTGGCATCATTGTCTGCATCTGTGAACCGTAAAGCATACCCATTAGTATTGTTTCGATTACATCGTCGAAATGATGTCCAAGGGCGATCTTATTACAGCCGAGTTCCTGTGCTGTCTTGTAGAGCCAGCCGCGGCGCAGTCTTGCGCAGAGAAAGCAGGGATGCTTTTCGGCTTTTGCTGTGGATTCGAAAATGCGAGTATTCATCATTTTTAGCGGAATTTTCAGCTTTTCGGCGTTTTCCATTACTTTATTCCTGTTTTCGGTGGTATAGCCGGGATCCATTGCCACATATTCTGTTTCAAAGCGGATATTTCCGTATTTTTGAAGTCGTTGAAGACATTTTGCCATAAGCATAGAGTCCTTGCCGCCGGATATACAGACTGCGATTCTGTCTCCATTTTCGATGAGTTTGTACTGTTCGATGCCGCTGCGGAATTTAGACCAGATGCTTTTGCTGAACTCACCGGTAAGCGACTTGTCAATTTCAGTATTCATGATATTCCTCGCTTTACTTTATTAATTATAAATATACAGCGAAAAGCACTTATTGTCAAGCAGATAAATAAAAAACCATATAAAACATATTGACTATATATGTGAAATGAGATATAATAAGTATATACTAACGTTCAAATCAAGAAGTGAGGTGACAGTATGCATAAGTTGGAAAAGTCTGTAAATAATATAACAAGAGCTATCCTCAATGATTATGAGGGAACAAGGACAATTGACGAGGTAAAGACCTTCGATCATCCTGACAACGAAGATATAATCAATATTATCGAGTCGCTCAGAAGAATTGTTTTTCCAGGGTATTTCCGTAACAAGAGTTACAGAGTCTATACTGTAAGGAATAATATCTCAATGATATTGGAAGACGTTATTTTCAAGCTTATAAGACAGATCTCGATAGTTCTGAGGTATGATGAAAAGTATGTCATGCTCAATGATGATGAGATAAATGACAATGCCGAGCGTATAACCTTTGAATTTCTCGATAAGCTCCCTAAAATAAGAGAGTATATAGAGACCGATGTTCAGGCTGCATATGACGGAGATCCTGCTGCATTCAATAAGGATGAGATAATATATTCTTATCCTGGACTGTATGCTATCCTGGTAAACCGTCTTGCACATGAGCTGTTTCTGCTCGGAGTACCGCTTATACCGCGTGTTATGACTGAGCACGCTCACAGCAAGACAGGTATAGATATCCATCCGGGAGCAACTATCGGAAAAAATTTTTTCATAGACCACGGTACAGGTATTGTTATCGGTGAAACAACCCAGATAGGGGATAATGTAAAGGTATATCAGGGAGTTACTCTCGGTGCTCTTTCAACAAGAGGCGGTCAGTCTCTTCGTAATAAAAAACGTCATCCTACT
Organism: Ruminococcus flavefaciens 007c; assembly: GCF_000571935.1. Classification (GTDB taxonomy): domain Bacteria; phylum Bacillota; class Clostridia; order Oscillospirales; family Ruminococcaceae; genus Ruminococcus; species Ruminococcus flavefaciens_F. The sequence goes on along the minus strand of NZ_ATAX01000025.1, from coordinate 53,548 downwards.
ATTGAAGATAATGTGACAATATATTCGGGAGCTTCTATACTCGGAGGTGAAACGGTAGTAGGCAAAAATGCTGTGATAGGCGGTAATGCTTTTATTACACGTTCGGTTCCTGCCGGTGCTAAGGTAAGTATCAAAAATCAGGAGCTGAGGTATAATTTTGATTCGCCTATCGAGCAGGTGGAAAAGGCTGATCTGGATCCCGAAGAAAACTGGTTTTACATAATATGAACAGGTTAGAGGTGCTTGCAATAGACAGAGTCGGGCTCGTAAGTGCTATCTCGGGTATAATATCCCGCAGCGGTGTCAATATAATTAGTCATAGTGCTACTGTCTTCAATGATATATCCGGTTCGGCCATGTCAAGATTTACAGCGGAAATAGATTTGGGAAATGTCCAATCTGAAAAGTTAATAACGAGTCTTAATAAAATCAAAGGTATTGTCAGAGCGGAAATTAAATAATCATTACAGCGGTATTCCTCGAAATACCGCTGTGTATTTTCCTTAGAAAAATTTTTTTGAAAAAAATGAAAAAAAGGGTTGACACATCAGCAATAGTATGATATAATATTAAAGTCGTCGGAAGCACTAACCGATGAACGGAAGAAAACGTGGGGGTTTAGCTCAGCTGGGAGAGCATCTGCCTTACAAGCAGAGGGTCACAGGTTCGAGCCCTGTAGTCCCCACCAATTCTTTGGCCTCGTAGTTCAGTTGGTTAGAACGCCTGCCTGTCACGCAGGAGGTCGACAGTTCGAATCTGTTCGGGGTCGCCATTATGCGGATTTAGCTCATCTGGTAGAGCGCCACCTTGCCAAGGTGGAGGTAGCGAGTTCGAGCCTCGTAATCCGCTCCAAAGACGGCGCTATAGCCAAGTGGTAAGGCGTGGGTCTGCAACACCCTGATCCCCAGTTCAAATCTGGGTGGCGCCTCCAGAAGCACTTGCAAATGCAGGTGCTTTTAGTTTTTTAACGTTTCTTCTCCTTGAGAATGAAACGTTTTTTTATTTGTGTCGATAATGTGAATATATATCGCAATATAAATATCAAATTCGTTTAAAATGTGTATTGAAGCGTGGAGAAATTTGTGATAAAATAATAAAAAATAAATATGTTAGGGGGATCTGGCATGGATAAGATCAAATTCAAGCGCTTTTTGAGTATTTTCACGTCACTTTGCATTGTGGGAGCAGTTCCTATATTGTCTCACAAATTCGACTTTGCTGATAAAGGGTTTCAGCAGGTAACCGAGGCAAACAGATCAGAATTACTTGGCATAAGCGATAAAAATGAATATTTTCTTGGTGCTGCTTCACAGTTTTCGGTTTTTCTCCATGATGATTTTTCTGCTCATGGTTCCGATTGCGAAGGAAGACTTGCAGCGGGCGGAAATGCTAATATGGGCGATCCTGTCTCATATTCGGTAGGTGCTAAGCTTGAGGAAGGAACTAAGGTCGCTCAGATCGTTGTTGGCGGCGATACATTAAAAAGCTTTCAGCCTGACGGAAAACGTTTCGTTGTTGGAAGTGAAGGCACTATTAGCGATGAGATAAAGCATTTCGCTGATGATGGACAATGTGAGATTTATGTGGGAAAGCTTATTGATTTCGACAAGGAATTTGAGCTTTTGCGTGAAAGGAGCAAGTATCTCACTGAACTTGAACCTAATGCTAATTTAGGCATTGACAAATATTACGAAAAAGGCTGGACAATTACCGGCAACGACGATAATCTTAATATCGTAGATCTTACCGAAGATCAGGCTAAGATCTTTAATGATGGCTACATCCAGATGGATGTATATATACCTGAAGGCTCATATCTTGTAATAAATGTTCCCGGTGATGATATTCAGCTGCCGCTTACGAATATGAGGCTGTATAACGATAAGGGTGAGCTTATTCAGGATAAAGGCGAGGATATGCCTGTTCTGTACAATCTAATGGATGCAACCAAATTCAAATATACTGGTTCGATACAAGGATCAACTCTTGCACCTGATGCAGACGGTTCAGGTGATGAGGGCGGTCATGTAGCTGGAGCTACGATAGCTAAGTCGTTTGACGGTGGAATACAGTTTGGTTATTCTTCCTTTAATCCCAAGATGCTTTCGGCTACAGAAGAGACAACGACTACAACTTCTACAACAACAACTACTACTACAACTCCGACAACTACATCTACTACAAGTACAACTACTACCACAACTACCACCACGACAACGACTACTACCACCACAACAATGACTACTACCACAACTACCACCACAACAATGACTACTACCACAACTACCACCACAACAACGACTACTACCACAACTACCACCACAACAACGACTACAATAATTACCAATCAGGTGGTAACAGCGGCTTCAAAGACTTCTACTACCACATCCGTAACTACGTCCAAAGCACCTGTAACTACCACAACTTCAAAAAATAATTCTCCCAAAACAGGAGACTCGTCAGGATACGGCGCTATAGCTGCTTTGACAATTGCTGTGGGGGTATTTGCTGTTTCATTGAAACGCAGAGATAAATAATAAAAAAGGCACCTTCGGGTGCCTTTTTATTATATACAGATATCTTTTTAATAAGAAGTATATTTTTTTATAAAAAACTCTTGAATATTTTCTCTGAATATTATATAATATTTATTGTATGGGCTTTTTAGCCTATAATATGTGACTGTATTATTGTAAAAATATTCTGCGGTTTTATACCGTATTGATATTAAGGAGAAGAATATGAAAAAACTAAACGGTATAAAGCTGAAACACCGTAAGAACACGGAAAACAGCTCTACTGTAGTATTCCCCGTTCCTCAGAAGGTAAGGATCCCCATGTCAATGACCATGGGTGCACCATGTCAGCCTCTTGTCAAGGTCGGGGATGAAGTAAAGGTAGGGCAGAAGATAGGCGATACAGATGCTGCTTTCAGTGCTCCTGTTCATTCCGGCGTATCAGGAAAGGTGACTGCTATAACGGATTACCGCAATGCTATCGGCGTTGTCTGCAAGATGATTGAGATCGAGACAGACGGACAGCAGACGGTTTTCGATGAGGTAAAGCCGCCTGAGATCAATGATAAGGAAAGCTTCGTTAAGGCTGTTCGTGAAAGCGGAGCCTGCGGACTTGGCGGTGCAGGATTTCCTACCCATATAAAGCTCAATCCCAAAGCTGAAATTGATACTCTCATTATCAATGCGGCGGAGTGCGAGCCCTATATTACAGCGGATTACCGCGAAATGATGGAAAACCCGGACGATATAATCAATGGTATAAATATGGTAAAGTCAAAGCTTGGCATCAAGACTGCAAAGCTTGCTATTGAAGCGAACAAGCCGGAAGCAATAAAGAATTTTACTGCAATGGCTGAAAATGACGATACTATTGATATTATAACTCTGCCTTCCTCGTATCCACAGGGAGCTGAAAAGGTAATTATCTATAATTCCACAGGAAGGATAGTGAATGAAGGAGAGCTTCCTGCCGATTCGGGTGTAATTGTTATAAATGTATCAACCATAGCTTTTCTGTACCGTTATATGCAGACAGGTATGCCTCTTGTGACACGCCGTCTTACAATCGACGGAAATGCAGTAGGCGAGCCTAAAAACGTTCAGGCTGTTATCGGAACTTCATTCAGGGAGATACTTGAGTTCTGCAAAACCGATATTGACTCTGTTAAAAAGCTTATTGCAGGCGGTCCTATGATGGGAATGAGTATTCCGGATATTGATATGCCTGTTGTTAAGACATCAAACGCACTTCTTGCTATTAATCATTATGATGAGAGAAAGACCTCTTCTTGTATAAGATGCGGACGCTGTGTAAGGGTGTGTCCTCTCGGTCTTATGCCTGCTGATATTGACAGAGCTTACAAGATACGCAATGTTGAAGAACTCAGGCAGCTCAAGGTAATGCTCTGTATGAACTGCGGAAGCTGTACGTACGTCTGTCCTGCCAACAGAAAGCTTGCAGAGACCAATCAGCTTGCGAAAACACTCATACCAAGAAAGTAAGGAGGCGGACAAACAATGAATAAACTTATCGTTTCGCCGTCACCCCACGACGAAAATTATGTTAAAACATCCACAATAATGCTGAATGTTATAATAGCTCTTCTTCCTGCATGGGGAGCTGCGATATACTTCTTCGGCCTTCGTGTTATACCGCTTACAGCAGTATGCGTCGGCAGCTGTATATTCTTTGAGTATGTATGCAGACGTATGATGAAGCGCGACAATACAATAACAGATCTTTCGGCAGTTGTTACAGGTCTTATTCTTGCAATGAATCTTCCTGTTACTCTTCCTTACTGGATGGCGCTTATCGGCTCATTTGTAGCGATCGTCGTTGTTAAGCAGCTTTTCGGAGGTCTCGGACAGAACTTTGCAAATCCTGCTATAACTGCAAGAATAGTTATTATGGTGTCATTCCCTGCGGCTATGTCCAACTGGATAAAGCCTCTCGCATACGATTACGATGCTGTTTCTTCGGCAACTCCTCTTGTACTGGCAAAAAAAGGGGAGAGCCTGCCTTCTTATCTTGATCTCTTACTCGGAAAAACAGGCGGCTGTCTCGGAGAGGTATGTGCACTCGGCCTTCTTATCGGAGGACTTTATCTTGCTGCAAGAAAGATAATTTCACTTGCCGCACCTGTTTCATTTATCGGCAGCCTTTTTGTATTAAGCTGGATAGCCGGTGATGATCCTGTATATCAGATACTTGCAGGCGGTGTTTTCCTCGGTGCTTTCTTTATGGCTACTGACTACGCAACAACCCCTATAACTAATAAGGGCAAGATTGTTTTTGGTCTCGGCTGCGGTATCATAACATTTATAATAAGACGTTTCGGTTCCTATCCCGAGGGCGTGTCATTCTCGATACTCCTTATGAACGTGCTGACTCCATACATCGAGCAGCTCACAAGAACTAAGATACTGGGTGCAAAGGAGGCTGAGAAGAATGAAGGATAAGGTAAAGCCTACCATTGTACTTACAATAATATGTGTAATAGCTTCTCTGCTCCTTGTATATGCATACGAGCTCACAAAGGATCGTATTGCAGATCAGAAGGCTCAGAAATTCAACAGCAGTGTCGAAGCGCTTTTCGGTAAGACAGAAAGCAAGGTCGTAACGTTGAAATGCGGTTACGATGAGATAAAGACTATCGCTGTAACTCCGGATAAGAAGACCGTTGTTCAGGTATGTACAGACGGTTATTCAAAAGAAGGTATCAATATACTTGTTGGTATTGATAAGACCGGAGCTGTATCCGGTATTGAATTCGTTTCTCTTGGAGAGACTCCAGGTCTTGGCTCTAAGGTGCGTGATCAGGAAGATTTCCGCAAGCAGTTCTACGGTCTGACAGCTCCTTCCGAGACATTTGACGCTGTCAGCGGTGCAACATTTTCATCAAAGGGTATGAAGCACGCAGTTGATACTGCACTTAAAGCGTATAATGAAAACAAGGAGGCGATAATCGGTGGCTGAAAACAAGACATCTCTCGTTAAAGAACTTACCAAGGGCATAATAAAGGACAACCCAACACTGGTAATGCTTCTCGGAATGTGTCCGACACTTGCTGTTACTACACAAGCTATGAACGGAATAGGTATGGGACTTGCGACTACGTTTGTTCTTCTTGGTTCAAATATCGTAATATCTGCACTTAGAAAGGTTATACCTGATAAGGTAAGAATACCTGCATTCATCGTAGTTATTGCAAGCTTTGTAACGCTCATAGGCTTCCTTCTGGAAGGATTCGTACCAAGTCTTTATGACAGCCTCGGTATATACCTTACACTTATTACTGTAAACTGTATAATTTTCGGCAGAGCTGAAATGTTTGCAAGTAAAAATGGTATTATCGCTTCTGCTTTTGACGCTATCGGAATGGGAATAGGATTTACCCTTGCGCTGTTCCTTATGGGCTCTGTACGTGAAATCATCGGTGCAGGACAGTGGATGGGAATGACAATTCCTGTTATCCACGAAAGTCCGATGCTTCTGTTTATCATGCCTGCGGGAGGTTTTTTCACTCTCGGTGTGATAATCGCAGTTGTAAACAAGCTCAAAAATAAAAAGCCGCCTCAGGAACTGGGATGCAGCGGCTGTCCCAATGCAAAAGCGTGCGGAAAGGCAGGTGACTGTCAGTGAAAACTATGATCGTTATACTTCTTTCGGCTATGCTGACAGACAATTTTGTTCTGGCCAAATTCATGGGAATTTGTCCCTTCCTCGGTGTATCCAAAAAGTTTGACAGTGCTGCGGGAATGGGTGTTGCAGTTACCTTCGTAATGATATGTGCAACAATAGTTACCTATCCTATACATCATGGTATACTTGTACCTAACGGACTGGAGTACTTTGATACAGTTGTATTTATTCTTGTTATCGCACTTTTCGTACAGCTCGTTGAGAACTTTCTCAAAAAATGCGTACCGTCACTTTACAGCTCGCTCGGTGTATATTTGCCCCTTATAACCACAAACTGTGCTGTACTCGGTGTTACAGTTCTTAATATCGACAATAATTACAGCTTTGGACAGTCTATTATCAACGCACTTGGCGGTGGTCTTGGCTTTATGCTTGCACTTGTTATCTTCTCCGGTGTACGTAAAAAGCTTGAATATGCTGATATTCCCGATACATTCAAGGGAATTCCCGCAACTCTCATTGCAGCTTCGATAGTTTCCGTAAGTTTTATGGGCTTTTCGGGACTGTTCAACTAAGGAGGTGTAGGAATGACAACTTATCTTATCCCTGCACTTATCCTAGGCGGATGCGGAGTTCTCGCGGGAGTACTGCTCACTATTGCAGCAAAGGTATTCTATGTAAAAATAGATGAAAGAATAGAAAAGATCAGTGAATCTCTTCCGCAGGCAAACTGCGGAGCTTGCGGATTTGCAGGATGTGCTGACTATGCAGCAGCTATAGTTCAGAAAGGTGCTGCAACAAATCTCTGCCGTCCAGGCGGAGCAGATGCGGCGGGCAAGATAGCTGCAATACTCGGAACTGCTGCAGCAGAGGTTGTTCCGATGACTGCGGTAGTACACTGCAGCGGCGACTGCGATGCTACATCACAGGCGTTTTACTTTGACGGTGTGCAGTCATGTAAGGCTGTAAAGCGTTTTTATGGCGGAAACGGTATGTGCAAATACGGATGTATCGGACTCGGCGACTGTATGAAGGTCTGTGAGCGTGATGCTATAAAGCTTGTAAACGATGTTGCAAGAGTAACACCTGCGCTCTGCGGAGCCTGCGGACAGTGTGCAGCTGCCTGTCCGAATCAGCTTATATCTATAAAGCCCGTATCAAAGCGTATCGATGTTCTCTGTTCATCCGGCGATAACGGAAAGGCCACAAAGCTTGTATGTAAAAACGGCTGTATTGGCTGCAAGATATGCGAGAAAAAATGTCCGAACGAAGCGATAATCGTTAATAACTTCCACGCCTCCATTGATTACAACAAGTGTACAAATTGTGGAGCCTGTATGGAAGCTTGTCCTGTAAAGGTCATCCACAGCTGTGATATAAAAGCATAATAATATAAAAAGCCGCAGATTTCCTGCGGCTTTCATTTTTATTTGTTTTCCTGTGCGAGTTTGTAAAGATCTATGATAATATCTTTATCACGGCAGCGGATAGTCAGAGTTGACCCCTCAGCTGCAAATAATGGTTCCATTAAAACAAATCCATGTTCTTCGGATAAATTTGAAACATCCTGCCTGAATGGTAGACATGGCCTCAGTTCAACTGTTGCAAATACTTTTTTGTCCTTTATATCCTGTGATATAATTCGCTTAACGCAAGTAAGCTTAGTATCGACATAGATATAGAATCTTATATTGCCGGCAGGGAACAGTTCACCTGTGGCAGGTACTTTATCGCCGTTTTCGTCAAGCAGTATTTCTCCGTTCATATATACAGCATTATTAAAGGTGTCTATCTTAAAATCGTAGTCCTTGGGGACGGATATTTCTTTTGATTTAACTTCAACATCATCAAAATAACGGTATATGTCAAATGTATAACTTATAGATGATTCATAGCTGACATTTTTAGAACTCGGAAGCATAGGATTTGCACACAGAAGCTCATATGCAATAGTGAGAAGAATAAAAGCTGATACCAAAGCGGCAAAAAAAACTTTTGTAAAGCGTATCTTTTTCTTTACTTTTTTCATCGGCTCAATATCTTTCTGAGCTTTATCAATTTTTATATCGCCTTTTTTCATTTCTTCGTACGCATTTTTACAATCATCACATTCTGTAAGGTGTTTTTTCACCTCTTCCTTACTTACTTCGGACAAAACGTCATCGCAGTACAGCGGGAGGAGGTCTTTTATTATTTCACATCTCATATTATTACTCCTTTCTGAGTTTTTGCTTTGCTCTGTAATATGTAACCCTTGCCCAGCTTGCGCTTTTTCCGAAAAGCTGGCCTATTTCCTCAAAAGACATAGCTCCCGTAGCCCTGAGCAGTATAATTTCTTTTTCACGTTCGGGAAGTTCGTGTATCTGGCGTATTACGTACATTTTGGTATCTGTTTTTTCAATCTTTTCATCTGGTGGGATTATACTTATATCGAGCTCGCTAAGATCAGGCTCGGTGTTAGAGGATGGATGATATTTTCTGCGTTTGAGCTCTTTCATCCAGAGATATTTTGCTATCTGACACAGCCATGTACATACAGAGCAATCACCCTTAAAGCGATCGAGAGACTTTATTGCCTGACAGAAGGTCTCCTGAGTAAGTTCCTGTGCGGTATCAGGTTCACGGCATATGCTCAGCAAATATGCGTAGACTTTCTGGCCGTATCGATTATAATATTCTTCGATATTCTTGTTCAACAGTCTCCCTCCTTTACAGTATGATTCAGAAGCTTCTGTATATTAGTACTCTGAGATAGAAAAACGTTACAAAATCAGTTCGGGGTAATTTTGAATGACTTAAAGAATGAAGTTTACATTACTTTGATTTATATGAACCTGCGCATATGCGGAACTATTTATAAGTTTTTACCAACATTAATACGGGATAATATTATTAGGCAGGGAAAAATTGCCTTATGAAAAACAAAAAGTGCCTTGCAAAATTTATGAGTTTTCTCATGAATTTGCTAAGGCACTCTAAACTTTGGTGCGGATAACAGGACTTGAACCTGCATGAACTTGCGTTCATATGGACCTGAACCATACGCGTCTGCCAATTCCGCCATATCCGCATAATGTCTGATAAATTGTACACGGTTCAGACTGACCGAGGCGGACTGCATAACCAGTAGCTCCGCAGTACCATAATATTTTATCATATATAGAATGATTTGTCAAGCTTTTTTTGAAAAAAGTTCTGATTTTTTACTCTTTGATGTGGATTTTGCCATAATTATTCATGTATTGAAACGTAGTTTATATTATGATATAATGGTTAAAAATAAATTATTTTTATTATCAATTTGAGGTTTACCAGAATTATGGTACTAATGTTATATTAACGAGAGGACGTTTTTGAATGCTTTTAATATACGTATTTTAAAACTTATGTTGCAGCTTTTTATTATTTATGATATAATTTTGGGAGAATATACTTTTATGAAAGGAGAAGCCATGCATTTTGTCGAAGCAAAAGGGATATTATCCTCCAAAAACGGAATGAACATATACAGAGGCTGTTCTCACGGCTGTATTTACTGTGACAGCCGAAGCTTGTGCTACAATATGCCACATGCTTTTGAAGATATAGAGGTCAAGAAAAATGCTCCGCAGCTTCTTGAAAAAGCTCTGCGTTCAAAGCGCAGGTGCTGTATGATAGGAACAGGTTCCATGAGCGATCCTTATATTCACGCCGAAAAAGAGCTTAAGCTTACACGGGAATGTCTCGAAATTATAGAAAAAAACGGCTTCGGAGCAGCTGTACAGACAAAATCAGATCTTATAATGCGTGATATTGAACTGCTTGCGTCTATAAACGAAAAACAGAAGGCAGTTGTACAGATGACATTGACAACATATGATGATGATCTGTGCAGGATCATTGAACCCGCTGTCTGTGTAACGAGCAGACGTTTTGAGGTTCTTACGGATATGAAAAAAAATAATATCCCTACAATAGTCTGGCTTACACCTTTTCTTCCATATATAAATGATACGGAAGCTAATCTTCGCGGACTTCTTGGATATTGTGCCGAGGCGGGTGTTAAAGGCGTTATCACCTTTGGTATAGGACTTACTCTGAGAGAAGGAAACAGGGAATTCTATTATTCGGCGCTTGACAGGCACTTCAAAGGGCTTTCCGATAGATACCGCCGTGAATTCGGCAATTCCTACGAGATAATCAGTCCGGATAACGGTAAGCGTATGGCTATACTTGATGATTTCTGTGATAAGTACGGCATAATGCATGATAACGACGAATGTTTCCGCTATTTACAGGAATTGCCGGAAAAATATGAACAGCTAACTCTTTTTTGACAGGAGATCATATAATGAATGAACACATAATGATAATAGATGATGATATTCATATCGGAAATATGCTTGAGGAAGCACTTTCCCGTGAAAACTATAATGTCTCCAGGGCATATTCGGGAACTGAGGCGCTTATGCTATTCCCGATAAAGAAGCCTGATCTTGTACTGCTTGACCTTATGCTGCCGGGACTCAGCGGTGAGGAACTTCTCCCTTATATCGAAGGTATTCCTGTTATTATAGTAAGTGCAAAGATTGATATTGACAACAAGGTGGAGCTGCTTCTCGGCGGTGCTGCCGATTATATCACAAAGCCCTTCAATATAAAGGAACTTTTGGCACGTATAAAGGTACAGCTTCGCACAAGGAATACCATTCTGTCTTCTTCGGAGCTCGTATACAGTGATCTGAAACTCAATACCCATACTCATGCAGCGTCCATCGGTGACAGGCAGATAAAGCTTACAAGGACGGAATATGCTATATTAAAGCTTCTTATGCTAAATCCGGTACAAGTCATAACAAAATCACAGATGCTTGAAAGGATAAGCGAGGATACTCCCGATTGTACAGAAAATTCACTTAAACAGCATATAAGCAATCTCAGGAGGAAACTTCGTTCTGCCGACGGCAAGGACTATATAGAGGCGGTTTGGGGTATTGGATTTAAAATGGCTTAAATCTTTACTTTATCTTTACTGTTTCCTTTACCGTTTTCTTTACTATTTGATAGTAAAATGGTATCAGAAAGATAAAAAGGAGGTACCCTTTATGGAATATGTTATCAAAGCAAACGGTCTCGGCAAAAGTTATAAAAAGTTCAAAGCTCTTGACGGATTGACTCTTTCTGTGCCAAAGGGTTCGATATACGGGCTTGTTGGAAGGAACGGTGCAGGAAAGACCACACTCTTTCGTATCCTGTGCGGCTTGCAGGAACCTTCCTCAGGTGATTACGAAATATACGGCGTGAAATACGATGACAGCAAGATTGGGAAAGCTCGCCGAAGGATGGGAGCTGTTGTTGAAACTCCTGCCATATATCTTGATATGACAGCGGAGCAGAATCTGAAATATCAGTGCAATATGCTTGGAGTTACTGATAAAAGCTGTACAGACAAGCTGCTGAAGCTTGTAGGACTTGAAAATACGGGCAAAAAACGTGTTAAGAATTTTTCGCTTGGAATGAAACAGCGGCTCGGTATAGCAGTTGCTCTCGTTGGAGAGCCGGATTTTCTCATACTTGATGAGCCAATAAACGGACTTGACCCACAGGGAATAGTCGAGGTGAGAGAGCTTATACTCAAACTCAATCGTGAAAAGGAGATAACGGTCATCATTTCAAGTCATATCCTTGATGAGCTTGCAAAGCTGGCTACATATTATGGTTTTGTGGAAAGCGGCAGGGTAATAAAGGAGATGAGCGCAGAGGAACTTGAAAGCAATTGCCGTAAATGTATCAGAATGGAGGTGTCTGATACAGCTGCTATGTCGAGAGCACTTGACAGAATGGGCGTTGAGTATAAGATACTGTCAGAAAATACGGCTGATATTTATGCAAAGCTGAATTTTTCAAAGCTTGCTTCGGCTCTGAGTGAAGAAAAATGTGATGCAATCACAATGATTGAGCATGACGAGACACTTGAAGGCTTCTTTATCTCTCTTGTAGGGGGTGGCGATAATGGTAAAGCTGATAAAAGCTGAATTCAAGCGCTGCTTTTCAGGGCGAGTATTCTGGCTTATGGTGCTTTTTACTTTTGTTCTTGCTGTAAGCTGTAATATTATCAGACTTATAGATGTAAGAGTTTCAAAAGAAAAAGAAGTATTTAATGACAGTATGCTTTATATAGGACTTTTAATAGCTGGCCTGCTGGTGGTTGTTTTTGTTTCGTTCTATACAGGTCCGGAATTTGATGGCGGAACAATCCGCAATAAGCTTATTGCAGGGAATACGAAGGCAGAGATTTATCTCTGCAATCTGGCTGTATGTTCTGCTGTTTCGGTTATATTGCAGTATGTATTCTTTTTTACAGTCTATGTTTTTTCTAATATGTTTTTCGGTGCTTTTCATCATCCTTTCAGCGTAATGATAAAGCTACAGCTTATAGGAAGTCTCGGAGTTGTAGCTGTTACTGCAATCATAATATTGATAATGATGATAGTTAAGGGAGCGGCTGTTACTATGGTTGTTGGAATGATTGCAGCAATTCTTTCCTTTGCCATGAGCGTATGTGTTATCAATACTCTTGAAGAGCACAGCGAATGTCTGTTTTATACGGAAGAAGGGTACCTTACAGATGAGCAGTATGAAGTGCTTAATGAACATAGCTATATTTACGGCGTAGACAGTGAGGAATGCGGCGGTGCGAAGCTTTTCATTTATGAAGCATTATACGACGGTTTGCCTGTATCGCAGGCTTACAGATTTAGCGCCGAAAAAGAACTGCCTTACCACTGGCAGTACATGATAATATACGATATAGCAATAATAGTTATAGCGACAGCAGCAGGTGTTCTGGTGTTCCGCAAGCTCAATCTGAAATGAGGTGAACGTATGAGAAATCTGCTTAAAGCTGAATTCAGCCGCCTTTTCAGATCAAGGCTGTTTCGCATAGTAATTATTTTAGATGTTATTTATTCTCTTTATACTATAAAAGATTATGTAATGATACCGGAATATGAAGATTTATATGGCTTTGAAGAGTATATATGGGGATTTATTTTGATTTATGGATTTGTTTCGGCTGCATTTAACAGTCTGTTTGTGAGCCACGAATACTCCGATGGTACGTTAAGAAATAAAATTGTCTCAGGACACTCAAGAAAATCGATATATCTTACCGAACTGATCGTTTGCTCGACCGCGGGAATCATTTTGCAGATAGTATACATTTGCATTATCTGCTTGCTGCTTTTTAAGATAGATTTGCAGTATATTGAGATTGGAGCTGTTATAAGAATATTGATCGTAAGTTTTGCTCTTAATATCGTTTACAACGCAATATTTGTTTTATCTTCCATGCTTATAGGCTCACGAGTAAGTGCAATTGTATGGTCGATCACATTAAGTATGGTATTATTTGTATCGGCAGGTATGTTGAACAGTACGATAACAAGTGATGAGTTTCATCGCATTAAACGTGATAAAGGATTAGAATATGATGAAAAAGAGATATTAAGTGATAATCAGAGGAAGATCTATACTTTTATATACAATGTTATTCCTGTCGGACAGGCTATTCAGTTGGAAGAGGTTCATAATTTCTCGGATGATGACATGGAAGCATCTGAGCTTTCGCCTGATGAGAGAACAGTGCGTTTATGCTTGACAGATATATCTGTTATTGCTGTAACAACAATGCTTGGGGTGTTCTTCTTCAGGAAAAAGAATCTTAAATAACGTTTATTATGTTTAAAAGAGGAGCTTTACTATGGTAGTTCTGACAGTTATTCTTGGCTTTTTATCGGCTTTACTTATAATAAAGGTAACTATCCTCAGAAAAACTTTAAAAGAGATCGCGGAGTCTTTTTCGTACTGCCTTAAAAACGATACAAATAACAGGATAACTGTTTCAAGCAGTGATAAACAGGTTAAAAAGCTTGTTGCTGAGTTGAATGGGGAACTTGAATTGCTGCGAGAAGAGCATCATAGGTTCGTACAGGGAGACAGGGAACTAAAAAATGCTGTCACAAATATCTCTCATGATCTGAGAACTCCTCTTACGGCAATAAGCGGATATCTTGAGATGCTGAGGAGCGAAGAAAAAACTCCGGAGGTCGGAAGGTACCTTGAAATTATAGGCGGAAGAGTTGAGGCGATGAAGCAGCTTACAGAGGAACTTTTCTCTTATTCTGTCATAATGTCTTCAGAAGAAAAAATGAATAGGGAAGAGGTCGTGGTCAACGACGCACTTGAAGAGAGTATTGCAGGATATTACTCGGTACTCAGTGAAAAAGGCATTGTTCCCGATATAGATATAACCGACAAGAAAGTCATACGTGATCTTGATCGTTCGGCTTTATCCCGTGTTTTTTCGAATCTCATCAATAATGCCGTCAAATACAGTGACGGAGATCTGTCGATATCTCTTTCAACCGACGGAATCGTTAAATTTTCGAACAGTGCATCAGGATTAACATCTGTGCAGGTCGATAAGCTTTTTGACAGATTTTATACAGTTGAAGCTGCAAGAAATTCAACAGGTCTTGGTCTTTCTATAGCTAGAACGCTAATTGAGCAGATGGACGGAAGCATATCTGCTCAATTTGATAATAACAGGCTTTCAATAACTATAAAGATCTGATTATTACAATTAAAATGCCATGATATGATTAAATAAATGTTTCAAATAAAAGTGCTGCGAGATCATAATGTTTTTTATACAGCACTTGATTTAATTGAAAAGATGTGTTATAATATAATTTACAGGGGAGCTTGTGGGACAGGCTGAGAGGAAGGTTAAACCTTCGACCCTTCGACCTGATTTGGTTAATGCCAGCGTAGGGAGTCTGATTTTGTTATGTCATTCAGGGAACTGCGCAGGCTGTTCCCTGAATTTTTTTAGGAGGTACTGTAATGGTAAAGGTAAATGGCGAACTGTGTGAAAAAGACGGAAAAACCGTTACCGAGCTGCTTGCTGATATGGAAACAGACGGTCAGAGAGTAGCGGTTGAGATAAATGAAGTGATCGTCCCTAAGGCTGAATATGATAAAACCGTTTTAAAGGACGGTGATCATGTTGAGGTTGTACGTTTCGTAGGAGGCGGCTGATATGTCTGTACCTTCGAGAGAAGAAATGTATCGTGTACTTGAAGAACGACACGGCACTGAACTGCAGAAAAAGCTTGCCGCGTCTTCGGTTGCTGTCTGCGGACTTGGGGGATTGGGTTCGAATATTGCCATTGCTCTTGCAAGAGCTGGTATCGGCAGGCTTCATATCATTGATTTTGACTGTGTTGATATTTCAAATCTTAATCGGCAGCAGTATTTTCCCGATCAGCTCGGAATTCCTAAATCTCGAGCCCTCGGTGATACCCTGAGACGTATAGCTCCGTATTGCGAGATAGTCAGTGATGATACGATGCTTAACGAGAGTAATATCCCTAAGCTTCTTGTCGATGATGATATAATAGTAGAGGCTTTTGATAAAGCGGATCAGAAGGCGATGCTGGTAAACGGTGTTCTTGAGAAAATGCCGTTTAAGTATCTTGTATCAGGTTCGGGAATGGCAGGACTGGCGCCTTCGAACATGATAATAACAAAAAAAGTAACAAAACGTTTTTATCTTTGCGGTGACGGCGTAAGTGATGTTGATGACGGTATGGGGCTTGTTGCTTCAAGAGTTCTTATATGCGCAGGTCATCAGGCTCATGCCGTTATAAGGATAATTGCAGGCGAATATGATATATAAGGAGTAATTCACATGAAAGACGATAAGCTTGTCATAGGAGGACATGAGTTCTCTTCACGTTTTATTCTTGGTTCGGGAAAATACTCTCTCAGCCTTATTGAGGCTGCTGTTAAATATGCAGGAGCTGAACTTATAACTCTTGCTGTACGCAGGACAAATTCCAAAGAGCATGAGAATATTCTTGACTATATCCCGAAAGAAGTAACTCTTCTGCCGAATACATCTGGGGCAAGAAATGCTGATGAGGCTGTACGTATAGCACGTCTTGCCCGTGAACTCGGCTGCGGTGACTTTGTGAAGATCGAGATAATGCGGGACACTAAGTATCTTCTTCCCGATAATCAGGAGACTATACGTGCTACGGAGATACTTGCAAAGGAAGGCTTTGTTGTTATGCCGTATATGTATCCAGATCTGAATACAGCCCGTGATCTTGTAAATGCAGGTGCAGCTTCCGTTATGCCTCTTGCCTCACCGATAGGCTCGAATAAAGGACTTGCAACAAAGGATTTCATACAGATACTTATTGACGAGATCGACCTGCCCATTATTGTTGATGCGGGCATAGGCAGACCTTCACAGGCGTGTGAAGCTATGGAAATGGGAGCTGCTGCTGTAATGTCCAATACCGCTCTTGCTACAGCAGGGGATCTTCCTGTTATGGCTGAGGCATTCAAACAGGCGATAGAAGCGGGCAGAAAAGCTTATTTGTCAGGCCTTGGGCGTGTTCTTACAAGAGGAGCCGCTCCGTCAGATACGCTTACAGGCTTCCTACACGATTAAAATGATACATCTTGTAAAGGTCAACGGCGGAAATATCTATGATATTTTGTCACTGAATGTAGAAGAGAGTCAGAAAAGCTTTGTTTCTGATAATAAGACCAGTCTTGCAGAAGCTTATGCAGCTGTAACAGGCGGCGGTCATGTATTTCCCTTTGGTATATATGACGATGATACTCCGGTGGGATTTGTAATGATAGGCTTTGGTACAGACGAATACTGGGAAGATCATCCCGGCGTTGCCGAGGATAACTATAATATCTGGCGTTTTATGATAGATTTCAGGTATCAGAACAAGGGCTTCGGAAGAGCAGCCATGAAGCTTATACTTGATTTTGTACGGACATATCCCTGCGGGAAAGCCGATAAATGCTGGATATCATATGAACCTGAGAATACTGTGGCTGAAAAATTATACAGTTCATTCGGTTTTGAGCCGAACGGCGAAACAGACGGCAACGAAATTGTAGCCGTTCTGAATCTATAAAGAAGGTAATTTAATGGAAAATCATTATTTTGTGGACTCGGATAAGCTCTCCGAGGCTGCGCTGAAGAAAAAGCATGAACTTGAAACAAATCCTGCTTCCCGAACCGATCATATGAAATATATGGAAGGAATGGAACAGATAAAGTCGGATATAATGGATAAGGTAATTACTGAGATGAAAAACTATGATTATTCTCAGTATACTGCCCGTGACGTCAATACAGCTCTAAATCATGAGAACTGTACGGTTGAAGACTTCAAGGCGCTGCTGTCTCCTGCAGCAGAGCCTTTTCTTGAAAAAATGGCTCAGCGTGCTAAGCTCGAGACACAGAAGCACTTCGGCAATACGGTATATCTGTTTACTCCGCTGTATATTGCCAATTACTGTGAGAATTACTGTGTTTACTGCGGATTCAACTGTTATAATGACATCAGGCGTATGAGGCTTGATATGGAGCAGATCGAGCATGAGATGAAGGTAATTGCTGACAGTGGCATGGAGGAGATACTTCTGCTTACAGGAGAGAGCCGTGCTCAGAGCAGTGTGGAATACATCGGCGAAGCCTGTAAGCTTGCGCGTAAATACTTCCGGATGGTCGGTATAGAGGTTTACCCTCTTAATACAGACGAATACAGGTATCTTCATGAGTGCGGTGTGGATTATGTTACGGTTTTTCAGGAAACATATGACAGCGATTGCTATGAGCAACTTCACCTTATGGGACATAAACGTGTATGGCCTTACAGATTTGAAGCCCAGGAGCGTGCTCTTATGGGGGGGATGAGAGGAATAGCCTGTTCAGCCCTTCTCGGACTTTCTGATTTCAGAAAGGACGCTCTAGCCAGTGCTCTTCATGTTTATTTCTTACAGAGAAAGTATCCTCAGGCTGAAATATCACTTTCTTGTCCGCGACTTAGACCTATCATAAATAATGATGAGATCAATCCGCTCGATGTACACGAAAAACAGCTTTGTCAGATACTTTGTGCGTACAGGATCTTCCTTCCGTTCTGCGGTATAACCGTTTCGTCACGCGAAAGCGAGTCCTTCAGGAATGGTATTGTCAAGATCGCTGCTACGAAAGTTTCGGCAGGCGTATCTACGGGCATAGGTGATCATGAAAGCAAGTATACCGGCAAGGAGAGCGAAGCTGCCGAGGGGGATGAGCAGTTTGAGATTAATGACGGCAGAAGCTTCGATAAGATGTACAAGGATATGTCCGAAGAAGGACTTCAGCCTGTACTCAATGATTACCTTTATGTCTGATATAATATGTATTACTGCAAGGAATCTGTGCTGCCGTGATTTTTTGCAGCAGCTCAGGCTTATATCAAACGGAGCTCCAAGAGCGGTGATACTTCGTGAAAAGGAGCTAACCGAGGCGGAATACATGGAGCTCGCTAAAAAAACAGCTGATATTTTCAAGGAAAGTAATACAAGGCTGATACTTCATAATTTTTATAAACCAGCAATTGATATGGAATGGAAATATATTCATCTTCCTCTTCATGTTCTTCGTGAAATGAGCAGGGAGGACAAAAAGTGTTTTGAGTGTATAGGTACTTCCTGCCATTCAGTTGCTGATGCTCTTGAAGCGGTCAGACTCGGAGCTGATTATATAACCGCAGGCCATGTCTTTGCGACTGATTGTAAAAAAGGTCTTGAACCGCGCGGACTTGACTTCCTCAGAGCTGTTTGTAAAAGTGTGGATATTCCTGTTTACGCTATTGGCGGCATTACACCCTATAACATCGGCGAGGTCATAGCGGCAGGAGCAGCGGGGGCCTGTGTTATGAGCGGCCTTATGAAGTGTGATGATCCGGCTGAGTATATCAGAGAATTTGAAAAGAAGTGATAAATATGAATATTGAAAAAAAGGATCTGCTTCTATATGCCGTTACTGACAGAAACTGTATGAAGGCAAAAGATTTTGAAACCGCTGTTGAACACGCTATCCTCGGCGGAGTGACCTGTGTACAGTTGCGTGAGAAGAATATAAGTGAAGATGAGCTTATTGAAGAGGCGGGAAGGCTTCTTAAAATCTGTCATAAATATAATGTACCGCTTATAATAAACGATGATTACAAGGCTGCGTTGAAGTGTGGCGCTGATGGTGTTCATGTTGGTATCGAGGATTCTCCTGTATCCGAGATTCGCCGCATTGCAGGCGACAATTTTGTTATAGGTGCAACTGCCAAGACAGTTGAGCAAGCGAAGATTGCAGAGGAATCAGGAGCCGATTATCTTGGCGTAGGAGCTGTTTTTCCTTCTCCCACCAAGAAAAATGCAATAAGGATAACTCCCGAAAAGCTTTCCGAGATATGCGGGTGTGTAAATATACCTGCTGTAGCTATCGGAGGAATAACTGTCGGAAATGTTGATTCAATAAAGGGATGCGGACATTGCGGTATTGCTGTTGTTTCTGCGGTTTTTGGTGCTGATGATATAAAAAAAGCTGCCGAAGAGCTCCGAAAAGCAGTATACGGAACTATATAGTGAGGGAAATATGATAAAGTATTATGACATCGGTCTTAACCTTTTCTGCAAGCAGTTCAGAGAGCCTGAAAAAGTAATTGATGATGCTTTGAATGATGGCGTTGAATGTATCCTTACAGGGGCTGATATGAAAAGCAGTGAGAGCGTTAACATTTTTGTTTCAGAACATGATTGTTTTGGCACCTGCGGTATCCATCCTCACAGTGCAGACATGGCAAGAGCTGAGGATTTTAAACGTATAAGAGAGATTGCAGCTTCAAACGAGAAGATCGTAGCCGTTGGAGAGTGCGGTCTGGATTACGAAAGAATGTTTTCGACCCGAGAAAATCAAATAAGGTGTTTTGAACATCATATAAAAATAGCAGAAGAGCTCGGAAAACCTATGTTTCTTCATGAGCGTGAGGCAAGCGAGGACTTTGCGGCGCGTTTCAGAAAACATCCCGAAATATGCAAAAGATCTGTTGTGCATTGCTTTACAGGTGATAGGAATACATTGAGAAAGTACATTGATATGGGCTTTTACATCGGTATAACAGGCTGGATCTGTGATGAAAGGCGCGGCGGACCATTGCGTGAAGCAGTCAAGTATGTTCCGATAGACAGGATAATGGCTGAAACAGATGCTCCTTACCTTACTCCGAGAAATATTAAGGGGCTTGACCGCACTAATGTACCTCAGAATATTAAGTATGTTGTGGCTGAGATTGCTAAAAACATGAAGGTCGATGAAACTGAGCTTACAGCGGCGCTTAAAGAGAATACCGAGAAATTTTTTGGAATATAGAAGGTAAAAGACAGCTTTGAAAGCATCAAAAGGCTGCATGGTATATTATAACCATGCAGCCTTTTGATATTTTCAGCTGATATAGAATTATTTAAGTGGAAGTACACTGTTGAATACGGCATAGAACTTGATCGGAATATGTTTATCTATATGGCATTTTCCGAAAAACCATTTCTTGTATTTGCAGTTTTTGATAACATCTTCAAAGAAAGCATGAAGTTCGAGTCTTTCAAGAACATCTACTCCAAGGCATTCTTTAAGAGAAGCAGGCGGTTCGTGAGTGATTATATAGTCAATAGCATAGTGATTTTCGCGCAAATGAGCGATACCTTCTCTTATTTCAGCCTGAGAAGGCTGTTCGCGTTCCCACCAGTCATTATCACGTCTGAATTCAATATCCTGACTGTGGCCGCCGCCGAATGTAAATATCTTTGTCTTTTCAATGGTATAAACCTGGCCACGCATCAAATGAACAATATTCGGCTTTATTATGCGTGCTTTTCCGCCATGCCATTCTTCGGGAGCATATTTTTCAAGAATATCAAAGTTTTCATGGCATCCGTCGAGAAATGCGATTGTAAAGCCTTTTTCGGCCAGTTTTTTGAGCGCAGCTTTTTCTTCTTTGGAATTATTCCATAAAAATCCGAAATCGCCGGCGATAATAAGTGTGTCACCGCGGCCGAGCTTTTTCATTTCAGGGCTTTTAAAGCGTGTAATGTCTCCGTGTGTGTCTCCTGTAACATAGATCACATTAAAAACCTCCGTTCCTTTGTTCAATTTTTATGCAGCTATATATTTTTCTGATGCTGCTTTTCGTTTTGTATATTTATTGTATCACATTTTTTTGAAAAGGTAAAGAGCATAGAAATATTTTTTTGAAATTTTTTTTGAAAACCCCTTTTAAAAACAGAAAATATCTGGTATAATATAATTTGGTAGTTTATAAGAAATTCAGCGGCTTTCCGCTTGAAATAAAAGGAGAATGTATGAAGAGGTTACTTTGTATACTTGCAGCAGTCTGCACTCTGCTGCCCTTTGTCTGTATATCCGAGGTCAAGGCTGTAAGTTTTCCGCTCCAAACACCCATTGCCAGTGAATCGGCTGTTTTGATAAATCTTGACTCAAATACTGTAATTCACCAGAAAAATGCCGATACTAAGCAAATGCCGGGACCTCTTGTAAATATTATGACAGCTGTTATATGTCTTGAGAATTGTCAGGATCTTTCTCAAGAGGTTACTATTGACGAATCTGTTTACTCCTATCTTTACAATATACAGTATCCTGATGATCTGCGCTTTGCAGAGATACTTGACGGTGACGTTCTGACTATGACAGACCTTCTGTATGCTATGATGCTGACTTCGTCCGTAGAAGCGGCAGAGACAATCGCTTATAAGATCGGCGATGGAAAAACAGCTGATTTTGTTGAAATGATGAACAAAAAGGCAGCAGAGCTGGGACTTGAGAATACTCATTTTACCAATGCTACCGGAATGTATGATACAAATCAGTACACTACTGCAAATGATATGCTCAAGCTTACGATGTATGCTTTAAGTCTTCCGTATTTTGAGAATATTGCGACAACTTTTACGTACACACCAACTGTACCCAATCCCAAGAGTCATCCCAAGATTGAGGAATGGATCTGGACGAATTCAAATATTATGATGGATTCTGAGGATGATCTTGCGTACAGCGGAGCAAAGGGAATAAAGACTGCTAATCTTGATGCGGCCGGCAGAAATATCATAACTATGGCGAGCCGTGACGGAAATAAGTATCTTGCTGTTCTTATGAAAGCACCTCTTAATACTGCTGACGGCGATACGGCTTTTTATCATATAACTGACGCTATAAGCATTTTTGACTGGGCTTTCGATAATTTTTCTTATCAGGTGATACTTGCGGATACAGCTGAGGTAGGTGAGCTTCCCGTTGAACTGGCAGAGGGAAATGATTATGTCCTTGCTATCCCGAAGGAAGAATTTACGCTCTTATGGTATAATGAGGTGGACGTATCGACTATCAGCCGTGATAAAGTCGTGTGGTATAAAAATTCACTTCAAGCTCCTGTTGCCAAAGGAGAGCCTCTTGGTGAGGTAACTCTTGAATATTCGGGTGAGGAGCTTGGCACCGTTGAGATCGTAGCAGTTAATAATGTTGAGCGTTCTACATCAAAATATAATATGTACGTTGCAAAGATGTTCAGAAAATCAAGATGGTTCAACAGAGCACTTATGGTCTCATTCCTTCTTTGCGCGATATATATTATCGTTTGTGTTTATTCGTATATCGTGTTCAAGAGTAAATCCAAACCCATGAAACCTATATATGCTGTTCCGAAGGTCAATGATAAGGATCGTCGCAGACGCAGGCAGCAGAATGATGATAAGTGATTAAAGGCTGAAAATCTTTGAAATAGTAAAAAATAAGCGCCATAACATATCCGAAATGGATCCAGATGTTATGGCACTTTATATTTATAGACTATAATGTTATATATTGACTGCTTGAATAGCCTGTTATACCGTTATAACTAACTACATACCAGCCGTTTGTCTCCCCGTTGATCGTCATTGAAGCGCCGTTTGGCATGGAACCTATTATTGGGGCTGACAGACTCGGATAATTTCTGATATTCAGCCCGCTTCCGTTAGTTGTAACAGTTCCGCGGCGTACAGGACCTGCCTGAACGAAAGGTATACCGAAGTAGTCACAGAGGGTATCAACGATATTTCGAGCAATATTTTCCAGATTGCTTTTCAGCCAGGCTTCATCGGCATAATTGTCATGATAACCGAGTTCACAGAGAACAGCAACGGCTCTTGTTCGAAGTACTTCACCGAGAGAATAGGTGGGGAGTGCTCTGACTTTATCGGGAAGAGGATATATAAATTTTAAATTGTTTGCTATCATGTTTGCGAGACGTTCACTTTGTATACTTTTAGGAGCGTAATAAACATCTATACCTCTTAGTTTTCCTGCAAGAGCTTCGGGAGCAGCATTTGAATGAAGTGCGAGATGAATATCGTAATTTCCCGAATTTGAGTCTGATATAGCTCCTGTTACATTGCGTTCGGGATCGTTTCTTACAAAATCTATACCGCACGAGCGGAGATAGGGTTCTATTCGATCGGCAAGAAGATTCATATAAAGCTCTTCATTTCCGTCAGTTGCATATTGATTCCATTCCTGTGTGGAAGGACTCAGAAACACCTTTGGCATAAAAACATTCCTTTCACTGGGGTTTGAGATTTATCTCATATTATTCTATGCTAAATCGAAAGATAATGTCAGAAAAACAGAATATGCACTTGACTTTTTGTATTTAAAGCGTTATACTTTAAATGATAAAAGAATACGGAGGTTTTGTATTTATGAAAATACTTGTTGTTGGTCTTGGACTTATAGGCGGTTCAATATGTAAAGCGCTTAAGAAGTATACTTATCATAATGTTACAGGCTGTGACATAAATCACGATATAGAATATGCTGCGCTTCGTGATGTAGCTTTAGATAATATTTTTGACGGCAATCTTAAAGGATTTGACCTGATCATTATTTCTCTTTTCCCGGAAGCGTCGGAAAAGTTTTTTGCGGATCATGCTGCCGAGATCGGAGAGAACACTCTTATTACCGATGTATGCGGTATAAAAGGGAAGTTCTCCGAGAGAATGAAAAAGATTGCAAACGAAAATAGTCTCAGGTACCTTGGAATTCATCCTATGGCAGGAAAGGAGTTCGGAGGATACTATAACAGTACAGCTGATCTGTTCGTAAAAGCAAATTTCATAATTGCTCCTTTTGATGACAGTACAGAATATGACGTTCTTCTGTTACAGGAGCTTGCTAAAGAGATAGGTGCGGGTAAGATAGTTGTCACCACTCCCGAAAACCACGATAAAATGATTGCATATACCTCACAGTTGGCACATATAGTATCAAGTGCATATGTAAAAAGTCCCGAGCTTGGACTGGAATGCGGTTTCAGCGGAGGAAGCTTTCAGGATATGACTCGTATTGCTACTATGAATGAGAAAATGTGGACCGATCTGTTTATGCAGAACAGGGAACATCTCCAATATGAGCTGGATACTCTCATAGAAAACCTAAAAAAGTACAGCAGTGCGCTGAAAGATGGTGATGCAGAAAAAATGAAAGCTCTCATCGCCGAGGGCAGAGAGCTTAAAGAAGAAAATCTTCGTCACAGAGTCGGTCAGCCTAACTGAAGAATTTTTTCTCGAAATCAGGCTGAGGTGCTGTTATATCCATGCTGTTCAGGTAGTTTAATGCGGAATTTTGTGGCATATCGAATTTCAGCCGGTATGCACAGAGAGCTTGCCTGAATATTCCGTACCTTTTGTTTGCCGTAGTATTCCCGTATTTGCCGTCTCCAAGAACCGGAGCGCCTATGTGGGCGAGGTGAGCTCTTATCTGATGGGTTCGTCCGGTATAAAGAGTGACCTCTACAAGAGAGAGAGACTTTTGCACAGATAGAATACGGTATCCCGTTTTTATAGGCTTGTATCCTTCAACAGGCGAGTCGGAGATCTTAACAAGATTTCTTGACTCGTCTTTTTGGTGATATGCAGATATTATCTCTTCTTTTTGCGGTGGAGGCGCTGTGGTTATACAGTGATATATTTTATTTACATTGCCATTTCGTATTGCTTCGTTCAATTCACGCAGGGCAGCTGCATTTTTGGTTGCTGTAACCAATCCACAGGTGTTTCGGTCAAGTCTGCTGCAAAGCGCAGGTGCAAATGAGCTTTCTAGCTGAGGCTGATATTCTTTCTTATTATATAAATAATGTTTTATTCTGTCTATAAGTGTGTCTGTCATATGACTTCCGTTTGAATGAGAGTCAAGACCTGCAGGCTTATTAACGATAATTATGTTTTCGTCTTCATAAACAACATCAATTTCCGCAGACTGTTCGAGAAAGCTCATATCGTGCTTTTTTTCGGCAGAAACATCATCTTTTACATATACTGTAACCTTATCTCCCGTATTTAATCTTGAAGATATTTCACAGCGTTTACCGTTTATTTTTATGTCTTTCTTGCGTATAAGGCGGTACATCATGCTTTTAGGGAGCTCGGGAAGTGCCTTTGTTATGAATTTGTCTATTCTTTGCCCGCTGTCATTTTCATTTATGATAAACTCTTTCATCTGCTCCTCCTAAATGTTACAGAAAAGTATCTATTAGTTACAAAAAAATTGCGTGAAATTCCTCAAACTTTACAAAAAATAAACCAAGTTTGAATTTTTTGTGAAATAGAGGTTGAAATATCTCATATGATATGTTATAATTTACAAAAAGGGACATTGTAAAAGTTCGCTTTTTGTAATCTTAACGAAAAGGAGTTCGATAAGCTATGAAGATCTGCAAAGCTTTGGTATCACTTTTGACTGCTTGTTGCATCATAAGTTCAGGGGTTGTTATGTCTGTATCGGCAGCCGACTCCGATTTATATGATAACACATATTCATCCGAATGTAAAGAGCAGGATGAAATTGGAGTTCCTGATCTGTCAAGAAAGGTCGGAAGTGTTGCTTCTGATGTAGAGCTTACTACTCAGACGGAAGTAGGAGATGCTCCTTCAGTTACCACAGAGATACCATATAACGTTTTCAATATATATAATGCACATCAGACTTATTTAAAGCTTCATTCAGGCGATAAGAGTATGATATACCGCAAGACGGAAGGTATTGACGTATCTTATGCACAGGGAAAGATCGACTGGAAGGCTGTAAAGGACAGCGGCGTAGAATTCGCTATCATAAGAGCTGGCTTCGGTAATGCCAATAAGTATCCGAATCAGGTCGATACATGGTTCAAGTATAATATTGAAGAAGCACAGAAGGTCGGTATCGATGTCGGTATATACTGGTACAGCTATGCTGATAATGCTGAAGGTGCTCGTAATGAAGCAGAATCGTGTTATCAGGTCATAAAGGATTATAATATTACATATCCTGTTTATTTTGATATTGAAGAGCCCAAGCACAAGTTGCTCTCTGCTGCGGAGGTATCAGCTATAATTGAAGGCTTCTGCTCTACTATAGAGTCAAGGGGCTATCACGCTGGTGTTTACAGCTTTGCAAGTCTGCTCAATTCAAAGGTATATCAGCAAGTGCTTGATAAATACGCGATCTGGGTAGCACATTGGGATGTGCCTGCTCCCGGTTTTTATAATGATTACGGAATGTGGCAGTATAACGCAAAGGGAAGAGTCAATGGCATAACTACTGAGGTTGACATCGACCACTGCTATATCAATTATCCATATATCATATCCCCGGATACATATGTTCCTGACGGAAGCGAGACAGATTCAAGCGAGCAGATCTTCCCTATAAGCGTTAATAAGGGAGTTGCGAGCGGTATTGATGTTTCTGTATGGCAGGGAAAGATCGATTGGGACAAGGTAAAGTCATCAGGTGTGAATTATGCTATAATCCGTGCGGGATACGGTAATCTTGCAAGTCAGACCGATAAGTATTTTGAAGCAAATGTAGAAGGTGCTGAAAAAGCAGGAATAGACTGCGGCGTTTATTGGTACAGTTATGCTGAAGATGCTGAAGATGCATTGCGTGAAGCAGAAGCTTGTTACGAAGTAATAAAGGATTATAAATTCAGTTATCCTGTTTATTATGCCATCGAGGACACGATGTTCTCTTCACTGAGCAACCAGGAGATAACAGATATTGTAAAAGCATTCTGTTCGTATTTTGAAAAAAAGGGTTATTATGTCGGAATAAAGAGCTATGCTAATTTCCTTAATACAAGGATAGATTCCTCAGTTTATTCAAAGTATGATGTATGGGTGTCTCATTACGGTGTTTCAAGACCTGCCTTCAAGAACGGATTTAATATGTGGCAGTTTGGTAATGATGGTAAGATAAACGGTATAAACGGATATGTTAATCTGGATTATGCTTATATCAATTTCCCTGAAGTAATGAAAAAGAATAAATTAAACGGCTTTAATTAAAGATATTATACGCATACCGTAAAGATCGGTATGCGTATTTTATATTACAGGAGTTAGTATGATAGAATTTATTACAGGCCCTGCCGGAAACGGCAAGACCACCTGCATGTTCGGAAGAATAAAAGAATGCTGTTCTCAGGCTGAGAAGCTTTGTATCCTTGTTCCCGAGCAGTTTTCACAGGATTTTGATAAAAAGCTGTATTTCTATCTCGGAGCTGAAAACTTCAACGAGCTTTTCTCGCTGAGCTTTACTGCTTTGGCAAGACAGCTTTTCCAGCTTTACGGTGATCCGGGACGCAGCGGCGGATTTGCCGATAATATGGCAAAAATGATAATCATATACCAGGCTGTAACATCGGCTCTTTCACGTCCTGAAGCGGTAAGCAGTTTGCGGAAGCAGAGCCGTCAGAATGGTTTTGCAGAGGATATCATGAAACTCATACGTGATATGAAGCGTGGCGGCATAGATCCTTCTGTATTATTGCAGAAAACACAGCTCCTCGATAAAAGACTGAGAGAAAAGACAAATGATCTTGCGGCGATATACGTTGAATATCAGCGCTTTATGGAGGAATACGGCTTTAAAGATGAGCTTGATAATATCCGTGAAGCTGCTAAAGCAGCTAATCTGAACAGGTATTTTTGCGGAAAGACAGTTTTTCTTGACGAGTTTGAGAGCTTTACTGCCGATCAGTATGAAATGATTAAGGTTATGATCGCATATGCTGAAAATGTCTGCATAACTCTCAGAACCGATGACGTAAATGCAGGCAAGTATACGCTTTTTGAAACTGTAAATGATACTTACAGAAAAATAATGAATATATGCCATGAACTTGGCAAGGAGACCAGAATGACCGTATGCGGTGAAAACCACCGTTTCAGAAGTCCTGATCTTGAATATATAAGCAGATATGTACTGAAAAACACAGCTCCTGCTCCTCAGAGCGCTCCTTGCGCTTGTAATGTTCGTATTTTTGAAGCGAGAGATATGTACAGTGAGGCTGAATATGTATGTGCAGCAATAAAGCACCTTATATACGAAGACAAAGAGCTTAAATATCGGGATATTGCCATTATTTCAAATGATATCGCTTCCTATTCCGATGTTTTGAAAGCAGCCTTCAAGCGTTATGATATACCGTTTTTCCTCAGCATTGAAAAATCTGTAGGTCATACAGCTGTAATGGTTTTCTTTACTACACTTCTGGATATACTCGGAAGCAGAAAATTCCGTTCGGAGCAGATATTCAGAATGATAAAAAGCGGTCTGCTTGATATTGATCTTACCGAAACGTCTCTTCTGGAGAACTATTGCTATAAATGGGGCGTTGACGGTGATATGTGGAACGAGTCTTTTACAGCCGAGGATAATGAGCTTGAAAAGCTTGAAAAGATAAGAAGCTGTATTATTGATCCTCTTTTAAAGCTAAAAAGGAAAATAAAGCGCAATAAAACCGCCTCAGGCATATGCTCTATGCTGTACGATCATCTTGCTGAATGTGGCGCAGAACGAAATACAGCAGTTCTCATGGGAAAACTAATTGACGAAAACAAGGACTATGAGGCTGCCGAGATAAAGCGTATGTGGGGATGCCTTATTGACATACTTGACAGTATATACGAGACCCTTGGCGAAAAAGAAATTGATTTTGCGGAATTTTCGAGAATAATCCGCTCTATGATAGGTCAGATACAGTATTCCGTTCCTCCTCAGACTCTTGATGCGGTTACAGCTGCTTCTGCCAGAATGGCAAGACTCGATTCACCAAAAATAGTTTTTATTATGGGAGCAAATGACGGAAATTTCCCGAATCAGATAAGCGTTCACGGCTTGTTTTCAGACGCTGACCGTTCAAAGCTTGCAGAAAACGGTATAGAGTTATCGACACCTATTGCAGAACTTATAGCTTCCGAAAGACTTGTAGTGTATAAGGCTTTGTCTGCCGCTTCCCATAGGCTTTTTATTTCATATCCTCTTTCTGATCTCAGCGGTCAGGCTAAGTATCCTGCACAGATAGTTGACAGGATAATTGGAATGTTTAGAGATAATAGTCTGCGCAAGACAGATGAAGATATTTCTGTGGATTTTTATTCGGTTACACTTCATTCCGCTTTTTATCATTATATGCAGGAGAGAAGCAACGGATCGGTTGAGGTCGTCTCTATAAAGAAGCTTCTTATGGACAGACCAGAATACCGAAGACGTCTTTCCTATGTTATCAGCAGAAGCAATATGAAACATGATTATCATATCGATAAGGATATAATGAGGAAGCTTCAGAATTTTGAACCTCTGAGACTTTCTTCCACATGCCTTGAGGAGTATAATCTTTGCCATTTCAAGTATTTCTGCGATAAGTGCCTGAGACTTCATGTGAACGAAAAAGTTGAGCTTGATGCAAGGATAGCAGGTGAACTTACTCACAGGTGCTTTTTTGGTATCTTGGGTTCGCGGTCTAAGTCGGAATTCGTGAATATGTCTTATGAAGAGGTCAAAGATGCTATAGGCAGCTGTGCTGAAGAATACCGCAATACGGCTCTTGCAGGAGATTTCGGAAAGGATGCAAGATTTGAGCTCATATTCAATAAGCTTACCGAAAGAATGTCTGAGGTCTTTATGTATACGCAGCAGGCCTTAATGGTTTCGGATTTTGTACCCCATGATTTTGAACTTGATCTCAGGGAATCACATAATGTTGTTCTGCCTTTTGGCAGCGGTGAACAGCTCAGCTTTGGCGGAATAGTTGACAGAGCAGATATATGCAGGATAGATGACAGAGATTATCTGCGTATTATAGACTATAAAAGCAGCCGTAAGAATATAACTCCCGAAACACTGGCCTGCGGTATCAATATGCAGATGCTACTTTATTTGTTTGCTTCTACGGACAAGGGGGGGCTTTATGAGGGCTATGAGCCTGCAGGAGTGCTTTATTCTCCCGTACGTATTTCAGACATCCGCCTTGATTCTTATAAAATTGTGTCTAAGAACAGCGGTGCGTTAACTTCATCACTTCGTACAAGTGGTATTGTCCTTGGTGATATTGACATTCTGAAGGCTATGGAACGCGATGTACGCGGTGAGTTTATTCCCGTAAAGCTTGATAAAAACGGCGCCCCGGACAAAAACTCGGATTGTATTTCTTCGGAGGGAATGACGCTCCTCAGAAATTATTCGTACAGCAAACTAATCGCTATGGCAGATTCTCTTCTGGATGGTGACGCAGAAGCCTCTCCGCTTGTGCTTGAAGGAAAGGTTCCTTGTACCTACTGCGATTATATCAATATATGCGATAACTCTGAACTTACTAATCAGAGAACTGCTGATATGGATGCTGTTGCCGAAGCAGCTTCTATATTGGGAATGAAGTATTATCAGGAAAAGGAGGAATGATCGTGAGCTGGACAAAACAGCAGCAGGATGCTATAGATGCGAGAGATACATCACTTATAGTCTCCGCAGCGGCAGGAAGCGGTAAAACAGCGGTGCTTACAGAGAGGCTTGTTCAGCTCATAGCTGACAGCAGTTCAGGGGTAAGAGCAGACAGGATAGTTGTCGTAACATTTACAAATGATGCGGCAGCCGAACTAAAGAATCGTCTTGACAGCAAGCTTAGACTCCTTATAAATGAAAAGCCTGATGACAGACATCTTCTGAAGCAGCAGATATTACTTCAGAGCGCAAAAATTTCAACCATAAACTCTTTCTGTTTTGATCTTATCAGGGATAATATCCCTGATAATGGTATCACATCGGGATTCAGTGTTCTTGATGATACCGATAATAAGGTCCTTAAAGTCAAAGCTATGGATGAGCTTATAAACTATTACAGCGAGAATGAATATGATAAGATCTCGTTTATGTATGACCGTTTTTGTATTAAGGACGAAAAAAGGCTTATTGATGTTATAGAGCGTGCAGATAGTTTTCTTGCTTCTGTACCTTTCAGGGATAAATGGCTTAAACGCGCTGCAGATATGTATAGCAGTGATTTTAAGGATTCGGCATACTATGCGGGGTTATTTGATTCTGTCATAAATGATCTTGAAGAAGCTCAGCAGATAGCCGATGATAATATCGGCATGATAAGCAGGATATTTCCGGATATGTCTGATGAAAAAGCTGTAAAATCCTATGCTCAGGCCGAGGAGGATTATGACAAAATAAGCTCGTTGCTGGCTATATTCCAAAGCAGAAGGTTCAATGATAACGCAGAAGCAGAACAGTACAGTACTTTTTCGGATCTTGTAAGAGTAGGAAAAGCTGTGCATGATAAGGCTCTCAGGGAAATATACAAGAAAAAACGTGATATAATTAAGAAAAAGGCTGTTAAAGCCATGGAAAGCATGATCTCTGTTGAGAGCGATTATCGTGAAAGCGGAGAGGTCACAGTGATATTGGCGGAGATGCTTAAAAAGTTTGAAGAGTTCGTATGGGAGAAGAAATGTGAAAAAAATGCGCTCAGTTTTGATGACGGCGAACGAATAGCGCTTGAACTCCTTGCAGATGAGGACTCAAGCGGGAATATCATTCAGTCAGAGATTGCAAGAAAGATCTCTGAGTACTATGATATAATTATGATAGACGAGTATCAGGACTCAAATAATAAACAGGATATTATTTTTAAACTTATTTCTAAGAATTACAAAACAAACCAGGCCGGAGAAGCACTTTATGGTGACAATGTTTTTCTTGTTGGAGATGCAAAACAGTCTATTTATCGCTTCAGGCTTGCAAATCCCAAAAATTTTATAAATACGCTTCACAATTCTGTACCGTATATGAAAGACAGCAAAAATAAAAATCAGGCTATAACTCTAAATATGAATTTCCGAAGTTCTCCGCAGATAATAGATTTTGTTAATTATGTCTTTTCGCAGATAATGTCGGAAAAATGCGGTGATATTGATTATACGGCTGACGAAATGCTGTATTTTGGTGCTCAGCAGTTTACAGCAGGAAATCAGGATGACAGAGTTACAGAGATAGCGTTTATAAATGAAGATCCGGATGAAAAAGAAGAGGAACAGGAAACAACTGCCGTGATTAATCACGAGGCGGTATATACTGCATCAAGAATCGCTGAACTCCTAAGCGAAGGAGCTCCTGTTACGGATAAAAACGGTGAGGTAAGACCATGCAGACCTTCTGATTTTTGTATACTTGTCAGAAAAAACGCATATATAAATATATACGCTGATGAGCTCAACAGAGTAGGAATACCGGCAAAGGGAAATGAAGAGACAGGTTATCTGAAATCAAGAGAAATAGCTGTTCTTATTGATCTTCTCAGGATCATCAGTAATCCTTTGCAGGATATTCCGATGGCCGCCGTAATGACATCACCTATGTATATGTTTAGTATATCTGATGTGGCTATAATAAAATCTCTGGACAATAAAAAGCCTCTTTTTCCGATAATCCGCGGATTTGCCGATGGTGAATATCCTGAATATACCGATATGTTTCTGCGAGAGAGATGCATGGATTTTCTTGATTCGCTGGATCGTTTCAGACTTGATTCGGTAACTATGACTATTGGTGAGCTTATAGGCGAGATATATGATACTACGGACTTTATTTCTGTTATGCAGCTTTATAATGACGGAGATCAGAAACGCGCTAATCTCAGAGCATTGATACAATATGCCCAGAATTTTGAGAATTCGGCAGCTTTTGACGGTTCAGGCGGCTTAAACGGATTCCTTCGTCATATTGACAGAGTTATAGAAAACGGTGATTATGCTCAAGGAAAGGTATCATCTGCGGCCGGAGACTATGTTTCTGTTCAGACTTTTCACCGTTCAAAAGGACTTGAATATCCGTTCGTATTTATTGCAGAGACTTCAACTAAGTTCAGATCCGAGTCGAACACCGTTGTGTGCAGTGCAGACGGAAGAATAGGCTATATACTGTATGATCCGGTGCTTTACAGAAAATACAAGACATTTCAGCATATAATGCTTACTTCCGAAGAGGAAGCCGATACGCGAAGCGAAGAAATGAGGCTGCTTTATGTAGGACTCACAAGAGCCAGACAAAAGCTTTTTATCAATCTTAAATGCGGTGAAAAGGCATTGAAACGTGTCAATTCCATAATAGAAAGCATAATATTGCATAATGGTAATGTCAATGAAGCCGTAAATGGAGCTAAGAGCTTTTCCGACTGGCTCTGGACAAGCATTATCAATCATCCTGATTTTAAAAACATTGCTGAACGCATTGGTCTGGACGTAACCAATATATCATTTTCAGGGGATGTGTCTGTTCAGAAACAGTTTACTGCGGCATATGCAAAGAATGTATGTATGGAAGAAGCTGTGGAAGAAAGTGTTGAGGAGTCTGAACCTGATGATGCACTTATCGATAGAATGAACGATATTATTTCATTTCATTATGACAGAACGTTATCCGAAACTCCTGCAAAGCTGAGCGTCACACAGATCACAAAAAAACTTAAAGAAAAAGATGAGTTTTTTGATTTCAGATTAAAACGCCCGAGATTCAAATCCAAAGATACTGGAAAGCTTACAGGAGCGGAACGCGGAACAGCAATACATACCTTTTTTCAGTACTGTGATTTTGAAAGAGCGATCTCTGATGTTTCGGGAGAGATAGAGGAGGTTGTAAAAAAAGGATATATAAGTCGTGCAGAGGCCGATTCTGTAGACAAAGAGAATGTTAGCGCGTTCTTTAAGGGTGAACTTTATGCAAGAATCAAAGAGGCGATATCGTATACAAGAGAGAAAAAGTTTATGGTAGCTGTCTCAGATCTTGAAATTGAGGACGAAAGCCTTGAAAAGCTCAAACATTCGGACGGAATGATTAAAGGAATCATAGATCTGATGTTTGAAGAAAAAGATGGTATAGTTATTGTGGATTATAAATCCGACAGAGGTATTACATTGAACCAGCTTAAAGAACGTTATTCTATGCAGCTAAAGCTATATAAAGCTGCTGTTGAGCTGACGACAGGAAAAAAAGTCAAAGAGGCTTTATTGTACTCATTTGAGCTGAAAAAGTATATAATGATAGTTATTTGATAGGGAAGGCAGATGCCTTCCTTATTTTTTGAAATTAATTTCAACAGTGCATTTTGTTATAACAGGATAATATTTTCAACCTCGTTTGTGCAATACGTAGAAATAAGTGTATTTCGAAAATTTTGTTGACAATAAATGGAATTTGTATTATAATAAAATATACAGAGATATATAATATAAAAAGTGTAGAATGAACAAAAGAAGGAAACAAGAAATTAATGCCATATAAATAAAAATACAGGCACAGCAGTTTTCCTTTGGTTCTAATATTTATCGGCTGTTTTAGTACGAATAATATGAGCATATGCGGGCGTACAGTATCTGCGGGTTCATATTTTGCTGATCGCATAGCGTCGTATGACGGATCGCCGAACAATCAGAGAACAATCATTGGAAACAGCAGTGCTTTTTTGTTTTTTAGACGGACAAGCCTTAGAAAAATAAAAAAGCCTGAGTTATCGATCTGTTTTTTGTTTATTATTCAAAGAATAGAGAATTTGGTCGGGGATAACAGAAAAATAGAGCCCGATAAGATATAAATTAAAAGATATAAAATGTAGAACAAAAAATATCGGAGGATATGTATAATGAAGGAGACAAAGAAAAACAAGCTCAGAGTGGGGCGCGTTCTCCTTGCTATGGGTTTGATCGTCAGCACTCTTTTTGGCGCTGACACCCTTAGAAGGAGTCTCGCTACACAGCAGCCTTATAATCTTACTATAAAAGGAGATTTTCGCAATTCCGAAGATCAGACAGAAGCTTCCACAGGCAACAGTCTTGCTTTTAGCACATCGGATGAATGTACAACTGCTTTTGCGGGAGTTGAGTATCTCGGTTATTCCGAATATGAACTTTCAAAGAAGGACGTTTCGGACGGAATTCTTGCTATCTATACGGAATCTTCTCCTGCAAACGGAAAAAATCAGGGGCCAATGGTAAATCTCGCTGACGAGAAAAATGAATTTTACAGCCTTGTGGATGAAAAGGTCTATCTGAATAAAAAGGCCGCAGATGCACTCGATCGTATGATGGAGGATTATGCAAATGCCACTTCTCTGGCTGATTTTATAGTATACGGAACAACTGATACATATACAGGCGAGGATTCTTTCTGCCCGAAGGCTTTTCCAGAGTCAAAAAACGGCTATTGTGTTGATCTTGCTCTGAACGCATATGGTTCTGTTCTTACATATGACGGATATGATGCAGAAGGATGGATTGTTGAGAATTGTTGGAAGTATGGCTTTATCGTAAGATATCCCGAAGGCAAGAAGCAGCAGACAGGCAATGATTACTGTCCATGGCATCTCAGATATGTAGGAGAGAACCATGCTGCTATTATGGCTAATA
Source organism: Ruminococcus flavefaciens 007c (assembly GCF_000571935.1). Classification (GTDB taxonomy): domain Bacteria; phylum Bacillota; class Clostridia; order Oscillospirales; family Ruminococcaceae; genus Ruminococcus; species Ruminococcus flavefaciens_F. The sequence goes on along the minus strand of NZ_ATAX01000025.1, from coordinate 17,715 downwards.
AAAATATGTGCCTTGAGGAATATGTTGAGTTCCTTGAGCAGTATACTTTTGAAGAGCCGTATTCTTTTGCGTTCAACGGTTCCTCATATCAGGTATATGCTGTAACCGGAACAGAAGATACATTTACTACAAGAGTTCCTGTTTCAGGTAATTATGAGATTTCAGGTGATAACAGAGATTCTTTTATTATCACCGTTCATAAAGTATGATCCGAAAATAAAAACGGAATTATTCCGGGCAAAAGTCCGAAAGCTGGTAAAAACCAATGCTTTCGGACTTTTGTTTTTATAATATTATTGTTATGGTGTTTCATTTGTTGTTTTTTAAGGGCATATAATTACATGAGGTGATTTGAATGAAATATCTGGCTTTAAGTGCTGTATTGACAATATTTGCGCTTGTTTGTTCGCTTTTTTTTATTGGTGCAGGTGAAAAAGAAGAGATTGATGGCAAGGCATATATTCTGATGGAAGCTAAAACTCATACAGTGATCGGGCAGAAAAACATTGATACACACCTGAATGTTGGATACCTGTCAAAGCTTATGAGCATACTTGTCATAGCGGACGATATTTCAAACGGAAAATACAATCTTACTGACGAAATAACCGCTTCTGACAATGTTACGAATACAAAAGGCGCTGTCATCTGGCTTGAAAGCGGTGATAAACTGACTGTCGACGAGCTTCTGAAAAGTATCATTGTCGGAAATGCAAATGATGCTATGACGGTGCTGGCAGAAAGATCATCCGGAAGTGTTGAGAATTTTGTAATGGATATGAATGCCAAAGCCTTTGATATTGGTTTGAGAAATTCAAAATTTGTTTCTCCCTACGGTTATTATTCACCAAATGAGTATTCTACAGCTTATGATGTGGCAGTAATATGTTCCGAGCTGACAAAATATGGCTTTCTTGAGCCGTACTTCAGGATATGGAGAGATTTTGTGAAGAATGATTCGGTTGAGCTTGTGAACGAAAATACTCTTTCAAATTCTTTTTCGCAGCATATTGGCTTTAAGGTATGCAGTTCAGATGTATCTCGAAACTGTATTGCTGAAGGCGGTAAAGATGAAGAGGGGACAGTATTTATTAGCGTTGTCCTCGGAAATGAAGATAAGGAGGAAATGTTTAAGTATGTAAAAAAAGAGCTGAAAATGAGCTTCAGAGATTATAAAGTGATTCCTTCGATGTTTCCTGATGAAATGATGGCGCCTTTAAAGGTCGTGAACGGAACTGATCCTGCTGTGATAATCCGTGCGAAAATTCAGAAAAACGCTGTCGTGTCAAATAATACACAAGGGTTAAGAACAAGAGTCATTATACCTGAATATATAGCTGCACCGGTCAGAAAAGGTCAGGCCGTCGGAACAGCCTCATTTTACAATGAAGATACACTTGCGTTTGAAACTGAAATAGTAGCAGAATGCGATGTTAGCGTTCTTTCCTTGCGATATGCTTTTTATAGACTCTTGACGAAACTTACAGAAAAATAATGTTGAAATAGTAGCAAATATACAAATGTTGAAAATGTTACGTAAAGGGACTTGAAAAAAATCCGAAAATATAGTATCATAAAGATGGTAAATTATATTTGTATGGCTTGTCATACATATTGGAGGTAAATTCTAATGTCTTTGAAACTCAACACCAAATACTTGAAGGATTTCGTCAACGAGGACGAAATTGCTGGTATCAAGGCTCAGGTCGAAGCTGCTGCACAGTCACTTCACAGCAAGAATGGTCTTGGCAATGACTTTTTAGGTTGGGTAGAGCTTCCCACTGCCTACGATAAGGAAGAATTTGCACGTATCAAGGCTGCAGCCGAGAGAATAAAGGCTAATTCCGATATTCTTATTGTTATTGGTATAGGCGGTTCATATCTTGGCGCGAGAGCTGCTATCGAGCTTCTTAAGTCGCCCCTTTATAATAACATAAAAAAGGATACCCCCGATATCTATTATGTCGGCAATAGTATCAATCCTGCTTATCTTAATGAGATCATTTCACTTTGCGACGGCAAGGACTTTTCTGTAAATGTTATTTCTAAGTCAGGTACTACAACAGAGCCCGCTCTTGCTTTCCGTATCTTCAAGAAGATGGTTGAGGATAAATACGGCAAGGAAGAAGCTAAGAACCGTATTTTTGCTACAACAGACAAGGCGAGAGGAACCCTTAAGAATCTCTCTGACGCTGAGGGATATGAGACCTTTGTTATCCCTGATGATGTAGGAGGACGTTTCTCTGTTCTTACAGCTGTTGGTCTTCTTCCAATCGCAGTTGCAGGCTGTGATATAGATGCTCTTATGAAGGGAGCTGCTAAGGCACAGGCTGATTTTGAAGCTGATTTTGATAATAATGACTGCTATAAGTATGCTGCACTTCGAAATATTCTTTACAGAAAAGGCAAGTCTGTTGAAATGCTTGTTTCTTATGACCCCAGCTTTGTAATGATGTCTGAGTGGTACAAGCAGCTCTTTGGAGAGAGCGAAGGAAAGGATAACAAGGGAATATTCCCGTCAGCTGCTGTTTTCTCTACGGATCTTCACTCAATGGGACAGTATATCCAGGACGGTGCAAGAATCCTTTTTGAAACAGTTGTTGATATAAAGAAGCCCAAGACAGACCTTTTCCTTGAGCCGGATGCTGAGAATCTTGACGGACTTAACTTCCTTACAAACCAGAATATGTCTGTTGTTAACAGGAAGGCTTTTGAAGGAACAGTTCTCGCACATACTGAGGGCGGAGTTCCTAATATTATCCTTGAACTTGACGATACTACTGAGGAAAATGTAGGTTACATGATCTACTTCTTCGAGAAGGCTTGTGCTATTTCAGGCTATGTCCTTGGAGTTAATCCTTTCAACCAGCCTGGTGTTGAAAGCTACAAGTCAAATATGTTCGCGCTTCTTGGCAAGCCCGGATATGAGGGCGCAAAGGCTGCTCTTGAAGCTAAGCTCGGCTGATAGCTGTACTTGGCTCACAATACAAAATATAATACGTTACAAATGCCGCAAGGCACGGAAGGAGTAAATTATGATTAAACTTATTACTGGTAAAAAGGGTACAGGAAAAACTAAGATACTCATCGATCAGATCAACGATGCTGTAAGATCAACAAACGGCAATCTCGTTTGTATCGAAAAAGGTGATAACATCAGACGTTCTATTAGCTTCAGAGTAAGATGGTGCGATACAGAGAGCTTTGCTATCGAGGGTGCTGAGGCATTCTACGGCTTCGTTGCAGGTATGCTTGCCGGAAACTATGATATAAAGGATGTTTTTGTTGACGGCATTCTCAAGATAGTTGGCCGTGATTATGATGCTCTCGGCGCACTTTTCGAGAAGCTTGACAAGCTTACAGGCGATGAGGCTACTATCGTATTCACAGTTTCTGCTGATGATTCCGAGCTTCCTGAGAGTGTAAAGCAGTTTATCAAGTAATTCTGCGAGAAAAATGAAAATTATTACGCCTGACTATTGACATATCTTGTCATCTGGTGTATAATATATTTTATAGTGCTCTGAAGGATTATGATATGAAAATCAATTTAAAACAGATATTTGATATCGTTGGAGAATCAAAATCTTTTGCCTGTGAGATCGGCTTGGACGAGCTTGAAGGTATCAAAGGTTATGCTTTTATTTCTCCTGTAAGTCTTGAAGGCAGGCTCTATAACAGGGCCGGAGTTGTATATCTTGATTATAAGGCTTCGTTTGAGATATGTCATGTATGTGACAGATGCCTTAAGGAGTTTTCAAGATCATACGACCTTAGCTTCGAGCATATTGTTGTTCCTTCCGTAAGCAACAGCGATAATGATGATTATATTGTTGCTGACGGTGAGAGCATTGAATTGAATGAAATCGCGCTGACAGATATGCTTCTGAGTCTGCCTACCAAGGTTCTATGCAAGGACGATTGCAAGGGCTTATGTATGGTTTGCGGATGTGATCTGAATGAATCTCAGTGTGATCATCTTAATTAATCTGAGCTGTGAAGCTCTGTAAGGAGGTGCCAGAATGGCTGTACCGAAGAGAAAAACTTCCAAGGCAAGACGTGATAAGAGACGTTCTGCAGTATGGAAGCTTGAAGCACCCGCAATGTCCAAGTGTGATAACTGCGGCGCATATAAGGCTCCGCACAAGGTTTGCAAAAACTGCGGATTCTATAAGGGCGTTGAGGTCCTTAAGATCGACGCTGAATAATCGGCTTGATCCGATAAAAGAGAAGGAGAGGAGGAGAGATCCTTCTCTCCTTTTTAAGTGTTTGGAGTAATGTTATGGTTAAGATCAACAGCGTTATGCATGGCTCTCCATCGGACAGGCATGGAGTAAAGAAAGACGATATTCTCGTTAAAATAAACGGTCATGGCATAAAAGATGTCCTGGACTATATGTATTATGCTGCAGATACTGAAATTGAACTTGAAATAAAACGGGACGGAGTTCCGTTGACTATAAAAATCAGTAAGGATGAATATGACGATCTCGGTCTGGAATTTGAGACGTTTCTTATGGACAACAAGCAGTCATGCAGTAACAAATGCGTTTTCTGCTTTATTGATCAGATGCCTCCGGGCATGAGAGAAACTCTCTACTTTAAGGACGATGATGCCAGACTTTCTTTCCTTCAGGGTAATTATGTTACTCTTACAAACATGAAACAGGAAGATGTCGACCGCATTATAGAGATGAAACTTAATATAAATGTTTCTGTTCATACAACAAATCCTGAACTTAGAGTCAAAATGATGCATAATCGCTTTGCGGGCGAAAAGCTGAAATACATCTGGCAGCTTGCGGAAAGCGGCATCAAACTGAACTGTCAGATCGTTTGCTGTCCGGGACTGAATGACGGCGACGAGCTGAGAAGATCTCTTACAGACCTCGGCACATTAATGCCAAACATCACGAGTATGGCTGTTGTTCCTGTTGGTCTTACCAAATTCAGGGAAGGACTATATCCGCTTACCAGCTTTAATAAGAAAACAGCAGGCGAAACTATTGATATTATCGAAGAATTCCAGCAGGTGTTCCTCGAAAAATTCGGTACAAGAACTGTTTTTCCGTCTGATGAGTTTTATCTTATTGCTGAACGTGAACTTCCGCCTATGGAAGCTTATGAAGACTTTTCTCAGTATGAGAACGGAGTTGGGATGCTTCGCTCTCTGATAGATGAGTTTGAAAAAGCACTCGATATGGCAGAGTGGGAAGGCGGGGAAAGACATATTTCCATCGCTACTGGATATTCGCCTTATAATACTATCAGCTATCTTGCAAAACAGGCTGAAGAACGTTTTCCCGAGCTAAAATGCAATGTTTACCGTATAAGAAATGATTTTTTTGGTGAAACCATTACTGTTACAGGATTGATAACAGCTCAGGATCTGATAGCTCAGCTTAAGGATCAGGATCTTGGTACAGAACTGCTCATTTCAGCTGCTATGCTCAGACGTGATTCAGATGTTTTTCTTGATGATATAACAGTTCCTGAAGTAGAAAAAGTTCTGAATGTTAAGATAAAATCTACCCAAAGCGATGGATATGAGCTCCTTGATGCTATTATGGGAGTAACATGGTAAAAGGTAGATATCGGGTGAAATAATAAAAAACTGATAAATCCCTCTTTATAGAAAGGAGTGTGGGAAATGTCATTACCTATCGTTGCAGTTGTAGGAAGGCCTAATGTAGGTAAATCCACACTTTTTAACAAACTGATCGGTCAGCGTCTGTCAATAGTTGAGGATACTCCGGGCGTAACACGCGATCGTATATATTCTAAATGTGAATGGCGTGGTAAAGAGTTTATGGTGGTCGATACAGGCGGTATTGAGCCTGACAGCAATGATGTTATCCTTGCTCAGATGAGAAGGCAATCCGAACTCGCCATCGAAAAAGCAGATGTTATCGTTTTTGTTACCGATATTCGCTGCGGAGTTACAGCAGATGATTATGCGGTAGCTCAGATGCTTCTGAAGAGCGGTAAACCTATAGTTCTCGCTGTTAATAAGGTTGATAATCTCGGTGAGCCTCCGATGGAGCTTTATGAGTTTTATAATCTCGGATTGGGCGATCCTTATCCTATTTCTTCGGTACATGGTCATGGTACGGGCGATATGCTTGATAAGGTTTATGAAAGTCTGCCTGACTGCAAGGAGACCGAATATGATGAGGATCATATCAAGGTAGCTGTTATAGGTAAGCCTAATGCGGGTAAATCTTCACTTATAAACAAAATTGCCGGAGAGGAACGTGTTATTGTATCTGATATTGCAGGTACTACACGTGATTCAACAGATACTGTTATCGAAAACGAATTCGGAAAATTTGTATTTATTGATACGGCAGGAATACGTAAAAAGTCAAAAGTAACGGAAAAAGTCGAGCATTACAGTGTTTTGAGAGCTTATATGGCTGTTGACCGTGCTGATGTATGTGTTATTATGCTCGATGCTTCCGAAGGCTTTACAGAGCAGGATTCTAAGGTAGCAGGTTATGCTCACGAGCAGGGAAAAGCTTGTGTTGTAGCTGTCAATAAGTGGGATCTTATCGAAAAAGATGATAAGACTATGCAGGAATACAGAACAAAGCTGGAAAATGATTTCAGTTTTATGTCATATGTTCCGTTTGTGTTTATTTCTGCTAAGACCGGTCAGCGCATAAATAAGCTCTATGAGCTTATCAAGTATACCTATGAGCAAAACAGCATGAGAATTTCTACAGGTATGCTTAATGATGTGCTTGCATATGCTACAACAAGAGTTCAGCCTCCCTCTGATAAGGGCAGAAGACTGAAGATTTATTATATGACGCAGCCTTCTACAAAGCCTCCGACATTTGTTACTTTTGTCAACAGAGCAGACTTGTTCCATTTTTCTTACAGGAGATATATTGAAAATCAGATCCGTTCAACATTTGGACTGGAAGGTACTCCTGTGAGATTCATAGTGCGCGAGAGGGGAGGCAATGATAAATAATGAAACTGTTCCTTTCTATTATTGCTGCGGCAGGACTTGGATATTTTCTTGGCAGTCTAAATTTCTCGATAATTGTTGTCAGAATGATGACCGGAAGAGATATTCGTGATATGGGCAGTAAAAATGCAGGGCTTACAAATACACTCAGATGTGCGGGAAAGAGCTGCGCTCTTTTGACTTTGCTCGGTGATCTTTCTAAAGGCATAATCGCTGTTGCTCTTGCAAGGGGATTATGTCATCTGCTTCATGCAGGCTTGATGCCGGGAAATGACACTCATTATATAGGATATATTGCAGGCTTTTTTGCGATTATTGGTCATGTTTTCCCTATTTATTACGGTTTTAAGGGCGGAAAAGGCGTTCTTGTAGGTGCAGCTTCGTTTCTTGCAGTTGATTTCAAGGTCTTCCTTGCCCTGCTTGCTATTTTTGTAGTTATGCTTGCACTTTCAAAATATGTTTCACTTGCTTCGATAATATCAACTGCCTATTGTCCGCTGGCAACTCTTCTTATGTCATGGCTTATAGACGGTTATACATTTGGCCGAAGCTTTCTGTATATGATTCTGTCGCTTCCTATGGCCGCAATGGTTATCTGGATGCATCGTTCCAATATTCAGAGGTTAATAGATGGAAATGAGAATAAATTCTCTTTCCATACCATAGATATGAATTGACACGTATTATGCGGAAGGAGTGATTTCTTATGGCTAAAATAGTTATACTCGGTTCAGGAGGTTTCGGCCTTAGTCTTGCTATAATGGCAGAACACTGCGGCAAACATGATGTTACTGTATGGTCAAAATTTCAGTCTGAGATCGACGATATACGTTCTCATGGAGAGCACGTTCAGAAGCTCCCGGGCGTTCCTGTCTCGGAAAGTATTGCAATGACCAGTGATATATCATGTGTCAAGGGCTGTGATATGCTTGTTTTCGGCATTCCGTCATCATTCGTTCGTGATGTGGCTAAACTTGCAGCTCCATATGTTGATGATCATATGGTCATAGTTAATACAGGAAAGGGCCTTGAAGAAGGTAGTCTTAAAACTCTCAGTGAGGTCATACGCGAGGAGATTCCTACTCAAAAAATGGTTGTTCTCTCAGGTCCTTCTCATGCTGAAGAAGTAGCAAGATGTGTCCCTACAACTGTTGTTGCAGCCTCTGAAAATCACGATGCTGCTGAATACGTTCAGCGTGAATTTGGCAATAACTTTATGAGAATATATCTCAACGATGATGTAAAAGGCTGCGAAATAGGAGGAGCGCTTAAGAATATCATAGCACTCTGTGTCGGTATATGCGACGGTCTTGGTTACGGAGATAATACCAAAGCAGCACTTATGACTCGCGGTATACATGAGATTGCAAGGCTCGGAAAAGCCTGCGGCGCTGATCCTATAACCTTCAGTGGACTTACCGGAATAGGAGATCTAATCGTTACTTGTACAAGTATGCACAGCCGTAACAGACGAGCAGGTATACTTATCGGTCAGGGAGTTTCTCCCGAGGAAGCTGTTGAGAGAGTCGGAACTGTTGAAGGTTATTTCTGCTGTAAGGCTGCATATGATCTATCAAGACGTCTTGGAGTTGAAATGCCCATAACAGAACAGCTCAATCACGTGCTTTTCAATGGCGGAGATGTCAGACTTGCACTTGGCGCTCTGATGAATCGTCCGCAGAACTATGAAGAAATATAAGCAACACTATTACGAGGTGAATTAAATTGATAAATATCTGCGATTACAGAGGTCATATCAGAAACTGGAGAGGTCTGTGCTACGAGCTTGGCATTGACAATACTCTTTCACGTGAGGAGCGTGAGAAGGCTATCATCGTCAAGGCATATGAAAAATGGGGCAGGGAAATGGCAGACCATTTCTACGGTATGTTTGCATTTGCACTCTATGATTCCGATAAAGACAAGTATTTCTGCCTGAGAGACCAGTTTGGAACAAAGCCTTTCTATTATTATATTACTTCCGACAACAGACTTCTCTGCGGAACAAATATCAGCAAAATAATTGATCAGGACGGTTTTGTCAAGGAGCTCAATGTGGATATGCTCCAGATATATATGACACTTACCTATGTTGCAGGTGAGGATACATTCTTCAAGGGCGTAATGAAGCTCATGCCAGGCCACTGGCTGGAGTTTGAGAACGGAAAGCTCACAGTTGAGCGCTACTGGACTCCCACATTCAAGCCCGACGAGAGCAAGTCACTTGAGGACTGGGCTGATGAGATACACACTACACTGACCAATATCTTCCCCGAGGTCAAGGACGATGATGAAGTTGCGGAGTCGTTTCTCTCGGGCGGTGTTGACTCCTCTTATGTTCTGGCAATGTCCGACGCAAAGAGAGCAGATTCCTGCGGATACGACGAGGAGCGTTTCGATGAATCCCGTGTTGCTGCCAAGACTGCGGAGCTTCTGAATGTTGAGCACAGCGTTGCCAATATACAGCCAAAGGATTTCTTTGACATAGTTCCTTTCGTAATGTACAATATGGAGCAGCCTCTGGGTGATGCTTCTGCTATCGTGTTTACTCTCGGCTGCAAAGCAACTGCCGAGCATACAAAGCTCTGCTACTCAGGCGAGGGCGCTGACGAGTTCTTCGGCGGCTATAATATGTACCGCAATGCCGAGCGTTACGGCGATAACCTCAAGACCTTCTATGTGGGCAATACCAACATCATGAAGGAAGAGGAAAAGCAGAAGATACTCAAGCACTATGATCCAAATGTGCTTCCTATAAACCTTGTAAAGTACATCTACGATGAGACAGAGGGACTTGATCCACTCACTAAGATGTCAGATGTTGATATACAGATATGGCTTGAGGGAGATATTTACCTCAATGTAGACAAGATGAGCACTGCCTGTGGTCTTGAGATACGTATGCCTCTCACAGACAGAAGAATTTTCGACATCGCTTCACGTATGCCTTCAAAGTATAAGGTGAACGAGGAGCAGAACAAGGTAGCCTTCAGAACAGCAGCTGCAAAGGTTCTTCCTGAGGAGATAGCCTTCAGAAAGAAGCTGGGCTTTATAGTTCCCGTAAGAATATGGCTTGCCGACGAGCGCTACAACGCAGATGTACGTGATAAGTTCAACAGTGATATGGCTGCACAGTTCTTTAATATCGACGAGATAAACGCTATATATAAGGACTATATAGGCGGCAACTCCGATAACTGGCGCAAGGTATGGACGATTTATACATTCCTTGTATGGTATGAGGAGTATTTTGTAAAGAGATAACAGAAAAAGCACCTTTGGCTTAAATAGCTGAAGGTGCTGTGATTTTTGAGGAGGAAATTAATGCAAACAAGGGAATTTCTCAATATACTTCATATTGCAGAGAGATTGAAGGATACTGTGAGGCACTGTACGACAACAAAGAGGCGCCAGGAAAGTGTGGCCGAGCATAGCTGGCGTGTGGCACTTATGGCGTTTCTGCTAAAGAATGAGTTTCCAGAAGCAGATATGAATAAAGTAATGGAAATGTGCCTTATACACGATCTTGGAGAATGCTTTACAGGAGATATACCGACTTTTTCAAAAACAACCGAGGATAGAGAGAAAGAAGATAAATTGTTTTATGACTGGATAAATACTCTTCCTTCCGAGATAAGAAACGAGATCTTTAATCTATATGCAGAGATGAACGCCCAGCAAACAACAGAATCGAAGATATACAAAGCTTTAGATAAGCTTGAAGCTCTCATTCAGCATAACGAATCTCCTGTTGATACCTGGTCTGAAAATGAATTTGAACTGAATAAGACATACGCTTTTGATACGGTAGCTTTTTCAGACTGGCTTACAGATCTCAGGAAAGAGATATTGAAGGATACGATTGATAAAACAGAAGCATAAAACATCCCCGGAACCATAGTGATAAAACAGTTCCGGGGATACTTTTTTATTCAAGAACAGGAAGATATGCAAGAGCACTGCATTCCTTGGCTTTAGCTTCAGCCTCTGCAAAAGTTAATTCTTCAGAAGTGATATATGAAAGTCCATTATCATTATTGTAAACTTCAACGCCTTCAATTGCCGAACCGCCAGGCAATCTGAAATACCATTTTGACTTGAAATTCTCGATTTTTTCAATAAATGAGTCATCAGCAGCGGGTTCCCATGACTGAGAGAATACAGTTACACGATGTTTTACAGCCTCTATAACGTCACCAAGCACAGCACTTGCAGTAGGAAGCTTTCCGGCACCTCTGCCATAGAACATAGCCTGGTCGATACCGTCACCGTATACAAGAACTGCATTGAATACATCATTGACTCCTGCCATTACACTGTCATACGAAACAAGTGTAGGCATAACAGAGGGGAGTATCTTTCCGTTTTCGAGTTTAACAACGGATGCAATGAGCTTTATGGAATATCCGAGAACATCAGAAGCTTCAACGTCACAAAGCTGGATATCCTTTATACCCTTTGTGAATACGCTCTTGGGATATACGTGCTTACCGAATACAAGTGAAGAAATAATACATATCTTGCGGCAGGCATCATGACCTTCAATGTCAGCTGTCGGATCCTTTTCTGCGTATCCGAGCTGCTGAGCAAGCTTAAGAGCTTCATCAAAAGGCATATTATCATTATACATTTTTGTGAGTATAAAGTTTGTTGTACCATTAAGAATACCTGCAACTTTTGTAATATCATTTGCAGCGAGACAACGGTGGAGAGGTCTGATTATCGGAATAGCTCCGCCGACACTTGCTTCAAAAAAGAAATTGCAGTTATTTTCTTTTGCTGTTTTTAAGAGAATATCACCTTTTTCAGCAACGAGCTCCTTATTTGAAGTTGAAACGCTCTTGCCTTTTTCGAGGCAGGCTTTAACATATGTGTAAGCAGGTTCAACACCGCCCAAACATTCTGCAACAGAAACGACTTCATCATCATTGAGGATATCGTCAAAGTTCTTTGTGAATTTATCTTTGTAAGGTGAATCCGGGAAATCTCTCAGATCAAGGATATACTTGATATCCATTTCGTTTCCGGCGTGTTTTTCAATGCTTTTCTTGTTCTTATAGAAAAGCTCAACAACGCCCGAACCAACTACACCATGACCTAAAACTGCAAATTTAACTGACATAAAAAGAAAACCTCCGTAAACTACTCGGCTGAAAGGATCTTGACCTCTAAAACGCCGTCGAGTTCAGTAATTGAATTTAATGCGGCAAGTTCAGAATCATACTCGCCGGTAAGCCTGAGTGAAATATTGACAGCGGCAGCACCGTCTACGGGGATACTCTGATTCACGGTCAAAATATTAGCATTCAGGTTATGAAGAAAAACGAGAGCACTTGAAAGAATTCCAGGACTGTCGCTGAGAAGCAGATAGATATTTACGATCTTTCTGTTAAAGAGCTCCTCATAGGAGAACACGCTGTCCTTGTACTTATAATAAGCGCTTCGTGAAATACCGATACGTTTGCAGGCTGAAGCAAAGCTTTTTTCGCCTTTCTGAGCCATTAATTTTTTTACTTCCAGAACTTTCGTGAAGACTTCCGGAAGTATTCTTGCATCGGCAACAATCAGCTGTGATTTTGTATCCATAGTAAATCACCTTTTGAATTTTTGTAAAAATCGTCCGCCAGTGATGAACAATTGTACTCTACATAATTACTATAACATTTTTTTATAATTTTGTCAAGACTAAAAAATTGAAGGATTACAGGCGAAAACTATTGATATTGCTAAAAAGCTCTGCAATAATTTGCAGAGCTTTATTTATCTAATTCATTTAATAGTTTTTGTCTGTATAAATATGCCGACTGTTCCTGTTTGTTTTCTCCGAAATGATAATAAATACGGTTCTTTAATGCGTCCGGAAGGTATTGCTGCTTTACGTAATGATTCGGGAAATCGTGGGGATAGAGATAATGCTGTCCTACGACTTTTGCTCCTTTGCCATCAAAGTGAACATTCTGCAAGTGGCGTGGAAAATCAAGAGCATCACAGCTTTTTATATCCTCCAAAGCCGCATCAATAGCCATACAGGCACTGTTTGACTTAGGAGCAGTTGCCATAAGTATTATAGCTTCTGCAATAGGTAGCTTTGCCTCGGGAAGTCCAAGCTGCAAGGCTGAGTCCACACAGGCTTTTACTATGGGTACAGCCATAGGATAGGCGAGACCTACGTCCTCAGAAGCTATGCAAAGCATACGTCTGCAAAGAGAAATTATGTCGCCTGCTGCAATAAGACGTGCAGCATAATGGAGAGCTGCATTTTCGTCCGAACCGCGTACAGACTTATGGAACGCCGACAGTATGTCATAATGCTGGTCGCCATCGCGGTCATAGCGCATATTGCTGCGCTGAGCAAGAACTTCAAGGGAATCATTTGTTATAGTCACCATGCCGTCAGATGCTTCGCCGCAGATAACAGCAAGCTCGGCAGTATTCATAGCTTTGCGGACGTCGCCGCCGCAGCTGTAAGCAATTTTTTCTACTATTTCATCCGACGCCGCAACTTTATAGCCGTTTTCCTCGGACATAATTTTTAAGGCGCGTTTTATAGCCGGTTTCAGCTGTTCGGCGGTAACAGGCTTGAACTCAAATACTGTGCTACGGCTTATAACGGCATTGTATACTGCAAAATAAGGATTCTCCGTAGTTGAAGCGATAAGCGTTATATCACCGTTTTCAATGTATTCAAGAAGACTTTGCTGCTGCTTCTTGTTGAGATACTGTATCTCGTCAAGATATAGCAGAATACCGTTCTCACTGCCGAAGGTGCCGATATCTGCAACAACGTCCTTGATATCGGACAGGGAAGCGTTAGTGCCGTTGAGCTTGTACAGTGACATTCCACAGTTTTCGGCGATGATACGTGCAACAGTGGTCTTGCCCACGCCCGAGGGACCGTAGAATATCATATTGGGAACAGTTCCGCTTTCGATTATGCGGCGGAGAGGCTTGTCCTCTGCGAGGATATGCTCCTGACCGACCACATCGGCAAGAGTTTTCGGACGTATTTTATCAGCTAACGGTGCGGACATGGCAGTTCTCCTTTCGATATATAGTATTTTATAATTAAAATTATTTAAAATCTTCTTCCATATCCTCCCAATAAGCATCATCAAAACTATCTGGATCTAAATATACGCCAAAAGCTTCTTCTAAAAAGCTTATTATTTCAAGAAGTGCATTTCCTATATATAATCTATTAGTTCCAAACTCATAATACATCGTTTTTATTGATTCATAAGGTACGTCTGCAATTCCTTTTGCAATATAGTGTGTACCATTTTTTTTATAATGTACAGGATAACGGTAGAATTTTCCACCTTCAAACTTAGTATTATAACAGTTTTGAGCAATTATCTTCTCTAATTTGCGAACTAATTTAGAATATCCCATATTATCCTCCCAAAAAACAAAGGGACGGACAGGCTGTCCGTCCCTTGATGATTATTGATTACTTGTAAAGCGGGAACTTCTCGCAGATTGCGTTTACACCTGCACGGATCTCGTCAGCCTTATTCTCGAAATCAGTAGCGCAGAGGTAGATGTACTCAGCGATCTTTTCCATTTCCTCGACGCCGAGTCCTCTTGTTGTAACAGCAGGTGTACCGATACGAATACCACTTGTTACGAATGGCTTCTCAGGATCGTTGTGGATAGCGTTTTTGTTTACTGTGATGTAAACCTCGTCAAGTCTGTGCTCAAGCTCCTTACCTGTGATATTGAAGGGACGGAGATCAACGAGCATGAGGTGATTGTCAGTACCGCCAGATACGAGATTGAAGCCTCTCTTTACGAGACCGTCAGCAAGAGCCTTAGCGTTCTTGACTATTCTCTGCTGATAGTCCTTGAATTCAGGCTTGAGAGCTTCTCCGAAACATACAGCCTTAGCAGCGATAGTGTGCATAAGAGGACCGCCCTGTGTACCGGGGAAGATAGCAGAGTTGATCTTTTTTGCGAGAGCCTCGTCATTTGTGAGAATAAGACCGCCTCTTGGTCCGCGGAGAGTTTTATGTGTAGTAGTTGTTGTAATATCAGCATAGGGAACAGGTGACTCGTGGCAGCCGGCTGCAACAAGACCTGCGATATGTGCCATATCTACCATGAGGAGAGCTCCTACTGAATCAGCGATCTCACGAAGCTTCTTGAAGTCGATAGCTCTTGGATATGCGCTTGCACCTGCAACGATGAGCTTGGGCTTGTGCTCGTTTGCAAGAGCCTGAACTGTATCATAGTTTATCATCTCAGTTTCATCGTCAAGACCGTATGAAACAAAGTTGAAGTATTTACCTGAAAGGTTTACAGGTGAACCGTGTGTAAGGTGACCACCATCTGCAAGGCTCATACCAAGAACTGTATCACCTGGCTGAAGAACTGCAAAATAAGCAGCTGTATTTGCCTGTGCGCCTGAGTGAGGCTGAACGTTTGCATACTTTGCACCGAAAAGCTTGCAGGCTCTCTCGATAGCGATAGCTTCAACTTCGTCTACACACTGGCAGCCGCCGTAGTAACGCTTTCCGGGATAACCCTCAGCATACTTATTTGTAAGAACGCTTCCCATAGCAGCCATAACAGCAGGCGATACGATGTTTTCGCTTGCGATGAGCTCGAGGTTCCTCTGCTGACGAGCAAGCTCCTTGCCCATAGCTGCACCTACAGCCGGATCATAGCTGCTTACGAAACCGATTGAATCCATAAGATCGTTGTACATTGTTAGCACTCCTTTAAAAATTAGTGAATTTGCGCAAATGCATTACTTTATAATTATACATTAAAAATCAATCAATTTCAATAGGAAAAAGAAAAAAAGTTATTTTCAAGAAAAAAATCCCCTGCAAATGCAGGGGAAACAGTCACTTTTCATTGTGTATTTTGTCAAAGTCAAAGAAATATTCCCAGTCGATGGGATCGGAAGCTGTAGATGAAACTGCATAATACTTCAGTATATGTGATGCATCGCGAGCGTCCAGTTTATTATCCATATTCACATCGGCACGCTTTTTGAAATCAGCTTCCGGAGCATAGTTAGCGGAAGCTGCCATTCTCGCGTAGGTATTAAGGACTTGTGATGCATCTGTGGAATCGATCATGCCATTTTGATCAACATCTCCGAGATCACGGAAGCAAACAATTTCGAATGTGCCTATGGGCTTCTGATCGCCTGCGGGATAAACCGTTATTGTAGCCTTGTCGCTCTTGGAAAAAGCCTCTTTCAGAGAGGAGGGGGTTGCTAAACAGCTCTCTGAAATATCAACTACGCTGTCTTCTGTAATGTATTTTCCGTCTTTATCCTTCTGAGGGGTTTGTACTGACATTTTTATGGAAGCCTGTATTCCTTTTAAAGAAACATTTCCTTTTGTAGAAAAATATCTTGTTTTTTCGGGAGATTTTTGAGTAAAGTATATTGAAGCGGTTTTTGAAAGAGCATGGATAGTATAATCTGCATCTGCAAAATCAGGCTTTATGTCCCATGCTACGAATTCCTGTTCTGTATGTGTATCTATATGCTTATGAAGAGATTTTGTATCAACTGCGGTATAATCTATGGGATCACCTTCCTCGATCTCAAGAACTTTAAGAGGCTTTGAGTCAAAATCAAGAAAAGTGATATGATATGTCCTTAAAGTAGTTGGTTCGGTCGTGACAGGTTGTGAAGAGTCTTCTCCGGAAGAAGATGTAGATGCAGTTTTGGAGGTAGTTTCGGTATTTGCCTTGTCCGAAACAATATTGCTATCAGAAATATTTCCAGAAGCTGCTGAAACTGCTGCAATCGTTGCAACAGATAAAAGCGCAACAGCTGAAGCAGAAGCAGTAATTTTTTTAATAATCATATATTCACCTAACCGTTTCCGATACAGAATAATCTGCAAAATTTTGAGAGCCTTTCGCACACACGTGCGTAATGGTCGAGTTTTAGGCGTTTCAGCATAAAATTTGCATATATGAAACGCTGTGTATCTTCATCAAAGGCATAAATGGCAAAAAGGATAACTTCATCATCGTTCAGATCTTTTGCTGCGTCTTCAGCCATGGCCTCATATTCATCAAATCTTTCTTCAATGTCATCAAGTCTGTAAAAGCCGTGGTATATGAAGTCGATATAAAGATCAATATCCATATGATTCAGCTCCTGTCCATTTGTTCCGTTTTCTCAGCTGATGATTCTTCAGACAAGTTTTTGATTTTTTTGATACGGGATTTATAAGTCATAAATCCCGTGATAACAGTTGAAACAATAAAAACAGCTATCATTATTAAAATAAAGACGGCTTTGGAAATACCAGAGCTTTTTTCACCGTCTCCCGCAGCATAGGCTGTTGTTAATGAGATAAAAAGGGAAGAATGTATAAAAAGCCAAACTGCTGTAAGAGATGAGATCTTTTTTAAAACAGAGGGCATAATATCAGCTCCTTTTGAATAGTATTATACCACATATGATCAGAAAAAGCAACAATTATTAATTATGGCAGAAAGAATGAACAAACTTCACAGGGAATATAGATGTTGAGAATATAAAAAAGCTGTAAAACAGGCAAACAGCAACTTTTTTGAAATAATCTAAAATTTTTTTTGAAAAAGGGTTGACAAACCGGAATTATAGTGATATAATATATATCGTTGATTGCGGTAAACAATTCGTCTGGGTGTGGCGCAGTTGGTAGCGCGCTACCTTGGGGTGGTAGAGGCCGTGGGTTCAAGTCCCGTCACTCAGACCAGATGCAATCAGCATTACCCCAAAAATC
>NZ_ATAX01000024.1 GCF_000571935.1 Ruminococcus flavefaciens 007c | reverse complement strand
TGATGAGTATCGGATTTTTTTATGCCATTGACTATTTTTCTGCGTTATGATATAATGTTAATTAATATAAAAGCGCTTCGTTCGCTTAAAAAAGGAGGAGTTTTATGATAGATCGCGATAAGGCATTTCGCACTCTGTCAGAATACGGACAGGAACATCTTATGGCACATTACGATGAACTGGATGAATCAGAAAAAAAAGATCTCCTGGATCAGATAGGCATTATTGATTTTTCCGTTCTTGATAATCTTGACGCAGAGAAAAACAGCAATTCTGTACGCGGCGTTTTTGAACCTCTCGGCGCTGTTACAATTGATGATATTGCTTCCAATAGTGTTAATTACGAGAAAACCGGAATAGAGGCTATAAAGTCCGGAAGAGTTGCAGCTGTTCTGCTCGCCGGCGGACAAGGAACAAGACTTGGCTTTGATAAGCCTAAGGGAATGTTCAATATAGGTGTTGATAAGGAATTATATATATTCCAATGTCTTATAAATAATATGCTTGATGTGGTGAAGCTCACAGGTGCATGGATCCCTCTCTATATCATGACAAGCGAGAAAAACCATAATGAAACAACAGCTTTCTTTGCAGAAAAGAATTATTTCGGTTATGATCACGGTTATATCCGCTTCTTTATACAGGACATGGCTCCTTCTGTTGACTTTAACGGAAAGATCATGATGGAAAGCAGATCAAGAATATCTGTTTCACCAAACGGCAACGGCGGCTGGTTCTCATCCCTCGTAAGAGCAGGTCTTCTTGATGAAATAAAAGAAAAAGGCGTAGAATGGATAAATGTTTTTGCTGTTGATAATGTCTTACAGCGAATTGCCGATCCCGGATTTGTAGGAGCTGTCATAGAGTCCGGGATGCAGTCGGGAAGCAAGGTCGTGAGCAAAGCATTTCCTGAAGAACGTGTTGGTGTACTTTGTCTTGAGGACGGTATGCCTTCAATTGTTGAGTATTATGAGATGACAGAAGAAATGAGGACTTTACGTAACGAAAAGGGTGAACTCGCTTATAAATACGGGGTTATACTCAATTATCTCTTTAACGTTGAAAAGCTTGAAGAGATATGCGACAGAAAGCTTCCTATTCATGTAGTCGAAAAAAAGATACCATATATGGCGGAAAACGGCGAACTTATCAAGCCTGATACTCCTAACGGTCATAAATTTGAGACCCTTGTGCTTGATATGGTTCATATGCAGGACAGCTGTCTTGCTTATGAAGTGGTTCGTGAAAAGGAATTTGCGCCTGTAAAGAATGCGACTGGTACGGATTCCGTTGACTCTGCCCGTGAGCTTCTGAAGGCGAATGGCATCGAAATATGATCTTATGCGGTATTTCATATTGAAATGCCGCTTTCATCGTATTGAATAAATTGACAAGCAGGTGAAGATACACTAATGAGAGAGCTTTTGAAATATCTTAAAAATTATAAAAAAGAACTTGTTTTGGGTCCTTTTTTCAAGCTTTTGGAGGCCATTTTTGAGCTTATTGTTCCGATAGTGATGGCAAAGATAATTGATAAGGGGATTTCACAGAATGAAAGCTCATATATTTTCAAAATGAGCGGTGTTATTGTCCTTCTCGGAGTCAGCGGACTGTGCTTTGCACTGACTTGTCAGTATTTAGCCGCAAGATGTGCATATGGTTTTGGAACCGAGTTGAGAACAGCGCTTTACAAACATATAAATTCTCTTTCATATACCAGTATCGATAAGATCGGAACTTCTTCGCTTGTAAACAGACTTACAAATGATACAAACACTGTTCAGAACGGCGTGAATATGTTCATTCGCCTTGCCGTGAGAGCTCCTTTTCTTGTAATAGGTGCTGCTGTCATGGCGATGATCATTGATCTCAGGCTGTCCCTTGTGTTTTTGGTAGTGGCCCCTCTGATTTCTATAATAATATTTATTATAATGAAAAAAACAGTACCTATGTACAAGAAAACGCAGCAATGTCTTGACAGAACATCCGTGCTTACACGGGAAAGTCTTGAGGGTGCAAGAGTAATTAGAGCTTTTTCGCGGCAGCAGGAGGAGATTGATGAATTCAAAGAAGCAGTTGATGATATAGCAGCAAATTCTGTTGCCGTGGGAAAAATATCAGCGATACTTAATCCTGCTGCATTTATGGTTATGAATCTCGGCATAATTGCTGTTATCTGGTTCGGCGGCAAGAGAATTAATATCGGCGGCCTGACCCAGGGCGAACTCACCGCCTTTACAAACTATATGACGCAGATACTTTTTGCTTTGGTGGTTCTTGCAAATCTTGTTGTTATTTTTACAAAAGCATTTGCATCAGCAAACCGTATAAGCGAGGTTCTGTCTCTTCCGTCGGAAGAGGATGGAAATATGCTTCCCGACTACAATAATGAAAATATAATAACATTTAATGATGTTTCTTTTGCTTATGAAGGCGCAGGCGATTATTCTTTGCGCAATATAAGCTTTTCAGTAAAAAAAGGGCAGATGCTTGGAATTATCGGCGGTACAGGCTGTGGTAAGTCAACGCTCGCAGGCCTGATACCATGCTTTTATAAAGCAACTGAAGGAAGTGTTCATGTTTGCGGAACCAATGTTGCAGAACTCGGAAATTCAGTTTTACGCGGCAGGATCGGCTGCGTTCCGCAGAAAGCTGTACTTTTTACGGGAACGATACGCGATAATATGAGATGGAGAAAGGCAGATGCCTCCGATGAGGAGATCATCAATGCTCTTAAAACGGCTCAGGCATGGGAGTTCGTTGAACGTTTGCCTGATAAACTTGATACTGTTATTTCACAGGGCGGAAAAAATTTATCCGGAGGTCAGAAGCAGAGAATTGCTATTGCAAGAGCCCTTGTCGGTTCTCCGGATATTTTGATACTTGATGATTCCACAAGTGCCCTTGATTATAAGACAGATCTGTCATTCAGGCACTCATTAAGCAGTGATCTTCCGGATACAACGGTTGTAATGATCTCTCAGCGTTCTACTTCACTGAAAAATGCGGATAAGATAATTGTAATGGAAGATGGTGCGGCAGTCGGCATAGGCACTCATTCACAGCTTCTGAAAACCTGTGATGTATACCATGATATATATATTTCTCAGATGAATGAAAAGGAGGATAAGGCCGATGCTTGAGACATTAAAAAGAGTATTTGTTTACGCAAGGCCTTATCTGCGTTTTTTTCTTATGACATTGCTTTTTGCAGCGCTCGGTGTGTCCATGTCTCTTGCGGTTCCTGTATTTATAGGCGAAGCTGTAGATTGCTGTGTAGGAAAGGGGAGTGTCGACTTTGAAAAACTTGTAAAAATAATAATCCTTCTTGCTCTGACCGTTATATTCAGCACTTTTTTTCAATGGCTTATGAGCTTATGCACCAATAAGCTTGCATTTCTTACTATACGTGATCTGAGAGCAGATGTTTTCAATAAACTTGAAAGAGTTCCGCTGAAATATATCGACGGTCATACAAAAGGCGAACTGACAAGCCGCGTAATAAATGATATTGAAATAGTATCCGATGGTCTATTGCAGGGATTTACTCAGTTTTTCAGCGGAATAATGACTATCATAGGCACTCTTATATTTATGATGATGATCAATTACAAGATAGCTATTGTTGTTGTAATTCTGACGCCTCTTTCTTTTATTGCAGCATCTAAAATAACCAAGGCGTCACATGATTCGTATATGAAGCAATCAAAGCTTCGGGGGGATATGGTTGCTTTTGCTGAGGAAATGGCCGGCAATCAGAAGATCGTCAAGGCTTTCGGATACGATAAGCGTGCGGAAGAAAAATTTGATGAGATCAATAATGCCTATGGAAAAATAGGCGTAAAGGCGACCTTTTTCAGTTCAATGACAAATCCGACAACACGTTTTGTCAACGGACTTATCTATGCTTCCGTTGGTCTTCTTGGAGCTCTGGGCGTTATAGGCTATTCTACATTCATCGGAACAATGACAGTAGGTAAGCTTTCAAGTTTTCTTGCATATGCAAACCAGTACACTAAGCCTTTCAATGAGATCTCAGGCGTTTTTGCCGAACTTCAGAATGCCGTTTCATCTGCAGAAAGAGTATTCAGTATTCTTGATGAAGAAGAAATTGCTGATGATTCAGACAAGGAAGTATTGACTTCTTGTGACGGTACACTAAGTTTTTCCAATGTTTTCTTTTCGTATGATCCTAAAGTAAAACTTATTCGGAATTTCAGTCTTGATGTCAAATCCGGACAGCGTATAGCTATCGTTGGTCCAACAGGATGCGGAAAATCCACTATCATAAATCTGTTACTGCGTTTTTATGATATTGACAGCGGAAAGATAGAATTATCAGGAAAAAGCATTTCCGATATAACAAGGGATAGTCTGAGAAGCTGCTTTGGTATGGTTCTTCAGGAAACGTGGGTATTTACGGGAACTGTTGCCGAAAACATAGCATACGGAGTTCCTGATGCTGACAGAGAGAGGATTATTGAGGCAGCAAAGGCTGCATATGCTCACAGCTTTATCAAACGCCTTCCGCAGGGATATGATACTGTTATAAGTGAAGACTGTGGACTTTCCCAGGGACAGAAGCAGCTGATATGTATCGCAAGGATTATGCTGATGGATCCGCCGATGCTGATACTTGATGAGGCTACAAGCTCTATTGATCTTCGTACTGAACTGCGTATACAGCGTGCTTTTTTGAAGCTTATGGAAGGACGTACAAGCTTTGTTATTGCTCATCGTCTTTCGACTATCAAGAATTCGGATGTTATACTTGTTATGAAGCAGGGGAATATCATCGAGCAGGGAAATCATGCGCAGCTTATCGAGAAAGGCGGCTTTTACGCCGAGCTCTACAATAGTCAATTCGTTTCGTGAGAATTATTTAAAACTCCATAAGTATTGGGGGGATTTTGATTGAACAAAGAATGGTCTGAACTGAACAAAACTATGCAGCTTCAGTTAAAAAAGGAAGAAACGTATAATAGCGGAAAAGAAACGCTGTTTAATCTCAGAGAACAGCTTATGGGTGTTTTGCTTTCTTTAAAAAGCGAGCTTATAAGGGAAGATTTTTACGCTATGCCTTTTATTAATGCGGAAGGCTATCATTCAAAGAGCATTGCTTATTCTGTGTGGCATATTTTCCGCATCGAAGATATAGTTGCTCATACACTTATTAACAATGACGAGCAAGTCTTCTTTAAAGATGGCTATAAAGAGCGTATCAATTCTCCTATAATCACTACAGGGAATGAACTTGTCAAAGATGAGATAGCTGCTTTTTCAAAAAAGTTAGACATCGATGAGCTGTATTCATATGCTGCAGCTGTCAAAAGCAGTACAGAGATTATAGTAAATGCTCTTACTTTTAAATCGCTGAAGAATAAGATCCCAAATGAACTAAAAGAAAAACTGGTGGATATGAATGTAGTCGATAAAGGCGAGAATTCGGCGTGGCTGATAGATTATTGGTGCGGGAAAGATATTCGCGGATTAATACAGATGCCTTTTTCAAGGCATTGGATAATGCACATCGAAGCCTGCCTGCGTATAAAAAATAAACTGAATAAGTAGCTTGTATAGAATATCCCGAGAGTATTTATGATGTTTTCGGGATATTCTTTTTATGTATAATCTTAAGTGTAAAAAAATACTTTGTTTAATTCTTGACAAACTGATCGAAATGATGTAAAATAAAATAGTATACTTATGTATTGAAAGGAATGGTCTTCAATGGGTTTAACTTTAACTGAAAAGATCCTCAGAGCACATTTAGTTGACGGTGAATATGTCAAAGGACAGGAGATCGGTATACGTATCGATCAGACTCTTACACAGGATGCTACTGGTACAATGGCTTATCTTGAATTTGAAGCTATAGGTGTTCCTCGTGTAAAAACGGAGCGTTCCGTTGCTTATATAGATCATAACACACTGCAAAACGGTTTTGAGAACGCTGATGATCACAGATTTATCGGAAGTGTAGCTAGAAAGCATGGTATTTACTTCTCACGTCCGGGTAACGGAATCTGTCATCAGGTACATCTTGAGCGTTTCGGAATCCCCGGTAAAACTCTCATAGGCTCTGACAGCCATACTCCCACAGGCGGCGGTATCGGTATGATAGCTATCGGCGCAGGCGGACTTGATGTTGCTGTTGCAATGGGCGGCGGTGCTTATTATATCACTTGTCCTAAGGTTGTTAAAGTTGAACTTACAGGCAAGCTCAGACCTTGGGTGGCTGCAAAGGACGTTATTCTTGAAGTTCTGAGAAGAATGTCTGTCAAGGGCGGCGTCGGAAAGGTTATCGAGTATTGCGGCGAAGGCGTAAAGACACTTTCTGTTCCCGAGAGAGCTACTATCACAAACATGGGAGCAGAGCTTGGTGCAACAACTTCTATTTTCCCATCTGATGAGATCACAAAGCAGTTCCTTAAGGCTCAGAAGCGCGAGGAAGTATGGACTCCTCTTGCTGCTGATCCCGATGCTGTATATGACGAAGAGCTTCAGATCAATCTCAGCGAGCTTGTTCCTCTTGCTGCCTGTCCTCATTCTCCCGATAACGTTAAGAGCGTTGAAGAGATAGGCAGACTCAAGATAGATCAGGTTTGTATCGGTTCATGTACAAACTCTTCGCTCCTTGATATGCTCAAGGTCGCTCATATCCTCAAGGGCAAGACTGTAAACCCCGATGTTTCGCTTGCAATCGCTCCCGGTTCAAAGCAGGTACTCAATATGCTTGCTCAGAACGGTGCACTTTCCATCCTTATAGACGCAGGAGCAAGGATCCTGGAGAGTGCTTGCGGTCCTTGTATCGGTATGGGACAGTCACCTAACTCAAAGGGTATCTCACTCCGTACATTCAACAGAAACTTTGAAGGACGTTCCGGCACTAAGGATGGTCAGATATATCTTGTATCTCCTGAAATGGCAGCTGTTTCTGCTCTTACAGGCTATCTTACTGACCCCAGAGAGCTTGGCGATATGCCTGATTTCCAGCTTCCCGAGGAATTTATTATCAATGACAATATGGTCGTTCCTCCTGTTGATGAAGCTGATATGGACAGCGTTGAGATTCTTCGCGGCCCCAACATCAAGCCTTATCCCGAGACATCACCTCTTCTTGAGACAATCGATGCTCCCGTATCTCTAAAGGTCGGTGATAATATAACCACAGACCATATTATGCCCGCCGGTGCAAAGATACTTCCTCTTCGTTCAAATATTCCGAAGATCTCACAGCACTGCTTTGCAGTATGCGACGAGAGTTTCCCTGAGAGAGCGAAATCTCTCGGAAAGAGCATTATTGTCGGCGGTTCAAATTACGGCCAGGGTTCTTCAAGAGAGCATGCTGCACTTGCGCCTCTTTATCTCGGTGTAAAGGCTGTTCTTGTAAAGTCTTTTGCAAGAATTCACCGTGCTAACCTTATAAACGCCGGTATTCTTCCTCTTACATTTGTAAACGAGGCTGATTATGACAACATCTCTCAGGGCGATGAGCTTGTACTTGCAGATATCAGAAAGGCTGTAGAAGCAGGAAAGTCAGAGATTACAGTTCTTAATAAGACTAACGGCAAGGAGATCCCTGTACTCTGCGAACTTTCGGGACGCACAAAGGATATCATGCTTGCAGGCGGACTCCTTGATTTCACAAGAGAATCCATGAAGTAAACATAAATGAAAATCTCAGAGATCTTACGTGATATCTTTACTGATGTGGATATAGCCAATCAGAAGTACAAAAAGGATTTAGCCGATATTTATCCGTCATCTTACGGAACGAGACACAGTGGATCATCAGCAGGTTTTTTCAAACTGTTTCTTCCTCAGTTTATCGGATTTATAATAGGGCTTGCTTTTACAAAGCTTATCGGTGCAAGTGGGGCTGCTTACATAATTTTTGGCAGTATATTCGCACTTGCGATCGGCGTATACAAAAGTGTTTCTTTTGATAAGATTGCTTTAATACCTGCAGTTATAAGAAATATCATCATCATGCTGTTGTTCTGCTTGTTAAGCGGAATAGCAGTATTGATGATGGAATGATCATTATACATTTTCATTGAATTAGATGGAGGTACGAACCAATGGCAAAAATAACCATGAAAACTCCGCTTGTTGAAATGGACGGAGATGAGATGACAAGAATACTCTGGCAGTGGATCAAGGAGACTCTCCTCGAACCATATGTAGAGCTTAATACTGAATATTATGATCTCGGTCTCAAGCACAGAGAGGAAACCAAGGATCAGGTTACTCTTGATTCTGCTGAGGCAACAAAGAAATATGGCGTAGCTGTAAAATGTGCAACTATAACTCCAAATGCTGCAAGAATGCCCGAATATAATCTTACACAGATGTGGAAGTCTCCTAACGGTACTATACGTGCGGCTCTTGATGGTACAGTATTCCGTACACCGATAATTGTTAAGGGCATAGAACCTTATATCCCTACATGGACCAAGCCTATCACAATAGCTCGTCACGCATACGGCGATGTATATAAAAATACAGAAATGCGCGTTAGCAAGGGAAGCAAGGCCGAACTTGTCGTTACTGACGAAAACGGAAACGAAACCCGCGAGCTTATCCATGATTTTACAAAGTGTGATGGCATCATACAGGGACTTCATAATCTTGATGCTTCTATCGCCGGCTTTGCAAGAGCTTGTCTCAATTACGGACTTGACCTTAAGCAGGATGTATGGTTTGCTTCAAAGGACACTATCTCTAAGAAGTATGATCACCGTTTCAAGGACATTTTCCAGGAAATTTATGATAATGAGTACAAAGAAAAGTATGAAGCTGCAGGAATTGAATACTTCTATACTCTTATTGATGATGCTGTTGCAAGAGTTATTCGTTCAAATGGCGGATATATCTGGGCTTGCAAGAACTACGACGGCGATGTAATGTCGGATATGGTGTCTACAGCTTATGGAAGTCTTGCTATGATGACATCTGTACTGGTATCACCTGATGGAATTTACGAATATGAGGCTGCTCACGGTACAGTACAGCGCCACTACTATAAGTACCTCAAGGGTGAAGAGACTTCAACAAATTCTGTTGCAACAATTTTTGCATGGAGCGGTGCTCTCCGCAAGAGAGGTGAGCTTGATGGTACACCTGAGCTCTGCAGCTTTGCTGATAAGCTTGAAAAGGCTACAATACAGACTATTGAAGATGGAGTAATGACAGGCGACCTTTATCTTATCTCCAAGCTTGACAACAAGAAAAAGGTTGATTCCAAGACTTTCCTTGATGAAATTAAGGTCAGACTTGAAAAATTAATGTGATAAGAGAGAAGGCACACCGTAATGTCAAAGAGTTCAATATCTAATTCAGTAATAAGAAGGCTTCCTCGGTACTACCGTTTCCTTGGTGAGCTGGAGAATAACGGCTATGTCCGCATTTCTTCAAGAGAGCTTTCAGAAAAAATGGGACTTACTGCGTCCCAGATACGCCAGGATTTCAACTGCTTCGGTGAGTTCGGACAGCAGGGATACGGTTATAACGTAAGTGACCTTCGTATTGAAATAGGCAAGATCCTCGGACTTGACAAGCAGACACCAATGATACTGCTCGGTGCAGGAAATCTCGGAAAGGCTATTGCTGCTCACATTGATTTCCGCAATAAAGGCTTTGATCTTATCGGAGCATTTGATGTTAATGAGGGGATCATAGGTAAAGAAATAGGCGACCTGAAGGTCAGAGGAATAGATGAACTCAGTACATTCTGCGCTGAGAATAAGCCTGTAGCTGCTATTCTCTGTGTACCGATGGGTGCTGCTGAGAAGCTTGCAAATACCCTTATAGAATGTGGCGTCAAGGCTTTCTGGAATTTTACACATTATGACCTTAAGGTAACACATAAGGGTGTAGCCGTTGAAAATGTTCATCTCGGCGATAGCCTTACAACTCTTTCGTACTGTTTGAATAATCTAAACAATAGCGAAAAATAATCATTAAAGCAGGTTATTCTATAACCTGCTTTTCTTCTGTGAAGAATGTGAAAAAAATATCAATGTTTTACGCTTGATATATGTTATTTTATATTTTGCAATTCCGAATAGTTATTGCGTCTTGAAAGGCATGGCAAGCGCGGTGCACTAAACCTATGGTTGAAGGTCGCTGTTTTAGTTATCAAAACTATCGTATTAATAATACGCAAAAGCTTATTTTACCAGAAAAGCTCAAAATCGCAAGTTAAATGCAACAAAAAATGTGCGATATTTTCACATATATATGTGATGTACAAATTTGTGATATACAAACTAATATACCATTAACACGCGCACTCATTTTGAGCTTAATATGCTATTGTTAATTATATATCAATATAAGAATAGCGATATTCTTAAACTGAATTTGAATTTATACGCAGATACTGGTATACTTATTATATAAGTTTGTAATAGAGGCGCTTTCTGTTGTTTTGATGGTCAGCGCTGTGACTATTATATGGGAGAGTTGATTTATATGGATTATCGTATTGAACATGATTCTATGGGTGAAGTAAAGGTTCCTGCCGACAAGTACTGGGCTGCTCAGACTGAACGCAGTCATGAAAATTTTCTTATTGGAGTCGGAATCGAGACTATGCCGAGAGAGATTACACATGCTTTCGGTATACTGAAGAAGGCTGCTGCACTTGCAAACCATGATCTTAAACCTGAGAAGATGACCGACGAAAAGCTTTCTGCTATTTCAAAGGCTTGCGATGAGGTCATAAGCGGTTCACTTAATGATCATTTTCCTCTGGTTGTATGGCAGACAGGAAGCGGAACACAGTCAAATATGAATGCCAATGAGGTAATTGCCAACAGAGGTAATGAGATCGCAGGTAAAAAGCTTCTTCATCCGAATGATGATATAAATATGAGCCAGTCTTCAAACGATACTTTCCCTACTGCAATGCATATTGCAGCTGTTATCTCGATTGAAGATAAAGTTGTTCCTGCTTTGGATATTCTTATTGATACTTTCAAACGTCTTGAGGAAGAGAATGAAGGTATCGTAAAAAGCGGACGTACACATCTCCAGGATGCTACACCTATAAAATTCTCTCAGGAAATAAGTGGTTGGAGAGCTTCTCTCGAAAAAGACAGAAAAATGATACTTACAGCCTGCGATGAACTTCGCGAGCTTGCTCTCGGAGGTACTGCTGTAGGCACAGGACTGAACGCTCCTAAGGGTTTTGCAGAGAAATCTGCCGAGGCTATCAGTGCTCTGACCGGCAAGAAGTTTGTTACATCACCGAATAAATTCCATTCGTTAACCTCCAAAGATGAGATAGTTTTTGCTCACGGTGC
Source organism: Ruminococcus flavefaciens 007c (assembly GCF_000571935.1). Taxonomy (GTDB): domain Bacteria; phylum Bacillota; class Clostridia; order Oscillospirales; family Ruminococcaceae; genus Ruminococcus; species Ruminococcus flavefaciens_F. Next base: position 186,430 of record NZ_ATAX01000024.1, on the reverse strand, counting down.
GCTTAAAGCACTTGCCGCTGACATGATGAAAATCGCAAATGATATAAGATGGCTTGCATCAGGTCCACGCGATGGTCTCGGAGAGATCTTCATTCCCGAGAACGAACCCGGTTCGTCTATCATGCCCGGAAAGGTAAATCCTACACAGTGTGAGCAGGTGACTATGGTCGCAGTTCAGGTTATGGGTAACGATGTGGCTGTAGGTATGGCTGCATCACAGGGTAATTTTGAACTTAACGTATTTATGCCCGTATGTGCATATAATTTCTTGCAGTCAGCAAGACTTCTTACTGAGTCTATCGTTTCGTTCAATAAGAACTGTGCTGTCGGAATTAAAGCTAATAAAGAGAAGATGCATCACAATCTTCATAATTCACTTATGCTCGTGACTGCTCTTAATCCTTATATCGGATACGAAAATGCGGCTAAGACCGCTAAGAAGGCATTTAAAGACAATATTTCCCTTAAGGAGGCTTGTGTTGAGCTTGGTTTTCTCACAGCTGAACGCTTTGATGAAGTTTTCCATCCCGAGGAAATGGTCTGATATAAAATGAAAGGATGCGTAAATATGGAAACTTTTACATATTATCCGGGCTGTACGCTGAGAACCCAGGCGAAGGATCTTGACAGATATGCGAGATCTTCGGCTGAAGCTCTCGGCATCTCTCTTGAGGAGCCTTCGGACTGGCAGTGCTGCGGCGGAGCATATACCACTGCAAAAGATGAAATTGCTACAAAACTTTCAGCTGTAAGGACACTTAATTCCGCAAAGGAAAACGGAAGACCTCTGATCACAGTCTGTTCGGCTTGTCACAACGTTATAAAACAGACCAATTATGATATTTCCAATGATGAGGAAATGGCTTCAAAGGTAAATAATTACCTTAAGCTTGACGAACCTTATAACGGTGAAACAACTGTATATCATTATCTTGAGCTGTTGCGCGATGTAATAGGCTTCGACAATCTTTCGCAAAAAGTTGTAAATCCATTTAAAGGCAAAAAGATCGCCGCTTATTACGGATGTCTTCTTTTAAGGCCTTCCAAGGCTCTGGCTATGGACGATCCTGAAAATCCCGTTATAATGGAGGATTTTATCAAGGCTATCGGCGGTACACCTGTGATCTATGCGCAGAGAAATGAGTGCTGCGGCGGATATATAACTCTTGAAGATAAAGCTCAAGCAGCTAAGAGAAGCTCTGCTGTAATGCAGTCCGCCAAGGATCAGGGAGCAGATATGATAATAACTGCCTGTCCGCTTTGCCTTTACAATCTAAAAAAGAATTCAGGCTCAGATTTGCCTGTTTACTACTTTACCGAGCTCCTTGCCGAAGCTCTTGGCGTAAAGGAGGAGAGCAATGAATAACAATCTCAAAGAACAGGTGCTTCGTTCAAGCGGTGTAAACGTGCTAAAATGTATGCGCTGCGGTAAATGTTCGGGTACTTGTCCGTCATATGATGAAATGGAATATCATCCTCATCAGTTTGTCTATATGGTAGAAAAAGGCGATATTGATACTCTTATGAACTCAAAGTCCATATACAAATGCCTTACCTGCTTTGCCTGTGTAGACAGATGCCCCCGTAACGTTGAGCCTGCCAAGGTCGTTGAGGCGGTACGTCTCGCTGCGGTTCGCCAGCAGGGAAACAACCATATGAATCCTAATCAGATACCTGATATGCTTGATGACGATATGCCACAGCAGGCTATTGTTACAGCTTTCAGAAAGTACATAAAGTAAGGAGGAGATCACATTATGCAGAGAATAGGAGTATTCGTCTGTCATTGCGGAACGAATATTGCTGCTACGGTTGACGTTAAGACTGTGGCGGAAACTCTTGGGCATGAACCGGGTGTGGTCATCTCCCAGGATTACCAGTATATGTGTTCGGAATCGGGTCAGAATCTTGTAAAGAATGCTATCAAGGAGCATAATCTTACAGGCGTTGTGGTTTGTTCATGTTCTCCGCGAATGCATGAAAATACATTCAGAAAGGCAGCTGCTGCTGCCGGTCTCAACCCTTATCTCGTTGAGATAGCAAATATAAGAGAACAATGCTCATGGATACATAAGGATATCGCGACCGCAACCGAAAAGGCTGTGATTCTTGGTAAAGCAGCTGTAGCCAAGGTTCATCTCAACGCGCCTCTTACAGCAGGAGAGAGTCCTGTCGCGAAGAGGGCACTTGTTATCGGCGGAGGAATTGCTGGAATTCAGACTGCTCTGGATATTGCCGAAGCAGGTTTCGATGTGGACATAGTTGAGAAGAATCCGACTATCGGCGGTAAAATGGCTCAGATAGACAAGACCTTCCCGACTCTTGACTGTGCAGCTTGTATTCTCACGCCTAAGATGGTCGAAGCTTCACAGAATGAGCATATAACAATACATTCATTCAGCGAAGTTACTGATGTAAAAGGTTTTGTAGGCAACTTTACTGTTACGATAAAGAAAAAGGCACGTTATGTCGATGAGACAAAGTGCACAGGCTGCGGTCTCTGTACGGAAAAATGTCCTATGAAAAAGGTGCCTAACGAGTTCAATATGGGGCTTGACAACAGAAGTGCGATATATATTCCTTTTGCACAGGCAGTTCCTAAGGTAGCGACTATTGATCCGAATTACTGTATGATGATGAAGACAGGCAAATGCGGTGCATGCTCAAAGGTCTGCTCAGTAGGCGCTATCGACTACAAGCAGCAGGATAAGTTCATTGAGCAGAAGTACGGCGCTATTGTGGTTGCTACAGGCTTTAATCCGATAAATCTCGATAAATATGACGAGTTCGCATACAATCAGTGTCCTGATGTAGTTACTTCTCTTGAACTTGAGCGTCTTATGAATGCCGCAGGACCAAACGGCGGAACTCTTCTTCGTCCTTCGGATAAGACCCATCCCCATAAGATAGTTTTTGTACAGTGTGTTGGTTCAAGATGCGATGACAGTAAGGGCAAGCCTTACTGCTCCAAGATATGCTGTATGTATACCGCAAAGCACGCAATGCTAATACGTGAGAAATACCCCGATACTGAGGTGTATGTATTCTACATTGATGTTCGTACTCCCGGTAAGAATTTTGACGAATTCTATCGCCGTGCAGTTGAACAGTACAATGTTCATTACATCAAGGGTATGGTAGGCAAGGTAACTCCTCGTTCAGACGGAAAGATAGATGTTCAGGCTTCAGATCTGCTTGCAAACGAACAGCTCCATATCGATGCGGATATGGTAGTTCTTGCAGCTGCTATCGAACCTGATAAGACTGCACGTCCGCTGGCAACAATGCTCACGACTCAGATGGATACAAATGATTTCTTTACCGAGGCTCATCCGAAGCTTCGTCCAGTAGAGAGCGCCACAGCAGGTATCTTCCTTTCAGGCGCTTGTCAGGGACCAAAGGATATACCTGAAACAGTTGCACAGGCAAGTGCGGCAGCAGCAAAGGCTATCGGACTTCTTGTAAAGAACAGTATAACCTGCAATCCTTGTGTTGCTCATTCCGACGAGCTAATGTGCAACGGCTGTTCGTCATGTGAAAAGGTTTGTCCTTACGGAGCTATCACATATATTGACAAAGAATTCAGAATGCCTGATCGTACAACAGCTTTAAGAAGAGTTGCAAGCGTAAATCCTGCTGTATGTCAGGGATGCGGTGCTTGTACAGTTGCTTGTCCTTCGGGAGCTATGGATCTTAACGGCTTCTCGAACAGTCAGATTATGGCGGAGGTAGACGCGATATGCAAGTAAATGAAAATAAAGAATTTGAACCGCTGATCGTTGCCTTCTGCTGTAACTGGTGTTCATATGCAGGCGCCGATCTTTCGGGTACAAACAGACTTAATTATCCTACAAATGTTAAAATAATCAGAGTGCCTTGTTCTTGCAGAGTAAATCCTATGTTTATTCTCAGAGCTTTCCAGCGCGGAGCTGACGGAGTAATTCTCTGCGGCTGTCATCCCGGTGACTGCCATTATACATCAGGCAACTATTTTACCAGAAGAAGAATGACTCTTCTTTTCAGTATGCTTGATTTCCTTGGTATCGAGCGTGACAGAACAAGAGTTGAATGGGTTTCGGCCGCTGAAGGCGCTAAATTTGCCGCTACAATGAATGAATTTACCGAATCAGTCAAGAAGCTCGGACCTAACCGCAGATTGGAGGATTTACGATGCAGGAAGCAATGATAAATAAAGCAAAGCAGCTTTTGGCTGACGGCACCGTGAATCGTGTTATCGGCTGGAAGAGGGGAGAATTCGCTTACGATATTACTCCTGCTGTTTTTGAAAGCGCCGAAGAACTCGATAGCGAATTCGTATATGATGATTTTACCTCTGCTAATGTGTCAAAGTATCTTGTAAAAGAGTGTAAAAAAGAAGGCAGGATCCTTGCTTTTCTCAAACCTTGTGATACATACAGTTTTAACCAGCTTATAAAGGAACACAGGGTTGTTCGTGAGAACGTTTACATCGTCGGTATACCGGGCGGTCCTAAGCTTGACGCTGAGAAGATAAAAGCAAAGGGAATAACAGGTATACTTGGCGTGAAGAACGAGAATTATACTCTTAAAATAGACACAGTTTACGGCGAGGAGACTATGCCTTTCTATGAGGCTATCCTTGATAAGTGCGCTTCATGCAAGAGCAAAAAGCACGTTGTTTATGACGAACTCATTGGAGAGGACGGAGATGTTCTTGACTCCAACCGCTTTGATATGGTAGAAAAGCTTGAGAATATGAGCGCACAGGAGCGTTATGACTTCTGGCGTGAGCAGCTTTCAAAGTGTATACGCTGCAATGCGTGCAGAAATGTCTGTCCTGCCTGCACTTGTGAGAAGTGCGTATTTGATAACCCGAATTCAGGCGTTGAGAATAAAGCTCCTGCTGACAGCTTTGAAGAGAATATGTTCCACATTATCCGTGCATTTCATGTTGCCGGAAGATGTACAGACTGCGGCGAGTGTTCAAGAGTATGCCCTCAGAATATCCCGCTTCATCTGCTGAACAGAAAATTTATTAAAGATATAAACTCTCTTTACGGCGAGTATCAGGCAGGTGAGGATACTACTTCAAGAGCTCCTCTTAATGATTACAATAAGGATGACTGCGAAGCAAGTATTGTCCATGAAAGGGGAGTAGAATAATGCTGAAAATATCACTTGATAAGCTCGATAAGCTTTTTGAAGCAATTGCAGCTTCACAGACTCTCTATATCCCTGCTGACCGTGAAGACGGAGCTGCTGAGTACAGAAAGTATGAAAGCGGAATGAAACTCAGCAATAAGCTCAATACTCTGCGCAGTGCAAAGGATTTCTTCTTCCCTCAGACTGAAAATCTTGTTGATTTCAAGATGGAAGGCAAGAATATAGATGTCATTGATGTCAGGGAAGAATCGGAAGATTTTGTTATATTCGGCGTCCGTGCCTGCGACGCAAGAAGCTTTACAATACTTGACAAGGTATTTCTTGCCGAACCCGTAGACAGCTACTACAAGAATCGCCGTGATCACAGTACGGTTGTTACTATGGCTTGCACTCGTCCTGCAGAGACCTGTTTCTGCGGCACTTTCGGCATTGATGCATCTGCTCCGGAAGGCGATGCTGCCTGCTTCAGTGATGGTGAAAACCTCTTCTTTGAAGCACATAACGAAAAGGGACAGAAGTTTATTGATTCTATATCGTCTTTACTTGAAGAAGGTAATACCTCTAAGCTTGACGATGTGCGCGAAAAGACAAGAGATATCCTTAAAAAGCTTCCGCTTGCCAATCTCTCTACTGATAATTTTGGTGGAGACAAGCTCAACGAGTACTTCAACTCCGACAAGTGGGGAGAGCTTTCAGAGAGCTGTCTCGGCTGCGGTACCTGTACTTTTGTATGTCCTACCTGTCAGTGCTATGACATTAAGGACTTCAATACAGGCCATGGTATTAAAAGATTCCGCTGCTGGGACTCATGTATGTATTCAGATTTTACCAAAATGGCTCATGGTAATCCGAGACTTACTCAGCTTGAACGTTTCCGTCAGCGATTCATGCACAAGCTGGTGTACTTCCCTGCAAACAATAACGGCGAATTCGGCTGTGTTGGCTGCGGAAGATGTCTCTCAAAGTGTCCGATATCCATGAATATCGTCAAGGTAATGAAAGCATTGGAGGTAAAGTGATGAATAACGATACATTGATACCTTACATTGGTGTAGTTACCGATATAAGACAGGATACTCCCGATGTAAAGACATTCAGAGTTGTTTCTCCCGAGGGCGGAAAGGTATTCGAGCATATGCCCGGCCAGTGCGCAATGCTCTCCATTCCTGGCGTTGGTGAAGCTATGTTCTCGATAACTTCTTCTCCTACGAACACAAAATTCATGGAATTCAGCATAAAAAAATGCGGCTGTCTCACTACATGGCTCCATGCTATGGACGTCGGACAGCAGATAACGATAAGAGGACCTTACGGAAACGCATTTCCTGTTGAGACTGAATTAAAGGGAAAAGATCTTCTCTTTATTGCAGGCGGTATCGGTCTTGCGCCTCTCCGTTCCGTTATAAACTATGTACGTGATAAACGTGCCAACTACGGCGATGTACAGGTAATATACGGCTCACGTTCAAAGGATGACCTTGTTGACTACAAGGAGATAATAGACGAGTGGATGACCGATGACGGTATAAAAGTTGATCTTACAATAGATAATCCGCAGGAAGGCTGGGACGGTCATGTCGGATTCGTCCCCAACTATGTGAAGGAGCTCAATCCTTCAATAAATAAGACTGTTCTGATCTGCGGACCTCCGATTATGATAAAGTTCACTCTTGCAGGTCTGAAGGAACTTGGTTTCAAGGAAACTCAGGTCTACACTACTATGGAGCTTCGTATGAAGTGCGGAGTCGGCAAGTGCGGACGCTGCAATATCGGCAATAAGTATGTATGTAAGGACGGACCTGTTTTCCGTTTTGATCAGCTTGGGGAACTGCCCGACGAATACTAATAAGGAGATACTCGCATGGATAATATGTTGAATGTTTACCTGTTCGGCAAGAAGTACGAAGTGCCCGCAGGTCTTACAATAATGACAGCTATGGAATATGCAGGCTACGACCTTGTAAGAGGATGCGGCTGCCGAAACGGCTTCTGCGGAGCTTGTGCAACTATATACAGAATAAAGGGCGAGATAGAGCTTCACGGATGTCTTGCCTGTCAGACTGAAATTCAGGAAGGTATGTATATCGCTACACTTCCTTTCTTCCCTCTTGAAAAAAGAATTTATAACATTGAAGAGATAAAACCCACACAACAGATAATGATGCAGCTCTATCCTGAGATTTACAGCTGTATCGGCTGCAATGCCTGTACTAAAGCTTGTACTCAGGAACTGAATGTTATGCAGTATATCGCATACGCTCAGAGAGGCGAGTACGACAAATGTGCTGAGGAAAGCTTTGACTGTGTAATGTGCGGAGTATGTTCATCAAGATGTCCCGCAGGTATTTCCCACCCACAGGTAGCTATGCTTGCAAGACGTCTTAACGGCAAGTACATTGAACCCGAGTGCGGACATCTCTCCGATAGAGTAAAGGAAGTAAACGAAGGTATCTTCGATAAGGAGATCGAAGAACTTATGACAAAGGCGGTTGATAATATCGAAGAGATCAAAGATATGTACAACCACCGCGAGATCGAGAAGTAAGGGGGAGAGAGTAATGTACAAGATTGATAAACTTAACGAGCTTGCAAAGGTAGTTGCTGCCAAGAGAGCGGAAAATGCAGCTCTTGAACCCAGACGTATGACAGCTGAAGAGAAGGATGAGCTCCTTGCTCACTTCCACCCCGATTACAAGCAGGATGAATTTACAGTGCTCTCTGCAGGTGTAAATAAGGGAGATAAAGTTCCAACACAGCTCGCTGCTCTGCTTCAGGGCAAGAGCCGTATCAGTGCTTCCGATGTTGATCTTTCAGCTCCAGATTATGATACAGATGTACTTATCATCGGCGGCGGCGGTGCAGGTGCATCAGCTGCTATCGAAGCTGACGAGGCCGGCGTAAAGGCAATGATAGTTACAAAGCTTCGTATTGGCGACGCTAATACAATGATGGCTGAGGGCGGAATTCAGGCTGCTGACAAGCCAAATGACTCTCCGGCGATACATTTTCTCGACGCTTTCGGCGGGGGACATTTCGCTGCAAAGCCCGAGCTTGTAAAGAAGCTGGTTACAAAGGCTCCTGAGGCTATCCAGTGGCTCAATAAACTTGGCGTTGAGTTTGACAAGGAGTCCGACGGCACAATGGTTACTACTCACGGCGGCGGTACTTCACGCAAGAGAATGCACGCTGCAAAGGACTACTCAGGTGCTGAGATCATGCGTACTCTCCGTGATGAAGTAATCAATCGCGGTATCCCTGTAATTGATTTTACTGCTGCTGTTGAGATAATACTTGATGAAAACGGTAAGGCAGCAGGTGCTGTACTCATGAATATGGAGACAAAGGAGCTTCTCGTTGCAAGAGCTAAGACAGTCATCATCGCTACAGGCGGTGCAGGTCGTCTTCACTATCAGGGCTTCCCGACTTCCAATCACTACGGTGCAACTGCTGACGGACTTATCCTCGGCTACAGAGTAGGAGCTAAGCTTCTCTACGCTGATACTCTTCAGTATCACCCAACAGGTACAGGCTATCCTGAGCAGATCTTCGGTGCGCTCGTTACCGAAAAGGTTCGTTCGCTGGGAGCTAAGCTCGTAAATATTGACGGTGATGTATTCATGCATCCGCTTGAGACCCGTGACGTTACAGCTGCTTCCATTATCCGCGAATGTACAGCACACGACAAGGGTATTGAGACAAATCTCGGAAAAGCGATCTGGCTTGATACTCCTATGATTGAGTACATACACGGCGAAGGCACAATAGAAAAGCGTATCCCTGCGATGATGAGAATGTTCGGTAAATACGGTATTGATATCAGAAAAGAACCTATACTTGTTTATCCTACACTTCACTATCAGAACGGCGGACTTGATATATCTGATGACTGCGCTACAGGTGTTGAAAATCTTTATGCAGCAGGTGAGGTTGCTGGCGGAATACACGGACGCAATCGTCTTATGGGCAATTCTCTCCTTGATGTTATTGTTTTCGGCAGAAATGCAGGTATATATGCTTCAGCCAAGGCTAAGGAGACTGCTGTTCCTGAAAAGCTTACTCTTGAGCATATAGAAAAATTCAATAATGAGCTTAAGGTTTGCGGAGCTGCAAGTGAAGTTGCTTCTCCCATGCTGCTTCCTCATTATGCAAGAAAGAAATAAAAGAAAAGGGACGCTTATCAAAGCGTCCCGAAGTATGTTATTATAAAAGAAAGTCAAGTGATAAATAATGGATATGTTTAATGGGATCCTTTCGATCCATGGTGTTTCGTTCCTTATGATCTCGGTTATTGCCATTGCTGCTCTTGGATATGTACTTGGAAGAATTACAATAAAAGGCATTTCTCTCGGTACCGCAGGTGTATTTATTGTAGCCCTGATCTATGGCTGCGTTTTCTATAAGCAGCTTTCGGAAGAGATCAATACCGATTTTGTAGGCAATGCATTGAAAATAGTTGATAATCTCGGACTCATACTTTTTGTTACAGCTGTCGGATTTATTGCGGGACCTAATTTCTTCGGAAATTTCAAGAAAAACTTCAAATCCTATGTAATTCTTGCAGTAATAATTATTTTAAGCGGCGGACTTGCCTGCGCAGGCTGTATCATGGTCGGCAGGAACTTCACAGACCTTTCCAACGAAGAATTTACGGCAATGCTCACGGGTATACTCTCCGGTGCTCTTACAAGCACCCCCGGCTTCTCGGCTGCCAAGGATGCGGTGGGAAGCGACCATTTACAGAGTATCGTTTCCGTGGGTTATGCCATAGCATATATCTTTGGCGTTATTGGTGTTGTTCTCTTTGTTCAGATAATTCCAAAGCTTGCAAAGGCTGATATGGCAAAGGAAAGAGAAAAGCTTGCTCCTACCGCTAAAAAGGACACAAAAGAAAAGAAAATGTTCAAGCTCATCGAAATGGACAGCTTTGGCATTATGCCGTTTGCAATGGCTGCATTTTTCGGTATAATAATAGGTTCGTTCAAGTTCGGCAACTTCTCACTTTCGACAACGGGAGGATGTCTGCTGGTATCACTTATATTCGGGCATTTCGGACGTATCAGCAAGTTCTCGGTAATGCCGAAGGATTCGACACTCAAGGTTTTTCGCGAGCTTGGTCTTATGTTCTTCCTCATTGGTGCAGGTGTATCAGGCGGAGCAAAATTTGTTCAGTACTTTGATGCAGTATATTTCCTCTATGGAATGATAATGACTATCGTACCGATGATAATAGGTTACCTTTTTGCAAAATATGTATTGAAATTGAGCCTTCTCAATAATCTTGGCTCTATCACAGGCGGTATGACATCTACTCCTGCTCTTGGAACACTGATCAGCACTGCAGGTACAGAGAATGTTGCTTCTGCATATGCAGCTACATATCCCGTTGCTCTTATCTCTGTTGTACTTGTTTCGCAATTCCTTATTATACTATTCAAATAATATTCCATGATAAAGCTCCCTCTGAAGCTTACAATTATGCTTCAGAGGGATTAATTATATAAATGAGTATTATACGCCAATGAATGTAATATTTTAATAAGTAACTCACGGCAAAGCCGTGAGTTTCAGATTACAAAAAAGAGCGGGAGCATTAAGATAAGAATGCTCCCGCTCTTTTTTCCGAGAAATTATTTAACACCGTACTGCTCTCTGTATTCGAGCATTTTATCAAGATATTCCTTACCCGAAACAATATCATTCTTTATAGCGTCTATTATATCTTCCATTGTAACAATGGGATATACTATAACACCAAAATCACGCTTTACTTCCTGAACAGCTGAAAGCTCTCCTGTTCCTTTTTCCATACGGTCAACAGTTATAACCATACCCGTAACATTTACATCGGCTGCTGTCATAAGCTTTGGCATTGATTCTCTGAGAGCCTTTCCAGAAGTCATTACATCATCTATGATGATAACTCTTTCTCCGTCTGTAAGATTTTTTCCTACAAACATTCCGCCCTCGCCATGGTCTTTTACCTCTTTCCTGTCAAAGCAATATGAAACATCGATGCCGAATTTATTGCTCAGTGCAACTACAGCCGAAACCGCAAGAGGGATGCCCTTATAAGCAGGGCCGAAAAGCGTATCAACAGGGATATTATTGGCATTTATGCACTCTGCGTAGTATTCACCGAGCTTAGCAAGCTGAGCTCCTGTTTTGTAATTTCCGCAGTTGATAAAATACGGAGCTTTTCTGCCGCTTTTCAGAGTGAACTCTCCGAAGGTGAGGACACCGCAGTCCACCATGAATTTTATAAAACTTTCCTTGTAAGTCATTTTAATAACCTCCGTTATGTATTTTAATATCCTGTATTGCACAGGTTATAGACATTTTTATATTGCTTCGTATATATGGCCACAAAACGGACATCTCGGATAATCAACATCGATCTCTGCTCCGCATTCTGTGCAAACCTTTTTCGGCAGAATATCAATATTGTCATCAATATCCTGTTTGAATTTGCCCGCAAATCCGGTAGGATGAGTTACAGGGAATATACCTATGAGCATACCGCATTCGGAACAATAATAACCAAGAGTTGTGTCAACAGGAACTTCGCAGAGCTTCTCAAGTCCGTCATAGAATGTCGAAACGGGATATACAAGAGAAGATCCCTTTGTAGGAATACCACGTTTCTCGATCTTGAACAAGCCCTTCAACATGGTTTTTCCACAATGTATCATAGATTATCCCTCCTTACGAAGTTATACTATAATTATAATCTATTTCAGAAGATAATTCAAGTGTTATAATAAGAAAATAAAAAACTTGGAAAAATGACATAAATCACTTGAAATAAATGCAAAAAAGAGGTATAATATATTCATATGCCACCCGGCAATATCTCGGTTTGCCGAATACCGTAATTCGGCAGCTCTCTGATGAGTCAGGAGAAAATATGGCTAAAAAGAAAAGTATAACAAGGATCTCCAATAAAAAAAGAGGACGACCAAAGGTCAAATTCAGTATCTGGGTATTGCTTTTGATATTTGTCCTATCGTTTGCAACTTTTTTTGTACTGTATATGTTAGCAGCTAATTTTAATGAAAACTTCTTTGATGAAGAGTTTGGCAATGTTGTTGTGGAAGAACAGAATGATGATCCTACTGTTCCTGATAACGGTGAAAAGACTGAAGATGGTGATCCGACAGGTAAAGCCGGAGGTCTTTCGGTAACTAATCCTATCGCACAGTCAGAGGCAAAGGATGCGTCGTATTTTGAATCATGCTGTATCATTACTGATTCTACACTGATAGATATGGCTAAGTACACAGGTTTAAAGGATGTTGTCGCAAGTGATCAGCTGAGCGCTGTAAGCTGCAATACAACAGTAATAGAGTCATCGTACGGTTCAAAAACAGCTTATGAAACTATTCAGATCAAAAAGCCGAAGAACGTTTATATAATGCTCGGAAGCGATATAGGCAAGTCGTCTGTTGATGATATGATAGCAAGCTATACAGAGCTTGTAAAGAATCTCAGAGGATACCTGAAGGAGTCTGATATCTATATAATGCAGCTGCCTCCCGTAAGGAATGATGATACAGCTGTAAGCAACTCAGCCATTAACGAGTTCAATACCAAACTGCTTACGATCGCCAATACAAATAATGTATATTGTATTGACACAAACACAGCACTTAAAGGTGTTGACGGAATGATCTCGGAACAGTACCGGAACGCCGAAACAGGTGTTCTGTCAGAAGCAGCATATAAAACTTTAGCTGATTATATACTTTGTCATACTGTATAATTTTTAAGCCCAACACTATATATAGTGTTAGGCTTTCTACATTTTGTAGACCGCTTTTAAACGCCGAAATATAGCCTAAATCTATTTTAATAAATGATTTATGCACTTTTATCACAAAAAAATCAGATTATTTCGCATGGTGATTGTACAGGTATCACATTGACAACTGCCCTCTAATGCTTTATACTATACATTAGAGCAATTGAAAGACAGACACTATATATTGTGTTTGGAGGTATGATAAAGAAATGATAATCCATATTATTAAAAGAGACGGAAGAAAAGTTCCTTTTAATATAGAGAAGATCGCAAACGCTATCTTCAAGGCTGCACAAGCTCGGGGGGGCACGGATTTCAATGTGGCAATGGACGTTGCCGTTGAGGTCTGCAGACTTTACGAGGAGCAAAATCCGGGAAAGACTCCCACTGTTGAAGAGATTCAGGATCTTGTTGAGAAAGTTCTTATTGAAAAAGGCCACGCAAAAACTGCAAAGGCATATATTCTCTATCGTTATGAGCGTACACGCTCTCGTGAGATGAAAACCAATCTGATGTGCGTACTCAATGAGCTTACCTTCAGCCCCGCAAAAGACAGTGACATAAAGCGTGAAAACGCTAATATAGACGGCGATACCGCTATGGGAACCATGCTCAAGTATGGATCGGTATCAGCTAAGGAGTATTATGAGATGTATGTTCTTGAGCCCGCACACGCAAAGGCTCACCGCGAGGGGGATATACATATTCATGATCTCGATTTCTATACATTGACTACAACCTGTACACAGATAGATCTGAAGAAGCTTTTCACAAACGGCTTCTCTACGGGACATGGATTCCTCAGAGAGCCTAATGATATTGCAAGCTATTCAGCTCTGGCGTGTATTGCTATACAGTCGAACCAGAACGATCAGCATGGCGGTCAGAGTATACCGACATTTGATTACGCGATGGCAGACGGTGTAAAGAAAACATATGCTGCACGTTATACTCAGAATGTTGCAAGGGCTCTTTCGCTTATCGGCGGTGTCGAGAACGAATTTGATGTTGTTGATGAGATAAAGAAAGAAATCCTCGAAAACTCCGGACTTAAGCCTGTTCTTTCCAATGATAACGGATATAAAGAAAAAGAGATGGAACTGCTGCTGAAGTATACCGATAAGGAAACTGCTGAGAAAATTCAGGCTTTCGCTACAAGAAATGCTGAAAAGGAAACAGACAGAGCTACTTATCAGGCTATGGAAGCACTTATACACAATCTCAATACTATGAACAGCCGTGCAGGTGCTCAGACTCCGTTCAGTTCGATAAACTACGGAACAGATACAACTCCCGAAGGAAGAATGGTAATAAAGAACGTTCTCCTTGCACAGGAAGCAGGTCTCGGTAACGGCGAGACTCCTATTTTCCCGATACATATTTTCAAGATCAAGGACGGTATTAATTACAATTCAACCGATCCTAACTATGATCTTTTCAAACTTGCTTGCAGAGTTTCCGCAAAGAGACTCTTCCCGAATTTCTCGTTTATTGACGCACCGTATAATCTCCAGTATTACAAGGAGGGCAATCCTGATACAGAGATCGCATATATGGGATGTCGTACACGAGTTATCGGAAATAACTATGATCCTTCAAGAGAGATCGTTACAGGCAGAGGAAACCTCAGCTTTACATCCATAAATCTACCTCGTCTTGCAATAAAGGCAGATCATAACGTTGGCCTGTTCTTTGAAATGCTTGAAGAGAAGATGGAGCTTGTTATTGATCAGCTCATGCACCGCTTCAATATCCAGTCTCAGAAGAGAGTCAGAAACTACCCCTTTCTTATGGGACAAGGAATATGGATCGATTCCGATAAGCTTGCTCCCGATGATACAGTCGGTGAGGTGCTTAAGCACGGAACACTTTCCGTTGGATTTATCGGTCTTGCAGAAACATTAAAGGCTCTTATAGGTGTACATCACGGCGAAAGTGAAGAAGCACGTGAACTTGGTCTTGAGATCGTTTCGGCCATGAGAAAGCGCCTTGACGAAGAATCCAAGAGGACAGGTCTTAATTTCTCACTTCTTGCAACTCCTGCAGAAGGACTTTCTGGCAGATTTGTTCGTATGGATGCAAAGAAGTACGGAATCATCGAAGGCGTAACAGATCGTGAATATTACACAAACTCTTTCCATGTACCGGTATACTATCCTATAAGCGCATTTGACAAGATCAAAATAGAGGCTCCATATCACGAGCTTACAAACGCAGGTCATATCAGCTATATCGAGCTTGACGGTGATCCGCTTGAAAATCTCAGCGCATTTGAGAAGATAGTTCGCTGCATGAAGGAGTCCGGAATAGGATATGGCGCAATAAACCATCCTGTTGACCGTGATCCTTGCTGTGGATACACAGGAATCATAGGCGAAACCTGTCCTTGTTGCGGCAGAAAAGAACATTCAAACAATGTTGCTTTTGACAGGATACGCCGTATTACAGGTTATCTTGTTGGTACACTTGATCGTTTTAACAACGGTAAGCGTGCCGAAGAGCATGACCGAGTAAAGCATAATGTATAAGGTGATATAATGGAACTCAGGATTGCCGGAACGGTTAACGATTCTATTGTGGACGGACCGGGAATAAGATTTTCAATATTTGTACAGGGCTGCCCTCATAACTGTGAGGGCTGCCATAATCCTCAGACTCATGATTTCAACGGCGGAAGTATTATAACGACTGAGGAGCTTCTTGAAAAGATAAGATCAAATCCGCTGCTGGACGGCGTGACGTTCAGTGGAGGAGAACCGTTTTGTCAGGCAGAAGCTCTTTCAGAACTCGGAAAAGAGATCAGAAAGCTTGGACTTAATATCGTGACATATACGGGCTACACTTTTGAGCAGCTTTTTGAAGGACACCAAAATAATCATTGGGGCGAACTTTTATCTGTAACAGATTTTCTTGTGGACGGACCTTTTATCCTTGCACAGAAGGACTGGGAAATAAAGTTCAGAGGAAGTTCGAATCAGCGCTTTATTGACTGTCAGACTTCTTATAAAGAAGGAAAAGCAATCGAGTGCGAACCATAAAAATAAAGCGGTTTCCGATGTAACGGAAACCGCTTTTATAATTGTGTAAAAAATCCGCCTTGCCGTCATATAGTGCATAAAACCCGCACGAAGCAGGTGGGTAAACGCCCTTATGCTTCTCGCTCCCTTCTTCCGCAGGGCGGGAGGTCTGCAGTCCACATACGGAGTCGAATTCCCTAGGATTATGTGTTGGATTATAAAAACTATAATTACTCGAACAAGGCAGAATATTTTCTTTTGTATATTTATTATAGCACAAAGATTTCAAAAAATCAATAGATTTTTATGTAAAATGATTAAAATATGATCGTATCACTCTTCAAAAGCATCCTGTAATCTTTCCATAAAATATGATGATACAGTTTCAAATTCATCTTCATCGTCAATAGAAACAAGTATTTCTTCATCATCTTCTTCAACAGACTTTAATATAACGAGCTCACAGTCTGAATCAAGGAAATTATCATCTTCGATAGCGGGAAGCATTGCAAAATACTGTTCTCCATTGATCTCTGCAATGTCAAAAAGTTCAAATTGCTTTTTGTTTCCTTCTTCATCGATAAGCTCGAAAAGATCAGGCGTAAATTCATTCATTTCCGACATATTCATTCACCTCACAGGCTTTTTCTTTACAAATAACATTATACACTAATATAACAAAAAAATCAAGTGGAAAAACAAGGAGAATATAATAGTCAGATTGCATAATTTGGGATTTTGTTATTTGTTGGATATGCCGAATTACATTAAAATAGTGTGCGAGTTTAAAGAAAACTATTGACATTGCACATAAGATGTGGTAATATATAATCAAAGAAAAGGAGAGCTCAACAGAGTTTTCCAAGCTATATTTACTTGGACTGAGGCAACGCCTCAATGTAAATGATTTTATGCGGAAGGGAGAGTGAGTCCAATGGAAGGAAATTCAATTTACAGTAATGAAGCCGGCGGGCTTGCTGAGTAATCGGAAAGAAAGTAGGGAATATAGGCTTCGTGCTTGTTCCATTGATAAAGCTCATTAAATGCTATATATCTGATTATAAGGCTGACGTGTAATTGATTTGTAGATCTGAACGGCTTCATGTTAAGAAATTATTCCGATACAGTGTTATCTGAAATTTCGACAGTAGTCTTTAGATATACTGAAAATATTTAAGTAAAGGTTGAGTCCAATGAGAATTTAGGTTATTACTTTATGATCTTGCATGATATTCGGAGCGGATGTGTACCGTAACGGATAAATACAACTTTATAGGTGATTCCAATGGAGAATTTTTATTAAGCTTGATTACTTTATTTAAAGGATTGATGTACAATGAAAAATAGGTACACATTAAAAATCTGATCCGAAAGGGTGAGTCCAAAGGGTAATTTAGCAAAGTGATGAAAGTCGCTTATATAAAATTGAATAGTAACACCGCCCCGATCATGTGATCGGGGCTTTGGGTTTTATTTAGCAATAATATATATCCATTATGATTTGATTTTCCGTATGTTATCATATAATTATCACAAAAATGGTTATAATATATTATAAT
Source organism: Ruminococcus flavefaciens 007c (assembly GCF_000571935.1). GTDB lineage: Bacteria > Bacillota > Clostridia > Oscillospirales > Ruminococcaceae > Ruminococcus > Ruminococcus flavefaciens_F. Next base: position 168,914 of record NZ_ATAX01000024.1, on the reverse strand, counting down.
GATTAATTATGCGGAAAGGATGAACGAGATGTCGGATAATTATGATGACAAGGATGGTTTCGGCTCTAATAATTGGAGAAAAAACGATCAGGATTATAATGATTACAGATCGGATCATTCAAGTGATTTAAATAACAGTAATGAGCAATTTGATTCTGGTTCGTATACATTTACTTCGGAAAACTCACAGAAAAAGAGTAAGAAGCGTTCATATACTTTTTGGAAGTGTTTAGCCGGTGTACTTGCACTTGTTATTGTTGGTGCCGGAGGAGTAAAGGTAATAAAATTTCTTCGTGAAACAAGAGATGAGCTTGCAGAGTTTTCTGGAAGTACAAACAAGACTGTTGTTAATAAAGTAGATGAAATAAAACCTACAGAAAATGACGAAAAAGAGAAGATGCCAAGCTTGATTGAGCTTGCTTCAAGAGCAGATGCAAAACCTCTTCCGGATATTGTTGATTCTATTATGCCTTCGGTTGTGGGAGTTGCTTCGACATTTGAATTTACGCCTCAGCAGTCTTTCAGTATCTGGGGATGGAATTCTCAGCCTCAGCCCCAGAAGGCAAGAGCAACCGGAACAGGATTTATTATTTCAGATGATGGATATATTGTTACAAACGCTCATGTTGTATATGATGAAAACTATAACGCAGGTGAAGCTATTGAGGTATCTGTCCTTTTCAGTGATGAGACAGAGCATGAAGCAAATATTATCGCTTACGATCCCGAAACAGATATCGCCGTGCTGAAAGTTAACGAGACCGGTCTTAAACCCGCGGAACTTGGTGACAGTGACGAGCTTCGTGTCGGCGAATTGGTTATTGCTGTCGGTAATCCTCTCGGATTTGACCTTTTTGGTACAGTTACAAGCGGAATAGTTTCCGCACTTAACAGAAAGATCGATATCAATGAAAAGAAAATGAGTCTTATTCAGACGGATGCAGCTATAAACAGCGGCAATTCCGGAGGCCCCCTTCTTAACAGCTGTGGACAGGTTGTTGGAATCAATTCAGCAAAAATGTCATCAAGTTACAGCAGCAATATGGCAAGTGTAGAAGGGCTTTGCTTCGCTATTCCGATGAAGGAAGCAAAAGGCATCATTGATGACCTCATAAATTATAAATACGTTACCGGAAGGCCTCAGATCGGCGTATATACAAATGATATCAGCGAGGCCGAATCGAGATACTGGAATATTCCTGTTGGTGTATATGTTTACACTGTCCAGGAGGGCGGTGCTGCTGAAATGGCCGGAATCCAGGTCGGCGATGTAATAATTGATATCGAAGGTGAAGCGATCGCAACACACCAGGAGCTTCAGGAAGTTATCAATAAGTTCAAAGCAGGAGATACAATCAATATTACAGTTTCCAGACAAGGTAAGGATTTGAAGTTCAAGGTCGTTCTTCAGGAAAAGAAGTATCTTTCTGAAAAACAAAGGGCATTCATGAAGGATAATTCAAGAACTGTTGAAAATTAAACAGTAATCAATTTTATTTATAAGATAAAAAAGCTCCAATAGAATCTATTGGAGCTTTTATTATTTATATTTTTGAATATGTTTTCTGAATGAATTTATCACCGTACACAAGAAATCTCTTATGTATTCCGGAGCCTATATCGCCGGCTTCATCATAAGCTTTCACCGAAAAGATCAATTCACGGCCGTTTACTTCAAGGAGCTCGGCCTCGGCGCAAACCTTCATATTTTTTGGAGTAGCAGAAGTATGCTTGACATTCATTTCCGTTCCAACAGTGGTTTCGTCACCTTCAAGGTACTCTGTAATACAGCTGCAGGCAGCTTTTTCCATAAGCATTATCATAACAGGCGTTGCAAAAACCTCAAGGCTGCCGCTGCCAACATTTTTGGCCAGTTCATTCTCTGAAACTGTTAGCTCTGATGTACCTGTAAGACCTATTGTAATATCTTTCATTTCAATCTCCTTAATTATGAGTTGACAGTTCTTCTTCCGGAATAGGTGAAGGTGAAAATTCCTCCATGACAACTCTGTCTATTGTAAGTATGTCGAGTTCGTCATTCTTTGGAATTTCGCTGTTATACTCCGAAGAATACACAGGTAATTCATTCATATAGTTATTCATTTTCTCAATAAAGGCATCTCTCGGAGCATCAATTATATTAAGAATAATATACGGAATATAGAAAAACGAAGTCTCATTTTTGGGTATGTATGAAAAATCAGCATTATAATTGCTCCAGAAGAAGTATTTTTGCTGATACAGAGGAGAACAGTTTTCACCTGTAAGACCAAGCTGATTATAAACACTTGTTTCTCCTCTGAGAGAAGGGAAGTGATCTCCTACAAAGAATACCAGCGTCGGTTCATCTATTTCTTTAAGCTCATCAAGGAACTTCTTAAGTCCCTGATTGGTATGCTCTATCCAGGTCAGATAATTGCCGAATTCATCATCTGGATCATCACCCTGATTATATGGCTGATGATTCTGCATGGTAGTTGTATGCAGATATATCGGCTTATCGGAGTTCTTAATCTCATAAATTATCTGATCGAATACAGTCGAATCATCAACGTAAGTACCAAAATGTTCAACAGGTACTGTAAAATCGGTGGTATGAGAATAATCATCATGATAGATCATTTTCTCGAAGCCGAAATGTCCATATATCTTTGCTCTGCTGTAGAATCCGCTCTGGAAGGGATGAACATATATTGTCTCATATCCCCAGCTTTTATAATACTGTGCAAGTGCGGGCTGCTCACGGTCAGCAAGCTCACGCTGAGGCATATTAGGTGTATTCAGACCTCTTACAGGAAGTCCGAAAAGAAGCTCGAATTCCGAACGGACAGTCCAGCTTGCATAGGTAGGAGTTATGGCGATACCTCCCTGACCTTCGGAAATAGCTCTGTCGAAATACTTATAGTACTTCTTATCAATATCCAACTGGTCAAAAGCACGGAAATCTGCATAAGATTCGCTCATTACAACGATTACATTTGGCTTTTTGCCTCCGTTGAAATCCTCGTTGGTATCGACAGGTATGTCCATTATTTCCTGAATATACTCTTCGCTGTAATCTTCGGGTACAACGAGTCTGTTGGAGTAGCTTTCAGTGGCCGTCTGTATAAGAAATGCAAGAAAATGATTATTTTCAAATTTTTCATTAAGCTTGAATGTGTTTGTAGCATCTGTGGTGTCAAGCTTGAAAGTCCTGTATACAGGCTTATAAAACGAGGGAAGAACTATCATTGCTGTAACAGGAAGCACACAAGCGCATGACGCAGTTACTCTCTTCAGAGGCGAAGCCTTTATTTTAGGATTGAAGTACATAGCTATAAGCAGAAAAGCAATAACTATCAGGTAACAGATTATCAGTCTTGGTGTAATTTTTATATATGCAAATGAGGTAAGACTCTTAACACTTTTTACCAGCTTCATATCGGAAAGTATCAGGTGGTTGCCGTTGGTTCCGTATTTAAACAGCTCTGTTGTGCTAAGAGCAGTAAAAATAAAGCTGTGAACAAGCATTGCTACCCAGCCTTTTTTCAAAATACTCAGCAGGAATACGAAAACTAAAGCTGTCAGCAGAATACCAAAGACAAAAACGGTTGGTCTGCCCGTAAAAAAGTTCAGACATGACGAAAGACTCTTGGATTGTGTTATTTCAGCCATGCAGCATATAAATACAGGAAATATTATCATCAGGAAAGTATTGAATTTTTTATACTTTTCTGTGTTTCTTTCTCTTTTCTCATTGAATTTATGTAATTTGGGAAAACGTATCTTTTTGTTTTCCTTTGTTTCTACCGATTCAAGAGCAGCTTCAATCGGATCGGCAGAGTCCTTAATGAGCGTTTCGTCTTTTTTTATCTCGTTTTTCCGAGTGCTCACTATTGACTTTTTCGGCATTATCATCATCCTTCTTCTATATTTTTATAAAATATCTTATGTTTCTTATTTTAAATACATATTATAAATATATCATAATCAGGACGAAAGTTCAAGATTTGAGAAAAAATATCATCATTTATTCACGAAATTCAGCGCATTAGTAATTGTGCACGGTAATAAAGTGTAAAAATTGTCTATTTTGATGATACTATATCTTGAGCCAACCTTTTGAAGCAGCATCAACTATTACTGACTTTATGAGCTTTGCAAGTTCTTCCGATTCGCCGAAGTAATCCTTGTTTCGGTTCATTACCTGCTCCTTGTAAATGTCGTGTTCTTTCCATGATATACCTTTTTTGGTATAATTCAGCATTAAAGGCTGAAGTCGGTCAAGAACAGCAGCAAATCGTGCTTCATTGGTTTTACAGTCCTCAAATTCTCTCCAAAGCCCATAGAATATATCTTTCTGATCATGCGGAAGTAAACCGAATATCCTTTGAGCTGCATTTTCTTCTCTTTCGGCTTTGGTAGAATTCCCCTCAGAATCATAGCAATATGTATCGCCTGCATCTATCTCAACGATATCGTGAAGCAGAACCATTTTCATTACTTTTACTGTATCTATCTCCTTGTCAGCGTATTCAGACAGAAGCAAAGCCATTACAGCAAGATGCCAGCTGTGTTCCGCATCATTTTCCTTCCTGTCTTCATGCAGAACATAGGTCTGGCGGTAAAGATTTTTCATTTTATCAAGTTCAAGCACGAAGTTTATTTGTTTGCAAAGTCTTTCATTCATATCAATCATCTCAGATCACCATTCCTCCGTTGACAGCAAGAACCTGTCCGGTTATATACTCAGATTTATCGGATGCAAGAAAAGATACCGCATCGGCAATATGCTTAGGTTTACCGAATATTCCAAGAGGAATATCTTCAAGTATAAGGGAAAGATCTTCCTCGGAAAAACGGCTGTTCATTTCTGTCATAATAAATCCGGGAGCAACACAGTTTACTCTTATGCCTGAAGGAGCGATTTCCTTTGCAAGTGCCTTGGTGAAGCCTATCATGCCTGCTTTGGAAGCAGAATAATCCACTTCGCAGGAGGCTCCGCACTGTCCCCACATCGATGAAATATTTATAATATTGCCGTTGTGTTCTTTTATCATATTTTTTAATGCTGCTCTTGCGCAGTTCATAGCGCCCTTCAGGTTGATATTGAGGATCTTTTCGGAAATATCATCAGAAATATCGGTGAAAAGCCCGATTTCAGATATACCTGCATTATTTACGAGCAGATCAAGATGACCAATGGAACAGAATACAGAATCAACTTCTTTTTTACCGGAGACATCAAAACGTATGGCTTTTCCGTTTATCTCTTTTGCGATTTTAAGTGCTTTTTCTTCGGAATGAGCGTAATTCACGTATACTTCAAAACCATCTTCCGCGAGTCTGCGGCAGATCGCTTCGCCTATGCCGCCTGCTCCGCCTGTAACAAGTGCTGATCTCATTTTTTCCTCCTTAAAAATGCTGTATTTGCATTTATTATAACATATATTCACGTAAAAATCCAGTATTGTACTTGAAATTAGACGTGATTCATGTTACAATATATAATATATTAATCTGGGAGTGTTGGATTTGGAACAGAAAAAAATTGATCGTATAAACGAATTGGCAAGGAAATCAAAGGCTGAAGGCCTGACAGAAGCTGAAAAAGCTGAGCAGACTGAGCTCAGGAACGAGTATCGCAGAGCGGTTACAGGTAATCTTGCCGCTCAGCTTGAGAATACATATATCATGACACCTGACGGAAAAAAGAAAAAAGTTGGCAAGGGAAGGTGAAACATATGACCAGTAGTGAGCTTTTTGATGCTGCAGTAAAAGCAGCAGAGAAGTCATATTCTCCATATTCGGGATTTTCAGTCGGCGCAGCTCTACTTACTTCGGACGGAAAGCTTTTTACAGGCTGCAATATCGAAAATGCTTCGTATTCCCTCACTATCTGTGCTGAAAGAACAGCTGTGTTCAAGGCAGTATCAGAGGGCTATAAAAAATTTTCAGCTATTGCTGTTGCCGGAAGCAATAACAGCGACTTTTCAACACCGTGCAGTCCTTGCGGGGCTTGTTTGCAAGTTCTTGGCGAGTTCTGCGGTGACGACATGAAAATTGTTCTTGCAGACGGTGAACACTTCCTTTCGGAATTCTTTCCTTTACGCTTTTCAAAGGAAAATCTTAAATGATTGAAATATACATATTTTTCGGCGATAAGTGAAGCTGTAACGAACTTCTCATATCGGTGACGAGCAGTAAGGTGTGATTCGGCGTTATCAGAAATTTTTAACGATAACCATGAACATTCGTAATATAAGCGGGTGTTCGATTATTTGATATGATATGTTTTGAAAAGGAGCTTGTCGGACATTATGGAACAGATAGAAAAGGTTTTACCTAAATACGGTGAAAATATTATTGTCGGTGTTATTTACAAAAAGCATTTTGAATGGTATGTTGCTCCCAAGAACTTGTGGAAGATGGATTATAAAAAGCTGTATTCAGTATGGAAAACACTCTACGAGCGCAGCGGCAAGTCTTTAGCACTGTTTGAAGCAGATAAAGGAACTTTCGAGCAGTTTTGCAGAAAAAGATGGGGAATAGAGGTATTAAACGATGATACTGCAAGTCATTTTCTCGGCCATCTGTTTAAATGCAGATATTCAGCTGATGAACTCAGACTGCTTAGAATGATCGCCCATGACGACCGTAAAAATGACTATGATAAGTCTCTTTTTATTGATTTTGACAGCAGGATAATGTATTCTCAATTTCCGAAACCGGAAAATTTCGAGAATTTCGTGCCTGACGGCTGGACAGGGAAGTACGGCGATTTTTCGCGTTATATACCTTCAGATAAACAATTATGATCGGAGGATTTATGCTTAAAAATCTCATAGAAAAACACCTTCTTGAAGTTCAGAAACCATCAAGATATATAGGCGGCGAAGTAGGAAGTGTTATAAAAGACAAATCCAAGATAGATGTTCGTTTCGCTTTTTGTTTTCCCGATACATATGATATAGGAATGTCTCATCTGGGAATGAAAATTCTATATTCTCTGACAAATGAAAGGGAGAATTACTGGTGTGAGCGCTGCTTTGCTCCGGGTGAGGATTTTGAAAAAATAATGCGCGAAAACGGTATACCGCTTTATGCACTTGAAAGCCTTGATCCCGTCAGTGAGTTCGACTTTATCGGCTTTACCATGCAATATGAACTTTCGTATACAAACGTTCTGAATATGCTTGATCTTGCAGGAATACCGATCCTGGCAAAAGAAAGATCTCAGGAGCTCAGGCAGATCGTAGTTGCGGGAGGTCCTTGTGTGTGCAATCCCGAGCCTCTTGCGGACTTTTTTGACATATTTATCCTCGGTGAAGGTGAAGAAGTAAATCTTGAGCTTATGGATCTTTATGCTGAATTGAAAAAGAGCGGTGCTTCAAAAGATGATTTTCTGCGCAAGGCTGCCCGTATCGAGGGAGTATACGTTCCTAAGTTTTATAATTTTGTGTATAAGTCTGACAGAACAATCGATCATGTTGAAGCTGCCGAGGGTGCTCCCGATATCATACAAAAAAGGATAATAAGGGATCTTGATAAGGTCTACTATCCTGATAATTTTGTTGTACCTTTTACGGAAATAGTTCAGGACAGAGTTTCTGTTGAAGTGCTGCGAGGCTGTATAAGAGGCTGCCGTTTTTGTCAGGCGGGCTTTATTTACAGACCTTTTCGCGAAAAGCATACCGATACAATATGCAAAGAGGCGAAATGCCTGTGTGAAAACACTGGATATGATGAAGTTTCGCTTGCATCACTCAGTACCAGTGACCATTCCGAAATAGATCCTATGCTTACAAAACTGCTTGATTATACCGTTAAAGAGCGTATAAACCTCTCTTTACCGTCTCTTAGAGTTGATAATTTTTCGGAATCCCTGCTTGAAAAGATAAAAAAAGTACGTAAAAGCGGACTGACATTTGCAGCTGAAGGCGGTACGCAGAGACTTCGTGATGTCATTAACAAGAATGTCAGCGAAGAAGAGATAATGAACACCTGCAAGATTGCTTTTGAGGGTGGATATTCATCCGTAAAGCTTTATTTTATGATGGGTCTCCCGACTGAGACAGATGAAGATATTGTCGGTATTGCGGAGCTTGCCGAGCGTATTATCGATCTTTATTACAGTATTGAGAACCGTCCGAAGGGCAGGGGAGTACAGATCTCCATAAGCTGTGCTACCTTCGTTCCAAAGCCATTTACGCCTTTCCAGTTCGAACCACAGGATACAAGAGAAATGATCGAACACAAGCAGAAACTACTGCTTGACTCAGTAAAGACCAAAAAGATCAAGGTCAGCTATCATAATCCTGATGTCAGCCTTCTTGAGGTCATTCTTGCAAAGGGCGACAGAAGGCTTTGCAAGGCTGTATATACTGCATGGAAGAAGGGCTGTAAATTCGACAGCTGGGAAGAGCATTTCCACTTTGACAAGTGGCTTGAAGCTTTTAAAGAATGCGGTATAGATACGTCATTTTACGCTAACCGTCGTTTTGATTACGATGAGGTGCTGCCATGGGATCATCTTGATTATCTTGTGTCAAAGGAATTCCTTATAAGGGAAAACAAGACCGCTCATCAGTCAAAAACTACGCCGAATTGTCGTCTCAGATGCTCGGGCTGTGGTGTTAATAAAAAAGTTGGGAGGGAATGTTTTTGCTGAGAGTCAGAGCAACTTTTAAGAAAACAGGCCGTGCAAAGTACATATCTCATCTCGATCTAAACCGCTGTATGCTGAGAACATTCAGGCGTTCGGGGCTTCCGATATGGTATACGGAAGGCTTTAATCCGCATCCTTATTATTCATTTGCTCTCGCCTTGTCATTAGGCTTTGAGAGCGAATGTGAGATACTGGATTTTAACATTACAGACGATAATATGTCCATGGAAGAGATACGAGACAGACTAAATGCAGTCATGCCCGAAGGAATGGGGATAATATCTGTTGCAGAACAGGTGCAGAAAATAACGGCTATTGCCAAAGCAGAGTACAGCTTCTCACTTTCCGCAGATTCTCCGGATGAATTACTCAGTGAAGTTGAAGCTTTGATCGCTGCTCCCGAAATACTTATTGATAAGAAGACCAAAAAAGGCATCAAGACTGTTGATATAAAGCCGGATATGGAGATAATATCATGTACAAGATCCGGTAATTCCGTTGATATTGTTATGAGACTGCCGGCAGGAACACTGACTAATTACAATCCTACGCTTTTCTGCGATGCGCTGAAAAAAAATGGTTCCGGTATGTTCGAGGCCGAAAGATTTGTGCGCAGAGCAATTCTATGCGAGGATAATTCGATTTTCAGGTGATACGATATGGAGATAATCAATAAGAATATAGACGGCGGAAAGGCTTTTGACTGGGGACGTACTTCCTCAGATTATGCAAGATTCAGAGACATATATCCGCCTGTATTCTATGATAAAATTGCAAACAGAGGTCTTTGTATTGAAGGTCAGAAGGTTCTTGACCTTGGAACAGGTACAGGTGTACTGCCGAGAAATATGTACAGATACGGTGCAGAATGGATCGGAACGGATATTTCGGAAGGACAGATAGAACAGGCAAGACGTCTTTCTGCGGAAAGCGGCATGAATATCGAGTATATCGTAAGTTCAGCGGAAGATCTTGATTTTCCTGACGAGACATTCGATGTTATAACTGCCTGTCAGTGTTTCTGGTACTTTGATCCTAAGACTGTCATACCAAAGCTCTACAGACTGCTCAAGCCAAATGGCAGGCTCGTTGTACTTTTTATGGGCTGGCTTCCCGATGAAGATGAGATAGCTGGAAAAAGCGAGGAACTTGTATTGAAATACAGTCCCCAGTGGACCGGTGGGGGATATAAGCGTCAGCAGGCTTACATATCTGAAAAGACCTACGATTATTTTTATATGACGGAACATGAGGAGTTCGATTTAATGGTTCCGTTCACACGTGAAACATGGAACGGACGTATGAAAGCCTGCCGAGGAATAGGCGCTTCACTTAGTCAGGACGAGATCGCAAAGTGGGAAAAAGAGCATCTGGAGCTCCTTGAAAAGCTTGCTCCGGAGAAATTTGAGGTATTGCACAGTGCTTCGATAGTAGTTCTTTCAAAAAAATAAAAATAATTTTCTATTTTTTTGAAAAAAACTCTTGCAATTTCCTTTAAAGTATGGTATGATATAAAAGCATTTGAAATCCGTTCGGGTATTTTTATGCCCGGATGAGAGTTAATGCCGAAAGACATTAAATCGGATAGTCCGCTGCCTGATGCTCATTATTTGAGCCCTTGCGCTGTATATGCGCGATTATTTAGTATTTTCTGCATTTGCCGAATGCTGAACGGCTTATGGCGGAACAGGTATGAATGTTCGGAAATTTTAGGAGGAAAATAAAATGGATGCACTTAAGTTAATCAGCGATTCAAGCATGAAGGAAAATGTTCCGCAGTTCAACGTAGGTGATACCGTAAAGGTTCACGTTCAGATCAAGGAAGGCGACAAGAGCCGTATCCAGATCTTTGAGGGTACTGTAATTGCAAAGAAGCACGGCGGAATCAACGAGACTTTCACTGTAAGACGTGTTGCACACGGTTGCGGTATCGAAAGAGTATTCCCGCTTCACTCTCCTGTTGTTGACAAGGTAGAGGTTGTAAGATGCGGTAAGGTTCGCAGAGCTAAGCTCTACTACCTCAGAGACAGAGTTGGTAAGGCTGCTAAGGTTAAGGAACAGATCCGCTAACAGGTTGCAGACTGAGTTCAGCCGAAATATATCGGCTGACTCATCTTCTTTCCTTAAGGGACTTAAAGTCCCTTTTTTGCTACATTTTGATAATTATTAAGTCTGGAGGCAGCAATTATGGCTGATATAACAAAAGATAAAACAGAAAATAATGAAATAGAAGAAATTGCCGATGCAGTTGAGGAAACTGTCGAAGAGACAGCTGAAACAGCTGAGGAGATCGCTGAATCGCTTGACGATGACGATGAAGAGACTGTAAAAGAGCAGGACGAAGAAGCTGAAAAAAAGGAAAGCAAGATAGTCGATGATATTCTTGAAATAATCGAGTCCACTCTTTTAGCTGTATTTGTCATTGTAATGATATTTACATATCTGCTACATCCTGTTAATGTAGTAGGAGGCTCTATGAACGATACACTCGTTAACGGCAACAGGATTTTTATGACAACTGTTTACACAGGGCCGCATTACGGTGATATTATTGTTATCAACAATGATATGGCATATCTTCTTGATCAGAGCGGAAACGTCATTGACAAAGACATAACCGGCTCAGATCTTAAAGAGTGTATCATAAAGCGTGTCATTGCCGAGCCTGGACAGACACTTGACATCGATGCCGAAAAAGAACAGGTCATCGTCGACGGAAAGGTTCTTGACGAGCCTTACATTAAAGAAACAGTAAACAGCACCGGCGGAGCTTTCAATTTCCCCATAACTGTTCCTGAAGGTTATTATTTTGTAATGGGTGATAACAGAAGAGGTTCTGCTGACAGCCGTTTCCCTGAGGTAGGTCTTATCAAGAAGGAGCAGATATACGGAAAGGCAGTTCTCAGATATTCACCTATAAAGGATTTTAAGATCCTTTTATTCTGAGATCAATGAATGCTATTTCAGGCATAAATACATAAAAGTTGCGGGAGGTTAGTGTGGATAACACCGATATGAAACAGATCCAGTGGTTTCCTGGACATATGGCAAAAACAAGGAGGCTTATTGCTTCTAATCTTTCTCTTGTTGATGCAGTTGTTGAGATCGTTGATGCACGCTCGCCTCTGAGCAGCCGTAATCCCGAAATGGATCACCTGACAAAGAATAAGCCAAGACTTGTTATTCTTAACAAAAGTGATCTTGCAGATGATAAAACAACTCAGCGCTGGATCAATTATTTCAGATCTGAGGGCAGCGAAGCAATTGCTGTAGACTGCAAGTCAGGAAAAGGACTTAAATCAATACTTCCTGTCATAAAAAAAAGCGTGCTGAAAGAACTTATGGATAAAAGGGCAAGAAACGGCATGACAGGTGCTGCTGTCAGACTTATGATAGTCGGTATACCAAATGTCGGAAAATCGTCTATTATAAATAAGTTAGCTGGCTCTAAGCGTGCCAAGGTCGAGGACAGGCCGGGAGTTACCCGTACAAAACAATGGGTAAAGCTGGATGATAATACAGAGCTTCTGGATATGCCGGGAGTACTCTGGCCTAAATTTGAAGATCAGGATGTTGCTATAAGACTGGCATTTACAGGCGCTATAAGCGATGATATTCTTGATATAGAAACTCTGGCTATGAAGCTTCTTTCTTATCTTGCGGAAAATTATCCCGAATCCATTATTGAAAGATATAATATAGACATTTCTGATAATGAAACCGGGCTTGATCTTCTCGAAAACGTCGGAAAAAAACGCGGAATGGTCATATCAGGCGGCGAGATCAATACCGAAAGAGCTGCAATTACCGTTATCGATGAGTTCAGGGGCGGTAAGCTCGGTAGGATCTCTTTGGAAAATCCGCCCGAAAAGGAGCTGTAATGGCAAGGATAATACTTCATAAAGAGCTTTTTGATTATGATGAAGAGCTTCGCAGACAGTATCCTGTAATATGCGGAGTCGATGAAGCAGGACGCGGACCTCTTGCAGGTGATGTTTATGCTGCTGCTGTAATTCTGAAGGACGGGGTTCTGATAAATTATCTCAATGACAGCAAGAAAATATCAGAAAAGCACCGTGAACTTCTTTATGATGAGATTATAGAAAAAGCAGAGGCTTACTGTGTTGCAACTGCCAGTGTCGAGGAGATCGACAGGCTAAATATTCTTCAGGCTACAATGACAGCCATGAAAAGAGCTGTGGCAGGACTTGGCTTAAAGCCTGATCTTGCACTAATTGACGGCAACAAACTGCCGGAGCTCGAGTGTGAAAGCCGATTTGTTATACACGGTGATGCTGTTTCAGCTTCGATCGCAGCTGCATCTGTACTTGCTAAAGTGTCCAGAGACAGGTATATGCGTGGACTTGACGAGAAATATCCTCAGTACTGCTTCAGCCAGCACAAGGGCTATGGTACAAAGCTGCATTATGAAAGAATTGCAGAATTCGGCATTTCTGATGTCCATCGCAGAACATTTCTGAAAAATATCATATGACTAACAGCGAAATAGGAAAGCTCGGCGAAGACAGCGTATGTGCATATCTTGTCGGGCATGGATATACTATCGCCGCAAGGAATTACCGTATAAAAGGCGGCGAGATCGATATAATCGCCGAAAACAGCGAATATATCGCCTTTGTTGAAGTCAAGGCACGCAAACCGGACAGTATGGTATCGGGCTTTGAAGCTGTCAACAAGCGAAAACGCGGTCTGGTTATCAAAACAGCCGCAGATTATTGTTGTAAGCATCCCAATTTGTTGCAACCCAGATTTGATGTCGCACAAGTCATCATCGACCGAGGAAGGGTGCTCAGCATTGATTATATTATAAATGCCTATGATACCACAGGCTACAATTTCATATTTTGAAGGGTGATATTATGTTCTATAACAGCACAAGAAACAGTGAGGTAAAAGTAAGCAGCGCTGAGGCTATTACTCAGGGAATTTCCGTTGAAGGCGGTCTTTTTGTTCCTGAAACCATCCCGCAGCTTTCTCTTGATGAGATAAAATCTATCGGAGATATGAAGTATGCGGACAGAGCGGCTTATATTTTTGCAAAGTATCTCACTGATTTTACCGAGGCTGAGATACATTATTGTACTGATAATGCTTACAGTACCAGAAATTTTGAAACAGAGAGCATCGCAGAGATCGCTCATCTTTTCGACGGAACATATATGCTTGAGCTCTGGCATGGTCCAACCTGTGCTTTCAAGGATATGGCTTTACAGATACTTCCTTATTTCCTTACCACCTCTGCCAAGAAGATTAATCTTGACAAGAAGATCGTTATTCTTGTAGCAACTTCGGGAGATACAGGAAAAGCTGCTCTTGAGGGCTTTAAGGACGTTGAAGGTACTTCAATACTCGTTTTCTATCCCGAGGACGGAGTAAGTCCTATGCAGAAGCGCCAGATGAAAACTCAGGAAGGCTCCAATGTCGGAGTATGCGCTATAAAGGGCAACTTTGATGACTGCCAGAATGGTGTTAAAGCTATTTTTACCAATGATGACGTAAAAAAGTCCCTTGACAACAAAGGCATGATGTTCTCAAGTGCTAATTCCATAAACTGGGGAAGACTTGTACCTCAGGTCGTATACTATGTGTCTGCTTATGCCGTACTTGTTAAGGACGGCGAGATCGAACTGGGCGAAAAGATCAATATAGTTGTTCCAACAGGTAATTTCGGTAATATTCTTGCCGCATATTATGCAAAGCACATGGGAGTGCCTGTAAATAAGCTTATATGTGCTTCAAATATTAATAATGTTCTTACAGACTTTATAAATACAGGTGTTTATGACAGAAACAGACAGTTCTATGCTACTGTTTCTCCTTCAATGGACATACTCATCTCAAGCAATCTCGAGAGACTTCTTTACATAATGACAGGCAGAGATGACGCTCTTATCCGCGAATGGTTCGGAAAGCTTGCTTCTGAAGGCCGATACGAAGTAAACGCTGAAGTAAAGGCAAAACTCAAGGAAGAATTCGCAGCAGGCTTCTGTGACGACAGCCAGACAAAGGCTACTATACACGCTATATATGAGAAGTATTCATATACCTGCGATACTCATACTGCTGTTGCTGTAAAGGTTTACAACGATTATAAAGAAACCACAAAGGATAATACAAAGACAGTCATCGCTTCTACTGCAAGTCCTTACAAGTTCAGTGCTGCTGTTCTTGAAGCTCTTGAAGGTAGAAATTCAGATATTGACGAGTACGATAAGGTCGGCCGTATCGCTGAGCTTTCAAACATACCTGTTCCTGCTGCTCTTGCTGAATTAAGAAATAAGCCCGAGCGCTTCAATGACGTTATAGACAAGTCTGAACAGAAGGAATATGTGCTCAGAACACTGAGTATATAACCTATGAGCCTGTTCGTACTCGCTGATCTTCACCTGTGTCATGAAGATCCCGAAAAGACTATGAGTATCTTTCCGGGGTGGACAGACTATCAGGAGAGGATCGAAAAGAACTGGACCGAGCTCGTCAAAGAAGATGATACAATCGTACTTCCCGGGGATATATCATGGGGAATGACTCTTGCAGAGGCTGCTCCTGATTTCCGTTTTATAGAAGGACTTCCCGGGAAAAAGATTATCATAAAGGGAAACCACGATTACTGGTGGTCGACCATGCGGAAAATGGAGGATTTTCTTGAAGCAGAAAGGTGTTTCTCGATAAAAATACTGCATAATAATCATTTCAGATATGAAAACTACGGTATATGCGGTACAAGAGGCTGGGTCAATATGCCCGGTGAGACTCAGGACGAAAAAGTTCTGAAAAGAGAAGTACAGCGTCTTGAGACATCTATACTGTCTGCTTTGAAAGAAGAATTGGAACCAATAGTGTTCCTGCATTATCCACCAATTTTTGCAACTAATTTCAATTACGACATACTTGAGATACTGTACCGGTATAAAATAAAAAATTGCTATTATGGGCATATACATGGGCGTTCAGCACATGAATTATGTGTAAAAAACACCTATGATGACATTAATTTTCATCTGATTGCAGGTGATTATTTACAATTTATACCTGAAAAAGTCTTGTGATTTGTGCATTATACAGAAGTGTGGAAAATCAGTAGAAAAATTTTCGGAAATGTGGTATAATATACCAAGTATGTTATATAAATATTGGAGGACGTATCAAAATGAGTTTAAAATCATCAAACAAAACAGATGTGAATACTACCGAGTTAGTAATTTCTATTGACGCAGCTACCTTTGAGGAAGCTGTTGAGAAGGAATATCAGCGTCAGAAGAAGAATATCCAGATCAAGGGCTTCAGAAAGGGCAAGGTTACAAGAAAGCTTGCTGAGAGAGAGTTCGGTGAGGGTGCTTTCTACGAGGGTGCTATCAATTCTCTTCTCGGTCCCGAGATCGATGCCGCTGTAAAGGAGACAGGTCTTGTTCTCGTTGACAGACCCAACGTTGAGGTTAATTCTATCGACAAGGAGAACGGCGTTGAGATCAAGGCTGTGTGCGTAACAAAGCCTGAGATCGAGATCTCTGACTATATGGGTATCAAAGCTCCCAAGGAAGTCAAGAAGATCACAGATGAGGATATCGAGAAGCAGATCGACATCATCAGAAAGAAGAATGCTCGTATAGTTTCTGTTGACGACAGAGCAGCTCAGATGGACGATGAAGTTGTTATTGATTTTGAAGGCTTCTTCGGCGATGAAGCATTTGAGGGCGGCAAGGGTGAAGATCATCCTCTTCGTCTTGGCAGCGGTCAGTTTATCCCCGGATTTGAGGATCAGATCGTTGGTCACAACATCGGCGATGAGTTCGATGTAAATGTTACATTCCCCGAGGACTATCAGATGTCTGATTATGCAGGCAAGGCTGCTACATTCAAGTGCAAGCTCAAGTCTATCAGCTATGAGGAGCTTCCTGAGATCAACGATGATCTCGTAAAGGATGCAACCGAGTTCGAGACCGTTGCCGAGTATAAGGACGATATTAAGACAAAGCTTGAGGAAGCTGCTGTAGGTCAGGCTGATTCTGGTTTTGAGAATGCTGTAATGAACGCTCTTATCGAAAAGGTAGATGCTCCTATTCCTAATTGTATGTTTGAGCAGAGAATAGATGCTCTTATGAGATCATTTGAGCAGCAGCTCCAGCAGCAGGGTATGGACATAAAGCTCTACTTCCAGTATACAGGCATGGATATGGATTCCTTCAGAGAGACATACAGAGACAGAGCTGTCAGCGAAGTTAAGCTCAGACTTGCTCTCGAGAAGATCGCTGATCTTGAGAACATCGAAGTATCAGAGGAAGAGATCAATAACGGTCTTGCTGATCTTGCTGCTGCTAACAATATTGATGTTGAAACAATAAAGAGATTTATCCCTGTTGAAGATTATGTAACAGATCTCAGAGTTCAGAAGGCTATTGAGCTTGTTAAGGAAAATGCTGTTGTGGATAACTCTGTTGCAGAGGAAAAGGCTGAATAATTCCTTTTCCGACATATAAATCAAAATAATCCGAGGTTGTCCCGCAGCAATTGTGGGACAACTGTTTTTAAAGAAAGGGCGATATACTATGAGCGTACTGGTACCTTACGTTGTTGAACAGACAAGCCGAGGAGAAAGATCATATGATATTTACTCGCGTCTGCTCAATGACAGAATAATTATGCTTTCCGATCAGGTTAATGATGCAACAGCAAGTGTTGTAGTTGCGCAGTTGCTGTATCTTGAAAGTCAGGATTCGGAAAAGGACATATCACTTTATATAAACAGCCCCGGAGGTTCTGTAACAGCCGGTATGGCAATATATGATACTATGAATTATATCAAGTGTGATGTTTCGACAATCTGTATCGGTATGGCTGCTTCTATGGGAGCATTTCTTCTCTCATCCGGAGCAAAGGGCAAAAGGATCGCACTCCCGAACAGTGAGATCATGATACATCAGCCGCTTATCGGCGGCGGATTAGGCGGTCAGCAGACTGATATTATGATCCACGCAAAAAATCTTGAACGCACAAGAGATCGTCTCGAAGAAATTCTTGCTAATAATACAGGTAAGAGTATTGAAGAGATACACGCTGCTTGTGAACGTGACAATTATATGACAGCCAATGAAGCTCTTGAATACGGGCTTATTGACAAGGTGATAACAAAAAGGTAGGGGTTATTAAATGGCTGAAACGTTTAAATCGTGCAGCTTCTGCGGCAAAGGGGAAAACAGGGTACGCAGTATGTTTTCTGCAGGTTCATCAAATATATGTGATGAATGTGTAACTTATTGCTATGAGATGCTCTATGGTCCGGGTGTTGCTAAAGCTCACAGAAAGGCTGCAAAGCCGGAATCTGAAAATGATACTTCTCTCATTAAGCTTATGAAGCCTAAGGAGATCAAGGCTTTTCTGGATGAATATGTTATCGGACAGGACGATGCAAAAATTTCTCTTTCAGTAGCCGTATATAATCATTATAAGCGAATAATGAGCCAGGATAATGAAAAGAATCTTGTAGATGATGACGGCGTTGAACTTCAGAAGAGCAATGTCCTTCTTCTTGGTCCGACAGGTGTCGGAAAGACTTTTCTTGCCCAGACTCTTGCTAAGCTTCTTAATGTTCCTTTTGCAATTGCAGACGCTACAACAATTACAGAAGCAGGCTATGTCGGCGATGACGTAGAAAATGTCCTTCTCAGACTCATTCAGGCAGCAGATTTTGATATAAAGGCTGCCGAAAGAGGCATAATCTATATAGACGAGATCGATAAGATAGCCAGAAAATCTGAAAACACTTCGCTTACAAGAGACGTAAGCGGCGAGGGTGTTCAGCAGGCTCTTCTGAAGATAATAGAGGGTACTGTATCAAATGTTCCTCCACAGGGAGGTAGAAAACATCCTAATCAGGAAGTTATCCAGATCAATACAAAGAATATTCTGTTTATATGCGGCGGAGCTTTTGACGGTCTGGAAAAACAGATACAGAAGCGAATAGGCAAGTCCACTATCGGTTTTGGCGGCGAATTAAAGCCTCATTCCGAAGAAATGGACAATATCTTCAAGAAGGTCGTACCGAAGGATCTTGTAAAATTCGGTATGGTTCCAGAGTTTGTCGGCAGACTTCCGGTTATATCTGTTCTTGAAGAGCTTGACGAAGCTTCTCTCGTAAGAATACTTACTGAGCCCAAGAATGCTCTTATCAAGCAGTATAAGAAGCTCTTCAACTATGATGATATAGAACTTGAGATCAAGGATGATGCGCTTGTAGAGATCGCTAAAAAAGCTATCGTTCAGAAAACAGGTGCCCGCGGACTTCGTTCTATTCTTGAATCCATTCTCATGGATACAATGTTCACTGTTCCGTCTGACGGAAACTTTCACCAAATCAAAGTTTGGTGAAAGTTTAGGTGGAGTTTTAACACTACGCCATGAACATGGGGTCTATATCTTCCTTATTAGCTATACCATATGAATACCGGAATTTCTCACATATTTCATTCATTAAATCACTCCTTGCTTTGTAGGTTATGTAGTCGGGAGCGTTGGACGGATTCCGACTACTTTTTTATTTGCTTGTCTTCTCAGCTTGCAAGCGTTCTATTTATACTTTGAACTGTTCATTCACTTGTCCGTTTATAAACCTTATTACTTGACAAAATCATTATTTGATGATATACTATTTTAAAGAGCGAACCGCTCGATTGTGACTAATGAGATTGACGGCTATTTGTGCTTGTCAATCTCTTTCTTTATACCTTGATATAATTTATATTTTTTTGGAGATGTACATTGATGAAACGTCTTTTTACTATGGATATGAAGGATTACGATCTTTCATTTTCACGATTTATTCGCCCATCTGTAAGAGCTGTTATAATTTGCTGCAATAAAGTCGCTATGGTTTATAGTAAAAAATTTGATTATTATAAATTCCCGGGCGGAGGTATTGAAAATACGGAAGACAAAATGTCCGCCCTGAAGCGTGAAGTTCTTGAGGAAACAGGACTTTCCGTAATTGAGGACTCTATAAATGAGCTTGGTTCGGTACTTAGGATCCAAAAGAGCAGGTTTGCTGAAAACGAAATTTTCGAGCAGGAAAACTTTTACTATTTCTGTCGTGTCAATAGTAATATCAGCTCACAGTCTTTGGATCAATATGAATCTGACGAAGGTTTTACGCTCGAATTCGTAACTGCCGAACACGCAATATCTGTAAATCGTTTTAATGATCATTCAGATTATGACAAATATCTTATTGAACGCGAAGCCAGAGTTCTTGAATATTTATTGGAGAAGGATTATTTATGAAAAATCTGAACAACGATTCAAACCCTGAATTTCTAAATGAATATCTTGTACATATGAAAATAGTAAAGCTTCTTGCTGAGCGTACTATTGAAGAATATTATACAGATATCAGACTTTTTCTCAGATTTGTGTATGAAAATACGCATAATACCGGAAAAGACCTTGAAGATATTGATATTAAGGATTTTACAGTTTCCGATCTCAGAAATATCTCAATTTCTGATATTTATAACTTTATCTTTTATACTTCTGACGAAAGACATAATAAGGATAGAGCGCGTTACAGAAAAATTTCTTCTCTCAGAAGCTTTTTTAAATACCTTGAAAAAGTAGCACATATTATCGAAAAGGATCCTACAAAAGACCTTGATGTGCCTGTACCCAAAGCTTCTTTACCAAAATTTCTTTCTCTGAACGAAAGTCTAAGACTCCTGGAAACAGCTGATAATGCCGATTCCAAACGCGATTATTGTATTCTTACTTTGTTTTTGAACTGCGGTATGCGTCTAAGTGAACTTGTTGGCATTAATATAAAGGATATTGATTTTTACGAGAATCGTCTGAAGGTTCTTGGCAAACGAAGTAAGGAACGTATGGTTTATCTCAATCCCGCTTGCATTGATGCTCTTAATAAATACCTGGCTATAAGAAAAAGTAATCCCAAGGCTGCTGATGAGCCTGCACTATTTATCAGTAATCAGAACAGGCGCATATCCAAACGCCGTGTTCAGCAAATAGTTGAAGAGACTTTGCAAAAAGCCGGGCTTGACGGAAAAGGCATAACCACTCATAAACTGCGCCATACTGCCGCTACACTTATGTACCAATACGGTGATGCAGATGTTCTTACCCTCAAAGAGCTTCTCGGCCACGAAAGCACATCCACTACCGAGATATATACTCACCTTAATAATGAAAATGTAAGAAATGCTGTTGAAAGCAATCCGCTTGCTAAAGTTAAATCTGACGAAAACGAAAATAAATAGTATTTTGAGTGTTGCAAATTATATCGATTTGTAGTATAATATTCTGGGAGATTTAATAGTTAGTAATCGGAGGTCACATATATATGTGCGGAATTGTAGGTTTTTCAAATAATGTAAGCGATGCTGACGAAGTTCTCGGTAGAATGCTTGACAGAATCAAGCACAGAGGACCAGATGCAGAGGGAAAATACATAGATGAAGGTATTGCGCTTGGTCATCGCAGACTTAGCATTATAGACGTAAGCTCAAGCGGAGATCAGCCTATCTTCAATGAGGACGGCTCACTTGTAATTATTTTCAATGGAGAGATATATAATTACAGAGAGATCCGTGAAAAGCTCATTGAAGCCGGACATAAATTCAGTACGAACACAGATACAGAGGTTCTTATCCATGGTTATGAAGAATACGGTGAAAAGCTTCTGAAAATGCTCAGAGGTATGTTTTCCTTTGTCATCTGGGATAAAAATAATAAGGAACTTTTCGGAGCTCGTGATTTTTTTGGCATAAAGCCAATGTATTACGCTAACATGAACGGTACATTTATGTTCGGTTCTGAGATAAAAAGCTTTATTGAGCATCCTTCATTTGTTAAGGAGCTTAATACAAATGCACTTGAGAATTACCTTACATTCCAGTACTCCCCTACTTCAGAAACGTTTTTTAAAAATGTTTACAAGCTCCCTCCGGCACATTTTTTCAGATTCAAGAACGGCAGATTTGAAGCAAAACGTTACTGGGATGTACATTTCAACGCCGATGAAAAAACTCAGCTCGAAGATTGGGTAAACAGAATATCCGATACTTTCCATAATTCCGTTGAAGCCCACAAGATCGCCGATGTAGAGGTAGGTTCTTTCCTGTCGAGCGGAGTCGATTCAAGTTATGTAGCAGCTATAGCAGATGTCGACAAAACCTTTACTGTAGGATTCGGTTCCGATGAAAAGTATAACGAAATAGGCTGGGCAAAGAACTTTTCAAAGGCCATAAATAAAGAGAATACAAGCAAAGTTATTACACCTGATGAATACTGGAACAGTCTTTCAATGATACAGTATCATATGGATGAACCGCTGGCTGATCCTTCTGCTGTTGCACTTTATTTTGTATGCAATATTGCGTCCGATAAACTAAAGGTCGTTCTTTCCGGAGAAGGAGCTGATGAGATCTTCGGCGGATATAATGTATACAGTGATCCAAACGGAACAGTTTATGACAGGCTGCCGCGGATTATCAAACGAGGAGTCGGAAAAATCGCAGAAAAACTTCCTGCAAAGCGCGGAGTAAACTTCTTTGTGCGCAAGGGCAAGGACGTTGAGGAGCGCTTTATCGGTAATGCATATATGTTCAGGCCTGATGAGCGCAAGGAACTCCTGAAAATAAAGACAGATGCCCCGGATCCATGTGCAATAACAAAACCATTCTATGACAACGTCAGAAACAAAGATGATGTTACAAAAATGCAGTATCTTGATCTTCATATGTGGATGGCAGGAGATATTCTGCTTAAAGCTGATAAAATGAGCATGGCCAATTCACTGGAGCTTCGTGTCCCCTTCCTCGATAAGGAAGTGATGGCTCTTGCGGAAAAGATACCCACTAAATACAGAGTTACGCACGATAAGGGTACCGATGAGACAAAATATATCACAAAATATGCTATGAGACTGGCTGCAAAAAAGGACACTCCGGAACAAACAGCCAAAACAGCTGCAAAAAAGAAGCTCGGCTTCCCTGTACCTATTAGAGTATGGCTAAAGAAAGATAAGTATTATGACCTTGTAAAGAGTTATTTTGAGAGCGAGAGTTCAAGACAGTTCTTTAATACCGCTCCCCTTCTAAGACTTCTTGACGATCATCGCAGCGGCAAAGCAGATAACAGCAGAAAAATATGGACTGTGTTTATCTTCCTGATATGGTATAAGGTATATTTTGAAAATAACGGAAAATATTGATATACAGGAGAATTTATGCCAAGTATAGTTACTTATAAATATATAAAGCAAAATCCCGATATTATGGAGTATATCAGAAGAGCAGACAAAGCTCTTGAAGCTCTTGGATATACCGAACATTCATTTCCTCATGTGGAAAGAGTGGCACATGTATCTTCGATGATACTCAGTGAACTGGGATATGAAGAAAGAACAGTAGAACTTGCGAAAATCGCTTCTATAATGCATGACATCGGAAATGTTATCAACAGAGTCGATCACGCGCAAAGCGGCGCTGTAATGGCCTTCAGGCTTCTTGATAATCTCAGTATGCCCGCAGACGAGATCTGCTCGATAATATCAGCCATCGGCAATCACGACGAGGGAACCGGCCAGCCATTGGACGCAATCTCGGCGGCAATGATAATTGGTGATAAAACCGATGTACGCCGCAGTCGTGTGCGCAATACGGATCTTCTTACTTTTGATATACATGACCGCGTTAATTATGCCGTTGAACAGTCCAATGTAAGATTTAACGACGATAAGACCTCTATAATACTTGAACTCCAGATAGATACACAGATCTCATCTGTGCTTGAATACTTTGAGATATTCATGGAGAGGATGCTGCTTTGCAAAAGGGCATCAATGTATCTGGGCGTTCAGTTTGAAATGATCATAAACGGAAGTAAAATACTGTAATTCATACAACGGAGGTTTAATATATATGTTTTCAGAATATCAGCATCTTATTGATCTTAATGACTACCCTGTTTCTTGGTGGAAAAAAGTCGTAGAGCTCGGTGAGGAGATATACAGCGATCCTGCTGCTTTTGCTCACGAATGTGACGGGAAGATAATGGCTACTCTTTTTTACGAGCCTTCCACAAGAACGCAGATGTCATTCCAGACAGCTATGATAAGACTTGGCGGTCAGATCATCGGATTTGATAATCCTGCCAATTCATCGGTAGCAAAAGGCGAAACTATTAAGGATACTACAAAGATCGTGAGTAATTACGCTGATGTACTTGTTATACGTCATCCTATTGCCGGAGCTGCAAAAGCAGCATCCCTTACTGCTGACTGTTCTGTTATCAACGCAGGTGACGGAGGGCATCTCCACCCTACACAGACACTGACGGACCTTCTTACTCTAAAGATAGAAAAGAAAACTCTTTCAGGTCTGACGATCGGTATGTGCGGAGACCTTCTGAATGGAAGAACTGTTCATTCTCTCTGCAAAGCTCTCAGTATGTTTGAAAATAACAAGTTCGTCTTTATATCCACATCCGAGCTGGGAATGCCTGCTTATATAAAGGACATCATCAAAGCTAACGGCAGCAGCTACACTGAGGTAAACACTCTTGAAGAAGCTATCGTAGATCTTGATGTGCTTTATATGACAAGGATACAGCAGGAAAGATTTGCAAGTGAAGAGGAGTATCTGGCTCAGAAGAATACCTATGTTCTTGACAGAAAAAAAATGCTCCTTGCTCGCAAGGATATGATAGTTATGCATCCGCTGCCGCGTGTTGACGAGATCACTGTTGATGTGGATGATGACGAAAGAGCTATGTATTTCAAACAGGCCAAATACGGTATGTATGTAAGAATGGCTCTTATTATGACAATATTAAAGGAAAAGAAGCAGTCAGAGACTCTTAAGGGCAAGGTGTTCGGCGGAGTCAAGTGCTCTAATCCTAAATGTATAACAAATCACGAGGAGTACCTGCCTAAGAGCTTCCGTTCAAGCGGAGACGAGACACTCCTTGAATGTGAGTATTGCGACGAAAGAAAACTTATATAATAAAAAGCCTCCTGATTTTTTCAGGAGGCTGATTTTATAATGTTGCATAAAGGTTGGTTTCCCATGCAGGAATATAAAGCTGATGTCTTATAAAAAGCTTATAAGACGGATTGAGCTTTTTGATCAGAAGCGGGATCTCAAAAATATCCTCGTTTCTATGATACAGAGATACCATCATTTTAGGTGCATAATGAGCGATGGTCAATGCAGCTCCCCAGATAGCTTCACGTTCAAAGCCTTCAACATCCATTTTTATTATGGTCGCAGGCTTTTTGGCAAGAATGCTGTCAACTGACAAAGCCCCCACCATATTATCGGAATTGGCGCTGATAGCCGACTGACGGCCTGCTTTTGCCGAAAACGGAAGCTCCGTATCAATGCACCATGCTGCAGAATTATATGCGTAAACATGAGGCATACCATCAACGAATTTCGCAAGCTTCTTGAAATTCTTCTTATCAGGTTCAAGAGCGTATATGGACACATATTTACCATGGGTAAATTCAAGGATCTCCTTGATAGTGTCACCGTTGTAGGCACCAAGATCAACATATATTTCGTTGAGGTTAGGCTTGATTATTTTCTTGTATATCTCTGCTTTTGAAGTAGTAACAGCTGAAAGATACTCTATTTTGCCGCTGATTTTAAAGTTTATGATATTGGCATATACCTTTCTGGAGTAGTCATCTGCAAGGCTGTCATAAACCTGCTGTATCTTATCGGCATTCTGTTCACAGTATTCATATGTAAACAGGCCGCCGCCTATAACAGGCACGTCAGGTACGTATAATGTGTGCCTTGAAGCAATATCCTGCACCTTGTCGACTATTTCCTGATAGCCTGCAGCAAATGCAAGTACTACCACAAAATCATCAACTGCTTCTTCTATCTCTGAAAGCTTATGTACTCTATACCCCTCGAATGAATGTCCGCGTACAAAATCATCACTTGCAAAGATACCTGCTACTGTTATTTTCATTTCACGGAAAACAGCCATTATCTTCAATGCGCCGTCTCCCATTCCGTATATGAATATAGGACGTTTTTCAGCTTTTAGCCTGTCCCAGCTGGATTGTTTTTCAGTAATAAACGAGAGCATTCCCACAATCACCTCTGAAATCAATAATCACCATCGTCGTGCATATCGTCGTAATCGTCATAGTGATCGTGAGCTGAATGGAAGCCCATCATATCTCTTCCTCTTATGCCGTATTTATCACGCATGATGGTGAGGTATTTATCGATCAGTTCAGAGACCTTCCTGACATTCTTTACACAGTGAACTTCTTTTGAAGGAGTATCGGCATCACGACTGTATATAATTATCGTTCCGCAGTTGAAAAGGCGCTGGAAAAACGGATATTTTACTTTCTTATCAGTGATCTTGTAAAGATCTATCTCATCCTCGTCTATATTTAGAAAACCGGTACGTGTAATGAACTTGGACTCGGTAAGATAATAACGTGTAAAAGTAAGAGGCAGACCGAAAAGTGAACGTTTTTTATCTGTCCATACATAGTCGAAAGCATTTTTTTTCATAACCTTAATCCTCCAATCATTAAAAGGCAGACCTCTGTACATATATTTTACCACATAACGCATTAATAGTCAACCATCTTCTTTAAGAAAACTGTCAAAACCGCGGATATACCGCTGGATACAAATATATTTTTCGCAAAAATTCGAAAAAAGGCTTTACAAAAGTGTTTTTATGTGGTATAATATTATCACCGTGTACTTGGTTCGGGGCTTGTCCTCGACTTTCACCCCCTACTGAGTTAACGGAATATTTATTTAAGAGGTGCTTCAAATGTTATTGAAGGATGAAAAGACAGCCGTTATCGAGGCTAACAGAACACACGAAAACGACACAGGTTCTCCTGAGGTTCAGATCGCTATTCTCACAAGAAGAATCAATGATCTCACAAACCACCTCAAGAGCCACAAGAATGACCACCACTCAAGAAGAGGTCTTCTCAAGATGGTTGGTCACAGACGTAACCTTCTCGGATATCTTAAGAAGAAGGATATTAACAGATACCGTGCTATCGTAGAGAAGCTCGGTCTCCGTAAGTAATTATGAGTGTAAAGGCAGTGGGGTATTATTATACCCTTCTGCCTTTATGTCTATCAGAGTGAAGGGATTAGAAGTCAGAGGCAAGAGTCAGAAAACTATTGTTCTGGTTTTTACCTCTAACTTCTAAAGGCTCTCCTCTGACAAAAATTTTAAAAATGGAGGCTAAACAGATGTTTGAAAACTACAGAACTTTTGAAACGACATATGCGGGCAGACCGCTGGTTGTTGAAACGGGTAAGACCTGCGGACTTTCTAACGGTTCATGCTGGGTAAGATACGGTGAGACCGTTGTAATGGCAAACGTTACCGCAAGTGCAAAGCCCAGAGAGGGCATTGATTTCTTCCCTCTTTCAGTTGATTACGAAGAAAGACTTTATTCGGTAGGAAAGATCCCCGGTTCATTCACTAAGCGTGAGGGCAAGCCTTCCGAAAAGGCTATCCTTACATCAAGATGCGTTGACAGACCTATTCGTCCCCTCTTCCCCAAGGATATGAGAAATGACGTTTCTGTTGTAATGACTGTACTCGCAGTTGAACCAGATAACTCACCTGAGATCGCAGGTATGATAGCTACATCTATCGCAATCTCTATTTCCGATATCCCGTGGAACGGACCTATTGCAGGTATAAATGTAGGTCTCGTTGACGGTGAGATCGTACTCAATCCTACTCTTGAGCAGAGAGCTAAGACTGATCTGACTCTTACTGTTGCAGGTACTGCCGATAAGATCGTTATGATCGAGGCAGGCGCTAACGAAGTACCCGAGGATACAATGCTTGACGCTATTCTTAAGGGACATGAAGAGATCAAGAAGATGGTATCTTTCATTAATGACATCCGTGCTCAGATCGGTAAGCCCAAGTTCGAGTTCGAGTCAATGGAAGTAGATCACGATATGTTTGATGCTATCGAGGCATTTGCTTCTGACAGAGTCAAAATCGCTCTTGATACAAACGACAAGAATGTACGTGATGAGAGACTTGCCCCCATCATTGATGATATTCACGCTAACTTTGACGAAAAGTACCCCGAGCAGATACCCATGATCGACGAGTGTATCTATAAGCTTCAGAAGAAAATCGTTCGTACATGGCTCTATGAGGGCAAGCGTGTTGACGGCCGCGGAATTGATGAGATCAGACCTCTCGCAGCTGAGGTAGGAGTTCTTCCCAGAGTTCACGGTTCAGGTCTCTTCACAAGAGGTCAGACACAGGTGCTCACTATTGCAACACTCGGTCCTGTAAGCGATGCTCAGAAGATTGACGGTCTCGACGAGGAAGATTCGAAGAGATATATGCACCAGTACAATTTCCCGAGCTACTCCGTCGGTGAAACAAAGCCCAGCAGAGGTCCCGGACGCCGTGAGATTGGTCATGGTGCGCTTGCTGAGAGAGCACTCGCTCCTGTTATTCCTCCTGTTGAGGAATTCCCCTACGCATTAAGACTTGTTTCTGAGGTTCTTTCTTCCAACGGTTCTACATCACAGGGATCAATATGCGGTTCAACTCTTGCTCTTATGGACGCAGGCGTACCGATCAAGGCTCCCGTTGCAGGTATTTCCTGCGGACTTATCACACTTCCCGACAGTGATGAGTTTATGACAATGGTAGATATCCAGGGTCTTGAGGACTTCTTCGGCGATATGGACTTCAAGGTAGGCGGTACTCACAAGGGTATCACAGCTATCCAGGTCGATATTAAGGTAGACGGACTTACACCTGCTATCATAAAGGAAGCATTCGAAAAGACAAGAAAGGCTCGTCTGTACATCCTCGACGAGATCATGCTGAAGGCTATTCCCGAAAGCAGACCTACTGTTAACAAGTATGCTCCCAAAATGCTTCAGACAAAGATCCCTGTCGACAAGATCCGTGAGGTTATCGGTCAGGGCGGTAAGGTTATCCAGAAGATCTCAGCTGACTGTGACGTTAAGATCGACATCAGCGATGACGGTAATGTATTTATCAGCGGTGTTGATGCTGACAATGCAAACAAGGCACTTCAGATCGTTCATACAATTGCTAATGATCCCGAGGTAGGCGCTATTTACAAGGGCAAGGTAGTAAGAATCATGGACTTCGGTGCATTCGTTGAAATTGCTCCTGGTAAGGACGGACTTGTTCATATATCCAAGCTGGACAAGCAGAGAGTTGAAAAGGTAGAAGACGTTGTTTCTATCGGCGATGAGATCGTTGTTAAGGTAACAGAGATCGACCGTCAGGGCAGAATCAATCTCTCACGCAAGGACGCTCTTGCAGACATCGAAGCTAAGAAGAACAACTGATTATAGTTATAATAAAAATTCCGCGTACTAATTCTTTACGCGGAATTTTTTTGTTCAGATATCAAAAAAGCAGCTATAAAAGCTGCTTTTTTCTTAATGATAATGATGGCTGTCCTTGAGTACCATTTCCTTGACCTTCATAAGAGATGTTGTAGTGCTTCTTTCGTTTTCCGAAAGCTTCATAGTTATATACTTTATAGTTTCCTCATAATCCGGAATCATTATATGCTCCAAAGCATTTACACGGCGACGGGTCTTTTCGATCTCATCTGCCATTAGCTGACAGGCCTTTTCAACCTCTGCAAGCCTTATCATCATTGGGAAAACAGCACTTAAAGCACTTACTGCACCGTCAAGGTCGATGGAAGTAAAAGCCATGCCGTATGAATATATATCGTTTGTATCCTCGGTACGGAATTTAGGTTTGAACTCTGGAATATAAACGCTCATGACATTTTTATCATTTACTTCAAGCTCAACCTCCTGCTTTGGCAGCATGAGAGCAGTTTCAAGAACCTCTCTCTGCATCACAGAGCCCGCAACAGCCATATACCGATTGGCTTCATTTATAGCCTTTTCGACCTCGTTTCTCAGCTGTCGGTTTTCTCTAATGAGGTTCATGAACTGACGCATAAGTTCGTCTCGCTTATCCTTGAGAAGCTTATGACCTCTTCTTGCTGAAGCAAGCTTTTTTTTCAGCTTGCTAAGCTCCATACGGGTGGGATTAACATTCAGTCTTGCCAATCAGCTCACCTCAATTCTGAGTATCATAATACTTGACCAGATATTCCTCTCTGATTCTGCGAAGCTCGCTTCTCGGAAGGAGTTTCAGAAGCTCCCATCCTATTGAAAGTGTTTCTTCAATACTTCTGTTGTTTTCAAAGCCCTGAGAAACATATCTTTTCTCAAATTCATCAGAAAACTTAGCATAGAGCAGATCTGTAGGTGTAAGAGCAGCTTCGCCAAGTACTACCATAAGCTCCTTGGCATCTTTTCCACGGGCGTATGCCGAGAAAAGCTGGTTCATGGTATCGGAATGATCAGCACGAGTTTTTCCATCGCCTATTCCCTTATCCTTAAGACGGGAGAGTGATGGCAGAACATCAACAGGAGGATTTATTCCCTTTCTGTAAAGCTCACGTGAAAGTATTATCTGTCCCTCAGTGATATAACCTGTAAGGTCAGGGATAGGATGAGTTTTATCATCCTCCGGCATAGTGAGGATCGGTATCATGGTGATACTTCCCTCTTTGCCGTTCTGACGGCCTGCACGTTCATATATTGTAGCCAGATCGGTATACATATAACCCGGATATCCTCTTCTTCCCGGAACCTCCTTACGTGCAGCCGATACCTCACGAAGAGCATCAGCATAGTTTGTAATATCTGTAAGGATGACAAGAACATGCATCCCCTTTTCAAAAGCAAGATACTCCGCAGCTGTAAGTGCCATTTTAGGAGTGGCAAGACGTTCAATGGCAGAATCGTTTGCAAGATTTATAAAGAGTACAGTTCTGTCAAGTGCGCCTGTGCTCTTGAAGCTCTGAACAAAGTATTCTGATTCCTCAAAAGTGATACCCATTGCAGCGAATACTACAGCAAACTGCTCGTTTTTACCGCGCACCTTAGCCTGACGTGCAATCTGTGCTGCGAGCTGTGCATGAGGAAGTCCGCTGGCTGAGAATATAGGCAGCTTTTGACCTCTTACAAGTGTATTCAAACCGTCGATAGCAGATACTCCTGTCTGTATGAACTCCTGAGGATATTGTCTTGCAACAGGATTCATAGGCAGTCCATTTACATCCATACGCATATCAGGAATTATTTCTGGGCCGTCGTCTATCGGTCTGCCCAGACCATCGAATACTCTTCCCAGCATATCTTCAGATACACCGAGTTCCATCTGGTGACCTGAAAAAACAACACTGCTATCCTGTAAGTTTATACCTGCAGCATTTTCAAAAAGCTGCACAAGTGCATTTGTACCGTCTATCTCAAGAACACGGCAGCGGCGTTTTTCACCGTTTTTAAGTCTTATTTCAGCAAGTTCGCCGTATTTTACGTTCTCAACATCCTTTACCAGAAGAAGGGGACCTGCCGCTTCTTCAATTGTTCTGTATTCTCTTGGCATCAGTCTTCCTCCTTATTGATTAATTCGTTGAGTTCTGAAGAGATCTCTAAAGAAAGCTTCTGGAATTCGGCATCCGTCTTTTCTTCCTCAATATACTTGAAACGACCGATTTTTTCTCTAACAGCCAGATTGGCAACGCTCTCCACATCTGCGCCCTTACTGATAGCATCCCCCGCCTCATCATTGAAGTTCAGAATAAGCTTCATCATATAAAGCTGTTTTTTAAGACTTGTATATGTGTCTACCTCATGGAAAGCCAACTGATGCAGGAAATCCTCACGTATTGAACGTGCTGTTTCCATTTTAAGACGATCCTTTGCTGAAAGAGCATCCATACCGATGAGCTTTACAATCTCTTTAAGTTCAGCTTCATCGTGAAGGATCTGCATAAAACGTGCTCTTGACTTCATCCAGTCTTTAGATACATTATTGTCGTACCATTGGGCCAGTGAATCTGCGTAAAGAGAATAGCTTGTAAGCCAGTTTATAGCTGGGAAATGTCTCTGATAAGCCAGGTTTGAATCAAGTCCCCAGAATACTTTTACTATACGGAGCGTAGCCTGGGAAACTGGCTCGGATATATCTCCTCCGGGAGGTGAAACTGCTCCGATTACCGAAAGAGTTCCCTCTCGTTCATCTGAACCATTGGATATAACTCGGCCTGCACGCTCATAGAACTGTGCAAGACGGCTTCCGAGATATGCAGGATAACCTTCATCACCCGGCATTTCCTCAAGACGTCCTGACATTTCACGAAGCGCCTCTGCCCAACGTGATGTGGAGTCAGCCATAAGAGCAACAGAATAGCCCATATCCCTATAATATTCTGCAATAGTGATACCTGTATATACAGAGGCTTCACGTGCAGCAACAGGCATATCCGATGTATTGGCTATAAGAACAGTTCTTTCCATAAGGGATTTGCCTGTGTGAGGATCGATAAGCTCCGGGAATTCATTCAAAACGTCTGTCATTTCGTTTCCGCGCTCACCGCAGCCTATATAAACAATGATATCAGCCTCTGCCCACTTTGCCAGCTGATGCTGTGTGACTGTCTTTCCGCTTCCGAAAGGTCCGGGGATAGCGGCTACGCCTCCCTTAGCTATCGGGAACAGACAGTCAACGACTCTCTGACCTGTAACAAGAGGCATATCGGGCGACAGCTTCTTCTTATAAGGTCTGCCTCGGCGGACGGGCCATTTCTGGAAAAGAGAAAGCTCTCTCTCCCCTTTTTCTGTTTCGATGATACATACCGTATCATTTACGTGGAATTCGCCCTCCGAGATCTTCTTTACAGTACCGTTAATGCCGTTTGGTACCATTATTTTGTGAAGAACTATATCAGTCTCGGGAACTGTACCGATCACGTCTCCGCCAATGACTTTGTCACCGACCTTTACTGAGGGAGTAAACTTCCAAAGCTTCTCTCTCTTTAATGAAGGAACTTCAACTCCGCGCTGCAGATTGTTTCCGCATACTTTTCTTATATCATCAAGCGGACGCTGAATTCCGTCGAAAATACTTCCTATGAGTCCTGGACCAAGCTCAACGCTCATTGGCTCGCCTGTTGATTCGACGTTCTCACCAGTGCCGAGACCTGAAGTCTCCTCATATACCTGAATCGAAGCACGATCACCGTGCATCTCTATTATTTCACCTATAAGCCGCTTTTCGCTGACGCGGACAACGTCAAACATATTAGCGTCCCTCATACCTTCTGCAACTACAAGCGGGCCTGAGATTTTAATTACTTTACCTTTGCTGTTCATTTCTGTTTATCCGCCTCTTTCCTAATTCAATATATCCGAACCGACAGCCTTTTCCACTGCCTCATGCAGAGCTCTCATGCCGTCGCCTGTATTACCCTCTATTGCAGGTATCAATATTATCGCCGGAAGCTTACAACTTCTGTATTTTGCAATAGTATCGGTAACCAATGCTGCGGCAGGTTCGGTAATGTATATGACTGCAAAATCATTCGCCGCAAGTCTTGAAATGAGTTTTGAAACCTTTTCAGGCTCGGTTTCACGAAATACAGAAAGTCCGAGAGCAGCAAATCCTGAAACACTGGCACTATCGCCTATAACTGCGGCTTTATACATAAAGCTTTCTCATCCTTTCTGTTAT
Organism: Ruminococcus flavefaciens 007c; assembly: GCF_000571935.1. Lineage (GTDB taxonomy): Bacteria > Bacillota > Clostridia > Oscillospirales > Ruminococcaceae > Ruminococcus > Ruminococcus flavefaciens_F. The sequence goes on along the minus strand of NZ_ATAX01000024.1, from coordinate 135,619 downwards.
TGTTTCCTTATCTGCACCGAATTCCTTGCATACTGACAAGATACGAAGATTTTTGATCTCAGCCTCTTTGGCAATAAAGTAAGCGGCAAGAGGCTCAGAGCCGAAAGCAAGCATTCTTGCGTCTTCTGCCAGTTCCATTATCACATCATCACACCATTTTTCGTACTTTGCTGACGACTCCTTCAACAAAGCGGCCGCTTCACTGTAATGCGTCGTTTCAAGATATGTGAATAACTGTTCTGTTCCCGCAAGAGCAGATTTGATAAGCTCATCCTTTTCAATCTCTGGACTGCCGCAAACAGCATTTTCCATAAACTGCGCAGATTTACCGAGTATACAGCATCTGTATGCTGTCTTTATGTCAGAGCAGGCAGTTATCAGCTGAGCGTATTTTTTCATGAATTCAATACCGCATTCTTCCGAAGATTTCTGTACAGCTTCGAGAGCTGATCTGTCAATAAATGAATCAGAAAGCTGACCGTCCAATGTTTTTGTCAGAAGCTCATAAGCCTCTAAAGCAGTTTTCTGCATATACTTCGGCAGCAGATCATATTCCTTTTTGCTCACAGCATCAGTAAGTTCTGAAAGACCAATATTTGAAGGAGCAATATAATACTGCTCGGGATCTCTGTTTGAGATGATCGCTTTAAGAACAGCCTTGAGATTATGAAAATCATTGCGATAGAGCAGGATTTTCAGTTCCTCACAGTCGGGAGCATATTCGCAAAGAAAGTTCCATACATCATTCAGATCTGCCAACTGATTACCCGTTCTGGAAGAAAAGATAGATTTAACTTCGCTTTTGCTTCTTGCATTAATAAGCTGTTCAATATCACTTTTCCCGAGCAGAGTGTTCTCCATTGCTCTGACAGCACCGACAGCATCAGCGTATTTTGTTCCGTTCATACTATCACCTACCCGAACAGCAGCCTTGCTGCGGTATCCTTTATATCATCCTTCTCTGCTTCTATTATAGCGCGAAAGCTGCAATTCTCGGAAACAAGACCGTAGCTTAGGATAAAACCGTTTTCTATATCGGCGGTATTCTTCGAGAGCGTGATACTTCCACCATTCTTTTCAGCAAGCTCTTTTAATCGAGGCATAAAATCATCCGGAACACGGTCAAGGTCTTTTTTGCAAAGCGTCAGTTCTCCCTTCTCGGGTTTGAGATTACGAGTTATGAGTCTTACCATCAGATCAAAATACTCTTCCGAAGGTAATGAATCCAGCTTGCTTATTGTTTTTTCAATAGTTTCATTTATAAGCCCAATCTTGCAGGCAAGGAGCTTTCTCTTCATTGCCGCATCAACAGATGCACATGAATTTTCATAATCTTTTTCGGCACGATTTTTTGCTTTTTCAAGGCTATCTTCATATGCCTTGCGAGCTTTTTCATCACCTTCGGCGATAATTGCCTCCGCCTTGCTTTGTGCGGCTTTCAGTATGCTTTCCTCAGACTGTTTCTGCTGAGTTTCTATAAGGTTTAAGATTCCGTCAAGTCCTGACATATATCTTACCTCCGTCATACATTGATATTCAGTATCATAAGGACTGATATAAGAAGTGCAAGAATAGCGTATGTTTCAACCATAGCTGCCATAATGATAGCCTTACCGTTGTGGTCAGGCTTTTTAGCAGTGATGCTAACGCCGGCAGCCGCTGTCCTGCCCTGCATAATACCGGATATAAGTCCGACAACAGCTATCGGAAGTGAGGCTGCAAGGAAACCAAGTCCCTGCTGAACTGTCAGATCAGCTGCTCCGCTTCCAAGTACGCCTGTACGAAGAAGTATGAACATAGCTGCAATAAGTCCGTAAAGTCCCTGAGTACCGGGAAGAAGTTCAAGAAGAAGCACCTTGCTGAATTTTGAGGGATCAACAGATACAACACCTGATGCTGCCTCACCTACAAGGCTTACGCCCTTTGCCGAACCAATTCCTGCTAAAAGTGCTGCAAGTGCAGCTCCTATGATAGCTAATACTAAACCGTTAGTCATTTTTATTTTCCTCCTTGAATTTTATATACTTTGTATTGACCGTCAGCGGAGCGAATTCTCTTCCACCGCCGGTATAGAATTTACTGAAAAGCTCTACGAACTGTAATCTGTCGGTATGAACATAAGCACCAAGCAGGTTTATTGCCAGGTTTGCAGTATGACCGACTATAAATACGATTATCAGCAGTATAAGCTTGATTATCTTATTTTCAGGCATTGTGCCGATAAGATTTATGACGCTTGCGATACTTCCTGTCGCAAGTCCCAGCGCAAGAAGTCTCGAGTAAGAAAGTATATCTCCGAGATAACCCGTTGCTGTATTATACAGCGCATATAAGCCGCCGAAAAATTTTCCGAATACAGATTTAGAAGTTCTTCCGGCTGTCAGTACAAGTATGGCTACTCCCGCAATGAGCATATATATACCGGTAGTTTTAAGCACAGATGGCACGGATATAAACATTCCCGCTCCTATGGGAGCAACTCCGAGAACTATGAGATATATGGGCAATGCGTCAAATATCGCATCCAGCTTTTTTCCTGTATCCCATGTCATCTTGAAGGCAACTGCTACACCAAGGAAAAGATGAAGTATCCCCAGCCCGAAGGATACGAGCAGAAGCTTTACAGGATCAGTCAGAGGTTCAAACCAAATAGCGATACTGCCGATCTCTTTACCAAAGAACTGCCTTGCAACCACCTGAACTATGTCACCGAACCAGCTGCCGAAAAGAGCTCCCCAGAAAACAGTGGATATACCGCAGTTTCTGAACATAGTAAGCGTTTTCTTCATACTGGTCTCAAGCTTGAATTTCTTCAGGGCAAGAGTTGTTCCGATTATCATTAAAAGACCGTATCCTGCATCCGATAACATCATTCCGAAGAAAAGATAGTAGAAGAAAGACATTACAGGTGTGGGATCCACATCGCCTTTTGCAGGCATTGCATACATTTTTGTTATTCCCTCTACAGGCGATGAGAATATACTGTTTTCAAGAAGTACAGGCACGTCGTCATCTTCATCAGGATCAGTAAAGGTGATGGAAGCTGTGTATTTATCTTCTATCTCCTTTTTCAGCTGTTCCGAATACTTCTCCGGAATATATCCTGTAAGAATGAATGTGGTTTCGGTAAAACCGAGACCGCTGAGTGCGTCGTACTTTTCTTTTCGCATTTGCAGATAGTCGACCACAAATTGCAGCTGCTTACGGTTTGCCGCAAGCTTTTCTATGTTTTCCCGAGCTTTTTCCATTTCATCTTCATGAGATTTGATGTTCTGATTGTAAGTGTCATAAAGCTCAGAAGGCTTTTTCGGATCCTTCTCGGAAAGAGATACAAAGGTAAGCTTTCTCAGGATATCTCCTGCTTCATCATATGACTGTTTACTGCACAGGATGAAAAGATTTGTCTGTTCCTTCGAACCGCTGACAACTTCAGCGGAACAATTCTCGGGCAATTGCTCCTCAAGCTCTTCCGCTGTTATCTGATACGGCAGAGTACCGATATAAGCGGACGTTGACGATGTGCCTTTAAAATTTAACGGAACATCCAAAGGAAGCCATCTGTCAAGCATATCACACTTGATCTCAAGCTGAGATATGGCCGAGGAAGCATCATTAATAGAGCGCTGATTTTTTATGATCTCATTGGCTGCAGCCATGATCTTTTCCATCTTCATTGCTTCTTTTCCAAACTCATGCTTTTCGACCTCGGTTTTACCGTTGAACAGATCCGCAAGTCCTGCTTTTTCCGGAGCATAGGTATCAATTATCTCAAGAGCCTGTGCAGCGGTGTTTCTAAACTTTTCAAATTCACCTACAACTGCCGTAACGTTAGTATTTTCTAGCTCTTCATCAGTATTCTGAGATATTTCAACCACTCCGCGCCGCTGAAGAAGTTCGATGATCTTTTTACTGTCAGTAAGCATAGCAATAAGCTCGATTTTTTTCATTTTGAGCTTCGCCATATTTTACATCACTCTCCTTTATAGATAAATACCTCAGAAAAACCTATCTATTATCTCTTTTATTGCCTTATCTGAGTTCTTTTCGGCAAGCTGTCTTATACTTTCGATCTTTTTTTCACATTCTGCCTCCGAATCACCTGTATATTCGGCAAGCTTTTTATCATACTCGGCTTTTAGTTTGGCAGCTTCTGAAGAAGCTTCGCTTATTTTCTTCTGAATAGCAAGAGAAGAGCTTCCGGATGCAGAATTAATGATCTCATCACGTTTTTTGCGTGCTTCGTTAATCATCTTATCCGATAACGCTTCTGCTTCAAGAATTTTCTTTACAGCTTCCGATGCCATTTGAGTACCTCCTTCAAAAAATGACTATTGGTCATTTAATGTGTTTAGTATATCACTTTTTTGTTATACAGTCAATATATATTTTGTTAATGACCTCTAACAAAACAGAAAGGGAGCATGACCTTCAGACAGCTCCCTCTTTGGATATTTAAATCACAATAAATATTATAATCTATTTCGAATAAAATGTCAATGAAAATTTCGTCGAAAAACAAATTTTTTTGAAATATTTATATTCCAAATATTTCAAAAATCTCATTTTTTAATGATATTGAACGATAGGCGCCTTTATTCAGCGTATTATCCCTATCATTGATGTAAGCATTCAGAATAGCACGGCTCATGTTTGTAATATCTCCCCTTTTCACAGCTTCATCCGGAGTCAGCAAAAGAACTTCACTGTTCTCATATCCGTCGGATTTAGGATCACCTGAAATATATTTCAGTTTAAATACGATTATCCACTGCTGTGTACGGAATTGTACAGCAAAAACAGAGTCTGCTTCCGCACTAACGCCGGTTTCTTCGAATAATTCTCTTCTTATTGCATCTGTGGGAAGTTCATTTTCCTTGACATATCCTCCGGGGATAAGTATCCTTTCCTTTGCAGGTCCGTATGTATGCCTTACAAAAAGTATCTTACCGCCAATTTCAAGTATCCCACATACCGCATAGAATCTGTTACTCATCTTCTTTTTTTACAACGCTTATTCCAAGCACATCAAGACTCTCATCATCAACATATGACGGACACTCAGACATAAGCTCGCTTGCATTCTGTACCTTCGGGAATGCTGTGACATCACGGAGGCTGTCAGCCTTACACATGATCATAGCGATTCTATCAAGACCGATGCCCATTCCTCCGTGAGGAGGTGCACCGTAACGATAAGCATCAACGAGGAATCCGAATTTAGCCTGTATCTCCTCATCAGTCATACCAAGTGCCTCAAACATCTTCTGCTGGAGTTCAAAATCAGTAATACGCATAGATCCGCTTGAAAGCTCTGTTCCGTTGAGAACAAGATCCCATGCCTTTGCACGTACATTTTCAGGATCTGTGTCAAGATACTCAAGGCTTTCCTCCATAGGCATAGTGAACGGGTGATGTGCAGCAACCCATGTATTATTATCGTCATCGTGCTCAAAGAACGGCATCTCTGTTATCCAGAGGAAATTATACTTATCCTCCGGAATAACATCAAGCTTCTTGGCACAGATAAGTCTTATTGCTCCAAGTGTAGCAAGAACAGTCTTTGTTCTGTCTGCGCATATAAGCACAAGATCTCCCTCATGTGCATCAACAGCGGAACAGATCTTTTCGAGTTCACCATCTGCAAGGAACTTCCTGAATGAGCAGTTTGGCTCATCGGCCCAACGGATATATGCGAGTCCCTTTGCTCCTATACCCTTTGCGTGATCGACCAGCTTGTCAATCTCCTTACGGGTATATGTTGCGGCTCCGTTCTTAACATTGATTGCACGAACGCTTCCGCCCTCTGCAATAGCATTTTTAAATACAACAAAGTCAATATCCTTTACTGTATCTGTAATATCCTGAATCTCAAAACCGAATCTTGTATCCGGTTTATCGGAACCATAACGATTCATAGCATCTGCAAAAGTTAAACGAGGAAGCGGTATAGGTATATCAACACCGAGAACTTCACTGAAAAGACGGCTTATGTAGCCTTCAACGCAGCCCTGTATATCCTCGGCATCAACAAATGACATTTCAAGATCGATCTGAGTAAACTCAGGCTGTCTGTCTGCACGGAGATCCTCATCACGGAAACAGCGAGCAAGCTGGATATAACGGTCAAATCCCGATACCATAAGAAGTTGCTTGTAGATCTGCGGAGACTGAGGCAGAGCATAGAACTTTCCCTGATGAACTCTTGAAGGTATAAGATAGTCTCTTGCACCTTCGGGAGTTGACTTCATCATCATAGGCGTTTCTATTTCAAGGAAACCGTTTTCATAGAAATATTCACGTGTAACTCTTGCGATCTCATGACGTCTGATGATATTTTCCTGTAAAGGAGCACGTCTGAGATCAAGATAACGATATTTGAGACGAAGCTCATCATTTACCTTTGTTTCATTAGTTATCTCAAAAGGCGGAGTCTGAGCCTTTGCAAGGGTCCTGAGATCAGTTACGAATATCTCTACGTTACCTGTTTTCAGCTTGTCATTCTTGCTTTCACGCTCACGTACTTCTCCTTTGGCCATAAGGACATATTCACTCTTGCAGGAAGAAGCCTTCTCGAATATAGCACGATCTGTTTCATCATTAAAAAGAAGCTGAACAACACCGGTTCTGTCACGGAGAACAATAAAAATAACACCGCCCTTGTCTCTTATTCTGTCAACGAAGCCGCCTACTACGACCTCTTTGCCTGCTTCTGTGACTTCGCCGCAGTAATGAGTACGCTTCAATCCCTTCATAGTATCTGCCATTTTATTTATCCTCCCCTGCGAACGCGAACATTGATCCGTTTTCGTCGTCCATTACATCCAGAATTTTATTGAAGTATTCATTTTCAAAATTAGCGGTAAACTTCTCATTAAGAATCATTTCCTTCTCTTCGCCGCTTTCCATTTCCTTAAGACGTGCTTTACCGTCATTGAGCTCATTATCTCCGAGAACCATAGTATATACTGCACCGATCTTATTGGCATACTTCATCTGAGCCTTTATGCCGCGGCCCATAAGGTCGTACTCCGCACAGTAACCATATTCACGTAGTCCCTTGACGAGCTCCATAGCTTTTTCAAGAGCCGCATCACCCATTGTAGCGAAATAGATGTCGCATTTCTTGGGAGTAAGATAATCACAGCCCTGCTTGTCCATAACGAGAAGAAGCCTTTCAAATCCCATAGCAAAGCCAAGTGCAGGTGTATGTTGGCCGCCAAGCTGTTCGATTAGACCATCATATCTTCCGCCTGCACAGACTGTTCCCTGTGCGCCTATTTCAGTGGTGATGAACTCAAATACAGACTTTGTATAATAGTCAAGACCTCTTACGATCTTGGGATCAACAATAAATTTGATACCGAACTTAGAAAGGTATTTCTGGAATTTTTCAAAATGTTCACTGCACTCATCACAGAGATAATCAAGGATTACGGGCGCGTCCTTGCCTATTTCCTTGCATATAGGGCTCTTACAGTCAAGGATCCTCATCGGGTTCTTGACAAGCCTTTCCTTGCAGGTGTCGCATAATTCTTCCTTATGAGGCTCAAAAAACGCACGGAGAGCTTCATGATATTTAGCTCTGCAAGAAGGACAGCCTATGGAATTAATATGAAGCTCGATATTCTTCAAACCAAGACGATCGAGAAGAGTTTTAGCAAGCATGATTACCTCTGCATCAGCTGAAGGAGCAGCACTTCCTGCCATTTCGATACCGAACTGATGGAATTCACGTAGTCTTCCAGCCTGCGGACGTTCATGCCTGAAGCATGAAAGCATATAGTATACCTTCTGAGGAAGAGCTTCGTTGAGCAGACCGTTCTGAAGCATTGCTCTGATAGTGCCTGCTGTACCCTCGGGACGAAGTGTGAACTCTGTCTCCTTTGCCTTTACGGTATACATCTCTTTCTGTACAACGTCTGTTGTTTCTCCTACGGAACGAAGGAAAAGATTGGTGCTTTCAAATGTAGGTATCCTGATTTCTGAAAAGCCGAAGCTTTCAGCAGTTTCCCTGGCAATTTTCTCAATGGTATGCCATTTGTAAACATCCTTTGGAAGAACGTCTTCGGTTCCGTTGGGGCGCTTGATATTCATAGCCATATATTTCAAACCTTTCTATTGGGTTATTACATGAAAATTGTCCCTTAATGAAGGGACAATTAAATTCAGATACTGGGATTGCCGACTTCACGCCAATCAAGATCTCCTCTTTCGAGGGCAAGTATCAGCGCTTCTGCGGTAGCAATATTGGTTGCTACAGGCACGTTATGAACGTCACAGAGTCTGAGAAGATTCATACCGTGAACATCAGCAGCCTTGGGATTGATAGGATCTCTGAAGAACAGAAGTACATCAACTTCATTACATGAAAGAAGTGCGAGTATCTGTTCTGCTCCTCCCTGTCCGCTGAGGTATCTTTTTATGGGAAGGCCGGTTGCTTCACTTACCTGTTTACCTGTTGTATTTGTTGCTATAAGAGTATGCTTTGATAATATTCCGCAGTAAGCGCTGCAGAACTGAACCATAAGCTCTTTTTTAGCGTCATGCGCAATAATTGCGATCTTCATATATATGTCCTTTCCCCGCAAAGCGGAATAATATTCTGATAATTATACAGTTTTTACTGTAAGCGGAACAAATTCTCCGCCAAGTCGCTTTGAAATAGCGTCAAATGCTTTAAGTGCTTCGCTGTCTGTCGGGATAGGAGTACCTTTACCTGTTGCAACCGTCATCTTGAAGTCATCAGGAATAACTCCGATGAGCTGTACGCCTACCTTATCAATTATTTCATCGAGATTTGAGATGAGCTCACTGCCGATAATCCGCTTGCTGATTTTATTGATAATAAGACGCTGGCTCTTGTTGCCTCTGTTGTAGAATTCATCAGACATAAGGCTTGCATCTCTTATGCAAACAGGATCCGGAGTAGAAATAACGAGAATAAGATTTGCTTGTTCAACAATATCGAATACATGAGAGTTTATACCTGCACCTGTATCGATAATGATGTACTCAAAATACTTCTTGACAGATCTGCAGATCTCAACGATCTGTTCCGCGTTTACAGCAGTCAGTGTCTTTGGTGCGCAAAGGATATTGAGATTTGATGCCATAGGAATCTGGGCAACAGCCTCAAGAGCTGTTTTTTTACCGCTCAGGACATCTCCTAAGTCGTATTTGATATTATCCTCAACTCCGAATATTATATCAAGACATCTGAGACCAAAATCAAGCTCGATAATAAGAGTTCTGTGCCCCTGCTTTGCAAGAGTGTAACCAAGACCTGCACAAACGGTAGATTTACCTGTACCGCCTTTTCCTGAGGTAATAGCAATAATTTTAGACATTTTATTTCCTTTCCGATATCCGCAAGACAGAGCAGTATTGCTGCATAAACGTTCCCGGATTCTGATAATTATAGATAATAATAATCCTACTGTACATTATAACACATAATTACCTAAATGTCAAAGAAGTTTTTGATATAAAAGATAAAATTGTGCAAAACAGCTTTTTTTTAAGCTTACAATTGTGCAATACTTATAAACCACGCTTTACTTCGGCAACAATTTTATTTACAGTCTTTTCTATATTGCAGCCGTTTTCATCAATGGTTATCTGTGAATATTTTTCATACAAAGCTGTTCTCTCTTTAAAAAGCCCGCTGAGAGACTGTCCTTTACGGATAACGACTCCCCTGTTTTTTATATTTCCGAGGCGGTATTTAAGCTTATTGTAGTCAAGCTTGAGATAAACAATAATGCCGTTTTTAGCAAGATTAGCCATAGCATTTTTGCTGTAGACAACACTTCCTCCCGTGGCTATAACAGAATTTTCGGCTTTGAATGATTTCAGGATCCTGTCTTCAGTATCAAGAAATCCGTCAATTCCCTTCTCTGCAATGATTTCTCTTAGAAGTTTTCCTTCTTTTTCCTGTATAACAAGGTCGGTATCAACGAACTTATATCCAAGTATCTTGGCAAGAATCACACCTACTGTGCTTTTGCCGACACCCGGCATACCGATCAAGACAATATTCTTTTTCACGTGTTTTCTCCCCTATTTTTGTTACATTATTATTTTAACTCACTTTGTGCAAAATGTCAATAGAAAATCCGCCCATATATTGCGATATTTATTTTTTATATACTAATCATTGACAAAAATCCGATCATATGATAACATATTTACACAAGGAGGAGTGTTATGAGCGAAAATCCCTTTGTTTATTCGATGGATAATAAACGTTATCACACATTAAATTATCATAACAGAATGCTTTTTGGAGAAAAGATTTATAAAGCTGTCATCGACTGCGGCTTCACGTGTCCGAATATAGACGGAACCAAAGGTACAGGCGGATGTATATTCTGCGACGGAGGAAGCGGATATTTCACTCACGGCGGGATAGAAGTTGTATCTCAGCTTGAGTATGAGAAGATGCGCATTTCAAAGTCATATGGTAAAAATCAAAGGTTTATTGCATATTTTCAAGCAAACACAAACACCTACGCTCCTGTTGACGTTCTGAAGGAAAACTTTTTTAAAGCAATGAAATTTGACGGAGTATGCGGATTATCCATAGGTACACGTGCGGACTGCATATCGGATGATGTTCTTGCGCTTCTCAAAGAGATCAGTCAGCAGACATATCTTACAGTCGAGCTTGGCATGCAAAGCTGCCATAACAGTACGATAGAACTCATTAATCGCTGCTGCACGGTCAAAGAGTTTGAGGAAGGATATTATCGTTTAAAAAATGCAGGGATACGAACTTGTCTGCATATAATAAACGGGCTGCCAAAGGAATCAGATGAAATGATGATCAAAACAGCAGAAAATGTGGCAAAGCTTCATCCTGATGCCGTCAAATTGCAGATGCTTCACCTAATCAGAGGTACAAAGCTTGAAAAAATGTACTTAGCTGACGATTTCGGTCTCATTTCGCGTGAGGAATATATTGATATTATCGTCAGACAGCTTGAAGTCCTCCCTGCTGATATCGTAATTGAAAGGATCACAGGAGACGGCGATAAAGCCAAACTTATTGCTCCTATGTGGAGTGCTGATAAGATTGCTGTACTCGGAGGCATAGATAAAAAACTGGCTGAGCTTGATACTTGGCAGGGCAGATTATATAATAAATAAATGGGCAGGATCACCTGCCCATTGTTTTATATGTCTTTTTTTATGATATCGTCAAGCGTCTCCCTTTTTACAACGATTCTCGACTGGCCGTTATTTACGAACACAACAGCCGGCTTCTGCAACCTGTTGTAATTTGATGACATAGAATAGTTGTATGCTCCTGTAGCGCAGACTGCAATGATATCACCTGATTCTGCGTGCTGAAGAGGCATATTCTCACCGATAAGATCACCGCTTTCACAGCATTTTCCTGCTATAGTGACTTTTTCACTTCTTTCTTCCGAAGCCTTGTTTGCTACGATCGCATCATATTCGGAACCATAGAGTATATATCTCGGATTATCTGCCATTCCACCGTCAACAGAGACATATGTCCTTATATTCGGTATCTCCTTGCGAGCTCCGACAGTATAAAGAGTGATTCCGGCAGGACCTGCTATTGAGCGGCCGGGCTCAATAAACATTTTCGGAAGTTTTATGCCAAGTCTGTCACATTCGGATTTTACGACAGCAGATACTCTTTTTATATATGTCTCAAACGGAGACGGATCGTCCTTGCCGGTGTATTTTATGCCAAATCCTCCGCCAAGATTAAGACCTTCGATTTCAAAACCGAGCTTGTTCTTGATTTCGGAAATAAATCCGAGCATAACCTTTGCAGCTTCTTCAAAAGGAGCAATATCAAAGATCTGTGAACCTATATGACAGTGAAGTCCGTACAATTTTACATTTTTACAGTTTACAGCCTCCTTCACAGCTTCAAAGGCTTCTCCTGTTTCAAGAGCAAAACCGAATTTACTGTCTATCTGACCTGTTTTTACAAAATCATGTGTATGTGCATCTATTCCGGGCTTTATTCTGAACATTATATGAGGAACAGCATTCATTTCAGCGGCGATCGCCTCGAGCCTGTGAAGCTCGCTGATATTATCAACAATAATATGTCCTACTCCGTATTCAATGGCAAGCCTCAGTTCTTCATTTGTTTTATTATTACCGTGAAAACCGACCTTGCCCATAGGGAAGCCTGCTTTATATGCAGTGTAAAGTTCGCCTATTGATACTACATCAAGTCCGTCGCCTTCATCGGCAACTATTCTGCACATTTCCATACAGGAAAAGGCTTTGCTTGCAAAATGCACCTCACCGTTTCCACTGTAATACTGATTCATACTGTCATGGAACTGACGCAGACTGTTTCTGATAACCTGCTCGTCCATAACATAAAGCGGTGTACCGTATTTCTCGGCAAGTTTAACAGTATCAACCCCGCCGACAGTGAGATTTCCATCGGAATTGATACCAAGATTATCTGATACAAACATATTTAACATCCTTTCGGGTATTTTATTCGTCGACAGGATCGTTGTCATCAGCGATCTCATCAACAATCTGTCTGAGTTCTTCAACTCCCTCAAATGTCTGTGATGAGAAAGGTATACTATGTATATCCTCAAAGCAAGGTATCTCGTGCTTGAATGCTTCGAGGCGCTTTGCTCTTTCTGTTTTGTTAAGCTTGTCCGCTTTTGTAAGTACAAGTACAAACGGCATTTCAGTGTCGATAAGGTAATCTATCATCTGAATGTCGTCCTTGGTAGGTGCATGACGCATATCTACAAGCATAAAGACAAGCCTGATATCGCGTTCAGAACTGAGATATCCCTCAATAAGCCCTGACCAGCGCTCTTTTTCGGATTTTGAAACCTTTGCATAGCCATATCCCGGCAGATCGACAAAATACATATTGTCAAGCCCGTAGAAATTAATTGTAGCTGTTTTTCCGGGCACCGAGCTGACCCTTGCCAGATTTTTTCTGTTGAAAAGCTTATTGATAAGTGTTGATTTTCCGACGTTCGAGTGGCCCGCAAAAGCGATCTCGATCCTTTCGGGAGGCGGAAGCTGCGAAAATTTGCCGTAGGCAGCTGTAAACTCCGCTTTATTATAATTAAGCTTCACGGCACTTCCTCCTTGGAGCTGTTATTTGATAAGTGCTGTGTCAAGAACATCTGTAAGATCATCAGCATAAGTGAAGTTTATAGCGTCCTTGACTACCTGATCGACCTCTTCAAGATCTGGCTTGTTCGCAACAGGAATTATTACATTCTTAATACCTGCTTTATAAGCAGCCATTGTCTTTTCACGAAGTCCGCCGATCGGCAGAACTTTACCGTGAAGTGTAACTTCACCTGTCATTGCAATATCTGATCTTGCCTTCAGTCCCGAAAGAGCCGATACAAGCGCTGTAGTCATTGTAACGCCTGCCGAAGGGCCATCCTTCGGAACCGCTCCCTCAGGTGCGTGGATATGAACGTCCTTCTCTTTATAAAAATCAGGATTGATTCCATACTTATCAGCAATACTGCGTACATAGCTGACTGCAATACGTGAACTTTCCTTCATGACCTCACCGAGGGAACCTGTGACCTCGATTTTTCCGGTGCCGTTCATTACAAGAACTTCGATGGGCATAAGAACACCGCCCACTGATGTCCAGGCAAGACCGTTTACGACACCTACCTGATCCTTTTTGGACGAAAGATCGTTAAGGTATTTATGTATTCCAAGATAATCGGTAAGATCCTTTGCCTTGATAGTTACCTTCTTCACCTCGCCTGCGGCGACCTTTTTAGCAACCTTGCGGCAAAGCGAAGCAATATTTCTTTCAAGTGTACGAACGCCAGCTTCCTTCGTGTAATACTGAACTATATCATTTATAGCATCGTCACTGATCTTCAGCTGTGAAGCTTTAAGGCCGTGTTCCTTGAGCTGTTTTGGAACAAGATGTTCCTTGGCAATATGGAATTTTTCCTCAGCAGTATAGCTTGGAAGCTCGATAACTTCCATTCGGTCAAGAAGAGGTGCGGGAATAGCGCTTACATTATTTGCTGTTGTAATAAATACAGCCTTGCTGAGGTCAAAAGGAACCTCAATGAAGTGATCGCGGAACGCATTGTTCTGCTCGGAGTCGAGGACTTCAAGCATGGCAGATGACGGATCGCCCTTTATGTCGCTACAAAGCTTATCTATCTCATCAAAAAGTATAAGGGGGTTAGCAGAACCTGCCTGAGACAGAGCAGTTATTATACGTCCCGGCATTGCGCCGACGTAGGTCTTTCTGTGTCCTCTTATATCAGCTTCGTCGCGAACGCCTCCAAGAGAGACCCTCGCATACTTTCTGCCCATAGCCTTGGCAATGGACTTTGCAATAGAAGTTTTACCAATACCAGGAGGGCCTGCAAGACAGATTATCTGTCCCTTAATTTCGGGGTTAAGAATATGAACAGCAAGGAATTCAAGTATACGCTCCTTGACTTTCTTAAGACCGTAATGATCCTTTTCAAGAACAGCTTCCGCTTTGTCAATGGAAAGCTTTGCCTTCGTATACTTTCCCCAAGGCAGATCAAGAACAGTATCAAGATAATTTTTTATGACAAATGCTTCCTGTGAAGAAGGAGGAAGCTTTGTAAGCTTATCAGCTTCCTTCAGAAGCTTCTCCTTATTCTTTTCATCCAGCTTAAGATCCATTATGTCATTTATATAGCTGAAGGCTTCTTCTCCCTCATCTTCGCCAAGCTGCTCCTGTATTACCCTGAGTTGCTCACGAAGATAGAATTCACGCTGCCCTTTATCTATGCTGTTTTTTGTCTGCTCGTTAATAAGGTTTTCAAGCTCAAGTATCTCAACCTCAGATGTAAGACAGGCAAATAAGACTGAAAGCTTGTTTATAACGCTTGTCTCCTCAAGCAAAGTCTGCTTGTCACGATAATTGAGATTGCAGTTGAACGTAACTGTCTCAAAAAGCTTCAAAGGAGAGTCCTGAGTCATAATTGATGTAAGGAGTTCCTTTGGCATTCTCGGAAAGAAGGAAGCATACCGTTCAAAAACGTCCTTTACAGAACGCATGAGAGCTTCGGCTTCAACTTCATCATATTTTGCTCTCGAATATGTCGGCGTGCGCTTTACTTCCGCCTTGAGAACTTCCCCGTCGTCTATAAGACGAACAAGATTCGCCTTATATGAGCCTTCGACAAGAACCTTCATAACGTTATCTGGCAGCTTAAGAACCTGTTTTATCTCGGCTACAACACCAACTTTATAAAGATCCGAAGCCTTGGGATTTTCAACATATGCTTCATGCTGAGTTACAAGAAAAAGCTTTCCGTCAGCCTTGAGAGCCTTCTCGACAGCCATCATTGACTTGCTTCGTGAGACATCAAAGTGCATCACCATCTTCGGAAAAGCAACAAGCCCGCGCATTGCTACTGTATAGAGGATATTAGCCTCTTCTATATTCTTATCGCTTTTTATTGTCTGTTCCATAAATTCACCGCGTTTCTTTTGTTATCATATTTATCCATACAGCCGTTTACTAACGACCTATTTTATTATACTATAAAAATAATAATATTTCAAGTACTTTGGTGCTTTTGAAGCTGCTGAATTATAATGCTGATAATATTTGCTTAATTTAAAGGTTGTCGGTCTTCATTTAAGTCCGATTATTAAACCCAAGGTAATATCATATACGGAAATTTGCTGATTTAGCACTTACTTACCCATTTTTTGCGGACTTTATAAAATCTCCTTTACTTTTTGTTTAGAATGTGTTATGATATACACAAAGGTGTATGCTCTTTTATGACTTTTTACCTTACATTTTATGTATCGTTCTTTGTATTGACTTACTTTTTGTAGAAAAAGGCTTTACTTTTACGGAATAATGTGTTAAAATGTAAAGTAAGAAATTGTTGCTTACGCCTTTATGGCAGATTGGAGAATTACTATGATCGACAAAATTAAATCAGAAAGTATGGATCTGCTCTTTGAAGCTATTCTGACTCTTGATTCGGTTGATGACTGTTATAAGTTCTTTGATGATCTTTGTACAAGTATCGAGCTTAAAGCATTTGCTCAGCGTCTTCATGTTGCTAAACTTCTTGATGAACACAGAGTATATAATAGTATCGTTACCGAAACCGGTGCCAGCACGGCGACCATCAGCAGGGTTAATCGTTCCCTTAAAGACGGAAATGACGGATATAATATTGTTTTCGACAGACTTAAAAAGAAAAATCTGCTGAAGTAAAACGGCTAAAGCGGAGTATTTCATAGGCTGGAATACTCCGTTAGATATAAAATTACTCTTGAAAGGAAGATCTAAATGAAAAAGGCGAAGATATTCAAAAAATCATTAGCCTGCCTTTCTGCAGCCGCAACACTTCTGTCAAGCGGTATAATAACATCAGCTAATGCTGCTGTTATAACAGAGGGCAAACCCAACAATTACGACAACTTTGCTGAAGCTCTTCAGCTTGCATTGTGTTTCTACGATGCAAACAAGTGCGGAGACGAAGTTGCAAACGACGGCTACTATTCCTGGCGCGGAAACTGCCACGTTAAGGACGCCGAGATCCCGCTCCAGCCAATGAACCCTATGCCTGAGCTTTACGGTGAGGCAAAGAACGACGGTTCTCAGAATGGCAAGGATCAGCCTAAAAAGGAAGATGAACAGCCTAAGGGCGAAGGTGACGGCGACGGCGGTCTCAGTGCTGCAAAAGGACTTTATGAAGGCGTTAATATGTCTTCATCATTCATCGAAAAGAACCGTAAGTATCTTGATCCGGACGGCGACGGTAAACTTGATCTCACAGGCGGTTGGCACGACGCCGGTGACCATGTAAAGTTCGGTCTCCCCGGAAGCTTCTCTGCTTCAACCGTCGGCTGGGGATATTATGAATTCAGAGACGCATACAAAGAAATGGGCCTTGATAAGCACGTTGAGGACGAGATGCGCTGGATCAACGATTATTATATGAAGGCTACATTCCTTGATGATGATGGCAACGCAATTGCTTATTGTTATCAGGTCGGAGAGGGTAATAACGACCATAACTACTGGTGTGCTCCCGAGCTTCAGGTTGATGATACTGTTGTTGCATCATCAAGCTGTGCGGTAAAGAGACCCGCTTACTTTGCAACAACTGAAATGCCCGCTCCCGATCAGTGTGCAGGCGCTTCAGCTTCTCTTGCTATCAATTATCTCAATTTCAAGGATACAGATCCTGAATATGCTGCAAAGAACCTTAAATATGCAAGAGCACTTTATGAGCTCGCTGTTGCAACACATGAAGAGTCATGGACTCCCGGTTCTACGCCCAGCTCGCTGGTTCTCGGATATGACGGCGGATTCTATCACTCAAGCTACGATTATG
Organism: Ruminococcus flavefaciens 007c; assembly: GCF_000571935.1. Taxonomy (GTDB): domain Bacteria; phylum Bacillota; class Clostridia; order Oscillospirales; family Ruminococcaceae; genus Ruminococcus; species Ruminococcus flavefaciens_F. The sequence continues at coordinate 118,259 of NZ_ATAX01000024.1, read as the reverse complement.
ATGAGCTTTCCTGGGCTGCTGTATGGCTTTACTATGCAGCTGTTGCCGAAGACGAAACTCAGAAGGACGCAGCATACGATAAATATATCAGAGCTATCATCGATGTTGATGAAACTACAACAAACGATAAGGGCGCTCATCCTTACACAGGATATATGAAGCGTATAATCACAGATACAGGTAACTGCTGGCAGAATATCTGGGTACACTGCTGGGATACAGTATGGGGCGGAGTTTTTGCTAAGCTTGCTCCTATAACAAATACTGCCCGTGACTGGTATATTTTCCGCTACAACCTTGAGTTCTGGTCAGGCTGCAGCGCAAAAACAGATACATCAAAGTGGGGCTATGAACCTGTTCACGGTCATAAGTACTTCGGAATGGATGACTATCTCTGGAATACTCCTATGACATGCGATCAGATCCCTGATCTCCCCGACAGCGACACAAGCAGCGACTTTATCGCCAAGTCACCTTACGGCTGGGCAGTTGTTGCAGGCTACGGTTCAGCACGTTACAATACCGCAGCAGGTCTGTGTGCTTGCGTATACGCAAAGACGACCGGTGATGAGACTTTCCTCCCCTGGGCAAAGGCTCAGATGGAATACATCCTCGGTAAAAACCCCATGGGATATGCTTATGAGGTAGGATACGAGAACAACTTTGCATCACAGCCTCATCATCGTTCTTCACACTGCTCAGGTAAGCAGAGCATGGAAGATCCTGTAGTTCAGGTACATACTCTCTGGGGCGCACTTGTCGGAGGTCCCGATCTTGACGACGTACACGTTGATATTACTAAGGATTACATTTATAACGAAGTTACAGATGACTATAATGCAGGCTTCTGCGGAGATCTTGCCGGTCTGTACCACTTCTACGGTGCAAAGGGCAAGGAACTCGAAAAAGAAAATCACATAATTCCTGATTTCGATATGTCCAAAAACGCTATCGGTTACGATCAGATAGATGCAGACGGCAATCCTCTGCCTGTAGGTCTCTACTGTGCAGGAGGAAAGAACCAGGAACAGGACGGCAGCGTTCAGCTCAAAGTAGTTGTTTACAACAGAACTATCAACCCGCCTCGTTTCGAGAGCAACCTCAAGGCAAGATATTACTTCAATATCAAGGAACTCGTTGACGCAGGATACGATCCTGACCAGTATATCTTCTACCGTATCGACTACGATCAGGAAAAGAGCTATTCAAACGGTAAGAATGAGGCCAAATTCACAGGACCCGTCAAGTACGACGATGACGGCACATACTACGTTGAGATGCAGTGGCTGAACTGTGACTTCTACGGCAGCCGCGTATTCCAGTTCGCACTTGGATACAAGCAGGATCTCGAAACTTATGAAGACGTTATCTGGGATTCCAAGAATGACTACAGCTATGCTGATATCGTTTCATTTGCTGATGAAAACGAAGCAGCTGCAATAACCGATAAGATCACACTTTACGCTGATGACAAGCTGGTATGGGGCGAAGAACCTGACGGAACAAAGCCGGAAGATACACCTTCAAATATTACCCCCGGCACTGTTATCCCCGGAGATCCTTCTAATCCAGGAGGTCCCGGTTCTTCCGGTCCTGATCCCGTTGATATTTTATACGGAGACGCAAACTGTGACGGAAAGGTTGATCTTTCAGATGCAATCCTTATTTTACAGGCACTTGCAAATCCCAACAAATACGGTGTTGGCGGTACAGCTGCTAAGCCCCTTACTTCAATTGGAAATATCAACGCTGATGTTGACCTGTCAACAAAGGGACTTTCAGGCGACGACGCAGTTCGTATCCAGCAGTTCCTTCTCAAGAAGATCACTTCACTTGATCCTTCTAAGGCATAATAAAATCAAAAGCTGCACGTTTTAACGTGCAGCTTTTTTTACTGATAATATTCATCCTTGTTATATTACAAAATTTAGTGGCATACCATTCTTCATAATAGCATGAAGCTCTCCCTGGATAAGAGGCATAAGATAATCATATGCAGGCGGAAGAACGTTATTTCCTTCTTCATTTATCCATTCACGTGGGAAGAATTTTTCGGAATTTGCAGCCTTTGAAGCATCTGTTGTATCGATCCTGTAGCTGTAGGGCATATCAGACTCTCTTACAAATGTCATCATACAGCCTGATTTACCGGAAATGCCAGCTTCAACAGCTGCCATTCCTATTGCTTCCGATGACTGTATGTCCTCCAAAGAAGCGATATGCGAACTACAGCGCTGCATAACGTTAAGCTCAATCGAACGTACTTTACAGCCAATTTCAGCAGCAACAAGCTTTTCAAGGAATTTTCCTATTCCTGAAAGATAACTGTGTCCGAAAACATCCTTCTGACCTGACTGATATTCTTCGGCAGCAAATTTGCCCTCAGCAGTTTTTACTCCCTCTGATACGACAACGATTACTGCTCTGTGTTTTTTCATTTCATTTTTAACATCTGCTAAAAATCTTTCTATGCTGAATGTTGTCTCGGGAAGGTATATCAAATGAGGAGCAGCTTCTCCGTTTGCTCTTATACAGCAGGAAGCAGCTGCAAGCCAACCTGCATGGCGTCCCATTGTTTCAATTATAGTTACGGAAGGTATACTGTATACATTACTGTCACGTGTTATTTCCTGAACTGTTGCAGCTACATATTTAGCAGCAGAACCAAATCCGGGCGAATGATCGGTTTCGCAAAGATCGTTGTCAATGGTCTTGGGGATGCCGATTATTTTTATATCATCAATATTGTTGCACCTGAGATAATCCGAATACTTTGCGACAGTATCCATAGAATCGTTTCCGCCGATATAAAAAAACATACCGATCCCTCTTTTTCTGAGGATTTCCGTTATCTTCTCATATATTTCGGACTTTTCCCTGTGATCGGGAAGCTTTTTTCTGCACGAACCAAGTACAGCAGAAGGCGTTCTCAGCAGAAGCTGATAATTTACATCGCTGGATATTTTTTCCGAAAGATCAACCATTTCGTCGTTAATAATACCCTCGATACCGTTTAAAACACCGTATATCTTATCAATACTTGCTTCCTTCTGAGCTGCACTATAAACGCCTGCCAATGAAGCATTTATAGCGCAGGTAGGTCCACCTGACTGAGCAACTGCAATATTCATTATTTCTCCGTAACTGGTCAAAAACCAGAACGTCCCTCCCCTGAATTATTTGCCATAGGCATCATTTATATTATAACATAAGCCGTATAGGCATTTCAAGGACAAGAAACGCCAAAAAAAACGGGCAAAAAAGCGCAATATTTGATTATTATAGCAATATTTGCATAATATATGCAGTTTTTATATCAGATCAAAGTGCTTCAGAGCATTATAGATACCGTCATTTTCGATAGGAGTTGTTATGTATGAAACATACGGATATAAGACTTCTGCTCCTCCCATAGCAATACTGTTAGGAACAGCCTTCAGCATCGAAAGATCATTCATACTGTCCCCTATTGCATAGGCATTTTCCAAAGGTATACCGAGTATATCAAGAATTTTTGCAATACCCGTTGCCTTGGAATATCCAAGAGGAACATTTTCATAAAAACCATTACCGCGATCGATTATAGTATAATTCTTGCCAATTTCCCTGTTGAACAGTTCCATATCGCTGTTTTCATTTGTCCATATGACGAATTTATCGAATATAAACTCATCATCTTCTACTCTCCTACTGACATCGATCCCGCTGTCAACGAACACTTCCATAAAATAACGCAGCCCATCTGTCATAGGAGCCTTATCGTCAAAGAAATAACCGTCAGTATGTTCATATACAGGTGTGACATTGCATTTACGCATCAATTGGGCTATACGAAGACATTCATCTTTTTCTATGATACTTCTGAACATTAATTCGTTATTGTATTCTATATATGTTCCGCAGCCGCAGATATACCCGTCAAACCCAAGCTCTTTTATTCGAGGACTAATATTGAATGCTGTGCGTCCCGAATTTATAAAAGTAAGATTTCCGAGTTCACGTGTACGTTTTATAGCATCGCGGGTACTCTGTGGTATAAAGGCACGTTCATCTTCAGTGGCAATAGTGCCGTCTATATCGAAAAATACTATTGATTTCATTAAAACACTCCTTAATTGCATATCAAATATTATTATATTCCATAAAAAAATGAATGTCAAGTATTGCGTATATTCGCACATTATGCTATAATGGCATAAAGGAGAGGATATCATGCTTCACATTTATTACGGAAACGGAAAAGGAAAAACAACAGCCGCGATCGGTCTTACCATAAGAGCTGTAGGTGCGGGAATGAAGGCTGCTTTTTTTCAATTTCTCAAAAACGGTTCTTCGTCTGAGATCAACATTCTGCGTAATATAGGTAATATTCATGTCATGTGCTGTGAAAAGTGTAACAAGTTTACATATGCCATGAATGAATTCGAAAAAAAGGAAGTAACTCTGTGCCATAACGAAATGCTGAAAAAAGGTATTGATCTGCTTAAATCCGGCGAAATACAGCTTGTAGTGCTCGATGAGTTCCTTGATGCCTGCAATAAAAAACTTATTGACCATGAGCTATGCAATTTATTTCTTGATCATTGGACAGACAAGGCTGAAATAATCATAACAGGAAGAGATCCCTCCCAGTCAATGATAAACAAAGCTGATTACATTACAGAAATGAAAGCTGTAAAGCATCCTTTTAACAGAGGAATATCTGCCCGCAAAGGCATAGAATACTAAAAGCTGCCATTAGATATGGCAGCTTTTTTTCATCTTATTTCTTTTAATTCTTCAACAATAGACATATCATCAGCACAGATCTTTATATTTGATAATATAGTCTTGTTTTCGGGACTTATAACTTTTATTTCGATTATTGTTCCTTCACGTACCTCACCCATAGCAGCCTTAAAAAACATAGGCAGTTTCGGATGATTTGCAATAAATCTTTCAAAAAGAGATTTCAGCTTTAAAGCGTTCAATGGATTCATTATATTTTCACCTCAGTGATAATTATAGCACATAAAATATCATTTTTCAACTGTTTTGTCAGGTATATGACGTTTTATAATGTACTGTGCGCAAAGTCCTGTAAAAGCTCCTGCAATTGTACCCGTAATTATAAGAAAAGGATAAAATGAGAGCACAGCAAATGACCGCATCAAGAGGATCGCCATCAATATCTGGCCTGTATTATGAAGTATAGCACCAATTACGCTGCTCAGCCATATAAAGTTCAACGGAATGATCCTGCGTATCAGCAGCATACAGATCAGACAGAACATGGCACCTGCCATGCTGTACATTATTGCAGAAACATTTCCGCCGAACAGGCTTCCGAGAATTACTCTTGTAATGACGAGCAGTATAGTTTCCCTGGCATTGTACTTATATACTGCGTATACTGTTATAATGTTTGCAAGCCCGAGTTTTGCTCCGGGAATAGGAAGCAGGTCCGGAATCCTGAGCTCGATAATAAAGATAATGAGAGCGATTGCCGTCAGAAGCGAAAGCCGTGCAATTTTTTTTGTTTTCATTTACTTCTGCTCCTTATCCGCGAAACGTATAACAAGTTTGTGTGGAAGACAAACTATCGGAATATTCTCCGAGCGAAGAACTCCTGCTTTTACGCATGTATGGTCGGGGCAGTCCGCATCTGTTATACTTATTTTTCCGTCCTCTATCCTTACCTCATTCCAGCCGCCCTGCTGACCTGCAATTCTGAATGTTCTATTCTTTTCTTCGGAGAGATCAAAACTGTAAATAATTTCATTGTTCTGAACGATCTCGACATATGTCCCCTTAGGCTTGCGTACAATAATAATTACTGCTATCACCGAACCTATAAATAGTAATAAAACAGAAACAAGAAGCACTTTTACACTTTTAGTCAAGCTTTATCACCTCTGCCTCCATATCACTGATATTGGAAAAACTTTCAATCAGACCTTCGGTATAAAATATTATATTATCGTCAGTAACAAGAATCAGATCATAACCATCGTTATTGCGCAAGAAATCTTTTGTATTCTCGTATCCTTCAACAAAAAGCGCTGTTGACAAAGCGTCACAGTCAAGTCCGCAGTCTCCAATCACTGTCACCGAAACAAGGCCGTTATCTGCTGGTCTTCCGTCAGCAGGATCCAGAATATGCCAGTATCTGTTCCCGTTATCATCAGTAAAAAAACGCTCGTAATTTCCTGAAGTTATGACAGCTTTATCAGATATTGTTATAACACACATATCTGTATCAGGGGAAAAAGGGTTTCTCACAGCAACTTTCCAGTCAGAACCGTCAGGCTTCGAACCAAGAGCCTGTACATTGCCGCCTAAGCTTACAATTGCGGATTTCACACCGTTTTCCTTGAAAATTTTCATAATTTCATCGCCTGTATAGCCCTTTGCAACAGCTCCAAGGTCTATTTCGGCTTTTTCCGGAACAATAATAGTATTTCCCTCAATATCAATTTTACTGTAATCTACATATGAAAGCAGTTCATTCAGAACGCTCTGTTCGGGAATTTTATACTCTTCTCCAGTAAATCCCCATTCTTTCAGCACAGGATATAATGTAATATCAAGGGCACCGTTGGTTTTATCACCTATTTCGATAGCCTTGTTCACAAGCTTTGCTGTATCGTCACATATCGTAACAGCTTCACCTTGGCTATGATTTATTGACCATATATCGCTTGACTCAGAAGTTACAGAGAGTTCGTTTTCCAGAGAATATACTCTTTTCTCGGCTTCTGAAAGCGCTTTTTCAGCATTGCTCCCATATGCTTTCATATTCATAAATGTATCCATTGCAAATACATCGCGCGTCATCGATATATCATCCGAGACATTCGGTTCAGCTTTACTTTCACACCCGCAAAGTAAAAAGACGATAAACACAGACGTCATAACAACTGTTTTAAATTTTGCCATATTTTAACTCCTAATCATTACTAAAAAACATTATAGCATATTTTGTTAGTATTTGCAACCACATTTGATTTTTTGCAAGAAAAAGCGGATCATATGATCCGCTTTTTATGTTATTACTTCTTTATAAGGCTCTTTCCTGTCATTTCAGCAGGCTGAGGAACTCCCATTATATCAAGCATTGTAGGTGCAAGATCAGCTAGCACACCACCATCCATGAGTTCTCCCTCTACGCCAACTGCGATAAGAGGAACAGGATTTGTTGTATGAGCAGTAAACGGACTTCCATCAGGCTCCATCATCTTGTCAGCATTACCGTGATCGGCTGTGATAAGAGCTGCGCCACCCTTTGTAAGTATCTTGTCCACCATACGGCCTACGCAAGTGTCTGTAGCTTCAACAGCCTTTACAGCTGCATCGAATATACCTGTATGACCAACCATGTCACAGTTTGCATAGTTGAGTATGATAACATCATACTTGTCAGAATCGATAGCCTCGCATACAGCATCGCAAACTTCATAAGCGCTCATTTCAGGCTTAAGATCAAATGTAGGAACGTCGGGAGACTTGATAAGAATTCTGTCCTCTCCCTCGAACTGCTTCTCCTCGCCACCGTTAAAGAAAAATGTAACATGAGCATACTTCTGAGTTTCAGCGATACGAAGCTGTGTCTTGCCGAGTTTAGCGAGATACTCACCCATTGTCATAGTGAGCTGCTCAGGCGGATATGCAACTGAAACATTAGGCATTGTAGCGTCATACTGCGCCATGCAGACAAAATTAACGTGGAAGAAGCCGTTTCTTCTTTCAAAACCTGCAAAATTAGGATCAACAAATGAACGTGTGATCTGTCTTGCTCTGTCAGGACGGAAGTTGAAGAAGATAACGCTGTCATCAGCCTTTATCTGTGCACCGCACTCAATAACAGTAGGAAGCATGAATTCGTCTGTAACTTCATTTGCGTATGAATTCTTGATAGCCTGTACAGGATCAGATTCCTTAACGCCCTCACCGTAAACCAGTGCAGCATAAGCCTTTTCAACTCTGTCCCAGGCATTGTCTCTGTCCATAGCATAGAAACGTCCCGAGATAGTTGCTATCTTACCAACGCCTATCTTTTTGAGCTCAGCAACAGCCTCCTCCATATACTCAGCAGCTGATGATGGAGGAACATCTCGTCCGTCGAGGAATGCATGGATGTACACCTTGTCAAGGCCGTTCTTCTTAGCCATCTCAACGATTCCGTAGAGATGCTCCATATGGCTGTGAACACCGCCGGGAGAGAGAAGTCCCATAAGGTGAAGAGCACTGCCCTTTGCCTTACAATTGTTCATAGCGTCCAGAACAGCTTTGTTATTGAAGAAAGTACCGTCCTTGATATCCTTCGATATCTTAACGAGCATCTGATAAACTATGCGTCCAGCACCGATATTTGTGTGACCGACCTCTGAGTTACCCATCTGTCCGTCGGGCAGTCCTACATCAAGACCGCTTGCTCCGATTATAGTGTTCGGGCACTCAGCCATATACTTGTCAAGATTCGGCTTTTTTGCGGCAGCTATAGCGTTGCCGTATGTATCCGGATTGTAGCCGAAGCCGTCCATGATTATAAGTGCTACAGGTTTCTTTGACATTCTAATTTTCCTTTCATACATAAGGGCGGAATCGCTCCCGCCCTTTCATAATTATGTGTTTAAGTCCAGAAAACGACAAGTCCCGAATCATAGTCGAGAAGGCAACCATGAGTATAATAATCTCCTGCGATATAAATCTTTGCATTTTCCATATTTTTGAATTTTTCTCTATGGATATCATCAAGTCTCCAGAAAACATGATCAGGAAAGTTTTTTGGATAGAAAAAAACTTCATTTTGAAATTGATAATAGTCATGCTCCTTACATTCGCCAGAAGCTATATTAACATCTGGAATAGTTTTGAAATTTTTTTCATACTGCATAAGTGTATCATTATCCGTGTAGAACATAAGATACACCGAAGGGTGATAATCCTGAGCAATACTGCCAAGCTGAGTAATAAATTTATACTCACGACACTCTAACGGTAAATGCTTAGGTAGCATTTCGTCAATATTCGAACTTAATGTATAAACTCCATAGGTGTATATGATCTTTTTGGGAGTATAAAAAAACTTGTTATATTTAAATTTCAAACCAATATATGGTAAGACAACAAATAATAAGCTTATCAATACAAAGGCTATGCGCACCGTCCACAATGGAATTTTATATTTTCCATCTTTTTGATTTTTTCTATATAACACAGGAATCATTAAAAAAAGTACAAGCAGTACAATGAAAAAATACGGAAATAAGCCTGCGACGGATAACGTCCATATACCTACAAAGCACGAGCTTAAAACGAAAAATAAACTTATAATTAAATTTGCAATCCAAAAGCCAGACTTTTTGGGCTTGTCATTTTCCATGCAATTAGCCGTTTACAGCAGCCTGAACGATAGTATTGAAATCAGCAGCCTTCAGTGAAGCACCGCCGATGAGACCTCCGTCAATATCTGGCTGTGCAAGAAGCTCTGCTGCATTGCCAGCATTCATAGAGCCGCCGTACTGGATGGTTACAGCATCAGCTGTAGCCTGATCATACTTCTTAGCGAGCTGTGCACGGATAAATGCACAAACTTCCTGAGCCTGGTCAGGTGTAGCTGTAAGACCTGTACCGATAGCCCATACAGGCTCGTAAGCGATAACAACGTTCTTTACCTGCTCAGCAGTTACATCCCAAAGATCAAGCTTGATCTGACGAGCGATAACCTCCTCAGTGATGTTGCACTGACGCTCCCACTTGAGCTCACCAACGCATACAATAGGCTTAAGACCAGCCTCAAGAGCAGCCAGAGTTCTCTTGTTTACTGTCTCGTCTGTCTCGCCGAAGTACTGTCTTCTCTCGCTGTGACCGATAACAACGTACTCAACTCCGAGTTCTGTAAGCATATCAGCGGAGATCTCACCTGTGAAAGCACCGCTCTTTTCAAAATGAACGTTCTCAGCGCCAACCTTAACATTGCTGCCTGCTGTTGTATTGATAGCTGTCTCAAGGTTTGTAAAAGGAACGCAAGCGATAACCTCGATCTTGCCCTCAGCATTTGCTACGAGAGGCTTAATAGCTTCGAGAAGCTCCTTTGCCTCTGGACGAGTCTTGTTCATTTTCCAGTTACCGGCAATAATAGCCTTTCTGAGTGACTTGTTCATGTTATTTTACTCCTTTTTAAAATTTTACTTCGTCGTCATCGTAATAAGGAAGCATGTCCGGTTCCTGCGGGTATGTATTATTACCGTTATTGCAGCCGATCTTCACGCCCTTCTTTATCGGAGAAAACATAAAACCTACGATGACGCCTATGAGAAAACTGCAAAGTGCAAACAGCCATAATGCTGCACTGCTGCTTCTGATCTCCTCATTGAATTTACACATACAATTACATTTTTTCATAATAGTTTCCTCATTTACTGCAACAAGGGCGAATATCTCTATCCGCCCTATTGTTGATATGGTTTACTTTTCAGCGATAGCTGCAACACCGGGAAGTACCTTGCCTTCAAGGTATTCAAGTGAAGCACCGCCGCCTGTTGAAATGTGGCTCATCTTGTCAGCAAAGCCGAGCTGAATAGCAGCTGTAGCAGAGTCGCCGCCGCCGATGATTGTTGTAGCATCAGCCTGTGCAAGAGCCTCACAAACAGCAACTGTACCCTTCTTGAGGGTAGGATTCTCAAATACACCCATAGGTCCGTTCCAAACAACTGTCTTAGCAGACTTTGCAGCCTCAGCAAAGATAGCAGCTGTCTTAGGTCCGATGTCAAGACCCATCTTATCAGCAGGGATCTTGTCAGCATCAACATAGTCTACGCTGATCTCTGCATCGATAGGATCCGGGAATGAATCAGCAACAGCTGTATCAACAGGGAGAAGGATCTTCTTGCCGAGCTTTTCAGCCTTAGCGAGCATTTCCTTACAGTAGTCAAGCTTTTCTTCGTCAACAAGAGACTTACCGATAGAGCCGCCCTGTGCCTTAATGAATGTATAAGCCATACCGCCGCCGATGATAAGTGTATCACACTTTTCGAGAAGATTGGAGATAACATTGAGCTTATCAGCAACCTTAGCACCACCGAGGATAGCAACGAAAGGTCTCTCGGGAACCTCTACTGCATTACCGAGATACTGGATCTCCTTCTGCATAAGGTAACCAACAGCTGTTTCCTTAACGAACTTTGTAACACCTGCTGTGGAAGCATGAGCTCTGTGAGCAGAACCGAAAGCGTCCATAACGAATACTTCACCATCGATAAGATCAGCAAGCTCCTTGGAGAAGTTCTCGCCGTTCTTTGTCTCCTCGTCTCCGCGGAAACGTGTATTCTCAAGAACTACGATCTCGCCGTCCTTCATTGCAGCAACTGCCTTCTTTGCGTTGTCGCCTACAACAGTATCATCAGCTGCAAAGATAACATTTGTCTTAACGAGCTCGCCGAGTCTCTTAGCTGCGGGAGCAAGTGAGAATTTAGCCTCAGGACCGTTCTTGGGCTTTCCGAGGTGTGAGCAGAGAACAACCTTTGCACCGTTCTCTACAAGCTTATTGATAGTGGGAAGAGCAGCCTGGATTCTGTTATCATTAGTGATAACGCCGTCCTTCATAGGAACGTTGAAATCAACTCTAACGAGAACCTTTCTGCCCTTAACGTTAATGTCTTCTACAGTAACCTTGTTTAATCCTGCCATGGGTATGACATCCTTTCGTAATATGATACATTCTTAGCTGTTGTTATATTATTAACAACGTACATTTCTATTTTACACTATTTTGAAAGATTTTGCAAGCCTTTCCGTAATTTTTTTCATGTTAAAGATGTAAAATTTTTTTGGTCGGAGCCAATATATAAAAATCTCCATGTTAAAACACTGTTCATTCGATAAAATAACATATTCTGTGTTGACAAAGTATTTTATGTAAAGTATAATTTATAAAAAGTTATATTTAAGGAGAAACAAATGGAAAACTTTATTATGTCACCTGTCGGAACGGTAAAAAACAATGTTCATGAAAAGAAAGACATATCATGGGGTGTGGATATTTCGACAATTGAAATAAAAGCTGAATTCATATCTGGTCTCAAAGGTCTTGAAGACTTTTCACACTGTATCATTCTTTTCTATCTTGATCAGGCCAATTACGAATGTGAAAAACACCTTCAAAGGCGACCTCAGAACCGCTCTGATATGCCTTTAGTCGGAATCTTCTCGCAACGAAGCAAAGATCGACCGAATAAGATCGGCATAACAGCTGTGGAAATAGTTTCCGTATCAGATGACGAGCTTGTTGTAAAAGGGCTCGATGCAGTTGACGGAACACCGGTTCTTGATATAAAGCCGTATTATCCTGTATACGATAAAAAAGACGCATCTGTACCCGAATGGGCAGATTGCCTTATGAAAAATTATTTTTGAAAATAACCAAACAATTATGAACGGAGATTTCTATGGATAAATTCAACGTAATCACAGAATTGTTTAAGCAATCAAAAGACTCGGAAAAAGCTTCTGCAATGTCAGCGTACATGAAAAACAAGTTTGATTTTTACGGTATACCATCACCTGAAAGAAAAGAACTGTGTAAAGACTTCATTAAGTCTGAAAAGGCTGCCAAAGGAATCGACTGGGAGCTTCTTGATAAATGCTATGAAGATAATCACAGAGAAATGCAGTATCTTGTTTACGATTATCTGCTCGCCATGAAGAAATATCTTTCTTATGAAGATATTGATAAAATAAAGACATATATCACTGCCAAATCATGGTGGGATACTATTGATTTTCTGTGCAAAGTCATTGGCGATATAGGTTTAAGAGATAACAGAGTTGGCAGAATGATGATCGATTGGTCAAAAAGCGATAATATCTGGCTTAAAAGAACAGCTATCCAGCACCAGCTGACATATAAAGATAAAACCAACACAGAGCTGTTAGAAGAAATAATCCAAAATTGTCTTGATACTGACGAATTCTTCGTCAATAAAGCTATCGGCTGGGCGTTGAGGGAATACTCAAAAACTTCTCCTGAATGGGTGAAGGTCTTTATAACCAAGTACCAAAACGAGCTTAGCAGTCTCAGCATAAAGGAAGCAAGCAAATACATATAAAAATAAACCCGAAAGCAAGTCTTTGCGACCGCTTTCGGGTATTTTTATACTTTTATCACTTAAATACTGCAAGGAGGAAGCCTGCTGCGATAGCAGAGCCGATAACACCTGCAACATTCGGACCCATAGCATGCATGAGCAGGAAGTTTGAAGGATTAGCCTTCTGACCTTCCATCTGAGATACACGAGCAGCCATAGGTACAGCAGAAACACCTGCGGAACCGATAAGAGGATTTACCTTGCCGCCTGTAACCTTATACATAATCTTACCGACAAGAAGTCCGCCTACTGTTGAGAAGCAGAATGCTGTAAGACCAAGAACGATTATCTTGATAGTCTCAAGTGAAAGGAAACGCTCAGCAGCTGTTGTTGCACCAACTGAGATTCCGAGGAATACAGTTACGATGTTCATAAGGGCATTTTGTACTGTATCAGAAAGTCTCTCTGTAACGCCGCACTCTCTCCAAAGGTTTCCGAGCATAAGACAACCAATAAGAGGAGCTGTAGAAGGCAGAAGAAGTATTACGAACATTGCAACAATGATCGGGAAAAGTATCTTCTCTGTCTTGGACACAGTTCTTGACTGCTCCATTTTGACTTCTCTTTCCTTCTTGGTTGTGAGAAGCTTCATAAGCGGAGGCTGAATCATAGGTATAAGAGCCATGTATGAATAAGCCGCAATAGCGATAGGTCCAAGAAGCTCGGGAGCCAGCTTTGTTGTGAGGAAGATAGCAGTAGGACCATCGGCACCGCCGATGATGCCGATAGAAGCTGCCTGATTTCCGCTGAATCCAAGGCAAACAGCTCCGAAAAATGCAAGGAATACACCCATCTGAGCAGCAGCTCCGAGAAGGAGACTCTTAGGATTCGAGATGAGAGGACCGAAGTCAGTCATAGCGCCAACACCCATAAAGATGAGTGAAGGATATATACCTGCCTTTACACCGATGTAAAGGATATCAAGAAGTCCGCCGTTACGCATAATAGCGCCGTAGCTGTGATAATCGGGATGATCATGGTTAAGGAAATTATCCCAAAGGTCCATGTGATAAAGTGCGTCTGCCGAACCTGCGCCAAAATATGAAAGATTTACGAGGAGACAGCCGAACGCTATACCAACGAGAAGAAGAGGTTCAAACTTCTTCTTTATTCCGAGATAGAGGAGTACGCAGGAAACCGCTATCATTATAAGGTTTTTCCAGCCTCCGTCTACGAGAAAGCTGTGGAAACCGGAGCTTTCCCAAAGGGTTTTCAGGGTTTCAAGTATGTCCATTTTCTGTCCCCCTTATGCTATAACAACAAGAGGAGCACCAGTATCTACAACTGAACCCTTGCTTGTAACTACCTGTGCAACTGTGCCGTCCTTCGGAGCAACTATCTCGTTCTCCATTTTCATTGCCTCAAGGATAATAAGTATCTGTCCGGCCTTTACTGTGTCGCCCTGAGCAACATCAACTCTGAGGATATTACCCGGCATAGGAGCAGTTACAGTCTCGCCTGCTGCAAGATTTACGGGAGCAGCAGGTGCAGCCGCAGGAGCGGGAGCTGCCGCCGGAGCAGCGGCAACGGGAGCAGCTGCTGCAGGTGCAGGAGCAAGTGCCTCATATTCATCAAGCAGAACAGCCTTTCCCTGCTCTACCTCAACCTCATAGGTTTTACCGTTAAGAGTAACTTTATACTTCATGATTATTTGACCTCCTTAATGGAAATAAAGTGCAGCTCATTGAGCGGCTTCTGCATTTTATCGGCAACAATTGCCATTATCATTGCAGCTTCCTTATCAGGAACGTCAAAGAGCTTTACATGACCTGCCGAACCGGGTGCAAGCGGAAGTTCAGCCTTTGTTTCAGCAGCAGGTTCAGCGGGAACAGCCTTCTTTGCAGCAGCTTCGGCAGCTGCTTTGGCTTTTGCATCCTTAGACTTGAATATAGCACCTGTGCAGTAAAGAACTATCATAAGAATGACAAGGCCGGCAAAAACAACAGAATAACCAAAAACGGCTGTTACCGCTGCATCACCTATAGAAAGTTCATCAGCTTTTTCAACTGCGGCAGGAATCAGCATATTATCTAACATACCTCTTCCTCCTTACATTTCTTCGATAGTGTAAACAGCTTCGTTTTCTTCCTTAGCCTTGCGGTCATTAAGGAATTTTACGGTCTGATCGGGATAGCAGATGTAGCTCATTACATCTTCCTCACTTCTGCAAAGGTCGCCTAGAGCTTCTCTTGCAGCTGCGAATTCTTCACCTGTACGCTTCTGATCCTCGATACGGCAGTCAACAGCTTCACCGTCGCCAAGAACCTTCTCTACAAGCTCCTGCGCAATAGGAGCAGGAGGATTACCGTATTCGCCCTTTATGTAATTCTTGATCTCCTTGGAAATGTTCTTGTATCTCTCACCTACAAGCACGTTTGTAACAGCCTGATTGCCGACCATCTGTGAAAGAGGTGTAACAAGCGGAGGATAGCCCATATCGGCTCTTACCTTCGGGATCTCCGCGAGAGCGTCATCAAATTTGTCCATAGCGTGCATATCTGTAAGGTTAGCTATCATATTTGAAAGCATACCGCCCGGAACCTTATATACTAGAGCCTGAGCGTCTGTTCCGAGGCTCTTGGGATTGAGCTGACCGTTGTCGATGTACTTCTGCTTTATGGGCTTAAAGTAGTCATTTACCTTATTGATTATATCCTCGTTAAGGCCTGATTCTATGCCATACTGCTCGAGAGCATAGAACATAGTCTCAGTTGCAGGCTGTGATGTACCGCCTGAGAAGCATGATGTAGCTGTATCAATTACATCAATACCTGACTCGATAGCCTTTGTAATTGTCATGTAAGCCATACCTGTTGTGCAATGAGTATGAAGAATAAGGGTCATATCGCCGATAGCGTCCTTGATGCCCTTGATAAGGTGTTCTGCCTCGTATGGAGACATTGTGCCAGCCATATCCTTGAGGCATATAGTATCAAAGCCCATAGTCTTGAGCTCCTTGCACATCTCGATGTACTTGTCAACGGTATGTACAGGACTCTGAGTATAAGAGATACAGCCTGATGCAATAGTCTTTTCAGTTGCATACTTCTTTGTAGCATTCAGAGCGGTCTCAATGTTTCTGAAGTCATTGAGAGCATCGAAAATACGTATAACATCGATACCATTCTTGATAGAGAGCTCAATGAACTTCTCAACTACGTCATCATGGTAGTGCTTATAGCCCAGAAGATTCTGACCTCTGAGAAGCATCTGAAGTCTGCTGTTGGGAAGATTTTTTCTCAGATTACGGAGTCTCTCCCAAGGATCTTCACCAAGATAGCGCAGGCAGGAATCAAATGTAGCTCCGCCCCAACATTCTATGGAATAATAACCTGCCTTGTCCATATCGGAAAGGATACCCTCATAATCCGAATAAGGCAGACGCGTAGCCATCAGTGACTGATTGGCATCACGTAAAACAGTTTCTGTCAGTTGCACTTTTTTCATGTACAAGCCTCCTCAAAATAAATCTGCATTGCAGAAAAAATACTAAACTACGATCAGAGGTAAAGAAATATATTTATTTCCTTAAAAAAACCCCAATCAAATCTTATTATAACATATCCGATTTTAAATTTCCACTATTTTTTCATATTTTATAATTATTTTTTTAATTTAAGCAAATAAGAAATCTATTTAAACAAAAAAAAAGAAAATCAGACCTGTTTCGGGCAGATCTGATTTTTTTGTTATAAGCTGTCAATAAATTCGTGTATTGCTTTCTCAGCAACCCGATATCTTTTCCTGAATTCCTCTGCTGAGATTCTCATTGCTCCGTTTCCAAGAATTATCATTTGTTCCGTACCGTCCGAAGTTGCAACGCGGACGCGGTGATTCTTTGAAAGCTCATGTGAAACGCGCTCAATATATGTATCAGCCGTTTCTGACTCCTTGGTGTATACAATATTAATATTACAATATTTTTCAACATCCCTGTGTTTTCCCTTGACTTTATAGGCATCAAACACAAGTATCAGTTCACAGCCTGCATAGCCCTGATAATTGCACATACGATTTATTAGTTCTCCCCTTGCAGCATCAAGGTTCTCCTCAGCTATCTTTTTTAGATCATCCCATGCAAAAATAATATTATAACCGTCAACAAGAAGATAATCTGGTCCGTCATACTTAGGCAGTCTGACCTTTTTATCCTCGACAGAAACAGCTTTTGTCTTTTTAAAGGCACGAACAGGGTCACGATTGATCTTTCCGTATGTCCTCTCAAATATTTCCATGAGCTCTTCATCACTTACAGCTTTTTCCACTAATCTTCTTGCTTTTTCGCTGTTTGATGTACTGCTCTGCTCTTCTTTCTGTTCAAGATAAAGAGGGAGATGCATATTATCATATACCTCGTCCCACTTTACTATATATCCAGCACCATGAGAACAAAAGACAGAATCAGCGCTGTTTTCGACGTCACTGTCGCAGTCGTATCCGATCATAACTATTACATCATTAGTGTTATGGCACTCCTTATAACCCGCTATATTGAATGATAGTCTCCCCTTACCGCGGGTATACGATATAACTTCTGACTGATAATTGCCGATCTCCGAAACAGGCGCACAGCCTTTTATCAGTGAATTATCTCCCATATTTACAGGTGCATCGAATTCTGCCGACATCTGCTGCAAATCAGCAATCGCTCTTCCCACATTTTCTGTCGGGACCTCAAGCTCATAGTCATAATACGGTTCAAGAAGGACTGATTCTGCATTTCTTAATCCTTGTCTTATGGCGCGATAGGTCGCTTGTCTGAAATCTCCGCCTTCCGTATGCTTCAGGTGAGCTTTTCCGCTTACAAGCGTAAGCTTCATATCAGTTACCGCCGAACCTGTAAGCACACCAATATGACTTTTCTCGGCCATATGTGTAAGGATAAGCCTTTGCCAGTTCCTGTCAAGGTCATCTTCAGGACAGACAGATGAAAATACCAGTCCGCTGCCCAGCGGAATCGGTTCGAGAAGAATATGCACCTCTGCATAATGCCGAAGAGGCTCATAATGTCCCACTCCCTCCACAGGATAACGAATCGTTTCCTTGTAAGTAATTGCTCCGTCCGCAAAAGAAACTTCATAGCCATATTTTTCGAGTACAAGTTTTGTCAGGACTTCCGTCTGAACAGCCCCCATAAGTTGTAAATGAATCTCTTTACTATCCTCATTCCACAAAATATGAAGCATTGGATCCTGATCTTCAAGTATTCGGAATTCATTCAGAGCTTCACTGCAATTTTTCTCTTTTGGGAGAATGACTCTGTATGTCATAACAGGTTCAAGCGAAGCCCTATCGGAATTATTCTCAAATCCGAGGCCTTGTCCCGGATAAGTACCGGTAAGTCCTGTTACTGCGCATATTTCTCCTGCATCTGCATAATCGGCTGTTTTGAACCTCTCGCCTGTATAGAATCTTACCGAGCTAATTTTACAGCTGTATTCATTACCGTCGGAATCGCTGTAATGCATCTCATCGCGCATTTTCAGCTGTCCGCCTGTAATTTTCATATGAGTAAGTCTGCTGCCCTTTGAATCATAAGAAATCTTATATACCTTGGCACCGAAGTCATTTCCGAACAGCTTTGAAAGCGTATAACGCTCAATTATATCGATAAATTCGTCTATTCCGTTGATTTTCAATGCTGATCCGAAAAAACACGGGAATACTTCACGCTTTTTTATAGCTTCAGCGATCTCAAATGATGTAAGCTCTCCAGATGACAGATACTTTTCCATCAGCTCCTCGGAAACCGTGGCACTATTCTCTGCAATTTCATCATCGTTTCCCGAAAAATCAGCACATGATAACGAAAGTCTTTTTCTGAGCTCACCAATTATATAAGACTTGTCCGCCCCAATGAGATCCATCTTATTTACAAAAATAAAAACAGGAATCTCATATTTTTTTAGAAGCTTCCAGAGCGTCGCAGTATGGCTTTGAACGCCGTCTGTTCCGCTAATGACAAGGATAGCATAGTCAAGTACACACATAGTTCTCTCGGTCTCAGCCGAAAAATCAATATGTCCGGGAGTATCAAGAAGGGTAAAGTGAGTATCATTGACATTAAACTCAGCTTGTGAAGAAAAAATGGTAATACCTCTTTCTCGTTCAATGGAATCTGTATCAAGGACAGAATTACCGTCATCAACTCGTCCCGGCTTACGAATAACACCTGTTTTGTAAAGAATAGCCTCAGCAAGCGTAGTTTTTCCTGAATCTACATGAGCAGTTATACCTATTATAATATTCTTCATCAGATCACCTCGGCTGTTTTTTTCGTTTTATTGTAACATAAAACCAGAGATTTGTCTATACAAAATAAAATGTTACACATTAAAAAGTACGTACGAATATAATATCTTATACAATAAGGCTGCAATACAGGAGGAATTATGAAAAAAAGATCCAAAACTCACATAAATAAGAAAACAAAAGGTATGATAGGCGGATTAAGCATTATAATTATACTGCTTTTCTCTTTTTATAAAATTGATAACTCTATCAGGCCTGTTGCAAGGATACAGGCAGTACATTTTGCAGAAAAGACCGCAAACGAAGTTATAGAGGCAACTCTGACCGATTATCTTTCACAAAATAAATTTACATATTCAGACTTTGCGGTTTTATTGCTTGACGAAGATAAAAAGGTATCTTCCATTGAAATGTTATCATATAACATAAATAAAGTACAGGCGGAAGTGACGCTGAAGATCAATCAAAGCCTTGAAAGAAACGGCAAACGAAGTACACAGATTCCATTTGGCTCGCTTACAGATAATTCATTGCTTATCGGCAAAGGTCCTAAGCTGAAAATAAACGTATCTCCTGTTGGCTCAGCATCAGTTGAATTGAAAAGCGACTTCAGGGAGGCAGGGATAAACCAGACCTGCCACACAATATATGCCGTAATCAAAGTGAAAATGTCTTCTTCTGTACCAATGTACAGCTATAATACAGAAACTGAGCTAAAATTTCTCATCGCCGAAAATATAGTTGTAGGACAAATACCGTATATTACAGCTTTTTCACAGAAATAGCATTTACTTGTTTCCTTCAGCACATACCCATTTCTTGCCTTCAATTGTATGAACAGCTACATCTATAAAGCCCGCATTTTCAAGCAATGCACGAAATTCTGCAAGTGTAGGATTGAAAAGATCATACTTTTTTATTCCTTCTATATCATCCTTATCAAGCTCGGCATCTCCGCTTATATCCGCTACGATGAGAAATTTACCGCCTTTGTCCAGAACACGGTAAACTTCTTTAAGGTTTTCCTGAGGATCAGGCCAGAAATAAAAACTTTCAATGGTTATTATCTTATCCAAGGAATTGTTTTCAAAAGGCAGCATTTCTACTGATGCGCTGATTATGCTTACTTTTCCACATTCAACGTCTTTTGAATTATGTTCTGTTGACAGTTTTACCGAAAGATCAGAATAATCAACACCATAAATTTTTCCGTTAGCAACTTCTGATGACATTTTTCGTATAGCCTCTCCGGCACCGCAGCCAATGTCAAGTATCCTGTCATCTTCTTTAAAATCAAAAAATGAAAACGCCCATGCTGTAACAGGAGAATGTTTTTCGCTCATTCCGTTAAGCATTTCTTTTCCGGCTTCTCCATGGGGCTTACGAGGGTTTCCAAGTTCAGTGACCGAAATTTTTATATCTTTCATATTCGCATTCCTTTCAAGCCATTTTGCAACGCCGTCGTCATTGTTGCTTTCGATAATACCTGTGGCGAGTTCTTTTAACTCATCAGCTGCATTTTCTACTGCGTAGCCTTCATCGGCTGCTTCAAACAAATCCGTATCATTAAGTGCATCACCGAAAACAACCAGCCTGTCGCATCCAAGGTGAGCTTTCAACTGCACGGCAGCACTGGATTTTGTTGCTTTCAGCGGCATAATCTCTAACCATTGTTCACCAGAATAAATGTCCTTCTGAAAAACACAATGATACTTTTCCTTATACTTATCATAAAAAGGCAGGAGTCGTTCTTCGGTGTCAATACAGGTCAAATAGAATATCTGACCTTTGTGGAGCTCAGCAGATGTTTCAACAGGATTTGTCCTGCTGTCCCCTTTTCTTGAATTGACAAAATCTTTCATCCCATCATTGATCTTGTCCTTTACAAACGAAAATTTTTCGTTTCCGTTCTGAATGGAATAAACTGTTGGATATATTTCATTCGATAACATCTCATCAATGACCGAATGAACATCTTCTCCGAACAGATTTGAAAGCATTTTTTCACCTGTAGCTGTATCAATAACAAATACACCGTTATATACGATCACAGGAATACCTGATTTTATTCCGCTTGTTACTTTACGCGCTGTATTTAATGAACGTGCCGTTGCATACGAAAAAAAAATGCCATCGTCTATAAGCTCGTTTACTGTTTTTGCAGTATAATCCGAAACTCTCTGATTACTGTTAAGAAGAGTTCCGTCAAGATCAGAAAGATAAAGTGTCTTCATATAATACTCTTTTCTATAATTCAAAAAGGCTGACGTCAGACGGCAGCCTTTAAAAAAATTATTCTACTGTTACACTCTTTGCGAGGTTTCTCGGCTTATCAACATCATAGCCCTTTGCCACGGAAACATAGTATCCAAGGAGCTGAAGCGGAATTACCGACAGACTGCCTGCAAAATGAGAATCAGTCTGAGGAATATATACCGTAAAATCAGCAAGATCTTCCATGCTGTAATTTCCGTATGTTGTAAGTCCCATCAGTGAAGCACCGCGGCTCTTTACCTCGACCATATTGCTTACAGTCTTTTCGTAAAGCTCCTGCTGTGTAAGAACGCCGATAACCGGAATACCTTCCTCGATAAGGCTGATAGGGCCATGCTTAAGCTCACCGGCAGCATATGCTTCGGAATGAATGTAGCTTATCTCCTTCATTTTAAGGCTTCCCTCGAGTCCGATGGCATAATCGATTCCACGTCCGATAAAGAAAGCATCCTTGGCGCCTGCAAGCTTGTTTGCATACCACTGTATACGCTCCTTATCCTCAAGGATCTTCTCGATCTTATCGGGAATGGTATAAAGCTCCTTAAGAAGCTCGCAGCATTTTTCTTCTG
Source organism: Ruminococcus flavefaciens 007c (assembly GCF_000571935.1). Lineage (GTDB taxonomy): Bacteria > Bacillota > Clostridia > Oscillospirales > Ruminococcaceae > Ruminococcus > Ruminococcus flavefaciens_F. The sequence continues at coordinate 96,037 of NZ_ATAX01000024.1, read as the reverse complement.
TCATTTCCTCACGGGCAACAGCAAACTGAAGTGCAAGTAGATAGCCCGCAATAAGCTGAGTGCTGTAGGCCTTTGTAGTAGCAACAGAAATCTCGGGACCTGCAAGAGTATAGAATACGTTATCAGCTTCACGTGCTATGGACGATCCGACAACATTAACAATACCAAGCGTCATAATTCCCTTTTCCTTCGCTTCTCTGAGAGCTGCAAGGCTGTCAGCGGTCTCGCCGGACTGACTAATAATTATTACAAGGCTGTCCTTTACGAGAGTCATCTTTCTGTATCTGAACTCAGAAGCAAGTTCAACTCTTACAGGTATAGATGTAAAATCCTCGATAACATACTGAACTGCCATTCCTACATGATAGGCACTTCCACAGGCAACGATGTAAATCTGGCTGATCTTTTTCATCTCATCATCTGTAAGACCAATAGAAGAAAAGTCTATCTTTCCGTCCTTTACAACAGAATTAATGGTATCACGAACTACCTTAGGCTGCTCATGTATCTCCTTGAGCATAAAATGCTCATAGCCGCCCTTTTCAGCAGCTTCAGCATCCCACTTGATCTCTGTGAGAGGCTTTTCGATCTCCTCTCGATCAATATTATAGAATGTTACTCCGCCCTTTACAAGCTTTGCGATCTCCATATTGCCTATATAGTATACATTCCTTGTATACTTGAGTATAGCAGGAACATCAGATGCAACATAAGTTTCACCGTTTGCAATACCAATTATCATAGGGCTGTCCTTACGTGCTGTGTATACCTCACCGGGATAATCCTTGAACATTACACATAAAGCGTAGGAACCTCTTATACGGATCATCGCACGTGCAATTGAATCAACAGGGCCGAGATTATACTTTTTGTAGTAATAATCAATAAGCTTTACAGCGACCTCGGTATCAGTCTGTGATATAAACTCATAACCACTCTTTGAAAGCTTTTCCTTTAATTCCTGATAATTTTCGATAATACCGTTATGAACAGCAATAACATTTTCATCTTCGCTGCTGTGGGGGTGGGCATTAAGTGCAGAAGGTTCACCGTGTGTAGCCCAGCGTGTATGACCTATACCGCAGTCGCCTTTTACGGCATCACCGTTATTGGTCATTTTCTTAAGTTCTTCAAGTTTTCCTTTAGCCTTAACGATCTCGGTCTCGCCTTCGCCGTCACGAACAGCAATACCAGCTGAGTCATAGCCTCTGTATTCAAGCTTTGAAAGTCCGTCGAGCAGTATGGGAGCTGCCTGTTTACTTCCTGTAAAGCCGACTATTCCGCACATAATTTTTTCCTCCAGAATTATTTTTAGGTACTTAAAATCCGCTTACTGCATCCAAATCTAAAATGCCAGATTAGAATTATTATACTATATTTACAAGCATTTGTCAACCATGTTATTTTCTTATATTCGGATTATTCATTGGAACTGTATTAACTCTCGCGATAGGCGTCTGCTCTCTTTTTTCACCAAGATAAGAATCCGTATTCACCCTGAGTTTTATGCCGTTTTCTTTTCTGTAATCAGACGCTCCTGTTTTCTGATGTACAGACTTCATGCTTGATTTCATAATCGAAACCACAATAAATGCAACAACTATTCCTATAATCAGAGAAATGAAAAAAGAGCGAACAGGATTAAACGTTTTAACAGGTTTTGCCGCATAGGAAGATGTTGAATAATCTTCTGTTTCGGCATATCCGTCATCAGCATCCTCATACGCATCTGCGGTATCACCAGAATCATCCTCTTCATCAACAAATTCAAATTCATAATCGGCAGATGCTGTCAGCCCAACATTATATCCGAAAACTCTTTCTGAAGCAGCACCAACGGAGAAAAGCATTCCTAATGAAGCAGCAACAGCTGCGATCTTTTTTAACTTCATACTTCCTCCTTATAATCCAAGCAGCAATGACAAGCCGAAGCAGGCAGCTGTAACACCTGCGGCAATAACAAAGAACCATTTTGCCGCAGCACCGGAATCTACAGGAAGATCTCCTACAAATTTACCGGTCTGACCATTCATAGCAAAGGTATATTTATTGCCGTTCCATGTAGTGTTGAGCAGCCATACGGGATACAGCGCATATTTGGCCTTTGCATTATGCAGCTTGATATTACCGCTTTCTTTATTGACAACATCATAGCCATGTACGGTGCTGTCGATGATCTGCTGAGTAGTATTTTTTATTCTTTTATTCGCTCTTTCAACACTGTCTTCAGCTGATACATCGTATTTATCGGCGAGAAAGCCTGACAGGTATGCTGTCTGGAACTCAACAGCTTCATTAAAGTTGAAAGGCTCAATGGATTCCATAAGTTCATCCTTCATTTTTGTGGAGCCATCCACAGGAACACATTCAAAATCTACTGTGCCTTCACGCTGCAGAGAAAAGAATTTTCTTTCAGTATAGCTGAATTTTTCATCGCTCCAGCGTTTGATCTTTTCAGCTTTATACAGCATATTGGCTTCCGCTTCTGCGTCAAACAGCCATACCGGTACGTATACGCCCTTGATTTCATCAATATGATTCTGATCCTTAAATACCTTCGGAAGCAGCTTTCGACCGCTGATATGGTTTTTTAAAGCTTTTTTTGCAGCTTCTTTATCATATTTGAAGGGAATTACATAATCAGGCTTCAGATCTCCTGAGAAATTACCTGACATGACCACCGGATTATCGCAGTACGGGCATTTTGAAGCAGCCGTAGTTGAATCTATGATGATCTCGCCGCCGCAGGATTTGCACGTATATACGCGCATACCTTCTGTTTCTCCGTCTTTCCAGTCTGAACCTGCCTCCGACTCCCATTTCATTTCATCCGGCTTTGAATTTTCAAGAGCATTATCGTGCTCTTTAAGGGAATCAACGTCAAAAACAGATTCGCAGAATGGACACTTCATTTTTTGTGATCCGCTGTCAAATTCAAGCTTTCCCGCACAGGCAGGGCATTTATATTCTATAATGTCAGACATTTTTTCACCTCTGTTCACTGATCTGAAAAGCTATCAGCATTTCAGACCCATCAAATTTGAAACAGGCGGACGCTAAGGTCCGCCCGTTATGTATTTTTACTTTACGATATCATCATCGGTGAAAGGATCGCCGCATTCAGCGCAGAACTTAGGAGGATTGAACGGATCCTCAGGCTCCCATCCGCACTTATCGCACTTGTAGAGAGGAGCGCCTTCGGGCTTCTTCTTTCCGCACTCTGAACAGAATTTACCCTTATTTACAGCGCCGCACTCACAAGTCCAGCCCTCGGGAGTAAGCTGTACAGGCTTTGCTTTACCGCATGTTGAGCAGAATTTGCCTGTATTTACAGCGCCGCACTCACAGGTCCATGATGCTGCTGAAGGAGCAGCTGCGCCGCCTATGGGTGCATGTGCAGGCTGCTGTGGCTGGCTCATCTGATTCTGCTGGGCCATGCCAAAGAGTCCCTGTGCATTGGTTCCGCCCATCTGCTGAGCCATACCCATGCCGAAAAGTCCCATAGCAGCACCATTAGGGTTGTTGGCAGCATTCTGCATGGCCTGAGCCTGAGCTTCAACAAGAGTTGCAGCTGCATTGCCGGGATCACGGTTCCATGCTCTGTCCTCAAACTCCTGGATTCTCTTGGTATCTTCCTCGGAGATTGTTGCGGAATTGATATTAACAGTCCAGATCTTAAGACCTCTCTTTTCGGTCCAGATAGGATTAACTTCTGTTTCGATAGCAGCCTTTACCTCGCGCTGTCTGCCGGGAAGCTCATCATATCTGATGCCTGAAGCAGAAATTGCAGCAAATGCAGGCTGAAGTGAATCAAGAAACTCGCTCTTGAGCTGATTATCAAGCTCCGAACGCATATAGCGATCTGTAACATTTCCACATACATTTACATAGAAAAGTACAGGATCAGCAATCTTATATGAATAAATACCGTTGCAGCGAACACCGACAGTAAAGCTTCTGCCGAGATCCTGATAAGCCATTCTGAACGGAACGGGATTCTGTGTACCGAACTTATTGTCGAGAATCTCCTTCATGTTGAAGAAGTATACTCTCTGATCCTTGGCAGCGGTTCCGCCGTACTTTATACGCTCCCACATTTCCTTAAATGTAGCCTTAAGACCGGCACCGAAAGAGCTTGAGAAGATACTGGGTGCAGTTCCTGTCTGGTACTTGTATACGCCTGGCTCTGTAGCAATTTCAGTTACAACGCCCTGATCTACCATGATCATTGCCTGACCTTCATGAACAACGATACCGCTTCCGTCGGAAATAACGTTATCATTGCCTTTAGTATTTGAGGAATGCTTTCCTAACTGCTTCTTTCCTCTTACAACGAGGCAATCAGTCGGAATTGATTCGCATACGAAGAATTCCAGCCATGTATCTGCGAGTGTCTGACTTGCTCCAACGAGAGCTGCCTTTATAAGTCCCATAATTATAGCTCCTTTCGGGAAAAGATCCCTATAAAATTAATATTTTGCGGAAAACAGGTGCTTTCCGTTTTAATTCTGCCAGTTAACAACTAACATATTACAATTATAACATATTTCTGAAAAAAAATCACTACCTTTTTGACAAAAATTCAACCAAAAGAATATATTTTTATTTTTTAACAATATTATTCCCATTCTTTCCATACATCGGGACAATACCCGATGGTTGCTTTTTTGCCGTTCCTGACAATGGGAGTGCGTATAATCTGAGGATTTTCCAGTATTTTTTCTTCCTTGTCCTCAGCAGTCAGGTAGTTGAGCATTACAATAAGATCTCTGTCTTTTGATGCCTGATCTATCATTTCATCTGTTCCGCCAACGGCATGGCTGACACTGATGAACTCTCCGTGACTCATTCCTTTTTCCTTCATATCAATAAATTGGTACTTGATACCACGTTCTTTAAAGTAACGCTCTGCTTTTTTGCTGTCAAAGCACTTCTTTTTTCCGAAAATCTGTATATTCATCTTATTCCTCCGCTGCAAAAGCTATATCCATATTTTCCACTTTTTTGACTAGTTCAAAGTCTATACTGCTCATGTCCAGACCGTTTTGTGCAAAATAGATCCGTATAGCTGTATATTTTGAAAACATCGGTATTTCACATGAAAGTGATACAGGTTCTCCGTTTGTACCGTTCCATGTCAAAGTGCCGCATGGAGTTCCCATTGCAAATAAGGTCACAGGTATCTGAGCAAGAGAGCTCTGGGTTGAAGACGCCGTAACAGTCACTTTATACCAGCCGGGAGTATTAACAGTCAGAGCAAAGGAGTAATTCCTTCCTTTAACGCTCGTTACACCGTTAAGATCAATTGCAAGCTTATTTCCAAGCTCATAGAACACAACAGGTTCATCAGCATCACATTCCGACTCCGAACGGTTGATTATCTCCACTGTATCACCGTCTCCCGTTAAGCGCTTCATAGCTTGCGTGCCCATCACGAAACCAAGTATATTTGCTGCATTCCTCTGAAGCTCGCCTCTTGTCAGTTCTCCGCTTTCGAGAGCACTCATTATATCATTATCCACCTCGGAACTGTCAGGACATACCATGTAAACGTCATTCTGTGCTTTTGCCATAGGCACATAATAACTGCGTTTGGGTTCAAGCCCCCGATAATTTACATTTGCCCACCAGTCGGTCATTGTAAGTCCGCTGAACTTCCATTCATTCCTAAGGATAACAGTATTAAGATCAAAGTTTCCGGCAGTCCACAAACCGTTTATAGCTCCGTATGTTGTCATGATCGTAGATGCCTTTCCGTTTTTTACAGCGATTTCAAAGCCTTTCAGATATATTTCCCTGAGAGCTCTTTCAGAAACTACCGAATCAAGGAAATGGCGGTTCGTTTCCTGGTTATTTGCGCAGAAGTGCTTTATCGTTCCTGTTACACCCACATTGTGAAGTCCGCTTAACTCGGCCGAAGCCATCTGACCCGTAAGGAAAGGATCTTCTGAAAAATATTCAAAATTGCGTCCGTTCAGAGGGTGACGATGTATATTCATTCCGGGCCCGAGAAGACATTCGACCTTATTTGCAATCATTTCTGTTCCCATGAAGCTGAAAAGCTCTTCAACCAATTCTCTGTTGAAAGTCGAAGCTATTAGTGTACCGTTTGGCAAACTAAATGCTTTAGTTCCGCAATCAAGTCTCAATCCTGAAGGGCCATCCGAACAGCAGCAAGCAGGAATACCAAATTTCTCAAGTTCATCAGATACTCCTCCGAAAGCTGAGGCAGTTCCGGGAGTAACACGAGGACTACCCATACCTTCGCCTCTTATGATGCAAGAAAGGTCATGATCGGAAAGCTGAGCAATAAACTCCTCCATTGTATTTCTTCCATCCCTGACATCACATAACTTGATACCTCTGTCTCCTGTATAAGCAATATCTCCGGGAAGTTTATCGATCATGCGTTTTTTCTCATCAACATTGCTGAGCGGTACACTTTCCATTATCTTTGATACACCAGCAGCAGTTTCAACAGCCTTAATACGCTCAAACGCCTCAACAGGCGCAAGAGCCTGAGCGCACTGTTCGATTATTATATCATCATCAATTGTAAAAGAGAAAGTATTCGGGCAGTTTCTGACATTATTACCGATATGTAAAATATATTTTCCCTTTTCAATTATCCAGCAGTGCTTGCCTTCACTATCATCATAAGAAGCGAGATCTTTGCTATTTATCTTTATCTTTAATGACTGAGACTCATTCGGAACAAGTTCCTTTGTTTTTGCAAAGCCGCAAAGAACTCTTTTGGCTTTTCCGAGCCTGCCATGCGGAGCCTCACAGTATACCTGAACTACCTCTTTTCCCTTGAAACGTCCTGTATTTGTTACTCTGACGCTGATAATACTTTCATCGTCGTATTTTTTAGCATATGTAAGCTCTATTTCAAAAGTAGTATATGATAATCCGAAGCCAAAAGGATAAAGCACAGCTTCCTTGGCAAATGTTTCAAACCATCTGTATCCCACAAAAATATCTTCCGTGTAGAAATCCTTGTTTTTATTGCCAAAATAAGGATCCGACGGATAATCTGCAACCTTTAGGGCAATCGTATCGGGAAGCTTTCCTGAAGGACTTACTTTACCCGTAAGCACATCCGCAGTTCCCTTTCCTCCGGTCATTCCGCCCTGCCATACATACAGCAGTGCATCAGGAGCAACTTCTTCAATTTTCTCAAGGTCAATGAGACCGCCAACATTAAGCAGTACAATTACTTTTTCAAAATGTCTGCGCACTTTCTGAAGCATATCAAGCTCTTCATCAGTCAGAAGATATGAACCTTTCTCGATTCGTGCATCCTGCTCTTCACCTGCTGTTCTGCCTATAATAACTATGGCTTTACTGCTTGCTGAAGCAGCCTGCTCAACTTTTTTTTCATCAAGAGGCATTTCTTTCTGGGACCATGGTTCTCCTCCCCAGCCATCGCCAAGATCAAACGGATTTTCCTCATCCCATTTTTTGTATATATCAAGAAGATCATTATTTATTTTTACTCCCGATTCCAAAAGGCCGTCAAGTATTCCCGTAACTTTTGATACATTCACCATTCCTCCCGAGCCTGTACCGCTTTTATAATAATGAAGCTGTATACGCCCGAAGACAGAAATAGTTTCATTTAGGTCGATAGGAAGGGCATTATTATTGTTTTTAAGCATTACGATGCCTTCCGAAACAGTTTCAGCTGCTTTTTCGATGTATTTGTTCCAATCAAGTATCCTTTTCATAGCATTACCTCACTGTGAAAAAATATTATGAATACATTATATCAAATTTTACATATTATTTCAAGGGTTTTGGTTAAATTAGCAAAAACCATGATAAAAATAGCGGGAACACGTCCCGCTATCAATAAACTGTATTTATCAGCCAAAGTATCTCTTGAGGAGTCCTTCAAATGCCTTGCCGTGACGCGCCTCATCTTTTGCCATCTCGTGAACAGTATCGTGGATAGCGTCAAGATTGAGCTCCTTAGCTCTCTTAGCAAGCTTGAGCTTTCCTTCAGTCGCACCATGCTCTGCCGCAACTCTCTTCTCAAGATTTTCCTTTGTGGAAGATGATAGTATTTCTCCGAGCAGCTCAGCAAACTTTGCAGCGTGCTCAGCCTCTTCAAATGCAGCCTTTTCCCAGTATGCACCGATCTCCGGATAACCTTCACGATAAGCAACTCTTGCCATTGCGAGATACATACCTACCTCTGTACACTCGCCGCTGAAATTAGCTCTGAGTCCGTCAAGGATCTCCTTATCCGTTACTGCCTTTGCAACTCCAAGTTCATGCTCGCAAGCAAAAACAAGCTTTTCACCAGCGTCCTTCTCTATGAATTTTGAACCGGGAACTCCGCACTGGGGGCACTTCTCAGGCGGTGCATCTCCTTCGTGAACGTATCCGCATACAGGACATACATATGTTTTCATTGTTTTATACCTCCGTTTTTTTATTTTTAAGTCATAAACACCTGTAAAACCACAAGCGTCTCAGACGATCATACTGAATGTTTTACTCTGTCGTGTTCTTCAGCGCGTTTGCCATTATTGAAACGGTCAAGTGTACCTACAAGGTATCCTGTTATTCTCCTGATCCTGTCGAAAGGGACATCCTTGGCAAAATCATAACGAAGATCAACGTATTCGCCGTCAGTCTTTACAGTCATTCCGATAATTTCTCTGTCAGAGTATTTCTTTCTGCCATAGTCGATATATGCATTGATCTCATTCTGAGAAAGCTGTTCACCTACAACATTTACTTCCATTGTTATTGACCTCCATTAGTATAGTATTGACTTTTGTCTGAATATATTGTATCATATAGAATATAAAAAATCTGTTGCATCTGCAACAACGGAGGAGTTTTATGTTACCTGAATATAACGTACTTTTTAAGGGTATAGATCAAAACGACTGCCGCAGAATGATAAGCTGCTTTAACGCGGACATAAGAAAATTCAAAACAGGCAGCAAAATAATGGATTATTCAGATAATCCGGATAAACTCGGCATTGTACTCAGCGGAACCGCAGTAATGGTACGCTACGACATAAACGGAGTGCGCTCTATAATGGAGTCGCTCGACGAGCAGAGCGTATTCGGTGTTTACTTTACTTTTACAGCCTCTCAGCGCAGCGGTATCGAGATCATTGCCGAAAACGAGTGTGAGATAATGTTTGTAAGACGTTCGAAAATCACAAAAAGATGTGAAAACGCCTGCCAATGTCATTCACGTGTTGTAGAAAACCTTTTGGAACTTATGTCTGAAAAAGCTATTTCTCTGAACGAAAGAATAGAAGTACTCAGCCAGCGCTCTATTGAAGATAAGCTTATCAGCTGTCTGAGTATAATCGAAGAAAAGACACCAAAAGGAAAAACACCTAAAATTCCTTTCTCAACCACAGCACTATCTGATTATCTTTGCGTTAACAGAAGCGCACTTCAACGAGAAATGACCAGATTGAAAAAAGCTGGCATACTTACTATATCAAAACGTAAATTCACTCTGGTAAGAAATCACGATTCTGACAATTGACAGTCAACTGCAAATATGTTATAATATAGCTTGTATTTTATTCTGAAAGGAACATTTTATTATGATTTGGGAGATAATAAAAACGGTCATTCTCGGTATTGTCGAAGGCATAACCGAATGGCTGCCCATAAGCAGTACAGGTCATCTCATACTTGTAGGAGAATTCCTTAACCTCGACAAATCAGATGAGTTCAAGGAAATGTTTGATGTTGTTATCCAGCTGGGAGCTATTATGGCTGTTGTTGTGATATTCTGGAAAAAGCTATGGCCTTTTGGCAAGAAAAACAATTCACATCCTATTAACAAATCGCCCTTCGGGCAGATGATCAAAAAAGATATATTCATGATGTGGTTCAAGGTTCTGGTAGCTTGTCTGCCAGCTGCTGTTATCGGTCTCCTTCTTGATGACTGGATAGACGAGCATCTTTATAATCCGTGGACCGTTGCGATAGCTCTGATTGTTTTCGGTATCGCCTTCATTATCATCGAAAACTGGAACAAAGGCAAAAAGCCCAAAATAAATACTATTGCCGAGCTTACATTCAATACTGCTTTTATAATCGGTGTTTTCCAGCTTATTGCGGCAATTTTCCCGGGTACATCCCGTTCGGGTGCTACTATCGTAGGTGCACTTCTCATCGGAGTTTCAAGAACAGTTGCAGCTGAATTTACATTCTACCTTGCAATTCCTGTTATGTTCGGAGCAAGCCTTTTGAAGCTTGTGAAATTCGGATTCAACTTCAGCGGAAGCGAGCTTGTGGTATTACTGACAGGCTGTGTAGTTTCCTTCCTTGTATCCATATTTGTTATCAAATTCCTCATGGATTACATTAAAAAGCACGATTTCAAGGTGTTCGGCTGGTACAGGATCATTCTTGGTCTGCTTGTACTTGCTTACTTTGGATGCAAAGCTATATTTTAAAAATTGAGGCAGCTTATACGGCTGCCTTTTTTATTAATCTGTAGGGGATAATAAAAAAGGTCACAAACATAAGTTTTGTGACCTTTTGATTTTTTTATAAACTCAAACATTATAGATGATCTCGGAATATGCAGGTATAGGCCATTTTGCAGAAGGCATATTCAGCTCTATCTCATCTGCGATATTTCTCATAATATCCATTTCAGCAAGAACAACATCATGGAAGAACTCGGCCTGCTTCTGAATTCCTTCAACGGCATTTGCTTCGTTTATACGCTGTTCGAGTCTTTCGATAGAATCATAGAAGCTGTCAGCAAGCTCATTGAGCTTTTTAGCGATCTTTCTGTCAGTATTGCAGCCTAAATCTATCTTTTCCTTTACGGCAATACCGTCACAGAGAGTATGAACATAGTCCATGGTTGCGGGAAGAAGCTGCTTTCTTGCCATTTCGACCATTGTACGTGCTTCAATACGTATTGTCTTGGAATACTTTTCGAGATGTATCTCTTTTCTTGCTGTAACTTCATTCTGATTGTATATCTCAAATTTACGGAAGATCTTTATATTCTTCTCATCTGTATAATGAGGCATACAATCAACGGTTGAAACATAATTCGGAAGTCCGCGTCTTTCGGCCTCCTTAACCCATTCAGGAGAATAGCCGTCGCCGTTGAAGATGATACGTCTGTGTTCCTTGAGTACACTCTTGAGAAGCTTTCTGACCTCTGCGTCAAAATTGTCTTTTCCCTTGTATGGCTCGAGAATTTCAGTAAACTGACTTAATTCTTCACATACAATGGTATTAAGAAGAACATTCGGACAAGCAATATTATCGGAAGAACCGACCATCCTGAACTCAAAACGGTTACCCGTGAAAGCAAACGGAGAGGTTCTGTTTCTGTCTGTTGAATCTTTTGGGAATGAAGGAAGAGCATCAACACCGATCTTGAAAGCTCTTGCCTCTGTCTTGTATACAGCAGAATCGTCTTCGATTGCCTGTAGTACAGCTTCAAGCTCCTCACCGAGGAACATGGATACAATGGCAGGAGGTGCTTCATCAGCGCCAAGTCTATGATCGTTGCCAGCTGATGCAGCCGAAAGTCTCATAAGATCTGCATACTCATCTACACCCTTTATAAGAGCACAGAGTATTGTAAGGAACTGAAGGTTATCCATGGGCGTATCGCCGGGATCAAGCAGATTCTGACCGTCATTCGTGGACATAGACCAGTTATTATGCTTACCTGAACCGTTTACACCTTCAAAAGGCTTTTCGTGAAGAAGACAAACAAGACCGTGCTTAAGCGCTACCTTTTCCATTACTTCCATGGCAAGCTCATTCTGATCTGTACCGAGATTGGAAGTGGTGAATATAGGAGCCATCTCATGCTGTGCAGGAGCGACTTCGTTATGCTTTGTCTTGGAATAAATGCCGAGTTTCCAGAGTTCTTCATCAAGGTCTGCCATATATGCCGCAATTCTCGGGCGAAGATTTGCGAAATACTGATCGTCAAGATCCTGTCCCTTAGGAGGCTTTGCGCCAAACAGGGTTCTGCCTGTAAGGATAAGATCCTCACGCTGATCATACATTTTTTTGTCTATAAGGAAGTATTCCTGCTCTGCGCCGACAGTTGAAGTGACCCTGGTAACTCTGTCGTTGCCAAAAAGCTTCAGAAATCTTACAGCTGTCTTGCTGAGAGCCTGCATAGAGCGAAGGAGCGGAGTCTTTTTGTCAAGAACTTCTCCGGTATACGAAACAAAAACTGTAGGGATATAAAGGCTTCCTTCTTTAACAAAGCAGTATGAAGTAGGATCCCATGCCGTATATCCCCTTGCTGTGCTGGTCCTTCTCAGACCGCCTGACGGAAATGATGAAGCATCAGGTTCTCCCTTTACGAGTGCCTTACCCGAAAATTCCATAATAGCCATACCGTTCGGAGCAGGACTTATAAAGCAGTCATGCTTTTCAGCCGTTGAACCTGTCATTGGCTGGAACCAGTGGGTATAATGAGTAGCTCCTCTTTCTATAGCCCAATCCTTAATGGTATTAGCAACCACATCTGCTGTTTCCATATCTGCAAGAGGCTCATTGTTCTGCATGGTCCTCTTAAGAGCTTTATAAACATTTTTTGGAAGTCTTGTTTTCATGACCTCCTCATTGAATACATTGCAGGCAAACATCTCGGGAATATTAACTGACATATACATTTCCTCCTCAGAGCATTCTTACTCTATATACAATACTCCATTATATTTAAAAATTATACCACTGCTTCGGGGATTTGTCAATATTACAGCCGGCATGGAAGTGTACTTTTTCCCCTTAATACAAAATAAATATACCTCACCGTTGAAATAGGTATATTTTGACAATTTTAATATAAAAACTGCTGTTCCGAAGAACAGCAGTCATTATATATCTTATATCAGGCAGACTCAACAGTCTTTTCAATGATCTCCTTCTTGAGTTCCTTATTGTTGAACTCATCAGGATTAATAAATGTCGGAACCATATCATGAAGAGCATCAACAGCAACCTTTTCATTGTTTTCCAGTGCAGCGTTGCGCAGTGAATTAAGACGGAATGCAAAAGTAGCTTCATCGATCTCGATCTGTTTGCCTATAAATATGAGCTTGTTGGATGTCTTCTGAAGTCCTTCCTCATTCATAAGAAGCTCTTCCTTTATCTTTTCGCCTGGACGAAGGCCTGTAAATCTGATCTCAACGTCCTTATAAGGCTCTTTTCCATACATACGGATAAGATTTTCCGCAAGAGTAACGATCTTTACGGGTTCGCCCATATCAAGGACAAATATCTCTCCGCCCTTAGCAATAGCAGCTGCCTCCATAACAAGATTTACAGCCTCGGGAATAGTCATAAAATAACGTATAATATCAGGATGTGTAACAGTAACAGGTCTTCCCTGCTCTATCTGCTTCTTGAATAGCGGTATAACCGAACCGTTTGAACCCAGAACATTGCCGAAACGCGTTGTAACAAATTCTGTTTTTCCTTCATGCTGCTGAGCAAGATACTGTACTATCATCTCACAGCAGCGCTTTGAAGCACCCATGACATTTGTCGGATTAACCGCTTTATCGGTAGAGATCATCACAAATTTTCCTACATCATGATACTGAGCAAGAGTTGCAACGTTGAATGTACCGATAATGTTGTTTTTAATCGCTTCCATAGGAGACACTTCCATAAGCGGAACGTGTTTATGAGCTGCCGCATGGAATACAACATCGGGCTTATATGTGTCAAATATCTGATTCATCCGGAAATAATCCCTAACGGAGGCAATAAGAGTAACCAGTGACAACTCGTCACCGTATTCCATTTTGAGCTCCTGCTCGATCTCATAGGCATTATTTTCGTAAATATCAACTATTATTACTCTCTTCGGAGTATACTTAGCAATCTGACGTACAAGCTCTGAACCGATACTTCCTCCGCCGCCTGTTACCATGCAAACCTTACCGCTGATAAAGTTTCTGATATCGTCGTTATCGAAGGTTATAGGATCACGGCCGAGAAGATCCTCCACCTTAATATCACGTATCTGATGTATGATTGTCTTATTATTCTCATCAAATACGAGATTTCCGATAAACGGAACCACCTTGACAGGGATCTTTGTATCAGAACATATATCGAGTATGCGCTTTCTTTCACCGTCAAGACACGAAGGTATGGCAAAAAGTATCTGCTCGATCTTCTTTTCCTTTACAAATCTGTGTATCTCAGCAGTGGTGCCGACAATTTCAACTCCGCCGATCTCCAGGCCGATTTTATCACGGTCATCGTCAATAATACAAACAGGATTGAAAATAGTAACCTGCTTGTCATCTGAATACGGGGAATGCTGAGCATTGTATATCTCTTTTATTATCGTCTTGCAAGCTTGTCCTCCGCCAATGACCATAGTGCGTTTTCCTTTATATACCTTTGGCTTGGCAAGGGTTATAAATGCGCACTTGAAAAGATATCTGAAAAGACAGATGCCTACGGTGATGAATGCTAAATGAACTGCTGTATATAGTGGGTAGAATGAATTATCAATAATAAATAAAATCGATGCAGAAACTACAATACCAACGATCGCGCCGTAAATGCATGTAAGATAGTCTTTTCTGTTGAAATAACGCCACATTTTGCTGTAAGCTCCTGTAATAAGAAGGCTTCCAAAGCAGCATATTGCGCTTACAGCACCTGATATTATCAATAGGGATTCATCAATTTTCCTGTCAAAGAACGACAGAATAAAATTTGCCATCAGAGCAGCGATACAAACAATAAAAACATCAGCAACTGCAAGTATTATCTTACGGCATTTGAAATTTCTGAAAAACTTTTTCATTATGTAATCCCTCCAACAGCGACACTGAACGCATACTGCAAATTAAAATTATTTTATTATATAAATAATACAAAATCTTCAATACAGCAAATAAAACATTTTATAATTATATGAATCCCCATCTACTCTTATATACATTTATTATACTGACTGTTACAAAAAAAATCAATACAAAAACACAAATCAATAAAAATCAGCAGCTAAAATTGTTATAATGCACAAATAACACTTATTTAATCGGTTGCATATAAGTCAGACTGCTCTTTTCGAGAGTTTATACCTGGTAATATGAGCAGCACATTATACGATTTGTACACTTTGTTAAAAAGTAATCATATTGACAAAAACATATCAAAGAATAAATGAGTAAAAAAACATTATTTCTTGTAAATAAGCCTCAAAACGAGCGTAAGCAAAAGCTTGCTCATATCACTAAAATACTTTATTGGCTCAAAACTGCGCATATATTTGTTATATCTCTCTGACGGCTTTCTTCTGAGTCTTCCCTCAAAAAGAAAATTCTTTTCAAGAAGTTCGTCTATATCCTTTATCGAATACTTATAGTACGCCACAGGCATATCAGCAGCTCCCGACAATTCAATGACCTTAGCAGTAAAAGACATACAATTATTAGCCTTATATATTCTGAAACCATGAAGCAGAGGCATTGTTGCCATTGAAAAAAGGTTGAAAACTTCATCATTGTCATTTTCACATTGTTCAATGAATCCGAGCACCGCATTATAGTGCGTATTATCAGGACAAAGCCTGAATACCTTTATTTTTACATCTTGATGCTTTCCGAAGGCATAATAATCCCTGTATTCATGTGTAAATCCTGCATCAAAGGGAAAGCTATGATACCTTCGCGAATAGCTTACAAAATCTGTAAGACTTCTGTCAAGGCTGACCGCGATATGGGTATATTCATAGCCTGTAAATCGTCTCGCAATGCTGCCGAGTCCAGTATGAGCGCGTATAAGAACGATATATATTTCTTTCATTTTTTATCAGTCTCCTTCAGACGTCTGAGGAGCCCTATCTGCATTCTGAACATCTCATAATACATTGGAATCATACCTATAAACATTACAATATCCATTACAGTAAATCCTGCACTTCCGATACAGATAATTTCTCTGTCACCGAATATGATTCCAAGGATACAGACAGAAGCATATGCGAGGTGCGCTTCGATTGGTCCGAGGCGCGGGAAAAGAAATTCATTGTAATATATGATATAATTCATCATTGTTACATTGATGATACCGTAAAGCGGCGCAGCAAAAGCCGCAACTGCCATGTGGCAGTATGGAGTCAGACCGAAAGAAAGAAGCAGAAATGTTGAAAACAGGACATCCGTTATCAGATCAAAATATGCTCCTTCTCTTGAAGACATTCCCCTGCTTCTTGCCACATATCCGTCAAGATCATCTGCTACAAGATGTACTGCAAGACCGATTATGGTACCAATGAAAAAAAACGGACTTATATTAGCAAGAAGTGTTGCTATAATTGCGAATAATCCTCCAAATGCACCAATAAGAGTCATATCATTTGGTGTCAGGCTTTTGGGTATATGAACGCCTACGTGCTTGTATAAAAACTGCTGAAAACCCGTTTCAAGCTTGCTCGGTATAATCTTTTTTAAAGGATTGGTATATTTTGTTCCCATATTATCCTCCAAATTTAAATAGATTTTTCAGCATGGACTTTATATAATAGCCATAATCAAGAAAATCGTATATACCTTCACGTTTTCCCTTCAGAAACAGCTTTACTACCAGAATGTGATAATACATATAATAATTTCTCACACTCATCTTCTCGGGCTTTGCAACTACGTGAAGATAGTCCCAATGGCTCGGATCATCTGTGATAAGTCTTCCGCGGTATTGTTCATAAAGTTCTGATGACATCTCCGGTGTAAAGATCGAAATAGCCGTGTGTCTGACTTTATGCCTTTTTATCCATTTATATATACTTCTGAAATCCTTGGCCGTAAAATCGAGATCCACAATGAACATTCCCATTATGTTTATACCGACTTCGTTCAGGATACGGACAGCCTCAGCATTTGTTTTCATGCCTGTTTTTTTATTATAATTCTTCAGCCTTTTGCCGTCAGCCGCTTCAAGTCCAGTAAGAATATAGTAAACCCCTATATCCTTGAGTTCCTGCATAAGATCAGCATTAGCAGCTATAAAATCAGCTCTGCCATAGCATACAAATTTCTTTTTTATACCGCGCAGACGTATTAGATTTATAAAACGTTCTATTCTTTTTCTGTCGAACAGGAAATCATCATCTATTATATATATATTATCACAGTTAATTTCTGCAATTTCGTCAACAACATTATCTATATCCCTTGCAGAGTATTTTCCGCAATTCATTTTGCTCCTACAGCAAAAACTGCATTTGTAGGGGCAGCTGTAAGATGTTCTGATGTGAGCACAGGGTAAAAGTTCAAGATAACGGTATCTGTCGGTATGCTCGTAATAATAGCTTCGGTCTGCAAGCGGAAGCCTGTTAATATCAAAGGGAACAGCCTCTTTTACTGTCCACTTTCCGTTTTTTTGTATACATATACTGTTTTCGGGTTCTATATCATTCAGGATATTCACTATATTAAATATATCAAAGGAAGTAACAACGTAATCTATATAGCTGCAAAAAAAACGTCTGTAATTGAGCTGAACATGAAGTCCTCCAACTATGGTTATGCAATTCATGTCTTTCGCCGCAAGGCAGTATTCTTTCATGAAGTTTTCCTGTCTTGTGCGGCCGCAAATATATACTGCAAACGGCTCTATTTCATGAAGTTTGTTGATAAACGGCTCTTTTTCCACTTGTCCGTCCCAGATAAAGGGGTCAAAGCCCTCTTTTTTCAGCAAAGCAAAGATATACTCAAGTTCAAGAGGCTCATTATCTATGACACCTGCAAAATTATATTTTGTGCGTGAGATCTCAGGGTGTACAAGAAGAACTTTTTTGTTCATTTTCGCATTTCCTCCGTAATAAGCTCGTTGTATGCGATCTTACCAACAAGAGTTTTCGGGAAACTGTCAACAAATTCGATCTCCTTTGGAATTGCATATGCCGATACATTGTTCTGCATTAATTTTTCAAGCTCTGATCTTACTTTTTCCCGAGAAGCACCTTCTCTGAGCATAACGAATGCTTTCACCCTCTGTCCTCTGAGTTCATCGGGAATCCCCACTACAGCACACATAGCAACGTCTTTATGTGAGCTTATTACGTTTTCTATTACCTGCGGATATATATTGTATCCGTTTGACACTATCATACGCTTCAGTCTCTGGCGGAAATATATGTATCCATTTTCATCCTTGCAGCCAAGATCGCCTGTATACAGCCATATATAGCCGTCGCTGTCTTTCACGAGGGTATCAGCCGTTTCATCGGGCTCCTTATAATATCCTTTCATAACCGTAGGTCCGCGTAGAATGATCTCGCCTGTTTCTCCGTCAGGCAATTCCCTGCCGCTTTCAGGATCTATGATCTTATAAAAAGTATCCGCATACGGCAATCCGCAGGTTCCAGTCAGCGTGCATTTATCCGGGGTAAGACAGCTTCCTGTAACACATTCCGTTAAGCCGTAGCCTTCCCTGACAGTACATTTGCAGCCGTGTACCTTAAGCATCTCATTGAGCTTTAGTTTGGTGTTTTCTGCAAGTGAATCGCCGCCGGAGATGACGCATTTGATAAAATCAAGCTGTTTTCTTTCAAATCCGTCGCTCCTTAACATAGCTTCATATATTGCGGGGACGCCTGCAATAACTCCTGGTCTGTATTTAAATATAAGCTTATCAAACTCGGCAACATTGAATTTTGGCAGTATTACAGCAGTTCCGCCGAATGTGAGAACTGTATGTATACAAACACCAAGTCCGAAACCATGAAATACAGGCATTACCGAAAGGACTCTGTCACCTTTTTCAAGACAGCCACAGGCGTCAATGCTCTGAAGTGCCAGTGCATTGAAATTAAGATTTGTAAGCATTATTCCCTTAGGCTTACCTGTGGTACCTCCGCTGTACAGAATAGCTGCGCAATCATCGGCTCCGCCGTGAGTATTATAATACTTGTCCCCAGGAGCTGCGCGCAATATAAACTGCTTCCAATCAGTGAATTCACTTTTTTTCACACGCTCCTTTATTTCTTTGAGCTTATATCCTGCTTTGTATAAAACAGGCATCTCATCAGCAGGAGATATTACAACAGCAAGTTTTACATTAGCTTTTCTGACTACCTTTCTGAGCTTATCTGCGATAAGATCAACAGCGAATATATATTTGCTCTCTGTAAGTTTAACATAATTGATTATTTCGTTTTCCGAAGACAAAGGATGGATCATATTAGCAACGGCTCCGACTTTGCTTACTGCATAAAACAGGTAAACCGCCTGTGGTATATTGGGAAGACATATGGATACACTGTCTCCCTTGTTTACGCCTGCCGCTGTAAGAGCACAGGCGCATCGATTAATTTCACGTATCAATTCACGGTAAGATATTGACCTTCCGAAGTATTCAAGAGCACTGAGGCTTCCGTATTCCTTGGCACATTTTCTTATATGATCGTATATAGAACACTCCGGATATTCAAGATGTCTTTTCATATTCAGTCCTCCACTCATCATAGGATGAAAATCTTTTACTCTTTAGTTCATCCTGCGGCATTATCTTCATTAAAAGCTCAGCCACAGAATTGTATATTTCTCTGTTGATTGTATCCGTATCTTTCCCTGCGGGATAAACAGGACTTCCGATTTTTATTGTTACTCTTCCCCTGAAGGGCTTATACTTACCTGATATAGCATATGGGATAACCGGTGCCCCCGTCCTGTATGACATAACAGCAGCTCCGAATTTGAAGGGCAGGAGCAGCTCAGAGGTATTATTTCTCTTTGCTTCCGGAGAAACATTTACTATTTCTCCTTCTTTAAGTGCTCTGACTGCTGCATCAAGTGCGTCAGGATTACGTGCGCTGTGAAGATCTACGGGTATCGTTCCCGCGCCGCGGAAAATAAATCCGAATTTACCGTCGTGAAGTTCTTTTTTAGCAAGGGTACATACAATCCTTTTTGTACATACATCAACAAATATTGGATCAAAAGCGTGTTTATGATTGCCTGCAAGAACAGCAGCTCCGTCACTCGGAATATTTTCCCTGCCGATTATTACAGGCCTGAAAAGAATATGAAAAAGTGGTTTGAATATCAGTCTTAATCCCCTATATATAAGTTTATTTTCTTTTTTCAACAAGGCTCACCTTCATTAAATAAACCTTACTGTAGCATCTAAAGGTTTACATTCTTCATGCAGATGCAATGGCCCGGAATCCTTTGAAGGATAACCAACAGGCATAATAAGTACCGAGCTTTCATTTTCGGGAATCCCAAGCTCTCGTTCAAGTCTGGAATTAGAAAAGTAATTGACCCAACAGCTGCCAATGCCAAGCTCCCATGCCTGGAGCATTACATGAGTGGCTACAATACTTACATCTTCTACACCCGAACGAACTCCGCTTTCCAATGGATTCTTCCAGTCCTCATCCTTATTATAAGTAAAAACAAGTATTGTTCTTGCACCGAAAGTACATTTACTTATCTCTCGGAGCTTGCTCAGCATCTCATCACTCTGGACAACATATATCCTCTGAGGCTGGTAATTACAGCCTGTAGGCGCTGCATTCGCTGCTTTCAGTATAATCCCGAGATGCTCTGAAGTTATCGGCCGGTCGTCAAAGCTTCTAACTGAGTATCTGCCTGACGCAAGTTCCATAAATCCCATAGTACATTCCTCCTCTATCATAATGTATTATACCACTTTTAGATATTTCTTTCAAGTTAGACCGCTTACATAATAAATGATAACACAAACCGCATCGCTTTTTAAAGTGTCATCAGTCACTCAGAAAGTGACATTTGTCACTATATAAGTGACGAACGACATCTTACTTTTTTAAGCAAGCAGTGTTATCATATAATCACAGAAGCAAACCACCCCGATAAACAGAAAGGATGATGATTATGTTAATCACATTGTTTATATTAGCAGTTATTGTACTTCCTTTTGCGATCCCGCTTATAATTATATCATTAAGTAACTCCAAGGAAGAACAGCCGACTCCATACAGAACAGCATATCCTGTCAACAACTATTATAACAGGAATATGCCTCAGTATCTCAATCAGCCATATCCTAATGCTATAACACAGCCACCATTCCCTGTGATGCCTCAGGGCGCAAATATCACACCTCCGCCTGTACCTGTTAGACCGATACCCCCAAAAAAGAACAAGCCAGACATGACTGTTTCAAATATTTTATTCCTTATAGGAACAGCCTTCATCGTTCTTTCGGGACTTGCATTTGGTGTTGCAGGCTGGGTACATACAACACATATAGGCAGAGTTGCTATAATCGCAGCAGCCTCAGCTGTATTCCTGATACTTTCGGTTGTTATCAGCAAGGCCCTCAGGCTTTCGGGAACATCAGTTTCATTCTATATTCTCAGCACTGGTCTCGCAGCGACCTCATTCCTTACAGCCGGATATTACAAGCTAATGGGTGAATGGTTCTCATTTAGCGGAGACGGTGTATTTGCACTTATTGCTACATCATGTCTTATAGCTTCAATAATGCTTTATGCAGGAAATGCTGTATTCCAGAAGCTTCCCCTTATATGCACCGCACTTTCCACCACAGTTCTTACTGTACTTTTCGGCATTGTCCAGGTATGTGACGATATTGAAATAGCTGCACCTGTTTTCATCGCAGCTCAGGCATTAATCATTGCAGCACTTTACGTATTCAAGGCAGCAGAAGGTAAAAAGTATGAACTTCCGATAAAAATTGTCGGAATCTGCGCAGCAGCTTTATACGGAGGCATTGCTTTAATCTATGTTCTTGCATCATTCTTCGATCCTACTATATCCTCTATTACAATAATTACAGTTATAATTGCTCAGCTGATGTATTACGGAATCATCAAAAAGATAAACGGCCTTATATACGCAGAATCGATCGTATTTTCATTTTTAGCACTCATTATCGGCATATATACAGCAAATACTGCATCAGACAAGACAGCGACACTTACATTCTCAGGTATTATGATCGCAAGTTATCTTATCCATCGTTTTGTCCCTGCTTTAAGATCAACATTTACAGAAAGCTCAACTCTCAGCGTTTCAGCTTTCGGAGCACTTATGTGTCTGACATCAATGACAAGAGATTCATTTATGCCTGAAATTATAATGGTAATGATAAATTCAGCTTTGATCGGTACATATGTATTCGATAAAAGCAAGGCAAAACAGATCGCAGCAGGCGTTACTGCTCCGTTTATACCTTTCCTTGCTTCGATCAGACTCGGCGATATGATTAGCGGCAATTTTTCAACCGGATCAAATGCATATACGATCTGTATGAGCGTATTTTCGATGATACTTATTATATCAGCGGCTATCATGAATTTTATGCCCAGGATAGCTCCCGTCTTCAACACAAAATACCCACGTAAAACCAATGCAGCACTTTATACGGATCTTTCATTTGCAGGCTTTATCCTGATGTTCCTCTCATGTGCAAAGGAACTCACATATATTCCCGCTGCTATATGCCTTATACATTTTGCAATGTCAAATAAGCTCCGCAACAACATTACAGCGGTCTTCTCGTCTATATCATTTGTTATTGCGATCCGCACAATTTTAAGAAACTCGAATATCCAGAGCAGCACAGTAAATCTCATGGTAATGATGTGCATACTTATACTCTACATGGGCATTTCAAGATTTGTTTATCATAATGCTACGATCTGCTGCACTCATGAAAAGCTCGTAATTGATCCGATGCTTGCAGCAGGCTGGCTTCCCATAGCTTTAATGCTCGGAACAACAAGAACAGCTTGTTTCTTTACCCTTTTAGGTTCTGCAATATACTGCGGATGCTTCATAAAAAAGAACACCTCTCAAACTACTGCATCAATACTTCTTTCTACCTCAACACTGCTCACAGCAGCAGCGCTTATTGCAAGACCTTTCTTCCTTCCCGAATCCAGAGAAGTATCCAGCAAAATAACAATCGCAATCATCGCACTTACAGGACTTGCCTGCCGTTACATATGGCGTGAATTCAAAGAAGCATCAAAGTATTCTTCAAATACCATATTTATTATGTCCTTTATAGCTCTTCTCTTTGATGCAATGATTTTTGATACCGCATTGAATACGATATTTGTAATGGGAATAATGATCCTTGTTCTTATTATATCAATAGCTGTAAGATCAAAGACATGGTTTATCGCATCAGCAGCAAGCCTCTTCACTATAACAGTTTATGCAACAAGAGAATACCTCATGGCACTTCACTGGTGGATATACCTCTTCATAGCAGGTATAATCCTTATAGGAATCGCCTCTATCAACGAATACTGCAAAAAGAACAATGAAACATTAAAGACCTCAGTTGCCAAGAAATTCAGCGGCTGGTCATGGTAAGATATTAACGCTCCGATTTATTCGGAGCGTTTTTATATACAGTATTTTTTACGATTTCTGTTGATATTTAGAAAAATGTATGTTATAATTCAATAAGGAGGTGCAAAATGATAGCAAACATAGTCTCAGCAATTCTTCTTTTCCTTGGACTTTGCGGCATGATAGGCTCACTCACATGGATCATAAGGCGCGGCAACCAAAACCGACTTACGAGATTATTCCTGAGCTGCCAGATCTCAATAGTTCTCTGGCTTATATCAGAGCTTCTGATCCTATTTTCTTACACCAAACAGCAATACTGGATCAGCTACATAATCGGAAATTTCGGCATAAGCTGTTTCGGACCACTTTGGCTGATGCTGTCAGCCGAATATACAAACACAAGTGCTGTTGTAAAAAAACTTACAAGACTTCTGCCCCTCATTTCGATATTTGCTATATTTGTTGTAATCACTAATCCGCTACACTATCTCTACTACTCTGTATTTGAAGCAGGAAGCGCAGAATATGGTCCTTTGTTCTATACTTTTCAGGTCATATATTACACATGCATCATAACGGGTATATCAATAATCTGCCTAAAACACACAAAACGCTCTGATCAGATGACAAAGCAGTCCATACTTCTGATACTTTCAGCTGCAATACCTCTTGGCATTAATACACTTTCACTTACCGGAATACTAAAATCAAAAGCAACTCTTACCCCACTCTTCTTTGGAATATCGAGTTTACTTATAATAATAGCTCTTGGAAGATACGGACTGCTAAATATCAATAATCTTGCTATACGTGATACTATCAATAACATCAACAGTGGTGTAGTTATTTTCGATATAAACGGAAATATTTCCTATAAAAATAAGTATGCGGGCAATATTTCATTCCTTTCGGGTATCCATAATATCGCTCAGCTTGTAAAAACTCTGAACGATGTAACTGCAGAAGAGATCTCGCCTGATTTCTCTTCAACGGAAATCAAATTTGAAAATGATTTTTATAATCTTAAACAGAGCTATTGCGAAAATAAAAACGGCAATACAGTTGCAAGAATAATTACCATAAACAATGTTACTGAATATCATGAGCTGGCTCATGCTGAAAAAAAGCTCAGTCTCGAACAGGAACGGAATCGCATAGCTCAGGAAATGCACGACTCGGCGGGTCATACCTTCACTATGATAAGCTCTCTCGCAAAGCTTCTAAAATTTGAAGTCGAACAGGGCAAACAGGATACTTTGAAAATTATGGAAAATATCTCTGAAATCGACGGACTTTCCAGAAGTGGTGTAACTCAGTTGAGATGTACCATAAACAATCTTAGGGATGACGAATTCATGACATCCGTAGTCAGAGCAGTAAAAACAGTTACCACAGCAGTCCGAGGCGTTGACATTGACCTCTGTATACAAGGTGAGGAAGACGAACGATACGGCTTCTGTATCAAGGAAATGTATGACAACTGCCGTGAAACAGTTACGAACGCTCTGAGATATTCCGATGCAACAAGAATAGATATAATACTCAAATTTCTCGAAGAACGTATCGAAATGTACATACTTGATAACGGCAAAGGCTGTAATGATATCTCAGAACATAACGGTCTAAGGGGAATACGCGAAAGAACTGAAGCACTCGGCGGTACAGTAAGATTTTCTTCTGTAAAGGGCGAAGGCTTCAATACAATAATCAAGATACCGATCAAAGAGGTGGAAATATGATAAATGTTATATTAGCAGATGATGTAAAGATACTCCGTGCAGGTCTGAAAGCTGTTCTTGCAAGTGATAGCGATATAAATGTTGTTGGTGAAGCTTCAAACGGTAAAGAAGCTTATGAAATGAGTGTTAGAATGAAGCCTGATGTAGTGCTTATGGATATGAGAATGCCCGATTACGACGGAAGTTATGGTACCAAAAAGATCAAGGATACTCTTCCGAACGTAAAAGTTCTCGTTCTTACAACTTTTGATGACAAGGAAACTGTGGATAAAGCTATTGCAAGCGGTGCTGACGGTTATATCCTGAAGGAAATGGATAACGAAAAGATTATCAATTCCATCAAAGCTGTCTCAGGCGGAATAAATGTTTTCTGTGACAATATATTCCGCTCTATCAAAAAAGAAGTATTTGTTCAGCAGGATGCTAAGAATTTTGACCTTACCGAACGTGAAATTGATTTTCTGAAGCTTATTTGCGACGGAGCTGATAATAAAGAGATCGCATCAGAGCTTTTCCTTGCAGAAGGAACCGTAAGAAACGGAATATCCCGTCTTCTTGAAAAACTCGGCTTGAAAGATCGCACACAGCTTGCTGTCTTCGCAATAAAAAACAACATAATATAAATAAAAAAGCGGAAGATTTTTTCTTCCGTTTTTTATTAAAGTGTTGCATTTCTTATATAAAGGTGGTATAATGTCAATTGGTTCAACTAATTTTACAGAGAGGTGCTTTATGAGTAAATTCAGAAAACAGCATATGTCTATTGACTGGCATGAGATAGTTGACAGCGAAAGTACCGAGCCGGCCCTGAACGCTTCCCTGAGCGAAAAAGCTACTCTTGTTGGAAGAATAGGGCTTATGATGCTTTCAGTAGGTACTGCCGCATGGCGTGTAAGAGCATCAATGAACAAAATCGCCCGCGCGCTGAAAATAACCTGTAATGCGGACATAGGTCTCCTTTCTATCGAATATACCTGTATAGGCGGAGGAGAAACATATACAAACGCAATTTCACTTAATACAACAGGAGTCAATACCGACAAACTCAATGAGCTTGAAAACTTTGCAGACGGTTTCGCAGAACGTGCAGAAAAGTATTCTGTCCAGCAATTTCACATGATACTCGATAAATTTCAGGATATGAAAGGCAATTACAAGGCATGGAACCTTGGTCTTGCTTCCGCTATAGCCTGCTGTGCCTTCACTTTTCTGCTTGGCGGAGGCATTGTTGAAATGATATGCGCCTTCTTCGGTGCAGGTGTCGGCAACTTTATACGAAAGAAAATGCTTGAAAAGCATATAACTCTTTTTGCAAATGTTTCAGTCGGAGTTGCGTCTGCCTGCTGTACTTATGTTTTGCTGATAAAACTTGCAGAACTTCTGTTTAATTTTTCTGCGATACATCAGGCTGGTTATATCTGCTCTATGCTTTTTGTCATTCCCGGTTTTCCCCTTATAACAGGCGGACTTGATCTTGCAAAGCTTGATCTGCGCTCAGGTATAGAAAGAGTGACCTATGCCTTGCTTATAATAAGCGTTGCTACTCTGACAGGCTGGGTATCTGCGCTTATTTTCAATTTTCATCCGCAGGATTTCGAAACATATAAGCTTGATCCTCTGCTGCGTGCAGCCTTGACACTGATTACAAGCTTCTGCGGAGTATACGGTTTCTCTCTCATGTTCAACAGTACAAGAAAAATGGCAGCTATTGCAGGCATGATCGGAATGATTTCCAATACGCTCCGACTTGAGCTTATTGATACTGCGCATATTCATGTAGGACTGGCTGCATTTATCGGAGCACTGACCTCAGGCCTTCTCGCATCGGCTATACACAGATGGATAGGTTATCCAAGAATTACATTAACTGTTCCTTCCATAGTTATTATGGTTCCTGGAATGTTTATGTATAAAGGTATTTATTACATTGCACTTAACGATATTTCTTCCGGAGGCCTGTGGCTTACAAAGGCCGTCCTGATAGTGACAGCTCTTCCCCTTGGCCTTATATTTGCAAGAATACTTACCGATAAGAACTTCCGTAAGAGCAGCTGACAATATAATACACTCATAAATAAAGGCTGCCATTACGGCAGCCTTTATTTTCAAGATATTATCTCGTAAATTTCGGTGAAGACTTCATCGTCAGCGTTAAAAGTGTCTTCAAGATCAACAAATGTCTTATCAGCAGACACTTCCGTCCGTTCATTCCTACTGAATGAGACTGTAATGCCTCCGTCAGGAGCAATATTTATTACCATGCAGGTGCAATACTTTCATTCTCATCCAATGACTCACGATCTGGATTTATGTACGATCGTTCCGCCTGTCTTATAAATGCTCTCGGATGGTATCACTCCCCTTACACAGCTTGTGGGATAAATATTTGAATTACGTCCTATAATTGTTCCGGGATTGAGTACACTATTGCAGCCCACTTCAACAAAATCGCCCAGCATTGCTCCGATTTTCTTTATGCCGGTCTCAAGCTGCTCATCAGACGACTTTATAACTACATTTGTCTTGTCGGATTTTACATTTGACGTGATCGAACCCGCACCCATATGAGATTTATAACCGAGTATACTGTCACCGACATAATTATAATGCGGAGTCTGGACATTGTCAAAAAGAATTACGTTTTTCAGCTCTACGGAATTTCCTACAACGCAGTTTTCTCCGACGAGTGCACTTCCTCTTATAAAGGCTCCATGACGCACCTCAGTACCTGCTCCGATAATACACGGAGCTCCGAGATATGCAGTCGGAAATACTTTAGCACTCTTATGAATCCATACATTTTCCGAAGGATTATCATATTCATCTGAACTGAGAGTATTACCAAGTTCAATAATAAAAGAGCTTATCCCCTTGAGAGCCTCCCACGGATAAGTGAACTTAGAGAGATAATCCTTTGCCGCCGTATGTGAAAGATCATAAAGATCCGATATTTTAACGTTGTCCATAAAACACACTCCTGATTTTCATAAATAATGCACATAATATTATACTCTGTTTGCTGCATAATGTCAAGAAAATATATGTGAATTTTATCTTTAATCTATGACTTTACTTTTCTTGAAAAATATGGTAAAATATATTCTGCACTATTTTTCAGTGTTCTTTTACGGAATATATCCGTTTTCTCACAGGAAGTGAAATAAATGAAAAGTAAATATATATATATACTGAAAAATCCGCTGATGACTGTTATGCTTTTTATCACAGGTATTATGTGCTTTTCGCTCACATCTTCAAGTAAATCATCTAATGATATCACAGTAAGAAAAGAATTTATAACAGCTGTAAATACTGCTTCATCAGCTCTTGAAAAATCAATTCCGGATATTATCATTACGACAACGGTTACAACGACATCTACCACGACCACAACTACTGTAACAACTTCAAAATTCGAGGTTTGTGTACCGACAGTCAGCTGTGGCAGCTCGCCGAACAGCAGCTTTTATCACGAAAGACTTGCAATTGCAGGAGATTCTTTGGCTCTCGGTTTTAATGTATACGGTTTTATTCCTGATATTCACAGTATTTCAGGCGAATCAGTATCAATGTGGAATCTTGATTATTTCACATTTGATATGGGACAGGGTGAAATGAGCATGATCGATGCTATTGATTATGTTCACCCGAGGCTTCTGTATATTTCCGTCGGAATGAATGATGTAAACCTTAATTACCCCGAACCATACATAAAACGTTATCGTGAGGTTATTGACGAGATAATAATACGTATGCCTTACGTTAATATAGTTGTTGCAGCAATAACCCCTGTTTGTTCCTACTGTGATATTGTCCGCAACGACATAATAAGAGAGTACAATTCGGCTCTTGAACAAATGGTTAAGGATATGGATTACGAACAAGTTGTCTTCTTTGACGCTTATTCGGTCGTCTGTGACAAGAACCTTGATCTTCGTGAAGATTACACTTCAGGTGATGGTATGCACCTGTATATTCCATGTTATACCGATATACTCACAGCTCTCTTTGATTTCCTTGACACCACTGATTTCAAAGAAAGACTTGATAGATGAATAAACGCCTGAGAAATATTATTCTCAGGCGTTTTTATCATGTATTCTTGTCAACCTCATGGAATTTCTTAAGATTTCCGATTTTTTCGTTTCTTTCGTCAAGTACACGCTCAACGTCAGACCAGTCAAGACCCTGATTTGCGCAGAGCACCATAACATGATAAAGAAGATCGTTTATCTCGTTCATAAGCTCATCATTATCGCCGTTCTTTGCTGCGATAACAGTTTCGGTAGCTTCCTCACCGACCTTTTTGCAGATCTTGTCTACGCCCTTTTCAAATAGGTAGCAGGTGTAGGAATTTTCAGCGGCAGTTCCGTTTTCAAACTGCTTCTTCCTTTCCTTGATAACCTCAAAAATCTCCTGATATACTGTCATTATTCATTCTCCTCTGTATTATATATTTCGTTGAAAAAACAGCTGTAACTGCCTGTGTGACAGGCAACTCCGGTCTGCTCAACATTTACAAGCAGTGTGTCATTGTCGCAGTCTCCGTATATAGAAACGACCTTCTGTAAATGTCCGGATGTTGCGCCCTTATTCCAGTATTCCTGACGGGAACGGCTCCAGAACCAGGTATATCCTGTTTCAAGAGTCTTTTTCAGGCTCTCCTTGTTCATATATGCAAGCATAAGAACCGTTTTTGTATTGACCTCATAACAAATCGCAGGGATAAGCTCTCCTTTTTCAAAGAATTTGTCGAGATCATTCATTTCTATTTTTATCATACTTACTCCTTTATAAATAGCTTACGCATCTCATGTCCAGAGTGATGTTATAAACATCGGTGAAGCATCATCGGCTTTTCTGAATCCGCAGTTTCCGTAAAACTTAAGCTCATCGTTGTAGGCAATTACTGCGATCCTGAGATAATCCCTGTAATGCTCCTTAACCATGTCCACAAGTGTGCGTCCGACTGTTAGTCCATGATATTCAGGATCGACAAGCAGATAATGCACGTATGCGTTCATTATACCATCATCCATGGCACATATCATACCAATAAGCTTTTCGCCGTCCCATGCACTGTACACAGTACTGAAATTTTCCATCGCGACCTTTAGCTTATCCGGGAAATGCCCCGACGACCATTCGACCGAAAGAAAAAGCCTGCGAAGCTGTTCAGCCGTAAACTCATGAATATCCTTATATATGATATTCATACTGCTTTGTTCTCTTACTTTATCCAGGCTATCAACACGTCTGACAGTGAAATACTTGCTGAATTCCGCTTCCCACATATTCATCTCATTTTCAATATCTTCACCGTTTTGACTGTTCATTATGAACCACACATTTTTACAGCCTGTTTTAGACATCTGCGGCAAAAGATAGGCAAATCCCCATTGAACATCAGCTTTTTCGTCTTCAAAACCATTTCTGGCATCAATGACAAAATCGGATTTCTGCTTTCTCAACAATTCAAGAGCAGCTTCCGTAGGCTGACGATAATTCATCAGATGAGCTTCTTTTTTCCATGTAAGAAGTACCAATTCATCATTTTCAAGGAATTCAACATCTGCGTATTCCGATGTATAATATCTCATATTTCCCCCTGTTGCAATAAAAATACTATGCTTAGACCTTTATATCCACCATTCAGGCGTTAACTCACCCAAAGTCATTATTATCCCTTTGGAATAATCAATCATTATTTCAATATCCTTATATGATTCAGGCATGAGCTGCACCATAAGTTCACGACAGGCACCGCAGGGAGCACCTCTCCCCTCAACAGGAGGTATACAAAGAACTTTGTCTATTTCCTGTTCGCCGTTTGTGATCATATTGAAAATCGCATTTCTCTCAGCACATATTCCAAGAGAAGAACAGGTATCTATACATACACCTGTATATATCCTGCCTGATTTACTGAGAACAGCAGCTGAAACCTCGCCTGCCGTAACATACTCAGAAATACGTCTCGGTGCAAGGACAGATTTTGCAGCCGCATACATTTCTTCCCATATTCTTTCCATATCTTATCTCACGATAACTCCTTTACCGCGGCAGTAGTCCTTTACTTCACCGACAGTCAATTCCTTAAAATGGAAAAGTGAAGCAGCCAGTGCAGCTGTTGCACCGGTCTTTTCAAAGACCTCATAGAAATCATTGATCTTGCCTGCACCTCCGCTGGCAATAACAGGAATTGAGCAGTTATCGCAGACTGCTTTGAGCATAGGGATATCAAATCCCTCCTTAGTACCGTCAGCGTCTATGGAGTTAAGACATATCTCTCCTGCACCAAGCTTCTCAATAGTGTGAACCCAGTCGATAAGGTCGATACCCATATCTTTTCTGCCGCCGTTAATATAGACAGTCCATTTATTGTCTGCAATCTTCTTTGCATCGATACCTACACAAATGCACTGGCTGCCAAAGATGTCAGCTCCGTCCTTGATGAGCTGCGGATTCTGAACAGCCTGTGAGTTTACAGACACCTTATCAGCGCCTGCACGAAGAGCTTCTCTTATATCGTCTACTGTCTTGATACCTCCGCCAACTGTCAAAGGCACGAATACCTTCTTGGCTGTATCTCTGACAACATCGAGAAACACTCCTCGTCCCTCGAATGAAGCTGTAATATCATAGAATACTATTTCATCTGCCCCCTGCTTGTTGTACTCCTCCGCACACTCTACAGGATCACCAACATCACGGACTCCCTCAAAATTAACTCCCTTTACTACCTTACCGTTTCTTACATCAAGGCAAGGGATTATTCTTTTTGCAAGCATTACTTCACTTCCTTTTATAAATTCAGACCTATTCATTCGGTCTTTTCGTTTTTGTACATCCTTATCGGTAAATATACCGTAATAGGCAATGCTATCGCCCATGTTTTGGATATTTATCCTATTTTTATCATTTCATCGCATATTCTACAGCTTCTTTAAGGTTAAGTGTACCCTTATATATCGACTTACCACAGATAGTTCCGTAAAGCCCCATTTCCTTGCAGGCGATAATATCATCCATTGTGTGGACTCCGCCGCTTGCAACGATATTTGCTCTGCCCTCGGTAACGTCAGCCAGCTTTTTGAGTTGCTCGCGGTTAACTCCCGAAAGAGTGCCGTCCTTGGAAATATCCGTGAATATAAAGTACTTCACGCCCGATTCTATCATTTTGTTTGCAAGGTCGATATAGTGTACATCAGAGCTTTCAAGCCAGCCTTCTGTTGCGACCATTTCATTCATAGCATCGATCCCTACAACTATCTTCTCGCTGCCGAACTTCTCAACAGCTTCGCAGACAAGTCCCGGATTTTTAAGAGCAACAGAACCAAGAATAACTCTTCTGATACCCATATCAAGGTACTCCTGTATAGTCTTTATGCTTCTGATGCCGCCGCCAAGCTCAACTTTAAGATTTGTCTTTTCAGCCACATCTGTATAGATCTTTGTATTAACAGGCCTTCCTTCTTTTGCTCCGTCAAGATCGACCATGTGTATCCATTCGGCACCAGCTTCTTCAAAGCTTTTTGCGGTTTGAAGATAATCGGAAGCCACCTTCTCCACTGTGGAAAAATCACCTTTGAACAAACGGACGCAATTTCCGTCTTTAATATCTATTGCGGGAAAAATTAACATATATAATCTCCTTAATTTACGTTTTAAACTCCTGAGTATTCATTACAGCTGTAATATTCGGCTTCGATATCATATGTCTCAATATAAGGGACTCCGTCAAAATATATCCAGCGTTCTATAAACACAGGCTCCACAGCAAAAAGCCTTTCATCCTCCAATGATGTGTAGGCGTCATAGGAGCCTTTATAGCACTCACGAAAAGCATAGCAAAACACATCATTATCAAGCGGACTTCCGATCTCTTTGCATATACCTTCGATCTGGATATTATCAATACAGAGCGCAACATTTTGATTGACGGAAATCTGTCGGTATTTTCTTAGTTTCTTGTCAGTCTGAAAATAGAACTTTCCATCTATCTGTACAACACTCATCATCCTGGATGAAACCTTGTCCTTTACAGATGTTGAAAGCACCATTTTTCTTGCTTTTCCAAAATCAGCAAAAAAAGACCGAAGCTTTTCTGAAAACTGCTCCATATCAAATTCCTTTCAGCAGCTTGTTTCGTATCATATCAGCGTGTTCAGCCGATAATCCGATATGCTCAAAATAGCCTTCTATACTTCCGAAACGCAAAGTAAAAAGGTCTATAAAGCCGCTCATACTCTTTTCATTGGCAAGAACGATGTTTCTGTCAACCTCAGGGTGAGCTTCAAGAAACGCTTTTAGCCTTTTCTTGTTATATTCACGGCTGACAACATAATCACTGACAATAATATCCCTTTCAACACCGCAAGCCATAAGAATTACAGCACTCACAACTCCAGTCCTGTCTTTCCCTGCCGTGCAATGGAAAAGGACACCTTCCAGAGCTTCAGCAAGGACTTTCATAACATTTGGCATATTTTCTGCTGCAGCTATGCTGATATACGACACCGGAACTGCTTCAAGGCTCTCCGGAACTCCGCTTCCCTCAGTTATTGGAAAATGGTAATACTTAAATCCTTTCAAGTCCGCAAGGCCGTTAGGAGTTTTCAATATCTCTTCCTCTGTGCGCATATCAATTATAGTAGTGATACGACACTCAAGAAGCTTCTCGATATCCTCGGCTGTCTGATCTGCAATAACATCACTTCGCCAGAATACCCCGAATTTTGTGATATTTCCGTCAGCTGTTTTTTTGCCGCCAAGCTCCCTTGTATTGAGTGAACATGAAAGCAGGCTTTTGTATATCATATAAGTTCTCCGAAGCTGCGCAGTATTTTCAGACCTGTTTCACCGCTTTTTTCAGGGTGGAACTGTGCTCCGTAAACATATTTTCCATCATAAACCAATGCAGGAACTCTGCCGCCATACTCAACATAAGCAGCAATATCCTTATCTTCACAATGTGCCTTATAACTGTGGACAAAATATACATACTCATTTTCGCCAACATTCTCAAGAAGCGGGCAGGAATTGAGCTTTTCAAGCTTGTTCCAGCCCATATGAGGGATTATGAGATCAGGCTCTTCCATTTTGCGGACACTGCCGCCGATAAGACCAAGACCATCACATTCCTCAAACTCATATCCTTTCTCGAATATGAGCTGCATACCAAGGCATATGCCGAGAAAAGGCTTTCTTGCCGCCTCTTCTTTTATAGTATCCACCAGGCCTGTAGCCTCGAGTTTTTTCATAGCAGCAGGGAAAGCGCCAACTCCGGGAAGTATCACAGCATCGGCAGCCTTTACAGACTCCTTGTCACTGACAAGTCGGCTTTCAAGCCCGAGATAATCCAAAGCATTCTTTACACTGAAAATATTACCTGCACCGTAGTCTATTATAGCTATCATCAGAGAACTCCTTTCGTTGAAAGAGTCGATCCGTCAGAATTTTCGGTGACCGCTGTTTTGAGAGCGTGAGCCACAGCTTTGTATACAGCCTCTGCCTTGTGGTGGTCATTGCTTCCGTAAAGGAGGTTTATATGAAGTGTCATTCCTGAATTGAAGGCAAACGCACGGAAAAACTCCTCTGTCATGCAGAGATCGTACTCACCACAGCTCTGATTTGTAAAATCGCAGTTGAAAACAAGAAACGGCCTGTTGCTAAGGTCAAGACTTGCCATTGCAAGAGACTCGTCCATCGGGATATATGCTGTACCATAGCGGACAATACCCGATTTATTGCCCAGAGCCTGTCCCAGAGCCTGTCCCAGAGCGATACCTGTGTCCTCGATCGTGTGGTGACAGTCTACGTGAAGGTCGCCCTTGACCTTGACTGTCATGCTTATACCGCTATGTACCGAGAGAGCTGTGAGCATATGGTCAAAGAAACCAACTCCAGTATCAATGTCAGCTTTTCCTTTACCATCAAGTTCAACAGAAATCTTTATCTGCGTTTCTTTGGTATTCCGCTCAAAAGATGATTTTCGCATAATTACCTCCTTTTATTTTTTGAAATAAGAATCAAGTACCTCTATAAGCCTATAATTTTCCATTTCAGTACCTGCCGTTATCCTTATCGCACCTTTGAATTTTCTTATTGCAATAGAATTGTCAAGCATATACTTATATATTTCTTCGTATTTGTCCGTTACAATGAAAACAAAATTTGTACAAGGCTCAAAAATCTTTTCAAAACAAGAATACTTTTCATTTATCGACAAAATATCCTTGTAAAGCTTTTTAGTATTTCTGATGATTGTATCGCAGCATTCAGCAAGATATTGTTTTTCACTTAGTATATCGGAAACGATCGTCTGAGCTACAGTATCATTGTTATAAGGTGATTTTGCAGCTCTTATCGCATTGGTGATAGTCCTGCTTGAAACTGCAAAGCCAAATCTTACTGCTGCAAGTCCTATAGCCTTTGAACAGGTCTTCAGTATAATGAGATTACTGTACTTATCCACCTCAGAAAGTATGGACTGATCCCAGAAATCCATGTAAGCCTCGTCAAGAATAACAAGGACATCTTCAAGAGACTCGATTATTTTTCTGACAGCAGTCCTGTCAAGACCGAGAGAAGTCGGATTGCAAGGGTTGGAAAATATAAGCCCCTTCGCCTTTTTTTCCTTGCAGAAGGCAATAAGCTTATCTGGATCAATAGTCAGATCTGCTTCCTTCTGGTATGTCTCTACATTAACCTCATAGAGCTGAGCATAGAACTCATACATTGAAAAATCATAGGACACGTTCACGATAGTGTCACCTGCCTCAAAGAAGCAGCCTTCGATAATGCTGATAAGCTCGTCAGAGCCATTGCCTGCACTGATAAGCTCCTCCGGAACATTATAAAGCTCCGAGAAAGCCTTTATCGGAGCCTTAGCAAGGCAGTCCGGATAACGATTAAAATCAATTTGTGAAATACTCTTTGCGATCTTCGATTTCAACTCGTCATTTAGATTAAAGCAGCTCTCGTTTGCGTCAAGTCTTATATCATAGTGTCCTGTTATTGGATCGTAGGGCACTAAATTTACCAGCTTTTTATTCAGTTTGTAACTCATAATTTATCCTTTCCAAAAAAACACCTATAGGGCAGCTGTATTTCAAGCCGCCCCATAAATTATCCTAAATGTGTGAATTCCACCATTTTTTCGGTCTTATTTATAATAACTGCGCCGCTGTGAGGGTGATTCCAGTTATGAACGGCAGAAATAAAATATACTGTCGAATTGTTTTCATGTCCCTCCCAGAATTTATTATCATAAGATACATCAAGAGTACTGTCACCTTCATAGGTCGCACTTGCTTTCGGGCTTATCTCCTTGACCTGCACTCTGCGTGAATCATTAAAATCAGAAAGCGGAATCGTATAAATCGCCTGTGCAGAATACTCATTTTCATACCGGGCTATCTGCTCAGCAGAGGTCTTGAAGTGAACACGGAAATGCCCCGTTCCCTGCAAAAAGCTTGGCAGATATTCTATACTGTAATCGCTTATATCATCAGGAAGCTTATCAGGAAAACAATCCGAATGACCATTGTGTATAAGGTCAACATACTTCCTTTGAGCATTATACTTCCACGAGGTTGTCGAACGGAATCCCTTTGCAGCAGTTAATAGAAAAAACAGTATTATCGTAACAGCAATACTGAAAAGAATCATTAGTTCAAAGAATCTTTTTCTTCCTTTTATGACGCATTGAAGCAAAGCCAGAGCCCATATCACTATCATTATAGTAGTGATAAGTCCCACTCCGACCATTACATAGGTAAATGCAGATATCAGCGTCATAAAAACAGCAATAAAAAGAAATATACTGTCTGATACTTTGTTTTTCCTTATCGCTTCAGCTTCTTTTGCATTTTCGGGCACAGTTTTTTTACCGAACATTTTTATTCAAATCTTACCTTGATAGCGTTAGCGTGAGCAGTAAGTCCCTCGCGCTCTGCGATAAGAACGATGTCGTCCTTTGCCTGTCTGAGAGCATCCTCAGTGTAGTAGGTATAAGCTGTACGCTTTGTGAAGCTTGCTACACCGAGAGGCGAGAAGAAACGAGCGGTACCGCTTGTGGGCAGAACGTGATTAGGTCCTGCATAGTAATCACCGAGAGGCTCGGAAGCATAGTGACCGAGGAATATGGAACCAGCGTTGTCAAGGCTGCCAAGAAGCTCAAATGGGTTCTCCATAAGGACTTCAAGGTGCTCGGGAGCTATCTCGTTTGCCAGCTCTACGCACTTTTCGCGGCTTTCAGCTATGATAACAGCACCGTAATCATCAAGTGACTTCTCAATGATGCTCTTTCTAGAGAGATATTCCTTCTGACGGTCTATCTCTTTGATAGTATCATCAGCAAGCTTCTCACTGGTAGTAACCATTATAGCCGATGCAAGTACATCGTGCTCAGCCTGTGACATAAGATCGGCAGCAGCAAACTTAGGATTAGCAGTGCCATCGGCAATAACAAGTATTTCACTGGGACCTGCTATCATATCTATATCCACAACTCCGTAAAGAAGCTTCTTTGCGGTCGCTACATAAATATTTCCGGGACCTACTATCTTGTCGCACTTCGGTATCTCCTCAGTACCGTACGCAAGAGCTGCAATGGCCTGTGCGCCGCCTGAAAGGAACACTCTGTCCACGCCGCAGATAGCAGCTGCAACGAGGATATCCTTGTTGGGAGTACCGTCCTTGAGGGGAGGAGTTACCATGATTATCTCTTTAACGCCTGCAATCTTTGCAGGAATAGCATTCATAAGAACACTTGACGGATAAGCAGCTGTACCGCCGGGAACGTAGAGTCCTACTCTGTGGAGACCGCGTGTACGCTGTCCCATGATTACACCGTTATCCTTGGCGGAGATAAAACTCTGCTCAACCTGTCTCTGGT
The DNA here is from genome assembly GCF_000571935.1 of Ruminococcus flavefaciens 007c. Lineage (GTDB taxonomy): Bacteria > Bacillota > Clostridia > Oscillospirales > Ruminococcaceae > Ruminococcus > Ruminococcus flavefaciens_F. The sequence goes on along the minus strand of NZ_ATAX01000024.1, from coordinate 58,071 downwards.
GGAAATCGGCAATTTTCTCCTGTGCATTGAGAAGAGCGTCAACAAACTCCTGATCTGCTTCTGTGAGAGCATCATTGATGACCTCGCGTGGAACTTCGTAATACTGCGGAAGGTTTCCGTCAAATTTAAGTGTATAATCCTTAACAGCCTTGTCGCCGTTGTTCTTTACATTTTCTATGATCTCAGTAACAACTTCTGTGACCTTCTTGTTTGTCTCGCCGCTTCTCTTTTTAAGGTCAGCGAGGAAAGCCACTTCGTCAGTACCGTTTGCAAATATTTTCTTCATCAAAGATTCTCCTCTATAAGTGTGATAAGTCTGTCTATTTCAGCGTGTCTCATCTTCAGGCTTACGGTGTTTGCGATAAGTCTTGCAGAGATAGGTGCAACGTCCTCGATAACTTCAAGTCCGTTTTCTTTAAGAGTAGTACCTGTCTCAACAATATCAACGATACCGTCTGCAAGTTCAAGGAGAGGTGCCAGCTCAACAGAGCCCTCTATCTTGATTATCTCGGTATCCATCCCCTTCTTCTCAAAGAAGCTTCTTGCCACGTTGGGATACTTTGTTGCGATAGTCTTTATACCGTAACCACTGTAAAAGTCGTAGCCCTTCTTAGTAGCAAGAGCGAACTTGCACTTTCCGAAGCCGAGATCAACAAGCTCATAGAACTTACCCTTCATCTCCATAATGGTATCCTTGCCAACAACGCCCATGTCGCACACACCATGCTCCACATAGGTGATAACGTCATTTGCCTTTGCAAGAACTACTTCAAGATTAGCATCAGGTACAGGAAGAATAAGCTTTCTTCCCTTTTCGCGTACAGCTGTGCAGTCAAATCCAAGCATCTCAAGAAGTCCAACTGTATCCTTTTCAAGTCTGCCCTTAGTAAGAGCCATTCTTATAGGCTTGTTCATATGTTGACCTCCTTGCTCTCTCCGTCTATAACAACTACTTTTGCAATCTTCTTTTCCATAGCATACTCACGAACGCTTTCAAGGTCATCAAAAAGTGCATTTTCCACGATAAGCCCCTGTTCGCGGAGTTCACGGGCAGTTTTGAGTGCTGCGACCTCACAGCCCTCCTCGGCATATACAATAACGTCAGCCTTCGGCTCGGCAGGAAGAACGTCGCTCTTCTCAAACAGCTTAGCAACAGCATTGATATTTACCGCAAAGCCGATAGCAGGAACATCATATCCAAACTCGGAGATAAGCTTGTCATAGCGACCGCCGGAGAGAACTTCCTCACCGTGTCCCTGTAAATAGCCCTTTATAATAAGACCTGTGTAGTAGTCTGTCTTGTTTACAAGTCCAAGATCAACGGTTATTGAACCGTCACCGCCGCAAAGCTCGGAAGCATCGGTATATACCTCCTTAAGCTCGTCAAGGATACGCTTAATATTTTCATCAGGCATGAGTTCCTCAGCCTTATCAAATACTTCTTCTCCGCCGAAAAGTGCGGGAAGCTTTTTGAGAGCATTGGTAACAGGAGAATTTCCGAAGCTGTCAAGCATATCATTAAGCGCAGGGAAATTCTTGTTTTCGATAAGCTTTCTTATAGCCTCTTTATCCTTATCGGAAGCCTCAAGCTTTCCTACGAGCTCTTTAAAAATGCCTATATGTCCGAGCTCGAGCGAAAACTCCATTCCGAAGGAGCTGAGAGAATCAACCGCTGTTGAAATAACCTCAAGATCAGCCATTTTAAGCTGGGAACCTATCAGCTCAATTCCTGTCTGTATAACTTCATCGCTTCTGCCCTTGAGAGATGGCTCGGTAGTATAAACTGCCTGAGCATAACAAAGCTTCAGCGGAAGATCTGCGTCTCTGAGTCTTGTTGCAACTATTCTTGCAATAGGCATAGTATTATCAGGACGCATAACAAGAAGTCTTCCCTTGCTGTCTGTAAGCTTATAGAGATTTTCCTGCGGGAAATAGCGGGAATTCAGATTAAATACATCATAGAATTCCAGACCGGGAGTAATCGTCTCGCTGTATCCGATGCTTCTGAAAAGTCCCATAAGTGAATTTTCTATATTTCGTCTTACTATACACTCACCAAAAAGGAGATCCTTTGTTCCTTCAGGAGTTATAAGATCATAATTCTTCATATTTACCTCCTTATTACAATCGCTTTAGTCTGCTAACATGATAATATGATAACATATTACTAAAAGAAAGTCAAGTTAAAAGAAGGACATCTGTGTTGATTCAGGCAAATCACCAAATGCTCCTATGGTTTTCAACATATCTATTGTTGTTTTTGACGCTCCGCTCTCGGACTGGAATTCCTCTATTGACATGAATCCGCCCTTCTGCACAGCCTCGTAAATGCCCTTGGCAGCATTGTCTCCAACTCCGCTCATTGCAGAGAACGGTATTCTCAGCTTACCGTCTTCAACGAGGTAATCAGTAGCATGAGACTTGAAAAGATCGATGGGCAGAAATTCATAACCTCTTGACATCATTTCATTGGTGATAAGAAGTATATCATAAAGAGCGCTGTCCTTGTTGGTCCTGTCGTTGCCAAGAGCTTTTATCTCTTCTATTTTAGCACGAACTGCACCTATGCCCTTAACTGCCAGCTCTGCATCAAAATCTTCGCCTCTTACAGAGAAATATGTAGCATAGTACTCAAGAGGCATATGCAGCTTGAACCAACCAAGCTTTATAGCTGCGATAACGTAAGCCGCCGCATGAGCCTTCGGGAACATATACTTGATCTTCAGACAGCTCTCAATGTACCATTCGGGTACATTGTGGTCGCGGAGCATCTGGATTATCTCAGGTGTGAACTGCTTCGGTGCCTTGCCTTTACGAGTCCATTCCATTATCTGGAACGCCATTTTCGGCTCAACACCTTTATATAATAAGTAAGTCATAATGGAGTCACGGGTTCCGATAACGTCGGAAATCGTACATACACCATTATCTATAAGGTCTTTAGCATTTCCCAGCCAAACGTCAGTACCATGTGAAAGTCCGGAGATCTGAAGGAAGTCACTGAACTTAGTAGGCTTAGCATCCAGAAGCATCTGTATGGTAAAACCTGTACCCATTTCAGGTATGCCGAGGCTACCTGTCTTGCAGTATATATCCTCGGGAGTAACTCCCAGCACATCGCAGTTTGTACACATACGGATTACGTCCGGATCTGAGGTGGGAACGTCCTTGATCTTGATACCTGTAAGATCTTCAAGATGCTTGTACAATGTAGGAACAACGTGTCCAAGCTCGTCAAGCTTAAGTATCGTATCATGAAGGGAGTTGAATGTGAAATGAGTAGTTATGATCTCCGAATCCGCTGTATCGGCAGGATGCTGAACGGGAGTAAAATCATAAACATCATAATCTGAAGGAACAACGACCATTCCTCCGGGATGCTGACCTGTGGTCCTCTTGATACCCGTACAGCCGATAGCAAGACGGCTCATTTCAGCGTTGTTAAGAGTTATGCCGTTTTCCTCGCAGTACTTCTTAACATAACCGTAGGCGGTTTTTTCGGCAACTACGGATATTGTACCTGCTTTAAATACATTTGATTTACCGAAAAGCTTTTCAGTATATCTATGCGCCCAGAACTGATATTCATCAGAGAAATTTAGGTCAATATCGGGCGCTTTATCACCGTCGAAACCAAGGAAGGTCTCAAAGGGTATATCATGTCCTTCACGGTTCATGTCCTTTCCGCAGTCAGGACATTTCTTAGGCGGCAGATCGAAGCCTGAACCGTAAACACCGTCCAGCAGGAACTCACTGTGTTTGCAGTTCGGACAAACATAATGGGGCGGAAGCGGATTTACCTCCGAGATTCCGGCCATAGAAGCCACGAATGAGGAACCAACGGAACCACGAGAACCAACGAGATATCCATTATCTACAGAATTCCATACAAGCTTCTGGGCTATGATATAAAGCACCGAGAAGCCGTGCTTTATAATAGATGAAAGCTCACGGTCAAGGCGCTTTTCAACAAGCTCCGGAAGCGGATCACCGTATATTTCATGTGCCTTATCATGAGTGATCTTTACAAGTTCTTCCTCAGCGCCGTCGATAGTCGGAGTAAACGTTCCTTTGGGTATCGGACGCACAACCTCTATCTGATCGGCAATAAGATTAGTATTCGTTATAACTACTTCTTTTGCTTTTTCATCGCCAAGATACTCAAATTCTGCGAGCATTTCCTCTGTTGTCCTCAGATATAAAGGAGCCTGCTCTTCAGCATCCTTGAAGCCCATGCTTGCAAGGATTATCTTACGGTAAATAGCGTCTTTAGGATCCATAAAGTGAACATCACAGGTTGCACAGGTGGGTTTCCCCAGTCTGTCACCCATTTCGACGATATATCTGTTGAAATCCCTCAGTTCATCATCATCTCTTGCAACTCCGTCACGAACCATGAACTCATTGTTTCCTATGGGCTGTATTTCAAGATAATCATAGAATCCGGCAAGAGAATCGATATATTCCCGATCTCTCATATTAAGCATAGCCTGGAAGACCTCGCCCGCCTCACAAGCGCTTCCGTAAATAAGTCCTTCCCTATGCTCTATGAGCTTGGATTTCGGAATAAGAGGCTTCTTGTAGAAGTACTCAAGGTTACTGAGGGATACGAGCCTGTAAAGATTTTTAAGTCCTGCCTGATTGCGTACAAGAATTATGAAGTGGTAGCTTTTCAGCTTTTTGACCTCGATCTCGTCCACAAGAATATTGAGCTGCTGAATAGTGGAAAAGCTTCTTTCAGTTTTAAGTCTGCCAATCAGCTCTATATATATCTTGGCAAGCATAAGAGCATCATCAGAAGCACGATGATGATCAAATTTGCCTAATTTAAGCTGCTTAGCAACAAGATTAAGCTTATGACGTCCCATATCAGGCAGCATCGACTGACACATTACAAGTGTATCCACCCAAGTATACGGAAAATCAATATTCTGACGAGTACATACCTGATTTATCATATTGGTATCATATCTTGCATTATGAGCTACAAGTACAGGCTTATCACCGCAAAATTCCATAAACATACGAAGTGCTTCAGCTTCATCGGGAGCATTTGCAACATCCGCATCACTTATTCCTGTAAGCTCTGTTATACGCTCGGGGATATGAAATCCGGGATTAACTTTTGTGTTGAAGCTGTCAACGACCTGAAGATTTTTAAGCTTGACAGCACCGATCTCCGTAAGGCGGTCATTTCTGAAGCTCAGACCTGTGGTTTCAACGTCAAAGATTATGATCTCGTCGTCAAAACTGCGGTCATCATCTCCATAAACTACCATTTCACGTTCAATATCATTTATAACATAAGCCTCCATGCCGTAAATGACTTTGAAGTTTTTTGGCATATTATACATACAGTCGGGAAAAGCCTGTACACAGCCATGATCTGTTATAGCCATAGCCTGATGTCCCCATTCAGCGGCTCTGTTAATAAGCTTAACAGGATCTGTAACAGCATCCATGGCTGACATATTGGTATGACAATGAAGTTCCACGCGCTTTTCGGGATAATTGTCCATTTTGGGGATCCGTTTAACTTTGATGAGCGAATTTGCCGATATAACAATATCACGTGCATACGAATCATAGTCAAGTTTACCGGATACAAGAACAGTTGCACCGCTTTTTATTGAACCAAGCTTTAATTCTTCAACTTCTTTATTCGTTGCGAATATCTTTACCTTGAGTGAACCGCTGTAATCGGTGATATCATAGGTAACGACTGTTTTCTCGTTGCGTACTTCTTTAAGCTCGGAGGCAAAAACATCACCAACAACAACAGTTTTTTCTCCAAGCTGCTGTACAGCCTCACAAATAGGTACAGGTTTTTCACGTATAGCCCTGCCTTTGATTACCTCAGCCGACTCAGCATCAAATTCCTTATTAAGTGCTCCGATGTCAATTGTAGCTGTGGGTATAACCGATTTCATCTCTTCCTGTTTTATCTCATCAGCAGTCTTATCGGGAATGAGCTGATCACTGTAATCCGGCATATCAGCTTCAATACGTTCGATCATTTCATCAAACTGTTCCTTGCTTACGGAGCTTTCACCGTCAAGCAATACCTTTATCCTCACACCGAACTGATTGTATATCATACGTGAAAAGCTCAGACAGAAGCTGAATTTATCCAGTATATCCCTTCCGCCATGAACTATCCTTATCCTTAGCTCTCCTTCGGAAAGTCTTACGTCGGCATCATCAAGGAATCCGTTGACAACAGGAATATCACGTTTTATAAGCTTTATAAGCTCCCCATAGCATTCCATCCCAAACTTTTCAGAGGGATAACGACAGGCAAGACGCACCTGATCAACTTTAATTGCAGTTTCCATTGCCTTTTCAAAGGCAAAAACGTCATCACTCGGAACTACATCATCAAAGCGTGCGTGAAAACGTATACTATCCAGCTTCTCGGTATATGTAAGCTTGAATATCTCGCCGCTGAGAACTGTCTCAGGCAGATCAGAGGTATATTCCTTTAAGAATTCGGATATTTTTACTTGCATTTGTCAACGTCCTTTAAACAAAAATTGATGTCATGATCTCAAAGATCATGATCATTATATATGATTATAAAAGCTCGATCTCCTTCAGAAGCTCCGGAACAATATCTTCTTCTCTGACCTTACGCTGAGAACCGTCTTTTTTGAAAATAATTGCACAGCCGTCGCCGCCTGCGATGCCAATATCTGCTTCACGAGCTTCTCCGGGACCGTTTACGATACAGCCCATAACAGCAACCGTTATATCTTTATCCATGTCCTTTACAGCTTCTTCCACCAGCTTGGCGGCCTTTACCAGATCAATGCGGGTTCTTCCGCAAGTAGGACATGATACAAGTCTGACACCGCCGCGCTTGCCAATGCTTTTTAAAATATCCTTTGCGGCATATATCTCGCGTACAGGATCATCAGTAAGAGAAACACGTATTGTTTCACCTATGCCATCACATAAAAGCGAACCGATACCTATAGCTGACTTTATAAGTCCCATTCGTTCCGTTCCTGCCTCTGTTACACCGAGATGGAGCGGATAATTGCATTTCTTTGCAGCAAGTCTGTATGAAGCGATCATCTTGCTGACATCGGAGGACTTGATAGATATAACAATATCATTGAAATCAAAGCGTTCAAGCATTGCTGCATGATTAAGAGCACTTTCAACAAGAGCCTCAGGTGTAGGAGAACCGTATTTCGCAAGAAGCTCCTTTTCAAGCGAACCCGAATTAACTCCTATTCGTATCGGTATAGCCTTTGATCTGCAAGCATCAACAACAGCTTTTACCCTGTCCATACCACCGATATTTCCAGGATTAATACGTATTTTATCAACGCCTGCGGCTGCTGACTCAAGTGCGAGCTTGTAATCGAAGTGAATATCTGCAACAAGGGGGATACTGACAGCTTTTTTTATGGCAGGAATAAGCTTTACAGCCTCCATATTCGGAATAGCCGCACGAATGATCTCACAGCCTGCCTTCTCAAGCTCGACCGCCTGTTTTACGCTTCCTTCTATATCATCCGAACGCATATTGAGCATTGACTGTATATATATGTGTTTTCCGTCGAGGACACAGTCCCCTACCTTTACAGGTCTGACATTTCTCATAACATTCCTCCATCAGAATAATCTATAATGTTAGCTTTGCACCATCTGAAGTTACCAACGTATCGGCAAATATTTCTCTGAGCGTTTCTTCGTAAACCGAAGGCTCCTTCTCAGCAGGACTGTAATGTGTGAGCCAAAGTCTTTTTACACCTGCACATTTTGCAATAGCGCAGGCATCCTGCATAAGCATATGCCTCTTTTCATTCATAGATGCCTTCTTTTCGGGATTCCCGTACATACCCTCACAGATAAATATATCCGCATCCGAAGCAAATACACCGATATCATCTATGGGAAGAGTGTCCGTAACATAGGTAATTTTAAGAGGGACTTTTCTTTCTTCGGTAACATCTTCGGGAGCGATAATAGTGCCATCCTCAAGTATGATCTTTTCACCGCAGTGCAGCTTCTTCCAGTACTCAACAGGCACTTTCAGCTCCTTTGCCTTCTGCGGAAGAAAAGTAGGTTTGCGTTCAAAAATAAGACTGTAGCCCACACACGGGACTCTGTGAGAAAGGGGCTGTACTGCGATTTTTAGCAAAGGATCGATCATATCTGCTGAAAAGATGACCTGACGATCCTCGGGCAGCCCATAAAAACGCACTGTGTACGGAAGGCCTCCGCATATAGTCATCAGATTTTCCAGTATGCTTATGCTGCTTTCTGGAGCAGCAATATCAAGAGGTTCGGTACGCGAACTGTTACCGATGGACAAAAGAAGTCCAGGAAGTCCCGATATATGATCCGCATGACAATGTGTGATAAGAATGAGATTTATCCTGCTCATTTTAAGGCCATGCTTTGCAATTGCAACCTGTGTACCTTCGCCACAGTCTACAAGAATAGCTTTACCGTTATAACTTACATAAAGACTGGTCAGAAATCTGTCTTTCAGCGGCATCATGCCGCCTGTTCCGAGAAGACAAACGTCAACCATGACTGCCTCCGCTTATGAGTTTAACAATGTCATTATAAGTTGCAAATATCATAACACCGAAAAGAAGTACCATTCCCGCTAAGTGAACATATCCCTCGTGCTCTGGCTTTACGGGCTTTCTGCGGATAAGCTCTATAAAACAGAAAAGCAGACGTCCGCCGTCAAGTCCCGGGATAGGCAGAAGGTTAAAGATACCGACATTTATGGAAATGAGCGCAGTCAGGTAAATAACATTATAAAGAGCGTCAATAAAGCTTTTAGTATTCTCGGCTGAAGAACTGATAACAGACACGACACCTACAGGACCAGAAACATCTTCCTTCTTCATATTTCCCGTAAACATCTGCTTGAGAGAAAGACCGACAATATGTGTCATTGACATAAAAATGTCACCTGAGCCTTTTATAACAGTAAGAGGATTCTTGTTCTTATAGATAACTCCGAAATCGACGGCTCCTCCGCCCTCTTCCTTCTTGTGGAAAACTACATCATCAATGGTCTTCCTGCTTCCGTTACGTTTAACAATAACTCTATGTCCCTTTGATTTGTCAAGAGTATCAAAAATATAGTTCAGATCAAGTGTACTGTACACTCTTGTACCATCAATAGAAATAATCTTATCATCTCTCATAAGGCCTGTTTCATAGCTCTCGGCGATATAACTTATCTCCCCGTTATCGCTCTGTGCTTTGCAGAAATCACTGATTATTGTTGTAGGCACGGCGTCCATCATGCTCACAAGAACAATCAGCATAACAAAACCGAGCACAAAATTCATACCTGCACCGGCAGCAAGTACAATAATACGCTTCCAGAGCTTTGCATTACGGAAGCTTCTCGGATCACTGTTTGTAGAATCCTCGCCTTCCATAGCGCAGTATCCTCCGACAGGCAGAAGTCTGAGAGAATATTTGGTTTCGCCCTTCTTTTTCTGAAGTATCTTTGGTCCCATACCGATTGCAAACTCAATAACCTTTATACCGCTGAGCTTTGCACAGATAAAATGACCGAACTCATGTACTGTTACAATAAGTCCGAAAACAAGAATCGCAATTACAATACCCATTTGTTTATTCCTTTCTTAATACAGGAGTTTATTTAGCTTCTATATGTTTCCTTACATACTCCCTTGCAGCCTTATCCGACTTCATTACATCATCATAGGTCCTGATATCCGATATATCAAACTTATCAAGAACAGATGAAACGATCTCACCGATCTCAATAAATTCAATCTCATCATGCAGAAATGCCCGGACTGCCTCTTCATTTGCCGAATTAACAAGGCACGGATAAGCTCCTCCGCGCTTGATCGCTTCAATTGCAGCCGAAAGGCACTTAAATGTTGCATAATCAGGCTTTTCAAAGGTCAGCTTTCCGTAATCGGTAAGCGAAAGCCTTCCTGTCGGACAGCTTACTCGATCGGGATATAATAAAGCATACTGAATAGGTATCTTCATATCAGGAACACCAAGCTGAGCGATCACAGAATAATCATTATACTCAACAGCAGAATGTACAACGCTCTGACGATGTACCACAATCTCTATCTGATCAGGAGCAAGATCAAATAACCACTTTGCTTCGATAAATTCAAGTCCTTTATTCATAAGTGTAGCAGAGTCTATGGTTATTTTATTCCCCATGTCCCAGTTGGGATGATGTAAAGCCTGTGCTTTTGTAACCGTTTTCAGCTCATCATAGCTTCTTCCGAAGAATGGTCCGCCTGAAGCTGTAAGTATAATTTTGCTCAGCTGTGAACGTTTATTTCCCTGCAGGCACTGAAAAATAGCAGAATGTTCACTGTCAACAGGATATATCCTTACTCCTCTGTCCGCAGCGGCCTTCATTACCAGCTCGCCGCCCGCAACAAGAGTTTCCTTATTGGCAAGAGCGATATCCTTACCCGCACTGATAGCAGTAAGCGTAGGAAGAAGTCCTACCATACCAACAACAGAATTAAGGATTATATCAGCCTCATCAAGAGAAGCAAGAGTACATAATCCGTCCATACCTGTCAGCAGCCTGACATTCATATCACCGATCCTGCTTTTTAGATCGCTGTATTTGTCTTCGTTATATATGCAGGCATAAGAAGGCTTGTATTTTCTGATCTGCTGCTCCAAAGCTTCAACACTGCTGTGCGCGGCAAGAGCTGCAACCCTGAGTCCGTGTTTCTCGCACACCTCAAGAGACTGTGTACCGATAGAACCTGTCGAGCCAAGTATCGACACCGTTTTATTCATTATATTTTCCCCTTTTCACGGAAATAACTTCCAGATGGTTATTTTCTTAAAGTCCTTTATAAAATGCGAAAGGGACTATCCGCAAATAGTCCGTTTCATAAAACACCAAAAATGGTGATAAATACATAAAATGTGGGCAGCACAAAGAGAACGCTGTCAAAGCGATCCATAAGTCCACCGTGTCCCGGCATTATCTTTCCGTAGTCCTTGAATCCGATCTGACGCTTTACCATTGAAGCAGAAAGATCACCGACCGTACCTATAACAGCGCATACTGCTCCCGTTATGAATGCGACAGCTGCTCTTTTGCCTGTGAATCCATAATATAATGAAAAAGCAACCGCGTAAGTTATGGCCGTTGTAAGGATACCGCCGACAAGTCCTTCAATAGTTTTCTTCGGACTGATCTCAGGACAGAGCTTGTGTTTGCCGATGGCTACTCCGGTAAAGTATGCTCCCGTATCTGCTATCCATGCACCGCAGAGTCCCATAATAAGCAGGAACAACCCGTTTTCGGAGTCATATCTTTCTATACGAACCATAGTATTCATAGCCTGCGGTACAAGTATCATTACAGCAAGTACAAAGAATACCTGCTCGTAACGTATCTCCTTATGCTTTTTGAGCCAGGTTATGAAGACAACAAAGGCACAAAGGAGTACTATGCCGAACACATATATATTGTAATCGTCCGCCAAACGCCATGCATGGAAGTCGTGATGCACATTTCCTTCCTCATAGACAGGTCCGGCAATAGAAAGCTTTGTAAGATAGCCATACAGTGTAGGCACTGCTATACCGCATACCTCTGCCGCCAAAAGTATCGGGATACACTTGTGGAGCTTCACTGCGCGTAGAAGCTCAAAAAGCATAACCGCAATTATAGCTGCTACTGCAATTGGCAGAACTATGGTATCATGAAAGAAAAGTACAGCCCCCAGCAGTACAACGCCCACTGCTCCCGAAATGATTCGTGTCAGCATCATACACCTCCGAAGCGGCGGTTTCTGTTGCCATACTCGATAAGCGCCTTGTCAAGCTCTTTAGGCGTAAAATCAGGCCAGAGAATATCAGTATAATAGAATTCAGCATATGCACACTGCCATATGAGATAATTTGAGATTCTCTGCTCTCCGCTGGGACGTATAAGAAGATCGACATCGGGATAACCGGTTGTATAAAGATTATCAGAAACAGCCTGTTCGTCAATGTCTGCGGGAGAGATCTCGCCTTTTACAGCTTTCTCCGCAAGAATCCTTGCAGCACGTGCTATTTCATCACGTCCGCCGTAGTTTACAGCCATAAGGATAGTCATTTCTGTATACTGAGCAGAATCCGCCTCGAGCTTTTCCATCTTTTCACGTATATCAGGATCAAAAGCGCTCTTGTCCCCAAGAAAAACCATACGTGTGTTCTCGCTCAGAAAATTTCGTACATCGGCAAGATAATCACGGAAAAGGTTCATAAGAGCGCCGACCTCATCCTGTGAGCGCTTCCAGTTTTCAGTTGAAAAAGCATAAAAACTTATGGTTTTAAGTCCAATATCCTTACAATGGCGCACTATCTTCCTGAAATTCTTTGCGCCCTCGCGATGTCCGAGTGAACGTGGCAGACCGCGCTTTTTAGCCCATCTGCCGTTTCCGTCCATGATAAAACCCACGTGCTCGGGAAGAACCTCGGGCAAAGCAAGCTCTGTTTTTTCTTTTTTACCGAATAAAGCCATTATAACTCCTATTAAACAGTCATGATCTCTTTTTCTTTATCTGCGACCATCTTATCGATGTCGTCGCACATCTTATCTGTAAGATCCTGAACCTTCTTCTCGCAGTCCTTGAGGTCGTCCTCTGTGATCTCCGAGTTTTTCTTCATAGTCTTGTACTTTTCCATTGTGTCACGTCTGATAGAACGGACAGTTACCTTACACTCTTCACCGTACTTCTTTATGCTCTTGCAGAGCTCCTTACGGCGATCCTCAGTCAGCTGCGGAAAAGCAAGACGAATAACATTTCCGTCATTTACAGGCTGAATGCCGATATCAGAAGCCTGGATAGCCTTTTCGATAAGCTTGAGAGTTGACTTATCCCAGGGCTGAATAACAAGTATTCTTGCCTCTGATACAGATATTGCAGCCATCTGGTTTACAGGAGTAGCTGCTCCGTAATAATCTACCATAACCTTATCAAGAACGGCAGGATTTGCACGTCCTGCACGGATTGAGGCAAATTCATTTCCGAGAGCATTAAGGCTCTTATTCATTTTTTCCTTTGCGATATTAAGCTGTTCTTTCATTAATGTAACATTCCTTTCAGTATAAATTTTATCAGTCTTCGGAAACTACTGTTCCGATATTTGCGCCCATTACGGCATCGTAAATATTATCGGGACGGCTGAGATCAAAAACGAGCATCTTCATATGATTATCCCGGCACATAGCAGCTGCTGTACTGTCCATTACTCCGAGATCCTCCCCTATCACCTGTGTAAAAGTGAGAGTCTCATATTTCTTTGCGTCATCATACTTATGCGGATCCTTATCGTAAACACCGTCAACAAGAGTTGCTTTAAGAAGAATATCAGCATCGATCTCAACTGAACGCAGAGCAGCTGCTGTATCAGTCGAGAAGAACGGGTTACCTGTTCCGCAGCCGAATATAACTATTCTGCCCTTATCAAGGTGCCTTACAGCTCTGTTGCGTATATAAGGCTCTGCAATAGCAGCCATCTGAAGAGCAGTCTGCACTCTTACAACACAGCCAAGGGACTCCAGTACATCAGCAAGAGCAAGAGCATTCATTGTAGTTGCAAGCATTCCCATATGATCAGCACGGGTTCTGTCCATAGCTCCGCTTGAACGACCTCTCCAGAAATTGCCTCCGCCTACGACAACAGCGACCTGAGCACCTGCATCTGAACACTTTTTGATACTCTTACATATCTCTGTAACGACATCATAATTCAGGCCTGTCTTATTATCGCCTGCTAGAGCTTCTCCGCTGACCTTTAATAAGACTCTTTTATACTTTGGTTCCATATAAGCACCTCACAAAAAATATATCTAATGTTTATTTTACACTAATTTCAATGATATGTAAAGTATATTTTCCGAAAAATCCGAAAAAAAATACAGCATTCCCTCAAATTTCCTCGAAAAACCGCATATGCTCTTTTATCAACGTCAAATATCGTTATACTGCACAAAAATGTTGAAAATTTCTTGTCACTGTAAAAGTTCATTTTTTCTTGACATCTTCCCCTCATCGTGATATAATAATAAAGCTGATTAAGTCAGCAGTACATATGGAGAGGTATCGAAGCGGTCATAACGAGGCGGTCTTGAAAACCGTTTGACTTAACGGTCACGTGGGTTCGAATCCCACCCTCTCCGCCAATTTTTTTATCGGTGAGTTTCTCGCTCGTCGGTTTGCGGATTTACCCAAGTGGTGAAGGGGCTCCCCTGCTAAGGGAGTAGGTCGGGAAACCGGCGCGAGAGTTCAAATCTCTCAATCCGCGCCAATCAAAAACCTGTATCTTTTGATACAGGTTTTTTTATTTTTTCAAAAAAGTGTTACACTTTTCCTCTTTCTGAGTATGTATTAGTGAAGACATTCTGCAGAACGCTTTATATTGAATGAAAGGAGGCGCATTATGACAGACGAGGATATACGTGAAATTATGCATCACTCTCCGGATACAGGCTTCAGAGCCTTATTCGAAAAGTACCATCGCTATGTATATACAATAGTACACAGAATCCTCAGTGAAAAAGGCTGCTCAAAGGATATAGACGATTGTGTTGTTGATGTTTTTTCAGATGTGATAATCCATTATGATACTTCAAGTGAAGGTTCATTGCAGGCATATCTCGGCACATCAGCCAAAAATAAGGCTATCAGTCTGAAAAAATCAATTTTATCCAAAACAAGTAATTCTGTTTCAATTGAAGATTCCGAGCTTGAGCTTGCAGACAATAGTTCATTGGCAGATAATTACGAGCGTTCAGAGCTTGTAAGTATTCTTCTTGACAAAATTGATACGCTTGGCAAGCCCGATTCGGATATTATCATTAATAAATTCTTCTTCAGCCGCAATTCACGCGAGATCAGCGATATTGTCGGTCTTTCCCCTGCTGCTGTCAGAGTACGCTGCCGAAGAGCACTCAAGAAGCTTAAAAAGCTCCTTGAACCACTTGATATTACTCTATAAAGGAGGAAAAGTCATGAAAAAAAGGAATATAAGTGAAGTTCTGAAAAATGCAGATACCAATAATTTAAAGCGTATTGCAGACTCATATGATATTATCAGTGAAGAAAAAAAAGAAAAGCTGTATTCACGTATAGCTAAAAATACAGATATTAACCCTGATACAGAGTTTATCGACCGTGTTTCGGGAGTTGAAATCCGCAGATCTTCAAATATTGCCAGGTATATCTGCTCCGCTGCTGCTTGTTTAGCCATTATCGGAGCCGTTTCCGCAGGTGCCTTTGCTAATGGTTTAAAAAAGATCCCTTCATCCGAATCCGAACCCTTATCCACAACTACGGAAACTACAACCAACGCTCCTACCGAGCCTACGACTAAAATGGAAGGCCTTCCGCCCGAATTCGACGACGAAGCCAAACTCCATGTTTTCGATATTATGATAAACAGCGCGGATAATTTCCATAAAGTATCCGGACAATACGTAAAAAAGAATACCTGCAGTGATATAATGATCGATATATGCGATTATCAGATAGATAACGACAACAAAAAAGCATATAGCCACGTTTCACGTGAGAATTTAACGTCTCCTGTCGAAAACGTTGTAAATGACGCACCTTTTGACAGTCTTGTCGACGCATACATGGGTGAACTGAATATCTACTGTACAGATACCGCAAATTACTGCCTGGATAATGTCAATAAAACATATACAATAATGGCTGAGTCCGATGAATACACAGGAAAAGGGAAAAAGCTTGATTCGAGGACAGTTGCGGGTATAATCTATAAAAAAAAATTAGATAATGATTATGAGTTTGATTTTGATGATGAAACTGTTTTCCGCAACCATTCACTTCTGTACGATGCCGCTGCTTACTCTGTTTATCCCTATGATTTCGCCTTGACCAATCTTTCGGACTTCACATCATGGGAAATCAAAGGCGAGGAGTCCTATGCCGGCAGGAACTGTTACCATATCGAAGGAAAAAATCCTCTTTATCCGTATGATAACGATACTGCAATTGATCTCCTCGCACTTGTAGATAAGGAAACCGGCTGTCTGCTGAAGTATATTTTATTTACCCCCGATGGCAGCTACTACGAATGGATGGTTACAAAAAATATCAAATTTAATGACGAAGCTGAACCTGTCTCTGTTGATTTTTCCGAATATACCAAGATGAATTTTGAGCCTGTCTCAGACGAGATCAAATATAACAGCAAGGGTGAATCCTACGGTGAAACTTCCCTGTCTATATCAGCATATGATTACGATGATCTTCCTGATCTCATTGCTTTCCATGCCTCGTTCAATTCCCCAAAAAAGGAAGGCTATGCGCGTAAGACCGAGCTTTTTGATGCTTTCCCCATTTCACCTTATGACGAAAGCAAGCGCTATGCTTCGATTATAAAAGGCGAAAATACTCCTGCGGGCATAGATATAAATATATACGACTCTGAAGGTGAAAAAGTTCTCTACACAGTAACATACTATAACCCGCCTGTTGATGATTTCCCCTGGCTTGGACACACAGACGCGAACCTAACCTTCGGTCCAATGACCGATGACAGCTACGAGCTTCTTCCTGACCTTATAAGATACGCTGTTCCTGACGATCCGGATGATACCGTATGTTATATACACAAAAGCGATATACAGGATATACTATATGAACTGCCCCGTGAAATACACATGGGATACCGCTTCAGATGGAAAAAAGATTCCGATACAGGCCTCAGAGAGATAAACTGCTATAATCTGAACGATGTATTCTCCGGTGTACTCGTATACGATCCGCAGAATTGATTATTTCAAAGCTCTTCCTTACGGAAGAGCTTTTTATTTTATCCGCAAGGTGAAAAAAACAATGCTATTTATCCTCCTCATATGTCATAAATTTATTATTTTTCACAAAAAACAAGTATATTTTTCTTACTTAATCTGCTAAAATATAATCACAGGAGGCGATTAAAGATGAAAAATCTAAATGGTTTCAATAAGGGTGTAAATCTCGGAGGCTGGCTTTCTCAATGCAGCTATGAAAAAGAACACCTAGACACCTTCGTAAATGAAAATGATTTTAAAATTATTGCATCATGGAGCGCAGACCACGTTCGTGTTCCTTTTGATTATAATATTATCGAAAACAATGACGGTACTTTTATAGAGGAAGGCTTTAAATACCTTGATAAAGCCGTTGAGAATTCCATGAAAAACGGGCTTAACCTTATTCTTGATCTGCATAAGACTGCCGGTTTTTCTTTTGACTACTACGGAGAAAGCGAAAACGGCTTCTTTGACTCCAAAGTCTATCAGGAACGTTTTTATCGTCTCTGGGAAGAAATGGCACGAAGATACGGGAAATTTGCTCCAAATGTTGCATTTGAGCTGCTTAACGAGGTCACAGACGCCGAATTCATCGACAAATGGAATATGATAGCCAAGGAATGTATAAGCAGGATAAGAAAAATCGCTCCTGATATTCTTATACTTGTTGGCAGCTACCATAATAACAGCGCTGATACCGTTCAGTTCCTTGACGCGCCTTTCGATAACAATGTAATATATAATATGCATTGCTATGAGCCTCTAAAGTTCACACATCAGGGGGCTTACTGGACAAATGCAATTGACCCCAAGGAACGGATACCTTTTGAAAACAGTGTAACATCCACTGAATACTTTGAAGATCTGTTTTCTACTGCCATTGCCAAGGCCGAGCAGTTCAACAGTGCCCTTTACTGCGGAGAATACGGCTGTATTGATGTAGTCAGTCCCGAAGATACAGTAAAATGGTTCAAAACAATCAATTCCGTATTCAGGAAGCATGGTATAGGCAGAGCGGCCTGGAACTACAAAGCTATGGATTTTGGGCTGTCCGACGCCAGACTTGACGGAGTTCGGAGCCAGCTAATTGAATTACTTTAAAAAGCTATCCCCTTTGCGTGTGCAAAGGGGATATTTTTTATCCTGCGGTTATTTCTGTTGGTTTAGGCTCATAGCCTGTTGGATCAAATGTCTTATATTCTATAGGCTTGTCGATCTCTATACTTGTTACCTTCATAGTCTGAGTATCGCCTGTTTCATTGGAGGTACAGACACTTCTCATGATTATTCCCGTTCTCATGTCGACCAGCATCTGTTTATTATATCTGCTGTTATTCTGATGTATCGCTACACATTCTCTGCCAAGAAACTCCTCAGTACCCTCGATAAACCAAGTATCAAAATCAAACATTCCGTCCGCGTCAGGGTGCAGGCACTCGTTGCTGCACCCTGTCAGGATACAGTTTGTAAACGCTCCTGCAAGTATTATCTCTCCGCCAGGAGCATAGCACTCTATGATACGGTCATTATCAGGAACGTATTCGGTCTCATATGTCTGAACATATTCATTGTCCTCAGTGTAGAACTTTGTCTTATGGTCAACTGTGATCCACTGTGTATCATTTATATACCATGTGATATGATCGTTGCCTGATTCTGAGTTCATTACAAATTCATTGTACATATATTTACCGCGGTTATCGGCTATGCTGCGCTCGGTAGATTCATAATAGCTTCCATTTTCCTCACCGGTTTCCTCATAGCTTGCATCTGCCGTATCATAATAACGGAAGCCGTTATTCAGCATATGATATACATAGCTCTTATTCTCAACTGAATTGAGCTCCTCAGTGTTCTCTGAGCTTATTATCTGCTTGATATATTTCTCTTTGTCGATCTTTTTGAAGGTATAAGTGCCATTCTGCCATGCTTTTTCCAACTCATTTACAAGCTCCTTCGCCTCTTCATAGCTTGCACATATCCTGCGTTCATGGAGCTGAAGCTCGGCGAATTCTTCCTCATTATGAGTCTCTTCAGCAGGCTGGGTAGTGGGCTCTGGGACAGTTTTTTCCACAAGATCGGCATTGACATCAAATGCAGCTATTCGCCATGATTCGTCCTTAGGTATGATCTGTATCTCTGCCGTTACTTTTCCACCGTCAGCTCTTTCATATACTCTCTTGCAGGTCACAAGACCTTTATATGCTTCAGGCTCATCTTTTTCCGAAAAGTACTGTGTATCTCCGGACAAAAGCTTGCCGCCTTCAGTAAATTTCGAAGATATAAGCTTATATTCGCTGAAATTGTAGAGCTCCTCAAAGCCCTTGTCGTAACTTGCCGTTGGTTCTATAAGACTGAGCGCATATATCTTATCATTATAAACAATAAATTTAGCCAGATACTTTTCGATCCTGCTGTCATCTTCAAAATCATATCCTACTTCAAAATTACTGAAGTCCTTACCTAAATAATCATTATACAACTCATCACAGAAAGTTTCGCTGAGTTTTGAAGTTAATTCAATATGTGTATCGAGCTCATTATCAGTCACTGCATAATATTCTCTGGTTTTATTCACTGTTGAATCGCTGGTTTCATCATAAACATCAACTTTAAACCAGATATGATCCTCATTATCTGCTCCGACAGGATACTGTGTTCTCATGATCTGCTCATAATTGCTTATAAGAGTGTCAACAACTTCGTTTTTATCCACATTGTTATTCTGTACTATAGCGTCCGTTGAAAGCTCTTCAACATCGCTGCCATGATCCATATGCTGTACTTTCTGCGATCTTGAAAGCAAAACGCCGCCCAATGCTCCTCCAAGAAGCACAAAAGCCGCAGCAGCTCCGCAGATAAAACGTATCCAGCTCGGACGATTATACCTTTCTACGCCTTCAGCTTCTTTTATGAAACCATCATCGTTTATTCTTGTATCCTCATCCTTCATAATATTATACTTTCTTTTGCTTTTCTCATATATTTTTTCTTTTTCTTTTTCCCCTGCTGCCTTATACTTATCCGCAATTCTTTCTATATCATCATCATTATCACTGAACAGATAATCAAGCTGATCTTTCATTTTATCTCCTCCTATCTTGTAAATCCGGCTGCAAACAGCATATCTTTCAGACGCTTTATTGCTCTGCTGCATCTGACTCTTACGTTGTCTGCCGATAGTTCGACTATCTCGGCTATTTCCTTTGAACTCCTGCCAAAATAATACTTCTGGATTATAATCGTGGAATCCGGTTCTCCAAGCTCATCCACCTTCTCATACAGCAATCTGCGAAGTTCTGATTCCTCGGCTGATCGAGTGACATTATCCTCTGCAACGAGCTCGCCTGCATCATCAAGCGACACATTACCATTATGTCTGCTTACTTTCCGGTATGTATCTATCGCTTTTCGCCTTGCAACCGATGCTGTAAAGGCTTTAAGCTCTCCTTGTATAACAGACTGTTTATCGAAATATACAAAGCAGTTAGCAAATACATCGCTGACACACTCATCTATATCATCTAATGAAACACTGCCCTTGAGCTTTGCGAATACGATAGTATATACATAATTGAAGTATTTATCATAAAAAAATCGCTGGCCAGCTTCTGGATCGTTCTTCAGCATCTGCTGCAACTCGTTATCCGTCATTTTCATCTCTCCTGATCATGTATACATTTTCCCCTTTCATATATTCATATCGTTAAGTACTGGCTGTCTGAAACAGCATAGCATATATTTTTATTTTTTAACATAGAAATCGACCTGTTACCTATAAAAAATTTATACAGGGGCTTTACATTTGCTGCGGAATATGGTATTATATTAGTAAATGTGAGACGAATGGTACATTTTTATTCCGTCATTTCTGCTTTATCTTACAGGGGGTCAATATGCAGATAATATTATCCGCTCTTATCGGTTACCTCATCGGCAATATCAATCCTGCATTCCTTATAGGAAAGATCAAGGGATTTGACATACGCCAGCGGGGATCGGGTAATGCGGGAGCTTCAAACACTGTTATAACTATGGGAAAAAAAGCAGGCCTTTTTGTTGCTGTTTTTGACATTTTAAAAGCCGTTGCAGCTTCATTGATCGCCGCTTTCTTATTTCCGCACGTCAGATATGCCAAGATACTGTCAGGTTCTTGCTGTATACTCGGTCACATCTTTCCTTTTTTAATGAAATTTCACGGTGGAAAAGGACTTGCATCACTGGGAGGTACCATTCTTGCTTTTAATCCTCTTGTTTTTGCAGGCCTGCTTTCCTTCGAAATAATACTCGGTTTTTCTATGGACTATGTCTGCGTCGTACCTGTTACAGGCTCGGTCATTTTTACTATGATATATGCTCTGCTTACAGGCGATCCCATCGGCACCGCAATTCTATCCGCGGTTTCCCTTGTGATCCTGTTCAAGCACATCGAAAACTTCAAACGTATCCAGAACGGCACTGAAGCTCATATAAGCTTTTTGTGGAAAAAAGATCAGGAGATCGCAAGAATAAGAAAAAACGGAAGTACTTAAAAAGTCCCTTAGGGGGCTTTTTCCTCTTTATTGCGCAAGCCGCGGCGTAAGGCAATCATGCGGCAGACAGGAGTCTTTTTTATGCAAGGAAGATCCTCGGATATGTGCGAAGGTCCTCTTATCAGCAAGATCATATTATATACCATACCTATAATTTTAACCGGTGTTTTGCAGCTTCTTTTCAATGCAGCCGACCTTGTAGTTGTCGGAAGATGCTGCGGAAGCAACTCGGTTGGTGCGGTAGGCTCAACAGGTGCCCTTATAAATCTGATGGTCAATATGTTTATCGGCCTTTCAGTTGGCGCAGGCGTTACGGTAGCTCATGGTATAGGCTCAGGCAGAAACGATGACGTAAGCAAAACTGTTCATACTGCCATTCCTACTGCTCTTATCAGCGGCGCAGTTTTGACCGTGATAGGTGTATTCTTTTCCGAATCATTCCTTCAGATGATGAAAACTCCGTCTCAGCAGCTGCATCTTGCAGCTTCTTATATGCGTATATATTTCTGCGGAACCATCGCAAGCATGATCTATAATTTCGGTTCTGCCATACTCAGAGCTGCCGGAGATACAAAAAGTCCACTATTTTTCCTTACAGCCGCCGGTGTGCTGAACGTTCTCCTCAACCTTATATTTGTAATATTTTTCAAAATGGATGTAGCCGGCGTTGCACTAGCTACAATTATCTCCCAGATATTATCGGCTGGGCTCATAATAATTGCCCTTATGAAAAGAGAAGATGCGTGCAGACTTGAGATAAAGAAGCTGCATATTTACCGGCGACAGCTCAAACGAATTCTTCAGATCGGATTTCCCGCAGGTATACAGGGTTCGCTTTTTTCTGCCTCAAATGTTATAATCCAGTCATCCATCAACTCATTCGGTCCGATAGTTAATTCCGGAAATGCAGCTGCTCAGAATATTGAAGGTTTTGTTTATACTTCAATGAATTCCTACAGTCAGACTGCTCTTAATTTTACCGGCCAGAACTTCGGAGCAGGCAAAATAGACCGTATAAGAAAAATAATGTGGATCTGCCTTATCTCTGTATTCTGCACAGGTGCAGCACTTGGTCTGATCGCTTTATTCTTCGAAAAAACACTTCTCGGTATATACATAACCGATTCTCAGGAAGCAATAAAATACGGAATGGTAAGAATGACATACATTATGCTTCCTTACTTCCTTTGCGGACTTATGGACGTTACAACGGGACTGATACGAGGACTCGGAAGCTCTGTACTGCCAATGCTGATAACAGTAGCCGGAGTCGTAGGTATAAGACTTGGCTGGATATATATTGTATTCAGAATCCCCGAGTATCACTCTATTAAAAGTCTCTATCTTTCATATGCGATTTCATGGGCAGCAACATTCCTGACAGAATTATTTGTTTTCAAAATACTGATGAGAAAAATAAAAAAACAGCAGAAATAACATAAGAAAGCCTGAGAGCTCTATGCTCCCAGGCTTATTTTTTACCCTACAACATCACAGGACGTAAACGCCGCCTCTTCTTCACGTATGAAATATCCACGTGCAGAACTGCAAACAGGACATTCGGCAGGAGGCTCGCTCCCTTTATGAATATGACCGCAGTTCAAGCACATCCAGCATTGTTCGGTATCATTGCTGCGAAAAAGCATATCAGCCTTATAAAGTCCGGCGTAATACTGAAAACGTGCTCTGTGGATATTTTCTATCTCAGCGATCATACTGAATTTCTCAGCTGCTTCTGTAAAACCTTCTTCTCTTGCAATGCGTGCAAAATCAGGATAGACCTTACTGAATTCCTTATCCTCTTCATTTGCCGAAGCGTCAAGAAGCTGCTGAATCTCATCAAATACATCAGCGGGAAAACCTGCAGAAATATCAACAGTACTTCCCGAGCCAGCCTTCATAAGCTTCCAGAACACCATTGCATGACGTTCCTCCTGTTCGGCTGTAAAGCGAAACATTCTTTCAAGCCCGATAAGCTTCTGCTGCTGTGCAATGAGTGCTGCCTGATAATATCGCTGCCGCGACTGACATTCTCCTGCAAAAGCTCGCATAAGGTTTTTTCTCGTCTGACTTTCATTATAGTTCATCTGCATGATATTACCTCCTTTTGGAAGTATTATACCCACGCAGATAATTGTTTATTCACTTATCAGTCATCAAGGATCGTATAACGATACTTCATAATATTCTCAGGATCCTTCAGACGGATATTCTGGATATGTCCGCACTGAGGACAAGCATCACAAATCACCTGACTTCTCTTCGGTTTCAACTTCTTTTCTTCACCTTCAGGATAAAACTGTACAAGATATGGTGAAACAAGCGTACCGGAAACAACCTTAGCAGCACAGTATTCACATACTTTATCCATAAAATGCCCCCCTAATGATTTATATATAGTATTATATCACTTTCTACATACTATGTCAATAAAAAGGGCGGACTTTACGTCCGCCCAATAATGAATTCAGCTTTTAGTCATATTTCATTGACTTTTCTCTTAACATAAGATGTATGGAGAACCTCATGTGCCTTGTGGCTGCCGGGCTTCTCAAAGAATTCCTCATATACCTTCTTGATAGCAGGATTCTCATGAGACTGTCTGAGAGGCATAGACTTATCAAGGTTATAGAGAACCTTAGCTCTTTCCTCTCTGATATCAACAAAGTTTCTGATGCCCATGGGAACCTGAGGCTGACCGCCGCCGTTTACACAGCCGCCGGGACAAGCCATGATCTCAATGAACTGAGCATCACACTTACCTGCTCTGATATCGTCAAGAACCTTTCTTGCATTAGCAAGACCGCTTGTAACAATTACCTTTACCTTATTGCCTGCAACGTCATATGTTGCTTCCTTGATATCCTTTGTACCACGAACCTCGGGGAGATCTGTTACGTTCTCGCCTGTGAGTGTATATACAGCTGTTCTGAGAGCAGCCTCCATAACGCCGCCTGTAGCACCAAAGATAACAGCAGCACCGGTTGAGATACCGAGCGGATCATCAAACTTCTCCTCGGGAAGTGAATTGAAGAGGATACCTGCACGCTCGATCATTCTGCCCAGCTCACGTGTTGTAAGAGCGTAGTCAACATCAGGTACGCCAGCTGCGTTCTGATCAGGTCTGCCAATCTCGAACTTCTTAGCTGTACAAGGCATAATTGATACCATAACAAGATTCTTGGGATCAATCCCCATCTTCTGAGCGTAGTATGTCTTAGCTGTTGCACCGAACATCTGCTGAGGTGACTTACAGCTTGAAAGGTGATCGAGAAGATCAGGATAGTAGTGCTCACAGAACTTGATCCATCCTGGTGAACATGAAGTGATAAGAGGAAGTGTTCCGCCGTTTGAGAAACGATCGAGGAACTCAGTAGCCTCTTCCATGATAGTAAGGTCAGCAGCAAAGTCTGTATCGAAAACCTTATCGAATCCGAGTCTGCGGAGAGCAGCTGCCATCTTTCCTTCTGCATTTGTACCGATAGGATTGCCGAAGCACTCGCCAAGACCGGCACGAACAGCAGGAGCTGTCTGTACGAGAACTGTCTTCTCGGGATCTGCGATAGCTGCCATAACTTCCTTGGTATAGTCCTTCTCTGAGAGAGCGCCAACAGGACATACTGCGATACACTGTCCGCAGGATACACAGCTTGTCTCGCCGAGGCCCATATCAAATGCAGAACCGATATATGTCTTGAAGCCACGCTCGTTAGCACCGATAACGCCGATGCCCTGTGTCTTTGCACATACTGCTACACAGCGGCGGCAAAGAATACACTTGTTGTTATCACGATACATATGGGGAGCAGAATTGTCAACCTCATACTCGTTCTTAACGCCGTCGTAAACTGTAGCATCCTCAACGCCATAGTCCTTAGCGAGCTTCTGAAGCTCACAGTTGCCGCTTCTTACGCAGGAGAGGCACTTTCTGTCATGAGTTGAAAGAATGAGCTCAAGAGTTCTCTTTCTGGACTCGATAACCTTGGGTGAGCTTGTAAGGATCTCCATATTATTGGAGCAGGGATATACGCAGCCTGCAACAAGACGGAAGCCTCTGCCCTCGTTAACCTCTGTAACGCAGATACGGCAGGCACCGATCTCATTGATCTCCTTCATATAGCAAAGTGTAGGAATTTCAAAGCCGGCCATGTGAGCAGCTTCAAGAACAGTAGTGCCCTTGGGGACTTCTAATTCAACACCGTTGATTTTTACTGTAATATTTTCCATTACTATTCCTCCGCTTACTTCTTGATGATTGCCTTGAACTTACATGTAGCGATACAAGCTCCGCACTTTACGCACTTATTCTTGTCGATCTCCATTGCAGCAAGCTTCTTGCCGGGTGCAATGTAGTCTGTTCTTGTGATAGCGGAAGCAGGACACTGCTTAGCACACATACCACAACCGATACACTTATCCTTTTCGATCTCGAAGCTGAGGAGGTCCTTACATACGCCAGCAGGACACTTCTTATCAACAACGTGAGCGATATACTCATCACGGAAGCATCTGAGTGTGGAAAGAACAGGATTAGGAGCAGTCTGGCCAAGACCACAGAGTGAGTTAGCCTTTATATGGTAAGCAAGTTCTTCGAGCTTATCGAGGTCCTCAAGATTTCCCTTGCCCTTTGTGATCCTGTCAAGTATCTCCCACATTCTCTTTGTACCGATACGGCAAGGAGTACACTTACCGCAGGACTCGTCAACAGTGAATTCAAGGAAGAACTTAGCGATATCAACCATACAGTTATCTTCGTCCATAACGATAAGTCCGCCTGAACCCATCATTGAACCGATACCGATGAGGTTATCGTAGTCGATTGGAATATCGAAGTTTGAAGGATCGATACATCCGCCAGAAGGTCCGCCTGTCTGAGCAGCCTTGAACTTCTTGCCATTAGGGATACCGCCGCCGATCTCCTCGATAACGGTACGGAGTGTTGTTCCCATAGGTACTTCAACGAGACCGGTGTTCTTGATCTTACCGCCGAGGGCGAATACCTTGGTACCCTTTGACTTCTCAGTACCCATTGATGCAAACCATTCTGCACCGTTGAGGATGATCTGAGGAATATTAGCATATGTCTCAACATTGTTGAGGATAGTAGGCTTCTGGAAGAGACCTTTTTCAGCAGGGAAAGGAGGTCTCGGACGGGGCTCACCACGGTTGCCCTCGATAGATGTCATAAGAGCTGTCTCCTCACCGCAAACGAAAGCGCCTGCACCGAGACGGAGGTCGATATCGAAACAGAAGTCAGTGCCGAAGATGTTCTTACCGAGCATTCCGGTCTCACGTGCCTGCTTGATGGCAATATTAAGACGCTCAACAGCGATAGGATACTCTGCACGAACATAAATGTAACCCTGTGTTGCGCCAATAGCGTAACCGGCGATAGCCATAGCCTCAAGTACAACATGGGGGTCGCCCTCGAGTACGGAACGATCCATGAATGCGCCCGGGTCACCCTCGTCAGCGTTACAGCAAACGTACTTCTGGTCAGCATCGGGAACGATATTTCTTGCAAGTTTCCACTTCATACCTGTGGGGAATCCACCGCCTCCACGTCCGCGGAGACCAGAATCAAGGATAGTCTGGATAACGTCCTCAGGAGTCATTGTTGTAAGAACCTTGCCGAGAGCCTCATAACCGTCACGGCCTATGTACTCGTTGATGTTCTCAGGATTGATAACACCGCAGTTTCTGAGAGCAACACGCTTCTGGTTCTTGTAGAATGAAGTATCGTCGAGAGCCTTGATCTCATCGCCTGCTACTGTTTCCTCATAGAGGAACTCCTTAACAGGGGTACCGCCGATGAGATGCTCGTCAACGATACGTGAAATCTCTTCTACCTTAACGCGTGAGTAGAATGAGCCCTCGGGATATACGATCATGATAGGACCGCGCTCGCAAAGTCCGAAGCATCCTGTCTTAACGATCTGAACTTTATCTGTAAGTCCCTTTTCTGCGAATTCCTTTTCAAGCTCTTCAATGATCTTGGGAGAGCCTGAAGAAGTACATCCTGTACCGCCGCAGACA
The DNA here is from genome assembly GCF_000571935.1 of Ruminococcus flavefaciens 007c. Taxonomy (GTDB): domain Bacteria; phylum Bacillota; class Clostridia; order Oscillospirales; family Ruminococcaceae; genus Ruminococcus; species Ruminococcus flavefaciens_F. Next base: position 30,678 of record NZ_ATAX01000024.1, on the reverse strand, counting down.
AGGACATGTCTTTCATATTTTGAAGAAGCATTGCCATGTGTTCTGAGAGCAACTTCGCCCTTCATGCTGTCTCTGACAACCTTGAGTTCTTCAAGAGTCTTCATAAGTTAACCTCCTAAATGGTAATGTTTGGAATTAAGCGTATTTTTCGATGATCTTATCAACGTCGTCAACAGTGAGACGGCCGTAAACGTCCTCATTTACTGTGAGAACAGGTGCAAGTCCGCAGGCACCGATGCAGCGGCAAGCGTCAAGTGAGAACTTACCGTCAGGTGTGCACTCGCCTCCGCCTATTCCAAGCTTTTCCTGGAGCTTATTGTAAATATCTCCGGAACCCTTAACATAGCAAGCTGTACCAAGACAGACAGAAATAGTGTATTCACCCTTTGGATAAAGAGAGAACTGAGCATAGAAGGTTACAACACCATAGATCTTCTCAAGCGGAATACCTGTGTTGTCGGAAATAATTGCCTGAACCTCAATTGGAAGGTAGCCGTAGATTTCCTGAGCCTTCTGAAGGATAGGCATCAAAGAACCCTTATCGTTCTTTTTTTCCTCGATAACCTTGAGAAGCTCAGCCTCCTGCTCGGGAGTACCCTTGAAGGGAACAGTTGATTTAGCTGAATTCATTTAATGGACCTCCTTATTTTAGCTGTGAAAAATGTAACAATGTCATATATAAAATATAGATGAGACAAAATATCACATCTCACATATCTTTAATATTATATCATATATAATAGAAAATTTCTATCTCCAATTTAGCCTAATTAAAGCCTATATTACTGTGCATTTTACACAATAATGCACATTTTTATTTTTCATATAAACTCAACATTTACAAGTGTCAATGTTGTTGGTTCTTCTCTATTATTTCTATTCCGGAGCACTACATTAAGTTAATGTCAATGTATGAATATTTCTTTAATAAAATATAATTATTTCCTACTAAAAGTTGTTAAGGAATACATATGCGATTCCGTAATACCGTTCGAAAGTTTCTCATTTATTGCCATCATCAAAAAGCCTTTATTGAAGTTAAAGAAAAATACATATTTACTAAAAGTTCGTTTTTTATATTTTTCAAAATTTATTGACAAATCTCTTTTCCTATTGTATATTATTTTTATAACATACAAATAAGCATCATATATTGCTTATTTCACCTTTTTCCGCGAATGTCCTGCACTGCATTCCGCGGAAAATTTCAGTCGCTTCGGCAAAGGAGTCAATTATGAGTTTACCAAATGATCCGGTTATCCTTCTGAGTTATATAAATACTCTTCTTCGTGATGAATATCCTTCTTTTGAAGAGCTATGCAAGAGTCTTTGCGTTGAACAGGATTATATATCATCTAAGCTGGGCGGCATAGGATACTTTTACGATCCTAACGCAAATTCATTCAAATAATGTCTTTTTGAGACGATTGATCGGTGCAAAAGCACCGGATGGGAGGGCTTATGAAACACTTATCAAAATCATTTTTTGCATTGAGCACATCAGCGGTCATTGCATTCTGTTCCTTCAACAGCGGATTTGCAACCGGAGCTGATACAGAAGAAAAGACTACTTGTACAATCCATTACGATCTCAGCGAGGAAGGCGTTTACATTCCTGCTGACGAAGACGGCAACGTCCCCGAACTCACAGACATCGAAGTAAGACCTAATTCATCGGAATTTATTACTAATATTGTCCCCGAAAGAGAAGGCTATATTTTCAGTTGCTGGTCAGCAGATGATATAGTTGGTTACAATGCAACCGACGTTTTCCGTGTAGGTGAAAGTGATATGACCTTTAAACCTGTATGGGTCGACGAAGAGGACACTGTTTTTCATAAGGTAACCTTCAGAGTTGAAAATGACGGTGTTATTGATACAGAAGCCGAAAAAAGTGTTCCGCCTAAAAAATTCCTTAAGGGACGCTGCGTTAATGTTCCCATTCAAGTCTTTCCTAAAGCCGGCTACAAACAGATCGGATGGAAATATAACGACATGGAGTTTTTTGTAGGCACTAAAGTCATTGTCCATGATGAAGATATGATTTTCGAAAGGAACCTCAAGAAGCTCTATAATCTTATCTATTCCGTCGGTGACGCCGACAGAATAAACGGAGCAACTTCACAGACATATGAGATCGCAGAAACACTTTCCACCGAACTTCAGGCAACCGATCGTTTCTCAAGAAACGGCTTTACAATCGAAAGCTGGCACTGTGAAGAGGACGGAAAAGACTACGAGGCACTCTCCACTTTTACAATGCCTTCCCACGATGTTCATATGTTCCCTAACTGGAAGCCTATAAGATATGTTGTAGTTTTCAAGCCTACCTCTTCTACTGCCGACTACATCAAGGTTCCCGGATATACCGATACTTCAATAATAGCACCGGAATGCACTGTATCAAATGAAGGTTTCGTATTCGGCGGCTGGCAGAATGGTGATACTATTGTTCAGCCGGGTGAGGAATATGTCATAAAGGGAGCAGCTCCGGGACTTGGCATTTCCTTCAAGGCAATATGGAATGCGCAGGGTTCTGATATAACCACTACAACATCTACTTCAACAACAACAACAACTACTACTACTTTTTCTTCTTCTACTTCTTCAACCACAACTTCTGATACTACCACATCATCTACTACTTCATCTGAGCCGTCAACTACCATATTCTACGGTGACGCCAACTGTGATGAGAATGTCGATCTTGCAGACGCTATACTCATCATGCAGTCTCTTGCTAACCCCAACAAGTATGGAATCGAAGGTACTGATGAAAAGCACCTAACATCTCAGGGCAAGCTCAACGGCGATGTTGATCCCTCCACAAAGGGACTTACATCAGACGATGCACTAGCAATACAGGAATATCTTCTCAAAAAGATAGAATCACTTCCTCTTGTTATCAAGGAAAAATAAAACAGACTGCCGAAGCAGTCCTTAATAAATAAGCTAACCGAGGGTATATTCAAAAAGCCCTCGGTTTTCTGTTTAAATAACTCCAAGTCCTTCGAGAAGAAGCTTTACGCCTATAAGCACAAGTACAGTTCCGCCTGCAAATTCAGCTTTCTTTTCATATTTACTTCCGAATTTATGGCCGATAAATACGCCCAATAGCGAAAGTATAAATGTAATTATTCCGATAACCGATACAGAAAAAATCAAATTCGTCTTTTCAGCAGCAAATACTATACCTACCGCCAAAGCATCTATACTTGTAGCTATCGCAAGAATAAAAAGTTCCTTCAAATCAAGCTTGTATTCCTTGTCATTCACTTCATTTTCATCGCGCTTACAAGCTTCCAATATCATTTTTCCGCCAATAAAGGCAAGCAATCCAAAGGATATCCAGTGACTGTAAGAGCTTATTATCTTTTCAAAACGGCTTCCGAGGAAATATCCTATCACAGGCATAAGCCCCTGAAATACGCCGAAAAACAATGCAGTTATTACGCCGCCTTTCATATTGAGCTTTTTCATAGAAAGTCCCTTACAGACCGAAACAGAAAAAGCATCCATTGCCAATCCCAAAGATAACAAAAGTAATTCAGCAATACCCATAAAAATACCCTCTCAAAAAAAATCGGATACAAAAGTACCCGAACGATGTCAGCATACAGCAAAAATCCGTATGCAGACCTCATTATCCAAGGCGAACTCGTACCGATAAAATCGATACGTCTGCTTTCCGCATAACTTGCGGTTAAGCTCCGCCTCACACAACAATGGTTATTATACATTATATTGATACGGAAGTCAACTGATTCATGTTAGCAGTCAATAATCTTATAAAGCAAAGCTCATAATGTAATCATCCATAACATAGCCGCAGCCAATATCTTTCACAGTCTCTTCTATCACTTTAAATCCTATCTTTTTATAAACAGCTATTGCATGATCGTTATGTTTATTTACTGTAAGATATACTTCTGTATTTCCGTATTCCCTGGCTGTGTCAAATACATTTTTCAGCATCAGGGATGCAATCCCTTTTCCTCTCTTATCCTTTCTCAAGTAGAGTTTACTCAGAAACAAGCGTTTATCCTTTTCGGGCTTTACTCCAATATATCCACACAGCTCATCATTTTCACGAACTGCATAATAGCTGTAATCTTCATTAATGATCTGCCTGGTCATCGCATTATATGATTGAAACATCCCGACCATATAATCGATCTGACCTTCACTTATTATATCAACAAAGCATTCATGCCATATTTCAGATGCCAGCTCAGCAATTTCTTTAAGCTCGGTATCATTGCTCACTATCCTTATGGTTACAGACATAAAACTTCTCCTTATAAAAAATGAAGAATAAAGATAATATCTCTATTCTTCATTTTCTGTCGTTATTATTCTTCTTCCGGCATCTCCCAGTTATGATATACATTCTGTACGTCGTCGTTTTCCTCAAGATGTTCAAGAAGAAGATTCATCTTCTTGATATGCTCCTCATCTGTAAGTGTTGTATATGTAGACGGGATCATTTCAGTCTCAGCAGAGATAACATTATATCCCTTGCCTGTAAGGCCTTCACGGAGAGCGTGAACACTCTCAGGAGCACACTCGATCTCAACAGTCTCCTCGTTGATATCAAAGTCCTCTCCACCGAATTCAAATACATCCTCCATGACCTTATCCTCGTCAAGACCTGTGTTCTCAAGGATAACGATACCCTTGTTTGTGAACATGAAAGATACGCAGCCGATAGTACCGAGATTACCGCCAAACTTATCGAAATAGTGACGTACCTCACCTGCTGTTCTGTTACGGTTGTCAGTAAGGCACTCTACGATAACAGCAACACCATTAGGACCATATCCCTCGTATGTTATGTTCTCGTAATTGTTCTTATCACCGTCTCCTGCTGCCTTCTTGATAATACGGTCAATATTATCGTTAGGAACATTATTAGCCTTTGCCTTAGCGATAAGATCACGAAGTTTCGCATTGTTGTTAGGATCGGGACCGCCTTCCTTAACTACAACTGTGATCTCACGGCCGATCTTTGTAAAGATCTTACCCTTTGCAGCATCGGTCGCCTCTTTTTTACGCTTGATATTATTCCATTTTGAATGACCTGACATAGTTTTACACTCCTATCTGTTCATTTTCAATTATATTTGAATTTATAATAACTTCAAACAGTTCTCTGACGCGTTCGTTTTTACCTGTAAGGAAAAGATACCCAAAAAGGCACTCAAGCGCTGTCGCTCTTCGGTATTCAGCTGCATCGGCATGCTTTGGAACGGTATTTCCCGTAGCATTCCTTCCCCTTTTAAGTATTGCAGTTTCATGCTCTGAAAGCTTTTCCGACACTATATCATAAGCCTTTGACTGGAACTCAGCACATACAAGCTTAATCTTTGCAGAATGAAGCTTTGCAACAGGCATATTAGCTTTCCGGAGAAGAAATTCTCTTACAAGTGTATCATAAACGCTGTCTCCAAGAAAAGCCAGAGTCAGCGGACTGTATGAATTAGCTTCACGCTCAGTCAATATCTCTCTGTTCATATCAGTTTACAAAGTCGAACTCAAAGCCTTCAAGGCTTACGGTATCGCCCTCCTGTATACCCATTTCTTCAAGCTTTGCAATAATTCCGCTGTTAATAAGTACTCTCTGAAAATACTGAAGCGATGAATAATCATCAGGATCAACAGTACGCATTATAGGCTGTATCCATGGAGCATCGACGTAATACACATCATCTTCAACGGTTATCTCAAACTTCTTGTCCACACCAAGCATTTCATTAAGCTCTTCCTGTGGAATAGGTTCAGCTTCAAATTCCTTTATGGGAGGCAGGGTATCAAGAACTTCGGAAACCTTATTTATCAGTTCTGAAGTTCCCTGCGTGGTAGCTGCTGATATACAGAAAAATGGTATATTCTTTTCCTCGATAAATTCACGGAATTTTTCGATTTGTTCCTCAGAAGCCATATCACATTTATTGGCAGCAACGATCTGAGGTCTCTCCGCAAGCTCGGCATTGAACTTAGCAAGCTCAGCATTTATAACGTCAAAATCATCACAGGGATCTCGTCCCTCGATGCCCGAAACATCGACCACATGAACTATGAGACGACATCTTTCAACGTGTCTGAGGAACTCATGCCCGAGTCCGACACCGTCGCCGGCGCCCTCTATAAGTCCGGGGATATCTGCCATTACAAATGATTTTTCTTCATCGACTCTTACAACACCGAGAACAGGAGTAAGAGTTGTAAAATGGTAATTTGCTATCTTTGGCTTTGCGGCGCTTACAACAGAGATAAGTGTTGATTTACCAACATTAGGGTATCCCACAAGTCCTACATCGGCAAGAAGCTTCAGTTCCAGTGTTACCTCAAACTCCTCACCGGGATAGCCGGGCTTTGCAAACTTAGGTATCTGACGGGTAGAGGTTGCAAAGTGAACATTGCCCTTTCCGCCCTGTCCGCCCCTTGCTAGAACTTTGGGTTCATCTGTTGACATATCTGCCATTATTCTTCCGCTTTTCGCGTCACGAATTACAGTACCTCTCGGAACCTTTATTACAAGCGGCTGTGCGCTTTTTCCCGTACAGTTTCTACCGCTGCCGTTCTCACCGCGCTCTGCCACATATTTTCTTTTATATCTGAAATCTATCAAGGTCGAGAAATTATCATCGACCTGAAAAACGACATCTCCGCCGCGTCCGCCGTCGCCGCCGTCGGGGCCTCCTGCCGCTACATACTTCTCACGGTGAAAGGACACCGCACCATCGCCGCCGTCACCTGCTTTGATCTTTATCCTCGCCTGATCAACGAACATTTCCGACCTCCGTTTCTAAAGAAAAATCCCAAGCTAATGCTCGGGATTTATTGTCACGTTATGGCTGTTACTGCTCAATCTCGTAAACAGAAACCTTCTTACGGTCACGGCCGTAACGCTCAAACTTAACCTTACCGCTTACTGTTGCGAATAATGTATCATCTGAACCGATACCAACACCGTTGCCGGGATGGATATGTGTACCTCTCTGACGAACGAGAATGTTGCCTGCCTTAACGAACTGACCGTCTGCTCTCTTTACGCCAAGTCTCTTAGCCTCAGAGTCACGGCCGTTCTTAGTAGAACCAACACCCTTCTTATGAGCGAAGAACTGCATACTGATCTTTAACATACTTACACCTCCGAAATAATGATTTTGATCGTGTTTGGGAACTCTTCCAGTATAGCCTCTAAATGCTGTTTAAGCACATACAGCAAACGATTGGAAATATCTCCATCGTTCTTACATATACATTCGATGATATTATCACCTATGCTGACTTCAGACTCACAGCCCAATTCTTCAAGAATGTTAACTGCAAGCTGAACTGCTGAAGAAACAGCCGCACAGGCAACATCTTCACCTGCTTCAGCATAACCCGAATGACCGCTGAATTTGAATCCTGTCAGATTTCCCTTCTTTTCATAAAATTCTGCGCGGATCATGATCAAGCCTTGATAGCTTCGATCTTTACCTGAGTGTAAGGCTGTCTGTGTCCCTGCTTCTTCTTCTCACCCTTCTTGGGCTTGTAAGTGAAAACAGTGATCTTCTTAGCCTTGCCGTTCTTCAGAACCTTAGCGCTTACTGCTGCACCATCAACATAAGGTGTACCGATTTTAAGTCCATCGTCTGCTCCGAGAGCAACTACCTTATCAAAAGTAACTGTCTCATCAGCCTCTGCTGCAAGCTTCTCGATGAAGATAACATCTCCCTCGTTTACCTGATACTGCTTTCCGCCGGTTTCAATAACTGCGTACATATTGTGGCACCTGCCTTTTCAATAAACTCGCTGTTACAGGCGCTGAGATACAGCTTTAAGAGCCTGTTTACAAGCGGCAATAATATTTTATCACAATCATAAGGCTTTGTCAAGCATTTTTTTGCAATATTCCGAAAAAACTTTCCTTGGATACGTATTATAAAATGCTATCCCAAAAATAATACAAAGCCATAGCATTCCTGGAAAACAGTAAAACTATGGCTTGTAGTCATATGTGAGATTTAAAGCCTTTTACCAGACTCTGTATCCCTCGTGGCCTATCTTATATGATGTACCGGGAACATAAAGCTCCTCCGGCTTGAGATCCTTTCCGTTCTCCTTTGCACCTTCAATAGCTTTTCTCAGTTCTCTAAACGCTACACTGTTGGTAACAATACGAGACACATCCTCCTGCGAAGGTCTTGTGCCGAGATATTCAAGAACAGCCTGCTGAAGATAAAAATAAGTACGAAGCTGTGTCTTCTTGAACTCGATGCTCTGCTGCTCATCACCATCACCCTCGAGAAGGAAAAGGCTGTCTCCCTCGCGGTATCCAAGAGTGAGCTTTGCAAAAATCTCGGGAACGAATACCCTGATCTCGGCAGCAATATCTTTGTTGCCTTCTGTAAGCTCTTCAATCCTGTTAGCCATTGCAACATAATCCTCGTGAGATCTGATATTGACCATAGAAGTAATAGTCTCTCTTGCAGCATTCATAACAAGCTCTTTTTTGAAAGGACACTGATCATCTTCGCGCTGTACGAATATAGCGTACTGCTTCTCTGATACAAATGTCTCTTCAGCATCCATTTCTTTCTCTACATACTCCTTGAAGTATTCGGGTAGCTGTACAAGAACAGAGCCGTTGAGACGAACCTCTATGATCTGTCTCTCCTTGAACTTTGCAAGATATATCCTGAGCCAGTAGTACTTCTTAGATCCCAGATACTTCGGGATCTCATTTCTGATAAAGTTAATGAGCATAGTAGGCTGCTTGTCCTTTACTCCGATTCTTACAACAGACTGGCAGTACATATCAAAATCATAATGCTGTCTGAGATAATCAACAGAAATATGCTGAGGATTCTTCTTGGTCATTGACTGATCAAGGGGATGCCATACGCCGCCGTGGAATATCTCCACAGCCATATTAGCAGCTTCCTCATCTGATTTGCCCTGTGAATCAACAGGTTCGATAAGAGGCTCGTCAAAATCGTCATGCTTTACTATGAAAATTGTCTGGAGTATCTTAAGGCCTTCGCTTTCCTCCATTCTGCCTATCTGAACATCGATAGTAAAGCCTTTGGGCATGATAACACAGTCATCATAGAGAGTACCGTTAAGCTTGGCATTAAGTGCATCAAGCACAAGCTTCTTTATACCTTCTCTTGGATCTGCTGCTGTTACAGCTGCCTCTTCCTGCTGATTATTGTTCTTCTTCTTAAAAAGTCCCATTTTCTATTCTCCTTAATAAATGTTATCAATATATGCTCTGCATAATATTAAACTGTTAATTTGACCGCAGCCCAGCCCTCACGAACTTCCGGCTCGGGATCCTTAAAGCCGACAGACTTTAAGGCATCAATGACTTCATCCATACGTTCCTCAATAATACCTGAAACAATGAGTACTCCGCCTTTTTTCAGGTAGCGAAGGAAACATTCCTTCATAGAAATAAGAACATCGGCAACGATATTAGCCATGATCATATCATACCTATCATCGATCTCATCGGCAAGCTTTTCATCTGTAAGGATATTACCGAAATACGTCCTGTACAGATCGGTCGGGATATTGTTTTTTACCGCATTCTCACGCGCTGTTACGGCTGCATTCTCCTCAATATCGACGGCAATGGCACTTCCGGCACCGAGAAGCATAGCTCCGATGGAAAGAATACCGCTTCCGCATCCCATATCAAGCAGTTTATCACCTTTTTTAAGGTATTTTTCAAGCACTTCAAGACAAAGTCTTGTGGTATGATGCTTACCGGTACCAAAGCTTGACGCAGGATCAATTTCAAGTATAATTCTGCCGTCACTATTGTCATACTCCTCCCATGAAGGCTTTATAACAAGCTTTTCGCCAACTTTGAAGGGCTTGAAGTACTGTTTCCAGTTGTTTGCCCAGTCTTCTTCACGAATGCTTGTCATTTCAGCCTCAAGACGTCCGTAAATATTTTCGGTATCAGCATTTTTCATTTCCGCAAGCATAGACTTTATTGCCAGAAGCATTTCTGCTCCCTGGCCATTTGACGGAATATAAACCGTGATGCATGTTTCGCACTCCGAAAGTCCCATGAGATCATCGTCTATATAGTCCCACTGACCGTTTTTATTTTCAAGGAACTCCTTGAAGTCTTCGGAATCCTTTATTGAAAAACCTTTTATGCCTATATCGGTAAGCTTAGAGCATAAAAGCTCGATTCCTTGTGTCGTCGTATAAATATTGACTTCTGTCCATTCCATTTATTATTTTACTCCTTAACTGCATATACGCATGAGATATAATATTACATCGGTTTCGTCCACTGCACCGTCACCGCTGAGATCAGCAGCAGCTATCTCGGTGGTTGTCAATAGAGAGATGCCATCGGGAAGCTTCGAACGTCCGATGATATATTCATTGATAAGCGCCAGATCATAGCTGTCTGATACGCCGTCATCATTGATGTCACCCACTGTAAGCTTTCTGCTGTTTCCGGCATATAAAAGTTCTTTCAGTTCTACCAAGCCTTTCTTGCCGCCGACCTTTACTTCGCCGAAGCCTTCGGTTATTCCCGTGACATTGATAACATTACCTTCTTCAAGAACAGCAATAATACTCTTTTTCTCTTTATCGTCGGTGAAAACCTTCACTTTCTTGCCGTCAGGACAATAATATTCGCCCTTTTCATATACATCAGAAGTGACCGAAGTATGCTGGGAAGTGACTGCCTTAGATGTAGTAACGGCAGCAGATGTTGTGCTCATCTTAGATGTAGTTGATTTAGTCGTGGTAGTAGTTGTGGTTTTGACCGAGGAAACAGTTGTTGTAGTTATTGCAATTGATGTTGTAGTGGAAGAAGGAACAGCCTTTCCATCAGGATCAACGGTGTAAAGCGGAGTAAATCCGCTGTATGGATTCTTTCCTTTCAGAAGCTGATAAACTTTAATATTGGCATTTTTGTAGGCCTTGAACATAAGAATCTCATCCTTGGCAGGATCAGCCATATATACATCATCGCCTATAACTCCGTCTATATAGACCCAGTGTCCTCCAACATTGCAGATAACATATTCGCCCTTATCAAGCTGCGCCTTTATTTCTGCAGCCTTTCCCTTTTCATCCGTAGATTTAAAGTTTAAATTGGCAGAATCTATGCTTATCTCCTTGACAACTTTATTGACGGAAGCCCATGAGCTTAAACCGCCCGAGCCATTAAAAGCACCGATATCATTGAGCTGTTTTGCAAAGACGCCGGGATTAAATGTTTCAGTATCTCTTGCACCTGATGCAACAGCGACCATAGCAATGGAGGTTACATAGCAGCCTGAGCTGCGAAGTGTAGAACCGCCGATAGCAGTACTTCCCCATCGGCTGTCAAGCTGACGCCATAAGCGGAAGTCCTCAGCCGCATGAGCCGCCTGTGCAGGCCTGTACACTCCTGCGAACATTCCCAAAAACATAAGGAATGTCAGCAGAATACATCTTATTCCTTTTTCTTTTACCGTTCGCATAATTAACCTCCGTTCTTAGGTTATCCGGTTTGTTATGCCCCTTCCTTTTTTAGTTTCTTTGTATGCATTATAAGCACATATGTATGCTCTGACAGCAGTTTCTCTATCACTCTCTCCCAACTTCTCCTCACCATAGAATGCTCTGTCAAAAACTTCAACCGCATCGGATATATCCGCTCCTGATGTACTGCGAACTATCGAAGCAGCTTCCGACGAGGTATTGACATTTTCAATATCATAAATCCTGCATATCCTTTGAATTGCAGCTTTAATGACGGCTTCCGGTGAACGTCTGCCTGACATGAATATAAATATCTTATGTGAGAGCCAGGGATATACCAGTACAAAGAGAAGAACAATAAGTCCTCCTATAAGTATGATAAGTCCTGCTCTTGAAAGCATATCTGTAGCAGTCTTGGAGCCTTTACGAATGTTTGCGTCTGTAATAGTCGGCTCAAAATCCATCCATCCGTAGCCCTTTATATAAAGCTGGGGATAACCGTGAGCGTCCTTTGTTGTAACAATATAATTAGTATTGTCATTGATTATTCCGTTTGCTCTCTGGTTCATATTGTAGCCTGCACAGTATCTTGCAGGTATACCCGCTGCACGCGCAAGAAGAACCATTGCGGTAGCGTACTCATAGCACACTCCTGTCTTTGTTTCGAAAATGAAATCCTCTGCATTCTCGCCTTTCTTCTTTTTATAGCCGAGATTATAAACATAGTTATTATTATAAAAATATCTTTCAAGCAAACGGGCTTTTTCAAAATCGTTATCAATACCATCCGTAAGCTGATCAGCCAGTTCCTTTATACGTTTATTATCACCGTATTCAAGGAGCAAATCGCAATACTTATCATAGTAAAGGTAATCATTTCTGAAATACCCATAAGCATCATCACTGTCAAGTTCTTCATCTGTCTTTGAACTTTCAAAAACCTCTTCCGTATCAGTAAGAAGCTGTTCATAATCATATTTTGCAAGATTATTCACAAACTCCCTGTTCTTTGCACTGTTGAAGAAGGTATCCGCACTGTACTCAAATCTGAAACGCTCGGAATTGTCAAAATTCGAGCCAACAGAAGATACCGTTCCGCCTGAAAGTGTTGCTATGGTTCCGCGTTTAGAACAAGCTGACATTCTTACTGCATTCTGAGGTACAGGAGCCATATCATAAGCATTTGAAAGTCCTGACGAGCCCAAGACAGTATATATCGAAACCGTACGCTGTTCAGGAACATCGAGTCCGTCCTTCAGATATTTTGTAAGTCCATATTTTTCAGCATATTCACTGTCAAGTGAAGCCGCCTCAAGAAAAGCATCTGCCAGTCCCATTGGAGAACCGATTGCAATATTATTATCAGTTGTTTTCTGCCTGTAATACAGGTCAATATCATCAGGCTTCCAGCTATCATTATCAAAATAATAAGTAGAATATGTTCCCATTTTCAGATGAAGATCATCAGCGGAAGAAGCCTCGTAAATATTTACTGTCCTTATGTTGCCGCGAAAACGCTGTCCGTCGGAAGTGTCACGGAAAACATTAAGCATATTATTCAGCTTATCAGTGAGTATATCGGCATTTATAAGCGTTTCAAGTGTAGTTCTGTCAGCTTCTATCGCAGGCTTTGGGAAAAGTGCTGCAGCAGATGCAAAAATAACAGCATACACTGCAATCGTTTTCCACGATCTCCTTCTGCTTACAAAAAGCGTATCCTCGTTATCCTTAAGCTGCCGGTAATATACCATGAGAAGTATATATCCCACAGCAAGAAGAATAATGAACAGTGTAGGCATTTTCTCATATTCCTTGCCGTATATAGCAAAAGGAATGATAAAGATAAGAAAATTCATAAATATCCTGTATCTTACACGCGTAAAGTAATATATTACAGAACACATAAAAACAGTAAACAAGATATAGAACGCCATAGTGAACATAAAATTATAATCCACTGAGTCCTGAGGCGTAAGGAACCATAGTCCCCAGGTGATCGGGTAATCTTCTTGTCCCCAGTTTATGGCTGTTCTGAAAGAATACGCAAAGCACACGCCCACCGCACTATACAGAAGAAATCCAAGCAAATGCCGCTTCTGCATAAAATCAAAAATCCTGAACAGTAACCATCCTATGACAAAAGTAGCAGCTCCGCATCCTAATGCCAGGATATAACCATGATTATCGACCTTTTCATGATCGCGGTAATGAAACATGAGCGCGGTCATAACAAGAACCGTATACCATAATACAGGATCTATCATAGTCCTGAGCAGAAATGATCTCAGTCTGAAATTATTTGTTTTGGTTTTTTCCATTATTTATACCAGTTTAAAATTATTCTCCTCATCAAGATACCAGAGAGGAAGCGGACTCTGGTTTGGTGTAGCGGGCGATAATCCGATAATACATGAATTATCCGGATTTTCAAGTCCTGCCGTAACAGCGTCAAAACCGATACCCGCATCAGTAGTACCGATAACGCAGGAACATGGCGAGCCTCCGATAGAAGAGAGCGCAACTCTGCGGCCGGCTTCAACCTTAACAGCAAGAACTTTTAACAAAAGCTGATCCGGATAATCAGGGTTGTCAACACTTTCGCATATACACTCGCCGGAATTTGTACGGTACACAAAATTACAAGCAATCCCCTGTTCAATAAGGAGCTTCAGTAAGCCAAAAACCGACCGTATAAGCCGCTCCTCACCGATCACAGCATTTACAGGAGGTACACCGATTCTGCGGAAAAGATCGAGCACGATCATAGGCTGTACCGCAGCAGCTGCTTCATCAAGGCGTACCATAAGCTTTGATTTTTTTGACGAAAGCTTCCAGTTTATCCTCTTCATAGGATCTCCGAGCTCATATTCACGATGCTCATATCCCGGGAAAGTATTCGCAGAAAACATCATTGCTGTATCGTTTTCCTCATCGTCATCACTTGTCATAACAATATCTGCTATCGATCTGAAAAGCTGCGATGAAGCCTTAATATCGGGTATTTCAGGAATTACTCCCACAGAAACTGGCTGAGGCAGAGAAGTTTTAACATTAAATTTTAAAAATCCAAGAAATCCGCAGGAATAAACTGCGTTTATACCTACCTCTCCGTTCCCTCCGGTTACAGCATCAAGATCAACGGTAAATGATCTCTTTCGTTCATTCAGCATAGTAAGCTTACGCTTTTTTATATTCTGTCTGAAAATTTCAGATGCATACGGCACGATCTCAACAATAGCAAGAGGAAATACGCCTGTTTTGCTGACAGTTACATTTACCGCAAGCTTGCTGCCCTTCTGTACATAAGCGTCACAGCCAAATGTGACTTTTATCCTTTTTTTTGCATAAAGGGTGAAGAAAAGTGAAACAAGAGGTGCAAATGCAACAAAAGCAAGTAGAATAATGCCCATTTCTCCATCTATATAAAATGTAAATATATAAACAAGAAACGCAACAGCCAGAACGCTTATTATGCTTTTAATATGCTTGAACATCAGCTCATAGCGGGGACCTGGCAGGTCCTGAGTAAATTCGAGATATAAGCCTCGCCTGTACCAAATGCAGTTTTGCCCTGAGGAGAGAGAATTATCCTGTGCGCAAGTACAGAAACAGCTGTATTCTTTACGTCATCAGGAGTAACATACTCTCTGTCATAAATGAACGCAAAAGCCTTGGCCGCTTTAAAAAGTGCAATACTTCCGCGCGGACTGATACCAAGAATAGTATTTCTGTCCTGACGTGTGGAAGATACCAGCTTTACAATATAAGACTTTACATCATCTGTAACTCTGATGCGCTTTACAGCTTCCTGCATAACTGCAATATCCTCAACGTGCATGACAGGTTCGGTAATATTATTGATAGGGTTATAATTTTCGGTTCTTTCAAGAATAGAAACCTCTTCCTCAACGGAAGGATAACCCATTGAAAGTTTCATAAAGAATCTATCCATCTGAGCCTCGGGAAGATGGAATGTTCCATAAGTCTCCACAGGATTCTGCGTAGCCATAACAAGGAACGGCCTCGGGAGCTTATGTGTAACACCGTCAAGACTGACCTGTCTTTCTTCCATAGCTTCAAGAAGAGCAGACTGTACCTTTGGCGAGGCACGATTTATTTCATCCGCAAGGAGAAAATTACACATTACCGCACCATCACGGTAAACAAATTCTCCCTTTGAAGAATCAAGCATAGTAAAACCGGCAATATCCGAAGGCATTATATCAGGTGTAAGCTGAATACGATTGAACTTTCCACCGATAGAACGGGAAAGTGCAGTTATCAGCTGCGTTTTTCCTACTCCGGGAACGTCCTCAAGCAAAACATGGCCCTCACAAAGCAGTGAAGCTATCAGCCTGATTATCGTATCATTTTTTCCAACAATTACCTTTCCAACAGAATCGGCAAGCTTGCTGATGTTTGAATTCATAATTTTTACCCCAAATCTCTGATTAGATTATCCAATTAAATCTATTATAACATATTTTCCAAATTACTTCAAGGGAAAACCATACGAAAAAAAAACTGTATTATTGTAACATCTCACAATAACACAGGCATTATAATGTGGAAAATTTGTCCAATTAATTGTTTTCGGCAGCAGTTGCCGCTGATTTTTGCCGCAGTATCAGCAAAAGATAATATCAATATTTCCCCTTTTTGTTCCGGCGTATCTTTATCAGGAATATCCATACGACCAGAAGAGAGGCGGCGGCTGCAATTAAAAAGAGCCGGTATGACGCGGAGTCCATATCTGTACTGACAGGATCATCAAATATCAGCAGCGGGGCGATCTGATCCTCAGCAAATCCAGATTTTATTGCAGCTTTTTTAAATTCACCGATATCATATTCGTTAAATGATTTAGAAGAAACACGTCCGTTTATATAAAATGTACCGGGAATTGTATCCGAACTGCCGTTCATATAGGCTTTCCACTGAGCACAAAGCTCGTCAAGCTCTCTCTTTTTATTCTCATCGCCGGTATAAAAAGAGTAGACACGGTAGTTTTCGGGGACATAGCTTCTGTCATTCCTCATTTTTTCGATATCATCAGAGCCTGCATTATCTAATATATAATAATACAGATACGATATCTCATAATGATACCGTCCCGGTCTTATATATGTTTTAACTTCCTCTGTTCTGTAAAATGACAAAACGCGACCTGCATACCCGTCTATTCCCCTGTTCTCAACGCAGCAGTTAAGATCATCTGTATTTACACTATAGCGCTCATCCCCTTGAACCGCATCGTGTTTTCCCATACACCCGCATAAAAGTATAACAAGAGGAGCCATAAGCGCTATCAATAACACAGCTCTTTTAGGATTTGAAGTTAATGCCATTATTTTTTCTCCCTATATCAAAAACAGCGGCAGAACGCTCTGCCGCTGTCTTAAAAGCCCTTATTACTTGATCATCTTAGCGATCTCATCAGCAAGGTTGTCTTCCTTCTTCTCAACACCCTCGCCGCGCTCGTAACGAACAACGTCAACGACCTTGATAGAACCGCCGAGCTTCTTAGCCTCAGCGTCAACATAGCCCTGAACAGAGAGCTTGTCATCCTTAACGAATGCCTGCTCGAGGAGGCAGTTTTCTGTGTAGTACTTGCCTACCTTACCCTCAA
This sequence comes from Ruminococcus flavefaciens 007c, assembly GCF_000571935.1. Lineage (GTDB taxonomy): Bacteria > Bacillota > Clostridia > Oscillospirales > Ruminococcaceae > Ruminococcus > Ruminococcus flavefaciens_F. The sequence continues at coordinate 13,556 of NZ_ATAX01000024.1, read as the reverse complement.
CGATCTTAGCACGAACCTGCTCGGGCTTTGAAGCCATCTTAGGATCCTCAGCCATCTGAGCCATCATGATCTCCTTCTCCTTCTCAAGTACATCAGCAGGAACCTGCTCACGGCAGAGATAAGGAGCATTAAGTGCTGCAGACTGCATAGCTACATCCTTACCGATCGAAGCTACCTGATCAGCAGAAAGATCTGTATCCATCTTTACGAGAACGCCGATGCTGCCGCCATTGTGGATATAAGAAGCAAGCTTGCCCTCAAGTCTTACAAAACGACGGATAACAATGTTCTCACGGATCTTCATGCCAGCGAGTTCTGTAAGAACTTCGCCTACTGTATTATTGCCGCCGCTGATCTGCATCTCCTTGAGAGCTTCAACGTCAGCAGGATTCTTTTCAATGATTGTGTTTGCTACATTAGCAACGAAGTTTCTGATATCGTCTGTGTTAGCAGCGAAGTCAGTCTCTGTGTTTACCTCGAGGAGAACGCCTACTTCGCCGTTTACAACAGCAGTAACTACGCCCTCAGCAGCAGCTCTGCCGCTCTTCTTAGCCTGTGTAGCAAGTCCTTTTTCTCTGAGGAACTCGATAGCCTTGTCCATATCGCCATCATTTTCTTCGAGAGCCTTCTTACAGTCCATCATACCAACGCCTGTGGACTTCATGAGTTCTTTAATTTCTGCAACGGAAACCTTTCCCATTGTTATTACCTCCTATTTATTATTATATCCGCAAAAACCCGAAGTGTTAGTTCGGGTTTTTATTGTTTCAATGTTTAGTGATGATCAAGCCTCAGCCTCTGCTGTCTCCTCAGCAGCTTCCTCTGCGGGAGCCTCCTGAGCATCATCAGCAGCTGCTGTGTCATCGCCCTGTCTGCCTTCGATAACAGCGTTAGCGATTGTACCTGCAATAAGCTTTACAGCTCTGATAGCGTCATCGTTACCGGGGATAACATAATCAACTTCGTCAGGATCGCAGTTTGTATCTACGATAGCAACGATCGGGATGTTGAGCTTCTTAGCTTCAGCAACAGCGATCTTTTCCTTGCGGGGATCAACGATAAAGAGTGCTGCGGGGAGCTTCTTCATTGTCTTGATACCGCCGAGGAACTTTTCGAGCTTCTCGATCTCGAGGTTGAGCTTTACAACTTCCTTCTTGGGGAGAAGAGCAAATGTGCCGTCCTCTTCCATAGCGTGAAGCTGCTCAAGTCTCTTTATTCTTGTCTGGATGGTCTTGAAGTTTGTAAGCATACCGCCAAGCCATCTTGCATTTACATAATGTGCGCCGGCTCTTGTAGCTTCCTCCTTAACAGAGTCGCCAGCCTGCTTCTTTGTACCTACAAAAAGAACCTCGCCGCCCTGTGCTGCAATGTCACGAACGAACATATAAGCCTCTTCGAGTTTCTTAACTGTCTTCTGAAGGTCAATGATGTAGATTCCGTTTCTTTCTGTGAAAATGTACGGTGCCATTTTCGGGTTCCATCTTCTTGTCTGGTGTCCGAAGTGAACGCCTGCTTCAAGAAGCTGTTTCATTGATACTACTCCCATGGTGTAGTCCTCCTTAAAATTGGTTATTATTAATCCTCCGCGTATCTTAACTCAGCAGCAACACATTCTCATGTGCACCAACCGCTGAAAGAACACGCGTGCGAATTGCCTTAATATTATATCATTTTCTGCATAATATTTCAAGTATTTTTGCAACAGCTATTTCAACAAACTTAAAAATCGTTTTCTTTGTTTTTTTGTAAACTTCGTCTCAGACGAGCCTTTTTGCCGTTCTATCAGCAAAACATCGTCGCCGATCACCTTAATATCCTGACATGAAATATATGTATCATCATCACGCCCAAGAAGCCCTAAAAGCTTGACTCTGCCGTAAATTATAAAAGCCCTTACATTTCCGCTTGCAATATCGAGTTCTATATCATCAATAAACCCCAAGCGCTCACCTGATGAAATATCTATTACTTCCCTGCTGCAAAGCTCTTCATATCCGAAAAGCATAAAATCCCCCCCATACAAGGATATGTCATGATAACCGCAGCAAGAACAATTCAATAAAAAATCATGCCTGTCAGCCGCTCAGAACCAAAAGGCATGATTTGATTATTATATACTTAATAATATGCTATTCTGCTGAACTGCAGAGTTTAGCTGCAGAAGAAGTATTCTTCAGGCGTATAGTCACCGCCGCTCGAAAGATAAACATAATATGCCATTATTGCACTGGCATCAGCCGAATCGATAACGAAATCATCATTAATATCAGCTTTCAGCTCCTGAGCTTCGGTAAATCCCTTTTCATGCTTGCCGGAAGATCTGCTTACATACTCCTGAAGTACCATTGAAGCGTCAACAGAAGTTACCTTACCATCATTATCCATATCGCCGTATTTGAAATCAAACTCAACGAAGGGGATCTTATTTGCATGGGCATAACGCTCTGCTTCAGTGTTTTTGGCACCAAAAATCTTAGTATTTGTTATACCGTCGTAATTACCGCTATGAAAACGGTATCCCAAAGAATACGGCTCAAGCTCTTCTACGGAAGGCGGGATAATAATCCTCTTCTGGTCATAGTCATTCAGAGCGGCTTCGCCTACGACCTTCTTGACTCCATTACATAAGCGAAGAGTATAAAGTCCTGTCATCATCTGACAAACATGGCTTGACAATGTTTCAACATACCCCGGAATTGTAAGGCTGTTAACCTTGGAGCACGACTGAAAAGCACACAATCCGATAGATGTAAGGCAACGGTTCAGCTTTACATCGCGAAGAGCAGTGCATCCATTGAAAGAAGCAGAATCAAGCTTCTCAAGACAAGCCGGGAAATTAACAGTTCTAAGATTAGAACAATCCTCAAAGGCATGATCGTTTATCTCTCTTATAGTAGAAGGAAGTTCTACTCTGATAAGATTCTCTTTCTTTATAAATGCACTGTTTCCGATAGAATCGACTATTATGCCTTCAACTGTTTCGGGTACGACAGCTTCTCTCTTATCAGCCTTCCATTCCTTAACACGAAGACGAGGTTCATCGGTTTTATACAGTATATATACTATATCATCCTGTTCAAATTCAGTACCGGAAGCGTATTTTTTCTCTGTTGTCTGCGAATTATCATAATCGGCAGCAAAAGCATGATAAGGCATCATTGAAGCTCCTATCAGAGTGCCTGTAAGCAAAGCAGCTAAGATCTTGTTTTTCATAATCTTCTCCTATCGTAATTAAGTATTGTGTGTATTGGAATCCATGGCACTCAACAAATATTCTCCATTTAAAGCTTTATGCTTATTTCAGAAGATCATTCGTCATCTCCATCATCGTCATCATCGTTTTCGCCCTTTTTCTTTGCAAAAACAGCTGTACCTACTGCAAGAAGCAAAGCAGCTATAATAATGCCGATAAGAACCCCCTTAGGGAATGTATCACCGGTCTGCGGAGCAGAAGCAAGCATCATTAAGGTATTAAGCATTTTATTGTCCTCCATATTGTATATAATATCTAAACCATTGTAACACATTGAATTATATTTGTCAAATGCAAAAGCCCTGCTTTTTGCAGGGCTTTTAAGATCAAAATCTGAAATCGCGCTTTCCGCCGTTCTTTATCTCGTCAAGATATTCGATCGCGCGCTGTCTGCGCTTCTCATCAGGTACATTCTGTATCTCTCTTGCAATAAGAGCCTCACCTACTGCTCTTGTTTCGGGAGAAGCATAGTCAGCAAGGTACTCCTGTAAAGTCATCAAAGCATTCGGATGACAGCAGTTCTGTATCTGTCCGACTTTGCAGAGAGCCATAAAGCGGTCACCTGTACGTCCTTCACGGTAGCAGGCGGTACAGAATGACGGAATATGTCCCTGATCCATCAGCCATTTTACAACTTCATCAAGTGAACGCTGATCCGATACATCAAACTGCTCTGTGTCGTGAGGACGCTCATCGGGAGTATAGCCTGCATATCCGCCGACAGAAGTTCTTGAACCGCCTGATATCTGTGAAACACCAAGCTCAAGTACCTTCTCGCGACAGGCTTCGCTCTCGCGGGTGGAGATTATCATGCCCGTGTATGGTACGGCTATTCTGATACAAGCTACTATCTTTGCAAATGTATCATCGTCGATACCGTTGTCGAAAACATTGGGATCAATATCAGACGCTCCCCTCAGACGTGGAACACTGACAGTGTGAGGACCTACGCCGTGAACAGCTTCAAGGTGCTCAGCGTGCATGAGAAGTCCTGCGAATTCGTATCTGTACTTGTCAAGTCCGAAAAGAACACCCAGACCTACATCGTCGATACCGCCCTCCATAGCTCTGTCCATAGCCTCAGTGTGATATGCATAGTTGTGCTTCGGTCCTGCAGGATGAAGAACCTCATAGCTCTCCTTGTGGTATGTCTCCTGGAAGAGGATATAAGTACCGATGCCTGCTTCTTTGAGCTTGCGGTAGTTCTCAACGGTTGTAGCAGCGATATTAACGTTTACGCGGCGGATAGCTCCGTTCTTGTGCTTGATAGAGTAGATAGTATTAATACATTCAAGGATATACTCGATAGGATTGTTTACAGGATCCTCGCCCGACTCGATAGCAAGGCGCTTGTGTCCCAGATCCTGAAGTGCGATGACCTCCTGACGGAGCTCCTCCTGTGAAAGCTTCTTACGGGGTATCTCCTTGTTCTGGATATGATAAGGACAATATACGCACTTGTTTACGCAGTAGTTGGAGAGATAGAGAGGTGCGAACATTACTATTCTGTTTCCGTAGAATGCCTGCTTTATCTCCTTTGCAAGCTCATACATCTTCTCAGTCATCTCAGGGATATCGCAGGCAAGAAGTACGCTTGCCTCACGGTGAGATAGTCCTGCACATTCTACTCCCCTGCCTGTCTTCTTTGGCTTTGCCTTTTCAAGTATCTGTTCTATGAGTTCACGGTTATGCTTATTCTGCTCGGCATACTCTAAAGTTGCCAGTATCTCCTCATCGTTTATAAAATCGTCCGCATTCATAGATCTTACATCATACATATATATTTCCTCCTGTACTTATTTTGCCTTGCATGACATTGTTTTTACTTCAAGTCTGAATACAGCAGTACGGCTCAGTACTTCATCATCGTACTCAAGACCTGTTCTGCCTGCCGCCTGCTTCATCACATTTTCAAGGGCGGTTTTCTTTTCTTCGGCACCGTCTATGAGTGAAAGTTCACCTGTACCGATAACGCTCATAAACCTTGCGGAATGACCGCAGGCTGTATCTGCTCCTATAAGCTCATAGTTCCCGTCTATCTCAAATCCCACAGACGGTGTGTTTTGGGCAAGCTCATACTTTCTGCCTGCCATAGCTCCGTGAAAATATAATGTGTAGTTCCCGTCAGTCTCGTTAAATCCGTAGTTGACAGGCACGATATAGACCTCTCCGTTATCACAGAAGCCTATTCGCATTATCTTTTCTGCCGATATGAAGTCTTTAATCAACTCATTATCAATTATCTCGCGGTCATTTCTTCTCATTACGCTCTCCTATTTCTTGGATATCGCAGCCTTGACAGATACGCCCGCTATCTGTCCAAGCCGTCCCGTGAGACTGCTTATCACGTCAGGCTGTGCGTCAAGAGCCACGGATATGAGAGATATCCCTCTTTCTTTGTATGGCAGCCCCATACGTCCGATGATTATATCGCTGTAATCATGTAGAACATTGTTAACCTCTACAGCGGCTGCCTGTTCATCAATAACAATAGCTGCCACAGCAATACGTTTACTATCCATTTCTCCTCCTTTCGATAAAAAAGCAGTTAACAAAAAATCCGCCCATAAACGGACGGAGAATATCTGCATATATAAAATATGTCACAATAACTGCCATCCGATAGCAAGGTTCTCACCCAGCTGTCCGAAAACAATAGGAATTATAAGCCAAAGGCAGAATAAATCCTGTCTTCCGCTATTTATATTTTATCACTTTGTTATTTATTTGTCAATTGCATCTTGTTAGTAGAGACTAAAAATCATAATGATATAATATTGTTTTTTTATCACATATTCTTCCTTTATTATTTGTTAAAATGCACCAATCCAGACTCAGCATTTTGAAATAAATATATAATTTTTCAAAAATCACTGGACAAAATAATTTATTTGTGATATACTATTTTTAGATTATTTTTTGAGGTGATTTTTAATGGGTTTATTCTCATTTTTCCAAGGTGGAGCTAAATATTTCGATAAGAAAATTGAGCCAAAGTGTGATTACTGCTCTTTTGGCAAACGTACCAAGGACGGCAACCGAGTACTCTGTGAAAAAAGAGGTCTCGTTGAACAGAACTATTCATGCAAAGCGTTCATTTATTCTCCCCTCAAGAGAATTCCTGTAAAACAGCTCAGATTTGTTGGAAGTATCGCTGATGACGATCTTTATATCGAATCAAAGGGCGATCGTACAGAAAAAGAAGCAGCTGAGAAGAAAGCAAGCGATGATAAGGACAATAAATCCAAGGAAAAAACGCCTGCTCAGAATAAACCAACTGAGGCAGCTGTTGCGCCTGCTCCGGAACAGAATAATGATTCAGAGCCGAAGGAAGAGAAGGAAGCTTCTGCTGAAAACGCTAAAGAAGCAGGTAATGCAGCCGAAAACAATGCTCAATCAGAATAATTACAGATTTAAATGAAAGAGGAGTTCTGCTCCTCTTTTTATTTGTTTGCAGATGGATATATTACCTGCTCCCTTGATGAGATGTTACTTTCCGATGCTTTTCATAAAATTGTGTTAAAATCAATTTCACTGACACGATCAAAATGAGATTCTTCTTTCAAATAATTTGCAGATATATTCTAAGAAGCCATATTAATTTATGCTTGACAAACTGTCAATTAAAATGTATAATATTTATTGTTACTTTCACTTTTTCAATGAATGAGGTGTTTGCATGGACTTTGAACAAGAACTGGCACATAATCGTATTTCACTGGCAAAATGTAAGAAAGTATACAACGTTGTCTCTATAATTTACCTTGGCTTATATGGAGTCTCACTTTTCGGTTCAATATACTTCATGATATTATCTCTTTTTGACCCATCATATTTCGCACTGATTATTATTAATGCCGGTGTAATATTTACAGGTTTTATGGGAGCATACAAGAAAAATGACCTGTTTGCAGCTCTTGCTCCGCTGATTGCATTAATCGACTTGTTCTTTTCAGCATTTGCGATACTTTGCACGCCGATAGCTATAGCTTGCGGAGTATGTACTATTATTGCAAACAGAAAGTATAGATGGCTTGAAAAGCAATACGGCTTTCCCTATTTTAATTCACGCTTTATAAATCAGGTTATTGACAGAGATCAGTGGAATATAAAAGATCCATATACTCAGCAGCTTGAAGAGTTAAAGAAAAATAATAATAATTCAGAAAAAATGGATGAATTATAATATTCTTATAGCGTACCTTTTTCCGTTCTTTAAGCAATAAACATTTGAATGAACCCCAAAACTGAGCTTTCAGGATTTTATATCACAAAAACTCTTAAATAAAATATATATGTTTTTTTAAGAGTTATATATGCGGGTGTGGTGAAATTGGCAGACACGTTAGATTTAGGTTCTAATGCCGTAAGGTGTGCAGGTTCAAGTCCTGTCACCCGCACTAAATAACAAAACGCCTGATTATCGGTTTATACCGATTTTCAGGCGTTTTTCTTATATTCCGAATACGATGTAAATTCGATATTTGTACTAAAAAACGCGTAAAAATCACATATTTTCCAACGAAATCACACGGATATTCTCCAGATACTATTATAATTTTAAGGACGGCGTTATGCCGTCCAATAAGTCTTTGATATATTTATTCTTCTAAGAATTTCTCAATAACGACCATAATCTCCTCAAGGCGCTTACCACCGATACCCTTGATCTTGCTCAGCTCTGCTTCAAGAGCCGAAAGGTCAATTGTTTTCCCCTGTTCTCCGATCAGCTCATCCCCGTACTGGAGAATGAACTTTGTCAGCTCCTCTCGGTTCATTTTCTTGATCTTTCGGTAAGTATCCCTGTCGATAATTTCTTTCTGTACCGTATATAACTCCTTTATCGTAATGGATGGTGAAATTATATGAGCAAAACTCAATTCAATGCATTACATAAAAAACGTTTTGGTCAATATTTCTCAGGTAAAAAAGTGGCAGATATGCTCTTCTCATTATTACCAAAGAATCAAGAGTGGAAAACAGTTGTCGATCCGATGGTAGGAATCAGAGATATGCTTATGTCCGTTCAACATTGCACTTCAGTTCCACTAATGCTTGGAGTCGAAATCGACGAGACAGTCGCCAAAGATTGCACTGAAAGAGTTCCAAATGCAACTATAGTAAACGGTGATGCATTCAAAACCCCTGAATTAGTTACTAACGAAGGATGGGATTTGGTGATTACGAACCCACCTTATGTCCGGTATCAACTTTTAGCGGAAGACGATGAAACAATGCCATCAGCACAGGATATTCGTAAAAATTTGATCAATCAGATTCAAACGATTCCTTATCTTACTGATGTCGAGAAATCTTTGTTTCTAAGTATATCGAAAAACTATTCTGGCCTTGCGGATATGGCAGTTCCGGCTTCTCCTGTTCTGCAGCCGCCGAGAGTTCTGCATTCCGCCAGCAATTCAGGACCTGCCGCATGATGTATAGCACCGTCAACTCCGCCTCCGCCCAGCAATGATGCATTTGCAGCGTTTACTATGGTATCGGCTTTGATCTTTGTTTTATCGTTCCTTATGATTCTGAAAGGCATACAAGCAACCTCCGTTTCGCACTGATTTATACAATTATAACATATATGATGCAGATTATCAATACGTATACAGTTTGTTGGCCTTTAGTTATTAAGGCATTGATCAACTTAAAAAGGCATGAATGATTTTTATTGCATAAGACAGAAATCACACAACAGGCTGTGATGACTTTTGTCTTGTGATAATAGTTACATAAATAAGCACTGCCCCAATGCGGGGCAGTGGCTGTCATAACTATATCATTTTATTCTGTCTATCAGCTTTTCAATTTCCTTTACGAATTCTTCCGGTTTCTGGTCGGATATTTCATGACTTGCGGGGATATTCACTTCTTCGCAGTTGCCGAGGCTCTTACAGTATTCACTTATTTTTTTCCTGTGTTCTTTATGCTCTTCACTTTGGCTTTCTTCAAAAAGCTCCTGCGCAAGTTCTTCATCGACCTCGCCGTAGAGGAACATCAGGTATTCTCTTGCATCTTCAAGCGTTTCATAATCGTTTGTTATGTACACCTTAGGAATGTCGTTTGCCTGTATGGAATCCCACGCTGTTCTCATATTGACATTGTAGTTCCTTACTTCTCCGTAATTGGGGACAGATGCCTTCTCGAATGCCAGAGCGTCTTTTGAGTATTCGCCGTACTCGTCATATTCTTCTGCAAATAAAGCATTCTTCACTGTCGTCCAGCCCGTATTGTTCGCAAACGTGCCGATTGTAACGGCTGCATCCCGCATGAATTTCGGAAGGCCTTCTTCAGGCATTTCTTCATTAGCAGAGCTGATGCTGTTATTAAATATAACTCCCGATACTTCTTCGGGATATTTGTTCTCCCAGTATGTCACATATGGGCCGCTCATGGAATGAGCCATAAGTATGTATGGTGCTTCGACACCTGCGTTTTTCAATGCGGTACGTGTGCTTTCAACTATATACTCTGTTGTGACATCTTTTTTGTCTCGCCCGATATGCCGTAGCCCGGACGGGTCACAGCAACAATAGATATATCATCATCGAGATACCCGGATAGTTTCTTCATTTCAATAGGTAAGGTGGCATCCCAGCTTCCAGGCATTGAAATGATCTTATACTTCCCGTCACCGAAGATATTTACGTTCATGTCGAAGTCGCCTGCGGAAACAAGATTAACGAAGCCGTCCGCTTTAAGAATATCCATATTCTTTTGACGCAATGACTTTTTCATGAAGGCGAAGATGATCGTTAAAATAACAAAGAGAATCAGCAGAACAAGGAACATCCGGCCGATCACCTTAAAGACCTTTTTTATTACTTTTTTCATAATAATCTCCTTTTATGAATTATCAAATGATTTCTGAGCCAATGACTCTGTGAAACTAAGAATTATCTGGAATAAACGGAATCAAAGTCTTTGCCTTTGTTCAGTTTATCGAGTAATTCCAGCAAGCCTTTCTGCTGATGCGTATCCATCCAAACGCTTACCTCATGTTTCGCATTCAGATAACGGAAACGCCTGTCCTCTAAAGGATCTGCATAAAATTCAGAACCTGTATCCATATCTTCAAGGGGAACCGTGTTTTTTCCGTTATAAGTCTGTTCAATCCACGCCTTCAGCCCATATTGCTCACGATAATCATTTTGCGTGGCAAGTCCCTCATCAAACCATGTGGGAATACTTTTCAGTGCTTTCACATTAAGACGAGTGTGCAGCTCTGCATGAGTGAGTTCATGTGCTATTATGTCGATATTAAGGTATTCATCTGAAACAGAAATGTAGTTTTTCTTCGTATATGAGGTTTTCGTATCATGATCTCCGTCAAGCTTTGAAAGCAGCTTATCATCATCGCAGAAAATTATGATCGTTGTATCGGTACATTGTAATTCTCCGAAAAATGCTCTGTCCCGTTCCAATGCTTCTTCCGTGAGCTGAATAGCTTCTTTGATATTACCGGAATAGTTTTTGTTGACATAAATATTATCTGCTACTTTTTCAAAGGAACTGCGGTACGGAACTGACATTCGATATCCTAACCCCGTAAATTGAAAAATATAGACAGCCGCCAATAACAACAGCAGTATCAAAGAAATGCAACAGCATAATATGATTTTCTTTTTCTTTGATTTTATTTTCATATTTATTTCGTCTCCTTTTGTTTACAGTATCGTCCGTGAGTTTTGCAGACTCCGTTTATGTTTTTCAGTTCTGCTACATTCATCAGAACATATTCAGCAGAAAATCCCATATCATGTGCAGAGCCACGGGAATGAGAATATTTCTGCTTTTCAAAAAAGTTATACTGAATATGATACTCAGAATGATGATATAAACAAAACCGAAGTGAAGAAAAGCATCTCCCAGTATGCCTTGCATGGTCCATGTCGGGATATGTATTGCCACGAACATCAGTGAATTCAGCAGTATCGCCTTCCACTGATTCTTTTTGTTCTTGCCGACTATAGCATTTAGCAGCCAGCCGCGGAAGACCATTTCTTCTGTGATGCCGACAAATGAAAAATCTATGACCTGTTCTGCACCAAAATCGCTGCTTAGAGATAATGAACCTTTCATACGATACGCACTGACAAGAGGATAGAGCACAAAGAGCAAGAATACGGGCAGATAATGCAGCCATTTCACCTTTGTCGTAAACATCTCTTTGAGCCCGATATAGACATCGTCTTTGTAATGATGTACAAGAAGTGCTGCCGGAAGTATCCATACAAGATTTTTGATAACAACCTCTTTTACGATCTCTGAACTGACTATTCCAGGAATAAGGTCATTTATGACAGGTTTTCCGAAAAATTCATATAGTGCCCATATTGTGTAAAAAGCAATGATATAAATGATGAGTGCTTTGTTTTTTGATATATTTTTTTCAGTAGTTCCCATATTGATTTCTTCTCCTTCTGGTTTATGCAACTATTATATCACTTGACGTAACGTCAATGTCAAGCATGTATTTTTAAAATATAATATTTAGGCTATTTATACAGATGTACTCATGAGGGTTTGTCAAAAATGCTGTATGACGTTACATTGATTGACATTCACGGTATTTCTGTTTCAATTATACAGCAAAAGATATTAAGAAGTACTTAAGAGATCTGAGGACTGCTCAAAGACCATGTTTGTTAGTGCTTTCTCAACTATAGTACTGGGATCTCTGTTAGGACGTATCCAGTCCTGAAGACTATTCTTATCAAGTATGACAGGCATGCGGTCGTGAATATCTGTTACACTGCCAACAGCTTCTCTGGTGAGCACAGTGAACATCGGTACTTGCATACCATCATGCTCCTCATAACGATAAAATCCTGCTATATATGTAATGTCTGAGCCTTCGGTCTGTATGGCGAATTTGACCTTCTTAGTATTGCAATGCTCAATCATGTTACGGCTATCGTCTTCATATACAGGATATCCCCATTCATAATACCATGATGCAGGAATAACACACCTTCTCCTGTACCATGAATCTTTCCACAGAGGCTTGCTGTCAGCAGTCTCTACGCGACAGTTGGCAAGCAGTTTAGGGGTAGCCTGATGTGTAAATCCCCATGCCATAGGAAATACAGCCATGTTTCCGTATTTATTTGGTGCGAGAACAGGCACGATATCTGCCGGATACAAGTCACCGGACATGATAAGGCTCTTTCCAAGCGTTATCGACATCTGCTGAGCCAAGGACATTTTTCTTATCTTTATGAGAACCTAAGCCATTTCCATAGGTTCTATTCTCAGGGACATACACATGAAATATGTATGCTAAAATAAAACTGAGCCAGATATGGCACAAATGATAATAAAAAAGTGAGCCACTAATAATAATAATCCTGTATAATAAGAGAAAGAGCTTGTGTACAGGAGGAACAAGGAGTGGCAATAGCAATGGAGATCTATGAAAAGATCAGATATTAGAGCAGTCAGAGAAGTAATATCTCCGGCTGCTGTTTTTTGTATAACATAACAAAAAACGCAGAAGCGTTGATATTGTTTGCAAAAAGTCTTTATATATGTTGATTGATTATGTTATCATACAGCTGTAAAGATTCTTTTATATTTAACAAAATCAAAGCGGCTCTTATTAAATATATTGAGCTAGTCGTGTGCCATTTGCCTGCCGATTACAAATCTGTAATTATCCGCATTCGGTAGAAAAAATATGCTACAATGACTTTGTCATTAGAAAAAAGGACATAAATGCTTCCAATAAAACATAAAACAGAAGCAAATATATCTGCATAGGGGGATTGATGATATGTTGTAGCAATGGTTTTTCTGAAATGCACAGATAAAAGAAACGGCTTAAATTAAAAAGGAGGAATTGAAATTGTCTAATCGAAGAATACTCAAAAAAATGCTCAGCTTTACCACAGCAGCTCTTACCTGTACAAATCTGATGTTCGCAGGTAATTGCGGTCAGCTCTTTTCACAGGAAGGTCTTACAGTATTTGCAGCAGAAACAGAAAACACTGAGATAAGTATCGACAAAACATATTTAAAGGTCGGAGAGACTCTGAAGATCAATAATTCGACAGGAAGCATGATAAGATGCCTTGCGGACGGCAGCGAGGTCGATCCTGAGAGCTTTGTCCTTACAGAAGAATTCTATGAGAGGTGGATAGAAGTTCAGGAATTTGACGGTGAAGGATACGAAACAGTGGACAAGGTATACTTCAGCAAGCTTCCAGTTATTTATATCAATACAGATGACGGTCAGGTCCCTGCATTTAAAAAGGACGCCAAGAGCGGCGAAATGTTCATACAGAACAACGAAGAA
>NZ_ATAX01000023.1 GCF_000571935.1 Ruminococcus flavefaciens 007c | reverse complement strand
AAGGATATGCCGAGATAGACGGCAAGATGACTCATTACACCGAGCTTGCTGATTTTGATTCAATGGTATCCTACTGGCTGCTTATGGAGATAATGGGAAATGACGATTCGCGCTACAAGAGCAGATATATCTATAAACCGCATGATTCTCTCCTTAAATTCGGTCCTCCATGGGACTTTGACACAGGCGCAGGTTCAATAATCGTAAGTCAGGAAATAAGCAGTGAGGCAACAGGCTGGAAGGTATCACAGTTTGAAAATCCGCAGAATTTCTACAGAGAGTTCCTTGATGATCCGCTGTTTATTTCGGCAGCAACAGACAGATACTGGCAGATAAGACCTTACCTTGAAGACGTTATAAAGGAAAATGGCGCACTTGAAAGAGACAGCGAATATCTTTACGAATCGGGTATGGCTGACAGTGCGCTCTGGGACAGAAATAATCAGTGGCCTGGTTACGGCAGGGGCTATATAGCCGACAGAGACTTATTCATATCGTATATGCGCGAAAGGATAGCGTGGCTTGACGAGCAGTTCAGCTCGGATGACGCATTGCTCGCAAGCACATATAACGAAAACAGCGCTTCACCGTATATCAGATCAGATGCAGTGAACATCTCGACACCAAACGCTGTTGATGATACGATATCAGTCAGCGCTCCTGCCGATGCTGTTATCAAGCCTGAAAAAGATCTTATCATGCAGATAACCGTAAATGATCCGCAGACAACAAGTCTGAAAGTATACGTAAACGGTTTGTACTATGATACTTTTGCACTTTCAGACGGTTCTGTAAGATTTGAGCTTCCTTCCGATAAGTTAAGTCAGGCAGCAGAAAAGAAAAACGTGATATCCTTTATCGGAAGAGACAAGGATAATAATACTACAGTGAGAAATTTCACTACTGTAAAACAAAGCGAATACGCTGCTGAACCTGTTCCTGAATTCAAGTCGCAGAGCATTGTTCTGAGCAGACAGATCAGTTTTAATTTCTATCTTGACCTTACTTCTCTTACAGAAGAAGAAAAGAATAACAGCTATATGGAATTCAATATCAATGGCAAAACATACACAGATGCCTTTGACGCTGATTTTATGAGCTGTGACGGAAAATATTATGGCTTTACCTGTTCTCCCGATTCATTTGCAATATCCAACAGGATAACTGCGGTATATCATTACGGGGACAATAAGACCATAACAAATACGTTCTCGGTTCCCGATTATATAAATACGATAATAAGGAATACATATAACAGGTATAATGAGAGAATAATCGCTGTTATCCGTTCATTGCTCGTTTTAAGGAACTATTTCTGTCCGCCGCGCCAGAATAATAGTATTTTCAGAACATGGTACTAAAATGATGTAAAAAAGATGGAGCCGCTTTTGATGTGACCCCCAAAAGTTAGACTTTGTAAGCGTAGCAGTCAATTGATTGCTACGCTATTTTTATGCAGGCAAGAGACTGAGTCTATATTGAACAGGACTAATCCATCCTAGTCTCTCTTTGATTCTTTGCTCGTTGTAATACTTTATGTATCGTTCTATTGCAGATTTCAGATCTTCATAGCTATAATATACTATGCCATAGTATATTTCTTGCTTAAGCAAACCAAAGAAGTTTTCCATTACTGAATTATCCAGACAGTTTCCTTTCCTTGACATACTTTGTAAAATAAGTTCTTTTTTTAATCTGCTCGAATATGCTTTCATTTGATAAGCCAACCCTTGATCTGAATGAAAAATTCTTCGATAAGGACAGTCAGATGTGATATCTATCGCCTTCTCAAGAGCCTCCATTACATTTTTGACAGATGGGTTTTTCGCTATACCAAAGCTAATTATTTCTCCATTACACATGTCCAAAAATGGATCCAAGTAAAGTTTATGCATAGTCACATTCCCCTTTACATCAACCTCATAATACTTGAATTCACTCGTATCAGTTGTAATCTTTTGATGTGGGATATGTGTCTTAAAGCGTCTGCGGATTCTGTTAGGCGCAATTGTTCCGATTTTTCCTTTATAGGAACTGTATTTCCGACTCTTACGGCTGAATGATGTAACCTGGAGAGAAAGCTTTTGCATAATGCGCTGCACTTTCTTTTTGTTGATTTTCCATCCCTGATTACGCATTCCCCCTAGAACTCTGCGATAGCCATAGTCTTTGTTGCTCTTAATTGACTGCTACTTCAACGGTATTATTCTCGATTCTGATGATGCTACATCTAAAGATGTGTGAAAAATCACACAAATCACACGGTGCCACCTATAAACGCCAAAATAGGGCTGTTTCATGGAGGTTACAAAATTCAAGTCCTGTCACCCGCACTTTTGAAAAAGTCTGATTATTCGGGCTTTTTTTCTTTTACGTAGCCCTATTCCTACCTTGGTACCAGGTAATGAGACGCGGAAGGTGTATTTCGTGTGTATGCCGACAAAATGTTAGCCCCAGGTAGTCCCTGCGGCTTTTCTTATTAGCTTCCAACTTCCAAGTAAAACCGGAGTGTTTAGCCCCACAAAAAAAACGAAGGCCGCTGATGCGGCCAAAGTGAAAGAGGCTTTTATAACAAATGCATAGAAAAACTACAGTCACAAAGGCAGTGAGGCACTTACCCTCAGTTGATCAAACCAAACCGTTTATGCCTTTGAAAATAATTATAGTATCAAAGGTATTCAGCCGCAAGCTTGCGCAAAAAAATACAAGAAGCGGTATGATAATGGAGCTTCCGCCATATCACAAGGCGCACTGGAAGCATATCATCAAAGAAGCCTTTTTCAAGTCGTGGGACATTTTCAAACGAGCCCTCGGAACGGTAACTCTTGTGGCCATCCTCTTTTATGTGCTCTCATTCAGCAAGGACGGCAATGTTGACAACAGCCTCCTGTACCGCATCGGAACATTCATAGAACCTGTTACAAAGTTCTTCGGTATGGGCTGGCAGACTTTCATGGCGTTTATCAGCGGAGCATTCGCCAAAGAAGCAGTTCTCGGTACGCTTAACGCTGTATTTATGGACGACAATTCACTTATGGAAGCAACTTTCTTCTCCAAAACTGCATCAACAGATACAGCACTGCTCGGTACTGCCATATCATCAGCCATTTCACCCGCGGAAGCTCTTGCGTTCATGTTCGCAACTACCTTCCATATTCCCTGTATTATGGCTCTTTCCACGACCTATAAGGAATCGCACTCGCTGAAATGGACGGTCAAGGTCGCACTGTTCTATATCTGCAATGCGCTGATACTTTCATTTATTGTTTATCATATTGCAAGCATCTTTATGTAAAAAGCATAAAACAGGCTTTTTGGAATTTCTTCGGAAAGCCTGTTTTGTATTGGTGTTTCACGCTAAAGCACCAACAACAAAAGCAGGTAGACTATAAAAGCCTACCTGCTTATCTGCGAATTCGCTGTAAAACTGTCTTTGTTGAATACTTCTGTAGCTTGCCCCTATCTATAAAGATGCTTTTCTTTTAATTGCTTATTTATGTATTTTTTCATCGAATTTATTCTTTTTTCCTGCACCTGATATGTCAATGGGATAATCTCCGGTAAAGCAGCCTTTGCAGCAGCCAAAACGATCATCCACAAGCTCACTGAGACAATCCACAGGAAGGTAACCGAGGCTGTCAGCATGTATGTACTGTGCTATCTCTTCCGTAGAGTGACACTTTCCGGCAATAAGATTTTCCTCCGAATCAATATCCGTACCAAAATGGCATGAGTGAAGAAACGGCGGTGAAGAAATCCGCACATGAACTTCTTTTGCACCTGCATCACGCAGAAGCCGCACAATCCTTGCACTTGTTGTACCGCGGACAATCGAATCATCGATCATTATAACACGTTTGCCCGCCACACTCTCACGAACGGCATTCAATTTTATCTTTACTGCATTTTCACGCTGATTCTGATCAGGCTGAATAAAGCTGCGTCCTATATATTTATTCTTGATAAAGCCGATACCATAAGGGATCCCGCTGGCGTTTGCATAACCAAGAGCTGCATCAAGTCCCGAATCGGGCACTCCGATAACAATATCAGCATCAACAGGACTGTACTTTGCAAGAAGCTCACCTGCTTTCAGTCTTGCATGATGAACTGATACTCCGTCAACAACAGAATCGGGACGGGCAAAGTAAATATACTCAAAAATACATATATGCTTCTTATCTTCGCAATTTGTCCGAATGGAACGCAGCCCTTCCTTATCAATTACAACTATCTCCCCTGCATCCACATCACGAACAAACTCAGCTCCAACAGTTTCCAGTGCACAGGACTCCGAAGCCACTACATAAGCTCCGTCATGAGTTCTTCCTATGCAAAGAGGACGAAATCCTTTCGGATCCCGGAATGCAATGAGCTTGGTAGCGGTCATCAGTATACAGGAGTAAGCTCCTTTTATAAATGGCATGGCGCGTTCCACAGCCTGCTCGGTGGAACTGCAGGTCAAACGCTCTCTGACTATTGAATATGCGATCGCTTCGGTATCAGAAGTCCCGTGGAATATTGCTCCTGACATCTCAAAGGAACGACGAAGCTCAGCAGCATTGACAAGGTTGCCATTGTGAACAAGAGCCATATTACCCTTGATATGACGTATAACGAGCGGCTGGATATTATTGTGGTTATGTCCCCCTGTGGTAGAATAACGGACATGTCCCACAGCCATATTGCCACAGCCAATCTTATCAAGTTCCTCACGTGTAAAGACCTCGGAAACGAGCCCATCTGCACGTTTATGACGGAAAATACCGTCATCACAGACAGTTATGCCGCAACTCTCCTGGCCTCTGTGCTGGAGAGCATACAGGCCGAAATATACAGAGGCAGCCACATTTGCTGTCCTGTTCTCGAAAATGCCGAAAACTCCGCATTCTTCGTGTATCGTGTCAAACATTTCATGCACCTCTACAGATACTGCTCGCTAAGCTTGTCGATTATGGCAAGAGCAGCAATACTCTTCTTTTTCCGCTTGTTCATGGCGTACTGTTCGATATAGGCGTGTGCCTCGCTCTCTGTCATGCTCTTGTACTCCATCAGCATGAACTTTGCCTTATCTATGGTCTGTATCTCGTTTATCTTTTCTTCAAGGCGCGCATTGCGCAGATACAGCTCAACTGAACGGCTGACCGCAATATCCACTGTCCTTACAATCTGATACAGTATCGCTTTACTGAACGGCTTGCCAACTATGATAACACCTGCTTTTTCGGCACGTTCACTGATCTTTTCGGCAGTTTCGGCTTTAATGAGCAGTATACAGTTAGCAGTCGTATTCTCAGTGACGTACTCAGCAAACTCAACTCCTGATTCATCCATGAGGGGGGAGTTTATCATTACAAGTTCTGTCAGAACATCGGAATTCAGATGTACTTTTGCCTGATAAGCTGATTCGACTATTTTAGGAGTGCATTTGAACGATCCGCGGAGAAAATCGAGCAGAGTTTCAGAGGCAGTTTTATTACTTGAAACTACAAGGATCTTTTCCAAAATGAACCTCCATTAAAGGGAAATAAAATACTTCTTGTCCTCGAATGCTTCCTTATCATATGCAGAACTGTACTCGCGCCACTCCTCGCGGCTATGGCGCAGGAGAACTTCGAGAATATTTTCAGGGATATACTTCCTGAGGAAATCTGACTTTTCAGCAATATCCGCTGCCTTTTCCAGAGTCTCCGGGAGTCTCTCCATGCCACAGTTTTTTTCGGGAAGTAAAGCTCCCGAGTCTATACCTTCCAGTGCTGAATATATCATCATTCCGAGAGTCAAGTACGGATTGCATACACAGTCCGCCGCTCTCAGCTCAACGGAAGTATCATCACTGTCCGGCGACATCCTTATAAGCTGTGAGCCTTCCTCATCCGACCAGATAATTTCTCTCGGTGCAGTGAATTCTCCCAGCCTTGCATACGAATTCACAGTTGAATTTGTCAGCAGTGTGAACTCGCGGATACGCTCCATTATACCAGCGGCAGCGCTCTTGACTATATCACCGCACTCAGAAGCACGCTCCTCCCAAAAATCGCTGTCGGGAAAGACCGTGAAACTAATGTGCATACCATTGCCGCAATCACTGCGCAGAGGCTTCGGCATAAAGCTCGCGTGAACACCATGCACCTCAGCAACAGACTTTACCGCAGATTTGAAGCTGAGAAATGTATCTGCTGCCTTGAGTGCTGACGAAGAATTAAAATCTATCTCATGCTGTCCGCAGCCGCTCTCATGACGCGAAGAAACAGGCTGTATACCCATCTGTTCAAGAGTAAGACACACATCCCTGCGTATATTCTCGCCCTTATCATCAGGTGCTGTATCACAGTAGCCTGCAAAATCATGAGGTACTTTTGTAGGCATACCCTTCTCATCATTGAGGAACAGCATAAACTCGCATGAGGTGCCAAAACGGAAGCAGAAACCGGCATTCACTGCTGCTTTCATTGCCTTTTTAAGGAAATAGCGGCTGTCGCCCTCAAAGGGAGTTCCGTCCTTGTAACGTATAAAGCAGAACATACGGATTACTCTTCCCTGCTGAGGCCTCCAAGGCAGAACCGTCATGGTCTTTGCATCCGGGAACAGATACAGATCTCTTCCATTAGCTGCCTCAAATCCTGAGACCTTCTTTGCGGCAATACGAACTCCGTGCTCAAATGTAACGGCAAGCTCCGATGAAAGTATGGATATGTTTTTCAGCCTGCCATGCAGATCACAGAAGGTCAGCTTGACAAACTTGATATCATTTTCCTCGATATACTGCAAAATTTCATTTTCAGAATAAACCATATCATTCTCCTTTATCTCAAATTAGTATAACCCATAAGGTACTCGTCCACCTCTGCTGCTGCGTCCCTTCCTTCACGAATAGCACGAACTACCAGCGACTGTCCGATATGCATATCTCCTGCGGTAAATACCTTTTCCGCATTTGTCCTGTGACAATTCGGAGCAGTTTTAACATTTGTACGCTGATCCAGTTCAACTCCGAAAGCCTCAGAAACATAGCTCTGACAGCCAAGAAAGCCTGCTGCGATAAGACAGAGCTCACAAGGAAGAGTCTCCTCGCTTCCAGCAATCTCGCGCGGAACTCTTCTGCCGCTGGCCTCGTCCTGTACAAACTCAAGCTTGACAGTTCTCACAGCCGATAATTTACCGTTTTCATCCTTGATAAACTCCTTCACAGTAGTGCAATAGATACGCGGATCATTGCCGAATACCGCTATGGCCTCTTCCTGACCGTAGTCAGTCTTGCATACTCTCGGATACTGCGGAAAAGGATTGTTCTCCGCCCTCTCATCAGGAAGCTTAGGCATCATTTCAAGCTGTGTGACTGATTTGCAGCCATGGCGGACCGAAGTTCCGACACAGTCGTTACCTGTATCGCCGCCGCCTATTATCACAACATTTTTCCCCTCGGCAGAAATATAACTGCCATCGGAAAGTCCGGAATCAAGCAGACTTTTCGTTGTAGCTCTGAGGAAGTCAACAGCAAAGTATATTCCCTCCGCATCACGACCTTCTGCCTTGATATCACGAGGGTTTGACGAACCGCAGGCAAGCACGACAGCATCGAAGCTGTCCAGTATATTTTCAGCGCTGATGTTCTCACCAACATTTGAATTTACAGCAAACTCTACGCCCTCAGCTCTCATGAGCGCTGCACGGCGCTCGATAATATGCTTTTCAAGCTTCATATTCGGGATTCCATACATCAGAAGTCCGCCAACACGATCTGAGCGCTCAAATACCGTAACGCTGTGTCCGCGTCTGTTGAGTGTATCAGCTGCCGCAAGTCCGGAAGGTCCGGAACCGATAACGGCTACTCGCTTTCCGCTTCTTACAGCTGGAGGCTGAGGTTTGATGATCCCGCTTTCAAAGCCGTATTCTATTATGGAATTTTCATTCTCCTTAACTGTCACGGGACTGTCGTAAACTCCGCATATACACGCCTTTTCACACAGGGCCGGACACACTCTCGACGTAAACTCGGGAAAATTGTTGGTCATAAGCAGACGCTCAAGTGCCTGTTCCTTCTGTCCGTGATAAATAAGATCGTTCCATTCTGGGACAAGATTATTAAGCGGACAGCCCGATACCATTCCGCAGAGCATTTTTCCATTCTGACAAAACGGCACTCCGCAGTCCATACAGCGTGACGCCTGTTCCTTACGCTGTTCATCGCTGAGCGGAACGTGAAACTCATTGAAGTCCTTTATGCGCTCAAGCGGCTCCTTTGCCATTGATTCTGTTCTTGTATATTCAAGAAATCCTGTTGCTTTTCCCATAGCTCACGCCTCCTTTCTGATAAGCTCAAAAGCTTCAATTTCAGCCTGTTCATGTGAAACTCCCGACTTTTCAAGAGCATTTACTGTATTTCGTATCTTTGCATAATCATGAGGGATTATCTTCTTGAAGCAGGGCAGATAACGCTCAAACTCAGCAAGTATAAGCTTTGCCTTCTGCGAACCTGTAGCCTCTGCGTGCTCGGTTATGATCTCTTTCAGTTCTGCTATATCTTCATCGTTACCGACGGATTCAAGTGATACGAGAGCCTTGTTAAGACGTGTGTAGAGATCGTGATTTTCATCCAGAACATATGCGATTCCACCAGACATACCTGCGGCGAAATTCTTGCCTGTACTGCCGAGGATAACTGCACGGCCGCCTGTCATATACTCACAGCCGTGATCGCCCACGCCCTCGCAAACCGCAATAGCTCCTGAATTTCTTACGCAGAAACGCTCACCTGCAATGCCGCTGATAAATGCCTTGCCCGAAGTTGCACCGTAGAGAGCAACATTTCCGACGATGATATTCTCGTCAGCCCTGAAGGCTGAATCCTTAGGCGGGTAGAGTACAAGTCTGCCGCCCGAAAGTCCCTTGCCGAAATAATCATTACTGTCGCCGCAGAGTTCGAGAGTAAGTCCTTTTGGAATGAATGCACCGAAGGACTGTCCGCCGCTGCCTGTACACTTTACAGTATAAGTATCGTCAGCAAGAACGTTTTCGCCGTGGATACGTGTTATCTCCGCACCTGTAAGAGTTCCCACAGCACGGTCCGTATTAACGACATCAATGGATATGCTCTTAGGTGAGCCGCTCTTCAGAGCAGTTCCCAGCTTCTTAATTATAACACGTCGGTCTATGGTGTTGTCAAGCTCAAAATCAAAAATATCTGCGGGATCAAAGTGTGTTTTTTCATTATTGTCACATTTTGAAAGAATATTTATAAAATCTATAGATGAATCCCTCTTTGTTTTCAGCAGATCACTGCGTCCTACAAGTTCATCAACCGTGCGTATTCCGAGCTTTGCCATATACTCACGAAGCTCCTGTGCAATAAAATGCATAAAGTTAACGATATACTCAGGCTTGCCGCTGAAGCGCTTGCGGAGCTCGGGATTCTGTGTAGCTATACCCATGGGACAGGTATCAAGATTGCATACTCTCATCATCACACAGCCCATAGTTACCAGAGGAGCAGTTGCAAAACCGAATTCCTCAGCACCAAGTAAGGCAGCTACAAGAACATCTCGGCCTGTCATGAGCTTTCCGTCCGTCTCTATGCGTACTCTTGAACGAAGACCATTTATCATAAGTGTCTGATGAGCCTCGGCAAGTCCCAGTTCCCAGGGAAGGCCTGCATTGTATATTGAGCTTTTCGGAGCAGCACCCGTACCGCCGTCATAGCCTGAAATCAGTATAACCTGTGCGCCTGCTTTGGCAACACCGGCCGCAACTGTTCCAACGCCTGCTTCCGATACAAGCTTTACTGAGATACGTGCCTTGTCATTGGCGTTCTTGAGATCATAAATAAGCTGTGCAAGGTCTTCTATTGAATATATATCATGATGCGGCGGAGGTGAGATGAGTCCGACGCCTGCTGTGGAATGGCGTGTCTTTGCGATCCACGGATAAACCTTTCCTGAGGGCAGATGACCGCCTTCGCCGGGCTTTGCACCCTGAGCCATTTTGATCTGTATCTCCTGTGCTGAAACAAGATATTCGCTTGTAACGCCGAATCGTCCCGAAGCCACCTGTTTGATAGCTGAACATCTGTCCGATTTCAATCGTTCGGGACTTTCACCGCCCTCACCGCTGTTGGACTTACCGCCAATACTGTTCATAGCCACAGCCATACACTCATGTGCCTCCTGTGAAATAGAGCCGTATGACATTGCTCCTGTCTTGAAGCGCTTGCAGATGCTCTCGACAGGTTCGACCTCATCAAGGGGAATACCACCGTCTTTGGGATAATTGAAGTCAAGCAGACTGCGGAGTGTGAGCTCATTATCCTCACGCGTGATAGCTGCGGTGTAAGCCTTGAATGTATCATAGCTGCATGTCCATGCCGCCTGCTGGAGCAGATGTATAGTCTCGGGAGTATACAGATGATCGGACTTACCGCTGCGAAGCTTATGGCTGCCTGAACTTGTTATATTTTCGTTCACATTAAGTCCGAGCGGATCAAATGCCGCTGTATGAAGCTTTTCGGTACGTCTGCTTATATCTGAAAGACCTATTCCTCCGATACGGCTGACAGTTCCCGAAAAATAACTGTCAATAAGCTCTCGTGAAATGCCCACAGCTTCAAAGAGCTTGCTGCCCTGATAGGACTGGATAGTGGAGATTCCCATTTTGGAAGCTATCTTTACAATGCCATGGAGGATTGCGGAATTGTAATCATCCTCAGCGGCATAGAAGTCCTTATCAAGTGTTCCGTCCTCAATGAGGGAACGTATCGTCTCATGAGCAAGGTAGGGATTTACAGCACAGGCTCCATAACCGAGAAGCGCTGCAAAATGATGTACCTCACGGGGTTCTGCGGACTCAAGGATCATTGCAACCGCTGTACGTTTTTTCGTAGAAACAAGATGCTGCTGAAGTGCTGAAACAGCCAGAAGCGATGGTATAGGACAATGGAATTCATCCACGCCTCTGTCGGAAAGTATAAGAATAGAAGCACCGTCGCGATAAGCCTTATCTGCTTCTATAAACAGCCGCTCCACTGCTTTTTCAAGAGATGTACCGATGTAGTATGTGATAGGAATAACGGCACTTTTCAGTCCATCTCTGTTCAGAGCCTTTATCTTGAGCATATCTGTCTCGGTGAGTATCGGTTTTTCTATCTTCAGAACATGGCAGTTCTCAGGACATTCCTCAAGGATATTTCCGTCCTTGCCTATATAAACGCTTGTATCGGTAACGATCTCCTCACGTATAGCATCAAAAGGAGGATTTGTTACCTGAGCGAAAAGCTGACGGAAATAGTTGAAAAGAGGTGGTGACTGCTTATCCAGTGGCGGCAGTGGAATATCACTTCCCATAGAAGCAATCGGCTCTGCTCCTTTTTCGGCCATGGGAAGTATACTTGTGCGTATATCCTCATAAGAGTAGCCAAATGCCTTTTGCAGTCTGGCAAGCTCGTCTGATGAGTAAGTCTCAATGCCTTTATTTGGAATATGCAAATCATGAAGACGTACAAGATTTGCATCGAGCCACTCTCCGTAAGGCTGACGTGAAGCATATGTGGATTTGATTTCGTCGTCCTCGATAATACGTCCCTGTTTTGTATCAGCAAGAAGCATTTTTCCGGGACGGAGACGATCTTTTTTTACTATCTTTTCAGCAGGAATATCGATACAGCCTGTCTCAGAAGAGAGTATAAGAAAACCGTCACTTGTCACACAGTAACGCGAAGGACGAAGACCGTTCCTGTCAAGTACGGCTCCCATAATATCGCCGTCGGAAAAGATAATAGACGCAGGACCGTCCCATGGCTCCATCATTGTAGCATAATACTGATAGAGGTCATACTTTGACTTGGAAATGGTTTTGTCATTCTTCCATGGCTCGGGAATAGTAATCATAACTGCCAGAGGCAGCGGCATACCTGACATAACCATGAATTCAAGAGCATTGTCAAGTCTTGCGGAATCCGAACCATTTACGTTTATTGCAGGCAGTATCTTATACATATCGTTTTTAAGTGCCTCGCAGGTCATGCTCTCCTCACGCGCAAGCATTTTATCTGCGTTGCCTGTTATTGTATTGATCTCTCCGTTGTGGACAATAAAACGGTTTGGATGAGCCTTCTGCCAGCTGGGATTCGTATTGGTAGAAAAGCGGGAATGAACCGTAGCGATCGCTGATTTAAAGTCCTCGCTTTGCAGGTCTGTGTAGAACTTTCTCAGCTCGTCAACAAGGAACATTCCCTTGTAAACGATGGTACGGCTTGAAAGCGAGCAGACATAAGTGTTCTCATTGGAATGCTCAAATTCGCGTCTTGCAATAAAGAGTCTGCGGTCAAAATCCAGACCCTTTGAACACTTATCAGGACGCTTTACAAAAGCCTGCATGATAAAAGGCATACTATCATGTGCTTTCTGACCGAGAATACCGGCAGATACCGGAACCTCACGCCAGCAAACGAACTCCATTCCGTTCTTTTTTATGATAAGTTCAAAAAGCTTCATAGCCTGTCCGCGCTTCATCTCATTCTGAGGGAAAAAGAACATTCCAACACCGAAGTCTCCCTCACCGCCGACGTTATGACCAAGCTTTTGAGCTTCGCTTATAAAGAAGCTGTATGGCATCTGTACAAGTATACCTACACCGTCGCCTGTCTTGCCCTCAGCGTCCTTACCTGCACGATGTTCAAGCTTTTCAACTATTGTGAGTGCGCTGTCAACAACGTATCTTGACTGCTCGCCCTTGATGTTCACAACTGCACCTATACCGCAGTTATCATGTTCAAATCTTGGATCGTAAAGCCCCTGCTGCTCGTATGGAGCTTCGTTTCTGAAATTGTCCATATCTTTCACTCGCCTTTCCGATACGAAGTGCCATTGATCCGTACCGTAAAATAAAAAGACGTCTCAACAGACAGATAGCCTGCTGAAACGTCATTGTTCTTGTTTTAATATTAGCACTTCAAAGCGGAAATGTCAATAGGTAATGCAGGAGTTTTATCTCTTTCGTGAATATTTTACAGTTATTTTCTGCTAACTGCTTGTTCAAAATGTATGATACGTCAAATTTCAAAAATCCCCTTGACAAAAACTTATTAAAGGAATATAATGACATTATAAACAGCAAAGAAGCTGCGGATATGGGATCCGTAGCTCTTTTTTTGGTTTGTGGCGCTAATTCCATACACAAAGGGGTGTATGATGTACTGATATTTCGGTGCATTGTACACCCCTTTGATTTTTTACTGTATTCTTTTCAGCTGAAGATGCTGACAAGGGCGTCTGCGGAACAATAATAATAAACTAAAAATCTCCCGATTTCCGCAGACTGCCTTTATCATAAATGTATTTCAAGGAGCATATGCAAATGTCAAAGTTCATTTTTGTTACAGGCGGAGTCGTTTCAGGACTCGGCAAGGGTATCACGGCAGCTTCTCTGGGACGGCTTCTCAAACAGCGCGGCTATAAGGTAACAATACAGAAATTTGATCCTTATATCAACGTTGATCCGGGAACTATGTCCCCTTTCCAGCATGGTGAAGTTTTTGTTACTGACGACGGCGCCGAGACCGATCTCGACCTCGGACATTACGAGCGCTTCGTTGACGAAAATCTTTCAGTACACTCAAATGTTACCACAGGCAAAATATACTGGAACGTTATTACAAAGGAACGCCGCGGAGATTATCTCGGCGGTACTGTACAGGTTATCCCTCATATCACCAATGAGATCAAGGACAGAGTTTACAGTGCAGCCAATGAAGCAAATGCTGACATCGTTATCACTGAGATCGGTGGTACTGTCGGAGACATCGAATCTACACCTTTCCTTGAGGCAATACGTCAGGTAGGTACAGAACAGGGACGCGAAAATGTATGCTACATACACGTTACCCTTGTTCCTTACATCACAGGCTCGGAAGAGCTTAAATCCAAACCGACACAGCACTCCACCAAGGAGCTCCTTTCGATTGGTATACAGCCGGATATAATCGTATGCCGCACAGAAAAACGCATCCCCGATGATATGGCTGAAAAGATCGCTCTTTTCTGTAATATCCGCAAGGAGGACGTTATCCAGAACCTGACAGCTCCCTCTCTGTATGAGGTTCCGTTATGGCTCGAAAACGAGGGACTTGCACATTCAGTCTGCCGTCACATTGGGATTGCAGACAACGCTCCCGATCTTACTGAATGGACAAATATGGTCCAGCGTGCAGAAAACGCACACAAACAGGTCACTATCGGACTTGTCGGCAAGTATATTGAGCTTCACGACGCTTATCTCTCAGTTGCTGAAGCTCTCCGTCACGGCGGTATCGTCAACGACGCGGCCGTTGAAATAAAGTGGATAGATTCCGAAAATGTGACCGCTGAAAATGCTGCAGAAGTATTCTCGGAATGCAGCGGACTCATCGTCCCCGGCGGCTTCGGTCACAGAGGTGTGGAAGGTATGATAGAAACTATCCGCTATGCCCGTGAGAACAGTGTACCGTTCTTTGGCATTTGTCTCGGTATGCAGATGTCTGTAATAGAGTTTGCAAGAAATGTCTGCGGTCTCAGCGATGCGGATTCAGCAGAGTTCGGAGATACACCCAATCCGGTTATCGACATTATGGACGAGCAGAAAAACATCTCGGAAAAAGGCGGAACTATGCGTCTCGGTCTTTATCCCTGCAAGCTCAGTGAAGATTCCAGATGCCATAGTATCTACGGCGATGAGCTGATCTATGAACGTCATCGTCACCGCTATGAATTCAACAACGCATACCGCAAGATACTCACATCAAACGGACTTCATATCGCAGGACTTTCCCCTGACGAAAAACTGGTTGAGATAGTTGAACTCCCCGATCATCCGTGGTTTGTCGGAGTACAGTTCCACCCCGAATTCAAATCGCGTCCCAACAAGCCACACAAGCTTTTTGCGGATTTTATAAGAGCTTCGCTCAATAAAAAAGGAGAATAATTATGGAAAAGGTAACAGAATATTTCGGTTCAATGGTATTTGATGACAGGATAATGAAAGCAACGCTTTCCGAAAAGGTCTACCGCTCTCTGAAACGCACTATAGACAGAGGTACTCCCCTTGATATATCCGTTGCTAACGCAGTTGCAGCTGCAATGAAGGACTGGGCTATCGAAAAAGGAGCAACTCATTATACCCACTGGTTCCAGCCGATGACCGGAGTTACAGCAGAAAAACACGACAGCTTCATCTCACCTGCACCTGACGGAAGGGTTATCATGGAATTCTCGGGCAAGGAGCTTGTAAAAGGCGAGCCAGATGCTTCTTCCTTCCCTTCGGGCGGACTCCGAGCTACATTTGAAGCTCGCGGCTACACAGCATGGGATCCTACCTCATATGCTTTTATCAAAGATGGTACACTTTACATTCCGACAGCATTCTGCTCATATACAGGTGAAGCACTTGACAAGAAAGTCCCGCTCCTCCGCTCCATGGAGGCGATAAACAAGCAGGCTCTTCGCATACTCAGACTTTTCGGCAACGACAAGGTAAAAAGCGTAAAGACCTCAGTCGGTCCCGAACAGGAATATTTCCTTGTTGACCGTGATATGTGGAAAAAGCGCAAGGATCTTATCATGTGCGGACGCACCCTCTTCGGAGCTATGCCTCCCAAAGGTCAGGAAATGGACGATCATTATTTTGGTTCTATCAAACCACGTGTTGCCGAATATATGGCTGACCTGGACCGTGAGCTTTGGAAGCTCGGAATACTCGCCAAGACAAAGCATAACGAAGTCGCTCCCGCACAGCATGAGCTTGCTCCCATCTACGATACGACCAATATAGCTGCCGACCACAACCAGCTTACAATGGAGGTAATGCAGAAAGTCGCACTCAGACACAATCTTGTTTGTCTGCTCCATGAGAAGCCTTTCGCCGGCGTAAACGGCTCAGGTAAACACAACAACTGGTCAATATCCACCGATACAGGAGAAAACCTTCTCTCACCCGGCGAAACACCTGCTGAAAATGCTCAGTTCCTACTCTTCCTTGCAGCTGTTATCAAAGCAGTTGATGACTATCAGGATCTGCTCCGACTTTCAGTTGCTACCGCAGGAAACGACCACCGACTCGGTGCGAATGAAGCTCCGCCTGCTGTTATATCCATATTCCTCGGTGACGAACTCACAGCTGTCCTTGATGCTATCGAAGCTGATAAGCCCTACGGCGGAACCGCAAAGGAAAAAATGAAGCTGGGCGTAGACGTACTTCCTCAGTTCAGCAAGGATACTACCGACCGTAACCGCACCTCACCATTTGCATTCACAGGCAATAAATTCGAGTTTCGTATGCTTGGTTCTTCAAACAGTATCTCCTGCGCAAATATCCATCTCAACGCTGCTGTTGCAGAGGAACTGAAGCAGTTCGCAGATAAACTTGAAAAGGCAAAGAACTTCAATAAATCTCTCCACGACCTTATCAGAAAGACAATTAAAGAACACAAACGCATTATCTTCAACGGCAACGGCTACGATGATGCTTGGATAGAAGAGGCTGAACGCCGCGGTCTTCTCAACCTTAAAACAACTGCCGACGCTATGCCGCATATCTGCGACAAGAAAAATGTTGATATGCTCACATCCCATGGCATTTTCACTGAAGCCGAGATCTTCTCACGCCGTGATATAATGCTTGAAAATTACATCAAAACCGTTAACATTGAGGCTGTTACCATGACAGATATGGCCCGTAAGGAGATAATCCCCGCTGTTGCTAAGTTTGCCGCAGATACTGCCGCAGCAGTATCTGCAAAGAAAAGCATATCAAAGGTCGCCTGCAAATACGAGACAAAGCTTGTAACCCAGCTTTCTGAACTCATCGATGAAATGGACATCGCAACTTCAGAGCTTGAAGCAGCAGTTGCAAAGCTGAAGTCCATCAGTGAGATCATGCCTGCTTCAGTGTATGTACGCGACACAATGCTCCCTGCAATGGATAAGCTCCGCAGCGCAGCTGATAAGGCTGAAACAATGACAGCAGAGGACTATTATCCCTTCCCTGCCTACGATAAGCTGCTTTTCGGAGTGTGATAACATGAAGTTCACAAAAATGCAGGGGTGCGGCAACGATTATGTTTACATCAACTGCTTTGATGAGACAGTATCAGCTCCCGCAGAACTGGCACGCAAAATCAGTGACAGGCATTTCGGTATAGGCTCAGACGGTCTTGTACTGATCACTCCAAGTCAGAACGCTGACTGTTGTATGCGAATGTTCAATCCTGACGGCAGCGAGTCGGAGATGTGCGGTAATGCTATACGCTGTGTCGCAAAGTACGTATATGACAGAAATATTATCCATAAAAAGCAGATAGCCATTGAGACTCTTGCGGGTATAAAGTTTATAACCGTAAATACAGACGAAAATGACACAGCGCGAACTCTGACGGTAGATATGGGAGCTCCTATAACCGAAGCAACTGAAATACCTGTTATCGCTAATGCTTCCCCTGTTAAAGATCTTAGTCTGTCAGCACACGGCAGAGACTTCACGTTCACTTGTGTTTCAATGGGCAATCCTCATGCAGTTACTTTCATAAACGATGACGTAAGTCTTTTTGACGTTGAACGCTTCGGAAGTGTGTTCGAGAAGGACAATCACTTCCCGCATAAGGCTAATATAGAGTTCGTGAACGTTCTGTCGCCGACTCATCTGAAAATGCGCGTATGGGAACGCGGTACAGGTGAAACTCTCGCCTGCGGAACGGGAACCTGTGCAACAGTTGCTGCAGCATGCCTGAACGGTATCAGTCCCCACGAGGCTGTGAAAGTTGACCTTCTGGGCGGTCAGCTCATAATAGAATGGAATATGGAGGACGGTCACATCTACATGACAGGTCCTGCAGAATTTACTTTTGACGGAGAATATTACTATGGCTAAGTTTAATGAAAACTTTCTGGATTTAAAAGAGAGCTACCTCTTCAGTGAGGTAGCAAAAAGAGTTGCAGCATTTCATCAGAAATGCCCGGACAGAACAGTGATACGACTCGGTATCGGTGATGTTACCCTTCCTCTCGGTAAAACGGTGGTTGAAGCTATTCACACGGCTGCTGATGAAATGGGCAGGGCTGAAAGCTTCCGCGGATACGGTCCCGAACAGGGCTATGACTTCCTTCGTGAAGCTATACAGGCACATTACAGTACATTCGGTGTCTCACTCGACACAGATGAAATATTTGTTTCCGACGGTGCCAAGTCAGACACCGGCAATATCACTGACCTTTTTTCAAAAGAGAATACCGTAATGATACCTGATCCTGTTTATCCTGTCTATGTTGACACAAATACAATGAACGGCAGGAATATCGTCTTTATCAACGGAACTGCCGAAAATGACTTTCTTCCTATGCCTGACAGAAGCGTTCATGCAGATATAATCTATATCTGCTCACCAAACAATCCCACAGGTGCTTGCTACAACAGAACACAGCTCCGTGAATGGGTCGATTATGCTCTTGAAAACGACGCTGTAATACTTTTTGATTCCGCATATGAGTGCTTCATATCAGACAGTGATCTTCCCCACAGCATCTATGAAATAGATGGTGCGGAAAAGTGTGCAGTGGAGTTCTGTTCCCTTTCTAAAACAGCAGGCTTCACAGGCACAAGATGCGGATACACTGTAGTTCCCAAGGCAATAAGATCTGTTACATCAGATGGCAGAGAAATGAGCCTTAACAGAATGTGGAATAGACGTCAGTGCACTAAATTCAACGGAGTTCCATATATCGTTCAGCGAGCTGCCGCTGCTGTTTTCAGTGAGGAAGGCATGAAAGAAGCTCGTAAAATGATCGCTCATTATATGGAAAATGCAAGGATCATCGCTGATACTATGAAACAAACCGGTATCAGTTTCACAGGCGGCATAAACTCCCCCTATATCTGGTTTGAGTGTCCCTTTGGCATGAACAGCTGGGAATTCTTCGATTTTATGCTCGAACGTGCCGGAGTCGTAGGAACTCCCGGGGCCGGCTTCGGTGAGAACGGCACACATTGGTTCAGATTGACCGCATTTAACAGCAAAGAGAACACTGTCGAAGCAATGAGACGTTTTACTGAACTGTTAAATACTGATCCCTCATAAAATAAAAAGCTCCAAAGAACATTAAGTTCTTTGGAGTTTTTTCATCTTTTCCATCTTAAAAGTCTGTTCTGAAGCTTGTTGAACAGGAATGTCACAGCAATTACTACAAATCCAATTACAAGAAGTCCTGTGATAGTGCGTGTATAGTCTCCGAAATCGGAGTAGTATTTTACGTAATATCCCATTCCGTCACGTGCTCCTATCATCTCAGCAGATGTAAGAAGTATGAATGATACGCTCAGCCCCTGATTGCAGCCAAGGAATATCTGCTGCAAGGATGCAGGGAGTATTACTCTGAACAGCATTTCGGGCTTGCTTACATTCAGTACCTTTGCCGAATCTATTATCTTCTTATCAACTCCGAGAACTCCGCTCATCGTACCTGCGAATACAGGCCAGAATGTTGCAAGGAAAATAACAAATACCGAAACTGATTTGAATGTCGGCAGAAGAGCGATTCCGTATGGTATATATACTATTGGCGGAATTGAGCTGAAAAACTTTGTGATATATGTGGCAGCTCCGCCAATCCTTGCGCTCCAGCCTATGAAAAGTCCCAGCGGTATTGCTACAACAGCTGCAAGCAGAAAGCCCTTTATAGTAGTTCCCAGTGAACTGATAATATTTGTAAGTATAGCCGATCTGTCCTCGGTGAACTGATGTATCACCTTGCCCGGAGCCGGGAAAAGCAGATCATTCAGTATGTTATACTTTGCCGTAGCCAGCGACCATATTGCAAGTATTACGTATATAAATCCAGTAATATCAAGGAGAAGTGATAACCCCTCTTCCTTTTTGATAAATGCTGAAACAGCAAGTACGATTATTTCTAGTCCTACTGCAAAAGCAATAAGTGAACCTGTAAATACATCCTTTGTTGAACGGTCCGGAAGAAGCTGTATAAGAAGCAATGCTATAAACAACAGATGCGTTAAACGAAGCCAGCGTTTCTTAAATGTCATAATACCACCTCATCTCCGCCGATACGCTCTGCAATGTCACTGTAAAGAAGTGAAAGCAGTCTGTTACGGAACTTGCCGTACTCGTCTGTCTTAACTAATTCCTCACGTCTGCGCGGACGCTCAAAGGGCACATTCACAACCTCGTTTACTGTACCGGGATGAGCAGTGAGCACAACGATCTTATCCGAAAGCAGTATAGCTTCATCGATATCGTGAGTTACAAAAACTACTGTTTTGCGCTCCTCGGTTCCGTCACCTTCCCAGAGTTTAAGCAGAAGCTCCTGCAATATAACACGGTTCTTGGCGTCGATAGCGCTGAAA
This sequence comes from Ruminococcus flavefaciens 007c, assembly GCF_000571935.1. Classification (GTDB taxonomy): domain Bacteria; phylum Bacillota; class Clostridia; order Oscillospirales; family Ruminococcaceae; genus Ruminococcus; species Ruminococcus flavefaciens_F. The sequence goes on along the minus strand of NZ_ATAX01000023.1, from coordinate 197,625 downwards.
GGCTCATCCATAAGGAGTATCTCCGTATTCATGGCTAGAGCACGGGCTATTGCCGCACGCTGCTGCATTCCGCCCGAAAGCTGTGACGGAAATTTGTTACCGAATCCTGTAAGTCCGACTTTTGTGAGAAATTCGTCTGCTATCTTAGCGCGTTCACTGCGCTTGACATCGTGACGGGACTGTTTTATGCCGAACTCGATGTTCTTTCTTGTGGTCATCCACGGGAACAGTGAATAGTGCTGGAAAACAACCCCGCGCTCTGTACCTGTGCCGTGAAGCTCCTTACCGTCTATCTGAACCGTGCCGCCGGCAGGGGCATAAAGCCCCTCCAGGACACTGAGCAGAGTTGATTTGCCGCAACCGCTGGCTCCTATAACGCTTACGAACTCTCCTTTTCCTACGCCGAATGAAACATCATGGAGAGCGTTGAAGCTTCTCTTATTTTCAATATAATTTACTGTGAGATCTTTTATCTCTATTTTATTCGTAGTCATCAAAATGCTCCTTTAATGATGAGTAGATGTCATCGGTATTTTCAGATAAGATGCTTTCAAGAGCCTTCTTGTAGATATCTGTATTATAATGAGGCTCAATATCGTAATCCTCTGTATATCCCAGCTCTACAATAGTATCCTTAAGTGTCAGAGTTCCCTTCTTGTCGGGATCGGGGCTTGAAACACTGTAGCCGCCGTATACCTCTGTATCAATGAAATCTTCATCTATGTCGATATATTTCTTAACGTCCTTGACCGTCTTCTCATGATCGGTCTGTGTAAAGTGGTAAGCCTTTATAAATGCGCGTTCAAGCGCTGTGAATGTATTCGGATTATTGTCCAATGCCGATGTCTTTGCAACCTGACGGCAACAGGGCTGGTTCTGTAACGCCTCTTCATGTGCGCAATAGTAAACCACCTTGTAGCCCTGAGACTTGGCAAGAGAAGTGTATGGCGAGTATGCCGAAGCTGCATCGATGGAGCTGTTAAGAAGCGCTGCATAGGCGTCCTTCTGGCTATCAAAGTATACTATATTCACCTTGTCCTTGCCCTCGCCTATTTCGATATGCGCGTTCTTCAGAAGTATCTGGAGCTCTGCGTCCTGAACACTGTTCTTTACGGAAGCAACATTTCTTCCCTTGAGTATCTCAACTCCAAGTTCGTCCTTATCAGCAAACTCAGGTTTGATAACATAGCCGTGACCGTTTGTCATTGCACCGCCGAAGATCGAAACTTCATGTCCTTGACTCTGGAATGTCAGAGTCGGTACCGAGCCGATAAATGCTACATCAAGTTTATCGGATTCAAGGCCGTTTACAAGTTCAGAAGCGCTTGAAAACTGTGTAAGCGTAACTTTAAGGCCCTCTTCCTTGAAGTAGCCCTCCTCCTGTGCCACAAATGCAAGCAGATGTGCTGTAGAGTTGAGATAACCTATGTTTATGTTTGTTTTTTCGGGCTTTCCGAGGACAGCTTCTGCACTGTCACCGCAGCAGTCAGCAACGTCGTCCTTGCAGCAGTCATTATCTTTATCCTTACAGCAATCATCTGTTTCATCAGCAGCTGTTGCCTCTGTCTTTGTCTCGTTATCAGTCTGTGTTCCCTGTGTGTTGTTATTGAATGCACTGCATCCTGTAAGCAGTGAAACAGCTGCAATAACGGAAATAAAGCTTATCTTCTTTTTCATATTTATCTACCTCATAATATATTTTTTCTCATATCCTCTTATTTTCAATTCTTTTCAGCAACATCGCATTCGTTCAGAATTCATAATACATCTGATCTTTCTCATTTTTATCACTCCTATGTTTTTCTATGTTTTAATCATACCATACAGATAGGTTTTTGTCCAATACGAATGGACTATATATTCTAATAGGTTATGGTTATATGTTTTCTTGCAGCATTTCTGCTTGACTATCTGGCAATATAGCGTAATATATTACAGCTTAGCGCCCCATGCTCCGAAGCATAAAATAAGGCCGCATGGATTATTCCCTGCGGCTTTATGATATATCAGTAATTTAATTTATCAGTGGTATATCCTTTCAGGACATCAATCATATCACTTGCAACTGATTTTGCACCTTCAAGGTCATGCAAAAGATAGTTGCCGCACTCCCTGCGCTCAGAACCCGGTATCTTACCGCTGAAATCTGCCACGAAACGGAAGCTGTCCTGCACAAGACGTATCGCCTGTTCATGCGTTACCGTGTCTCTGAGGATAAGGTAAAAACCTGTCAGGCAGCCCATCGGACCAACGTAGATCACACTTTCAGAGAACTCGCTGTTACGTGCGTAGGTTGCAAATAAATGCTCAAAAGTATGCAGGGCTCCATTGCTGAGGTAATCTCCGCCGTTTGGCTTCTTCATACGTATATCATAGGTCACGGCATCACCGTCGATACGGGAGATATACATTCCCTTTTCCAGCTTGTCGTGATCTACTGTAAAGCTTGCTATCTTTTTCATTCTTTCACTCCTTCGGCATTTTCTTCCTTATGTCGTTAAGACGTTCAAGAGCATTTTCCAGCGTCTCGTTCTTCTTAGCGTAGTGGAAACGAATATAGCGGTTCTCTGGCTCCTTGAAGAAGCTTGAACCCGGAACTGCTCCCACTCCAACATATTCAGCCAGCTTTTCGCAGAAGACAAGATCGCTCTTGTACCCGAACTCCGAAATATCGAGAAGTATGTAATAAGCGCCCTGCGGAACTGTGTGCTGTATGCCTATACGATCAAGACCTCTAAGAAAAAGATCGCGCTTTTCTGTATACTTGTCCTGTAACCACCTGTAGTAATCGTCACCGAAACGAAGGCCTGTAACAGCTGCTTCCTGTAATGGTGCAGCAGCTCCTACTGTAAGGAAGTCGTGGACTTTTTTTACGGTGTCGATTATATGAGGCGGAGCGATTACGTAACCAAGTCTCCAGCCGGTGATCGAATAGGTCTTGGATAAAGACGAGCAGGAAATAGTTCTCTCCCACATATCGGGAAGTGAAGCAAAATATACGTGCTTGTGAGGAGCGTAAACTATATGTTCGTATACCTCGTCGGTGATAACGAAGGTATCGTATTTCTTTGCGAGGTCTGCTATTATCTGCAATTCTTCGAGAGTGAATACCTTTCCGCATGGATTGGAAGGATTACAGAGTATAAGCGCCTTTGGATGCTGCTTGAAAGCAGCTTCAAGGACATCTGCATCAAAACTGAACTCAGGCGGTATAAGAGGTACATATATGGGCTCAGCTCCGGAGAGAATGGTATCAGCACCGTAATTCTCATAAAACGGTGAAAATACGATGACCTTGTCACCGGGGGTTGTAACGGACATCATTGCAGCCATCATGGCTTCAGTGCTTCCGCAGGTGACTACTATTTCGCCGTTGGGATCGATATTTCTTCCCATAAGGCGTGACTGTTTTTCCGCAAGAGCTTCACGGAAATTCTGAGCTCCCCATGTTATGGAATACTGGTGGAAATCCTCACGTGTGACTTCTGCAAGGCGGTCGAGTATCTCTCTCGGCGGCTCAAAATCGGGAAAGCCCTGAGAGAGATTGACTGCGCCGTATTTATTTGAAATTCTCGTCATGCGTCTTATGACGGAATCGGTAAATGTAGCTGTACGGTTTGAAAGTTTTGGCATAATCGTCCTCCATAGAATGCTTGTAGGGGCCGCCTTTGGCGGTACGATTTTGCTAAAGGAGTGAACGGACGCCCAAATGGCGCCCCTACATTGCAAATGATATACAAACGGGGTCGATGTGGGCATCGACCCCTACAATTATACAATAATCAGATAGAGTAGTCAATATTTCTCTCGTCAATAACACGTCTTGACTTATGTTCAGAACGTGTATTAAGTCCGCCGTCAGGATGAATAACTACTCTTGCAGGCTTAACGCCGATACGAGCTTTAAGTGCTGCGCTTACCTCTGCTGCAACTGTATCATCGTCCTTGTCAACACCTGTTGCCTTCTCGACCTCAACAGCATATTTGCTTGTGAAGTCCTTCTCGAAGATACGGATGAGGTACTCACCTGTCAGATCACTCTGCTCACGGATAACTGCTTCGATATCGCTTGGGAATACATTAACAGCGGAAACAATGAACATATCGTCCTTTCTGCCCAGGATATGAATCCTGCCGTGTGTACGTCCGCATTTGCAGGGTGTGATGTCGATGCGTCCGATATCGCCTGTCTTGAAGCGGATAAGAGGACGAGCGTGCTTGCGGAGAGTTGTAAATACCAGCTCACCTGTCTGACCGGGTTCAAGGACCTCGCCTGTGTGGATATCAACTGTCTCAACGAGAATGTGATTTTCTGCAATGTGAAGTCCGTCATGGTAGTCGCACTGTGCAGCGCAGGCACCGAAAATATCGGAGAGGCCATAGAAGTCGAATACCTCAGCTCCCCAGATGTCCTCGATAGCCTTTCTTGTAGCGTCGATAGAGCCGCCAAGCTCACCTGCAACGATAATCTTCTTGATGTTAAAGTCCTTCTTGGGATCATAGCCTGCTTTGAGTGCCTTTTCACCCAGCTGCCATGCGTAGGAAGGTGAAGTCCAGATAACTGTAGGCTGATATGTCTTTAAGATGAAGAGAAGTCTCTCGCTGGGGAGAGTACCGCCCCAGATACATAATGCTCCGAGGTTCTGTGCGCCGATTACGTCGGGGCCGCCAACGTACAGTGAGAAGTTAAGAGCGTGTACGTAACGGTCGTTTGGCCTCATTCCTATCTGCCAGAACCAACGGCTCTCAGTGTCCTGAAACTCGTCAAAGTCCTTCTTTGTGAAGGGGCTCATTGTAGGAACACCTGTTGAACCAGATGATGTGGAAATGAACACTACATCTTCTTCGGGTACAGCTGCAAGCTCTCCAAGGAATGAACCAACGCCCTGAGTGTCACGCTGAGTTTTCTTGTTTATGAACGGGAACTTCTCAATGTCCTTGAGAGTCTTTATGTCCTCGGGCTTAACGCCTGCCTCATCAAAGGAGCGCTTGTAGTAGGGAGCATTATCGTATGCAAACTTAACAATCTCCTTAAGATCTTCAAGCTGACGTTTCTCCAGTTCCTCACGGGGAAGGGTTTCAAGTTCCTCATTCCAGTATTTGTTGTTAATATCTCTGCTCATTGTATTTATCCTCCAATATCATATATTTCATATCTGTTTGGTATGATTATATTATACAGCACATTTCTGTATTTGTCCAATACCAATGGATTATGATGAGTTATAGGATATTTTTATAACTCGAAATTCTTGTTTATAAACTCCCACTTCTTATCGCGGGAGGCTGTGATTATCTGTATATCCTCATCTGTGAGATGCTTAAAGCGCCCCTGCTTTTTAAGATAAGCCGAAACATCTGTGAACTCCTTTGGCTTGTGGTTCAGCTTGAATGTACCGTTTTCGTACTCGGCAAGATACCACAGTCCACAGTCAACTACTTCCTTTGCGATGTCAACTGTTTCATCAGGAGCAACTCCCCATCCTGTGGGACATGGCGCGATAACGTGAATATACTTTGTTCCCTGTATCTGTGAAGCCTTCTGCATCTTCTGTATGAAGTCGTAGATATAACCAACACTTGCAGTTGCAGCGTATGGGATATCATGTGCCGCAGCTATCTCAAACATATTCTTCTTAGGTCTGATATTTCCATGTATGTTCTTTCCTGCGGGAGTGGTTGTAGTCTTAGCACCGAAAGGCGTAAGACCGCTTTTCTGTATGCCTGTGTTCATGTAGGCTTCATTGTCGTAGCATATATAAATGATGTTGTCATTGCGGTCGATAGCTCCCGAAAGAGCCTGTATGCCGATATCCGCAGTACCGCCGTCACCTGCAAAGCCTACTGCTGTAAAGTCCTTGTATCCTCTTGCGCGGAGACCTGCCTCAACTCCCGTAAGCATGGAAGCTGTTCCTGCGAAGGTGGAGATTATGGAATTGTTTGAGAAGCAAAGCTGCGGGAAGTTAAAGCCCACCGCCGACATACAGCCTGCGGGAAGCACCGATACTGCATTAGGTCCGAGGACTTTCAGTGCTGCTCTTACTGCAAGGCTTCCGCCGCAGCCTGCACAGGCTTTGTGTCCGTAGAAAAATTCCTCACGTGAGATGCTCTCTGCGACCTTATTTGCCATTGTCCTCGCCTCCTATTCCGATAAAATTGACACTTCCCGTGCCCCTTGCAATACTTGTATAGATATTCTCAATGTCCCCTGCTGAGATATTTCTTCCGCCCAGACCGCCGATGAAGTTGTATTCCTTGACTTCAATGCCAGCCTTTTTCAGTGCGGAATTCACATTGGTGAAGACCGTACCCTCGTTACCGAAGCTGATATCCTTTTCAAGAACTGCATATGCCTTGACGTTTTTCAGAACATCAGAGATCTCCTTATTCGGGAAAGGTCTCATGTAGCGTATGCGAACTACGCCTGCTTTTACACCTCTATCGCGGAGCTTATCCGCAGTTTCACGGCAAAGACCTGCAATACTTCCGAGTGTAACGATGATATAGTCGGCGTCATCTGTTCGGTAATTCTCGGTGAGACCTGTGTATTGCCTGCCGAATATCTCAGCGAATTCCTTTTCGGTCTCATTGATGACCTCAGCTGCCGCAAGAAGTCCCTTGTGCTCCTTGTACTTGAAGATGTAGTTGGTATCGGGACCTGCGGAGAACGCCATATTTTTCGGGTTATCGAAGTCTATTCGGTTGTCTGTCTCGTATGGCGGCAGGAAGCTGTCTGCCTGTTCATGTGTGGGAATGTCAACAGTCTCGTATGTATGTGTGAGGACGAAGCCATCCAGATTTGCCATATAGGGGGTCTGCACACGCTTATCCTCTGCGATCTTGTAGCTCATCAGTGCGAGGTCAAGAGCCTCCTGTGCATTTTCGGCGTAGGACTGTATCCAGCCGCTGTCAAGCTGTGAAAGGCTGTCACGCTGATCGCCATAGATGTTCCACGGAAGTGCTGTGGAGCGGTCGGCGTTCATCATAACAATGGGAAAGCGTCCACCGGCAGCATAATAAAGACATTCAGCCATATAAAGAAGTCCTTGTGATGAGGTCGCTGTAAATGCTCTTGCACCTGCGGCACTTGCTCCGATAGCACATGAGAGTGCGGAATGCTCGGACTCAACGTGTATATATTCGGCACTGAGACTACCGTCCTCTACCATTTCCGAAAGGCGCTCAACAACTATAGTCTGGGGAGTTATGGGGTATGCGGATATGACCTGGGGACGTGCAAGGCGTATGCCCTCGGCAAATGCTTCATTGCCTGATAAAAATTTCTTGCTCATTTGCGTTCCGCCTCCATTTCTATTGCCTTTATTTTACAGATCTTAGCACATATTCCGCAGCCCTTACAGAAGTCGTAATCAATTTCCGCTTTTCTGTCCCTTATTGAAATAACTCCGTCGGGACAGTAAAGATAGCACTGCTCGCATCCCACACATTTTGCGGTATCAATAACAGGTCTGATACTTCTCCAGCCGCTGTTGACGGTGGTAAGATAGCCTGCTTCAAAGGATGTATTCTCAGGAACTTCATCGAATGTGAAGTCTTTTTTTTCTCTGATATAAGGTCTCATTCTGCCACCTCCTGCACAGCTTTAAGAAGTGCGCTTATGTTGCGCTCCTGTATTTTGGCAGGCATATAACCCTTGATTGCCTCAACTGCTTCATCTGCCGCAACAATGCCCGAAAGTCCCACAAGAAGTCCGAACATTACTGTATTTACAGTAGGAAGTCCGAACTCAGCAGCAATTTTTTCAGCTTCAAATGTGAGTACATCTTCTATGTTATTTTTTGAATTTACAATGATCTTTCCGTCATCTTTCAATAGTCCAAGTAGCTGAGGACCGAACAGGGTATCATCAAGGATAACAATATAATCGGCCTTTTCAGTCTGGCTTCTGTCAACAACGGGCTTTGTGTCCAGCTTTGTGAAGGCTCTGACGGGAGCTCCTCGTCGCTCGGGACCAAAAGACGGAAATGCCAGTGCATATTTCTCATTATCTCTTATTGTAAAGGCTGCTCCGAGTAACTTTGCTGCGGTAAATGCGCCCTGTCCGCCTCGTCCGAGCCATACTATTTCTGCCATAACACTTCTCCTATCGTTTTAGTATGTTTTAATTATACACCTGTCCGCATAATCTGTCCAATACAGGACTCTTATGCGGAGCTATAGGTAAAAGCTATATGTTGAGATAAGACTTTATTTCCTCAATATATATATCTGCCATCTCGCTAAGTATAACGTTTTTAAGCGTTATATAGCCTATCTCCATGATCTCATCGGAATCATCATCAAAGGGAACAGCTATATAATCTGAACCGTTGAGCTCCTCGCAGATAATGCCCGAACACAGAGTATATCCATTCAGACCTATCATCAGATTGAGCATTGTAGCACGGTCATTGGCCTTGATAGTACGCTGGTAGTCTGCTGTACTGAGCAACTCTTCTGCCAGATAGAAGGTGCTGTTATCGCCTTGCTCAAATTGCAGACACGGGTAGTCCGCAAGCTGCTCAAAGGTTATCTTTTTGTCCTTTGCAAGCGGGTGACCTTTCCAGAGGTAAACAAAGGGCCTGCACTTGGTCAGCGTGTGGAACTCCAGCCCGTTGGAGTGAAGCAGCTTTGTTATAGACTTACGGTTGAAGTCATTGAGGTAGATGATACCTATCTCGCTTCTCATAGTCGCAACATCGTTTATGACCTCGGCAGTCTTGGTCTCGCGGACTGCAAACTCGTACTCCGCAGTGTCGAACTCCTTGACCATTTCCACAAAGGCTTTTACCGCAAAGGAATAGTGCTGAGTGGAAACTCCGAACTTCTTCTTAACATTTCCCTTACTGATGTATTTCTCTGCAAGTACATCGAACTGTCCCACCACCTGACGGGCGTACTGAACGAACTCAGTTCCGTCGTTGGTCAGAGTAACTCCCCTGCCGCTGCGGTTGAATATCTTTATGCCTATCTCCTTTTCAAGCTCCTGTACCGAAGAAGTAAGAGACGGCTGTGAAACATAAAGCTGTTCCGCAGCCTTGTTCATCGAGCCTGTCGAAGATATTGCAATTATGTATTTAAGCTGCTGTAAAGTCATTGTTTACCTCCGTTTTATTCTCATTTGAGTATATGCGGGCGCTCGGAAAGTGCCCCTACATTCGGTTCGTGTTATTTTGATTGTCAGGCGCAGACTGCCAAAGGCAGCCCCTACACATAGTTCTTAGCACTTAGTTTTTCTGCTTTCTACTCACTAATCTTTAATTAAAGAGTCCTGTGCTGAAGTAGCGGTCACCGCGGTCGGGAAATACAGTTACGATATTTCCCTTTGCGCCGCTTTCTATAAGTTTGATTACTGCCGCCATTGCCGCTCCCGATGAGGAACCTGCAATGATGCCTTCCTTTGTGGCAAGCCGTCTTGCCGTATTGAATGCTTCGTCGTCGTTCATCTTAATAACACTGTCCACAAGGGACATATCCATGGTCTCGGCTATAAAATCATTGCCTATGCCTTCGATGTTATAGTCAGAATGCTCTCCGCCGCCCATTGTTGAACCAACGGGATCCGCGAGCACACCCTTTGCAGAAGGAACACGCTCCTTGATATAGCGGAGTATTCCGGTATAAGTTCCGCCGCTTCCTGCGCCTGCTACAACATAGTCAATGTGACCGTCAAGAGCCTCATATATCTCCCGTCCTGTAGTCTCATAGTGAGCGAGTGGATTACTCTGGTTCTTGAACTGCTCCAGCGATATAGAACCGGGTATATGAGCCTTTATCTCCTCAGCCTTTGCAACAGCACCCAGCATACCAAGCTCGCGGGGAGTATTCACTACCTCAGCACCAAGGGCGCGGAGCAAGGATTGCTTCTCAGTTGAGAACTTAGTAGGAACTACAAATATGATATTATAGCCGCGGTTCAGTGCCGCAAAGGCTATACCAAGTCCTGTGTTGCCTGCTGTAGCTTCAACGATAGTGCCGCCCGGTTTCAGAAGACCTTTTTTCTCTGCATCGTTTATCATGTAAAGTCCTGTGCGGTCTTTTACGCTGCCCGAGGGATTGTAGAGCTCAAGCTTTGCGAAGACATTTACGCCCTCAGCCTTAACTATATTTCCCAGTCTCACCAGCGGAGTATTTCCGATTAGAGCCTGCATTGAATCATAGTATCTCATATCTATTATCTCACTTTCTCTCGGATTTTGCAATAGCATTTTCAATATCTGCAAGAATATCATCAATATTTTCAATACCCACCGATAAACGGATAAGTCCGTCGGTTATACCAACTTTCTTACGTATATCCGCAGGTATGGATGCATGAGTCATTGTTGAGGGATGGCATACAAGTGATTCAACGCCGCCAAGGCTCTCTGCCAGTGAGACAAGCTCAAGGCTCTCGAAGAAGGTGTTTATATCGTAGTTCTCATGGAGCTCAAAGGAGATCATTGCGCCGCCGTTTTTAGCCTGTCTGCGGTTTATCTCATAACCCTGAGCTGTCTCAAGTCCGGGATAATAAACCTTTTTTACTGCCTTGTGTTCCAAGAGCAGTTTCGCAACTTTTTCTGCGTTCTCAACGTGTCTGTCCATGCGGACTGCAAGAGTTTTTATGCCGCGGATAAGCAGGAAGGAGTCGAACGGTCCGAGGACTCCGCCTGTGGAGTTCTGTATAAAAGCTATCTTCTCAGCAAGCTCCTGTGTGCTTACAACAACAAGTCCTGAGACAACGTCGCTGTGTCCGCCGAGGTACTTTGTAGCGCTGTGAACTACTATATCCGCGCCAAGTTCAAGGGGCTTCTGCAAATAAGGTGTCATGAATGTGTTATCAACAATGACCAGAAGACCGTGACGATGAGACACCTCTGCTACAGCTCTTATATCTGTGACTGTCATAAGCGGATTTGCGGGGCTCTCGATGATGACTGCCTTTACGTCATCGTTTATCTGGCTTTCATACACTGAAAGATCTGTAGTATCAGCGATAGTGTAGGTGATGTCAAAGTGGTCGAATACCTTGCTCAGAAGACGGAATGTACCACCGTATACGTTACTGGAGATCAGCACTCTGTCTCCGCTGTGCAGCAGACTGAGAACTGCCGTAAGTGCTGCCATTCCCGAACCAAAAGCAAAGCCTGCAACTCCGCCTTCAAGATCGTTTATCAGGGCTTCAAGAGCCTCGCGGGTGGGATTACCGGTACGCGAATACTCATAGCCGCGCATTTTTCCGAGACCGTCCTGCTTGTATGTGGAAGTCTGATAAATCGGAATATTCACAGCGCCTGTGCGTTCGTCAATGGATATTCCTCCGTGGATAAGTGTAGTTTCTGTATTTTTATAGTTGATCATAATTATTTCTCCTTTTGGGTTCTGTAGGGGAGGGTGAGCTCCCCTACATCTATTAAATGTTTATTCGTAGTCATAGCCTGCGGTGTATGTCGCCGATATCAGGCTCACATTTTCAAATGCCTTCAAGCCGTCCGCTCTGCCGTCAAAGTATTCCTTCTGCACCTTTTCGGGTGGCATATATGTGTCTATCTGGAAGCCCAGTCCGTAGAGTGCACGTGAGACATCATTGTAATCATAGCCGCCGCGCATTACCTCTCCGAGGGCTTCTGTCATAAGTTCAAGCCGTTCAACTCTTCTCGGGAACCTTCCTGTTTTTATCGGATAATCAAAAACTACGGCGCTACCAAGAGCTGAAAGCTCGGCCATCTGCTTCAATGTATCCGTAAAAACGTCCAGTGTCAGGTAATATGTAACTCCAAGTATGCTGAAAAATGTCTTTTTCTCAGTATCAAACCCTGCTGCAAGGAGCTTGTCGCACATTCGCTCTTTTTCAAAATCAACAGGTACATAATGAACATTCCTGCGGATATTCCATTCAAGCTCCCTGATCTTTTCAAGCTTGTAACGCTGTGTATCGGGATGATCTATCTCGAATACCTCAATGTCCTCATTGTCATTTCGGAAGGAAAAGGTATCCGAACCAGCTCCGCAGATAACATATTGTATCTTGCCGTTTTCCTTTGCGAAATCCGCAAGTCTGCTCTCGTTGAAGTGTATTCTCGACAGTGGTATAGGAGCAAAGTACTCACTTATTATCTGCTCCGTATCCTCTTTTGAAAACTGCATCGTTCCATCAAGACCGCCGCTTATAAGATCGTAAATGTTGTCGTACTCCTCCTTACCGAGCATATCATATGCAAGGTAGTCGTCATATATCTTATGCCGCGCCCTGTTTGAGTGCCATGCTCTCACAAATGCGCATATCTTAGCAGTAACGCTTTCTCTTTCATTGACCATAATTTCCTCCGAAAAATAAAAAAAGCGCAGAATGACATTCGCATTCCACGCATGATGAATAAACTCGATGATGTTCAGGATAAGATGCAACATCGCTGAGCACAAGCACGCAGAATACGTTCATATATCATGTAACACATACAACAACAAATCATATTTTTTCTCATGTCCAGCACTCCTTTTTCTTAATTACTTGTATTCCTATCGGAACTGTATGTATTATATCATGATTATCATATAATGTCAATAGGTCAAGACTATATTCGGCAATAGCTATAGAATTAACCTATTATTTTGATATGTTTTATAGTATTTGTCATCTTTCGTCTGAAAAATCAAGGCTCTCTGCTGCGTTTTCTGCCTACTGAAGATATAAAACGGGTAAAAAACAAAACGCAAGTAAAGGTCATTTCCTCTGCTTGCGTTCTTGAATACATATTATTACGGATTATACTTTCCGCGCATATTATTGCCGAGAATTTTCAATAATTCCCAGTTTCCTTTAAAAAAGCTTATTTTAGTCGGCACCTTGCCCTTTGCAGGATATGAACGTGTTACAGGTATCTCGCAAACCTTCATACCCAGCTGAGATGCTCTTACCGAAAGATATGCAAGAAGTTCATACGTTTTGAAGATGTCGCGCAAGGGCAATACTCTGCTGTCACTAAGATACTTTGCAGAATATGCACGGTAAGCGTTGGTAGTATCTGTAAAACGATGGTGCGCAGTCAATGATATAACAGGTGCGTGCAGCAAACGAAGCGCAATAAGTCTTGAAATGGGTGTATTAATCGCCTTGCCGCCTTTTACGAATCTGGATCCCTGTACAAAATCATATCCTTCTTCCAGCTTCCTGACGAACTCAGGAACATTCTCTATGCTGTCCTTATTATTGCCGTCAATAGTAATAATTCCTTTATACTGACGTTCAAGTGCCCAGCTTATACCCATTCTGAACTGTGCTCCCTGCCGGCCTGTATCCTGCTTCACAAGAAGAGTATTGACATGGAGCTTTTTCAGGCGGCTTTCTTCTGTACAGCCGTCAGTCGAACCGCCGTCACAAATAACTATATCCGCTTTTTCGTAGATTTTATGTGCACAGCCTCTTTTAAGCTCCTTGATTATGCGCTCTCCTTCATTGATTATGGGTATAAGAACCACATAATCCTTGGTTCTGGGCTCGTACTCAAAGCATTCGTATTTCGGAACTCCGTTTTTAGCTTCAACTATCATGAAAAGACCTCACTAACGTATTTTATAACCGATGTCACTGAATCGATATCATCAGTACACTTCATTTCTATTGAAATATATCTGTCATAACCTTCCTCAAGGAGCAAACTCATCAATTCCCTGTGAAGACCTCGCTCACATACGGGAACAAGAAAAGGTTCGCTTATATGTACATGGTTTATAAGACCTACATTTCCCTTTAAAACAGAAATATCCTCTTTATTTTCAATCACGGTGCCGAGATCAAGATTGAGCTTTATCCCGGCGGAACCTACTTCACGGATAAGCTCCAGTGCCGAAGCGGTTGTGTTTATGTAGTTGGTCTGGTAAATTGCAGGATTTGCCTCAATACCTATAACAGTTTTTTTGCTGACCGCATATTCTCCAAGAGCTCTGAAGAAATCTATTCCGACTGTCAGATCGCTGTTATCGTCAACACATCTGTTTTTAGGACAGCCAAACACAAGGTTTCCGCAATCCAGAGCAGCCGCAAAGTCAACAGCTTTTTTTGTATAATCCAGAAGAACCTGCCTTTCATCAGGAGTACCGAAAAGCTTTTCTGTTCTTCCGTACCATATAGACTGCATAGAGGAGATTCTAAATCCATACTCCTTCCTTATACCGCCGAACCATTCCGCCGCTTCACCGATATTGTCATAGGGAGCAGCTGGTATTATCCTTGTAGGAGCGATCTCAAGACCTGTAAAACCATACCTTTTCATAATATTGTATACGTTCTCATCGTCTTTACTGCTCCACGCAATATTTGAAATTGAAAGCTTCATTGCAAATCTCTCCCTTATTTTACAAGACTAAATCTTATTTTACTTTTATTTGACATATCATTTCCGTCATTTTCCACGCAAACACGTATATGACTCAGAACTGCATCTGCTGCACAGTAAACACAGACTTGTGCAAAACCGATATAAAATACGATGAAGTTTATATGCACATGAATAAACGAATGTGACTTGGCAAGTACGATCCATGATAAAGCTGAAATTAATTGTATAACCACAAATGTAGCTTTGATCCTGACATCTTTCCTGAAAAAGACTTTCTGAATCAGAACCGATAAAACACCTGCCGCCAGAAGCATTGTGATCTTTTTACCATCAGGCAGGCTCCAGAAATACTTCTTCAATACCGCCCACACAGAAGCATTCAGTGAATCCGCATAAACAGGTTCATACTCAGCATAATTTCCGAATGTTCTTCTTTCCACAAGGTAATACTTGAAGAACTTAAAACCTTTTATGAGATCACCTTCGCCGTATCTGTACGACTGGAAAAGCATAACTGCAATAAAGCCCATAAGCATACATAATCCCGAAATTATAATGCAGTAAGTCAGCTGACGTCTTTTTTCCTTTTTTATAAGCCACTCAGCGATCAGAAAGGCTTCTCCGGAAAGCATTATGGTTGAGATATATTCATATCCGCACAGACATTTTACAACCATTGCAATAAAAAAAAGAGGGTAGATAAGCTTCCTTTTATCTTCGTGATTAACACACATCAATCCCAGCATTATCGGAACTAACCAGGTGAACATTGCCCAGTACAGATTAGGAGCAAAGTCATATACCCAGTGTGAATAGATCAGCACGATCCATGAGCATACAGCAGGAAGAAGTCCATAGTGTTTTTTTATCCCGGCTGCGATAAGAAATGTCAAAAAAACAGTTAAAAGACAGAAGACAGCTCTCATTACACCGACTGTACCGGAAGATTTTATAACACGCGCAATGAAACAGCAGAAGTATCCCTGAAGCCCAAACTGGGATATATAGGACCCATAGGTATATTCATGCCTGTTCATTTCAATATCATTCTCTTTGAAATAATTATAATAAAACGTTTCTCCAACTTCGGCAGAAAAAGAACCAAGTCCGTATTGACTGTTGTCAAACTCTTTATCGTTTACCTCTGCAAGCATAGGAACGGAAACAAGACTTTCGGAATCCATCTGGAACAACGGCTCCGCTTTAAGCATCATAAGTACACATGTCGAAATAATTACTAATGCAGAAAATATAATACAATGTTTTTTTAAGAACCTCTCGTATATGAAATCAATCACACTGTACTGCATTATCGTAAAAATCCTTTATTTGTCTGATAATACTTTCCTTACTTTCTATATAACCGTCTTTCCCGCCAAAAAGCTCAGAATAAACAGTTTTGTAATCATATTTTGCAGGAGACTGAGATACGATATTACTGAATTTTCCGCCCATAACCGCATAATAAAGCTCTTCTGCCGAAACAGGCTCAGTTGCGGGATGCCAGAGTCTTATATCGTTCTTTATTGCTGTCTGAATATCCTTCCAAAGACTTGTAAGAGGATAAAACTGGAAAGAGCTCCTGCTATCCGTGAAATTAAGCGCCGAGAAGCCGGCATCAAGAAAATGCTTTTTCAGCTCGCTGCGGTCTTTATCGTTTACCTGAAGCTTATAAAAGCCGTTATCGCATGAAACATAGCTTTCAGCAATAAGACTGTCGGCTTCCGATAATTCCCTGTACTTTTCAGCCTTCAGCATTGAAGGTATGATATTTATCATATCGAATATAAAGTTTTTCTTCAGATTTTTGCCGAACAAACCGGGCAGACGTATGATAAGGGCATCTTTGTAATTCTCTCTCACCCACTGCTCCAGCCTGTAACGGTCAAGACCATAGGCATGAAGTCCTTCAGTGTCTATCTCCGAATTCTCATCAACATCAACAGGATTCTTAAAAACATCAACTGTAGAGATCAATACCAGTTTTTTGGGAGCTATCCTGCTTATGTTGTTTTCAGCTTCAATAATGAGTTCCATATCCTTTTCCGGAGCATTATTAGCAAGGAATTTCTCGGCCCTCAATCCCGAATAAACAAGCAGATCAGGACTTGTTCCGTATGCTTCGCTGATATTCTTTGAATTGTAGACCGCTTCAAAATCGCCTGCTGCATATATATTGCTTCCTACGAAACCGGTATATCCTACAAGAGCTTTTGTTGGCATAAAGCAAGCCTCCTTATTTCGTGATCTTCTCTATGTTATCAAAACAATAGCGTTTATGCTTGAATACGAGATTTACAAGCAGCTGCAAATACCTTACAATAATAGTGAGTATCGCAAATAATCCAAAGAAGGATATTGAAAGGAACAGTACCGTAGTACTCCATCCCTCAACAGGCTGTGCAGATACATAGACAACAATTGAATATATTATCATGAACAGCGAGATTATCATCATGCTAATAGTCAGGAACTTTGAAAGGCGATAGCCGAATTCCGTGAATAGTATAAGCGAATCCACAGCAAGCTTTGAGCGATTTTTCTGCTCTGCTTTATCCTTGACATAGGATTTGTCTGCTGTCTGCTTATATCGCAGTATCTTTGAATGGAAGCCTGCTGTAAGATAAGCCTGCTTTCTGTATGGGACTGTTTTGTTTACCGAATTTACACGGTTGATAAGTCTTCTGCTCACCACTCTGAAGCGCTCGGAGCACATCTTTGTGCCTGTAAAATGTTCAAATACCCTATAGAACATTTTCGAAGAGAAGCTCTCATCTTTATCGGGGGCAACGCCAACAATATCATTTCCTGCAAGCAGCTCTTTGTATGCATTCATAATTGTATCCGCAGGAAAATCCAGTAAAGTACTGTCAAACTCAAATATAATATCGCCGATAGCAAGGTCATTTCCTGCATTCATAGCTGTTTCCAGTCCGTGGAAATAACTGAGATGCACAATAGAAACACTGCACGTAGAGGCATTATGGCAAATATCCTTTACCATTTCTATGCTGCCGTCCGTTGAATGGTCGTTTACAAGTATTATTTCCGAACTTTCAAAGTTCTTTTCAAGCTCATTTATGAGCATTTCCATAAAGCTGCATATATCCTTGCCCGAATTATGAGCATATACAACTGCCGATACAAAGCTTTTTTCTTTATTATCCATTGATCAGTACCTCATCAAGATCATAAACTGTATTTATCTTACCCGAAAGCACGCTTACAAACGTTGGAGAAGATGTGTGAACGCGGATCACAGTTGGACGCGAATCGTCTATCTCAGACTTCATAAGTATGGGCTTCATGGAGTAGATAGAGTGGTCAAAAGTGAAATCATATTCACTTCGCATATATTTCTTCGCAAGTCTTTCCATATAAGGGAAGGCCGAAGGAGGACGCGTGGTGCAGTCATTGCAGTTGCCGAGCATACACGGGCTGCATGAATCGTTGTTGTCCTGACATGAGAATGTAGGAACATCATCATAGCTTGTAGCATGGGGAGTAAAAGTTACAGATGTCAGTGAATGGAAGCCTGTCTTTCCGTAGGGCATTATAGAGAAGAAAGGTCCGTCCATAACCGTAATGCCTGTATTTTTTAGCTTTTCACTTGAATGGCATAGTATAAGCTCGCATAATTCGTACTTTATCTTGAACTTTTCTCCGCCTATCTTATCAATGATCTGATTTACAGAAGCATATGTAGCATTAAGAACAAAGGGAGCAGAAAACTCCTCGCCATCTGAAAGTGAAACCGTATAATACTCACCCGATGCCTCGATCGTATCGATCTTTACTCCGAATTTAAATGTTACCGAGCCGTTTTTGACTTTTTTTATCTCATCGAGCATATATTCCTTCAAAAGTCCCGCATCATAGGTGTATTCTCTGGTAAGAAACGCACCATCGCACATTCCGCTATTGAAGAACTGATCGGGATGCAGCGGCTCACAGGGAATATTGGCGGCTTTGCAGAAAGCAATGAACTGTTCTGCATTTGTCCATGAGTACTTGTCCGAAGTCGCATAGACCTGATCAAACTCACTGTTTACACAGAATCCGAAATCGTTGTTGAAGCGGTCAAAATAATTTGCTGACCTCATTGCTGTCGATAAAGAACGCGGATAATGATAGCCCTGATGGACTCTTGCCTGATTAATTGTTGTAGCCCTCATAAAAGGCTCTTTATCACATTCAAGAACGATAACATTCATTCCCCGCCGTGAACAGAAAAGCGCAGCATACAAACCATACAGACCTGCACCTATTATAATCCTGTCATATTTCATTGATTAAACTCCAATCAGATAGTTGAAAATAACATACATCAGAGTTGCTTTTACTAAATCATATCCGCATCACTGACACATTTAAATATATTATACCATAAATAAAACTGAATTTCAATACAAAATGCTGTTGTTTAAATATTTTATAATTTAAAAAATAATTACTTGATTATGCCCTGAAATACTGATATAATAACTTAACTACAATAAAGGAGATCAGTTCTGGAACACTGTCACCTATCCTTCCATACACAGTGGATCCGCGGCTGCCGAACCATTGCACACACAGCTATCGGCAGAATATCCGTTTATTTCTTCCTTTGCTGATTGACTTTTTTGTAATAATGATATATAATAGTATGAGACGCAGCTTTTGCGATCATCAGCTGCAATGATTGGGGTGAATTTTTTGAAAAAATACTTGGGACAGATTATTTTCAATCTGATTGTGGCGATCTCAGGTGTACTGCTTTTCAGCTGTACCGGCATACTGGATTCAGCTTTCTTGTCTGTTCTCGCCATAATCTGCATAGTTGCCGTGATGACTTGGGGTAATTATTATTTCATCAAGGCCTATGATCTTGGAAGGAAAGCATTTCAGAAGGCATACATAATAGATGAACATACCTTTGAATCTCTTAATGAGCCGAAGGACTATATCGAAGTCATC
Organism: Ruminococcus flavefaciens 007c; assembly: GCF_000571935.1. Classification (GTDB taxonomy): domain Bacteria; phylum Bacillota; class Clostridia; order Oscillospirales; family Ruminococcaceae; genus Ruminococcus; species Ruminococcus flavefaciens_F. Next base: position 178,348 of record NZ_ATAX01000023.1, on the reverse strand, counting down.
AAAGACCTGAAGGATTATCCTCTTTGCCGTCAGGAAGCATCAAAGATTCTTGAACAGTGGGAACTTTTCCAGAAGAAATCCGTGGCTCTCGATACCATAAGCTCAAGCGGCGGCGTTTATGATCTTGTCAATCAGGACATACAGTCCGTTATGATCAACAATATGCTGCTTTTTATAAAACGAACCGCCATAATACAGTCAACTTCCAGAAACGATGAGATAGGTATGCACAGGAATTACCTAAGGATGCTCACAGGAAGAAACGAAAAGATACTTGCTGATTACACAAACCTTCTTATTGAAGTTTCACAGATGACAGACAGTGAAAGAATGAATACAGAGATCAAATCTCTCAGTCTTATCATTGATTCTATACGTGAATACAAGAAAGAAATGGAAAGTGAGGATATATAATGAATAAAAGCAAATCTCCTGTTATAATCGCAGTTATTGGCGCATTGGTAACTATGATAATGATAATTGCGGTAATTCACAGTACATCATCAGGAAAGAATAACAAGGATCCTATGCCTTCCACAGGCAATTCAGCCAATGATCCCGAAAAGGTCCTTGAAAGAAGCCTGAAAAACATAAAAGTAAAAACTTCTACAAAGGTTCAGGGAACTGTTGACTATTCAGACAAGTCAGCTGCTAATCTTCCCAACATCAATACCAAATATCCCCTTACCATTGAAGGTACAGGCGATGTTGACATTGAAATCTTCTCTACCTCTGAAAAGGCAGGAAAGAACAACAACGGCTGGCTCAATGAGATCGCTCAGGAATTCAATGACCAGAGAAACCGTCTCTCAAACGGAAAGACCATATCAGTAAGCGTCAGAAGTATTCCCTCAGGAGCTTCTTCTGATTACATTTCAAATAACGTGTACATCCCACAGGCTTACACACCTTCAAACGAGCTTTTCGGAAAACTCGCAGCAGAACAGGGGGCAAAGCTCAATCTTGAAGCAGAATCTCTTGTCGCCAATACAGCAGGTATAGCGATCTCGCGCACCGCATCTTCCGCAGTTGCCTCCAAATACGGAGAAGTAAATTTTGAAAACATAGTTGATGCAGTTGTAAACGGCGAGCTTCAGATGGGTTATACATACCCTTATACATCAGCCACAGGACTAAATTTCCTTGTAAATGCACTTCAGCACTTTGACGGAAATGATATACTCAGCAGCGGAGCAATAGAAAAATTCCAGCAGCTTCAGAAAGGTATCCCCTTTGTATGTTATACAACAGACCAGATGGTAAACGCTATGCAGAGCGGTACACTTCAGGCAGGAGTTGTCGAATATCAGGCATATACAAACAGCCCTGTACTCAAAGGCGGATATGACTTCGTTCCCTTTGGTTACAAGCACAGCAATCCCCTTTACAGTGTTGGAGACCTTTCATCAGACCAGAAGGAAGCTCTTTCAGCTTTCTTAAATTACGCTCTCAGCGCCGGTCCTCAGGCACACGCAAAGGAATACGGCTTTGATCCTGACAATTCGTTCAAATACACCACAGCTTCCATAAGCGGTGCAGACATTATGAGTGCTCAGCGCCTCTGGAAGGAAGAGAAGGATTCTGGCACTCCCACAATCGCACTCTTTATCGCAGATGTATCGGGAAGCATGACAGGTGATCCACTCAACAGACTTAAGGATTCGCTCCTTGAGGCTTCTAAGAATATAAAATCCGATAACTATGTAGGTCTTATCTCCTACAGCGATGATGTAACGATTGATCTTCCTATAGATCAGTTCGGACTTGAACAGCGTTCATATTTTGCAGGAGCTGTAGAAAAAATGCGTGCAGGCGGAAATACCGCTTCATATGACGCTCTTATGGTAGCCGTTAATATGATAAACGAGTACAGAACGACAGTGCCTAATGCCAAAGCAATGATCTTCCTTCTCAGCGACGGTCAGTGCAATACCGGTATCAGCTACAGTTCCGCAGCAAACGTTGTTTCACATTACGGCATACCGATCTACACCATCGGATATAACGAGCAGATCGATTCGCTCAAGGATCTTTCATCTATCAACGAAGCTGTCTATATAGACGCTGACAATGACGACGTTATTTACGAGCTTTCAGCTCTCTTCAATGCTCAGATGTAATAAACCCGGAAACAGCCTGTACATACAGTACAGGCTGTTTTTTTATATTATTCAGTAAAATACATCAGACTTTATCAGCGATGTACAGCGATCTAAGCTGCTATGAGATATAAAAGAACAAACGCCCCACTAAAAAGTGAAGCGCGAACTTGCCTGCGGGGCTCCCCGCTGGAGCAGATAACGGGGGTCGAACCCGCCTCCTCAGTTTGGGAAACTGAAATAATAACCGCTATACTATATCTGCATTAATATAATTATATCACAGGCAGGTAAAAAATGCAAGCATAAATAAGAAAAAGCAGCTGTATAAGCTGCCTTTTCTCATCAAAATATCATATTTTTCTTAACTCAACAACATCCGTTGCGATCTTTTCCCGAAAACGCACATCATGTTCCACAAAAAGCATTGTAGGCTTGTATTCGTCTATTAGCTTTTCTATCTGCATACGCGAGAAAACATCAATATAGTTCAGTGGCTCATCCCATATGTAAAGATGTGCAGGAGTCAGCAGACTTGCAGCTATCAGAAGTTTTTTCTTCTGCCCCTCCGAAAAGTCTTCAATATTTTTCAGGAACTGTGTCCTGTCAAGATCAAGATGCCTCAGAACAGTACAGAACAAGCTGAGATCAAGTCCGTTCTTCTCACAAAAATCATCTATACTCCCACTTACACCGGAGGTATCCTGAGATACATATGATACCTTCAATCCCGAAGCAGCATCCATTATTCCGTTTTCCGCAAACTGCTCCTCATAGCTCTTATATCCTGTTTTCTGAAGCACAGCCTTTATCAGCGTTGATTTGCCGCAGCCGTTTTCACCATGCAATGCTATTCTGTCCCCTTGCCTCAGAACAAATGTCAAAGGCTCAAAAACAGGATCCTGGCTGCCTGTATAAGTAACCGAATAATCTCTGAATACCAGTACAGACTCCTTATGATGAACAAGAGGTGTAAGCCTAAGATCGGGATTTCTCTCAATATCCTTAAGAAGGCCTTCCCTTTCGTCTATCTCACGCTGTATACGTTTTTCTATATGCTTTACTCTGCTCTGCATTTTCTTTGTCTTTGCGCCTATATAAGATCTGGTGCTGATACATCTGTCATTTTCTTTTACAGGATCAAATCCTATTTTTGTACGTTCGCTTTTATCAGCCCATTCAGACGTTCTTTTTGCTGCCCGACGAAGTTTTCTTATCTCCTTTTTATGCTTTTCGTTCTCTGAAAGCTCAAATTTATCCCTGCGCTCCTTATTCTCCATCCAGACCGAAAAATTACCGCTCAACACCTCGATACTCTGTCGGTTCAGAACAAGAACATGATCAATACAGGCGTCCAGCAGATCTCTGTCATGAGAAACAAGTATAAAACCGTTTTTGGACGCAAGGTATCTTTTGACAGTCTCTCTTGCATTCATATCAAGGTGATTTGTCGGTTCATCAATAAGCAGAAATTCGTTTTCACCGCTGAAAAGCACGGCAAGCAGCAGCTTTGTACGCTCACCGTGGCTTAGCTGCCCAAAAGGACGATAAAGAATATCCGCATCCTCCCCGAGCTGAATAAGCTCACATATTACGCGCCATTCCTCACAGTCCGCTCTCAATCTGTCTAAAAAAACCGATGCCGGCAGTTCCAGAAATTCTTTCGGAATATAATATGGGAAATACTCAAATTTTGCCGAAGTCTCAATAGATCCACTGTATCTGTATTTACCGAGAAGCAGATTCAGAAAGGTAGTTTTTCCCTTGCCGTTTCGCCCGATAAATCCAAGCTTCCAGTCGGTGTCAATGGAAAATGACACATTTTCAAAAATATTGTCAAAGCTTCCATCATAATAAAATGTCAAATCGTTTACTCTGATCTGTGACATATTTGTTCCTCCTCTCACATTCCCGAAAAAAACGGGAACCATTTGTTGCCAAACAGTTCCCGTTATGTTTCATTACCTCAAGAAGGCGCAGACAGATACAGCTATCCGCAAAAATATATAAAGCACAAAAAAGAGGTTATGAGAACATAATCCACTTTTGGCAACATGATAAGACAGTATGCCTGTATTTTACACACTGTCAGCTTTGCTATTCATGTATTCAAAAGCGAATTATCTTTTCATCCTCACACCTCTTCCGTATTTTCATGGGTTCATTATAGCACATTGCGAGCAGTTTGTCAAGTATATTCCCTGAAACAGCGTAAAAAAGCATCTCCGCCATTAAGACGGAGATGCCGCACCTATGATCTTTTAATTACCATGTTATGGAAGAATGACTGTGAATATAAAATTCCTCCTGACTTGGCTGCCAGCCCTTTACTTTAGGCTGAAAAAGAGCATCGAAGGCTTCAACAGCCTCGGTGTCATCGCAGGGCTTATCAGCATCGCTGGGATGATAGAACCATTTTCTTCCGTCAAGAGCATCATCTCTGAGAACCTTTACCAGCAATGCAGCAGGAAACACATCTCCTTCAAAGCATACATTATACTTTTTGCAGCTTTTATAGCCTCTTGCAACATAATTATCGGGATTTCCGAAATTAATTACAGTGTCATAGCCCATTTCAGCTGCAATACCGAAGGTGTATTCAAGCAGGGCTTTTCCGAAGCCCTTGCGCTGATACTCAGGCAGAACACAAAGAGGTCCCATAGTAAGAACCTGTTTCTCGTTCCCCTGCTCGTCCGTAAGCTTGCTTCTGCAATACATAACAGAACCGACGATCTTACCGTCTGCCTCGACAACGTGATCCAGCTCACGGATAAAATCCTCATGTTCTCTCAAAATATGTATAAAATAGTGCTCATGACAACCAGGCTTATTCAGATTCCAGAATGCCTCGCGGGCAAGATTTTCAACTTCACGATAGTCCTTTTCTGTTTCCCTGCGAATGATATAGTCGTATTTATTCATTTTTATTTCCTCCTGAAAATGTTGACCGGACACGGGAGGCTTGTGTGAGTATGTATTCGCAAACCTCCCGTTTACGCTACTATCTCCTTTTTAAAAGTATTATTCAAACAAAAATCTCCTTTTAAATATTTATATTGAAGACTTGTACATAAGTCCTCATTAACAGATTTATCCCATTAGGAACACATCACAGCCCCTAAAAACTGCATTTTGTCAGTAAAAAACAGTTTAAGATGAACCGCCGAGAACAAGCAGCTCGGCCTCTTCCTGCGGAAGCGGTCTTCCCCAGATATAACCCTGTATAAAGTCACATCCGATATCGCGGAGTATCTCAAGCTGCTGATCATCTTCGACGCCCTCGGAAATGACCTCAAAATCCATAATATGGCCGATAGAGATAATAGCCGCAACATACTGCTTTGATGACTCGCTCGTATTCATCTTATCAATGAAGGATTTGTCTATCTTCAGCAGATCAGCCGGGAACTTATTCAGGTAACTAAGTGAAGAATAACCTGTACCGAAATCATCAATTGCTATTTTTACTCCCAAACTCTTGATGTCATTTATACATTGAAGAGCCTTTTCGGCAGAATCTATCATCACCGACTCGGTTATTTCAATCTCAAGCTGACTTCCTGGAATGCCAAAGCTGTTTATTACATCCTTGATCTCATCTATAAAATCATTCTTCATAAGATGTTTCACAGATACATTTACGCTGAGAGTTATATCGTCATCTGACTTTTTTATTATCCTGCTGAAAAAATCTGCAGCTTTTCTGAGAACTCTGAGATCGACCTTATCAATAAGCCCGACCTTTTCCGCCACAGGTATGAACTCAACAGGACTGATGTTCCCTCCGTCGGGATCATCCATACGGGCAAGAGCCTCAAACCCACGCAGTTTATGTGAAATATCATACTGAGGCTGAAGAACGAAGTATATCCTGTCTTCTTCAAGAGCTGTCCTGATCTTGCGCTCGATCTCAAGTGTCTTTTCAACATTGAGCAGATCGGGAGTAAACCTTGTTAAATGTTCACTATTGTTTGTGCGCTTTACGTTATACATAGCAGCGTCAGCATAGGAAAACAGCGAATCCACGTTTTGTGCATCAGTGGGATATTCCGCATACCCAAAACTTGCAGTTATAAAGTAATCGCACTCGTTTATGGTCAGTCTGTTCTCCAGAACCGATTCATAATACCTGATGGTGTTTTCAATATCCTCATCGGAATGATAGTTACGGATAATGATAGCAAACTCATCTCCGCCCTGACGGGTTATAAAATCGAGAGTTCCTGAAAGTCTCGAATCAGCAGCAGCTTTCCATCGTTTGGCAATCTCGGTAAGAACTACATTTCCCATATCGTGTCCCATTGTGTCATTGATACTCTTGAAGTTATTCAGGTCAATGGAAACAACAGCAAATTTCTCGCTGCGGCTTACAAGGTCATTTATCAGCTCCGAACAGGCAAATCTGTTCGGAAGTCCAGTAAGCCTGTCCGTAACAGCCTGGTCACGGAGTCTTATCTGGTATTTCTCTATCTTTACATTATAAAGGTAGAGCATTAAGACGGCGAAGGAAGTCAGGATATTGCCAAATATTCCGGGAAGTATAGCAATATTATGGTGTCTCATCATCTGTATCAGAAGCAACGGAAACTGTGACAAAAGTATTATAAGTGCGGTACAAAAACCTTTCTTACGATAAACTACAACCAATGAGATTATACTCAGATTTCCAAGAGATGATAAAACTCCCGCAAAAGCGGTAAACGGAAGGACCTGATTTCCGACTCTTATTATGTTATTGGAATGCGCAAGTCTGTTTATAACAACAGATGTAAAAATATAAATTATAAGAAGGACAAAGAACCAAATCTTCGGAGCTTCTTTTCTGGCAGAAAGTGCATTCAGAGTTGTATCTATATTTCTCTCTTTTCTGTCAGTGTCATTGCCATTTCTCATAAATTACCCCCTTGTAATTTTCAAGATGATATATGCTCTGTCACGTTATACTCTTTGAACCCTCCCCAAAACTCAAAGAACATGATAAGAACAATATATAAGGTATGTTTTATTCTCAATAAAAAATGAAATAAATCCGATTATATCAGCAATGGCGTAATACTCAAAATCATCTATGAATTTATTATATATCATTGTATCAAAAAAGTCAATTATTTCGAAAAAAATTAGCTCAGACGCCTCCTTTGCAAAAAAAGTGAGCCTTAAAGGCTCACTTTTTTCAATATAATGATGAATCATAATCAAAAGTTTGTTTTATAAATTCTCCGCCGGGAGCTGTTCTGAAGCTGACGGTCACACTGTCTTCTCCCCATTCTACAGAATAGTTTTCGCTTTCGCAAGGGATCTCTTTCAATTTTTCAATGTCTTCCTTAGCGCCGAAAGGCTTGAAGTCCTTCTCAACGGGAACGTCTAATACTCTTTTGTTCCCTGCATTCAATGCCATACCTACTGTATATGTAAGGTATACAGAGACCGCACTCTCATTTCCGAAGCTGTACTGGCTTATTCTTATTTTTCTTGAATTGTAATCTTTATCATCGCTTATTAAAGCTGTGTCACCCTGCGGATCATACTTCTCATCAATGATTCTATGATCAACAAAGCTTACACTCAGATCATCCTTATCATATCTCTTATCAAAAATATAAGCATCAAGGCATAACTCTATTACATCGCCGTAAAACAGACTGTCCTGCTCATTTATGACAATGTTGCCGTCAAAGAGCTGGGCATTGTATTTTGACGGTACATTATGCCAGCATATGATCCTGAAAAGTATAAAGTGATCCTTGAAGAAATCTTCGTCTATGCGTATTCCTTTGTTTTTTTCAATATATTCAAACTGCTCCTTTATCTTCTCCTGATTTTTATCATCATATGTATCGGTGATAAAACCATTAAATTCGTCATATGTTCTCATTATAAAGCTGCTGTTTTCATTAATAGATTGTTCTGGGTAAGCAGTAACGCTGAAATGCTTTGAATCAATATCCTTAAATCTGCTGTTAACCCACTCAACTTCTCTTTTTTCCAACTTTTCGGAAGGATATATTACCTGATGGATCTCAACAGCCTCAGGCAGAATACAATTCACCTCACAAGACTCAAGCTTGATAGTCAGAGGAGAAAGAAAATCTTCATCCGCCGTTTTTTCAATGCAGACACCTTCTACATCAGTCGAAAGGCCACCGTATACCTGTTTCCCGAGATGGAGCAGCAATACATTCTCCTTGAAAAACTCATCATCATAACTCTTTTTTAATTCACGCTCAACAGCAGGCCTGAAATTCTTTTCCGCAAACTCATCGAAATCCTTTGCAGACCTGAATACATAAGATGAATTTTTCAGTGCCGCTTCCTCGCCTTCAGCGGTCACGTATACGGTAGTATCCTTTTTATATGTATAGTCTTCCACGTAACTGCTTAGAGAGAGTATCTTTTTTCTCAGCTGGATAAGGTCAAAAACATCGGTAACTCCGTCATCATTGACGTCAGCCGAGATGATGCCGTTTTCAGTAAGTGAATATTCTCCCATAAGATACCTGCTCATAATTATGAGATCAGCAATATTTACCTCAGAATCACAGTTAACGTCAAACTTTACGGGTTCAATTGGTTCCGAGCCCATTCCTGTCTCGGTAATTCCGCTTGTAAATGAGCCTTTTTCCATTCTTGCATAATATTTTTTCTTTTGTCCGGTAAGACTATCCTTAGTATAAAAATTCAGATGGTCCGAAGCATTTTCAGTCGGTTCATAGATATGATAATGGTAAATATCATCCGAAAAAATTCGATCCTGCAGCGAAGCATAGCTTCCGCTGTTAACAGTCTTGCTTTTTCTTATGCTACCCTTGGCCTCGACTGACGATTTATAATCAGTGCCGATAACAATCTCCTGAGAAACATTGTCATAATTATATACTGTCCGTACATAAGGCACACCATCAAGCTGAGTATTTACAAAGGGATAATAATCCGATTGAAGAATATCTTCAATACAATAAAATCTTTTTGAAAAGCAGGCAAAATACTGCTCATTGCTTTCCCTTGCTTGCTCAGCGTATTCCTTACGCAAAGCCTCAAGATCGGTCAGTTTACCGTAATCCGCCTTATCAACAAGCTTTACCTCTGTTTTCCCATCTTCCTCAGTAACAAGATAACTATTTATGACAGGATAAAAGAAGTGAAAATGATTTTTCCTTTCCTCATCTATATCGAATGATACGATCTGTTCAACGTTTTCACAAACAGAAACAAGATTCACTGAACCTTCACTTGGTTCGAAAACGAACCCGAAATCTTTGCTTTCATCACTGATATTTTTTAAGGAAAACGGTCTTGCAGAATTAACTATAAAAGTTGAGGTCTGGAAAACGGTCTTTAAGAAATATACCGAATTTCCGTCAACGCAGTACCCGTCAGGATATTCCTTCAAAAGATCACGCGATCCATCTACAGAACCTGATGATAACGCATCTTCTGCTGCAGCCGACGGAATACACGGCATTACTACCGATAACGAAATAACTGATGCAAGAATAACTGAACTTAACTTTTTCATACCAAAACCTCCCGACATTAATAATAAAGTGTAAAAACAGCTTTTATAATACTTAACGTCAGACAAGCCGTAATGTGCGGCTGAAAATGTAAATATTCTGTTAACATTCTTTTTGTGCGATCAGTCTGCAAATGTTCACAAAAAGTTAACAAAGCAAGCCGCACATTATCCCCTTTCAATTCGTTAAGCTTTATGAAAACGCAAAACACTAACTTTGCTGAACTGAATCTTTTTAAGGAGGTATATTTATGAAACTCAGAAGATTACTTGCTGCAGCTGCTGCAATGTGCATAGCATTGCCTGCTGTCGTATCAGACTACTCTGCTGCAACTGATGTCCGCCGTATAAAGGGCGATGTAAACGGAGATATGGTTTTCAATCTCGCGGATATGATATTGTTCCAGCGCTGGCTGAAGGGCAGCGGAGAGCTTACCGCAGCTCCCAATGCGGATATAAACGAAGACGAAGTATGTGATGTATTCGATCTCAGCGCAATGAGAAAACTTCTCATAAACTGTATGAATGAGGCTCCGGTACCTTCTTTCAAGCCAAAGTCGCAGAATCTATGCGCAGGCATTGCTGCTTCTTCTGTAACAGGCAAAAGTGCCGACGAGAGCTTTATAAATAGTCAGTATGACCTTACGCTCAAGCTTTTCAAAAAGACCTATGCTGAGGAAGAGACTCCGACCAATACGCTCATATCTCCTTATTCTATCGTTCAGGCTCTGGGTATGACAGCCAACGGCGCCGCAGGAGATACCCGCACGGAAATGGAAAATGTTCTCGGCGGAGGTATGAAGATCGAAGATCTCAACAGCTATCTTCTCACTCAGCGTCTGAATTCGGTAAATGACAAAAGAAATGAATACGCAAATAAGTGGTCAATGAACACAGCCAACTCAATATGGGCAAGAAACGATAAATCAAGAATCAATCCCCGCCCCGAGTTCATACAGAACTGCGTCGACTTCTATGACAGCGAGTTCTATGTTGCTCCTTTTGACGAAACTACTCTTGATGATGTCAACGGTTGGGTCAACGAAAAGACCAATGAAATGATACCGACTATTCTCAGTAAAATTGATCCTCTTGATGTTATGTACCTGGTCAATGCCGTTGCATTTGAGGCCGAATGGGATGAACCATATGAAAAGCATCAGATCAAGGACGGCAAATTCACAAATGCCACCGGAAATGTGCAGGACGCTTCAATGCTTTGCAGCCATGAAAAATATATTTTTGATGAAAATACCAACGGTATGATAAAGTATTACAGCGGCGGCAGATACGCTTTTGCAGCTCTCCTCCCGGATGAGGGAACTACTGTTGATGAATACATTGAAAAACTCACGCCCGAAAAGCTGTCGGGAATCATCGCTTCCGGCAAAAGCGATATGATAATGGCAAATGTAAAGCTTCCGAAGTTCAGCTATGAATACAATAACGAGCTTTCGGACGAACTCAAAGCCATAGGTATGCCAACGGCGTTCAGTAATTCTGCCGATTTCACGAATATGTCATCTGTGGCTGACATACATCCTTTACATATAGGCATCGTTATCCATAAGACATTCATCGACCTTGACGAAAACGGCACTAAGGCCGCTGCAGCAACTCTTGTCGCAATGCGTGACAATGGTATGCCAATGTATGAAGATGTCAAGGACGTTACCTTCGACAGACCATTTGTTTACTGTATAATCGATACAGAAACATCTTTACCCGTTTTCATCGGTGCACTTAATTCACTCTGATAACTGTCAGGCTGCACTCTGGCAGTTAAATAAAACATATCCTATAAAGGGGGACATTTCGGGGGAGCTGTTTCAGTTCCCCTAATTTTTTTAAAATTTTACCACACCTGTTGATTTAGTACTTATCTTATGATATAATGTGTAATATAAGTTCCTGGAGGGGGTGGCTCTGTGTCATTGAATATTGATGAGCAGTATGATAAAATATACCGATACTGCTTCCTGCGCGTTCACCACAAGGAGACCGCAGAAGATCTGACTCAGGAAACATTCCTTCGTTATCTTGAACATCCTCACTACAACAGCATCGACAAAACCTTACAGCTACTGTATACCATCGCAGGCAATCTATGCACCGATGAATTCAGGAAAGCCAAAACCTCGGAGCTCGACGAGTCAGAGACCTCTGATGAGAATATAGAAAACAATGTTCTCTCAGGCTTTGATCTCAAACAGGCTCTGCATAAGCTCAGCAACGAGGACAGAGAGATAATTCTTCTGAGATACGTAAACGAAGTTCCGGTCAATGTTATCGCAAAGCTGCTCAATATCTCACGCTTTGCCCTTAACCGCAGGATAAACAGGATCCTTTCGTCTTTACGTGAATACATGGGGAAGGAGGAGCTTATATGACAGATAAGGAGATAAAAAAACTAACCGAGGCATTCGGAATACCGGAACCCGACAGAAAAAAAGAGTTTTCCGCAGAATTCCTTATGCGCAGCACGGAAAAGAAGCATAAACCTCTTATGCCACTGATCCTGAGATTTGCAGCCATACCTGCAATGCTTGCGGTTATTACGGGAGTTATACTTCTTATGCCGAAAAACAAGTTGAATTTTGAACATGATAACAATAATATCCCTTTAGTTACCCAGACATCTTCAGCAACTGATATTACGGTAACAACTACCAGGACGAACGAAACCGTAACGCAGAAGTCTGTCACAACAACGACAGCGGCTACTTCAAAAAATGAACTTTCGGTCAGCACTACAGCTTCTTCCGAAATTACGGCAGCTTCGACAACATCAACACGCAGATCAGGCAGACAGACGAATAAAACCACCACTTTCCTCCGTCCCGCCTCAACACTGAGCAGCACACGTCAGACAACAACTACTCATACTCAGATCGCTAAGCAAGAAGAGAGTTCGTCTTCGACAACATCTTCAGGCAATAATGAACAAGGCAACAGTGTTGAAAGAAACGGCAGAGATCTTACAGTATCACCAGATACACAGTATGATGTACGGGATAATATAATACGCAGAGAACGACTTATGGAGAGCGATTCCAATGCTGGGCCCGATTTTGCCGGAGTTGTTGATCCTACTCCCAGTAAGCCAATTGACCAAAATCTTCAGGTTTTGTTTGATAATTCCTACAATGTAGTACTTGCCAAAATTGAAAAAATAGTGTATACTTCAATTGACGGGGAAATTCTGACCGCTGAAAACATTATCATTGAAAGATCTTACAAGGGAGACCTTGCCCCTGAGGACAAGATAACAGTATATATGAACGGCGGATATATGCCTGCCGAAGAATTCATATCCTATTATCCTGATTATTCTATCAACGATTCCGAAAATTTTTCGATATTGGATAACAGTTCACATATTACCAATCATTCCGAAGGCAGCAGTTTCCTTTTCTTCATAAAGAAAGGAACAGGCAATCTCCCCAATGGAGTCTACAGAACGAGCTTAAATGACGGCAACTCTGTTTTTGTCTTCGATAACGGTTTCTATTATTCCCTAGGTTCCAGAGGCTTCTCCTTCACCTCCGAGGAACTGGAAAAACTTTACTGAAAAGCCCGTAAACCAAGGCCTTAACGGTCATCCATATATCATTTACTATAAAAACATAAATTTTTTTGATTTTTTGTCACACTTTGGTTCATTGATTCGTTATGTTTATATGGAACGTAATAACACCATATGAAAGGAAGAAAAATATGAAACACTCAAAAATGCTCAGCCTGCTGCTTGCAGCTTCACTGGCATCAACAAGTATGATTCCTATGGGAGCGTGCGCTGCAGTTAAGGGCGATTTTGACGGAGACGGCGTTATCTCCTCCTCCGACCTTACATTGCTTCAGAATCATATTCTTACGAAAAATACCCTTACATCAGAACAGGCTAAGCTTGCAGACATCAACGGAGACGGTATAGTTGATGTATTTGATGTAGCTGCCCTCAGAAAGCTTATCCTCAATACTGACAGAACCCTCAGCTTTAAAGCAGTAACTGAAAGACTTAACGACGGCATCAAAGATGCACTCAAAAAGCTTGATCTTCAGGCAGGCGGTACAGCTGTAAAGTCTACAGCAGAGCTCAAGTCGGCACTGTCTCCCTACTTCTCCGATACAGTTGTAAACAACTATCTCAAGAAGTATGATGACAACTTCTTCAAGGAGTCTGTGCTCCTTATCAAGCCCACCTACTTTGATCCTGCAAAATTCGCTATAAACGCAACTCCGGAGAAGCTCAGCTGCGGCTGTGACAATTCTTACGCAGGTACATATACCACTGGGCCTACCGTTGATCTGGGACTCAACATCAGAAAAGACCATGATTACAATTCCGCATCTCTCGGAACTATCCCTCCGGGAGCAAAATTTGAGATCACTCATGCAAATGGTACGGAAAACGGTAATTTCGGCCACGTTACATATAACGGCATATCCGGTTATGTAAATATGGGCTATGTAACAAAGCTCTCAAGCTCTGCACCTACTTATATTTCTATCCCGGACATAAAGATCAATACTGTAAAGTATTCAAAGGGCACCGTAACAGTTAATGCAAGTGAGTGCAAGGCAGGCGATAATATCGCATTTGCGGCAGCTTCCATTGCTCAGGCTATCGTTTCCAAGAAGGATTACTATGCTACAAAGACACAGTGGACTGTAACTACAACATCCACAACAACCACCACTACTACGACTACTACCTGCGCTTATCCTCTTGCTAAAGAAAGAATGGAGCAGAAGAAGATAAACTCGCTTCAGGGTGCATTTAAAGATTGCTCTTCAAGCGATACTGTGACATATGTTCAATGGGAAAAGGATGCCACAAAAATAAGCCTTACAAAGGCTGCAGATTACGGATTCAACAGCAGAAAAGGAAACGTAAATGCCAAGGCAACCGGTAACTGCTATGTACTTGCTGCTATGTTCTGCGAAATGGCAAGACTGCTTGGTTACGACGCACACCTTATAAGCGGACAAGTACCTCTTAAAGGCGGCGGATACGGCCCTCACGGCTGGGTTGAAATAATAGAGAACGGAACCACTTATGTTTACGATCCGGACTTTGCACTCGAACGCCCGGGTCAGAACGGTTTCCATTTAACTTACGGTCATACAGTTTGGCCTCTTGAAAAGATAAGTGAGATAAAATAAAAGGAGATAGTATTATGAGAAAAACATTAGCAACACTTGCATTTATTTCAGCAATCGCTCTTGTCGGCTGCGGAACTATTACACAGTCAGCTAATCTTTCCGAACCCACTACAGTGGTTACAACTACCGAAGTTACAACAGAAGCAACTACAGCTTCCGAGGAATTAAAGCTCATTGGCAAGAAGGCATCTGGTTCGGATGTATTCGTTCTTGACCTTGAAAACAAAACAGGCAAGGATATAGCAAGCTTTACTGTTAAGGCTGAAACAGAAGATAAGTACCCCGATAATATGCTTGACGAAAAGGATCCCTTTGTCAAGGGCGAAAAGCGTAAGCTTTACTATGTTCCCAAAAAGGTAAGCGATGTCGTACACGGAGACTCTGATAAAATAAGCAATCTCCAGTACACTGTAAAGCTCGTATTTACTGATAAGAAGGAAGCAGTTCTTCACAACTTCCCCTTTGATGATCTTGATTCTGCTGAGATCTATCTTGAAAAAGAGATCGCATATATCAAGTACACCTCAAAGCTTACCAAGGAAAAGATCGACACAAAGCCTGCTGAAGAAATATCAGCTGAGCTTCCCGAAGATACCGATCCGATTACAGAGCTGGATCCCGACGCTAACAATAATATAGACGCAACATACGAAGATGATACTCCCACCGCACCTGCTTATCAGCAGACTCCCGCAGTTCAGACTCCCGTAACCACAAAAACACCTGACACAGGCTGTGGAAGTGGCTTTGCTACAACACCTGATACAGGCTGCGGAAGCGGCTTCGCTACAAATCCTGACACAGGCTGCGGAAGCGGCTTCGCTACAAATCCCGATTCAGGCTGCGGCAGCGGATTTGCAACTAATCCTGATTCAGGCTGCGGAAGCGGCTTTGCAACTAATCCCGAAGCTGGCTGCGGAAGTGATTTTGTTACAGCCAACTGATAATGTATGAATAACAGAATATTATATCTGAGTCGACTTAAAGCTCTTGCCTGTATAGCAGTAACCGTTCTGCATACGTTCCTTGCAGCGAATATGTACTCCTCTGACGCAAGTACTCAGGGAGCTATGATGGCTGTAAGAAACTGTACTATGTGGGCTGTTCCATGTTTTGTAATGGCTTCGGGAGCATTGCTTCTTGACAGCAAACGTGTACTGACACTAAAAAAGCTGTTCGGTAAATATATACTCAGAATGGCGGTCGCTCTTGTAGTTTTTTCGATACTGTTTGCTGTATTCGACGGCATTTTTATAAAAAAATGCGATGTCCCGGAAATGTTCAAGGACTCGCTGAATGCCATTTTCTTCGGAACAGGCTGGATGCATATGTGGTACATATATTTATTGTTCGCACTGTACCTTATGTTGCCGATATATAAGATAATAAGCGGAAATGCTACATCAGACCAGCTGAAGTATTTACTGCTGATTTATGCCGTTTTCGTTTCTATCATCCCATTTATTGACACAATTACAGGTAAAAAGCTCCCCTTTTATATATGTATCTATACCGTTTATCCGCTCTATTTCTTCTTAGGACACGTTCTTCACACAGGTATAATCAGGCTTCCTAAAAGTTCGTGCATTCTTATGGCAGCTATATGCCTTGGCATAATCACAATGCTGACCATTCAAGCTTACAGCAATTCAGCGGAAGCTCCCGAAACCAGCGGAAAGATGATCTCACTCCTCGGAGTATATAACTTCCCGCTTTATGTGATAACATCAATCGGAATTTTCGGTTTCCTAAGGAAAACAAAAAACCATAACGTCCCTGTGCTTGACAAAATTGCCTCAGAGCTTGACAACTGCTCATTCGGCATATATCTTTTACACATGGCCGTACTCAGATTTATATTCTTATATTTAAAATTCAATCCCTTTGAACACGGCGGTACAATAGCCATTCTCGGAATATGTGTTCTTACACTTGTTATCTCTTATGCGGTAACAAAGCTCCTTAAATTTGTTCCTTATGTGAACAGGATCATATAATTAAAAAGGCTCCCTCATCGGGAGCCTTTTAAAGTTCAAGGCAGCTTCATTAGCTGCCTTTTCTTAATTATTCAAATGAATCAAGGTCAATACCTGCAAGAAGCTCCTTGAGCTCGGCAAGCTCATCGGCTGAAAGAGTTACCCCCTTTCCCATTCTGGAATGATCGGGAGACCACTCACGGATATCATATTTAGGCTCATGCTCGTTCCAGCTTACCATATTGAGCTCCTTTGTCCAGCCCTTGGCGTTCTCGGAAAGCACACCTATCTTCTCGGTTATTTCATATTTGAGTTCTGCCATAATGATTTCTCCTTTCCTTACATGGCTTTTCGCCCATACAATTAAGTATTATACCATATTAATATGAAAAAAGCAATATAAGAAATAAAAAATACTCATGTTTTTATGATAAAACTTACGCAGCAAAGCTAAGAGGATTTTATAAGGTTACCCTGAGATAATCAAGAGCTTTTCCGTACAATTGTCTTGGCCTGCTCCTGTAGCTTATAAGCAGCTCGGCAAATGCTACCGCATCCTCTATATTATTGGAAAAGTCAGGAATACATTCCTTTTCACCGTTTTTGTGGTCGTAAACCTCTATCCCGTATGTAATAAATTCATCTCCGCAGAGATTCATTCTACTGCTGAGGACTCTGTATGCCACTTTATTGTCACCAAATATCTCCATATATATTGTTTTGTCCATTACCTCCTGCTTTGCTTTTTTTACTATACTTAACATCTCTGCCTGCTCCTTTCTTTTTTCTGCAATTGATATATACTATTATAACATCGTTACAACTGAAAGTGAACAGGTCTTTTTTTGTAAAACAAAAGGTATCAGGGATAAATTTGACGAAAAAGCTCAGTCGATATTATTGATCTGCATATATATACGCTGCATCTGAAGATCGGTCTCTGCTATCCTTTCCGCACAGCTTCGGAGCTCCTCGGCGATCTCGGGAGGAATATCCGATGAAGTCTTGTATTTCAGCTGATGCTCAAGACTTGCCCAGAAATCCATAGCAATAGTACGTATCTGTATCTCTACGGGAGCATATTCCTTATGAGTTGAAAGATAAACAGGCACATTAATTATCATATGATAGCTTCTGTATCCGCTGGGCTTGGGTTTTTTTATGTAATCCTTGCGTTTTATAATGGTGAAGTCGTCACGTCTTCCCAGCATTTCAACAATAGCATAAATGTCAGAGATATAATAGCAGGTAACTCTTATTCCCGCAAGATCAAGCAGATTTTTCCTTGCGGCTTCCGTTGAAATGGGAAGCCCCTTTTTTTGGAGCTTTCCTATGATCGATTGAGGTGATTTAAGTCTGCTTTCAATATTATGTATAGGATTACGCTGGAATTTTACGCTGAATTCATTGTCAAGAATATTAAGATATGTTTTTACAACTTCTATTGCAGAGTCGTACAGATGCTGAAGCTGCAAAAAATCGTAAAAAACATGAGAAAACGTCTCTTTCATGGTCTCGCTGTTGTCAACCAGCGCCGGAAGATTGTCAAATGCTTCGATATAGAAATCTTTTTCGTCCATATTAATCCTTCCTTTCTGTTCCGTTCTTTCAGTCCTCACCCTCAGTATACTCAAATCTGTCACTGCCTGTTTCAGCCTTGCTGAACTGGGTCTTATAGAGCTCGGAGTATACTCCGCCGCGGTTTACAAGCTCACTGTGGGTTCCGCGCTCGGATATGACACCGTCCTTAATTACAAGTATCTCATCTGCAGCAAGTATAGTCGAAAGCCTGTGAGCAATGAGTATGCTCGTTCTTGATGAGATAAGCGGCTCTATAGCGTCCTGTATCTTCTGCTCCGAGATAGAATCAAGTGCAGAAGTAGCCTCGTCGAATATCATAAGAGCAGGATCCTTGAGCAGTACACGGGCTATAGATATTCTCTGCTTCTCGCCTCCTGACAGCTTCAGTCCTCTGTTGCCCACAACTGTATCGAGTCCGGTTTCCTGTTTCTCGATAAATTCATAGATATTTGCCTGTTTGCAGGCCTCAATAAGCTCTTCCTCAGTAGCATCAGGCTTTGCATAAAGCAGATTTTCGCGTATAGTACCGTTAAAGAGATATGTTTCCTGGCTTACGATACCGATATGCTTTCTCAGATACGCAAGATCGAGCTTCCTCACATCTGTACCGTCAAAAAGCACCTCTCCCGCAGTAACATCGTATAATCTTGGTATAAGGTTTACAAGAGTACTCTTTCCTGAGCCTGAAGGGCCTACGACTGCAATACATTTTCCGCTTTCAAGAGAAAAATTGATATTTTCAAGTATCTGCCTGTCCTTTTCATAATAGAAGCCCACATTTCTGAACTCCACCTCACCTTCGGGAGTGCCCTCGGGAGTTATGGCATCGGGAGCATTCTCGATCTCCACTGGCATATCAAAATACTCAAATATACGTGTAAACATCGCCATTGAACGTATCCAGTCCACCTGAATATTGAGAAGCTGATTTACAGGGCCGTACATTCTTCCGAGAAGAGCCACAAGGACGGTTATATCACCGACTGTAAGGTCTGAGTCGTAATGCATCATAAGAATTCCGCCTGCAAGATATATGAGCATAGGTCCGATGCTTGAAAAAGTAGAAAGTGCTACTCTGAACCATCGGCCTGCCATTCCTTCGCGGATATTGAGCTTTATCATCCTATGGTTGACTTTTTCGTACTTCTCGTATTCAGTCTTTTCCATACCGAAGAGCTTTACAAGGAGCTGACCGCTTACAGACATGGTCTCATTGAGTATACCGTTAATCTCGTCACTGCACGCCTGAGACTCTTTTGTTATGGACCATCTGGTTTTTCCTGCGCTTCTTGTGGGTATAGCAAAAAGAGGTACTACAAGAATACCGACTATGGCAAGTATCCAGTTCTGACGAAACATAACTATAAGCGCGACTATAAGAGTAATGGAATTGGACAGTATGCTTGTCAGGGTATTGGTTATTATCTGCTGAACACCCGATATATCACTTGTCATTCTTGTGATTATATCTCCCTGGTTATTTGATGTGAAAAAGCGCTGTGACATCTTCTGAAGATGCTCATACATCTTATTTCTCATATCATAGGTTATATGCTGGGCTATCCATGAATTCAGATAGTTCTCAAAGACGCCGATAAGATTTGCTCCAAGTGTTACGGCTAAGGAAAGAACTATAAAAAAGACAAGCTTGCGCATACTTCTGCCGATAAGGCCTTCATCGATGATCTTACCTGTCAGTACAGAAGGAAGCAGAGTCAGCGTCGACGAAATTATAATAGCAATAAGGACCAGCAGCATCTGCTTCCAGTATGGCTTTAGATACGAAAAGATCCTTTTCAGCAAACTCTTTGTTACTTTGGGACGGTTTTTCTTCTCTTCCTCGGTAAGAAAGCCCATTCCTCTCGGTCCACCTACAGGCGGCATATCACATCATCTCCTGTAAAATACTGATATTGTCAAAACCTAAGATGCCTTTTTTCCGTCAAGAACTTCTATTATCTTATTTACAGCTCCAAAATAGTCCTTTTTCGCAGTAAGAGCAGTTGCGTCCTTCAAAGCAGCCTCCAGCCCAGACGAAAGCTTTTCGTCCGAATAAGCTATCATACTGCCTGATTTGGTGTCTATCATCAGCATTATACCATTTCCCAAACTGTATCTGCGCTTATAATAGTCTTTGAGTATATCTTCATTTTTAACAGAGGAACCGTTCAGCGTAGCCAGAAGAGTTACATCGCTTTTACATGAAGCAAGAGCCTTTTCAAGTGCTGCAACACGATCGTATTCAAATACCTGTGCATTATCTATAATATGAGAAGGACATACCTCTCCGAGCTGTAAAAGGCGCATTATCCCCTTACGGTAATCCTTTGAAACAAAATCCTTTGTCGCCCAGAATAGAGCGTTATCCTGCGTTTTCTGGTCAATAACGGAAAAACAGGCCCCTGTTTTGTAGATCACATCTTCATCGGTTTCATTGTTGATAAGTATAACAAGCCCGCTTCCCTTACCCTCATAGATCTTTCCGAATTCCTCAGCAGCGTAATCATAAGGCGTTTTGCCGTCCAGGTTGCTGACAGTTATAACAGCAGCATTTATAAGCTTTTCATTGTACAGCCAGCCTGCATAATTATTGCAGGCTTTCAGGTCATCCGCACTTAGGATGCCTGCTTTGTCAAACACAAAGGTACCTGTCGTATCCGTGACCTCTCTATCGGTAAAAGGCTGACTTGTTGCCTGAATGGTGCTTTCTGAATCGGTTTTTGATTCTTTTTTCGCACATCCGAAGCAAAATACGCACGAAACAGCCAACAGAAATGCAGTATATAAAAATTTTTTCAAAAAAATCATTCCTTGCTCTTGTATTTACTATTATATTTTAGTATAATTTAATAGAAAAATCAAGTGTCAAAAACATTTTGACCTCACCCATCATGCAAAAAGGAGAATCAATATGGATTATCGCGTACAAGGAAATGATATTATAGTTTTTGAACCCGACCTCGACCTTGATGAAACACTTGACTGCGGACAGGCTTTCAGATGGAAAAAGATCCCCTCAGACTACGAGTGTACATATGAAGGCGCTTTCCTTAACGATAAGCTTACCGTATCACAGCTCTCAAAGGGAAGCTTCATATTCCATAATACCGATGAAAACGCTTTTATCTCGAGATGGATAAGCTATTTTGACTTTGAAACTGATTATTCCGAGCTGAAACGTGCATTTTCCGAGGATGAAACACTTTCAAAGGCCTGCAGCTTTGCAGGAGGCATCCGCCTTCTCCGACAGGACAGCTGGGAGTGTCTTATTTCCTTTATTATTTCCCAGAATAATAATATTCCCAGGATAAAAGGCATCATAGACAGGCTTTGTGACAATTACCACGGCAGATTCCCCGATCATGAACAGCTTTCCCGTGAAACCGCCGACACACTTTCATATCTCAGGAGCGGATTCAGGGCAAAATATCTTGCAGACGCTGCCGCCAAAGTTGCAGACGGCTCCGCCGATCTCGCAAAGATCGCCGAAATGCCTATCGAAAATGCCAGAAATGAGCTGAAAAAGATAAAGGGAGTGGGTCCAAAGGTGGCTGAATGTGTCCTTCTTTTCGGAATGTACCGTACAGAAGCCTTTCCTGTGGATGTATGGATAAAACGAGTCCTGGCAGAGTATTATCCCGGAGGCTTTCCCGGATATCTCAGTGATAAGGCTGGTATCGCCCAGCAGTATCTTTTCCATTATATCCGCAGCATCTCCAAAGACAAGGAATAAGCACGAATGTTACAGTTCAGACTCAATGTATGGACATATTTGCCAAACTGTGCTATAATTATTGTACGATAAGCTTATAAGTCAGCCTTAGGCAGCTGACATTACAAAGGAGTTTTAAATGGACAAGCGTGAAGTAACAAGCTTTAAAAACAAACTCTCAAAGAGGATGATATGTACCCCCAGTCCTGCAGCAAAAAATACTTTTTTTTACGTTCAGGAAACGGGATGCCTGAAGACCGAAGACGCTGCCGTTACACAGAGGCACGCTCTTGAGTCATTTCTAATAGCTGCTGTCATAAGCGGCCGCGGCGAGCTCACAGTCGGCAACGATTCTTATACCCTCATGAAGGGAGACTGCTTCTTTATAGACTGCCATGAAGCACATTTTTATAAAAGCTCGGTAAACGATCCATGGGAGATAATGTGGGTACACTTCAACGGTAGCACCTCAAGGCAGTACTATGATTACTTTATCTCACAGTCAAAAAACGTCTTCAGTCCGCCTTTTTTTGATAAGGTCGTATCCGCAATATCCGAACTCATAGATATAAATGAAAAAAAATCCCCTGATTCGGAGATCCTGACCTCAAAGCTAATAGTAGATCTGCTTACACTTTCACTTACGGTGAATACATCGGCTCATCAGTACGATTCTGCTCTTAAGCAGAAGCTTGCTACCGTTCATAATTATATTGACGATCATTTTACGGAAAATCTTTCCCTTGAAAAGCTCTCATCGGAGTTCTACATAAGCAAATACTACCTTACCCGCGAATACAAAAGAATTTACGGAAAGACTATTTTCCAGCATATCATAACCTCAAGGATCAATTACGGCAAAAAACTGCTGCGTTTTTCAGATAAATCCGTTGAGGAGATATCACATCTTTGCGGCTTCAATGATCAGAGCTATTTTGCAAGGCAATTCAAAAAAGCCGAGAATATAACCTGTTTTTCCTACCGAAAGATGTGGAGAGACTGATATATAACAAAAAAGAGAGCATAAGCTCTCTTTTTTTATGACCAGACCGATAAGCCGGGTTCTGTCGTGTGCGGTAATTTATCTACGCTTATCGTCGCCGATAAGCTGAAGCCGTCATTACCAGTTATCCGCCGAGCCGACGTTATGATAACAGGCACCAATAGACGTTGCATCGGATAGGGTTTACATGGCAGCACAGTCTCCTGTACTCCGGTGAGCTCTTACCTCGCCTTTCCACCATCACCGCCCGTAAGGACGGCAGTATATCTCTGTTGCACTTGCCCTAAGGTCGCCCTCGGCTGCCGTTAGCAGCTACCCTGCTCTGTGATGCCCGGACTTTCCTCGTAAACTAAACGTTTCCGCTACCGCATAGCCTGCTCACTTGAATATCATACCATTTTTCACTGAAAAAGTCAAGTTTCGACCTTTTCTCCAAGCTTATAGCCCAACTGAGCAGCAATTTTTCTGACATCATCTGCCTTCATTGCCTTGATCTTGAAGCGTCGGTGCTCCTCCCCCTCGAACCATATGCTCATGGCACATCGTCCGCTCATGGCCTGAAGCAAATTCTGCTCAAGCTCGATCTTGACGATCTTATCCCTTTCAGACACAACGCTGTGAAATCTCGTCCATGTAGAACACTGTATCATTATTTTATCGTCATAAAGAGCCACTCCGCTTGTCAGCAGGGCTACAAACTTTACAATTATAAACCATACGGCAGGTATCTCAAGCATTATCGTAACGAAACGCGAAAGCTCGGCAAAGCGTGGAAAAAGCTTCGCTACCCAATCGTGGGACGGTATCAGAAGCGCTGCCGTAATGAGCGGTATAAGAAGATATGAACCTATTCCTGCGACCTGAGCCTTGTAATCGAGCTTGATTCCGCTGTATATTCCAATGACATTAAGGTTTTTTCCCAGCTTTTTTCTTTGCTTTACAGGCAGCAACACAGGCTCCCTGTTTTTGGAGGAGCCGTAGCCAGCACAGCTTATATTGACGATGACAGCTTTAAACGCCTTCATTATAAGTGTTTGCCGCAGATCGGTATAATTTATATGAGATGTCTTTATATGGTATTCTTTGCGGTCAAGTATTCCGTATCCTATCTTCATGCAATTCTTGTCACATTCGATATTGAAGTTACCGTATCTGAAAAGATTTACAAGGAACGATATGAACCACGACGCTATAAAGAATACTCCGATGAATATTGCGGCCGTTGGTATGTTCAATACCAGTTTTTCCGTAATTTTGGCCGTTTCTTCGGTTATTATGTTAAGGGATCTGCTGATTATTTTATACGCGATGTCTCCGCCCTTGAAGAAGAACGTCGCAAGATATATAGTGCCCGAAAAGCCGCTTGAAAAGAACAGCGAAAACAGCAATATAGAAACAGCATCCGCCTGCGGTATACCATCTATCTTCTGCTTTTCATCAACATCGGGCATATATTTCATTATCTTATCCTTGGCTTTCCTGCTAACAAGGAGCTTCATATCAACTGTCTTGAAGATACCGGCACGGGTATCGCATCTAAATCTCATAGCACCGAATGGTATCATATAGAACGGCCTTTCAACGGTGACAGAGCTGACATTCTTGAACGGGATATACGTATAAACACGCAGGAACATTCCCTCACGGTGAACCAGCTCAGCTCCCGTAAACATTATACGCGATGAAAGCCAGCGTATAAAGCCGAAAAGAATGATAGCACCAAGTACAGCTATATCGAACCATGCGCCCTTTACCCAGCTGTAAAACCAGTTCTTATCAAAATGATAGGTGTAAATACCGCGAAGCAAAGGGAAAATAAGCATCCAGATATTCTTTGCTGAATATCTCAGTATCTTCAGAGGATGTTCATAAAGCATTATCGTCCTCCTTACCGCTTATACTGCCTGAAAGCTTGATTATCTCGTCAGCGTCCGATCTTTTCAGGAAAAGAAGTCTCAGCTGGCCGCCATAAACGAAAAATATTATGAAATTGAAGCCCGTATACTGTGAAAACGGGCTCTTTATCAGAGTCGTGTACTGTATTGAAGAATAACGTATCGACTGATGGACCTTTATAAATACTCCGCTGCTTTTGATTATTTCTGTCTTTGTAGCTGTGTAGCTTATCGATGAGAAATACAAAGGAAGATGCACAAACATCTCCATGCAGGCAATAGTTATCAAAGCTATGACGATCATAATAAACAACTTATCAAAAGGGATAAAATATCTCGCAGCCGAAAGCAGGATAACAACCACAGCTGTTATCATAAGCCTGAGCGTTGAAAGGCACCGCCTGTCAGGAACATAATGTTTCATTCTGCGCCTCCTTATGGAAGTATAAAAACATTATATCACAAATATTATTTATTGTAAAATAAAATTTAGAAACAATTTGTAAACTTTAGGATATAGTGTTCCGGAGGCAGTATTATGGCTGAAAAGATAAATTCGATAGTATGGGGGGATCTGCTGATATTCATTCTACTGCTAACTGGTGTCATATATACTGTTAAGCTACGATTCATTCAGTTTAAAATGTTCCCGTATATAATAAAAAAGCTTAAAAACAGATGCTCACCTGCTGCTCAGTTCAGAACTTTCTGTATGTCTCTCGGAGCAGCCATGGGCACGGGAAACATAACAGGTGTCGTTTCGGCAATAGCTATAGGCGGTGCAGGTGCAATATTCTGGATGTGGGTATCTGCATTTTTAGGTATGGCAACTGTCTGCGCGGAAAACAGGCTGTCCGCAATGTTCGGCAATGAGCATTGCAAGGGACCTATGGCATATATCCGCCACGGGCTGAATGCTCCGAAGCTGTCTGTGATATTCGCTCTCTGCTGCATACTGGCAGCTTTCGGCATGGGCGGAGCAGTTCAAATAAACAGCCTTACTGAAAGTATAAGCGTCTGTACAGAAGTATCTCCTGTTGTTATATCCGGGATCGCTTTTCTGGTAATTTACCCGGTCATCATCGGCGGTGCGGAAAGGATATGCAGAACCGCACAGTATTTTCTCCCGGCAGCAGCTGTTATATATTTCTTACTGTGTATGACAGTCATAGCTTATAATATAACTTCAATCCCCGAAATATTCAGGAATATACTCTCCGAAGCCTTTGGAATAAGACAGGCAGCTGGCGGTTTCTCGGGGGCTGCCCTTTCAAAAGCTTTGTCCGCAGGGATAAGAAGGGGCATATTCTCCAACGAAGCAGGCCTCGGCTCCTCCCCTATCCTGCACAGTTCAGCAAATAAAGCTTCATCATCTGAAACACAGTGTTACAGCAGTATGCTTGAAGTTTTCACAGATACGATGCTGTGCTGTACCCTGACTGCCGTGACCTTTCTTTGCTGTCCGGGCTATAATAGTATAAGTGATATTTTCAGCGCCACCATCGGCAGATTTACTCTTCCCATAACGGCTTTTATAATTGCTGTATTTGCATTCTGCACTGTCATCGGCTGGTATTACTGCGGAGAAACTGCCTTCAGATACGTTTTTACGCATCGGAGCATCGGACTTTTTTCCTTTATTTTTGCTCTTACAGCAGCTTCGGGAGCATTTTTCAAGGCTCAGAGCATATGGATAATTTCGGATATATTCAACGGACTTATGGCCTTTCCGAATATCATCGCACTGATCCTTTTATTAAAATATCTCAGAAAAGAATAAATACGGTCATTTCGGACAATTAATAATACGTGGGCACATATATAAAAGTTCTATGGATACTACTTTTAATTCAACCGTATGTATTTTTTTATTTATAATGCCAAATGTTTATAACAAGGCGTTTAACTATTGACATCGGACAGTTGTTTCTGTATAATAATAGTGTGAATATTTATGCTTATGCACTTTTATACCATAAGTAATTTTATATAGATTTATTACGGCTTTTATGACGAACAATCGTCATTAAGATATAAACCGCAGGGCGATGTGCGGTTGGATCGCTTCGGAACTTAAAAAAATCAGATCACATAATCGGGTTATGCTCTGTATACGAGCTTGTACGTTGTCCCGCTGGATATGTGGTCAGTTTTCTTATCGCCATTTTTAATTCTTTGTTTCCCTTCCGAAGCTTTTTTACATACGGGATTTTTACGATATTCAGGTAAAAAGTCTCATATATCTGAAAGTGAGGTCATATAGTGAACGAAAAGGAAAAAAGCAGCAAGGCAAAGCAGAACGCTTCGGCTGCTCCAAAAAGAACTTACAGAAAGAGAACTCCTGCAAAGGATAAGACTGCCAATACGGCAGCAGCGGAAAAGAATACTCCCGCAAAGCCAAGAACACGTACAAAACAGCCTAAGGAAGTAAAGAAAACTCCCGTAAGGATAATCCCCCTTGGCGGTCTTAATGAGATCGGCAAGAACATGACAGTTTTTGAATGTTCAAACGATATGTTTATTCTTGACTGCGGACTTGCTTTCCCGGACGCCGATATGCCCGGTGTTGATATAGTTATCCCTGATTTTACTTATGTTGAACGGAATCAGGACAAGATCAGGGGTATCGTTATTACTCACGGACACGAAGATCATATCGGCGGTCTTTCATATCTGCTCAAGAAAATAAACGTTCCCGTTTATGCCACAAGACTTACCATCGGACTTATTGAAGGCAAACTCAAGGAACAGGGCCTCAGCGGAAAGGTTAATCTCAACATTGTCGAGCCCAAAAAGACCGTAAAAATGGGCTGTATGGCTGTTGAATTCATTAAAGTCAACCATTCTATCCCCGATTCGGTCGGAATGGCTATCCATACTCCCGCAGGTGTTATTGTCCATACAGGCGACTTCAAGGTTGATTACACGCCTATCGATGAAAAATCAATAGATCTTGCCCGCTTCGGCGAGCTCGGAAGCCGCGGCGTTCTTGCCCTTATGGCTGATTCTACCAATGCGGAGCGTCCCGGATATACTCATTCCGAAAAAACCGTCGGAGATTCATTCGATAAGCTCTTCCAGAAGGGCGAAGGAAAGAGGATAATCATCGCTACCTTCTCCTCAAATATACACCGTGTACAGCAAATCATCAACTGTGCTGTGAGATACGGCAGAAAGGTCGCTGTTTTCGGCAGGAGCATGGTCAATGTTATAAATACCGCCATCGAGCTCGGCTATCTTGACGTTCCGGACGGTATAATCATTGATATCGAAATGATGAACCGCTTTGAAAGCGAAAAAATAGTCCTCATCACCACGGGAAGTCAGGGCGAACCTATGTCCGCTCTTACACGTATGGCTATGAATGACCACAAAAAGGTCAATATCACGCCTATGGACTTTATAATCATATCCGCAACTCCTATCCCGGGAAATGAGAAATTTGTAACAAGAGTCGTAAACGAGCTTATGAAATCCGGCGCAGAGGTCGTATATGAAGCCATGTACGAGGTCCATGTTTCCGGCCATGCCTGTCAGGAAGAACTCAAGCTCATGCAGGCTCTTACAAGACCTAAATTCTTTATCCCTGTACACGGCGAATACAAGCACCTTAAAAAGCACGCTGATCTGGCGCGTCAGATGGGAATGTCCAATGATAATATCATTATAGCAGAGATCGGCAATGTTATCGAAACCGACGGTACAACAATGAAGGTCGTATCACAGGTGCCTGCCGGACGTGTTCTTGTGGACGGTCTGGGTGTGGGTGATGTCGGATCTATCGTTCTCCGCGACAGAAAGCATCTTGCTCAGGATGGTCTGATAATCATAGTTATCGGCATTGAAAAGAGCACCAACGAGATAGTTGCAGGGCCTGACATAATATCCAGAGGATTTGTTTACGTACGCGAGTCCGAGGAGCTCATGGTAGAGGCACGCGCGCTGCTTACAGATACTCTTGCCAACTGCTCGTCAAGCGAATTAAGAGAATGGAATTCGCTGAAGGGCAAAATGAGAGACGCTCTTTCTGATTATATCTATCAGAAAACAAAGCGTAGTCCTATGATACTTCCTATCATCATGGAGACTTGATCTTTCCGAAAGGAGCTTTAAGGTGAAAAAGAAATTCCCGGCAGTTCTGATGATCCTGCTTGTTCTTTCACTGGGGACCATTTCCGCGGCATATTTGCTGCACGGACAAAACGAACAGCTTACAAATGTACTGTTCATATCATCTGCCGTACTTATTTTTATCTGTATTATCTATACTATATTTTATTCCCGCAACTCTATGCGGCACATTTCAAAAATGAACAAGCATCTTGAAAGCTCTGCCGCCGAATTCATGAATTCCCTGCCTGCACCTGTTGCCGTTATTGACGAACAGAAACAGTTCGTATGGTATAATCAGATCTTTGCTGAGAAAATAGGCCTCGGGCAGGACGTATACGGACATGATTTCGAGGGATTCGTCAAGATAGATATAGATTCTCTCATCTCCAACGGAACGGCCTTATGTCCCGTTAACGGGTGTATATATGATGTTACAGCAGAAAAATTCGACAAAAACGATATGTCGTTCCTCGTTCTCTACTTCCACGATGACACAGGCTACTATGCTGTCAAGAAGTCTATGGATGAATCACATCCCAATGTTGTCGTCATTACCATTGATAACTACGACGATATAATGCAGAACGCCAAGGAAAGCGAAAAGGCTCAGACATCTGTTGAAACCGAAAAGCTCATCGAAAACTTCATGAGCAAGACCAACGGCTTCATAAAAAAGACTTCACCCAACACATTCTTTGCCATACTTGAAAACCGACATCTGAAAAGCATTATCGACGGTAAATTCAAGATCCTTGACGCTGCAAGGAATATAAAGATCGCAGGAAAGTATCCCCTCACCTTTTCCATCGGTGTAGGTCAGGGTGCTTCGTCTCTTGCGGAAAGCGAGAATATTGCCCGACAGTGCCTTGATATGGCTCTGGGCCGAGGCGGCGATCAGGCGGTAATCAAAACCGAAAACGGTTACAGGTTTTTCGGCGGAGTCTCCAAAGGGGTTGAAAAGCGATCCCGTTCAAAGACAAGGATCATCGCAAACGCTATGCAGGATCTTATAATGCATTCAGAAAGAATTTTCATTATGGGACACCGATTCGGAGATCTTGATTCCGTAGGTGCTGCCTGCGGTCTTGCAGGAGCTCTCAGGCTCATGGGCAAGGAGGCTTATGTAGCTGTTGACCGCTCCAAGAATCTTGCCACAAATCTGATAGATGCAGTTGATGATGAGACAAAGTGCGGTCTGTTCCTCACTCCCTACGATGCTGAGGAAATGATCGGCACAAATGATATGCTCATCGTTGTGGATACTCATAATAAGGATTTTCTCGAGAGCCATGAGCTGTACGAAAAAGCACATTCGGTGGTAGTTATTGACCATCATCGTAAAACAGTCAATTTTATTGATGATGCCGTTATTTTCCACCATGAACCTTATGCTTCGTCAGCCTCGGAAATGGTCACAGAAATAATACAGTACTTCAATTACAGCGGCGACGAAAAGCTCCAGAACTGCTTTGCAGACGCTCTTCTTGCAGGCATAATGCTCGATACCAAGAATTTTGTCATGAGAACAGGTGTAAGGACCTTTGAAGCTGCCGCATATCTCAAAAAAGTGGGCGCCGATACAGTAGCAGTAAAGCTTCTTTTCTCAAACTCAATAGATTCTTACAGAAGAAAGACCCAGATCGTTGCATCTGCTAAGATACATAATAACTGTGCTATCGCTGCAGCCGACTTCAGATCTGATGACATAAGAGTTGTAGCTCCTCAGGCTGCCGACGAACTGCTCGGCATATCCGATGTGGACGCCTCATTTGTAATTTACAGGACTCCCAATACCGTGAATATCTCTGCCCGTTCACTCGGCGCAGTAAATGTACAGGTCATCATGGAACAGTTGGGCGGAGGCGGACACCAGACTATGGCTGCCACTCAGCTTGAAGGCGTAACAGTTGAGGAAGCAGTTAAATCACTTATCTTCGCAATTGACGAATGTGCCAAAAACAATATATGATAAAAAACGAAAGGCTGGTATAAATATGAAAGTTATCTTCTTACAGGACGTTAAAGGTTCAGGCAAAAAAGGCGAATTAAAGAACGTTGCCGACGGATATGCACGCAATATGCTTATCCCCAAGGGACTTGCAGTTGAAGCAAACGCTTCAAATATGAATAAGCTTGAAGGCGCCCAGGCTTCCGCTCAGCACAAGATAGACGTTGACGTACAGAATGCCAATGAGGCTGCTGCCAAGATAAAAGGCAAAAAACTTGAAATAAAGGCTAAAGCAGGTTCAAACGGCAAGCTCTTCGGCTCTGTTACGGGAGCAAATGTCGCAGAAGCTCTTGCAGAGCAGCTTGGCGTTAAGGTTGACAAGAAAAAGGTCGTTCTCAGTACAGATATTAAGAATTTCGGTTCTTATACCGCAACTGTAAAGCTTTACAACGGCATATCCGAGACGGTCGACATCGAAGTTATCGAAGGTTAAGGATATGGACGAAAATGAGATCCTTCTCTCCGCCCGCGAGCTGCCACACAGCATCGAGGCGGAGCAATCCGTTTTAGGAGCAATAATATCCGATCCGAATGTCTTATCCGATGTTATTGAGATCATAAAGCCCGAGTATTTCTATAACGACCAGCATAAAGCTCTTTACTCTATCATGCTTCAGATGAACTCGATGAGTCTGCCTGTTGATATTGTAACAGTGCTTAACGAGGCCGAGAAGCAGCATATTTTCGAGAGCCCTGCTGAAGGTAGACGGTATCTTGCAGAGATCGGTAATCTTCTCCCATCTACTGCAAACGTCGAAAGCTACTGCAAGATCGTTGCGGATAAGTATTTTCTCAGAAGTCTCAGCTATGTTGCAAGGACTATACTCGAAGAAGTACAGTCAGGTGAACAGAATGCACAGCTTCTACTTGATTCTGCCGAGCAGAAGATATACGACATCAGGCAGGGCAGAGATGTACGCGGACTTGTCCCTCTTTCCGAGGCTATTGCCGAGGCCTATGACAGGCTTGGCAAGATCTCCGGTCCAGACAAGGAAAAATATGTGGGTGCAAGGACAGGCTTTACTCTCCTTGACAATATAACCTCGGGACTTAATAAGTCCGACCTTATAATCATTGCTGCCCGTCCGGGTATGGGAAAGACCTCATTTGCCATGAATATCGCTACCAATGTAGCAAGACGTGCCGAAAAAGAGGTAGTTACATTCAATCTGGAAATGTCAAAGGAGCAGCTCGCTACAAGAATCCTCTCCACAGAGGCTCTTGTAGAGTCAAATACCCTCAGAAACGGCCGTATAAACGGTGATGACTGGGTAAAGCTTGCTACAAGCGCGGGTTATCTCAGTACCCTGCCGCTGTATATCGATGATACCGCAAGCATGACCGTTCAGCAGATGAAAGCAAAGCTCCGAAGAACAAAGAATCTCGGACTTGTTATAATTGACTACCTACAGCTCATGGAATCCACTTCACATTCGGATAACCGTGTTACCGTCATCAGTGAGATCACCCGTCAGCTTAAAGTAATGGCAAAGGAACTGAATGTGCCTGTTATACTGCTCTCTCAGCTCTCCCGTGCCGTTGAGAACAGAACAGATAAGCGCCCAATGCTCTCGGATCTTCGTGAATCCGGTTCTATCGAGCAGGATGCAGATATCGTTCTTTTCCTTTACCGCGATGCTTACTACAATAAGGAAAGTCAGCGTCAGAATATATCAGAATGTATCGTTGCCAAAAACCGTCACGGTGAAACCGGCACCGTTGAGCTCATATGGGACGGACAGTACACAAGATTTTCAAATCCTGATTATAACACTCCTCCTGAAAATGTATAATTATGTTAGATAAGGTTTACAACTTCATAAAGGAACAGAATATGTTGAAACAGGGTGACACTGTTGTATGCGGACTCTCAGGAGGAGCAGACAGCGTTGCTCTGCTTCTTGTACTTGATGAACTAAAGGAAAAGCTCGGTATCAGGCTTGAAGCACTTCATGTAAATCATTGCATAAGAGGTGAAGAAAGTGACCGTGACGAGCGCTTCTGCAGTGAACTTTGCAGCCGACTTGGCATAACCTTCCATTCCGAGAAATGTGACGTTACAGGCACAGCTCGGGAAATCGGAAGATCAACGGAAGAAACGGCAAGAATGCTCAGATACGACATCTTTTCGGCATATTCTAAGGGAAAGAAGCTGGCAACTGCACATAACGCCAACGATAATCTGGAAACAGCCCTGCTCAATCTGGCAAGAGGTTCAGGTCTGAAGGGCATCGCAGGTATTCCCTGCATAAGAGGAAATATAATAAGACCTATACTGACTGTAACACGTGACGAGATCGTTTCGTTTCTTAAAGACAGAGGACAGTCTCATGTCACAGACAGCACAAACCTCTCAGATGACTACACCAGAAACAGGATAAGACACCATATCATCCCGCTAATGCAGGAAATAAACGGCTCTGTCATCGAAACGTCAGTAAATACCCTTTCTGCTTTAAGAGAAGAAAATTCTCTCATTGAGTCTCTTACCGATGAAGCCTGCAGCAAATGCAGGTCAGGCAGCTCTTTTACGGGTTTAACGGAGTATCCGCCTGTTATACGAAAAAGATGTATAGCAAGGCTACTTTCCGAAAATAATATTCCATATTCCTTCAAAAGGCTTGAAGAAGCAGATGAACTGCTTCTCAGAAACGGGAAGCTCAACGTATCCGATGATCTGTTCCTGATAGCTGAAAATGGTAAAATAAGGCTTTCTTCTATAAAATCACAGGAAGAGATATCATATTACGGCAGTCTTGAAATGGGAGTAAAAAAACTTTATGATGGCTGTTCTGTGTACTGTGAGCGCGTTGAATGTGATAATTTGAAGAAAATTGAAGCTGTTCACAAAAATTCCACATTTTATATCATGGATTATGATAAAATAAGAGGAAAGCTTATTGTGAGAACCCGTATATACGGTGACAAAATAAAGCTTAAAGGAAGAAACTTCACTTCTTCTGTAAAAAAGCTGATAAACGAAAAAATACCATCAGAAAAAAGAAACGGCCTGCTTTTTCTTGAAGATGAAGAAGGTACTGTTCTTGCTGAAGAGATCGGTATAGCAGACAGAACTGCTCCCGATGAAAATACTTCCGCATTTCTGGTCATTTCCTTTATCAGATCATAATAGAATGGAGAGGATAATTTGACACCAAAGAAAAACAAAGGTATAATAACCTATCTGCTTGTAATAGTGATCGCTGTATTCTGTCTGGTGTACATTAGTTCACGTTTGAATTCCAATGCCGAAAAAACAGAATATACAACGGTCATAAGCTATTTTGACGATTTAAAAGTCTCTTATTATGAACTTGATCTTGGTACAGGAGATCTCACCTATACCCTCAGGGGAGAAGAGGACGAAAAGCATTATACAGTTCCGAACGTTAATATATTCCTTTCCGATACTGAAGACTATCGAAAATTATATAACGAAAAGTACCCCGATGAGCCTCTGAGACAGGATTATATAAAGATAACAGATAGAACATGGTTGTATTCGCTTATACCTGTTATCCTTACGATCGTACTCGGTATCGCCATCCTCTATTTCATGATGAAACAAAGCGGCGGCGGCGGAAAATATACTACATTCGGCAAGGCAAACCTCAAAAGCGGTGCAAGTGCACGTAAGGCAACCTTCAAGGATGTAGCAGGTGCCGACGAGGAAAAGCAGGAACTCGTCGAGATCGTCGATTACCTTAAAAATCCAAAGAAATATACAGAGCTGGGAGCAAAGGTGCCTAAGGGTGTACTTCTTCTCGGCCCTCCTGGTACAGGTAAGACACTTCTTGCCCGTGCTGTTGCTGGTGAAGCAGGCTGCCCCTTCTTCCCGATCTCAGGTTCCGACTTCGTTGAAATGTTCGTCGGCGTCGGTGCATCACGTGTAAGAGACCTTTTTGAACAGGCAAAGAAACACGCTCCCGCTATCATCTTCATCGATGAGATCGATGCTGTCGGCCGTCACAGAGGTGCAGGTCTCGGCGGCGGACATGACGAGCGTGAGCAGACACTCAACCAGCTCCTCGTTGAAATGGACGGCTTTACAGGAAATGAGAGCGTTATAGTTATCGCTGCTACAAACAGACGTGATATTCTGGATCCCGCTCTTCTCAGACCCGGCCGTTTTGACAGACAGATCGTTGTAGGCTATCCCGATGTAAAGGGCCGTGAGGAGATACTTCAGGTCCATGCAAAGAACAAGCCTCTCGGTCCTGACGTTGATATCAAGAGGATTGCAAGGACAACTCGCGGATTTACCGGTGCTGACCTTGAAAACGTCCTGAACGAAGCTGCTCTTCTTGCTGCAAGAAATAACCGCAGCGCTATCATTGAAGCTGACATTGAAGAAGCTACACTTAAAGTCATCGCCGGTCCGGAAAAGAAGTCAAGGATCGTTACTGCGCGCGATAACTTTATTACCGCATATCACGAAGCTGGTCACGCTGTTGCTTCCTATAACCTCAAGACACAGGAAAAGGTACACCAGGTAACAATAATCCAGCGTGGTATGGCCGCAGGTATGACTATATACCGTCCGGATACGGATGACCGCACGGTATCCCGCACAAAAATGCGCGAGGAGATCATTTCTCTTCTCGGCGGACGCTGTGCAGAGGAGCTCTTTACAGATGATATTTCTACCGGAGCTTCCAACGATATTGAACGTGCTACATCTACAGCAAGAAAGATGGTAACAAAGTACGGCTTTTCAAAGAAGATCGGTACTGTTGTATACGGCTCTGACAATGATGAGGTATTCCTTGGTAAGGATTACGGTCATACCAAGAATTACAGCGAGGCCGTTGCAGCTCAGATCGACGAAGAGGTAAGAGCTATCATCGACAAGGCATATTCCGAGTGTCTTGAGATACTCAAAGCACACGCTGATAAAATGCATATTCTTGCAAAGTACCTCCTCAAGTACGAAAAGATTGACGGTGATGACTTCGATAAGCTCATGAAGAATGAGCTTGTTGTTGACATTTCCGATATCCCTGATGAGATCCCTCCATATGAAAAGGTGGAAACTCAGGGCAGTGAAAATTATTAATAAAAATCTGATCCCGGAGAGCAAATTCTTCGGGATCTTTTTTATCCTGTTATTTTAGTCACAGGTTGCTAAATCTATGCGATTGTGATATAATATAAAGGTATTTTTAATTATACGGAGGTGTTCTTTTTGAATTCCCTGAATCTGATATTATGCGCTGTTTCGGCAGCAGCTCTTGATATTTGCATATTTGTCCTTATTATAACGGCTTACCGTGAAAAAAAATCCTCAAAAAAGAACTGGCATGAGGTCTCACATGATATGGAGCTTGCCGAGCAGGGCAAGATATACGAGCTTGGCTGCGATGAAGTGCTTATAGGACGGCACGCATCGGCAGATGTTCGACTCCCTGATCTTTCGGTATCACGTTATCACGCTATGATGACGGTGTCGGACGGAGTATGGACTATAAAGGATATCGGCTCCAAGTCAGGACTTTTTGTAAACGGCGAACTAATACGCGAAAAGGTACTCAGCGAAAATGACATTATCAAGCTTGGCAACAGACGTCTTATATTCAGAAAAAGGAGTGACAAACGTGTACGCTAACCCCATAGCATATTTCTTTTCAAGCATTTTTGTCCTTATAGCACATATTGCAATGCTTGTTAATATCTACTTTAACGGCAATTATACCAACGTCAGATCTGTCGCTGTACTGGGTGCCGCTGTCATAATACTGGATATTGCTTATCTCGTAGGTATCATATTCTTCAAGCAGGCATCGTACATACTCGATTTTCTGCTGATCCTAATTATCGGTATGAGTGTGATCTTTCAGTCATGCTTCGGAGAAGTGGGCTTTGACGTAAAGCACTACATAACCTGTATAGTATGCCTCGTTGCTTCCAAGGCAAGCTACCTCCTCTGCCGCAATCATAAATACCTTCAGGACAAGAAAAAATATATATACGCCGCAATAGGTATAGTTGTACTCATAACGCTTGTATTTACATCTGCTGAGAATATGTGGATCGAGATCGGATCATTCACTATCCAGCCATCTGAGTTTCTCAAGCCTCTTTTTGTGCTTGCCTGTGCAACTTCTATCGCAGACCAGCAGAAGAAGCATAAGGTATTATTCTTTAATGTAGTATACGAGAATATAGCTCTTTTCGGTATAATGGCTATTATTTGCCTCGTTCAGGTAAAATCCCACGACTACGGTAGCCTTCCCACTTTTTTGAGCATCTATGCCGCAGGATTTCTCCTGAGGATATGTTATCCAAAAGCAAAATTCTCCAAAAAGAAGCTATTTGCAGTCATAGCAGTAATCGTAATATTCCTGCTGATAGGACTAAAATATGCTCCGGAATATGTACAGCACAGACTTCATGTTGATATATGGAGCGATAAGACAGGCGACGGCTATCAGCAGTCACAGGCGCTCATAGGCATCGCCAACGGCGGCTGGTTCGGAGTAGGTCCTGGAAAGGGCTTCCTTGCCAACGTATTCGCATACGATAACGACATAGTTTTCGCAACCGTAAGCGAAGAATGGGGACTTCTCTATGCGCTTATGATGGTGTTCACCATAGTTGTGATAACCGCTGTTCCGCTTATAAATCCCGCGCGTTCATACTTCCACGGAACTATGTCTGCCTGTGTTTCGGCAGCATTCCTTGTACAGATGGCTCTGAATATCTGGGGCTCATGCAATCTTATCCCCTTCACAGGAGTAACCGTTCCTTTTATCTCCACCGGAGGAAGCTCCCTTATGGTAAGCGGATTCATGATTGGAATGCTTCTTGCAGCACAGTCACCTGTATTCAAGGAGCAGAAGAATAAAAAACAGGAAGCTCCTGTACCGGCCTGGAGGTGGAACGAATGAAGAGTATAAAGCGCACACAGCGCATTATCAGCCTTGTTATACTGTTTTTTGTACTCGGAATGGCAGTTCTGGTATTCAAGCTCATACATGAATCCTCATTCTATATGATGAATTCTGACAAACATGAGCTCGGCTTCGTATATGACAGAAAAGGCGATGTACTTTTTGACGGAACTGGCAAAGACTCCTATCCAGATAATTATTTCCTCGATGTGGGAAATATCATAGGCGATGACAAGGGTCAGATGGAGAACACACTCGTTGCTCAGAACATTGAAAAGCTCAATAATTACAGCTTTTCAAACGGACTTATACAAAACGGCGGACAAGCTTCCATATGCACCACACTGGATCACGCTTCAAACCGCGCTGTATTCAACGCCTACGGCTATCAGGAGGGCTGTGTCTCCGCCTATAACTACAAAACAGGAGAGATACTTGTCTGCACCAGTCTCCCCTCTCTTGATGTAACAAAGGGATACGACAATATCGCAAATTTCAAGCCGGGAACCCTTATGTCCAAGAATTTGTACAAAACAGTTCCAGGATCGACGCAAAAGGTCTCAACTGTCATTTCTGCTCTGGAAATAATGGGAACATCTCAGCTCTTTTCCAAAAGCTTCACCTGTACAGGAAAGTATACAAACAGAACAGGCAACGATATAGACTGCCATAATCCCTACGGACACGGTACACAGAATATACAGGAAGCCTTTGAGAACAGCTGCAATCCCTTCTTTGCTCAGCTAATCGAAGACGAAGACCTTCCCCTTGACCGGCTTAAAAAGCAGTATGAGAAAATGGGTTATGCAATAAACGGTGCAAAGCCCGAATATATTGATATAAACGGTATCCAGTGCGAGACTGCCTCGACCACTCTTGAGGATCCTTATCAGTTCAAGACACAGTGGGGATGTATCGGTCAGGGCGACACTATTGTAAGTCCTATACAGCTTATGATGTGGCAGAGTGCCATAGCCAACGAATCAGGCAGAATGACAATGCCCTACCTTATAGACCATGTAACCGACCTCAAAGGCAATGTAAAGGAAAAGGCAAAAACCAGATACAGTGACAAGCTATTCTCCGAGAGTACAGCATCATCCACAAAACAGATCATGCTCACAAACGGTTCAGACAGGTATGCCTATTCCATATCCGGATATAGAGTCGGCGTAAAGAGCGGTACTGCACAGGTAGACGAAGGAATGAAGGAAAACTCTCTCCTTGTTGGATTTGTGGATGATCCCTCATTTCCTATCGCATTCTGCATCCTCATAGAGGATAAAGACAGCGGATACCTTACAACAGAGCAGGTCGCTCAGGTTCTTCTTGATAATTTAAAAAACAATTATTGATGTCAGATTAAACAAATAAAGATTTATCCTTTGTGCATTTAAACGAAATTAACAAAATTATATTGTAAGGCCCTTTGTTTTATGGTATAATGTAACCATAAAGATATGGCTTTGTTTTACAAGGCTCAAAGGAGGACTAATATGAAAACAACTATCACAGCTAAGAAAATGCAGATCCCTACCAACTTTACCGAATATGCTGAGAAGAGAATTGATACACGCCTCGGAAAGTTCTTTGGAGACGATGCCGATGCAAAGATCGTTATTTCAGAGATCAGAAACCAGATAATTCTTGAGCTTACCGTTAAATACAACAGTATCATATTCCGTGCAGAGCGTTCTGCTGAAGATAAATACGTTGCTCTTGACGATGCTATTGACAAGATAATCAGACAGATCAGGAAAAACAAGACAAAGGTAGAAAAGAAGCTTAAAGATGCTGCTTTCAAGGAAGCATTTGCTTACCCCGTACCTGAAACCTTTGATTATGAAGTCATCAAGCATAAGAAGTTCAAGATGAGACCTATGGACATCGACGAAGCTATCCTTCAGATGAACCTTCTGGATCATGAGTTCTTCATGTTCACAAATGCAGAAACAGGTCTTATAAATGTTGTTTATAAGCGTTCGGACGGAAACTATGCTGTTCTTGAACCTGATAACGACTGATCTAAATTAGAATAATGATATGCGGGACAGCTTGTCCCGCATATTGATTTTATAACAAAGGAGTACATTATATGGACAACAATAAGAAAACAATACTTGAAAAACGTATACAGAAGGTCGGTGAAAACCTTCAGAAAAACAACATGGACTTCTATTACG
Source organism: Ruminococcus flavefaciens 007c (assembly GCF_000571935.1). Lineage (GTDB taxonomy): Bacteria > Bacillota > Clostridia > Oscillospirales > Ruminococcaceae > Ruminococcus > Ruminococcus flavefaciens_F. Next base: position 138,209 of record NZ_ATAX01000023.1, on the reverse strand, counting down.
CCGAAACTAAGGAAGATGTCTGTCCTATCGTTGAAAAGCTCATTAAAAAGGGTGATGTTATAACAAATGGCGGTACAGTGACCATGGGTGAATGCGGTCTTTCGGAACTTCTTTCCTCACCCGACTATTATTATCTTGACCGTTCAAAAATGACGCCTGAGGAGGTTGCAGAGCTTTATATACGCGCATTTTCCGCTGACGTATATATATCCAGTTCAAATGCAATAACAGAAGACGGCGTTCTTTATAACGTTGACGGCAACAGCAACCGTATAGCAGCTATTGCCTATGGTCCCAAGTCTGTAATAATCATCGCAGGCTGCAATAAGATCGTAAGAGATCTCAAGGAAGCAGAATTAAGAGTAAAAAGAGAAGCTGCACCTCCTAACTGCCTTAGACTCAACTGTGAGACATACTGCAAGGAAAAAGGCGAGTGTGTATCACTGTCAAAAGCAGGTCACCAGATCAGCGACGGCTGCGGCGGTGACGGAAGAATATGCTGTAACTACCTTATCTCTGCACATCAGCGTCATAAGGGACGCATTAAGGTCATCATCGTAGGCGAAGAGCTTGGATATTGATATGATAACATTCAGATGGGAACATAAAAAATGTTCCCATTTATTTTTAAAAAGGGATTGACAAGAACGAAAAAGTGTGTTATACTACCTTTAGTGATAAAAAGCTTTAAAGCACAACAGTGCAAAGCGATACAGTGATAATCGGAAAGAGGAAAGAATATGAAAGAAATTTCTAAACTTATGAATTACAGATCAGATGTCAGGGTTGTAGATGCAACTCTCAGAGACGGCGGACTTGTCAATAACTTCAGATTCAGCGACGAGTTTGTAAGAGATCTTTATCTTGCAAATATAAAAGCAGGCGTTGACTATATGGAATTCGGCTACAGAGCTGACAAGGAAATGTTCAGGGTCGAGGACTTCGGCCCATGCAAGTTCAGTGATGACGATTATATCCGTACAATTGTCGGTGAAAACCATACTGACCTCAAGATTGCGATCATGGCTGACGTCGGACGCTGCAATTACAAACAGGATATTGCTGACCGTTCCGAAAGCCCTGTTGATCTTATCCGCGTTGCCACATATGTGCATCAGATACCTACAGCTGTTGATATGATCGAAGACGCAAAGAACAAGGGCTACGAAGTAAGCTGCAATATCATGGCGATCTCAAATGCTCAGGAGGCAGATATCAAGGTTGCTCTTGATATACTCGGCCAGTCCCCTGTTGATGTTATTTACATAGTTGACAGCTTCGGCTCAATATACCCAGAGCAAATGGCAAGAATTGCTGCTCTTTACCTTGAATATGCTGAAAAATACAATAAAAAGATAGGTGTGCACGCACATAATAACCAACAGCTTGCCTTCGCCAACACCATAGAAGCTGTCGGCGACGGCGTTGACTGGCTTGATGCTACATATTCTTCAATGGGCCGCGGTGCCGGCAACTGTGCTATGGAGCTTCTTCTCGGTTTCCTTAAAAATCCCAAGTATAACGTATATCCCGTATTTCAGTTCATAGAGAAGCATATGGATAAACTCCGTGCAGACGGTGCTGTATGGGGATACGATCTTCAGTACCTTCTCACAGGTCTGTTCAATCAGCATCCGAGAACAGCAATACAGTACACACAGGATATGCGCAAGGACATTTCCGAATTCTATAAAGAGATCATTTCTCAGGAATAATAACCAAAGCCCGAAAGAATATCTTTCGGGCTTTATTATTTCTAAAAATATATCAGAATGTAAGCTGATTGCTGTCACCGAGCTCCTTTGCAGGCTTACCTGCGGCGGGAACGCTCTTGGAACGATATTTCTCAAAATCAGGGAGCTCCTCGGGAGATATAACAGAAGCAGATGCAAGAACTGCCTTTTTACGCAGATTTATAACCTGAACGCCCTGTGAATCTCTTGTAGACTTCGGAAGTATCATGCCTGTATTGAATACAAGTGCGTGTCCGCTTGAAGTTCTGAGGAGAATATCTGCTCCTTCTCCAACGAATAAAGCAGCAATGAGAGGAGATTTTGAAGAATAAGCATTTGAAAGCTTTTTACGGTTGGTCTTTGTCTCATAGGATTTAAGCGGAACCTTTGCAGCCTTTCCGTTTTCAAAGAAGAATACTATATATCCGCTGTAATCAGTTGTAGGCACAAGAGTTTTCAGCGACTCACCCTCATCAAAGCTGAGCTTTGCAGGGATATAATCGCCCATAACGCTTGCTTTTGTATCATCAAAGGCACTTGCCTTTGATTTATATGCCTGAGCCTTATCCGAGAAGAATATGAGATCTGTCTTGTTGCTTGCCTCAAAGCTCTGGCTGATGAAGTCACCCTCCTTCAGCTTCTGCTCACCGCTCATACGCAGCGACTGAGGCGTTATCTTCTTGAAGTAGCCGCTATCGGACACAAAGAGGTTTACAGGATAATCGGGAGTATCGTCGATCTCCTCCTCTTCCTCAATATCAGACTGATAATAGAACATGGTCTTTCTCGGCTGAGCATAGTTCTTTACAACATCACGAAGCTCATTTACGATGATCTTACGTATCTTTTTCTTATCGCGGAGAATATCCTCCATCTCCTCTATATCCTTCCTGAGCTGGTCAACTTCCTCGATACGGCGCAGGATATACTGCTTATTGATATTGCGGAGCTTTATCTCGGCTACGTACTCTGCCTGTACCTCATCAATGCCGAAACCGATCATAAGGTTGGGAACAACATCCGCTTCATTCTCGGTCTCGCGGATTATCTTGATAGCCTTGTCGATATCAAGAAGTATTTTTGAAAGAGCTTCCAGCAGATGGAGTTTTTCTTTTTTCTTCTGAAGATCGTGATATGTTCTGCGCTGTATGCACTCCTCACGGAATGCAGTCCACTCGATAAGTATCTCACGGACGCCCATTACCCTGGGAGTACCCGCAATAAGGATATTGAAATTGCAGGGATAGCTGTCCTGTAAGGGTGTAAGACGATACAGCTTCTGCATGAGCTTATCGGGATCAGTGCCTTTTTTGAGGTCAATAGCTATCTTCAGACCGTCAATATCCGTTTCGTCACGGATATAAGCGACCTCTCTTATCTTGCCCTGCTTTACGAGGTCAATGATCTTCTCGATAATAGCTTCGATAGTGGTAGTATATGGTATCTCTGTTACCTCGATACATCTTGCAGAGCTGTCGTAGTTGTATTTTGCACGTACCTTTATGCTTCCGCGGCCTGTTTCATAAACCTTATTGAGCTCAGCCTCATCATAGAGCATGAGTCCGCCGCCCGGAAAATCTGGTCCCTTCAGGGTGCTGAGTATATCATGGTCGGGATCCTTCATAAGTGCAATGGTGGTCTCACAGACCTCTTCAAGGTTGAAGGGGCAGACATTGCTTGCCATAGATACAGCGATACCCGTATTTGAGTTCACAAGCACCGTAGGGAAAGTTGCAGGGAGTAGAGTAGGCTCCTGCATGGTGTTGTCATAGTTCGGGACGAAATCAATAGTCTCCTTGTCAATGTCACGGAAAAGCTCATTGCAGATCTTTTCAAGCTTTACTTCGGTATAACGTGGAGCGGCAAAGTGCATCTTGCTGGAATACTGCTTTCCGAAGTTGCCCTTGCTGTCGATATACGGATGCAGTAAAGCCTCATTGCCCCTTGTCATACGCACAAGAGTCTCATATATGGCCTGATCGCCGTGAGGATTGAGCTTCATTGTCTCACCAACAACATTGGCAGACTTTGAGCGCTCCTTATCGGGACTAAGCAGTCCCCTCTTGTACATCATATAAAGAAGCTTTCTGTGAGAAGGCTTGAATCCGTCGATCTCGGGAAGAGCACGTGAGATGATAACGCTCATAGCGTAGGGCATATAGTTCTTTTTAAGAGTATCTGCAATCTTTTCATCAACGACACTGCCCGAGCCCTCTATATAAGCCTCGTGCTTGTATGCAGGCTGTTTTTTAGGAGTTTCCTTCTTCCTTGGCATTTAATCTTCTCCTTCTTTACGTCTTTCGCTCTTTTTCAGAAGCTTTTCGGGATCTTTCACATAAGATCTCACAACGCTGCCGCAGTTACGGCATATAGTATGGTACAGAACAGCTGATCTGAACAGACTTTCAGCACTTTCAGCCCTGGCATAACCTGTCTGATAGGCTGTAATAAACTCAGTTCCGCCGCAAAAGCGACATTTTGTCATTCTGATCTTTTTCATAGAATCACCTCATCAGCTTATATCAGCCAGTTCAAGGTAATCAGCTCCGTATTCCGATATATAGTCCTTACGTCCCTGGAGATCGTCACCAAGAAGCATTTCGAATATCTCTGCGGACTCGCTTATATCTTCGGCAGTTACCTTGATAAGACGCCTTGTGTCGGGATTCATTGTAGTAAGGCTCATCATATCTGGCTCGTTCTCACCGAGACCTTTCGAGCGCTGTATAGTGTGCTTTTTATCGCCGATAATTTCAAGAATGCGCTGCTTTTCCTGTTCGGTATAGGCAAAATAAGTCTTTTCCTTGGTGTTTATCTCAAATAGCGGAGATTCCGCGATATAAACGTATCCCTGCTCGATAAGGGTAGGTGTGAGCCTGTAGAGCATGGTAAGTATAAGCGTTCTTATCTGGAAGCCGTCAACGTCCGCATCGGTACAGATAACGATCTTGCTCCAGCGGAAATTGTTTATATCAAAGTTGGAAAGCTCCTTGTTGGCTTTGGTAGTTACTTCAACTCCGCAGCCAAGAACCTTTATAAGGTCAGTGATTATCTCGCTCTTGAATATCTTGGAATACTCAGCTTTAAGACAGTTGAGTATCTTGCCTCGTACAGGGATTATTGCCTGAAATTCAGCATTTCTTGCCAGCTTTACGGAACCGAGCGCCGAATCGCCCTCCACAATATATATCTCGCGGCGTGAAACGTCCTTTGTACGGCAGTCAACGAATTTCTCGACCATATTTGAAAGATCTATGGTGCCTGTAAGCTTTTTCTTAACGTTGAGTCTGACCTTTTCAGCATTCTCACGGCTTCTCTTGTTTATGAGAACCTGCTCGGCTATTTTTTGAGCCTCATCGGGATTTTCAATAAAGTATACCTCCAGCTGATGACGCAGGAACTCCGTCATAGCTTCACGGATAAATTTATTGGTAATAGCCTTTTTGGTCTGATTTGCATAGGAAGTCTGAGTTGAGAAGGACGATGATACAAGGATAAGACATTCCTCAACATCGGCATATGTTATCTTGCTCTCATTCTTCTGATAGCCGTTTATAGACTTGATATAGCTGTCTATCTGAGCCTGGAAAGCGCGCTTTACAGCTTCAGCGGGAGATCCGCCGTGCTCCAGGAAGCTGGAATTGTGATAGTACTCGGTGAGCTTTGTCTTGTTTGAGAAGGTAAGAGCCACATCGAGCTTTACCTTATACTCAGGCTTGTCGTCACGGTCTCTGCCCTTTTTCTCGGCAGTCCAGTGCTGAATCGAGGACAGTGCCCCCTCGCCTGCTATTTCCTGAACATACTCGGTTATACCGGATTCATAGAAGAATTCCTGCTCATTGAAACCACCTGCTTCATTTTCCGAGCGGAAAACAAAGAGTATATTTGGATTTACTATTGCCTGACGTTTCAGTATATCACAGAAGAACTCGTCCGAAACATTTATATCCGTAAATACCTCAAGGTCAGGACGCCAGCGTGTCTTGGTACCTGTCTGCTTCTTTTTGCAGGGCTCCTTTTTCAGTCCGCCCACATTATTACCCTTCTCAAAATGCAGATTATACCTGAAGCCGTCGCGGATTACCTCAACGTCCATAAATTCCGAGGAATACTGTGTTGAGCACAGACCAAGTCCGTTAAGTCCGAGGGAATACTCATAGGACTCAGCGGCTGTATCGTACTTACCGCCTGCATAGAGCTCACAGTATACCAGCTCCCAGTTATAGCGCTTTTCGTTGTTATTATAGTCAACGGGGCAGCCTCTGCCGAAGTCTTCGACCTCTATCTCATTATTTCTGTAATGAGTGATGACTATTTTATTTCCGTAGCCTTCACGCGCTTCATCTATCGAGTTAGAAATGACCTCAAAGATAGAATGCTCGCAGCCGTCAAGGCCGTCCGAGCCGAATATAACAGCAGGACGCTTTCGTACTCTGTCAGCACCCTTGAGCATTGATATGCTATCATTGCCATAATCTTGTTTTTTAGCCATAATCCTCTGCCTTTCGGTTATGTTTTAATACACACTTTATAATTATACCACATAAAGATTTTTTTTGCAAGTGAGAAGAAAACCATATATAAATAAAAAAAGCAAGTAACGATGCTGCTAATATATAAGTATTTATAATAGTTATTGAGAAAGCCCCTTATGAAGAAGAGGCTTTTTCTGTAATACAATGTCACAAATTACAACACATGGCAATGTACAAATCGAACATTATGCAAAAAACGTTGACAAAAATTGACTTTTGGTGTATAATTTATTGTATAAGGTTAACAATTCAACCTTAAATATATTTTAAAGGATGTTAAGCAAATGAAAAACACTATCAAAAAAATTGTATCAGTAGCAATGGCATTCACACTTCTCGGAACAGGAACAGCTATAGTTAAGACTATTGCGCCGCAGTCAAACAACACTATTACTGCAGATGCAGCATGCAACCACAATATGCCTCGCCCAAAGTATGGTCCGTGGAAAAAAGTAGAAAATCTTTATGGAGGACGTTACAAGGAAAGAAGAGAGATAAAATGGTGCTGTAATTCCTGCGGTAAGGTTTTATATACTACTTATGAGACTAGAATAATGAAATATGGTAAAGATATAGAAGTAGTAATGCCATAAGAGCGGTATAATTCTATAAATCGTCTTTATCAATTAAATATATCATAGTGGCTTTTAATAATTCAGTAAGCTAAAGACTGTCATATATTAAAATCGCAGATTTATAGCTATATAAAAGTGCTATAATAATACATTTCTCCCCTGAGTATACACTTGGGGGAGATTTTTTATTCCATATTTTATGTAAAAAAAATATATCTATGATTACAATAAAAGCCGCAGCTTTTTAGGTATTAAAGCTCCGAAAGAGCATCATTTACAATATCATCAGGGAAGCCGATGACGCTTAGCAGCTTGATCGCGTTGCTTGAACGGCATATTCCATTATGTATCCTGTAATCGAACACAATGTCTTTTTCGTCCAGCTTTTCACAGAAATAGTAGTTTTCATATATGCCGTCGAACTTCTCAGCCAGCTCGATATCGTGAGTTGCCACCATAATTATGCAGTTGGTGCTGTTAAAATAACGCAGAACAGCCTTTGAGGCAGCGATCCTCTCCTTTGTATTGGTTCCCTTCAGTATCTCGTCGATAGCCAGGAACAGAAGCCTTCCGTTCTTTACGCACTCAGTCATACGTTTCAGATACTTGATCTCACGTATATAATAGCTTTCTCCCGAAGCAAGGTCATCGCGTACAGCCATTGACGTGATCACTCCGCAGTGTGGCAAGGAAGCATACTGCGCTGTACAGGTGAATATGGACTGTGCAAGTATAAGATTTATAGCAGATGCCTTTATAAATGTGGATTTACCAGAGGCATTTGAACCTGTGAGTACGATATTCTTACAGGTGCTGAGATCGTTTACAACTGCCTCCGAGATCAGAGGATGAAATACCTCACTGAACTCTATGCGCTTTTCATCGTTGAATTCAGGAACGCAGTAAGCGTCAAGACTTCTTCTGAAGGAGGCAATCGCTATGGAGCAGTCTATTTCACCCACAAAACGGTAAACCTTGAAATAATCCCCGGTCTTGTCTGAGAGAGTTTTCAGTCCGATGTTATACAGTATGAAATCAAGCATAAACGGGCCTGTCAGGTATGTCATTAATAAGCTCATGATGTCATCCGTACGCATCATGCTCTTTCTCATATTCAGCATATTCATTATTCCGGACGCTTTTTTCAGCTTATTAAGGCTTTCATCAACACACGATGACATTTCGGGAACGACTTTTTTTAGTGCAAATCCGGCATTTATGGTCATTCCCATTGAAAACAGGGACTCAAGCTTTGCCTCAAAACTTGCTCTCAAAAGGATATGTACTATAAGATTTACAAGATAATTGATTATGCAAAAAGATATTAATGTCGGGCTGTGAAAGATCCATCCGAAAATTCCCAGACCTACCAGCGAGATCAGCAGCAACGGATAGATAAAACTGTAAGGAAGATATTTTGACTCGATATCATCAGCTATATCCAATGAATAGTAGGCATTTATTGGCTTACCTATACCGTGAAGAATCTTTCTGACTTTGTTTCGCTTTTCCTCATTTTTATCAAAGAACTCCACCGTATCATTGTTCATCACTTCATTCGGAGCTTTATCGCTCAGGATATGCAGAGCCGAATAAAGGCACTGCTCTCCTGCAAAACTATCTGTATGATCTGCACGGAAAAAGACCGACTTCATGTCAAGGTCATCCCAGGTTATTTCATCTACAAGCTCGGATGCATCGTAATCCTTTTTCTGCTTTTCAAAAAGCAGAGCTATTGCGTCCATTCTGTCCAGAACGTCCTCTTTTACACGCTCGCTGTCACCGAAAGAATGACGCACATAATAATCAGTTGCGTTTTTGGCTCTTAAAGAAAATATGATCACAACAACAATAATAACCGCGATCAGTGCAGATATGAGTACTAATTCCATTATCTTCTCCTTGCTCTTTTTCCAGCTCTATGGCTGACTTTATATTATTTAATGCCGAGATATTTATATCCTGCATCAGTTACTGCCTTTTTAACAGCTTTTTCATCCATTTCTCCGGATAAAGAAAGCTCCGCCGTTCCGTTCTCGTGGCTTGTCACTGCTTCATCAACAAAGGTCAACTCTTCAAGCGCCTTCTTCATCCTTGCTTCACAGTGGCCGCACATCATTCCCTTTATTTTCAGTGTTACCGAACCCGAAGCTTCCTTATCCGCCTCCTGATATACTGTTTTTCGCTTCCTGTCATTACTGCTGTCGTGTACCTTGAAGAAATTCAGCCTGAGAGCGTTTGAAACAACGAAAAAGCTTGATAAGCTCATTGCTGCAGCTCCGAACATAGGATTCATCTCCCAGCCGAATATACGCGAGTAAACTCCCGCTGCAAGGGGTATACCGATGATATTATATATGAATGCCCAGAACAGATTCTGATGAATATTCCGCAGAGTCGCCCTGCTGAGTCTTACAGCCGCAGGAACATCGCTCAGACTGCTCTTCATAAGCACCACGTCTGCTGCGTCAATGGCAACATCTGCACCTGCTCCGATAGCTATACCCATATCCGCTGCCGTCAGTGCAGGAGCATCATTGATGCCATCACCAACCATTATGACCTTGCCTTTTTTCCTCAGTCTGCGTATAACGCTCGCCTTGCCGTCAGGAAGGACGCCTGCGATCACTTCGTCAACACCCGCCTGCTTTCCTATGGCATTTGCCGTTTTTTCGTTGTCACCCGTAAGCATCACAACACGCAATCCCATATTTCTAAGCTCACGTACAGCTTCTGAGCTTTCAGCCTTTATTACATCTGCAACAGCGATCACGCCGATCATTGCACCATCTTTAGCAAAAAACAGCGGTGTTTTGCCCTCTTCAGCAAGTTTCTCAGCTTTTCCGGCGATCTTGTCGCCGATCTCAGCCTGCTTGCCTATAAATCCAAGATTTCCTCCTGTTACCCGTGAACCTTCCATAACGCCTGTAAGTCCGTTTCCTGCCACAGCCCTGAATTCACTGACCTCAGCAGCCTGAACTTCATTTTTTTCACCGTATCTCATAACGGCACCCGCAAGAGGATGTTCACTCTTTTTTTCCAGTGAGTAAGCAATATGCAGGAGTTCCTGCTCCGTAAAACCCTCGGCAGTTATAATATCCGTCACATCAGGCTCTCCTCTTGTTATGGTACCTGTTTTATCCAGAGCCGCTATCTGTGCCTTGCCTGCCTCTTCAAGAGATACTGCCGTCTTGAACAGCAGCCCGTTTTTAGCACCTACGCCGCTTCCCACCATTATAGCCACAGGTGTAGCAAGTCCGAGAGCACAGGGGCAGCTGATAACAAGAACGGATATAGCCCTGGCAAGAGAAAAACCGACTGTTTTTCCTATTATCAGCCATACAATAAATGTGACAAGCGCTATTCCGATAACAACAGGCACAAATACTCCCGATACCTTATCGGCTATTTTCGCTATGGGAGCTTTCGTTGCTGCCGCATCGCTTACCATTTTTATTATCTGTGAAAGAGTTGTGTCCTCACCGACCCTTGTTGCTTCACAGCGCAGATAGCCAGACTGATTGACCGTTGCCGCCGAAACAGTGCTTCCCTCGGATTTGTCCACGGGGATGCTCTCACCTGTCAGGGCAGACTCGTTGACGGCACTATCGCCGCTGACTACGATTCCGTCCACAGGTATGCTCGCCCCCGGTCTGATAACGAAAAAATCGCCTTTCTTCACCTGCTCCACAGGCACTTCCGTTTCCCTGCCGTCGGATATTATTACTGCTGTTTTTGGTGCAAGCTTCATAAGTCCTTTTATGGCGTCGGTAGTCCTGCCTTTCGATACTGATTCAAGAAGCTTTCCTACTGTTATAAGCGTCAGTATCATTGCTGCAGATTCAAAATACAGCCCATGGGCATATCTCATGACTGCTCCGCCGTCACCCTTCTGCTGAGCAGCTGTCATAAGAAAAAGCACAGCCGTGCTGTATATGAAGGAAGCTCCGGAGCCGATTGCAACGAGAGTATCCATATTAGGTGAACGGTGTATTATGCCTTTAAATCCGTTTATGAAAAACTTCTGGTTTATTACCATGACTATTGCAGCAAGTATAAGCTCAGCCAGAGCTGTCATTACATGATTGCCTTCCATAAATGACGGCAGCGGGAACCCAAGCATGGTATGTCCCATAGAAATATACATAAGCATAATCAGAAAGGCAAGTGAAGCTATAAGCCTGCGTTTCATCTTCGGCGTTTCAGTATCCTTCAGTCCGTCAGCCCTGGAAGCTTCCGCAGTACTGCCGCCCTTTATCGCCGCTCCGTAGCCAGCCTTTTCAACTGCCTCTATTATAGCTGCCTCCGAGGCAGTACCTTCAACTCCCATGGAATTTGTAAGAAGACTGACCGAACAGGAAGAAACACCTTCCACTGAGGAAACAGCCTTCTCTACTCTTGCACTGCACGCAGCACAACTCATTCCTGTTATATTGAACTGCTTCATCAGCTCACCTCCTTGTTTCTGTATATTATTATATCAGAATCCTTGACAACTGTCAATTAACCAAGGCTAACAAAAAAGCGGACAATTTGTCCGCTTATGTCTTATTTTATTGCTTCCTCGTATTCCTTTTCCTTAAAACCAACGAGTACCCTGTCCTCTGTTATAAGTATGGGACGCTTTACCAGCATACCGTCAGTGGAAAGGAGCCTGAGCTGCTCTTCCTCGCTCATAGCCGGGAGCTTGTCCTTCAGGTTCATTGATTTATAAAGCAGGCCGCTGGTATTGAAGAACTTCTTCAGCGGAAGCCCGCTCTTTTTATACCATTTCTTTAGCTCTGCCAGTGTCGGATTTTTTTCCTTTATATCTCTGAGTTCATAGGAAACACCTTTTTCATCCAGCCACTTTTCAGCCTTCTTACAGGTAGTGCATTTGGGATAACAAATAAAATCCATGTTTATTCCTCCGTATCAAGTTTATTTTCAAGTGCTTTTCTAAGCATCTGGGGATCGGCTCTGCCCATCGAGAGCTTCATCGCCTGTCCCACAAGATGACCTATTGCATTTTTCTTACCGTTTCTGTAATCCTTTACCGACCTTTCGTTGGCAGCTATGACCTCTTCGGCAAGGCTGTCAATAAAGGCCGCGTCTGAATTCTGAGCTACACCGAGATCGTTTATAATATCATCAACGTTTCCGCCGTGCTCTATAAGCTCACCCAGGACCTTTTTAGCTCCAGAGCTGGAGACAGTGCCTTTTTCATATGCCACACACAGGCTTACAAGTCCCTCTGCGTTCAGTGCAGTTTCGGAAAGGCTCTTTCCTGTATCGTTCATATACTTGGTTATCTCACCTACTATAAAATTGGCAGCTGTTTTCTGCTGACATCTTCCTGTACTCACACACTCGTCATACAATCGGCTCTTTTCCCGGCTGTCAGCGATAACAAAAGCCTCCGCTTCCTTCATGCCATGATCTTTCACATATCGTATCATCTTTCGGTCGGGAAGCTCCGGTATCTCCTCTTTAAGCCGTTTTATATGCTCTTCATCAAAAACTACCGCACCAAGATCGGGCTCGGGGAAAAATCTGTAATCCTGAGCATTCTCCTTGTTCCTCATAAGAGTGCTTATACCCTTTTTATCATCCCAGCGCCTTGTTTCACGTTCCACAGTGCCGCCGCTGCTGATTATGCCAGTCTGACGCTTTATCTCATATTCGATACCGCGGACAGCGGCACTGAAGCTGTTTACGTTCTTCAACTCACACCTCTCGCCATAGGGACTTCCCTTCTCATGAACGGACACATTGACATCGCACCGTATGCTTCCCTCCTGCATTTTGCAATCAGATATATCAATATATCTGAGAATACTCCTTATAAGTTCCAGAAAAGCATGAGCCTCTGCGGAGCTTCTCATATCAGGCTCTGTTACTATCTCAATGAGTGGAACTCCGCACCTGTTATAATCGCATAGAGTGCCGTCGTAGCCGTCATCATGGAGAAGCTTTCCGGCATCCTCCTCTATGTGTATGCGGGTTATACCCACGGTACGTATTTTACCGTCGGATATAATATCTATGCTGCCTTTGCCGCATATAGGGATATCCGACTGCGAGATCTGGTATGCCTTGGGAAGATCGGGATAAAAGTAGTTCTTTCTGTCCATACGGCTCACAGGATTAATATGACAGTTAAGAGCGTGTCCTATTTTTACCGCATAGTCGCAAACCTTCCTGTTAAGTCTCGGAAGAGTGCCGGGAAGTCCCAGACACACGGGACATACCTGCGTATTCGGAGCTTCGCCGAATACATTGCGGCAGCCGCAGAATATCTTCGTGGAGGTACTGAGCTCTGCGTGTACTTCAAGACCTATAACACTCTCAAGCTCTGCCATAGTCATCACCTCTCAGAATCTCAAATATCTCTGCCGCTTCAAGAAGACGATCGTCATGATACCTACCGCCGATAAGCTGAAGTCCTATGGGCAGTCCCTTGCTGTTTTTTCCGCAGGGAACGCTGACAGCGGGAAGTCCTGCCATACTTGAAGGCACTGTGAATATATCAGCTGCGTAACGCTTGACAGAGCTTGTTTTTTCTCCAAGCCTTATCCCTGCACAGGGATATACGGGAGCTGCAATTATATCACATTCGCGGAATACTTCGTCAAACTCCGTGCACAGTTGTCTGCGGACTGCCATTGCACGTTTATAGTAAGACTCTGCATAACCTTCGCTCAGAACAAAGGTGCCAAGCATTATCCTTCGTTTTACTTCCTCTCCGAAGCCTTCACTGCGGCTTCTGACAAACATATCCCTGAGATCCTTGAAGTTCTCCGCTCTGTGGCCGTAACGCACACCGTCATAACGTGCCAGATTTGAAGCTGCCTCTGCTGAGGATATTATATAATAGGCTTTGACAGCCAGTGAAACGGACGGTACGGATACGCTCTTTATTACTGCGCCGCTCAGCTCCATAAGCTTTATTCCCGCATTTACTGCCGCGGTAACATCGCTGTCAGCCGAAGCCGCTGAAAATTCCTTCACAATACCTATCCTGAGACCTTTTATGTCTGCATTTTCTTCAGCAGAATTTTTTTTTGAAAAATTTGTCACATCCTGACTGTCCCGAACGTTTATAATATTGTACAGCAGCTTCAGATCGGAAACACTCCTGCCCATGAAGCCGATCCTGTCAAGAGATGAGGCAAATGATATAAGACCGTATCTCGATACAGCTCCATATGAAGGACAAAAACCAGCTATACCGCATAATGATGCAGGCTGACGCACCGAGCCTCCCGTATCCGTACCAAGCGCAAGAACAGCAGCTCCGCCGGCAACTGCCGCCGCAGAACCGCCTGATGAACCTCCCGCCGAATAATCCATATCAAGCGGATTGCGTACAGCTCCGAAAAAACCTGTATCAGAAGCAGAACCCATGGCAAATTCGTCCATATTCGTCTTTCCGATAATATATGCTCCTGCTAATCTCAGACGTTCCACAGCAAAAGCATCATACGGCGGCACATAATCAGAAAGCATTCTTGAAGCGCAGGTGGTACGTATGCCTTTGGTGGAGATATTATCCTTTACGGCAACAGGTATTCCGCTGAGCGTCATACATTCATCAGCTTTGCATATAGTATCCGAAGCAGTATCAGCTGCTGATCTAAGTGTTATATAAGAGTTATATAGCGGCTGAACATCATTAGCGCGTATACTTACATCATTTATGATCTCTTTTCCACTGCATTCTTTTCTGTGAAGCATACCGATAAGCTCGGTTGCTGTGTATTCCCAAAGCATGATCAGTACTCCACGGTTCTCGGAACGGTAAAGCAGCCGTTCACAAATTCGGGAGCATTCTTTGAAAGCTCCTCAGCACAGCCTGTATTCCCGGCAGCATCATCACGAAGCTCCATAGGCTCGGGGATATGATCATTGCAGCCGTATTCGGGAAGCTCTGACATCATCTCAACGATCTCATCGAAATCAGCGGCGAATTCCTCATAATGTACGGGATCAATATCAAGACAGGCCAGCTCTGCTATTTTTTTAATACTGTATTCCATTGCAGACTCCTAAATCAATGATACTACGATTATAACACATTTTCACACGTATGGCAACAGCCCGCGGTACAGTAATCCTCTGCACAATAAAAAACAGCCGGCGGTCCGCCGACTGTAATTATCTATTAATAGAAATGATTGCTGTAGCCGTCACCCCAGAAACCAAGATAACCATGAGTAAATGATTCAGGTTCTGTAAAGTAAAGTGTTACAGCATCCTTAACGCTCTGTGTAACGTATTTTGAATATGTGCCCAAATTTACATATCCCCAGCAACCCGAGAACTGATATGGCTCAGTAAGAACGCCATAAATAGTGTTCGAGAACCTTGGAGAATTTACTCTATTCATAATAACCTCAACAACACAAGCCTTATCGAACTCGCTGATCCAGCTGCAGCCTGCTTCATTAGCAACTGCATTACAGAGAAGAACGTATTCCTCCTCTGTTATGGGGAGATCCCAACCATCTTCAACTACTTCAACATCTGTAACTACGGGCTCTGTCTCTACTTCGACGTATGTGGTGGTCGTTTCGGGCTCGGCCTCGGTAGTTGCAACTGTTGTTGTCGTTGCAGCAGTAGTTGTGATCGTTGTTGTCGTGGTTTTAATTGTCGTTGTTGTAGCAGGCTTTGAAGCCGTGCTTGTAGCCTTTGACACAGATGAAGTTACCATAGCAACAATTTCCGCTGTGGTCATTGCCTGTGTTGTAGGCTGTGTTAATGCAGCCGGCGCGTGAGCCGGTGCTGGCACCGATCTTGAAATCCGAGCAGCCTTTGTAGCTGCTTCTGTACTGCACTGGGAAGTTGTGCCTTCCTGAACAGACATTGAGTATTTGCTTGCAACCGTTGAATTTTCGGTTGTATAAGATTTCTTGGTGGTTGTTCTGTTATATGTAGTCGATTTCTCTTCTACAGCTGATAAATTAAGTTTTTCAGCTGATGTAGCGGATTCATTAACGGCATCTGCGATACCGGCAATTTCCTCAGCAAAGAGATCAGCACGGCTTACGGTAGAAGAATTAAAATATGCAATTCCTAAACCTCCGCCCAGGACTGATGCGACTACTCCGCAAGCTAACGCTGCGGCTCTGAGATTACCCATCAACTCATCCTTTCCTGAAAAAGCATTTTCAATTTTTTTCGGGCTGTTGATATGATAACACATATCAACCCAAATAGCAAGCTTTTAAAATTTATTTCCATTTTGTGGTTGGTTTTTTCCACAATAAAAGTTTGACCGGAGTAAATGTGCACAGATTAGATTGCTATTTTATTTCGCAAATGTGAACTCAGAATTAATAAAGCCAACTGTTTAACAGCATTTTGTTACAAAATAGTAACAAAAATGCTGCTTTTTACGGTCAAAAAAACTGTCGAAAGTCGACTTTTTAACGTAAATTCATGCTTTTTCATCACCATATATTTTATAAATGGTAACTAAAAAATTACAATGTCATATTGTAAAAATATACAAATGACTATTGCAAAAATCCGCTTGAAATGCTATAATAATATAGTATAAACAATTTTACAGGAGAGTCATTATGAACAAAACGTATTATACAAATCAAATAAACTCTGTTATCGCAGAGGTAAAAAAAGCCGTCATCGGCAAGGACGCTATCATCATCAAAGCACTGCTTGCTATGCTGTGTAAGGGACATATACTTATTGAAGATATACCGGGCGTTGGTAAAACAACTCTTGCCCTTGCATTCTCAAAAGCACTTTCTCTTGAGCATAACCGTATGCAGTTCACACCGGACGTCCTTCCCTCAGATGTAACAGGCTTTTCTGTTTATAATAAGAGCAACGGAAAATTTGAATTCCGTCCCGGCGTTGCCTTCTGCAATCTTTTCCTTGCAGACGAGATCAACCGTACATCGAGCAAAACACAGTCCGCTCTGCTCGAGCTTATGGAAGAAAAGAGCATCACCGTTGACGGAAACACCTACAAGCTCCCGGAGCCATACACGGTAATCGCTACTCAGAACCCCATCGGTTCGGCAGGTACTCACAACCTCCCCGATTCACAGCTTGACCGTTTCATGATAAAGCTCAGTATGGGTTATCCCGATTTTGACGGTGAGGTCTCTATCCTGAAGGCAAAGCACAGCGATAATCCTCTTGAATCTGTCAAGCCCGTTGCAGACGCTTCATTTATTACAGAGCTTCAGGAGTATATATCAGGTATATATGTTGATGACCGTATCTATGAATATATCGTTTCCATTTCAGCAGCAACCCGTAATCATCCTATGCTCAAGCTCGGTGTCAGCCCCCGTGGTACACTCGCCCTTATGCAGCTCTCTAAGGGTATTGCTGTTGCAATGGGACGCGATTACGTTATTCCCGAGGATATATCCTATATATGCAATGACGTTTTTGAACACCGTATTATGCTCAATTCCAAGGCAAAGCTTTCAGACACCTCCGCATCTGACGTCATCACCGAAATACTGAGATCCGTTCCGGTCCCGGGAATCGGTGAAAAATAAGGCGGTACCATGATACTGACAAAGATACTGTTTATTATACTTATAATAGTATGTCTCTGCTTCTACATATTATATGTATGGGATTTCGCTCTCATACTTCTTATCGTAATGGCAGTCCTTCCTATTATAATGTTTATAACTACATATATTACGAAGCGGCTCATTACAGTAGAATTTGCCGTAAAGGACAAGAGCGTTCCGAAGAACAAGGATTTCCCTGTTCAGCTCGTAGTGACAAACAGAAGCATTTTCCCCATAGGAAAAGCCGAGGCTCACATCGAATACTATAATATATTCAGCAATCAGATCTCGTCATTTGATCTTTATCTTCCCATACAGTCACGCAATTCCCAGAGGATAACCTTTCAGCTCAGTTCAAAATTCTGCGGCATATTGAAAATACGCTCTTCCTATTTAAATATATATGATCCGCTGAGGATATTCCGCTTCAAGACAGCCAGGAATATCTATACCGAAGTAACTGTTACTCCCGAAGCTCATGAGATCGGCGGCATAGTTCACTATACCGACCGTGTTAACGAGGAAAGCGATATTTTCTCTGAGCACAAGCCAGGAGATGATCCCTCGGAGGTATTCGACCTCAGAGAGTACAACCAAGGCGACAAGCTCAACAGGATCCACTGGAAGCTCAGCTCCAAAAAAGATGATTTCATCGTAAAGGACTACAGTCTCCCCATAGATGTGCCCTGTTCGATCTTTCTCGACCTTAAATGCTACAACGACGGTGAAATGACGCTTCCCGTATTTGATACCCTTGTGGAATCTGTTATTTCTCTCTCTCAGTTCCTTCTAGAAAACGAAAGAGGTCACTCTGTTATTTTCTTCAACGCAACACAGAGCAGATTTATGGAATATAATATATGCAGTCCTTCGGATCTGGCTTATCTTATCAACGAACTCATCGCTTCCGTCAGAGACGATATGTTCTGTCAGCCTCCCGATGTGTACTTTGCGGAAAATCCGTTATTGTCGTATGCGTCATTCACGTTTATCTCTTCTTCCTATGATACCAAGGTACTGGATCATATCGAAGACAATATCGACGCGGATTTCAAAAATGCAGTTATCATCATCAATTCTGTCGATGATATTTCGAAGTTCAGTTCAGGCTATTCCAACCTCAGCACCATACCTGTTGTTGTAGGCAGGATCTCAGCCTCGATAAAGGATATAGATATATAATGAAAAGAAAGAATGTACAAAACAAAAACGGAATTACAATAAGCGACAGTATTGTAATGTCGGTCAAGCGGAAGCACGCCAACTATCGTAAGCCTTTTTCCGCTGCCATCGCCCTGATAGGATATGTCTCAATTATCATGGCCTTCCTTGGAATGTTCAAATTCCATTACAATTCAAGAGCAGTCGCTGCAGCAGCTGTTGGTTTTGCCGTATTGTACCTTGCACTTGCAGTTATCGGACGCAAGGCTCTTTGGGTATATGCGGGTTCTGCTGTTTTATTTGTCATTTCAGCCTATAAAAAATCTGCTAAGATCGCTATGGGCTTCAAGTTCATATACAATATTATATATAAGGACGCCTATCACTCAAAGATAGAATACTACAACGGACTAAAAGATAAATTGGAGGTCCCGGCAGTAACCACGCTGTTTTTCTTCTATATTTGGCTTCTGGCAATAGTAATATTCTTCTTTACTATATGCAGACCTAATCCTGTTCTGCCGCTTATCACTACCTTCCCTGTCCTTGAGATAGGAATGTATAACGGTATAAAGGTGCCTGTATTCTGGGGAATACTCTGCATCGCATTCTGGCTCGCCCTGCTGGCTATGTCCACCATAGATGTGGGAGAATACTCAGGCGGTCAGAGCGGATTCGTTAGAAAAAACGATCTTTTCTTCCCGAAGCGGCATATGAAGCTGAAGGTCACGGAAAGATGCGGAATGTTTATCGTTGCCTGCGTTGTTGCCATTGCAGGCTGCTCTTACGCAACACTCAAGCTCACACATTATAAAAGAAGCGAAAAGCTGGATCAGAAACGCCGCGATATTACCGAGGCTATGAACGACTTCTCCTTCGATAATCTGGCTGAGAGCCTTTCAAATCTCGGCAGTGCTTTCGGTTTTGATTTTGAATACGAAAACTATAAGCTGGGTACTGTTGACCATGTCCGTTATAAAAATGTTACCGACCTGAAGCTCACCATAAAGAATTACTCAGGCGGTGCGATCTACCTCAGAAGCAACGTACGCTCCATATATAAGAATAACGAATGGTTCAAGTTGCCTGCTTCGGCTTATAATGACAAGATCTTTGATGATTTTGACACCTACGGCATCCACCCGCAGGATTTCAGCGGACAGTTTATCAGACTGATCGATCCCAGCGCGGTCCAGGCTACTGTATGGATAAAGCCGAGCACAAGAAAATCCAAGCAGATCTATGCCCCATATAATACACAGAATTTCGGTGATATAGCATACAACAGCGATCTTACCATCGCTCCGGTAGAGCCGCAGAACGGCGTGTCCTCTTATATGTTTTTGCAGGAAGGCACCGAAGGTATTTTCCAGGCTCTCATAAATAGTCAGAGCGGTGGCGCTGATCACAGAGAGGTTTACTCCGCATCCGAGATCAGGGATCCTATGTGGAGTAAAAAGATTCTTTCATACTGCCAGGAGAACAATCTCATAAGCTACGACGACTTCTTCCCCGTCGATTTCGATATACCTGCTGATAAGGAATATATCGATCAGCATGGAGATATTCTCATGACAGAGCTTCTGCATAACAGCTACAAGGATTTCGTATACAATAATTATCTTACTGTTCCTGATAATCCGAAAATGAACGAAGTAAGAGAGGCTTACAAGGACATTATTTCAAAGAATGACGGTTCTCTTGAAAGAAAGATCGAAGTCCTTTATGATATAAGAGGCAAAATGCAGCAGGACTGCACATATTCTCTTTATCCTAGAAAGAATCCTTCAAACCGCGACTTCGTCAATTATTTCCTTCTTGAAAACCAGAAGGGATATTGCACCCATTATGCTACCGCAGGTGTTATGCTTGCCAGAATGGCAGGCATCCCCGCAAGATATGCAACAGGCTACGTTGTAGTACAGAAAGACATTGAAACCGCTTCAAAGCGTAATGCCGACGGTACTATTGAAATTGACGTAAAGGACAACCGCAGTCACGCATGGGCAGAGGTATTCATTGACGGCATTGGCTGGATCCCTTTTGAGTTCACCGCAGGTTACAGCTCACGCGAGATCAATACCGAACCTACATCTGCTGTCACAACTACTGCCAAAACTACAGGCGCAACCACCGCCGTGACCACAAGAACTACGGCTTCAAATTCATCAAACAGCAACAATTCCACCACTACTAAAATACAAACAACTTCAGATCAGAGCAATACAGTCACAACAGCCGGAAACGGAGGCTTCGGACACGGAAACGGAAAAGGCTTCCATATTCCCAATGCAGTAAAAGACATCTTCCTCGTCTTACTTAGTATCCTCGCTCTCATCGGCTTTGTGCTGCTGAGAAGATATCTTATACTAAGGATCAGAGATAGAAAATTCAACAGCGGAAAGGCTGAAAACAAGATCAGAAGTATGTATTCATACGCCGAAAAGCTTCTTGAGACCAAGAAACTGAAGAGCGACCACGGAAACTACACGACCTTTGCAAAAGAGATAGAAAACGGGTTTGCCGGTATATACTTCAAGAAGGGCAACTTTGAAAAGCTCACCGATATAGCTCTAAGAACCTGCTTCGGCAAGGGCGAGCCCACGGAAGACGAGCTTAAGCTCTGCAATGATACGATTGACAGTATTTCCGAGACTATCTTTAACAGAGCCGATATCTGGCATAAGTTCATTTACAAATATATAAACGTTCTGAGATAGGAGTGATATGATGAAAATTGACAGTTCAGGTTATACAATAAAAGGTGTTCTGCTTACAATATGCGGTGTAGTGCTCACATTTTTTCCGGGTATCCTCACATGGTTCTTTTACGTTGTAGGCGGTATAGTCATAATCGGCAGCCTCTTTACAGTTCTCGGAAGTCTGGGAGGCGGCGACGGTCTTTCGCTTACTCCTGCTGCTATGGTAGGTGCCGCAATCGGTCTATTGATAATGTCACTTCCTAAGCTTGTCAGTGCTCACATATCAACTATCGCAGGTATCATACTCACCATCATCGCTATTGTTCAGATAGTGAAAGCAAAAAACAAGGACCTGACACAGGGACTTAAGATCTTCCAGCTTGTGTTCGGTATCCTAATGCTTATAGCAGGTCTTTTCCTGATGTTCAGCCCGTTCAAGCCGAATATGGCCATCAGGATAATCACAGGTGTTGTTTGCCTGTTCTTTGCCGCATTCAACTTCTACATCGTTTACGTAATAAAGCAGCGTAACGGTGATGGAGTGTCAGCTTCCGGGAATATCATCGATGTTGCAGGTCACGATGTTCCTGAGAGTAATGAGACAAAACGCATTGAATAATATGCCTGCTGCCGGGAAAAATCCCGGCAGCATTTTTATGCAGTAAAAATCGAACAATCGTTTGACACGAGTTTTTTTTTATGCTATAATAAAAAGTGATATTCAGAAAAAGGAGGCGTGAAAATGTCGGATACAAAAGAAATACTCGATCATATCCTTCACGATGAAAAGCTTCTAAACAGCCGTGCTTTCAAGGATCGCGTGTATACCGATGAACCGATAATAAGAACGGCTTCACAGCTGATACGCCCCTCTGTTCCCGATAAAATAAAAGAAATGAAAGGTCTCGCCTTTACTCCAGAGGCCTACTGGAAAACCTCCGCCTGGCTCTTCTATAATCAGGGCAGGTTCATGGAGGATTATGAGGATAATTTTTCATTCGCCGACGATTTTGTGAAGTATTATCCCTCATACAGGGACTTATCCACTGAACAGCTCCGCGGATATTTTACGTGGCGCTCCCATATCAGAAACGGCATTGTAGCCAAAGCTCCTCTCCCCTTTGTTTATATTTATCTTTATGAACTGATAAACTGTATCGGTTACGGATCTCCTGATGAATGCTTCGACAAGCTGAAGTTTTTCTGTGACCAGTATTCTTTGGAGGATGACAGCATAACACGCTATACAAACGTATGGATGTCGGATTTTGTTGTATACTACGGTCTTTCTCCTGAAAAAGCTGCCTTCCTTGATGATATAGACTTTGACAGGAATATGCTCTCGCTTATACACTGGGATCAGTATTCCGATGATGATATATATCTTGCTTTATCTTCACTTTCTGCGTACAGGATCGAAAAATCTCTTTTCTACAGTGCTTTTCCTGAGGATTTCAGGGCAGTACTGACACGATGCTATATCACACTGGCGGAATTTTTCCGCGATAAAAGAAAGAATTCTCTTTGCGACAAGTTATTCGGATATATTACGGAATGTTCCTATAATATGTTCGCATCAGCCATTTTCTACGACAGACAGTCTCTTCGCAGCTGTACATATGAACTCAACGAAATACACAGCTTTACCTGTCAGAACGGAAAATGGAAATGCAGGAAATACTATGGCAGCCGCGGCAGAAACGGTAAACTCGGCGACATTGTAAAGGCTGTTGACAGCCTTATGCGTGAAAAAACTGATTTCAGGCACAAAATAAGCTGCGACGGCATCTCCAAGACTGTCCTGAAAATGATACAGAACGTTATAGCCAGCTATTATGAGGAAAAACATAAGAAGGAAGCTCTGAAAATAGAGATCGACCTTTCAAAGCTGTCGGCTATACGCATCTCCGCCGATAAGACACGTGACAAGCTCATAGTCGATGAAGAGCTTCCCGTTGAAGAGCCCGAGAACATTGCATCGCCTGCCGCCCCGCCCGCAGAACCTTCTCTTCTCAATAATGATGAAACCGTTTTTCTCAAGGCTCTGCTCTACTGTCTTGATCCCAAAGAGACAGCCGAAAAATGCGGCGTTCTGCCGTCTATACTTTCCGATTCCATAAATGAAAAGCTGTATGATACATTCGGCGATACGGTAATTGATTTTTCATCTGACGCCCCTGAGCTTATAGATGACTATACCGAAGAACTGAAAAGTATGTTTCCGCTATAAAGGAGTATAAATATGAAAATCCCAAAAAGAATAGCCTCTGCTGTTGTCAATTCTCTTAAAGGCGGCGTTGTTCCGCGCATAGGCCTGCCTTATATAACTGTAGGAAGAGAAGCTGAAATAAATGCCCTGCTCCATGATGTGGATATTATCGCCGAGGGCGGAGCATCTTTCCGTTTCATCGTCGGAAAATACGGAAGCGGAAAAAGCTTTATGCTTCAGACTATCAGAAGCCATGTAATGGACAGGAATTTTGTTGTAGTCGATGCTGATCTTTCACCAGAACGGCGACTTCAGGGCACAAAAGGTCAGGGACTTTCAACATATAAGGAGCTTATCCGCAATATGTCCACCAAAACCCGGCCTGACGGCGGAGCTCTTACACTTATACTTGACCGTTGGATAAGCGGTGTCCAGTCAGAAACAGCAGCCTCATCAGGGATTTCTCCCGACTCTCCCGGGTTTGAAAAGGCTGTTGAAATGAAGATATACGAGGTAATAAATACTCTGAATGAACTGGTTCACGGCTTTGATTTTGCAAGACTTCTGACTATATATTACAGAGCTTCGATAAACGGCAGCGACGAAGAAAAGGCCAAGGTCATAAAATGGTTCAGAGGAGAATACTCTACAAAAACCGAAGCCAAAGCCGAACTCGGAGTAAACATCATAATTACCGATGACGACTGGTATGAGTACATCAAGCTTTTTGCCATGTTTCTCAAAATGGCAGGCTACAACGGTCTGCTCATCCTCATAGACGAGCTCGTTAATATCTACAAGATACCAAATAGTATCACCAGACAGTACAACTATGAAAAAATACTTACAATGTACAATGATACCCTTCAGGGGAAGGCAAAGTACATGGGGATAATTATGGGCGGAACTCCTCAGTGCATAGAGGACAACCGCCGCGGAGTCTACAGCTATGAGGCGCTCCGTTCAAGACTTGCGGAAGGACGTTTCGGAAGAGAAGGCATAAAGGATATGCTGGCACCCGTTATACACCTTTCTCCCCTCACCTATGAGGAAATGCTGGTCCTGACCGAAAAACTCGCAGATATACACGCTGTTCTCTTTGATTACCAGCAGAAGATCACTCAGGAGGATATGATACGTTTCATACAGCTTGAATTCGGGCGTATAGGTTCTGACAGCCATATAACTCCCCGAGAGGTAATACGCGATTTCATAGAGCTTCTGGATATAATCTTCCAGAATCCGGCTATAAATATATGTGAGTTTATTTCTTCTGGCTCAATGGACTTTTCAAAGCCTGCTGCCGAAGAAAGTGTGGAAGTCTCTTATGAATACGCCGAATTTGAGATCTAAGGTAACCGATTATGAGTATTTTTGAACGCTATGCACCATTTATACAGGATTATATATACCGCAGCAACTGGGAATCTCTCAGAGCGATCCAGGCTGCTGCAGGTGATGCTATCTTCAACACCGATCAAAATGTACTTCTGACCGCTTCAACCGCATCTGGCAAGACAGAAGCTGCTTTTTTCCCTATACTAACACTCTTTTCCGAGGATATGCCGCGTTCGGTTGGCGCGATCTACATAGGTCCGCTGAAAGCTCTGATAAATGACCAGTTCATGCGTCTGAACGATCTATGCGAGGAGGCGGATATCCCCGTATGGCACTGGCACGGAGATGTGGCTCAGTCACACAAGAATAAAATGCTGAAAAAGCCTTCGGGCATACTTCAGATCACTCCCGAGTCTCTTGAAGCCATGATGCTGAGAAAACACGCCCTTATCCCAAAACTTTTCGGTGACCTTAGATTCATCGTCATTGATGAGATACACTCTCTTATGCGCGGAGACCGCGGCGGTCAGACTATCTGCCTTATAGAGAGACTTTGCAGAATGGCAGGAGCTGATCCGCGCAGGATAGGTCTTTCCGCTACCATAGGCGATCCCAGTGCTGCAGGCGAATTCCTGTCCTACGGCACAAACAGGGGCACAGTGATACCCAAAATCGAAAACAAAGGCACAAGATGGCGTATATCTATGGAGCATTTCTATATCAGTCAGCAAAATATGCCTGATGAAAAAACTGACTCCGATGCCATTTCAGCCCTTGACGAAAAGACGGATACTGCTCCCGAACACGCCGACAAGGGCATGGCATATATTTTTGAGCATACACGAGGAAAAAAATGTCTTGTTTTTGTAAATTCCCGTGAAGAATGTGAAGCTGTGACCACTACGCTCCGCTCTTACTGCGAAGCCAGACACGAGCCTGACCGCTTCCTTATCCATCACGGAAACCTGTCGGCTGCATACCGTGAGACGGCCGAACAGGCCATGAAAGACGAAGATGTGTTCATGACTACCTGCACTACGGCTACTCTTGAGCTCGGAATAGACATCGGAAGACTCGAAAGAGCATTTCAGATCGACGCACCTTTTACCGTTTCCTCTTTTTTGCAGAGAATGGGACGTACAGGCAGACGTGATCTGCCTCCCGAAATGTGGTTCGTTATCCGTGAGGAGCTTCCCGAGCCCCGTTCTATGCTCCCGGAGACTGTACCGTGGAAGCTTATACAGGGAATCGCTCTGATACAGGTCTACCTTGAAGAACGCTGGGTAGAACCGCCTAAGCTGGACAGGCTGCCTTTCAGCCTGCTTTACCACCAGACAATGAGCACTCTTGCCTCCTGCGGTGAGCTTACACCTGCGGCTCTTGCATCAAAGGTCCTATCCCTGAAGTTCTTCCACCGCATTACCAGTGCGGATTACAGGACTCTTCTCAGACACCTCCTTGAAATAGAGCATATACAGCTCACTGAAGAAGGCGGACTTATCATAGGTCTTGCAGGTGAACGTATAGTCAACAGCTTCAAATTCTATGCCGTTTTCCAGGAAAACGAAGAATATACCGTCAGATGGGGTTCTCAGGAGCTTGGTACTATTGTCATGCCGCCTCCTGTAGGTGAAAAGATCGCTATTGCCGGTCACGTATGGATAGTCGAGGAAGTAGATCATAAGCGCAGACTTGTATACTGTGAACAGATAAAAGGAAAAGTCCCCGCATACTTCGGAGACTGTCCCGGTGATATTAATACAAAAATACTGCTGCGTATGCGTGAAGTACTCCGCGAGGACAAAAGCTACCCGTATCTTATGAACAATGCAGTAGGAAGACTTAAACAGGCAAGGGCTACTTCCCGTAACAGCGGATTGACTGAAACTCCGCTCATATGTCTCGGCGGAAATATGTGGTGCCTGTTCCCGTGGCTGGGAACCTATGCCTTTTTTGCTATGGAGCGTTTTCTCAAACTGAAATGCGCCGACAGACTGGGCCTGCGCGGGATGGATTCATCACGGCCGTACTATATACAGTTCACGATGAAAGTCTCTCCGCAGGAATTTTTCGCTGTTTTAAATGAGGAAGCCGAAAAGGAATTCGATCCCATGGAGCTCATCTATCCCGGAGAAGTACCTGTTTTTGAAAAATACGACGAGTTCCTTCCGGAAGTTCTTGTTAAGAAGGGATTTGCCTATGGTATACTCGGAATAGATGAAATGAAGTCAAGAATAAAAGAATGGGAAGGAAAAATAAATTAATCGCAATATTTGTCTTGATTTTTAAGCTAAAAAGTGATATAATATTAAGCACAAAAAGACATAGATAAAAAGGTAGGTTGTTTTATGAAAATTCAGCAGCTTGAATACGTCATCGCTGTGGCAAGAGAAGGAAGCATTACCAAAGCGGCTAAAAAGCTGTATCAGGCTCAGCCGAATATAAGTATTGCTTTAAAGGAGCTCGAAGCTTCTCTGGGGATACAGATATTCAACCGTTCTCCCAACGGAATGATACTTACGCCTGAAGGTGAGGAGTTCCTTGCAAGAGCTCAGACCATTGTCGATGAAATGCAGAGTCTTGAAAGAGACTATGCGCAGACACCCGAAAACGAGTTAAAGCTCAAAGTCGCTGCAGCTCGTTCCACATACGCTACTTCAGCTATGGGAAAACTCATAAGCGATTATTCGGAAAAAACTGACAAGATCGAAGTCCACGTAATGGAGACCAGCACTGCTAAGGTCATGGAGGATATATGTGCAGGTAAATACGATATCGGATTTATCCGTATCCCAAGTACTTACGCCGATATGATCGAAAGCCGTCTGAAGGCGAGAAACCTAGTGGGAAAAACTATTATGGAGTTCCCTCTCCAGGTGGTCATGAATATGAATCATCCTCTTGCACAGTATGAGGATATTCCGTATGAGCTTCTCTATAATTATCCCGAGATAATCCATGGAGACGATGAGCCTGAAATGATGAGAAGAGCTTCCATAAATCAGGACTACGATGATAAGCGTTCGACAAAGCGTATCTTTATCTACGACCGCGGAACTCAGATAAGTATGCTCAAAACAGTAAAGAATGCTTATATGTGGGTATCTCCCATGTCGCAGCGTGTACTCAAGTACAATGATCTTGTATTAAGAAAGTGTTCATATGCAAATAATCTCAACCGTGATATGATCATTTACAGAAAAGCCAGCGAAAACAGCACTCTTATATCCGATTGTATCAGAACTGTTTTCGAATATGCAGACAAGGTCGAAGGTCTTGAAATATAATTATACCCCGATCAGACGGCTTTCCGTCTTTGATCGGGGTTTTTTCTGGCGAAAAAAAGAATGAGAGCCATTAGGGGGGAGGTTCTCATTCTTAATAAGGGGATATGAGATTGTCATTTATGAAAGAATGACTTTCCATAAGTTATTATAGCATAGTCGCCCATATAATGCAAATATAAAAAATCAATTCCTTTATATATATTATTTATTATTGATTATTTAAGTAAGCAATTTACAATTCCGCAACAAAATCGAAGTATTTTGGAAATAAAAGGCTCCGCATAACGCGGAGCCTTTAACTCAGTCATCCATAAATACTTCAAAAGCCTTATATGCCATATAAGTATCGATCTTTGATACGATCTCGTAGGGAGCGTGCATTGAAAGCACGGGAACTCCCAGATCAATTGTATCAACGTTAAGATTCGCAATGTAAGCTGCGACAGTTCCGCCGCCGCCTTCATCTACCTTGCCGAGCTCGCCTGTCTGCCATACTACCTTATGTGCATCCATAAGACGTCTGATACGTCCTGTGAACTCAGCAGAAGCATCTGAGGTTCCTGCCTTTCCTCTGGCACCTGTATACTTGGTTATTACAACGCCGTGATTGATATATGCACTGTTGAGGCGCTCATTGACCTCAGGGAAAGTGGGATCATATGCTGCATTTACATCCGCTGAAAGGCACTCGGAAGCAGAAAGCACTGTTCTTGCGTCTGAGCCTAATGCCTCAGCAATATCAGCGATAAAATACTGAAGATATGAAGATCTCAGACCTGTATTTCCGTCGCTTCCTGTCTCTTCCTTATCGGTAAGAACTGTAACGACGGTATGCTTCGGCTTCTTGCATTCAGCAGTAGCTGCCAGTGCAGGATATGCGCAAACCTTATCGTCATGTCCATACGCACCTATGAGACTTCTATCAAAGCCTACATCCTTCGCCTTGAAAGCAGGAACAGCTTCCAGCTCTGAGGAAATGAAATCAGCCTCTGTTATACCGTATTTCTCGAAGAGAAGATCTAATATAGCAAGCTTTACAGAGCCGCTTTCCTCATCGTCCTTGAAAGGACGAGAACCTATAACCAGATTCAGCTGCTCTCCTGTTATTCCCTTAGCCATGGGCTTCTGCATCTGCGCTGCTGCAAGATGAGGAAGCAGATCTGTTACAACGAAAACAGGATCTTTTTCGTCCTCTCCGATATTTACAGCGATACTTGTACCGTCTGCCTTGATGATAACGCCATGAAGTGCAAGAGGGATAGTAGTCCACTGGTACTTCTTTATTCCGCCGTAATAATGGGTCTTGAAAAGAGCCATTTCAGTGTCCTCATAAAGAGGATTCTGCTTCAGATCAAGTCTCGGAGAATCGATGTGAGCTGCACACAGCCTTACACCCTCCTCAATGGGGGCTGTACCGATGATAGCTGCAAGTACTGATTTACCGCGGTTATTGCGGTATATCTTATCCCCTGCCTTGAGCTTCATTCCGTTTTTATACTCTACAAAGCCCTTCTTTTTAAGAAGTTCTATAGAATAAATAACTGCTTCACGCTCTATCTTCGCCTTATTCATAAAGTCCTTGTAGTCCTCACAGAACTTGTCGCAGGCCTTCAGTTCCTTGTCCGAAATAAGATGATAAGCGTTCTTGCGCTGCACGAGAAGCTTTTCCTTGAGCTTCTTTACAGCATCCTTTTTTTCTGCCATTATGTGTATGCTCCTTTCGCAGAAAAATTATAGCACAGCATTTTGCTGAGTTATTGCACATTCACAACAGGAGTCTGTTTCTCCTTGAAGAGCTCCCTGATCTTGTCAGAAACCTCCCATGAGATGCCGTTGACCATATCGATACTTCCGTTATTATGTATTATATAGTCGGAATGGCTGCGGAAGAACTCCTCATCAAGCTGAGAATTCATTCTCTTTCTTGCCTGCTCAGAAGTAAGTCCGTCACGGGAAATAATACGCTTCTCGCGTATATCCTCATCAGCAAGTACAGATATTATGATCTCGCAGAAATCGTCTGCTCTGCTTTCGAAAAGTGTAGGAGCATCAAGAAGGATAAGCTTCTCGCCCTTCATAGAGTGAACCCTTATCTGACGAAGGATCTCTCCTGTTATATAAGGATATGAGATAGTGTTTAGCATCTCAAGCTTTGATCTGTCAGAAAATACTATACCCGCAAGGGCTCTTCTGTTAAGGGTACCGTCCTCATTAATGACGCCCTGGCCGAAAAAATCAGCTATCTCGTCAAGACACTTGGTTCCCTTTTCAACTATCTTTCGCGCCACCTGGTCGGCATCTATGACTGCAAAGCCGTTAGATGCAAATATCTTGGATACTGTACTTTTTCCAGCACCTGTCTGCCCTGTAAGTCCGACGACCATGACACCGTTAAGACTGTTCATATCCTTATCACCTCGAATCCAGCCGCCCTGATAAGGCGGTTATATACGGCAAGTCCGACACCCTCAGGTCTCGGAGCCCGCACATAGACCTTTTCTGCACCTATGTCATCAAGCTCACGAAGCCTCTGGAAGAGCAGATGTGCCTGCTGAGAACTGTTTTCACCATAGGTCATATATCTGTATGGGAAAATATCCCTGTCATTATCAAAAATAAGCGAATAAACTCCATCGCCGTTATGATCTCCAACATAGGAGATAAAGCTGTCAAGCTTCCCCTCCACCATGACGATATCCGCTCTGGGAGAGTAGTGCTTATACTTCATACCCGGTGAAGCAGCCTTCTGGCCTGCTTCAAGCTCGTGGAGAATAGCATGGTCAATAATGACCTTGCTGCATATCTCACCAAGCATCTCCTCGGTCACACATCCGGGACGCAGTATTCTTACGGTATTCTCGTCCTCTATGGAAATAACAGTTGATTCAACACCGAATTCCGAGCTTCCACCGTCAACAACGGCTGAGATCCTGCCATTCATATCACGCATGACGTGCTCTGCCGATGTAGGGCTTGGATAGCCTGACGTATTAGCTGACGGAGCAGCAATAGGTCTGCCGCAAAGCTCTATTATCCTGTGCATGACATGATGAGACGGAACACGTATACCGACTGTATCAAGGCCGCCTGATGTTATCATAGGTATCCTGTCATTCTTCGGCAGTACCATTGTAAGCGGTCCGGGACAGAATCTTTCGGCGAGCCTGTAGGCAAGCTCCGGGATATTTTCAGTATACTCAACTGCCTGAGAAAAATCCGCAAGATGAACTATCAGCGGATTATCGGCAGGTCTGCCTTTGGCTTCGAATACCTTTCGCACAGCCGCTTCATTGGAAGCGTCGGCGCCGAGACCGTACACCGTTTCTGTGGGTATACCTACTATTTCACCGTTTTTTATAAATTCTGCCGCTCTTAAAAGGTCAGTCTCATTATCACTCAGTAAAACTGTATCCATAAAAACTACGCTTCCTGATTTGCGAGCTTGGCAGCCTGATCGGCAGTAGCAAGCGCATCAAATACTTCATCAAGATTTCCGTTAAGGATGTCCTCAAGTCTGTATATGGTAAGACCGATACGATGATCCGTAAGACGTCCCTGCGGATAATTGTAAGTTCTTATTCGCTCGGAACGGTCGCCTGTACCGACCTGCATTTTTCTTTCCGATGCGATCTTTGCGTCGTGCTCCTCCTGCATAGCTTCGTAGATCCTTGAGCGCAGAATTTTCATTGCTTTATCTTTGTTCTTATGCTGGCTTCTTTCGTCCTGACATTCCACCACAACATTAGTGGGCAGATATGTTATTCTTACAGCGGATTCTGTTTTATTTATATGTTGTCCGCCTGCACCGCTTGCGCGGAAATAGTCTATTTTCAGATCCGTTGGATTTATGTCCAGCTCGACATCGTCTGCTTCGACAAGTACAGCCACGGTAACCGTCGAGGTATGGATCCTTCCCTGAGACTCAGTCTCGGGAACTCTTTGTACACGGTGGACTCCGCTCTCATACTTCAGGCGGGAATATGCTCCCTCTCCCTCGATAGTAAAGCTTATTTCCTTAAAGCCGCCCAGCTCCGTAGGATTAGCACTGAGCACCTCCTGCTTCCAGCCGTTGGCTTCCGCATACATGGTATACATACGATAGAGGGAATTAGCAAAGAGTGAAGCTTCTTCACCGCCTGCGCCGCCTCTTATCTCAATTATTACATTCTTATCATCGTTGGGATCCTTAGGCAGAAGAAGTATCTTCAGCTCCTGTGACAGAGCTTCCATAAGCTCGCGGGATTCATCATACTCTGCCTGAGCCATCTCCTTGAAATCCTTATCAAGGCCGCCCCCGTCAAGTAGCTCCTTAGCCTCGTCGAAGGATGATTTTGCCTTCATATACTCCCTGTACTTCTCGATTATGGGAGTAAGGTTCTTATACTCCTTCATAAGCTGAGCGTACAGCTTATTATCGCTTATAATATCAGGATCCGAGATCTTACGGCTCAACTCCTCATACTTCTGCTCCATTACTGCAAGTTTTTCAAACATCGGGTATTCTCCTTAATGCTAAAAATGTTACAAATACTGTTGCAGACAGCTATCCCTCGTCAGCGTGCTTGACACTTCGGATACTTTTCTCGATCTTATTCCTTGCTACCATAAATTCTCGTTCACATTTCACACATCTGAGCCTGAAATCCATTCCTGCACGAATAACGAACATTTCGTTGCCTCCGCAGGGATGATTTTTCTTCATGGTAAGAATATCTCCCGGTCTTATATCCAAAGTGCTGACCTCCTTTCGGGGCAATAATAAAAATCGAACATTTTTATTATACCCTAAATCGGCTCTCAAATCAATATTTTAGAAGTATATTTTTTTCATTTTGGTGAAAAATAATAAAAACCGCCAATTAAACATATTGAACACATACAAAAAAACAGAAAGGATAAATATATGTTATCAAGAGTGACCGCCGAATTTGAAACTCCCGAACTTGCAGAATACGCAATAAAGCGTATAAAGGAAAGTGTGGATTACGTCTATTCCGCAAAAATGATCTATAATCCCATCTCAGAACGTGCAAAACGCCTTGGAAGGGCGACTTCGTTCACAATTATCCCCACCTATTACAATACTCATACCAACTTCCTTACCGCAGTCATGGAGTCCCCCGCATCGCGTGACATTATCCCCGAGCCTGCACGGAACCGAAAGACCTCAGCCTGTATTATATGCGGCAGCGCTGCCGTAGATAATGTAATAGCCGTTCTTAACGGAATGGGCGGACTTAATATAAGATTTGCGCAGTAGCATATCTCCGGTTAAATCTGAATAGGATTGAATACAAGAGTATTTAACGAAAACGGAGGTACAAACATGCAATACAGACCTGAAGGCTGCATCATTGATACAGAAGAGAATAAACGGCTTACCGCCACTCCCGAAGGACTTACCGAAGCTATTAAAAAAGGGATAATACTTGAAGCAAGAGCCCTGATGTGCACAAATTCTCATGACCTTATTGTAGACCTGCCCTGCGCAAAGGGTATAATCAGACGCATAGACGGTGCTGAAGGTATTAAGGAAGGAAGTACAAGGGATATTGCTCTCATCTCGAGGGTTAATAAAATTGTTTGCTTTAAGGTCAAACAGCTGTATCTTTCGGAGAATAACGAGCTTACAGCCGAGCTGTCGAGAAAAGCTGCACAGGAAGAATGTGCAGCCGAATACATATCTTCGCTTGCCGCGGGAGATATAATAGAAGCAAGAGTTACTCATCATGAAAAATTCGGAAGCTTTGTGGATATAGGATGCGGACTTCCCTCCCTGCTGCCCATAGACACAATGTCGGTCTCACGTATAGTCCATCCCTCCGACCGTTTTAAAACCGGGCAGCTCATAAAAGTTATAGTAAACGCAAACGTTAACGGCAGGATATATCTCACACATAAAGAGCTTCTCGGCACATGGTCGGAAAATGCCGCATTATTCAGCCCCGGTGAAACTGTTCCCGGGATAGTCCGCTCCGTGGAGGAATACGGCATCTTCATCGAGCTTACGCCAAATCTTGCAGGTCTTGCAGAGCCGCGTGAAGGTATAGTCCCGGGGGATAGTGTCAGCGTCTACATAAAAACCATTATCCCCGATAAAATGAAGATAAAGCTGATAATAGTGGATGTATGCGACTGTTCACCGCAAACTCCCTTAAAATACTTCATAAACAGCGCCCATATCGACCGTTGGGAGTACTCCACTTCCCTTTCCGAAAAAAATATCTATTCCGACTTCCGATAAAAAAAGCACCTGTTATAACAGGTGCTTTTATATGATATTCTTTAGAATGCGATCTCTTCAGCAATATGATGAAGCTTCTCGTCATACTCCTTGTGCATGGCAAGTGCTTCCTGAATATCGTAATCAACGATCTTGCTGTCCTTGATACCAACAACACGATTGCCGATTCCCTGCTCAAGAAGCTCAACTGCATAATAGCCCATTCTTGTAGCCTCAACACGGTCTCTTACTGTCGGTGAACCGCCTCTCTGTACGTGACCGAGAATAGTAGCTCTTGCATCGATACCTGTCTTTTCCTGGAGCATATTTGCGATCTCCTGAGAATGTCCGACGCTCTCTGCTACGATAACTACAAAGTTCTGCTTGCCCTTTGCCTTCTTTGCAAGCATTGTATTTGCAATAGCATTTATATCATAAGGAACTTCCTTTGTGATAATGTCAGTAGCTCCGCAGGCAATACCTGTATTAACAGCGATGTGACCTGCGCCTCTTCCCATTACCTCAACAACGGAGATTCTGTCATGTGACTGAGATGTATCACGAAGCTTGTCTACCAGCTCCATAGCTGTATTCATAGCTGTATCAAAACCGATGGTGTAATCTGTGCAGGCAATATCATTGTCGATAGTACCGGGAAGGCCTATACAGAGAACTCCCTGTGCAGAAAGGTCTGCAGCGCCTCTGAATGAACCGTCACCGCCGATAACTACAAGTCCTTCGATACCGAGTTCGTCACA
This sequence comes from Ruminococcus flavefaciens 007c, assembly GCF_000571935.1. GTDB lineage: Bacteria > Bacillota > Clostridia > Oscillospirales > Ruminococcaceae > Ruminococcus > Ruminococcus flavefaciens_F. The sequence goes on along the minus strand of NZ_ATAX01000023.1, from coordinate 103,150 downwards.
CTTTGCCTTGCCCTTTGCAACGCCTTCCTGTGTTCTGAATTCAGGACATCTTGCAGTATAAAGAACTGTACCGCCTGTGTGTATAATATCTGAAACGCTTCTTTCGTCCATCTTAATGATGTCACCGTTTAAAAGGCCAACATATCCTCTGCGGATACCGTAAACTTCCATGCCTTTGCTGAGGGCAGCTCTTACAACTGCTCTGACTGCGGCATTCATTCCGGGTGCGTCTCCACCACTTGTTAAAACACCGATTTTCTTGATCATACATATTCTCCATTCTGCATAAGCATATATTGTTTAACACGCAGGCTTTCTGCGTCATAATTCCATACTCTTATATTTTACTACTTTGCCAGAAAAATGTCAAGTATATTCCGAATTTTTCACGCAGAAAGTTAAAAATATTTAAGTCAGTAATTATATAAGCCCTATCTGCGAAGTATCATATATATTTTTCAGCGCTTCAAAGGACTCCTCCGTTATTTTCAGCGAAAGCTTGCTACGGGGTATAACCGTCTTTTTCATATCCGTAAGATAGCAGCAGACCGCAGTATCACCGCTGAATCTGCCGCAAAGCTGTATAAGCTCTGGCTTCAGGGCTGCATCTGCCGAGCTTGTCTTTATACAGAGCTTCATATTCGAGACAAGCCTGTCAAACTCTTTTTCTGCGGTTATCGCGCCGCAGATAACGGTAATCCTGTCATCCTTTACGGAGATCCTGCCGCTTACAAGAACTATCGCGTCTTCTGTCAGTTTTGAGCCGTTCAGCATAAATAAATCAGGGAACACAACTCCTTCTATCTCCCCTGTGCGGTCTGTAAAGGTCACAAAGCACATTTTATCGCCGTTTCTGGTCATATGCAGCTTTGAACTTTCCACAGAGCAGAGGATCTTTACCGACACTCCGTCCTTTATATACTTGTCTTCAACGATACTGCCGATGCTTCGAGCGTGCATTATTTCCGCCAGCCAGCTGTACGGAGATAGAGGGTGTCCGCTCAGGTACATACCCGTAGCGTCTCTTTCAAGTGCAAGTATGGTCTTATGATCATATTCCTGCTTATACGGGATACGTATATTCATTTCAGTCGTATCCGTTCCTTCAAGGAAGTTGAGCTGTCCCTCAATAACTCCTCTGGCGCCTGCTCCTGTCATTTCCATGATAGTTTCGTAGCTCTCGAGCATTTGTCTCCTGTTAAGTCCAAGGCCGTCAAAGGCTCCCGCTTTTATGAGATTTTCCAGAGCTTTTTTGTTGAGTTCTCTTCCAGAAACGCGCTCGCAGAAATCCTGAAGGCTCTTATAGGAGCCGTTTTCATTACGCTCGCCTATTATCCTGTCCGCAAGTCCGCTTCCAGCGTTTTTTATAGCAAGAAGGCCGAAATACATCTTCCCGTCAGCATAGGTAAATCCCTTATTGCTCCTGTTTATGTCGGGACGGAGTATCTCTATATCGTTTTCGCTGCATGAATTAATATACTCCGCAAGCTTTGAGCTTACTCCCATAACGCTTGACATGAGGGCGGACATATATATACCGCGGTAGTGGTATTTCAGATATGCAGTCTGGTATGCAAGATAAGCATATGCGGCTGCGTGGGATTTATTGAAGGCATATGAAGCAAAGCTGACCATTTCGTCAAAGATCGAATTGGCAGTTTCCTCCGAAACACCGTTTTCAGAGGCACCATTAACGAAGCTCTCGCGTTCCTTCATCATGACATCATGCTTCTTCTTGGCCATGGCACGGCGTACAATATCTGCGTGTCCGTAAGAATATCCCGCAAGCTTGCGGCAGATCTCCATAACCTGCTCCTGATAGACCATACATCCGTAGGTATCCTCAAGTATCTCCCTGAGGAGCGGATGCTTATAGGTGACCTTGTCGGGATGCTTCTTGTTTTCAATATAAACAGGTATTGACTTCATAGGTCCGGGACGATAAAGAGATATTATGACTATAAGATCCTCCAGTCTTTCGGGTGCAAGCTCCATGACACGCGCTGTCATACCCTCGCTTTCAAACTGAAAGATTCCCTCTGTGTCGCCGGCTGTCATCATTTTATATACACCGGCATCGTCTGTAGGAACAGAATCAATGTCAAAATCTGGCTCAGTGCGTCTAATCTCGTTTACGGTATCCCTTATTATAGTAAGGTTTCTCAGGCCGAGGAAATCCATTTTCAGAAGTCCCAGTGATTCAAGAACACCCATTGTGTACTGAGTAACTACGGTCTCATCGTTCTTCTGAAGAGGTACAAGGTCACTGAGCGGTACCGCCGATATAACAACTCCTGCCGCATGAGTGGAGGCATGACGCGGCATACCTTCAAGCTGTCTTGCAATATCTATAAGTCTGCGGACATCTCTGTCTGTATGATACATGGACTCAAGCTCTTCGGACTCCTTCATGGCTTCATCGAGAGTCATCCGTGTATCTATCTCCTTGGCAGCCTTATCACAGAGCTGATATGACATTCCCAGGACTCTTCCGACATCACGGACTGCCGCTCTTGCCTTCAGCGTATCAAAGGCGATAATCTCCGAAACATAGTCCTTGCCGTATCTTTCTATAACGTAATCCTTTACGCTCTGTCTGCCTTCAATACAGAAATCAATATCAAAATCAGGCATACTGACACGTTCCGGATTTAGAAAGCGTTCAAAAAGAAGATTGAACTTTATAGGATCGATACCTGTGATACCTATACAGTACGCGCAAAGGCTTCCCGCACCGGAACCTCGTCCGGGGCCTACGGGTATACCATGCTCTCTTGCGTAGTGTATAAAGTCCCATACAATAAGGTAATAGTCCGTATAGCCCATTTTTATAATTACATCCAGCTCGTATTCAAGGCGAGCCTTTACTTTTTCGGGAGGTTCGGCACCGTATCTCTCAGCCATACCCTCACGGCAGAGCTTTCTGAAATATTCCTTATTATCGGTTATGCCATCCACTGTAAATTTAGGAAGCTTTATATTGCCGAATTCAAACTCGACGTTGCATCTTTCTGCGATAGCTGCCGTATTCGTGACCGCCTCTTCATGACCTTTGAAGAGTTCAGCCATTTCTTCTGCGGATTTAACAAAGAACTCCTCTGTCTCAAAGCGCAGAGCATTGGGATCGTCAAGGGTTTTACCCGTTTGTATGCAAATAAGGATGTTCTGCATCTGAGCATCCTTCCTATTTATATAATGGCAGTCATTTGTAGCTACAAGCTCAATGCCCGTTTCGGCAGAAAGCCTGTACAGAAGAGGCAGTATTTTAAGCTCTTCCTTTATGCCGTGATTCTGGATCTCTATAAAGTAGTTGCCTTCACCGAATATATCACGGTATCTGAGAGCAGTCTCCTTTGCAGCGTCATAATGACCGTCAGCAAGCAGTCTCGGTATCTCTCCGGCAAGGCAGGCCGACATACATATAAGGCCGCTGTGATACTTCTTCAGCAGCTCCAGATCCACTCTCGGTCTGTTGTAAAAGCCTTCAAGACTTGCAATAGACACAAGCTTTACAAGATTCTTGTATCCCTCATTGTTCTCGCAGAGAAGTATAAGGTGATAAGGCGAAGAATCCAGCTTAGGTTCACGGTCATGCCTTGTTCTTCTTGCAACGTATACCTCGCAGCCGATAACAGGCTTTATGCCTTCTGCCCTTGCAGCACTCCAGAACTCTACGGCGCCGTACATATTTCCGTGATCTGTTATGGCAACTGCCGTCTGTCCGAGCTCCTTTACCCTTTCAATCAGCTTCTTTATACGGCACGCACCGTCAAGAAGGCTGTATTCGGTGTGAACGTGAAGATTAACAAACTCGTCATTTCTCATTCGCTCCACCTCCGCCGCGTATCTCATCAGCCATTTTTGCAAGCTTCTTGAAACGGTGATTTACTCCCGAACGGCTTATAGGCTCACTGAGATCCTCTCCTATTTCCTGGAGGCTCATGTCTATGTTTTCAAGCCTGAGCTGCGCCACCTCTCTGAGCTCCTGTGAAATATTTTCAAGGCCGATGACCTTGTCGATAAGCTTTATGTCCTCTATCTGCTTCATAGCCGCCTTGACTACCTTGTCTATATTTGCGGCGTCGCAGTTTGCTATCCTGTTGGCCTTATTGCGTATATCCTTGTATATCTTGGTATTTATTAGTTCAAGGGTACACTGCGGCGCACCGATAAAGGTCAGCGTATCCTCAATCGATTCACTGCCCTTGATATAAACTATATGCTGACCTCTGCGAAGCATAGTTTTTGCGGTCACGCCGATGTCTCCCAGAAGTGTCGCAAGCTGTACCGCAAGCCCTTCCTCGGGACAGGCAAATTCAAGATGATACTCCTTGGCGGGATCGTTTACACTTCCGCAGGCAAGAAAAACTCCTGCTGTAAAAACTCCGAGACTATTGGTGGCAATAATCTCGGAATCAATGGCTCTATTTTCTTTGGAAAGCCTGTATCTCACAAAAACAGCCTCAGCTGTTTCGGCTTCGATCTCACAGGTATGAAGAACTGTACCGTTCTTGCGTATATGCTCTCCGACGGCGATCTCCTTTTTAAAGACCGCACTGAAGAGCTCACGGAAAAGCTCTGCGGAAGTTCTGCTTTCGCTCTGGAAGCATATATACTCCTCCGACAGCGTTCTGCAGAACAGTATCATACCATAAAGGCAGGCAAATCTTCTGTCCTTATCGTTGACAGAAGTACATATTTCTTTTCTGACATCATTTGAGAAGGATATAGCAAATCACTCCCTGCTCAGAATTTCTTATCCTTAGTAATATCTCTGTGGTATTTCTGTACCTTGTAACCATTTTCGATCAGATGATCCGCCATAAGCTCGGCAAATGTTATAGAGCGATGCTTTCCGCCGGTACAGCCAAAGGAGAGCACCAGCTGGCTCTTGCCCTCATGGACATAAAGAGGTATCAGATAATCGATAAGATCCTTCATTTTTTCAAAAAGGACCTGTGACTGTTCAAAACTCATTACATAGTCTCTGACGCAGCTTTCAAGTCCTGTGTGGTTCCTAAGTTCGTCTATATAGTGGGGATTTGGCAGGCATCTTACATCAAAGACAAGGTCGGCTTCGGTTGATACACCGTACTTGAAGCCAAAGGACATTACCTTGATTATAAGGGAATCGGAGCTGTTTTCAAGGAAGAGCTCCCTTACCTGCTCCTTTAGCTGGGAAGCAGTAAAATTAGAAGTTTCTATGTAGTAATCGGCTATTTCTCTGAGTTGGGAAAGCTGTACCCACTCATAGTTAATAGCTTCGTGAATGTTGCCGTTGAATTTTTCCGAAAGAGGATGCTTACGTCTTGTCTCTTTATATCGCTTCAGAAGAACGTCGTGATTCGCCTCGATAAAAAGCACCTTGACATCAACATCACTGTAATGCTTTAGATCCTGCCATGAACGGAATATCTCGGTAAACATATCACCTGTACGGATGTCTACCGCGACTGCGATCTTATTTATCTCAGATTCTGATTGTCTGCAAAGATCAACAAACTGAGTTATCAGCTTGGGAGGTATATTATCAATGCAGTAAAAGCCTATATCCTCCATAACATCCATGACGCTGGACTTTCCCGATCCGGACATACCTGTTACTATCAAAAGCTGCATAAAAAACTCCTTACGACAAAAGATTTATCCGAGGATAACAGGTTCGAGCTCCAGCACGTAGCCTGTTTTTTCCTTTACAATACTTTTCACCTTATCGCAGAGCTCAAGAACATCTGCGCAGGTCGCATAGCCTTTATTCACAACAAATCCGCTGTGCTTCTCACTTACCATGGCACCGCCGCAGGTCATGCCCTTCAGTCCGCACTGCTCGATAAGAAGCGAAGCATAACTTCCCTCGGGACGCTTGAAGGTGCTTCCCGCACTGGGATAATCCAGAGGCTGCTTTGAACTTCTCTTCGTCATACACTCTGTCATTGCAGCCTTTATCTCATCTGCATTGCCCTTCTGAAGCTCAACTGTCACGGAAGTAATAACATTTTCGCTTTCAGAGAAAAAGCTGTGACGATATGAAAGATCCATATCTTCTGCGGATATGGTACGGATATTGCAGTCCTTGTCTATATACTCGGCTGAAACGACCACATCCTTCATTTCACTGCCGTAAGCACCTGCATTCATATACAGTGCGCCTCCCACAGTACCGGGGATACCGAAAAGGTTCTCCATACCCGTAAGTCCAAGCTGCTGTGCCCTGACGCAAACGGAAGCAAGAAGGGCTCCCGCATCACAGCGTATCGTACTGCCATTGACTTGAATACCTGCAAAATCGCTGCCAAACAGGAGAATAACTCCGTCAAAGCCCTCATCCGGTACGAGAACATTGCTGCCTCTTCCGAGGATGCCGTACTTTATGCCTTTTTCTCTCATAAAGCGTATCAGTTTGGCAGCAGACTCAGCTGAATTTATACTTATCAGCGCTCTGCAAGGTCCTCCGAATCGAAAAGTTATATATTCTCTCAGCGAACACTCAGGTGTTATTTTACATCCAAGCTCTTCACAAAGCTGTGAGATCTCACTTATATCAAGCATAGTTTCCCCCTGCTCCACAAAAAAATTATCAGAAAGCTTCATAGTCACGGACTACTTCCTTCGGATCCGACTCCATACCGAGTCTGTTCAGAAGCTCGCGGGCAGCATTATAGCCCATCTTCTTCTGTCTGTTGTTCATAGCTGCGACCTCGAGGATAACCGCAAGGTTACGTCCCGGCTTAACAGGTATGGTCAGTGAAGGTATCTTTACGCCGAGAAGGCTGACAAATTCGGTATCAACGCCCATTCTGTCGTAAACTTTCTCAGAGTTCCACTGTTCAAGCTCTACCACAAGGTCGATCTTCTCAGTCATCTTTACAGCACCGATACCGAAAAGACGTCTTGCATTGATGATACCGATACCTCTGAGCTCAAGGAAGTGACGGATATTGTCGGGAGAGCTACCCACAAGACTTATATTCGAGACCTTTCTGATCTCAACAGCGTCATCAGCTACCAGTCTGTGACCTCTCTTTACAAGCTCAATGGCCGTTTCGCTCTTTCCGACGCCGCTTTCGCCAGTAATGAACACACCTTCACCGTATATCTCGATAAGAACACCGTGACGGGTTATTCTGGGAGCGAGAGTAAGGTTAAGGAAAGCAATGAGTCCCGCAATGAAGTTTGAAGTGCTCTCCTTGCTTCTGAGGAGCGGTACCTCGTACTCCTTTGCAAGCTCGAGCATCTCTGCAAAGTACGGAAGCTCACGTGTGATTATGAGCGCAGGTATCCTCTGTGCAAAAAGAAGCTGAAGGCGCTCTCTTCTTGTCTTTTCATCTATTGTTGAAAGATAGGCAAATTCCATTTTTCCGATGATTTGGATACGCTCGGGATTGAAATACTCATAAAAGCCCATAAGCTGAAGTCCCGGACGATTTACATCGTTCTCATCTATCATCAGTTCGTTAGGATCCTTGTGAACATATATCGCCTCAAGTTTGAATTCGTCGATGACACGCTGAAGCGAAACCTTGAAATTTTCTGCCATAACAAGCTCCGTTCTCCGATCAAAGACCGGGAATATTTTTAGCCGAGTACAAACGAATCATACCCGTACTCTTCTATCACTTTCTTAGCGTCAAGTAAATCCTGGGTACTTAATGTTGATCCGGAAACGCGCACAGCAACATTGAAGTCATCAACATCGCTGCTTACGAGATCGAGCATTTTCTTGACGTTTTCCGCGGCGGTACCTGTAAATTCATACACGGTATCACCTGTATATACGCCGTAGCTTATAACATCAAGGTCAATATTCAGTATAACCGTATTGACTTTGAGAAGCATGGGCTGAAGTATATCCTTCTTACCCTTCAGAAGGTCTGAAGCGTTGACTTCAAGCAGCATATTCGAACCGTTATTGAGTATCTTGTCATACATAAGGTTAGCAGCTGAAGTAAGTGCCATATACCTGTCCGCACCTGTTACCTTTTCGCCAAGGTATTCCATATCACTTGCGCGGAAATCAGGGAAAATAAAGTCGTAGCAGACAATCTTGCTGAAGCCTGCCTGTGAGATCTCCTCAACAATATCGCTGTTATAGCTGACAGCCGATTCCGAAAAAGGAGTCATCCATGGCTTACCGCCCGCATCTATATCGTTATCTATCCACTGTGAACCGTCATCAACAGTCAGATAACTCATATCACGGAAATAATTCGGAAGCACATTATCATTGAAGGTGCTTACAGTTGCCACGGGCTTGTAGCCCTCTGACGAAATAGCCGAAACTATATCACTCAGCTTTGTGTATGCCTGAATAACCCCCGAAGATGTGGCATAGTAATTATTCGAAGCATAGTATATCTCTCCTCCGCTCACCTTGAGAGGTACTTCGATATACTCTATCTTTTCATCGGAAGGTACGCGCTTCAGAGCGCTCTTTATAGACTGAGCGTCCGATATTTCAAGCGGACTGAGAGCATACGCCTTATAATTCTCTGTATTCACAGGTACCGGAACAGATGCTGTTTCTTTCTCTATGGGGTTACCGTTCTCATCAGTGGGATCGGTCTCGGCTGAAACCACCTCCGAGGAAGCACTGTTATCGCCCTTTTTCTTGCTGTAATTAAGCAGAGGCTCGGCAACACTGTAACCTATAAAGCCTATACCTCCGATAAGAAGAACTGTCAGACCTATGGAAAAGGCTTTGCCAACAGGACTTTTTCCGTAATAATTCTTTTCCTTTGTTTTGTAGATCTTTCTTCCTTTGTTCTTGAACTTCATTAACCTAACTCTCCTATATCAGTATATTGCGTTCACTTAAGCGAATATACTGCCATTGAAATAATTCCAAGATATACAAGCATTGCGGGAAATCCCCTGAAAGCCGCAGGAACCTTCCGTGAATTCAGCTTCCTGTACGCAGCTGTAAGGATTATCGCTGCGATAACAAAGCCTATTCCCGCTTCAAAGCCTGCCGATACATATCCCCCGAAGCCCGATAGAGCACTGTCTGCATCAGCTCTCTTGTTTATGGTGAACAATGTACCCATAACAGCACAGTTAAAGGCTGAAACATGGATATATTTTCTCATATCCTCAAACCAGCGGCTGCCGAACTTATATACGATAATGAGCAAAGCGACATAAAGGAAAGCTATTACAAGAGTATAAAACAGCAGTCTGAGATCTGAAACAGATGACGGAACGGCAAGATCTATGAAAAAAGAAGCTGCCGAACCGATAGTGGTAAACAATGTGATAACACCTGCTGTGGCTACAAGATTTTTCCTGCTGCCCGCAGCGATGAACAGGGTACTTGTACCAAGTGCCTGTGATAATATGAGATTTGCAGCAAGGAGAGCTATAAGATCATTTATCAGAAACATCGGTACCACTCCTTACTTCATTATTATTTTTTGAAACCATTCCGCGGATATACCTGTAAACTCCGCACATAAGCCCGAGGAATATAAAGCCTCCGAAGGGCTGTGCCAGACCGTTTATAACGGTATTTATATCAACTATCTTGCTGTTGATCGTACCGTAGGCAAAAAGCTCACGCAAAAAGCCTGTGATGAGCATCACTAAATCAAAGCCGAGTATACATGACAGAAGGGATATTATCATATCCGCTTTCTTCATACGATAGAACTTGGCTTCAGTCTGAAAGACTATAAGCGAATTAACTGCCAGCAGCGGATAATATATCCCTATCCTTTCAATGGATTCGGGATAGAACTCGCTGGCTGCAAGTCTGACAGGTATATATACCAGCGAAGAAATGACCGCATATATTATTATCTTTGCCGTATACGGAAGCTTACGCGGCACAAATGACGATATAAGCACCGAAAGAAAGGTGATCGCAGAAAAAGCATATATCAGCGCTTCCGCATTCTTAAGCGTATCACCGCAGATTATTACAGGTGATATCACCATTAATCCCGATAATACGATATTATCACCGAGAACTCCGCCGAAAAGGAGCTTTTTGCGATTATTCAACGCTTATTTCCCCCTCTCCCGTCTTGTTTCCTGTTGAAGCTGCCGTATTCTCATATTCGTTTGCGGCAGTATCGATCTTCTTTTCAAGGTTCTTGAAACCGAGAGCAACAGGAGTAAAGAGCACCGAAACTATAACTATCGCATTCTCCTTTGCCCCTGTAAGGACAAGAACATAGGAGAAGACTCCGATGAACAAGCCATAGAAGAATGCATAATAGTTGCGCTTCGGAGCGATCCTCAGATCGGAAACTATATATATGGCTGCAAAAAGCACCATATTTGTGACAAGTGAATACTTCAGGGAAGCACCTCTTTGCGAAACCATGGGAGTAAGCAGAGCAAAGAAGCCCGTACCGAATATGGTTCCGAGGAAAGCGCCTGCCGAAATGCTCTTTCTGAACATCAGCACTACCGCCGCAACAGAAAGCAGCAATATGCTTACCGTTCCTGGAGCTCCGCTGAAATTGCCGAGGAGTATCTCAAAGTCTGTATGTTTGAATACTCCCGTCATATTGAAGGAGTGAGAGGCCGAATTAACAAGGACATCCGGCTTTTCAAATACCCCTGTCTTTACATGGGGCTCGGTAAACTGAAGAAGCTGCCTTCCCCATGAGGTCAGCACAAAAACATATGCCGCCGCCGCAGGCTGAAATATCATGTTCCTGCGCCCTCCGAAAAGGTTCTTTGCAACTACTGTTGCAAAAACCACAGCTATCCCCGCAATCTTGAAATCTATAACAGCGGGGAACATAAGAGAAAGCATCAATGCGTCAGAAGTACAGGTGAGATCATCGGCAGTAAATTTTCTTCCCATGAGTCTCAGCGAAAGAAGGTCCGCCGCAAAGCCGAATGCAATACATATTCCTGCAAGTACCAGTGATCTTATTCCGTAGTAAAAGTAAGACATAAGCTCGAGAGTTACAAGGGTTATCATTATATCAAGCCATACAAGGCGTTCTTTTCTTACACTTTTCAGCATGGCAGATCTTCCCTGATAATATCGGCAGCTGCTGCCATATCAGCAGCTCCGAAGAGATAGCTTCCCGATACAAGAACATTGGCCCCTGCACGCTTTACAAGCACGGAAGTTTCGGCATTTATTCCTCCATCGACCTCAATATCGATATCAAGACCGAGTTCATTTATCTTTTTTCTCAAAACACTGATCTTATCCAGAGTCCCGTGAAGGAAATCCTGTCCTCCGAAGCCGGGCTCCACAGTCATTACAAGCACCATATCAAGGTAAGGAAGAAACTCGAATACCTCCTCTGCGGAGGTAGCAGGCTTTAAGGCAACAGAAGCCTTTACGCCTTTTTCCTTTATTTTTCTGATGGTTGCAAGAGTATCACTGCTGCTTTCGATATGAAATGAGATCATATCGGCGCCGTAATCAGCAAAAGCCGAAGCATACCTCAAAGGATCATTTATCATCAGATGTACATCAAGCTTCATATCTGTAGCCTTCCGCACCTGCTGAAGAACAGGCAGTCCGAAAGTGATGTTATCCACAAAGCTGCCGTCCATAACATCGAAATGCAGCATATCTATACCGCTGATCTCGAGTTTTTTTATTTCCTTTTTCAGTTCAAGCATATCTGCACTAAGCACAGAAGCCGAAACGTAATTCTTCAATTTATCACTTCTTCCAATACATTCGCCCGTCTTGCAGGCAATTAGATCTAACAAAAAACCATACACTATTATTATATAATATTTATCGCTTTACGTCAATACCAATATCTGATTTTTGAGATATTTTTGCCCCTCGCAGGCTGAGCTATAGTTAATATTTATGATTATAAAATAATGTCCATGCCTTTATTCATAAGATGTTTTATAAATCATCGGAGGTATATTATATGTTTATTGAATTGCTTCGGAATCTGTTTTTCTTTGCTCTGCATATCGAAAACACCTCAGTCTTTCCGAAACCGCTGTCCAAAGCGGAAGAAAAGCTTTGTTTTGAACAAATGAGCCGCGGTGACAGTTCCGCAAGGAACCGCCTTATCGAACACAATCTCCGCCTTGTGGCACATATCGTCAAGAAGTACGCTTCAAAGGCCGATGAACAGGACGAACTTATATCCGTTGGCACTGTGGGACTTATAAAAGCCGTTTCGTCCTTTGATCATACAAAAGGCGCAAGATTTGCAACATATGCCAGCAGATGTATTGAAAATGAGATACTCATGCAGTTCCGCGCCGCCAAAAAGTCTTCGGGAGATATTTACATAAATGAGCCGGTTGAGACCGATAAGGACGGCAACTCGCTTACTCTTATGGATCTCATAGATGACGGGATAGATATACACGAGCAGGTCGATTTACTCATGCGCTCAAAACAGCTATACACCTTTCTGGATAAATGTCTTGACAACCGCGAACTTAAAATACTCATATACCGCTACGGTCTGTATGGCAGCACTCCACATACCCAGAACGAAACCGCTGAAAAACTCGCGATTTCCAGATCCTATGTTTCAAGGCTTGAAAAAAAGGCTATCGGAAAGCTGAAAATTATGTTTGAAAAAGGCGGATTTTAGTTGTATTAAAGCTCCGTCCGTGTTATAATTAAAGTATCAAATGTAAGGAGCTGTTATATGGATATTCTCGTAACCGGCGGAACCGTTTTCGCAAGCAGGGCTGCCGCTCAATATTTTGCAGATTCAGGCCATAATGTCTTCGTTCTCAACCGAGGTACACGCCCTCAGCCGCAGAACGTAACTCCCATAATCGCCGATCGCCATTCCCTCGGAGACAGACTGAAACACAGGCACTTTGACGCTGTCCTCGATGTCACCGCTTATGACTCCGATGATGTAAACGATCTTCTCGACAGCCTCGGATGCTTCGGCACCTATGTACTGATAAGCTCAAGCGCTGTCTATCCCGAAACTCTTCCGAGCCCGTTCAGCGAGTCATACAAATGCGGTGCCAACTCCATATGGGGGAAATACGGCAGCGACAAGATCAGCGCCGAAAACGCACTTCTCAGCAGGGTGAGCGATGCTTATATCCTTCGTCCGCCATACCTTTGCGGCTATATGAACAATCTTTACAGAGAAGCCTTCGTCTTTGAATGTGCTGAAGCGGGACGACCATTTTATCTCCCGTCAGACGGCAGCATGAAGCTGCAGTTCTTCCACATAGGCGATCTTTGCAGATTAACGGAATTGATCCTGAATACAAGCCCCGCAGATCATATTTTCAACACAGGATACCCCATATCTGTCAGCATTAGAGACTGGGTGAAGCTGTGCTATAAATCCGTGGGCAGAGAGCCTGAATTTATAAATGTACCGAAAACTGTTCCACAGCGGAGCTATTTCCCATTCTATGATTATCAGTACGAGCTTGATGTATCACGGATGAACCGTATTTTAAGTGATCTCACTCCACTTGAAGATTCTGTTGCGGGCTCCTATGAATGGTTTCGCAATAATCGTGAGCTTATCATAAAAAAGCCGCTGATACAATTCATTGATTCCGAATTGAAGGAGATAATGAAATGATATATACTGATCTTACAAGAAAAGCTATGATAATCGCCTATAACGCTCATCACGGACAGCTCGACAAAAGCGGCGTTCCCTACATCTTTCACCCCTTTCACCTTGCAGAGCAGATGACTGACGAGATAACAGTCTGTTCCGCCCTCCTTCACGATGTGGCCGAAGACACCTCCGTCACCATAGAAGAACTTGAAAAGGTCTTTCCTGCCGAGGTCACAGATGCTTTAAAGCTGCTTACTCATGACAAAAACACGGATTATCTTGACTACATCAGAAAAATAAGCACAAATCCTGTGGCAAAGGCTGTAAAAGCAGCTGATCTGAAGCATAATTCCGATATTTCGCGCATAGGCTGCGACGCTGTCAGGTGCTCGGAAAAGACCGCAGAACGCCTTGAAAAATACGCAGCCGCACTTAAACTACTGACAGATACGGACTAAAAAATAAACACATTTTTCACACGCTGATTGTATAATTTGCATGGTGACAACGCCTTAAAAATATGTTATAATGTTTTTTGCAGTATTTTTTCGGAGGTGTACACATTGGAATTCAAAGTAAACTGCGGCATATGGGGAGCAATGTTCGGAGTTCCCAGTATAGTTGCCGATAATTTTCTGAAGCTTGCTTCCGGACAGCAGATAAAAGTGCTTCTTTTCCTGCTGAGATGCTCGGGTAAAACGTGTTCTGCCGAAGAAATATCAGCTAATACAGGTGTATCCGCCGAGGAAGTTGAAGACGCTGTTCTTTTCTGGCAGCAGGCTAATGTCCTCAGTCCCCAGACCTCTGTTAATACTCCTTCTGCGCAGCCGATAATGACTGCTCCCGTCAGTACGAAAGCTCCCGCAAATAACACACCAGCTGCAAATACTGCTGTTGCGGCTCCCGATCATAAATTCAATTTCAGCGGCTCGGAAATAGCCGCCATAATGGAAAAATCTCAGGATATAAAGGAACTGTTCAAAATCTCCGAGACTATACTCGGACCTTTGAAAAACGGACAGATGAACTCCATAATATGGATGTTCGATCATCTCGGGCTCAAAAAGGAAGTAATAATCACACTTCTCTCCTACTGTGCTTCCATAGAAAAGGTCAACACCGCATATATCGAAAAGATAGCCTCTGTATGGGCAGAAAAAGAGATAAACACTATTGCTGCCGCACAGGACGAGATACAGAGCATAAATGCAGGCAGGGAATATATTTCCAGGATAATGCAAATATTCCAGATGCAGAACCGTCCCACATCAAAGCAGAATGAGTTCATACAGCAGTGGAAAAACGCAGGTTTCAGCTTCGAGCTCATTGAATACGCTTACGAAAAGACCATTGAGCAGATAAACAAGCTCAATTTCAATTACATAAACAAAATACTCCTCTCATGGCGGGACAGCGGTTTCATGTCTGTCAAGGAAGTTCAGAACGCAGAGAGCGAGTATGTGAAGAAAAAGAAAAATACAGCATCAAAAAACAATTCCGATGACAGTGACTATGAAAAATATGAATCGGTAATAAACAAATTCCTGCTGTAAGGAGGTAAAAATGGACAGCGAAATATTTGATAAAGCCCAGGCTATCCTTACAAACCGCCGCATGAGAGCTGTCAGTGAAAACGAAATGAGGATCCGAGAGGTCAACGAGAAGATACCTCAGATCCGTGAAATAAACGAAGTTCTTTATAATACGGGCAAGGAGCTCATTTCTATCATCTCAAACGGAAAAGGCAAGGATATATCCGATAAGATCGAACAGCTCAGGCAGTATAATCTCGGTGCACAGATGATGTCAAAGAAAATACTTGCCGAAAACGGCTATCCCGAGGACTATCTGGAAATGCACTATACCTGTCCGAAATGCAGCGATACAGGCTATAACGGCAGTAAATTCTGCGATTGCTTCAAAGCATTATGCGGAAAGCTTGCCGCTGATGAGCTCAACAACAATTCACAGCTAGAGCTTTCAAGCTTTGATACCTTCTCTCTGTCATATTACTCGGGCGAAAACTACAACGCTATGAAGAATATCCTTGAGTTCACCAAGCAATATGCAGCCACCTTCTCGCCTGACTCCAAAAGTATACTCATGTTTGGTCAGACAGGCCTCGGAAAAACGCATCTTTCTCTTGCCATTGCCAATAAAGTGCTTGAAAAGGGCTACGGAGTAATATACGATTCGGCTATAAATATCCTTCGTAAGATCGAAAAAGAGCACTTCAGCCGCGAACATTCATCAGAAATGATAGATCTGGTCATGGATACGGACCTGCTTATACTGGACGATATGGGTACGGAATACGAATCGCAGTTCTATACCGCCACCATTTACAATATTATAAACACAAGACTTAACCGCGGAAAACCCTCAATAATCAGCACAAATCTTGATTTTGCAGGCATCGGCAGACGCTACGACAAAAGAGTGGTCTCACGGCTGGTATCAATGTATTCATGCCTTGAATTCAAAGGTAAGGACGTAAGACTTCAAAAAAGAAACAATAACGCATAAAAAAGGCTGCCTACACGGCAGCCTTTGATCTTTTACGTTTGATCAGATTCAAGCTTGAGCTTGAAGGGAGTGAACTTTCTGTAAGCGGATGAATTCTTTTCAACCGAATAACTCTCGGCAATAGCCTTCATCATATCCTCATAATCGCTGTAATAGCGCTCATTGAGAAGAGCATCGATATTATCCTCGCTCCAGAGGTCATCCTTTGTCATTCTTTCCTTTATATCAGCCTTGATAACGATATAAACGTTTTTCTCATCATAATCATACTTCTCGGCCTTATAACATTCAAGCTTGTTGAAAAGATAATCGTTATATGCCTGATATGCCTTAAGTGAAGCCTGCTGTTCAGCTGATGCTGTAGTTGTTGTTGCGGGATCTGCATCCTTGTCAGCTGTAGTTGTTGTGAACTTTGTAACAGTTATCTCATTTGCATAAGGATCTGTTGTAGTGGTGGTTGTGGTCTCACCCTTGGCTGTAGTAGTAGTGGTGGTAGTTGTAGTAGTTGTTGTCTCGCCTGCTTCCTCGGCAGCCTTTGCAGCAGCCTCGGCAGTACGCTTTTCAACATACTCCTTATACTCCTCTTCGCACTCGTCTATCTTCTTGAGCTTGCCTTCGTTTGTCTTTTCGGCGTTGATCTCCTTTACATAATCCGTGATCATGTTATTGAGACGTCTCTTCTCGTCATTACCGAACTCTTCGCCGTTATCATCTACCATGCTTACCGCAAAATACTTTACTCTTGTGGTCTTATCCTGGTAGTACTCCTTGAGCTCGTCCTCTGAACAGCCCTTTTCACAGTCGATACCGTAATAATGCTTGAATATCGCTTCCTGCTTGTAAGAATTCTCGATAAGCTTTCTGAGAGACTCCTCGCCGATACCGTTGTCTGTGAACATATCATTTGAAGAATTTGCCGAAATAACCGACTTGATATTGTCAAGCTGCTCGGCAGTAAGCTCTCCGCCTATCTTCTCGAATTCCTTTTCATAAGCAACGAAATCCTTACACGACTCGGTAGCCTTGTTCTGTATCCAGTCAACAGCATCAAGGTCACCGATAGCAGCATTCTTTACATCGTCAACTGAAGGCTGTGCACCGTTCTTTGTGTAAAGCTCATATGCAGCATTGTTATATGCGGATATCTCATTATAAATAAATACGCCTGCGGGAACCTCATAACCGTCAACAGTCAGTGCAGTCTGTGTTCCCTTTCCTATTGTAATAGCTTCAGGCGCACTGCATCCCGACATTGAAGCTGCAATAGCAAATGCCGCAGCAGCAGCCGCAAACTTATTAAACTTATTCATCTGTATATTCCTCCGATATAATTGTAGATTCCAGATACTGTTTTATTATACTACATTTTTTTCTGTTTGTCCATAGTAAAATTGAAATTTTTTTCATTTTATCACCGGACAAACTTATTAAATAAATTACTTTAATTATTTTTTACGTTATTTTCTTGACTTAATGTAAGATAAATGATACAATAAGAGTATATGCTTTATTGTAAATAAGGAAGGTGTCTGAATTGAACGTCAAACTTTTATCATATACTCCCGACGCTGAAAAGCTTATAGCCACGGCTGCAAAGCTCTGCTACTCCAGCAGCGACATTGAGTCTCTCCGCGACGGTCTCACCGACGACAAGGTGGAAAGCTTCATTGATATGATAGTTTCTATCGGACACGAAAGCGTTACAGAGCACGTTACATTCACTTTCGGTATCGAAGGTATCTCCAGAGCCTGCTCACATCAGCTTGTCAGACACCGTATAGCTTCATACTCTCAGAAAAGCCAGCGCTATGTCAACGAAAACGGCTTCGAGTTCATCACTCCCCCAGCCATTGAAGAGATCCCGGAGGCTAAGTCGGAGTACGACAGAATGATAAACGAAATAACCGAAAGCTATGAAAAGCTGGTGAATATACTTACAGAAAAGCATACCGCAGAGTTCACAGCACAGGGTCTCGATGAGAAAACTGCCCGTTCAAAGGCAGGAAAGCTAGCAAATGAAGACGCAAGATTCATACTCCCCAATGCCTGTGAGACCAAAATAGTTGTTACCATGAATGTACGCTCTCTTTTCAATTTTTTCCGTCACCGCTGCTGCAACCGCGCACAGTGGGAGATAAGGGCTGTGGCTAACGAAATGCTGAAGCAATGCCTTGAAGTTGCTCCCCATATATTCGCTCACGCAGGTCCTTCATGCGTTGCGGAAGGGAAATGCCCCGAAGGTAAAATGACCTGCGGCAGGATAAATGAAGTCAGAGAGTATTTTTCATCCATGAAAGGATAATAGCCGGCGGAGAAACAATGCTTGAATTCAGAGACATAGATATTACCGATAAAAAACGCATAACAGCAGCATTGAACGAGTCTCAGTTCATGGGCTGCGAATACAGCTTTTCCAACAATATGGCCTGGAAACGCCTGGGCGACTCAAAGATCAGCTTTTTCAAGGAATTTTACATCTGCTGTTCCTTCCGTTCGGAAGACGGAATACCGAAGTTCTTCTTCCCTTCCGGCAAAGGAAGCTGCTCAGAAGTAATCGCAGAAATGAAAAAAACTGCGGAGGGGCTTGGAAAGCCGCTCAGAATAGCAGGCATTACGGAATCTTCTCTTGATATGCTCAGTGATCTCTTCCCCGACAGCTTTGATGTAAGTACAGATGAGGGAGACTGGGATTATATCTACGCCTCAAAGGATCTCAGGGAGCTCCCGGGACGCAGATACCACTCAAAGCGCAATCATCTCGCAAGATTCGGCGAGCTTGATGCCTCCTTTTCTGTTATTACCGAAAAGGACTTTGACGACTGTATAACCTTCAGCGCTGTTGAGTACAACGAAAAAGCCGACGGACAGGATCATTCCTTTATTGCTGAGCAGTACGCCATAAACACCTATTTCAACTACTATAACGAGCTCGACCTGTCAGGCGGAGTTATAAGGATAGGCGGAAAGGTAGCTGCATTTTCCATAGGTGACCGTCTTAACGACAGTACCTTCTGCGTTCATATAGAAAAAGCTGATAAATCCTATAACGGCATATATACAGGTATCAACAACCTGTCTGCAAAAGCCTTTACAGAAGGCTTTGAATACACCAACAGGGAGGAGGATCTCGGACTTGAAGGACTGAGAAAAGCAAAGCAGTCCTATCATCCCCTGTTTCTCCTCAAAAAATATACTGTTACATTTAAATGAAAGGAAACAGAACATGATCTACGTTTTTCTTGCAAACGGTTTTGAAGAGACCGAGGCTATCGCACCAATCGACCTGCTCAGACGCGCAGGAAAAAAAGTCATTACTGTAGGTGTCGGCGATAATATAATCACCGGCTCACACGGTATCCCCGTAGTTACCGATACCATTGCACAGGAAGCTCCGCTCACTGATGAGCTTGAAATGATAGTTCTCCCCGGAGGTATGCCCGGAACTCTCAATCTTGAAAAGTCCGACTACGTTCAGAAGGCTATCGACTTCTGTGTATCCAATAACAAGTACATTGGCGCTATATGTGCAGCTCCTTCCATTCTCGGACATAAGGGTCTGCTCAACGGAAAGACCGCAGTCTGCTACGAAGGCTTTGAGACTCAGCTTACAGGTGCAGATATCGGCAGCGGCAGCGTTGCCGAAGACGGCATATTTATAACCGCAAGAGGTGCGGGAGTTGCCGTGAACTTTGGTCTGAAGCTCGTTGAAAAGGTACATTCAAAGGAAGAAAGCCTCCGACAGCGCAATGCTATACTGTGTGACTGATATGGATAGTAAAAAAGAACTGCGAAAACAATATTCACATCTTCGCGCAGAGATACGCGATAAGGTATCAAAGGATATGGACATAACCGAAAGGCTCCTTGAAGAGGAAAAGATCGCAGAAGCCGATACTGTGCTCCTGTATGCCTCCTTCGGCTCTGAGGTCGATACATACCTGCTCATAGACAAGCTCATTGAGATGGGCAAGAAGGTGGCTCTGCCAAAGTGCGGCACAGAACGCGCCATGACCTTCCACCTTATAGGCTCCGTGGCTGACCTCCATGAAGGTATGTACCGTATCCCCGAACCTGACAGCGCCCTGCCCCTGCCTGTTATAACCGATAAGACAATCTGCATTATCCCCGGACTTGCATTTACCGAGGAAGGCGGCCGACTCGGCTACGGCGGAGGCTATTATGACGAATTTATAATGCAAAATCCCGATATTTTTACGATAGCTCTTTCTTACGAAGAGCTTATCACCGAACAGCTGCCCCTTATGCAGCACGACCTTAAGGTCAATATGATAGTTACGGAAGAAAGGACGGTGCTCTGCAATGCCTGATAACAAAAATAATGATGTTATCAATGATATTCTCAATCAGCTCGATAATGAAAAGAAAAGAGCGGAAGCAGAGACGAAGGCTTCAGCTGAAAAGACTGAAGATAAAATGGATAAGTTTGTAGAAAAGTACTCTCCCAGCCATGAAAAGCCTGCGGAAGAAACGAGGACCATCGGTGATACTGCCGCAGAAGCAAGACACCTGCGCGAGGAAAAGCCCGTAAAAGAGGCAAAACCTCAGAGCAGCGAGGAGCCTCATCATGTACGCAGAGCTCCGGCTGATCATGATGCAGAGCGTCCTCATTCAAGACCTGCTCCTCCTCCGACCAGAAGCGCAGCAGGCGCAAAGCGCAATAATCTCCATCATAAAAAGAAGAAAAAGAAGAGAAGAAGCAGACTTCCGGGTGTTCTTATCCTTACAGTATTCATCTTTGCTGTATCCATATGCCTTTCAATGGTAATAATCGCCTTCGGAAGAGATATGCTCGGTATAGGAAAAAGCGATACCACAAAGCTCATAATCGTTCCCGAGGGTGCAAATACGGAACAGATCTCTACCCTTCTCCATGACGAGGGTATCATAAACTCTCCTAAATGCTTCCAGATGTTTGCAAAAATGCGCAAAAAGAACGATGTTTACATCAAGGGCGAACACTTCGTAAGACCTAATATGGCTTATGAGACCATTATCAAAACCCTTACCAACCAGGTCGAAGAGCAGAAGAAGGAAGCTGTCGACATTACCTTCTATGAAGGCGGTACTCTGTATGACGCAGCCGAAAAGCTTGAAGCAGAAGGAGTCTGCAACGGCAGTGACTTTATGTTCTATTTCAATTCCGGTGAATTCGGCTACAGGTTTGAGGAGTATCTCCCGAAAACTCCTCCTGCGCTCAGATTTGCCGATACCCGTATGGAAGGCTACCTCTTCCCAGATACCTATACCTTCACAAAGGATATGGATCCCGAACAGGTATGCCAGAAGATATACTTCAACTTCGATCAGAAAATGACCGACGAAAGACTCGAAAAGATCAAATCTCTTAATCTTACACTCGATCAGGTCATTACTATGGCTTCCATCGTTCAGAAGGAAGCTCCCACCCGTGAGGATATGAATCACGTAGCAGGTGTATTCTGGAACAGACTCGAAAAGCCCGAAGAAACAGCAGGCAAGCTTCAGTCAGATCCTACTACGAACTATGCAGAGAAAGTTATCAGACCTCATATGACTGTAAAGAACAATGAAATACTCGCTGCCTATGACACATATCAGGGGCAGGGCCTCCCTCCCGGACCTATATGCAGCCCCGGTCTGGACGCTATCGACGCAGTTCTTGAGAAGATGCAGACTGATGATTTCTACTTTGTAGCTAATATCTATACAAAGGAAACTATCTTCTCTAAGACCTATGACGAACACCTCCAGAATGAGGCAAAGGTCAAGGCCGACGAAAAAATTATAGAAGAACAGCGCATAGCTGAGGAAGAAGCAGCTGCCGCAGCGGAGGCAAACAATGAATAAGCTTGAAGTTCTTGCTCCCGCAGGTGATGAAGAACGCTTTACCGCTGCTGTGGATTACGGTGCGGACGCCGTATATCTCGGACGAAAGCAGTTCGGTATGCGTTCATCTCCCATGAATTTTGATTTTGAACAGCTTTGCAGGGCGGTGGAAACCGCCCACGCAAGGAATGTCAAGGTATACCTCACCTGTAATACTCTTCCGAGGAACAATGAGATACCTTTCTTTGAGCGCTTTGTCAAGGAAGCCGTTGAAGCAAAGGTAGATGCTCTCATTGTTGCAGACATCGGTCTTCTCATGCTTATAAAAAAGTATGCTCCCGATATGGAGATACATATCTCCACACAGACAGGAATAGTTAATTACGTTACCGCCCGTGAACTGTACAATATGGGTGCCAAGCGCGTGGTACTTGCAAGAGAGCTTTCCCTTGATGAAATAGCAGAGATCAGAGCAAAGACAAGCCCTGATCTTGACATTGAGACCTTTGTACACGGTGCAATGTGCGTTTCATTCTCGGGAAGATGCCTGCTTTCACAGTATCTCGTTAACCGTGACGCGAACCGCGGCGAATGTGCCCAGCCCTGCCGCTGGGGCTATCACCTTGTTGAGGAAAAGCGCCCGAATGAGTTCTTCCCTGTTTTTGAAGACGAAAAGGGTACATATATCCTCAATTCAAAGGATATGTGCATGATAGAGCACATCGACAAGCTTGCAGAAGCAGGAGTCACAAGCCTTAAGATCGAGGGCAGAGCAAAATCAGCTTACTATGTGACCGTAGTCACCAACGCTTACAAAATGGCTGTGGATCACTATTACAAGGATCCGTATAATTTTGTGCTTCCCGACTGGATCAGAGACGAGGTATACAAGGTAAGCCACAGAAAATACTGCAACGGCTTCTTTTTCGGTACTCCCGAGGAGTCACAGTACTATGAAAACAGCGGATATATCCGTAATTACGACGTAGTTGCTGTTGTTGAAAGCTGCGAAAACGGCACTGTATACTGTACACAGCGCAACCGCTTTTTTGCGGGCGATACCGTTGAGCTGCTTGCTCCTTCTCAGAAGCCTGTGGAGCTTGTCCTCGAAAAGCTTTACGACGAGGAAGGAAACGAAATAGATACTGCAAATCACGCAATGATGAAGTTTTCGTTCAAGTCCAATCTTGTTTTCCCAAAGGGCACTGTAATAAGAAAAGAAACTACATAAAAAAAGGCTGATACATTACGTATCAGCCTTTTTTGCACTTATTTTTCTACCTTTTTGTAGTTCTTATAACCAAGCTCGTCAAGCTTGTCCGTAAGCTCGTCCACCGTGTTCTTTGCGGCGGTGTCGTCGGAAGTAATAATAATCTCTGTGTCCTTGTCAAGCTTGCTTATCTCAGCAGCAAGCTCATCAAGTGAAATCTTTTCGTTATTGAAAAGATAATCATGTCCGGAAACAGTTATCTCAGCAGCTTTTTCATTCTTTGCTGCCTCGGTAGTCGGTTCATCCTTTGTGACAGAATCCGATGTAGATGTATCATTTTTCTTGCCGTCTCCAGAATTTTTACCGAATCCACCAAAGCCCTTGAAATAAAGCAGAGCGAATATCAGAGCCGCGATGATAAGTATCAGCAGTATTCCAAATATTTTCTTCATATCGATTACCTCACTTTGATATATTTATTGTTGTAAAATAGAGATTTTTGTATTCTCTCTGAATACCCATTACAGCATTTTCCACTTTTGGAACAGCAGCTTCTGTTCCGTAATCATTTCCGTTGAAGGTCAGCGTTGCTATCACCACATCTTCTGTGCCGTAGCCCGCTTTTTCCAGCATTTCCTTCAGCTTTCCGCGCAGCTGACAGGCGTCATCGGAACTTATCTTACCAATTCTCTTTCCGTCAGCGAGAACACTCAGTGTCCAGACATCGCCTTTTTCGACCTCATGCAGATTAAAGGTGATTCCTTTTCCTTCATTATATGCCGAAAGAGCCTGCTGATTCTTTCCTGCATTGGCATCAGCTGAAAGGATACGATCCCATTCTTCATCTGCTTTTTCGCGCCATTCCTGCTGTTCCTTCTCATTCTGCTCCTGCATCTCCGTATAGGAAGCCTCGGCAGCTTTTGCCTTTTCAGCAGCATTTTCTGCATCCAGCGAGCTGTACAGCACAAAGAAAAACAGAATAATCATAACGACATCAAGCAGAGAAGTAAAATCAAGAATTATTTCTCTTACCTTCATATCTACATCCTCGACTGTTTCTGCGACTCATCAATACCACTCTTTCTGAGCTTTTTGATAAGAGAAAGGTGTCTCTGGATAAGATCCTCGACATCAGCAAAGAATCTTGCATTTATTATTTTAAATGTAACAGCAAAAATTATTCCCCATGCTGTAGAAGAAAGAGCCGAGAAGAAGTTGTTTTTAGCATTGCTTATAGCTTCTGCACTGGACATATCCAGTCCGAGTAAAGCTAAGACCGTACCCAGCATACCGAGAAGCGGAAAAATAGATATAAGTGTAATGAACAGTGTATAACTCGAATTTATCTTGCGGTAGCTATCAAAGATCTTGTCTACCCTGTCAACATTGTAAAGGTCATCGCTTGACGCTTCCCAATCGTATATTTCGTTATCAACCGCCTGTCTGTTCTGGTGCAGCATAACAGCTACCAAAGCTGTGATAACAGCAAATGCCAATATAATGATATTGTAATAAGGAGAAACGGCGTGTCCGATTTTTGCCCAGAAGCCCATTAGTATCACCTCAATCTTTATTATACAGCATTAAAATCCAAAATGCAAGATATTTTACGAATATTTGACAATAAAAAACTCCGCCTGAAGCGGAGCAGATGTTATTGTATAGTTGTTCTCTTTTCTTTTCTAATATTGATAATATGTACCGTAAAAGTCACAACAGCACCGATAAGAAGTATCAGATAGAAGTTGAGTCCGCGGCTGATAAGAAGTGCAGGCTTTACAAGATCATTTCCGAATATACCTGTAAACGTCAGCAGAAAACAGCCCTCGGAAATACCTGCGGCACCGGGCAAAGGCAGCATCTCAACTGCAACGGCTATAAGGATCTGAAGAGTCAGCATATCCATAAAGCTCATACCGCTCAGGCCGTAAGCCTTATAAACTATCCATGTAATTGAAAAAAGAAAGGTTCTTTGTATGGCTGTAAGCACAAAAACGTTGAATACTACCGAAAGGTTTTTCTTTATATAGTCAGCTCCCATGGCATAGGTATCACATATCCTGATGAGCTTTTCGGTGTACTTATCCTTGTTTTTCTTCTTCATTATCTTCATTTTTACAAGAAGTCCGACTGTCTTGATACCAAGAGCTCTTGCCCAGATAGGCTTGATAAATACCAGCAGCAGCAAAGCAATAAAGAACAAATTGAGTACAAAGCCAAGAACGATAAGCCATTTCATATCCGCCGAATACTTAACTACAGTCCCGAAATTAAACATCATAAACCCCAGTGCCATAATAATAAGGACAGATTTATACGCAATGGTTATCAAAAGCATTATAAGCGTAGAATAACCTATTTTAATCTTATCCTTCTTCATATGGTACATCTGCATGGGCTGTCCGCCTGTCGAAGAAGGTGTGATATAGCTGAAAAAAAAGCCGATAAAGGAGTATTTAAGACATTTGAAAAAGCTTATTTTCTGTTCAAGGACTCTGAGCATATAATGTATTATCACCGACTCACCTGCTACAAAAAGCACGGCCGCTGCAGCACCGCATATGATCCATGAGGTATTTGCACTTCTCAGATCGCGGATTATCTCGGGCAGCTCCTGCTCCTTGAAGATCAGATGGAGCGTCAGAAGAGTTATAACAAGAATAAGACTTACATTCAGTGCATATTTAAGAAATTTCTTTATTTATGTCACCTCCGCATAAAAAGGCAAGAAGTTGTAGTCATCAGACTTAAATTATAGCATATATATACTTCAATGTCAATAAGTACACAACCCGTTTTTGCCCTTTTATTCAGTTATTTCCGCACTCAGAGGTAAGCATCTCATACGTCACTCCATACTTTTCCGCAATATCCTTGGCATATGACATTCCCTCTGGTGAAGCAACCTCCACCTTGAAGGAACGTTTGCCGTTCTCGCTCTTAACGATGAGCGAGGAAACGCCTTCTCCTTCACTGTCGGCGTCAAAAGCAAGCTTGTGCATATGGGTATTATAAATTGTCCTTACAGATTTATCGGCAATAGCTCTAACAGAGTCTCTTGCAATATAGTAACCCTCCTCAAAGGAAGTTGTGGAAAAGGTCTCATTCAGCAGCAGCAGACTGTCAGAGGTACAATCGGAATAAATCTGCCTGAATCTGACACATTCCTCGCCCAGTCTGCCGAGATCAAGCGTCTTGTCCTCATCAGCAGGAAAATGGGTATATATACAGTCTACGGGCTTATATCCGAATGACGAAGCCGGAACATAGATACCGCCCTGAGCCAGCACATAGAGAAGGCCCACCGCTTGGGTTATTGTGGTTTTTCCGCCGCGGTTTGCACCCGTAAGTATATATATGGTATGTTTTTTGTCAAAAACAAGGTCATTGCAGACAATATCATCCATTTTCCCGACATTAACGGCAAGCTTCAGATTATAAAGTCCTTCAGCCTCCATAGATGTATCATTTCCGTCTATGGTATGGGCTTCGCAGAAGGCAAAGCCTTTTTCCATACTCTTCTCGATAAACTTGGCAAATCTTATATAATAGATAAACTCCGGAATAAGCTCGGAAATATTGACTATTGCAATATCTGCATACTTGCTCAGTGTGTCTCTAAGCTTTTTCACAATGGAACTGAGCATCTTATTCAGAACCTTGTCAAGATAAAAGGTGGAATTCTCCGAATTGTCGCTGTCGGGAGTCTTGGTTACCGTAGCCCTTATCCTGCCGTCAACTATGGGAGTTCCCGCTACTGCCATATATGAACCTGCTTTTTCTATGAAGGATGAAACCTGACGACTGTGCTGCCTGTCGACCTGATAATAGTGCATATCGCCGTTCCATTCATTGCCTTCATTGAGCTTATCCTTTGAGGTTATGGCATCCGCAAAATTACTTACGACACCGGATTTTTTGAAAGGCTTTGTGTTTACGGAAATCAGGCCGAGACTTTCAGCCTCAAATCTCGAATTGACATTTATGCCGAGAGTAACGCTGCGGATATTACCAGTCTTTTCTTTCAGCTCGACAATATCCTTTTTCATTTCCGCAAAGCAGGCTTCATTATAGAGCTGGTCTATGTAATCCCTGAAGCCGATAAGTCCCTCAGACTCAATCTTTTCCTCAGCAAGGCACTCCTTCATAGCCTCTACGCATTTTATATAATCGTCCAGCTCGTCAACACGGTGCATCAGATACCAGAAACCGAGGTTTTCATCGGATTCCATGCGGTTCGTGCTGAATTTTCTTATAAATTCGATCTTTTCAAACAATTCGGACAAACGTTTTCTCATTTCAGGAAGCTTGAGAATATCCGCAAAGATCTTCTGCCTGTAAACAGCTGTACGATGATCGGCAGTCATATTTGAAAGAACGTTCATTATCATACGCTGCTCCAGACTGTCATTGGTTAGTTCCTTGCAGAAAGTATCCAGCCCAAGGTCATGGCACGTACATTCAGACATCTGTTTAAAACTTACTTCATTATTATATGGAAAAAGTATGCTGAATCTTCCGCTATCCTTCATATTAAAGCCTCCTTTATGAGGATTATAGTGTAAAAAGCTTCATTTTTAATAAAAAACAAAGCTTTTTTCCGATATTATAATCTGTCAGCTATATCAAGTATCATTCTCTCAGTCTTTTCCCAGCCGAGACATGGGTCAGTTATCGACTTACCGTAAATATGCTCATCTATCTTCTGAGAACCGTCCTCTATATAGCTCTCGATCATAAAGCCCTTTACAAGCTTGCGGATGTTATCGTCGTATCTTCTGCTGCTCAGTACCTCCTTGACTATACGAGGCTGTTCAAGGTGGCGCTTTCCGGAATTGCAGTGATTGGTGTCGATAATAGCAGCAGGATTGCTGAAGCCCTTCTTCTCATAAAACTCAAAAAGGAGCTGAAGGTCTTCATAGTGATAGTTCGGCATACTCTGGCTGTGATGATTCTCATATCCTCTGAGTATGGCATGAGCAAGAGGATTGCCCTCAGTGCTTACCTCCCAGCCTCTGTAAAGGAAAGTATGTCCTGACTGAGCAGCCTCAATGGAATTCATAAGAACAGGGATACTGCCGCTGACAGGATTCTTCATGCCCACAGGTATATTGAGTCCGCTGGCAGTAAGTCTGTGCTGCTGATTTTCAACAGATCGCGCTCCCACAGCAACATAACCCAGAAGATCGTTAAGATAGCGGTGGTTCTCAGGATAGAGCATCTCATCTGCACAGGTAAAGCCGGTCTCTTCTATGGCGCGGAGGTGCATTTTACGTATAGCTACTATACCCTTGTACATATCAGGCTTCTGGCTGGGATCGGGCTGATGAAGCATACCTTTATAGCCTTTACCTGTTGTTCTGGGTTTATTTGTATATATACGCGGAACTATAAGTACCTTATCACTTACCTTTTCCTGTACGCCTCTGAGACGTGTGATATAATCCAGGACACTGTCTTCGTTATCAGCAGAGCAAGGTCCTATAATAAGCAGCAATCTATCATTTTCTCCTCTGATAACGTCTGCTATAAGCTTGTTTCTCTCTGCGATGACCTTGCTGAGCTCTTCCGAAACAGGATACTCCCCTTTTACCTCGGCAGGTATGGGCAGCTTGCATTTAAAATTCATATTCATAACGGTATTATCCTTTCTGCAATAATGTCAGTTTTTCCATTATATTATAACATATCACACCGAAAAAATCAATACGAACACGGCTGTATACGCATTTTCGTTTTCGATAATACGACGACAGAATGCTCTCATATTATCAAAAAAGGACTGCCTTGGCAGTCCTTTCCGTATCTTATTATAATGAAGCGACCTTCTCGGCAGCCTCTGTGAGCCATTCTCCCTCAAAAAGCTCTATTGTTCCCTGATCACAGAGCTTTGCAAGCTGAGGATCAATAGGAAGCTTTGCAAGTACGGGAATGTCATACTGTGCAGCGATCTCCTCGATATGGCTCTCGCCGTATATACTGTGACGCTTGCCGCAGTCAGGACATTCAAAGTAACTCATATTCTCAATGATACCGAGAATGGGAATATTCATGAGCTTAGCCATTTTTACAGCCTTCTCAACTATCATGGAAACCAGCTCCTGAGGCGAGGTCACGATAACTATACCGTCAACAGGCAGAGACTGGAAAACTGTCAGCGGAACATCTCCTGTTCCAGGAGGCATATCAACTACGAGACAGTCAATATCCTTCCATATAACATCGGTCCAGAACTGCTTTACAACTCCTGCTATAACAGGACCTCTCCATACTACAGGATCAGACTCGTTCTCAAGAAGAAGATTGATCGACATGATATCAAGTCCCATTTTTGTTCTGGCAGGGATTATACCGAACTCACAAGCATCAGCCTTCTGATGGATACCAAATGCCTTCGGGATAGAAGGACCTGTAATATCAGCATCCATGATACCGACTTTTTTTCCGAGACGCTGCATGGAAACTGCAAGCATTGAAGATACAAGAGTCTTACCAACACCGCCCTTACCGCTGACAACGCCTATGACCTTGCCGATACTGCTCATGGCATTGGGCTTCTCCAACAGGCTCTGCGGCTCTGTTCTGCTGCCGCAATCGCTTCCGCAGCTTGAGCAATCGTGTGTACATTCGCTCATTAAAAACACTCCTTAAAGATATAATACATATATTATACCCTTTTTTTCAGTTTTAGTCAATAGGATATTGACAAATGTATAACACAGTGATATAATATCAGTTGAGAGTTAATGTGTCTGCTTTACAGGCAATTTTAATAATATCGCCGTAAGGCGATGCAAAAACTTTCAATTCTCAACTTTAAATGTCTTCGGGGCAGGGTGTGATTCCATACCGACAGGCGGAGTGCCTCCGCTTACATCATACGCTCCCGAAGAATAACTGAATATCCACATTATATCTTCGGGGTTAGGTGAAAGTCCTGACCGGCAGTAGAGCCTGCGAGCCTTTTGGGTTGATTCGGTGAGATTCCGAAGCCGACGGTAAAGTCCGGATGAAAGAAGATAAGCCGCACAAAGTGCAGTATATGACTTTACGCCCCATTTCAGGGGCTTTTTCTATTTGTATACATATGGAGGGGACTATGAAAAATACTTTCCGGAATATCTTTCTGTCTGTCGGACTCGGTGCGCTGATATTCACACCTATGCTCATTATCGACAACGGCTTCAACGAGACCATGAAGTCTGTAGTTATCTGGCTGACGGCCTCAATACTTTACGGACTTTCATTTGCAATACTCAATTGGAAAAGTATCCTGCGGATACCGCTCCATTTTCTGACCTGCTTTGCAATAACGCTTTTTATAAGATGCGGTTATTCGTATTTTATCAGCGGTGAGATACACTTCAAAAAGCTGTTGGCTGTTACTGTGCCGGTATTTATTGCCGTATATGCTTTATTGTTCCTTTATATCAGATACTTCGGCAATATACCGCAAAGAGAGAAAAACGAAACCAAAGACTAAGCAGCATAGCAGCGATTCTCATTGACATTTACTTCAAACTATTACAGGAGATACTATGACTAACGAAGATTTTATGCGGGAGGCTATCGAACTCGCAAAAAAGGGTATGGGCTTCACCTCCCCTAATCCCATGGTGGGAGCTGTTATCGTCAGAAACGGCGAGATAATAGGCAGAGGCTATCACAGGAAATACGGCGACCTCCACGCAGAACGCTCTGCCTTTGCATACTGCGACGAAAATGGCATAGACTGCAAGGGAGCGGATATGTACGTAACTCTTGAGCCCTGCTGTCATCACGGAAAGCAGCCGCCCTGCACCGATGCTGTTATCGAACACGGCATAAAGCGTGTATTCATTGGCTCTGCCGATCCCAATTACGTCGTGAACGGCAAGGGCGTGAAGATACTCCGCGAACACGGCATAGAGGTCATCGAGGGTATTCTCAAAGATGAATGTGACGCCCTGAACGAGGTATTCTTCCACTATATCACCAAAGGCTGGCCTTTCGTTACGGTTAAATACGCAATGACACTGGACGGCAAGATTGCTACCCGCACAGGCGAGTCCAAATGGATAACAGGAGAAGAAGCACGGCTTGACGTACAGCGTGAAAGGCTGAGGCACTCAGCCATAATGGTGGGTATAGGCACTGTACTTGCAGACGATCCCTTGCTCACCTGCCGACTTGAAAACGTCAGGGATCCAATAAGGATAATATGCGACTCAAATCTCAGGATCCCCCTTGAAAGCAAGATAGTACAGACGGCAAAAGAGGTTCCGACTATTATAGCCATGACCAACTACAACAAAGGATATAACGACGAAAAACGTAAAAAACGTCATATCCTCGAAGAAATGGGCTGTACGGTAATATCCACCAAGCCAAACCCGAACAGCGTTGACGTCTATACTTTAATGCTGAGGCTCAGGGACATGGATATAGACAGCATTCTTGTTGAAGGGGGCGGCGAGCTCATCGAGGATATGTTCCGCCGTAAGCTGGTCAACAAGGTAAAAGCCTACATAGCCCCGAAAATATTCGGCGGAAGAGATGCAAAATCACCTGTCGAGGGTACGGGAGTAAAATCCCCCGACAATGCCTACATGATAGAGAATACGAAAATACAGCGTATAGGCGAAGATATCCTCATTGAAGGAAAGGTGGTCTATAAATAATGTTCACTGGAATAATCGAAGAAGTGGGCACGGTGAGCCGCGTTCAGCGGTCGGGAAGCTCATCCTTCATAGAGATACAGGCAAAAAAGGTACTGGTGGACGTTCATATCGGCGACAGTATTGCCGTAAACGGAGTATGCCTTACCGTTACTGATTTTGACGGCGGCACATTCCGTGCAGACGTTATGAATGAAACTCTCAGCCGTTCATCGCTTGGCAGCCTGACAACGGGAAGTCCCGTAAATCTTGAAAGGGCTATGTCTGCAAACGGCAGGTTCGGCGGTCACATTGTCTCGGGACATATCGACGGCACAGGCTGCATCACAGACATCAGAAACGATGGTATAGCTGTGTGGTACACTGTCAGCGCCGCTCCTGAGCTGCTGAGATATATCGTGGAAAAGGGTTCTGTGGCCATTGACGGTATAAGTCTTACCGTAGCAAAGGTCACCGATACCTCATTCAGCGTTTCTATCATTCCCCATACCGCTTCGCAGACCATTCTCGGCACAAAAAAAGCGGGAGATACAGTAAATATTGAAAACGACATAATCGGCAAGTATGTTGAAAAGCTTATGAAACCTGCTGATACGGGGAATAAAAAAAGCGGCATTACAATGGAATTTTTAATCAAAAACGGATTTTAACAGAGGTTATGCAATGAAAAAAACATATATCAGGCTCACATCTGCACTTATGGCTGCAGCTCTGCTCACAGGTTGCAGCAATGAAAATTCAGTCATACAGTTCGATGACATCGAATACAAGGAGCAGATGGGAGGCACAAGAACAGTTGAGCTGGGAGAGATCAAGGATCTCTCTGCTATGCATATAGCCATCAATTCAGGCAGTATAAAAATAGTCCCATCGGACGATGACAATGTGACAGTTGCGATAGACTATCAAATATATGCAAACGATCACGACCTATGTCAGGAGTTCTCAGATCGCATTTCATCTGTGGGCGAAGATAAGGACGGAGTATACGATATAAAACTTGCAGATAAAGACAGCGGCAAGGATATAGAAAGATGGATCTGTGAGAAAGGGCAGAGGTGCCGTATCGAATTAAGTGCGGATGTAAGCGTTCCCACATACTTCAATAATTTCAGCGTTGATGTAAAAACAGGCAATATCACCTTTAAGGATCTGAGCGGAAGCTTCATAGCCAACGCCGAAACGGGAAATATTACCTGCACCGGAAGTAATATGAAAAAAAGCTCGGATCTGTACTGCGAGATCGGAAATATAACCATTACAAGCTGCACATTCAGATCAGATGCGGAGATCAAAGTCAAGACAGGAAATGTCTCATTCGGACTGCCGAAAGATAATTCCGAGGGCGGCAAAGTAGATGTGTCAGTTGACACC
This sequence comes from Ruminococcus flavefaciens 007c, assembly GCF_000571935.1. Taxonomy (GTDB): domain Bacteria; phylum Bacillota; class Clostridia; order Oscillospirales; family Ruminococcaceae; genus Ruminococcus; species Ruminococcus flavefaciens_F. The sequence continues at coordinate 70,064 of NZ_ATAX01000023.1, read as the reverse complement.
GGCTCTGTAAGCTTTAAGGGCGACACGGAGTATTCCATGGAGAAAGGCTCTCCCGAATCCGGCAGCATGAGCCTCAGTGCCATGGGCTGCGAGATATCCGCCTCTGTAAATTCAGGCAAACTCAAAATAGATAAGGAGAATAATTGATGTTCCAGTACAACACAGTAGAGGAAGCCGCAGAGGCTCTCCGAAATGGCGAGATAATCCTCGTCACCGATGATGAAGACCGTGAAAATGAAGGCGATATGATCTGCGCGGCTCAGTTTGCTACCACGGAAAATGTCAACTTCATGGCGGCTCACGCAAAGGGACTCATATGTATGCCTATGAGTGCAGAGCTTTGCGACAGACTGCATCTTCATCAGATGGTTGACTACAACACGGATAACCATTGTACGGCATTCACCGTATCCATAGACCATGTAGACACCACAACGGGAATATCCGCCGCAGAACGCGGCTATACCGCACGTATGGCAGTTTCTCCCGAAGCAAGACCAGATGACTTCCGCAAGCCGGGGCATATGTTCCCTCTTATGGCTAAGAAAAACGGAGTTCTTGAACGCGAGGGACATACCGAAGCTACCGTAGACCTTATGCGCATAGCCGGTCTTGAGGAATGCGGTCTCTGCTGCGAGATAATGCGCGACGACGGCACTATGATGAGAGCCGCGGAATTGCAGGAAAAAGCCGCTGAATGGGGCATGAAGTTCATAACAATTCAGGCTCTGAAGGAGTACAGGAAGGTACACGACAAGCTTGTGGAATGTGTGGCGAATACAAAGCTTCCCACAAAATATGGCGAATTCCGTGCACTGGGTTATGTAAACAAGCTTAACGGCGAACATCATGTTGCTCTGGTCAAGGGCGACATAGGCAACGGACAGGATATTCTCTGCCGCGTACATTCCGAGTGCCTTACAGGCGATGCCTTCGGCTCACTGAAATGCGACTGCGGACAGCAGTTCGCCGCAGCTATGGCACAGATCGAAAAGGAGGGCCGCGGAATACTCCTTTATATGCGTCAGGAAGGCAGAGGCATCGGTCTTATAAATAAGCTCCGCGCCTACGAATTGCAGGACAAAGGCATGGATACCCTTGAAGCCAACCTTGCCCTCGGTTTCCCCGGAGATATGCGCGAATACTATATCGGAGCACAGATACTCCGCGACCTGGGCTGCAAAACTCTGCGCCTGCTTACCAATAACCCCGACAAGGTCTACGGACTCAGCGGATTCGGACTCGAAATTAAGGAGCGTGTACCGATACAGGTGGACGCTACCGCCTATGACCTGTTCTATCTTAAAACAAAACGCGACAAGATGGGACATATTCTTGATTATTGAGGTGAAAAATTATGAGTATCTGGTGGTATATTGCAACCATTGCTATTTCAGCAGGACTTTTATTCACAATCCTTTGCTGTATCAATCTCCTTCGCGGTATTTTCAAATTCAAGGACAAGGCTATCGTGCTCAATCTTCCCGTACTACTGCTTTACACTATCGCCATTATCGGAGGCATCTTTCTCATCATATTCAATAAGAGCTTCAGAGTACCGTGGATACTTCTTGAAGTAATGCTGCTTCTCTCGGTATTCACCGCTCTGGTACCAATAACATCACAGGGTATAGTCAGCGCAGGCCCTCTCGGCTGCAAGCTCCTTCCCCGTGAGGAATACAGCTACGAATTCGGAAAGGACAAAATGGGCGAATGTCTGAAGCTCTACCGTCAGGGCACAGATAAGCCCGCCACATTCCATCTCGGCATAAAGAATATGAAAACCGTCAAGCTCCTCGCTGACTGGTACGGCAAACATAACTATGAAAATCCCCTGACCAGATAAGGAGTACTTTTTATGCCAAAACTTAAAGTAATATCAATTTGCATACTCTGCATAGTCTCACTCATGTTCATAGCGGGAATCACAGGCTATTTCGTCTTTAAAAAAAGAGTATCAACTAAAAAAACGGCAATTAAGCTGAAAAGGCAGCGCAAAAAGGACGCACTCTGGTGGTCCTGCATCTGGACTGTATGGCTGGTCGTCGGCTTTCTCGAATGGAACGGTGCAAGAGCCATGAAGGACACATACCATATGAACTGCTACGGTATGCTCTTCATTGCAGGACTCATACTCACAGCTATGCTGCTCCTTGATCTGTTTTTCGGGAAATACGCTTATATAACCTCTCAGAGGGTATACTTTCCCGACAACTTCGGTCTTGCAAGACAGAAGAAAAAGATAATGTACAAGGTCTCGGGAGATACTCTGAAACTCTGGTTCAACAATGGCATAATGCCGAAGCAGTTCACTATAATTGAAAAGAATGATGAGCTCATAAAGCTTCTCAAGGACAATTACAAGCTCAATAAATCAATATAAAACCTGAAAGGAAGAATAATAATGAAAACTTATGAAGGAAAACTCGTATCCAAAGACATAAGAGTAGGTATAGTTGTAGCTCGTTTCAACGAGTTCATTACCTCAAAGTTGCTGGGAGGAGCTATCGACACACTAAAACGCCATGACGTGAGCGACGGCGCTATTGATATCGCATGGGTACCCGGTGCATTCGAGATCCCACTCATAGCTTCCAAAATGGCTAAATCAGGCAAATATGACGCTGTTATCTGCCTCGGTGCTATAATCAGAGGCAGCACCTCTCATTACGATCTTGTATGCAACGAGGCTGCAAAGGGCATCGCGCAGGTTTCTCTCCAGAGTGACATCCCCGTAATGTTCGGCGTTATTACCACAGAGAATATCGAGCAGGCCATAGAGCGTGCAGGTTCCAAAGCCGGCAACAAGGGCAGCGAATGTGCTGAGGGAGCTATCGAGATGATTAACCTCATCAGAGAGATAGAGGCATAATGACCAATCTTATATTCGATTACGACGGCACTATCCATAATTCAATCCTCACCTATGCTCCTGCTTTCCGAAGTACCATGAAATGGCTTTCTGATAACGGATATATCGCTGACCGCAAGTATACCGACAAGGAGATAAGCTACTGGCTTGGCTTCAATTCCACTGATATGTGGGGGCAGTTCCATCCCGAGCTTGATCCTTTGATACGTGAAAAAGCCCGCGTTATGCTTGGTCAGGATATGGCAAGGAGAATCGACAACGGCGAAGGTGCCCTTTATGACGGTGCCGAGAAAATGCTCATGGAGCTTAAAAGTATAGGATACACTCTCATATTCCTCAGCAACTGCCGTTTTCATTACCTTGAAAGGCATAAAAAAGTTTTCGGACTCGACCGTTTCTTTGACTTTTTCTACTGCTGTGAGGCATATGATTTCATACCGAAATATGAGATCTTCCGCAAAATAGCTCCACAACACGATGGCAATTACATAGTTATCGGAGACCGCTTCCACGACATTGAAACAGCCGCACAGAACGGACTTCCCTCAATAGGCTGCGGATACGGCTTCGGAACGGAAGAGGAGCTTTCAAAGGCTGACATTATTGTCCACAGCATAAGTGAGATACCGGAAGCCGTGCAGAAGCTCTGCACAAACAAAAAGCAATAAACATAAGCAAAGCCCGTGAGTTGACTCACGGGCTTTTTATGCGTAAGTTATTCTGTTCTGAGTGCTTCCACAGGATCCTTCCTTGCAGCTACGCCCGAAGGAATAAGTCCTGCTATAAGGGTAAGTACCATGCTTATGATTATGAGAACGATCGCTCCCGTAACAGGTACATGAGCGCGAAGTGTATCAAGACTTGTAAGGCTGTGTATTATCGCATTTATCGGTATCGTCAGAAGCACTGATACTCCAATACCGATAAGGCCTGCCGCCAGTCCCACAAGAAGGGTTTCCGCATTGAATACTGTACGGACATTGTGCTTTGATGCACCTATGGCTCTAAGTATACCGATCTCTCGTGTACGCTCGAGGACCGATATATATGTGATAATTCCGATCATAATAGATGATACTACCAGTGAAATACCTACAAATGCAATAAGGAGATATGAAATACCGCTTATTATGCCTGTTATCGACGACATAAGAAGTGCGACGATATCAGTATAATGGATAACATCTGCCTCATCAACACCATTATTGTAGCGTGTGATCGCGTCTGCGATCTCATCCTTGTCCTCAAAGCTCTTTGCGAAGATACGGATAATTGAAGGATTGCTTTCATCTGCAACTCCGAGAAGCTTCAGATTATCATCATAGGTCGACTGAGAGATCTCCTCAGGTGTATACTTATCAAAAATCACTCCGTAGTTTTCACTGCTTATCTCCGCTGAATCAAGTAATTTTGCAAGCTCCGCATCGGGAAGGCTTCCCAGCTGCTCCTGAGCCATCTGAGCGTACTGCTGAGCTATCTGTTCACGGATAGCCTGCTCTGCGTACTGCTTTATATCGTCATCACTCATCTGAGATACAAATGCAGTGATCTGCGAAGCGTCAACTCCCAGCTCAGAGGAATACATCTGTGTGATCTGTTCTATAAACTGCTTGCGGTCAAAATCCTTCATAGCAGCTGCCACCTGGGCATCAGCCTGTGCGGGATCGGGCTGTGAAGCCACAAGACGATAAATATCAGCCTTTGTTGCAATATCCGAGTTCTTTATGAACTCCTTTACTGTGGCTGCCTTTTTCTCGGGAGTGGGTTCAACGTAATCATCTGTCATAAACTTTGTGCCTGTGATCACATCGTTTTCCTTATCATCAAGCTGAGACTTTACAATGTCGCTGTTGTTGGTCTTATCTATAACATACTGTGTAAGCTGGCTTGTATATCCGATATAGCCCTTGAGCATAGGAGCCTTTACGTCCTCTGTGGGACGGATAAAGCCAACTATCTTTATATCGGTACCGATATCATCTGAGTCAAAGAGATAATCAAGACCTGTTTCAGTAGCAGATATATCGTTGAAGCCCTTTCCTGTGAGATTCTTCTGATAATACTCGCATGGGAGTATCATCTTGAACTTCTTCTCTGTTATCTCATCAAGACTCCATTCGGTCTTGCCGTAGTCATTGATCTCCTGATTGCTCATAACAGCCTTCAGCTTTTCGTTGAAGCCTTCCTTATCCTTCAAGCCCATAGGATAGACCATGATATCGGGGAGCTCGTTGTTTCTTGTAAGAACTACCACGACCTCATCGTAATTCTCGGGCCATCTTCCGTTTACGACCTCGTATTGTTCCTTGACGATGTCGCTTACAGGCTCGCCGTTCTCACCAGCCAGCATTTCCTCCATGATATTGAGACCGAAAGCCTGCATTTCCATATCGGCCATAGGGTTATTCATTGAAGCAGCCATCATATCGGAATCGCTCATTCCCATTGCCTTGCTGTACATATCCATGAAGTCTACCTTGATTATCTCGCCTGAGGGAGCCTCGGTGAATACGGGCATCTTAACATCATATCTGTAACCAACAGCACTTGCCTTTTCCTTTATAACGCTGTCACTGTCAACAAATGTCTTGAAGTCCTTCATATTGTTTATCTGCTTTGCAGAAGCATTGAAGGAGTTGAACATATCGTATACCTGAGTGTTTGCGTAAACCGTATCGTCTTTGAATACGCGTTTATCATACTCCTGCTTATTATTCATAAGAGCATTGAGCATACCTGTAGTATCGGTATTCTCACGCATGATCTCAAGAGGATAGGATGAAAGCGTCTCCTCCTGGATATCGTCGATATATTCGTTTATACCCGTTGCAAGAGAAAGAATGAGCGCAATGCCTATGATACCGATAGATCCTGCAAAAGCAGTAAGTATCGTTCTTCCCTTCTTTGTCAGCAGGTTGTTGAGTGAAAGTGAAACTGCTGTTCCGAAGGACATTGAGACCTTCTTTTTCTTCTTGGAGCCGTCCTTCTTTGCTTTTGAAGCCTTTTCAGACTTAGCCGTTTTTGTTTTTTTCTTCTTTTCCTTTTCCCCGTTATATGGATTGCTGTCGTCAGTAAGCTTTCCGTCCTTTATCCTTACTATGCGTGTGGCATACTGCTCTGCAAGCTCGGGATTATGAGTTACCATGATAACGAGTTTATCCTTTGCTATCTCCTTGAGCAGCTCCATTACCTGTATGGATGTCTCCGAATCAAGAGCACCTGTGGGCTCGTCAGCAAGGAGTATATCGGGATCATTGATGAGAGCACGCGCGATGGCAACACGCTGCATCTGACCGCCCGACATCTGATTGGGCTTCTTATGGAGCTGATCTCCCAGACCAACCTTTTCAAGAGCTTCCTTTGCACGCTTGCGGCGTTCGGACTTGGATACACCCGAGATAGTCAGCGCAAGCTCAACGTTTGAAAGCACAGTCTGGTGCGGTATAAGGTTATAGCTCTGGAAAATAAAGCCTATGGAATGATTCCTGTAAGCGTCCCAGTCCCTGTCCTTATACTCCTTTGTAGAAGTACCGTTGATAACAAGATCACCCGACGTATAGTGGTCAAGACCTCCGATGATATTTAGCAGTGTAGTCTTTCCGCAGCCGGAATGCCCGAGCACAGCCACAAATTCGCTTTCTCTGAAAGTAATGCTTACCCCACCAAGTGCAGTTACAACGTTATCCCCAACGCCGTACTTCTTGACAATGTCTTTTAACTGTAGCATTAAAATCCCCCTTTAAATCTTTTAACAACCAATAGCTGCTGTAAATTAAAATTTACACTATTGATTATAGCACATTGACGAATAATTGTCAATCAAACTGTATGACCTTAACAAAGGTTTCATCTGTTTTTCACATAATAAAAAGGCACTGCTTGTAAACAGTGCCTTAATGTAAATCATTTCATTCCATACTTTTTAAGAAGAGTCTCGATCTTTGTATGGGGATCGATGATCTTGCTGATAGATACGTCGTGATTGATAGCTTCTATAAAATATGCGATATACTTTGATACATCTACCTCGTGGAACCAAGGTCTGCTGAGAAGTTCGGGAGTTCTGTAAGTAAGATTTGTGCCGAACACACCGTCTATAACGCCCTCTGAATAAGCCTTGTCGAACTTATCGAGACCGTTGGTAAATATAGTATATGTAGCATATGCAAAGATCCTGCCTGCCTTTTTCTCCTTCAGAGCATACGCAAGATCAAGCATAGATTCACCTGATGAGATAATATCATCGGAAACGAATATATCCTTGCCCTCAACGGGATTGCCGAGATATTCATGAGCAACGATAGGATTGCGGCCGTTGACTATTGTAGAGTAATCTCTTCTCTTATAGAACATACCCATCTCAACGCCGAGAACAGAAGCATAGTACATATTTCTGTTGAGAGCGCCTTCGTCAGGACTTACCACCATGAACTTGTCCTTATTGAAGTCGAGATCCTTTATATCCTTGAGCATAGCCTTGAGGACCTGATATGTAGGCATAACGTTATCAAAACCCATAAGCGGTATAGCGTTCTGCACTCTGGGATCATGAGCATCAAATGTAACGATATTTGATACACCCATAGCCTCCAGTTCCTGAAGAGCACAGGCACAGTCAAGTGACTCGCGATAGCTTCTTCTGTGCTGACGTCCGCCGTAAAGAGTAGGCATAATGACAGTAATACGGTGGGCTTTTCCACTTGCAGCCTGGATTATTCTCTTGAGATCCTGGAAATGATCGTCTGGAGACATAGCGTTCTGCATTCCGAAATAGTCATATTTTATGCTGTAATTACCGACATCAATGATAATGAAAAGATCCTTGCCGCGAATAGTTGACTTGATAAGTCCCTTGCCGTCGCCTGATGAGAAACGCGGGCATTCGCTCTCAACGAGAAAAGAATCAACGTTGATACCGCCCTTGCCTGCCCAGTCAACGAGATAATCGTCGATTTTCTTTCCCAGCTCGGTAACGCTGTTCATAGCGATAATGCCGATAGGGGCAACATTTGAATCACTGCCGAATAGAATTTCACTTGAAGCTGTCATAATACCTGTTTTCGTACGTGTTTACGCACGATACTCCTTTCGCTTTTTAGTCATGTTCGGTGCGAGCAATGCTCACTTGCAGAAGTTCTCAATATAGCGTTCAATATCCCCGCTTATGATCTCTTTTGCAACGTCTGCATGATCGACCTCGTTAACGGCTGTTGTTTTGTTTTCAAGTTCCTTGTAGACTGTGAAGAAATGTGTCATCTCATCGAAAATGTGCTTCGGAAGCTCCTCGATATCCTTGTACATATTGTAATTAGGATCGTCGAACGGTATAGCAATAATCTTGTCATCGCGGTGACCGTTATCAAGCATTCTGATAACTCCGATAGGATAGCATCTTACCAGCGTGAGCGGCATGAGCTGTTCCGAACAGAGGACCAGAACATCGAGGGGGTCGTTGTCGTCTGAATAAGTCCTTGGGATAAATCCGTAGTTTGCGGGATAATGAGTGGAAGTATAAAGGATACGATCCATTCTGATAAGGCCTGTTTCCTTGTCAAGCTCGTACTTGATCTTGCTTCCCTTACCTATCTCTATCACCGCGATGAAATCTTCGGGATTTATTCTTTTGGGACTGATCTTATGCCAGATATTCATAAATTCCCTCCGCAGCATATCCGTCTGTACACAAGTACACGAACAGAATTATTTGATAAGCCATTAAGTTATGACGTTATCCCCTACAAATTAGTATACCATTTTTTTGAGATTTGTCAATATACCGCATCATTTTCGGCATTTATTATAAATTCTCCCAAAATCGTCGGCTTTTTTCGTCTTTTCGACTTTATCCCGTTTTATTATAAAGCCGATCTGATAATACTCGGAGGAATGAATATATTAACAAAGAATTAATATTGCTAATGAATATTATATTGAAAATCTATTGATTTCTTTCGAAAAATATTGTAAAATATATATAAGGTTTTGTGCTTTTTTATGTAATTATGAGGAACAGGAGGGATGCAGTATGGAAATGAAAAAAATCGCAGTTATTGTCGAAGAGATCGGCCAGAACTATCAGAGCGCTATACTCAACGGAATATCCGACGGAGCTGCCGAATTTAATTTCAATATCGCCGCATTCTCCTCTCTCAGCGGAAACATAAAGAATCCCAGACATGAGCTGGGCGAACTCAATATATTCGATCTGCCGGATTTCAGCCGCTTTGACGGCGCTATCCTTCTCACAAACACTCTATCGTCAAAACATATGGCAGCAGAGCTTGTGGAAAGGATAAATAAAGCAGGTATCCCCGCTGTAAGCATAGACAAAGACCTTCCTTCATTCTACCATATCGGTATCGACAACAAGACCGCAATGCGCTGTATGACAGAGCATATGATAAATACGCACGGCTACAGGAATTTCGCTTATATCTCAGGTCCTGCATATAATTCCGAAAGCTCCGACAGACTGGCAGCTTTCTGTACTGTTTTGCAGGAGCATGGTCTTAATCTTGCAGCGGATGCCGTATACTACGGAGACTTCCGTTCTCCGTCGGGAAAGGACGCAATTGAGCATTTCAAGGAATACCTTGACGAAATGCCTCAGGCTATAATATGTGCAAACGACGTAATGGCTGCATCGGCTATTACATCACTTACGGGTATGGGATACATGGTACCCGACGATATTGCCGTTACAGGCTTTGACAACACCTATAACAGACATAATTTCCAGGTGGAGCTCACATCTGTGGAGCGTCCCCTCGGTCTTTCGGGCAGACTTGCCTGCAAAATGCTGCACAACCATTTTTGTGGTTATCCTCAGGAAAGGAATATCAAGCTGAATATGTCCGTACATTTCACGGAGAGCTGCGGCTGCCGGCACAATGCCCTTTCGGATATCAGGGAATTAAAGGAGATAAATTGCAGGAACTATGCCAATTTTGAAAATCTCCAGAACTATATGACACTGCTCAACAGAATGTCCACTCAGCTGGAAGCCTGCAACAGCTTCGATGACTACATCTCAACAATGAAAAAAACCGCTGTCGAGATACATCCCGAGGAGTTCTATTTCTGCCTTTGCGACAACTGGGATTCGGAATCTCCCGTATATAATCCGTCAGCTTCAAATAACACTGAAGTAACCGTTCCGTCAACATACACAGAGAATGTGTATGTGCCGATAGCATATGTCAACGGTGAGTTCGCAGAATGCAGCAAGATCAGATCAAGGGACATTCTGCCTGAAGCTGCTTTCTCGGGAACAAAGGGCAGACTTTATTATGTAACTCCACTGCATTTTGGTGAACGCTGTTTCGGATATATGGCTGTAAGGAGCTCAAAAATAAAATTCCAGAACATCATGTTTGAAACTCTCTGCATAAACATCTGCAATTCCCTTGAAAACCTCCGCAAGCTGATGTGTCTTGAATATGCACTGAAAAAAATGGGAGATTTCTACGCAAGAGACACTTTTTCGGGTATATATAACCGCAATGGCTTTGTTCAGGCAACAGAGGAATTATACAAGAACTGCCTTGAAGAAAAGCGTAATATAATGGTGATGTTCATTGATCTGGACGGACTCAAGCAGATAAACGACACCTTCGGACACGCCACCGGCGATCATGCCATATGTGAAATAGCCGATGTACTAAGAAACACCTGCAACAGAAATGAGATATACTGCCGTTTCGGCGGAGATGAATTCATAGTTTTCGGAGCGGATTACAGCGAAAGCGAAGCCGAACTGCTCACTAAGCGTATAAACGAAAACATAAAAAAGGTAAATAACAGTAAGAAGAACCCCTTTGAACTCAGCGCCAGCACTGGTTATTTCATTGATATACCTAAACAGGGAGAGGATATCTTCTACTTTGTTACGGAAGCCGATAAGAAAATGTACAATGAAAAACGCCAGAAAAAGCTTTCCCGCCGTCTGAGACTCAGCGGCCAGGATATTCCCAAAGCCTAAAAACAGCTGCATACGCAGCATATAAATATTAATAATATAACGCCATAGCAGCGTCAGTGCTGCTATGGCGTTTTTGTTCAGCATAAAAAAGAAAAATCCCGTGGCATCAAGGCGAATAATTCTCCATTATCTCAAGTATAGGTGTTTTGTATATATTTCCGCCCAGAACACTTCCGTCAGGTGAAAAACCGACAGACCGGATATTTTCCGGATCATCCTCATAGGGATTTTCAGCTGTGGTCTCATTCATATATTCGCTGAGATACTTCAGGGCGTTTCCGCTGGGGAAAATTATATTTCCGTCCCCGACCTCAAATCCTCTGCCTGCAAATTTCTCCACAAGCTCTTTTGTAACAGCATTATACGGATTATCATGTGTTCTGCTTACCAGCCATGCGGGACTTATCTCTGTGAGAACTCCCTTTTTCTTCATCGCATTCGCAAAATACTCCACAGGTCCGAGAGAAATAGTCTCCTGGTGAAAGGCGTCCACTGACAGCAGGACACGGTTGACACCGCTTTCCGCCAGCATTTCCGCAACCTCTTCTATCTTTTTATTATCCTTGCTGAAATAGCCGTTGGTTATGACATCTCTGTACTTTATCCCGCATTTTACAGCCGCACGGTGTATTGCGCAGACCGTTTCGGGATAGAGCAGAGGCTCACCGCCGAAGGTCATCAGGGAGCTGATTCCGTAAGCAGAGCAGATCTGTTCCACAGCCGCTGCTGCAACAGCTCCGTCAATATGTTCTCCTCCGAACTCATGGCTTCCCTCGCTGCAATGCCTGCATCTGCCTGTACAGCCCATAGTCACAATAAATTCTATACGATCAAGTTCTTTAAAAAATCTGTTCATAATAAACTGCTCCTTTATAATACATTTTATAAATACAGGCGCAGTACGAGAACTATTCTTACTCGGTGATACGTTCCCTTCAGTACTGCACCGAGCAGTTAATTCGTTTCATCATCTTATCCTCCCACTCAAACTGAAAGAACAATACTCTTTCCGTTGGATCTGTATTCCTCAAAGGAAACTCCGCACTTCTCAAAAAGTATACATGAAGCCTTTACGCTGTCGGTATCGGCATATTTATTGCACTTATACACTACACGCTTGATACCTGACTGTATTATTGCCTTTGCACACTCATTGCAGGGAAAAAGAGTAACATAGAGAGTACAGCCGTTGAGGCTGCCGAAGCTGCTGTTTAGTATGGCATTCAGCTCAGCATGGCAAACAAAGGGATATTTCGTGTCGAGAGAGCTCTCTCCCTCCCTTTCCCAGGGCATATCATCGTCATCACAGCCTGTAGGCATACCGTTATATCCGACCGAAACGATCTTATGCTTGTCATTTACGATACAGGCACCTACCTGCGTTGAATTGTCCTTACTGCGCTGTGCCGAAAGCATTGCAATGCCCATGAAGTATTCGTCCCAGCTGATATAATCATTCCTTTTCATACGTTCACCCCGCTAATGATCTGATTTAATAGAATTATAACACACCCCGCCACAACTGTCAAGCGCCGTAAAACAGAACTCCCTGCACGTATTGACGCGCAGGGAGAATGTACTGTATCATTATTCGTAACGCAGAGCCTCGATAGGATCGAGCTTTGCAGCCTTGCCCGCAGGGTAGCTTCCAAAGAATACACCTATGAGCATCGAAAATGCAAGTGCAATGATTATAGCGACCAGCGAAGGCTGTATGGTAAGTGATACCAGCTCCTCGTATTCTGGCATCTGACTCAGAGCAAACGCTGCTATCTTACCGATAAGGAATCCGTTGAACATACCGAGCAGAACTCCTATGATACCGCCTATGAGACACAGGATGACCGATTCAACGATAAACTGCGTCCTGATGTAGCTGTTTTTGGCTCCGAGAGCCTTTCTGACACCTATTTCACGGGTTCGCTCCGTAATGCTTACGAGCATTATGTTCATAACACCGATACCGCCGACTATAAGGGATATAGCCGCAATTATCGAGATGACCAGCGTAACTATATTGAGGATCTTTGTTACGGACGTAAGCTCGTCCATAGGATCGGTAACTTCTACGCCCCATCTGCGGTTGGTCTTGTATTTTTCATCAAAGAAGCTTTTCAGCTCCGCTTTGGCTTGCTTTCTGTCATATGAAGGACTTGAAAGCATGAACTGGAAACCGTAATCGGCTGTCTCATCTACTCTTTTTATCTTCTGCGATGTACCGTAAGGAATAAAGATAATAGTTTCCCTGTCCATAAGACCTGTACCGGGCTGGAACTGCTTTTCAAGCAGCTTAGGATACTTGTAAACGCCGATAATGGTAACATCCATATTGCAGACATCTTTCACATCGATATTTATATCGCAGCCTATCGCATTGGCTTTCTCGCTTCCGAAATACTGCTTTACAAAGATATCGGATACTATGGCAGAGTGCTTCTGACCGTCACTGTCGGCATCATTGAAACATCTTCCCTGTATTATCTTGAATACGTTATCCTCTTTGAGATAGCCTTCCGTTGCACCCGCCAGACTTGCAGGAAACATCTGTCCCTTTTTATTCTTTATCGATGAATCGCCGCAGAAATTACTGAGACTCACAAGATACTTGCCGGGATACTTTTCATTGAGTTCCTTTATCATATCCAGATCTATACATTCCTCTTTCGTTATTGGAACGTAATCAGGATAATCGCCGTTTTCATCAGGTTCATACTTGAACTGATAGCGGATTCCCAGTGTCTTGCCGCCCAGCTCATTGAACGAATTGGCAAGAGTCTTTTTCAGCGAGCTTCCCAGAGTAGTAATAGTTATAACAGCGCTTATACCAATAATTATACCGAGCATGGTAAGTATGGCACGCATCTTGTTCGACCTAAGTGAAGAGAAAGCAAGTCTGATATTTTCAAAGAAGAACATCGCTGTCACCTCCCGCCCCGGTATCGGAAACTATTTTTCCGTCATTGATGGTAATGATACGATCTGTTTCCGCAGCAAGTTCCTTGCTGTGAGTGATAAGGATTATGGTCTTGTTCTCCTCATCATGGAGCCTGTGGAATATATCCATTACCATATGTCCCGTTACCGAATCAAGAGCGCCTGTGGGCTCGTCTGCAAGTATAATGGAAGGAGTATTTGCAAGAGCTCTTGCAATGGCTATCCTCTGCTTCTGACCTCCCGAGAGCTCATTGGGGTTATGGTCGGCACGGTCGCTCATTCCAACAAGCTCAAGAAGAGCCTCTGCCCGTCTTCTGCGCTCTTTTTTACCGACACCCGCATACAGCATTGGCAGTTCAACATTTTCGATGGCATTGGTACGTGAAATAAGGTTGAAATTCTGAAATACGAAGCCTATCTCCTTATTTCTGATCATACTCAGCTCAGTATCGTCAAGCGCGGAAATATCCGTGCCGTTAAGCTCGTATATGCCGTCGGTAGGCCGGTCAAGAGCTCCTATGATATTCATAAGTGTACTCTTTCCCGATCCGGAAGGACCCACGATGGATGTAAATTCGCCCTCGCCGACCTCCAGGTCAATGCCGTGCAGGATCTCAAGCTCATTAGGCTGCCCTATGTAGAACCTCTTGACGATCCCGCGCATAGAAATAACTGTTTTCATCGGCATTAATCCTCCGGAACATCAAGAGAGATAACAGAACCGTCATCAATACCCGCAGGATCAGTGATAACAATATCCCCTGCCTTGATATCACCCTTGAGGACCTCGGTATAATAATCACCTTCAAAGCCCTTCTCCATCGTACGCTTTCTTACAGTATATTTACCGTCCCCGTTGGGAACAGCCACGAATACGAAGTATCCGTCATTTTCACCGCCTTCAACAGCGTCAAAGGGAACGGCAAGAACATCAGTACGCTTATCGAGTATTATCTTTACATTAGCGGACATACCTATAAGAAGGCCGCTTTCCTTATCTTCGATACTAACCTCAACGGTATAGCCGCCCAGAGCATCCTGACTTTCGGAGGATATTATCCTTTCTATACGCTTAACCTTGCCTGCGATTATCTTGTCGCCTGTAGCACTTGTCTTGACATCAGCCTCCATGCCCTCTTCTATTTTAAGTATGTCAGCTTCGTTCACCTTGCCTGCGATAACAAGCTCTGAGGTATTCTCTATGGTCATGAGTTCTGAGGTAAGAGGCACACTTCCTTCTGAGATGTTGAGCTGAGTAATGACTCCGTCCTTCGGTGCCTTTACTGTACATTTTTCTATCTGCTCCTTCAGAGTCTTTATCTGCTTTTCAGAAGAAGTATCTGTAACAGAATACTTCTCTGCATCTATTACATCCTGAGCTGACTGTATAACACTGTCCGCACTTTTTACAGCATCATCATAGGCAGAATTTGCAGCCTTTACGGCGTCATCATAGGAAGAAAGATTTGACTCAAAAGTCTCGGCTGCTTCATATACGGTCTCAGCCTTTGAGCTGAGAGTCTGCCATCTTTTCTTTGCATCGGCAGCAACATTTTCGTCCTCTGCCGAAATCATTTCATTGTACGCATCGTCAGCCTCTGAATAGAGCTGATCTGCCTGTGCACGCATATCATTGTACTTATTGTATGCCTCATCACGCTTTTTCTCGGCATTGCTTATAGCCTCTTTAGCCTTGTTAAGAGCGTCGGTCTTTTCATTTTTTGCCTTGTCCAGATTTCTCTGATTTATACTATGGTTATAATCGGAAGCGCCCTTGGCCTTCTCGGAGTTTGCCACAAGTGTGTTGTACTGCTCTTCAAGCTCAGCACTGTCGAACACGCAGAGAACATCGCCCTTTTTGACATTATCGCCCACCTTTACATTGAGCTTCTTGACCTTCAGGCTCTGCTCACCTGAAACGCTCACCTTATCACTGCTCGATACCTTACCCGAAAGGTTGACATAATTTATAAGGTCGGTCTGTTTCGCCTTTCCGCAGGTCTGATTGAACAATGTAAGGGATACAGCAGCTCCCCCTATAATATTCCTTATCACCATAACGATAATGCCTATGATAACGGCGATAACGACCAGCCAGATGATAAGCTTGGCCTTTTTCTTCTTCGTAGTTGACATTTTTCTCCTCCTCAATAATTCAGTATATCATTTTGCCCGTATTGCATATACAAGCCCTGGTAATATAATAGCACATGAAATATTAAAAAGTCTTTAAAAAACAGAAAAAGACTGCAAAAGCAGCCTTTTTCCACTTCAGATTTCCTTTTATTAACGCTCGGATCATTTCACGAGTTCAAGATACTTATTAGCTGAATCCCACTGATACAGACCTGTATTCACAAGGACCTGAAGATTGTCCTTGGTGATCACATTAGGAACGAGCAGATAGGAAGCAACGTACTTGACACCGTTATTATAGGACTCGGAATCGAATACGCAGTCGATAGTGAGCTCATTTGCAAGCTGAGCAGCAGGGATCTCACCGTCGAGGAGCTTTTTGCATACCTCATATGTTACCTTAGCTTCGTCATTAACGTTCTTGTAAACTGTCATAGACTGCTTACCGTCAACGATATTCTTAAGGTTTTCAATATCTCCGTCCTGACCGGTAATGATGGGCTGTCTGCGTCCGACATAGTTATCCGCAAGACATCTTGTAACGCCGAGAGCAGTGGAATCATTGGAGCAAAGAACAACATCCAGTTCCTTGTCCTTATAATAACCTGCAAGGGTAGTCTTCATGTTCTTTGCTGCATTATCGGAAGTCCAGCCCGATGTAGCAACGCGCTCGAATGATGTCTTTCCGGAAGGAATAACGAGCTTTCCTGCATCAATATAAGAAGCAAGAGTATCATATGCACCGTTAAAGAAGTAGCGTGCATTATTATCGCCGGAATCACCTGCAACGAACTCTATGTTGAAAGGTCCGTCATTGTTGTTGAGTCCGAGCTCATCGCGGACGAATTCGCCCTGAAGCTTTCCAACAGTATAGTTATCGAATGAGATATAGTATGTTACAGCGTCTGTATTCATAATAAGACGGTCGTAAGCAACTACCGGGATATTCTTTGACTTTGCCTCAGCCAGCGGCTTTGACATAGTCGAACCGTCAACTGCTGCAACAAGAAGAAGATCAACTCCATCTGATAACATGGCAAGAATGTCGTTGTTCTGTCTTGTGGAATCGTTCTGAGAGAATTTCAGGTTAACATTATAGCCCGCATCCTCAAACTGTTTCTTAAGGAACTCACCGTCGCTGTTCCAGCGATCAAGCTCCTTAGCCGGCATAGCGATGCCGATAGTCTTCTTTTCATTTGCCTCGTCTGTGCTCTTGTCCTTACCGCAGGAAACAAGGCTTCCTGCCATAAGAAACGCCATAGATGCCGCGATAATTTTTTTCATAGGAATACGACCCCCTGAATTATTTACGCCCCGGTTATCCGAAGCAGGTATATAGTTATCTTGATACTTTTATTTTACACCGTTTTTTGCGATATGTCAATACATTTGTCATTTATTCAGAGAATTGTATAATATACGCAGGGTAAATATATGCAAAACACCAATCCATCCTTAATCATAAACTATTTTCAATACAGTTTGTATCGGATTTTTCGTTATTTCATACTATATGTTTTTTATATACGGCTTTACAGTTTTGAGACATCACAAAACAACGCCAAAAATAATATACAATTGGTAATATGATATTTGTATATTACATTTTACACGTATAGAAAATAATATCTACTTTATGCAAGAAAGTATCATTTTCATGTTTTTAACAAAGCGGGCTATATATTTTTTTAATATGTTTTTGTACTCAATTTTTTTATTATGCAAAATTCACTGCTTTTTGTGCATAACCGTTCTTCTGACCGTTCAGATACATATTTTACCACGGATCGCTCCCACTCCGGCAAGAAAAAGATTATACACTTATGAAAAAGCAAATACCGGAGCAATTCTGACGACACTGTCAGAGTTGCTCCGGCGTATAAACTTATACATCAGCGCCGTCTGAACAACAGCGCTCTTTATCTTCGGCAAATAATAAAGCCCCACCGATAAGCAGGGCTTGTTGGTTGGGGCAGCGGGATTTGAACCCACGGGTGACAGAGTCAAAGTCTGTTGCCTTACCGCTTGGCTATGCCCCAACACTCACTTGAATATTATAACAAAAATCCCACAATAAATCAATACCGTGGGATTTTTATTTTTCTTTTAATAATAATAGTCAAGCCTCTTCATGACCTTGAATTCGTGCATCGCCATAAGTATAGCAACAACTGCCGAAAGCGCATCCGCAAGAGGTCCTGTATAAAGGATACCTTCGATCTCGAAGACCATGGGAAGTATCACGAGCAATGGCAGGAAGAAGAGTATCTGCCTTGTAAGTGACAGAAAAACACCCTTTATGGGTTTGCCTATTGAAGTAAAGAAAGTTGAGGTTATAGGCTGTAAACAGTTGATCCATGTAAAGAACAGGAATATCCTGAAGAACTTTGCTCCGAATTCGTAATACCCGTCGCTGGCTTTTTTATTTGCAAAGAAACCGAGTATCTGCTTCGGGAAAAGCTGGAACACCACAAAGGCCACAAGCGATATTGCCGCACCTGCTTTTACCGCCATCCAGAAAGCACTTCTTACGCGGTCATACTTCTGAGCGCCGTAGTTGAAGCTTTCGATAGGCTGGGTTCCCTGTGCAAGTCCGATAACGATAGAAAAGACTATCATATTTACCTTCATTACGATACCCGCCACGGCGATAGGATCCTCAGCACCGTACTGCGAAAGTCCGCCGTAATGTCTGAGAGAATTATTCAGAACTATCTGTACAACGGCTATAGCCAGCTGATTGAAGCAGGAAGCCATACCTATCGAACATACTCTGCCGATAATGCTGAATTTCGGAAACAAATGTCTGCCGAAAAGATATACGGTCTTGAAGTTGAAGCAGTATACCACAACTATCACAGCAGAAATAAACTGTCCGATAACCGTAGCGATAGCTGCGCCCTTCATGCCCCAGCCAAGGCCGATAACGAATATCGCATCAAGTATGGTATTGATAACAGCTCCCGTTATATTGCACAGCATAGTCATTTTCGGACTTCCGTCAGCGCGGATTATATGTCCGCCGCCTGCCGTAAGAATAAGGAACGGAAAACCGAAAGCCGTATATTTTACGTATTCCTTGGCATAAGGCATTACCGCTTCCGTAGCACCGAAGCGTTTAAGCAGCGGATCAAGGAAGAAAAGAGTCAGAACAGAAAGTATCACGCCGCTGACTACCAGGAGAGAAAGTGCATTTCCCGCAAAATACGGTGCACGCTTCTTATCCCCCATGCCAAGTGTAAGATTGAAGCAAGAAGCACCGCCGATTCCCAGCAGCAGCGCCAGTGCCATACACCCTGTTGTAAACGGGAAAGCGATAGAAGTCGCGGTATTACCGAGAGTTCCAACTGCCTTTCCGATAAATAGCTGATCTACCATATTATAAAGGGCGCTGACAAGCATACCGATTATACTTGGTATAGCAAATTTCATCATAAGAGAACGTACCGGAGCAAACCCGAGGGGATTCCCCGTCCCTGTGGAAGCTCCTCCAAATCCCTGCGGAGGTCCGCCGGCTCCTCTCGGAGGCCCGTCCATACCATTAGGAGGTCCGCCAATGCCCTGCGGAGCATCTCCCCTGCCCTGCTGCGGTCCGCCAATGCCTTGCGGAGGCCCGCCCATGCCTTGGGGAGGTCTGTCTACCCCTGGTGGAGGTCCGTAACTACCGCGCGTTCCTCCGTAATTATAATTATTCATGTTTCCTATCCCTCTTTTTACAAATTAACAAATACTTATACATTATACATCATTTATATAGAAAACGCAATAGCGGGAGAAAAAAATCATATCATAAAATTTATCAATACTTTTCGTTAATCATAATGCAATTTAAACAATAGGGATTATCTTTTTCCTTGACAGCAGGCCTTCTCTGTGATAAAATTATTAATAGTATTATTTAAGGAGGTTTTATTATGAGTCTTCGCAGTTTTCTTGCTTTTACGGCTGCCGGCGTCATCGCGGTAGGGCTTTTTGTACTTGTACGCAACACCTCCAAGGATAGTAAAATGCATATTCCGGGAGATGTAAACGGCGACGGGCAGATAAATTCCGTGGACGCCTCTGCGGTTCTTGCAGAATATAGTGCTATTTCCGGAAATAAACCTGCTTCTTTCACAAAGGAGCAGAATGATTCTGCCGATATAAACAAAGACGGCAAGACAGACGCTGTTGACGCCTCTCAGATACTTGCTTATTACTCTCACCTTTCTACAGGCGGTAATCTCAGCATTGACGATTTTCTGCATAAATCAGACTAATACATTTGGAAAGCAGAATAAATGTCTGTCATTTAAAAACTTTGCAAATAACCGTAAACGGAAGTGAAAATATGAAAATTATACTTGCATCGGCTTCGCCGAGACGGCGTGAGCTGATGAGATACATAACCGGAGACTTTGAAGCTGTATCTATGGACTGTGACGAGACTCTCCCCGACAATATCGAACCTTCAAAGGCCTCCGAGCATCTTGCTGTTCTCAAAGCAAAGGCTGCTGCGGAGAAATATCCCGACTGCGTTGTTATCGGCTGCGACACAACTGTTATCCTCGGCAGCGAGATACTGGGAAAGCCACGTGACAGAGCACAATGTATAGCCGATATATCCAAGCTATCGGGCAAAACACATCAGGTCATAACCGGCTGCTGCATTATCAGCGGCGGCAGGGTCAGTTCCTTCTCTGAGGTGACCGACGTTACTTTCAAAGACCTCACGGCTGCCGAGATCGAAGCCTACGCCGACACCGACGAGCCCTACGATAAGGCTGGCGGCTACGGAATACAGGGACGCGGCTCGGAACTTATATCCCATATCGACGGAGACTTCTTCAATGTGGTGGGATTGCCCGTAGCACGGCTCTTTAATGAATTGAAAACAGTTGATAATTGAAAGTGTAGAGTTGTTTTTGTTCGCTTCGCTAACATTATTTAATAATATCGCCGCAGGCGATACCATAACTTTCAACTCTCAATTCTCAACTCTAAAATTTTAAATGTTTTCACGGTCGGCGAAACGCCGCCCCTACATGGGACGTCGAGGACGCTGTCCACTACACAATAATTATTCGGGCGGATAATATCTGCCCCTACAAAAATATAAAGGAGTATTTATCATGAACTCAACCGCATTTCATTCTGCTGACATTCTTATCCCCAAGGACTGCGATATGCACAAGTGGTCCGTTATTGCCTGCGATCAGTACACCAGCGAGCCTGAATACTGGGACGAGGTAAGCACTACAGTTGGCAGCGCTCCCTCTACACTGAACCTTATCCTTCCCGAGCTCTACCTTGAGCAGGAGGGCGTTGCAGAGCGTATTGACAATATCCACACTGCTATGGATAAGTGCCTTGCCGACGGCATATTCACAGAGTACAAGGACGCTATGGTATACGTTGAGCGCATTCAGAGCAACGGCATACTCCGCCAAGGCATAGTAGGAGCTATCGACCTTGAAAAGTATGACTTTTCCAAGGGCAGCACCTCAGAGGTAAGAGCTACCGAAGCTACTGTAATAGAGCGTATACCTCCCCGCATCAAGGTAAGACAGGGCGCTCCCCTTGAACTTCCTCATATTATGATACTCATTGACGATCCTGATAATACAGTTATCGAGCCCCTTGCAAAGAATGTTTCCGATGACAGTAAGCTCTACGACTTTGAGCTCATGCAGAATGGCGGCAGCATAAAGGGATGGCTGGTAGACAAGAATGCTCAGGAGACTATTGACAAAGCTCTCTGTGCACTGGCCGATCCCGATACCTTCTGCAAGAAGTACGGTCTCAATGATACTCCCGTACTCCTCTATGCTATGGGCGACGGAAACCATTCCCTCGCTACTGCAAAGGAGTTCTACGAGCAGCTGAAAAAAGCAAACCCGGGTAAGGACTTATCAAACCACCCTGCACGCTATGCTCTGGCTGAGATAGTAAATCTCCATAGCGATGCACTTAAATTCGAGGCTATACACCGCCTTGTATACGATGTAGACTGCGATAAGCTCATAAGCGAGCTCACAGATGCCCTTGAACTCTCCGGGACAAAGGTGTCCGACCAGTACGTTATCTGCTCATGCAAGGGTACTGAAAAGAAACTCTACATCAACAAGAAGTCATCAAATCTGTCCGTTGGTTCGCTCCAGAACTTCCTTGACAGCTATATCAAGGAAAACGGCGGCAAGATAGACTATATCCACGGTGCCGATACAGTAAAGTCACTTGCTGACAAGCACAACGGTATCGCATTCATACTCCCCGATATGGACAAATCACAGCTCTTCCCCACTGTTATCAAGGACGGCGCTCTCCCGAGAAAGACTTTCTCCATGGGACACGCCGAGGACAAGAGATTCTACATCGAAGCCCGCAGGATCACAGAATAATGGAATTACTGAACAATCTCGCCAAGCTCCGCACCACGGAGCTTGGCGCAGTTCGTATAAGGCGGAATCTCGCTCTTGACTGCGGCGATACAGTCGCATGGTGCAGGGAACAGATAAGCTCTCCCAAAGCTGTCATAGAGCGCAAAGGAAAGAACTGGTATATAACCGTAAACGGCTGTATCATCACCGTAAATGCCTACAGCTATACCATAATAACCGCACACAAAGCAGTTCGGTAAATGAGGTATCGTCATGAATAAAACAAGTTATCTTAAATGCTTTCTTCCTGCCCGCTGCATATTATTCCTTATCATCTTTGTTGCAGGAGCTTTCATCTCAGATCGTAAGATCAGCGGAATAAGCAATTGGTGGTCGATAATCGCCTCCGCAGTAAATATACTGACTATTCTTTTTCTTGTGATATCCGCCAAAAAAACAGGCAGCAGCTACCGTGAGCTTATCGGCTATGAGAAGGGCAAAACTCCCGTTAAGAAGATGATACTCCTTATTGTAGGCTTTATTTTCATCGGTATGGCAGGTCTTTACGCCGCAGGCTTCGTCTGCTACGGAGTTCTTCCCTATTCATCGCCCATGATGGTCGAGCCAATACCGCTCATTTTCGCTATACTGAACATTGCTGTACTCCCCGTTACTACAGCGCTGGCTGAGGACGGTCTGTACCTCGGCGGCGGCGTAAATCAGATAAAGAACAAGTATGCTGCAATAATTGTCCCCGCCTTTTTCTATGCACTTCAGCACTGCTTCATACCTACCATGTTTGACGCAAGGTACATGATATACAGATTTATTTCATTCCTTCCGCTGACTGTTATATTCTGCATTCACTACCACAAAAAGCGCGATCCTCTGCCGATAATGATCGCTCATGCTATACTTGATCTTGCTACAGCAATGACTATCCTCGCTACATCAGCCGATCATAGCTTGTACGAAAAAATGATAAATATGTAAAGGAGCTCCAATATGAACATAAGAAGATTTAAAGAATCAGATGCCGAAGCCGTTTCGGCTGTTGTAATAAAAACTCTCAGGATTTCCAACATAAAAGACTACCCTGCCGAGCTTATGGAAGAAGTAGTCAAAACTATGCAGCCGCAGAATATCCTTGAACGCGCTGGCTGGACCCACTTCTATGTTGTTGAGGACGGTGATAAGATAATCGGCTGCGGCTCTATCGGTCCATTCTGGGGCAAGGAGGACGAGAGCGGTCTGTTCACTATATTCGTGCTTCCGGAATATCAGGGTAAAGGCATTGGCAGAAGTATCATAGAAACACTGGAAAAGGACGAGTACTTCCTCAGAGCCAAGCGCATCGAGATACCCTCGTCAATCACAGGCTGTCAGTTTTACAGAAAGTTCGGCTACGACTACAAGAACGGCATCGCAGAGCTTGACGAGGAGAGGCTTTACCGCCTTGAAAAGTTCAGGAATGTCAGCAAGTCAGGTATAAAAGAGATAAGCAGAAACGATATACCCGAATGTGTAAAGGTCATAAAGAAAAGCTTTATGACTGTAGCTGATGAGTTCGGCTTTACTGTTGATAATGCTCCGATGTATGTTGCTTTTGCAACTAATGATGAAAAACTGTTTTCGCAGTTTGATAACGAGCACCGCCCTATGTATGCCTATTTTTCAGAGGGCGGCAAGATAATCGGCTATTATTCCCTGCTAAAACTGGAAAACGGCGAGTGCGAGCTGAATAATCTCTGTGTAATTCCTGAGTTCCGACACAATGCTATCGGCACGGCACTGTTCAGACACGCCTGCGCAAGTGCAAAGAAAATTGGCTGCATCAAGCTGGTTTTCGGCATTGTTGAAGAAAACGGTAAACTCCGCAAATGGTACGAAAAGAACGGCGCTGTCCATGTAGATACTAAGAAGTTCGATTTCTTCCCCTTCACCTGCGGATATATGGAAAAAATTCTTTAATAAGGAGCATAATATGTCAGACCTTTTTTCAAGAACTCAGCTTCTCTTCGGTGAGGAAGCTATGAATATACTGGCTCGCTCCCGTGTAGCCGTTTTCGGCGTGGGCGGAGTAGGCGGCTATACCGTTGAAGCTCTTGCACGTTCAGGTGTAGGTGCTCTCGACCTGATCGACGATGACAAGGTCTGTGTGACCAATATCAACCGCCAGATAATCGCTCTCGGCAGTACTGTCGGTATGTACAAGGTGGACGCTGCGGCAGAACGTATTCGCGACATAAATCCCCACTGCAAGGTCACCTGCCACAAGATGTTCTATATGCCAGAAACTGCCGATAAACTTGATTTTTCCATGTACGATTACGTGGTAGACGCTATCGACACCGTCACAGGCAAACTGGAAATAATAATGCAGGCAAAAAATGCGGGTATACCCGTAATAAGCTCCATGGGCGCGGGGAACAAGCTCGATCCCACAAGATTTGAGGTTACGGATATTTACAAGACATCTGTCTGTCCTCTTGCCAAGGTCATGCGCTATCAGCTGAAACGCCGCGGCGTAAAAAAGCTCAAGGTCGTCTACTCCAGAGAGGAACCTGTAGTTCCAAAGGGACAGGCTGCCGAGGACGGTTCGGGACAGACGGATATGCGCAGCGGCTCTGCGAGAAGAGCAACTCCGGGTTCCGTTGCCTTCGTGCCTTCTGTAGTGGGACTTATTATCGCCGGCGAAGTCATCAAGGATCTGACAGGTTTTAACAGGAAATAAAAAGGGTATCTGTACATTTACAGATACCCTTTTTATATTACTTTATTGCATCAAAACCATGCTGAAGATCAGCAATAATATCGTCGATATGCTCGGTTCCAACGGAAAGTCTTACTGTTGTGGGCTTTATGCCTGCGGCAAGAAGCTCCTCCTCGCTCATCTGCGAGTGAGTGGTCGATGCAGGATGAATGACCAGCGACTTAACATCGGCTACATTTGCAAGGAGTGAGAAGAGTTCAAGGCTCTCAGTGAACTTCTTTGCGTCCTCTGCTGTTCCCTTAACTTCAAAGGTGAATATTGAAGCTGCTCCATTCGGGAAGTAGCTGTCGTATATCTCCTTTGCTCTGCCTGTGCGGAGTGAGGGATGGTTTACCCACTCTACCTGCGGATGTGATCTGAGGAAATCAACGACCTTCAGTGCATTCTCGGTATGACGCTCAAGTCTCAGAGAGAGTGTCTCGAGGCCCTGTAAGAGCAGGAAGGAATTGAATGGCGAAATAGTAGCGCCCTGATCTCTCATAAGTGTTGTGCGAAGCTTGATTATATAGGCAAGATTTCCGCAGGCCTCTGTGAAAACTACTCCGTGATATGAAGGATTGGGCTTGGAAAGTCCGGGGAATTTATCGTTCTGTGCCCAGTCAAACTTACCCGAGTCGATAACAACTCCGCCCATTACAGTACCGTGTCCGCCGATAAACTTTGTAGCGGAATGAACTACCACATCTGCGCCGTGCTCGATAGGCCTGAGCAGGAAAGGTGTCGCAAAGGTATTGTCAACTATAAGCGGTATACCATGCTTATGAGCGATGGCGGCTATTGCCTCAATGTCGATAACGTCAGAATTAGGATTGCCGAGTGTCTCTGCGTAGAGAAGCTTTGTTTCGGGCTTTATTGCCTTCTCGAAGTTCTCAGGCTCGGAAGGATCCACAAATGTGGTCGTAAGTCCCTGATCTTTGAGAGTATGTGCAAGAAGATTGAAGGAACCTCCGTAAAGTGCGGAAGAAGCCACGATATGATCTCCCGCTGTAGCGATATTCTGGATCGCATAGCTTATTGCTGCCGAACCTGAGGCTGTTGCAAGTGCTCCCACGCCTCCTTCGAGAGCAGCTATTCTCTGCTCAAATACATCAGAGGTAGGATTCATCAGTCTTGTATAGATGTTTCCTCCCTCAGTGAGACCGAAGCGGCCTGCTGCCTGTGCACTGTCCTTGAAAACATATGATGTGGTAGCATATATGGGCACTGCCCTTGCGTCTGTAGTGGGATCGGGATTCTCCTGACCTGCGTGTATCTGTATTGTCTCAAATCTATAATTACTCATAACGATCTTCCTTTCAAAAATACTTTTTTATAAATGAATATTATCAACTGCTGTACAAGAGCGTCACATTCGCTCTGAATTGATGATATAACGTATTTCCGGCATTCTGATCACCTCTGTTTTCTTCTGTGATTTAATCATACCACATCGATAGGTATTTGTCCAATACAAATGGATTATGATGAGCTATAGCCTCAGCCTATAACCGTAAACTCATATCCATATGAAAATGCTTACATATTATTATATAAAAGGCTTTTTTCGCTTTTCTCCTTGACCTTTTCGCCTTTTTGTGCTATTATAATTTGTATCGGAAAAATAAGAGAGTATGAAAGGATAAATAATGAATTTTAATGAACTAAACCTATCACAGGCTCTTCTGCGCGCTGTAGAAGAGCTTGGGTATACTGAGATGACAGAGATACAGCAGCAAAGCATTCCCCTTCTCCTTGAAGGCCGCGATGTTGTCGGACGCTCCAATACAGGCACGGGCAAAACTGCTGCCTTCGGTATCCCTGCCGTTGAAAGCATTACAGACGCTGACAGGAAGTCCGCTGTAGTGCTTATCCTCTGCCCTACCCGCGAACTGGCTATGCAGGCAAACGAGGAAATACGAAAATTCGCCAAATTCAAGGAGGGCGTAAAGACTTCGGCTGTGTACGGCGGCGCAAGCATGGAAAAGCAGATCCATGAGCTGAAAAGAGGCGCTAATATCATAATCGGTACTCCCGGCAGAGTCATGGATCATATCCGAAGAAGAACTCTGAAGCTTGACAATATACGTACCGTTATCCTTGATGAGGCTGACGAAATGCTTAATATGGGCTTCCGTGAGGATATTGAGTCAATACTTGCTGATATTCCCGAGGACAGACAGACCGTTCTCTTCTCGGCCACAATGCCGAAGGAGATAATGGCCATAACCGAAAAATACCAGCGTGATCCCGTACATATCAAGATAAAATCAGCTCAGCGCACTGTTGAACTTATTGAGCAGTTTTACTTTGAAGTGGCAATGGGACGCAAGACAGACGCTTTAAAGCTCCTCCTTGCTGCATACAAGCCTTCATCGGCTATGGTGTTCTGCAACACAAAGGCTATGGTTGATCAGCTCACCGACGAGCTGCTGAAAAGCGGCTTCCGCGCAGCAGGTCTCCACGGCGATATGAAGCAGATACAGCGTACACAGGTGATGAACAGCTTCAAGAACAAGGCTGCCGAGATACTCGTAGCTACCGATGTGGCTGCAAGAGGTATCGACGTAAGCGGCGTTGACGCTGTCTTCAACTATGATCTCCCTCAGGATAACGAATACTACATACACCGTATCGGCAGAACAGGCCGTGCAGGCAGAACAGGTACTGCTTATACCCTTATCAGCGGCAGGCGCCAGCTTTTCGACCTGCGCGCTATCGAAAAATATATCCACGCCGAGATCCGTGAGATGACCCTTCCGGATAAAGCTGATATCATCGCTATGAAAAAGGAAGCTATGATCCGGGAGATCTCCGAAGCACAGGCAGGTCATAATTCCTATGATATTCTCGACCGTCTTGCTGCAATGGGTATAGACTACCGTGAGGCTGCCGCAAGAATACTTGAAAAGCAGCTGCTGACCGAAACAAGTGATCTTCCCGACTTTGAAAAGACTCGTCCTCTGAAAAAAGGCAGAAACAGCGGTGCAAAAACTACCAAGATCATTATCAATATCGGCAGGAACCGCCGTATTGCTCCCAATTTCATACTTGGCGCCCTCGTGGACGCTACGGGAATGACAGGCAAGGACTTCGGCAAGATAGATATATTCGATGAGCATACTACCGTTGAGGTACCCGAGGCTGAATACGAATATATCATCGACAGCACCGATTCCATGAAGATAAACGGCAATAAAGTCGAGGTAAAGCTATACAAAGGTGGAGAGCTCGGTCAGCGCAGGAACCGCCGTCCCGATGACAAGCCGCACTTTGACCGCAAAAGAGCAGCCTACGGAAACAGAAAAAAGTCGGAGATATACTCCGATTACATACCAAATCGCAAAAAACGTACTAAAAAAAGACATTGAGGTGATATGAATGAGCAATAAGAAAACCAGAAGAGTACAGGAAATAAGACCTGTTCCGCCCGTAAAGAACAGCAAGCGTATCAGTGACAAGAAATCGCTCGCTATGAGGATATTCATTCTCGCACTTGCAGGCGTTATGGTACTCAGCGTATTCGGCGCTATAATCCTTCAGTTACTGTAAAAAATCCCCTTCAGCACCCGAAATGGTGTTGAGGGGATTTGTTTTTTCATATAATACAAGGCAGCTCTCATGTATCGGGCTGCTGTTTTTTTATGAGCTTGACAATGGGCTTTTTTATGAAACGTTCATATAATTTCATAAGCCCGACAGGTCCTAACAAACCGAACAAAAAGTAGACAAAGCGGAATTGCGAAACGTAATCCCAGCGGTACCAGTTCGAATCCTGAAATGTCTGAGCTTCAAATCCGGGAAGTACAGCAAATCTGTTGATCGTAAAAAGAATACAATTGAATATATTGAAGAAGATAACATGAAAACTCATTATATAAAAAGTATTCTCCGAAATGGCATTTACAACTCTGCTTCCGTAAAACGGCTTGCCTATAAGTTCAACTACCTCGGTCCAGAACAGGATTCCTACAACCGATGAAAGCAGCGGCGTCACAGCGTAAGGACTTGTAAAACCGCTTAATGTTGCCATACTGTCAAAAGCTACATCGTATTCATTGGGCAGTATCATAATTCTTACCATATTTATTATAAGCAAGGCAGTCAGCAGAAGAAGATGATTGGCTTTCCTGAGCTTCTCTTCGAGCACATCGCGGTAAAGTATGCCCATTTCCATGAAAGGCAGGAAAAACAGCACCTTCAGAGGCAGCAGCAAATACTCCGGGAGCTCATCATGCTCCTTTGCATACCAGACGACAAAAATGTGTAATGCAATAAACGGTATCAGAGCTATCCCGCTGTTCCAGTGATCGGACAGCACTTTTTTTATCAGTGCGTAAACTATCTGAACAGCAAACAGCATAGGTGCGAACCACATCGGCAGAGCGATAGTGGTTATCTCTCCGCTTGTAAAGGTATTAAGCAGCGCTTTCAGTTTGTATTCCATTAAAAACGGCTGTATCGCTTCTGTTTTATAGCACATTATCAGCCATTCAGTTATCAGCGCAATAACCGATACTACCAGATACGGCAGCAACAGTGTCATAAATTTACGCTTTGTGTATTTCCACAGATCTGTATTCTTGTCAGCTTTGTTGAAATAACCCGAGATAAATACGAACATTGGCATAAAGAATGAATTGAAAGGAAAAAAATTACCAAAGATATTGAATGTGCCCCAGGTATGTGAATCAACGACCATGATTATGCCTATTGCAGACAGAACCATGAACTTTTTGTTTTCTTTTGCCAAAAATAATCACTCCTAAAAAGCCCGGAGAATACCTGCTGATTTCCGAACTTCCTTTTATCTTTTGAGTTTAATGAAAGCCCTCCGCATTTTATTACCTGCATGGTTCCTCCTGTTTCATAGGATAAGGGGAGGCTTCGCATCAATGACATTCAGTAGTGCTGGGCATTATTATTTCATTCTTTTCTCAAATCTGAACATTCCGTCGGGAAATTGTTCATCTGTATGATCAGCCATATCAGGATCATTCGGATCGAGGTGATGGCTGTTAAAAAACTCCACGATATGAAATCCGCAGCGGTTCACATAAAAGTGGATATTCCGCTTTTCAAAATACGGAGTAACGGTCTCCCATATCTTAACTTCGGGGTGCATTTCTTCTATCGTACACCATGTGGCATAGCCGATACCCTTGCTGTGAACTCTCGGCGAAACAAACAGTATCTCCAGCTCACCGTGCTCGCCGTTTATGCTGATGATAACCCCGCCGACAGGCTTGCCGTCCTGCATGATGCGATAGGCTTCACCGCTGTCAATCGACTGCTCGATCGTCTCACGGGAAATGATCTGTCCGTCCTCCTCAAAATGGTCGTCACGCAGACCGAATTCTTCCAGAGCACCATAATTGAATGCTTCCTGATTGTCCGTGATGAATTGCTCACGATCTGATTCTTCCAGCGGAACAAGTTTTACTCCCTTCATATTTTCATCTCCCTTTATTGAATGATGGCCGATCTGCGAAGTTACGACCTCTATGCTATACGATCTGCCCACAAACCAAGTGCGCAGATGTCTTTCCAGATACAGCATAAAACAAGTCTGCGGTTTCATTGCCCTGTCCATTCAGTCCAATCTATATGATTGTATTGCCCCAAACTTCCACGGGACACCAGTACAACGCACTCAACGAGTCTCGATACGCCCAATTTGATGTTTTGCAGCGAAATACTGTGATTAAGATGAGCGGTGAAATTATTTCTGTTCACGATGTTTATCAGTTATTAACTTCATCAATTCGCTATATGTTTTTGCCAATGCAAATACTCTCTATTTGAATTCATTCGATAAATTATAAAGATACGCAAGTTTATTCTCTGTAGATATTTCTTTTTCGCAAACTTCTTTCAATTGTGTTAAAAACTTTATCAAATAAAAGTGAAATAATAATTGTGAGCAATAAACTGCTTAGAAAATATAGGTATTGATTTGTAGTTTTATCTTTCAAAATAAGAAATGCTAATCTTTGCAGAATATAAATTGAAAATACATGGTCTCCTAAAAACGAAAGTAGTTTACTTCTAAATTTCACCTTCATTGAAAGAAAAATGATAATTAAAGCAAAAATTGGCGCTGTAAAAATCATGATCTGTGGCGAATACTTTAAATGCCCATAGTATAGTACTGCGAATATGAAGATTGAACAAAGAAGTGTCCGACAATATGCTATATCATTTTTTTGAACAACGCAATCTATCTCCTTTTTGTATCTGCTATACCACATTCCGGAAACAAAGCACAAGATCGTATTATACCACCAAATACCTAATTCAAAAAAATATAATACATCAATAAAACATGAAGCCAGCAATGTAAAAATGATTAACGGAATAACAGATTCCATTTTTTTAAAAAAACGAAAAGAAATATATATGAATATATACAGCGAAAAAATTGCAAACATATACCAGTTGGAATTACCAATTGATTCCCATCCTATATACGACAACAGTATTGTTTTAACAGGATAAGTTCTGTTTGTAATAATATTGAAGATAAGCAGTACCAATTCAGATAGCTTGTTAAATAGTGTTTCAATGCCCCTAATTGAATCTAATACGCATGGAAAATTCAAACAAATACTTATAATCGCATTTCTTCTATCAGCATTATTGGCAAGGTCTTCAACGTCTATTCTTTCGTAATTCTTAATGATGTCGTGACTTTTTAGAATTGACGTATCCCCTTGATTTAAGAGATAATCTGTAAGAGCATAAGTGAATACATATAAGCCTTTTATATTTTTAATGCATTCACTATCATTAGAAACATACAGTAATCTTGTAAATGTTTTATACGACACCTTTAATGAATCGAAAGTCATTCTACTAGGATTGAACGATTTCCATGAAATATTTTTTTGCTTCCGAATTGTTAAAAAAATTTAAATCTCTTTCATCAAATAACATAGTAACGCTCCTTGTAAAAAATAGTATAATTCAACCTTTCCCCACACTCAACGCCATTTTGCAATCACCCCAATCGCAATTTTTGATTAGTCTATTTTTGGCGATTTTACGCTATTTTTCAGTGTGACATTCAATCCACACACTGAAAAAACAAAAAAAGCAGTTCCACGCACCATGATTCAAGTGCGTGATTTGGCAGTCATCTTCTGTTGTCTTCAAAGAGGATACTCTTCCCCTTCATCGCATATTTTACGAATTGTTCCATTCTGAATCAGATATGCTTCACCGCAGATTCTTTCTGCGGTCCCGTCTGCATAAAGATAACTACCGTCGCATATCGCGATAAACTGTCTGCCGAAACTATCCGGATAGGTGACTTCTTCAAAAAGTTTCTTCCCATCCAAAATACAATCTTTCGTATCCTGATAATGAGGAAGCAGCATCACATTTGTAAGCCCAAGACCTTTCAGGAATCGGCGGTAATTTGGATCAGCAGCCTCTCCTTCCTCTTCCGGCTGTGCATACACAATGCTTGCCGCGTTCATACTTCCTGCACTGATTCCCAGTACAGTCCCGTCAAAGTTCTTCATGCAGTCCTTTAGACCGATCTCTGCAAAAAAAGCATTCTGAGTCGGTACATGCCCGCCGCCCAGAATGATAAAGTCACTTGCGGCAACAAGCTCTTGTGCATCCATTTTATTTCTGTCATCTAAGATGATATAGTTCTCAAATGTGATCCCTGATAACGCCATTGTATGCTGGATCGCATAAGAAAAACTTTCTGAAAACCGAATATCTGACGGTGCTGAAGTAACCATAAGTGCGCTATGATGTTCACACTTTAACAGTCTTTCGACAAATTGATTGCTCTTGTTCAATGGCTTTCCCGGCTCAGTAAACGGGGAACTCACCAAAAATAATTGTTTTGCCATTTCAGTTCTCCTGTTTGTATTTTAATCCTCTGAAAACACCTCTTGGCATCTTCTGTCGTTTCAGGATTTCTGCCGTGACAGCAGAACTACGCACTCAACGTGTCCTGTTCTCGGGAAAAGGTCAACACCGCATACCTTATCAACGCTGTAGCCTCTTTCTGAGAGCAGCTTCGCGTCTCTTGCGGCTGTTGCAGGATTGCATGATATCATCACTATCTTCTTCGGAGCAGCCTCGGAAATAATATCAACCGTTTCCGATGAGCATCCCTTCCGCGGCGGATCAACAACTATTATATCCGGCTTGCAGCCCTGTCTGCGGAGCTTGCCGAATACCTCACCTGCGTCTCCGCAATGGAACTCCGCATTGGTTATACCATTCCGCAGAGCGTTTTCCTTTGCATTCTCAACTGCCTGAGGAATTATCTCCACTCCGACTATCTTAGCCGCCTGCTTTGCCATTGAAAGTCCAATGGTGCCTGCTCCGCAGTACAGGTCTGCAATAGTCTCGCTGCTCCCGGGAGCTGCATATTCCAGAGCCTTGGCATAAAGCCTTTCCGCCTGTACTGTATTCACCTGATAGAAGGATAACGGTGATATTTCCACGTTATTGCCGCACATTGTATCGGAGATAGTATCGCTTCCCCACAATGTTATACACCTGTCTCCGAGTATTACATTGGTATTGTCAGGATTTATATTCATAATGATACTATTGATATCACTGTATTTTTCGCTGAGAAGTCTGCAAAGCGCCGAAAGCTGCCTTGAAATGTCCTTGCGCACAACAATACAGACCATTATCTGTCCCGAATGAGCTCCCCTGCGCAGATAGATATGACGTATGATGCCTGTGTTTGTTTCCTCGCTGTATACCGAGAGCTTTTTCACGTTGATGTAGTCAAGGACTGTTTGCAGTATATCGCTGAATATCTCAGGCTGAAGCGCACAGTCCTCAACGGGTATCACCCTGTGGCTTCTCGGAGCATAAAATCCGCACACAGCTCTGCCATCCCTGACTGCAAGAGGATACTGCGCCTTATTGCGGTAACGCTCTGTGCTCTCTGCACCTATGAATTCATCGAACTCCGGAAAAAGTCCGCCTATACGCTCAAAGGCATCGCGTACTATCCCCTCTTTAGTCCTGCATTCAGCCTCATAGGAGATGTGCCTGAGCAGACAGCCGCCGCATTTTTTATAAACGGGACAGTTGTCTTCTATCCTGTCGGGAGACGGCGTGAGTATCTCCTCAGCTTTGCCAAAGGCATAGCTTTTCAGTACCTTTACTATCTTTACACCGCATATATCTCCCACTGCGGTCTGGGGAACGAATACCGCCATACCGTCTATGCGGCAGACTCCGCTGCCCTCTGAGGTCAATCCTGTTATCTCGGCTGTATATACTTGATTTTTTTCAGGCATTCTATGACCTCCTCTTTTTTCTCCATAAGCTTGTCAAAGCTCCTTATATATTCATAAGGGAATTTATAATTGTGTATGCGCTCTATCCTGTTGCCCTCATACAGAAGCTTTGTGGAAGCGGCGCAGCCCGCACCGAGAATGGTCTGGGTATCGTCCATTATGAAAATGTTGTAATAGCTCTCGAAGCCCTTCTTTGCATAGCCGACATTCTCAAGATTATCAACTGTATTCTTCTGACGGTACATATAATACGGAAGATAGCCGTGCGACATAAGAGTCGGAACACTGTAATCAACCATTTTCGAAGCAGGATTCGAGATATTTTCGCTACCCGTTTCAAAAAGGGTGGCAGAACGCTTTATGGTAAGGGTATGTACTGTTATACTCTCAGGATCGAGCTCTATCATACGGTCAAGGGTATTTCTGAAGCTGTCTGCCGATTCGGTGGGAAGTCCGGCGATAAGATCGGTATTGATATTGCGGAATCCTACCCTGCGGGCAAGCTTGAAAGCCTTTACCGCGTCCTCACCCGAATGTTTTCTGCCTATGACCTTCAGTACATCATCGTTGAGAGTCTGGGGATTAACGGAAATACGGCCTGCCCCCAGCTCCTTTATCACGCGAAGCTTTTCTTCGGTTATGGTGTCGGGACGGCCTGCTTCGACGCTGTACTCCCTTACCTTGTCAAGATCGAAATTCTTCTCAACAGCCTCCATGATGGTTCGGAGCTCCTTTGCGGAAACAGATGTGGGAGTTCCGCCGCCGAAATATATGGTATCTATCTTGGTATCGGTTTCCTTAACTATCCTGCCAAGTATCTCAAGCTCGCGGCAGAGTGCTGAAATATACTCGGGCATGAGCTTTATGGCTGAGTCCATTGAATGAGACACAAAGGAACAGTAACTGCATCTTGTGGGGCAGAATGGTATGGACACATAAAGACTTGCTGCCTTTGAGTCTATCCTGTCAAGTATGGGCAGCTGATTTACTGCGGTATCATAGGCAAGCCTGATCTTTTTCGGAGTGACCAGATACTTGGTGCCGAAGTCCGCACATATCTCCTCCTCGGTCTTTCCCTGACGTATCATATCCACGACCTTTTTTACGGGGCGTATACCGGTAAGCAGTCCCCAGGGCGGTTTTATCCCTGTTTTTCTCACAAGTATCTCAAACAGAAGCCTGCATAAGGCATATTCTGCGTCCTTTTTTTCAGCATCAACGGCTATATTGCAGGTTTCTGTTTCCGCATCGCCTCCGAGACAGACACTTACAGTAACATTACCGTCTCCGCTTATCTCGGTGTAAACATAGTCTCCTCCAACGGCGTCAGCCTTATCCGCAGAGAAAGTGAACCTTGCGGTATTGAAAAAAAGCTTCAATGTTGCTTCGGTCTCGTATTTAAAAGAATGGCCGATCATTATAATCGGCATTTTTGAATTATTATCAGTCATTTTTACCTCTGAACTGTTTCATATATGGATTTGATCCGCGTTCATAATCAAGAGTGGTAGTCTCATTATGTCCCGGATATACCTTATAGTCGCCGTCAAGGTGATAAAGCTTATTGAGCGAATATGTCATGGCAGAAGCACTGCTGTGCGGGAAATCCGTTCTTCCTACAGAGCAGCAGAAAAGCGTATCCCCTGAGAAAAGAGCATCGCCGCATACATAGCATACACTTCCCTGAGAATGTCCGGGAGTATGCAATACGCGGAATTCAAGCTCTCCGTCATTTATATAGCAGTCTCCGTAAACACAGGTCCAGTCTGTAACGGGAGTGAATTTTACGAAGGACATATCACTTGCAAGGGAATGTACCTCGCTGGTGAGCATATGTGCATCGAGCTCATGTATATATACCTCTGCACCTGTTATGCTGCGTACCTCCTCTACTCCGCCGATATGGTCGAAATGGCCGTGAGTGAGGAGTATTTTTGAAAGGCGGAGCTTTTTCATTTTCAGAAACTCCAGCAGCAGTCTGCTGTCGCCGCCGATGTCAACAGCGACGCATCTTCCGGGCGCTGTCTCCACGATATAGCAGTTTGCACGGAGGGGGCCGAGCTGCAGATGATGGATCTTCATATTATCCTCCTTAGATAGCCGCTCTCTCTACCGAGATAACGCCTTTGATTTTTCTTAATTTGTCGAAAAGCGACTTGAGCTGCTCGGTACTTGATATAACTATCGTTGCCTCAAAAAGTGCATTGCCGTTTTTCAGCACTCTCGAAGCCGAATGTACAATCGGCACACGGGCCTCAAGAAGAACTGCGGAAATATCATATACAAGACCGACACGGTCGATAGCTGTGACCTCAAAGCTGGTCTGGAGCTGTGTATCGCTGTTATCTGTCCACTGTATATCTACCCAGCGTTCAAGCTCCTCGGGAATATTCCTTGCAAGGGCAGCCTTGTAGTTTGTACAGTTGGTGGTATGCACCGAAACACCGTAGCCTCGGGTAATAAAGCCTATAATATCGTCTCCGGGCAACGGATTGCAGCACTGAGCAAACTTTATGAGCATATCATCTATCTGATCCAGTACGATACTGCTCCTGCCGTTCGGCTTGGGCTTTATAAGTGATATAGCCGAGGTCTCCTCATCCTTCTCATAGAGCTTCTCATACTTGTCCTTCAGACGTGGAATGATCTTGGAGAGGAGTATTCCTCCGTAACCTATGGAAGCATAGAAATCATCAAGTGTCTCGCAGTTATGGCGCTTGAAATCGTCCTGAAGGAACTCTGTATACTGATCCTCCTTAAGATTTATCCTGTGACGCTTGAATTCGCGTTCAAGCTGCGACTTGCCCTCGATGATGTTCTCATCGCGGCGCTCCTTCTTGAACCAGGAGCGTATCTTTGAACGTGCTTCATTGGTCTGCACTATATTGAGCCATGCACGGTTGGGGCCCTTTTCGGGATCCTTGCTGGTGATTATTTCGCATATCTGTCCTGTCTGGAGCTTGTAATCCAGAGGAACTATCCTTCCGTCAACCTTTGCGCCTACAGTTTTGTGGCCGATCTCGGTGTGAATACGGTATGCAAAATCGATAACAGTGGAATTGATGGGGAGGCTTACGGACATACCCTTAGGAGTCATAACGACTATATCCTCGGGATCAAGGTCTGTCTTGATTATACGGACTATCTCCTCAACGTCATCTGAGGTCTGCTGGGCCTCGATCACCTGACGAACCCATGCAAGACGCTGTTCCATCTTGTCCTTGCCCTGTATGCCTTCCTTATACTTCCAGTGGGCAGCGATACCGTATTCCGCAGTCTCGTGCATATCCCATGTACGGATCTGCACCTCGAAGGGTATTCCCTCCTTTCCGAGAACGGTCGTATGCAGGGACTGGTACATATTGTTCTTAGGAGTGGATATATAGTCCTTGAAGCGGTTCGGCAGCGGCTTGAACATATCATGGATAAGTCCCAGCACGTTATAGCACTCCGCAATGGTGGTAACTATGATACGAACCGCATATTTATCGTATATCTCGTCAATATTCTTATGATTTATGAATATCTTGCGGTAGATACTGTATATGCTCTTTACACGTCCGTCGATCTGAGGCGGCTGTGAGAAATCCTCGGACTTGAAGCGCTGAGCGATACGGCTCTTGATTATCTCTATGAAGGCCTCACGCTCTTCCTTTTTATTCTCGAGGATATTCTCTATCTCCGAATAAGCATAGGGATCCAGAAAATGGAAAGCAAGATCCTGGAGCTCCTCCTTGATAGCCCTGATACCGAGACGGTGAGCTATGGGAGCATAGATATTCATGGTCTCAAGAGCGGTATTGCGCTGCTTTTCAAGAGGGCGGTATTTCAGTGTACGCATATTGTGAAGACGGTCACTGAGCTTGATGATCATAACCCGTATATCCTGAGACATGGCAAGGAGTATCTTACGGATATTCTCTGCCTGCTGTTCCTCCTTGGTAGATGTAGGGATCTTGCTCAGTTTTGTTACTCCGTCAACAAGAAGTGCAACGTCCTGTCCGAAACGCTTTTTAAGATCGTCAAGAGTTGCGTCCGTATCCTCCACAACATCGTGAAGAAGCGCCGCACAGATAGTATCCGTATCCATGCCGAGCTCCAGCAGAGTATAGGCAACAGCAAGAGGATGAGTTATATATGGCTTTCCCGAGGAACGCACCTGTCCCTCATGTGCTTTTGCCGCAAACTCATATGCCGAGATTATCTTGCTCAGGTCATACTGCTTATCATCGGTGAGTATCTTCTGTATTATCTTTTCTATGGTAAAATCGTCTTCGAAATCGGGAATATCCTTCAGGAACTCCTCGGGATTTTGAGACAGCGCCGAATCAGGTATCGGCACCTCCAGCTCGTGATGTATGAGATTTGATACATTCATGTCATCTGTCATATCTGTTCTCCTTAATCTTTGCTATGTCCCGTCAGCTTCCTGAGCGAAACGAGTATTGGAGCCGAGTCCAGATCTGCCTTCTGTGAGACCTTGACTCTTTTGATCCTTGAGTCGGAGCTTGAGATGGTTATGAGCCCCAGCTGCCTGAGCGCTTCCGCAGAAACGCAGAATTTACAGTAATTCATACCTTTTCCGAAAAGGTTTATATAAAGTGAGTCCGCGCATATCCCATTATCGGGTATGGACTTGTATATCCTGACCACATCTTCTCTTGAAGGCTCCATGGAAGGATAGAAATTCTTAGGGAGCTCTTCGCCGCGAAGAAAGCTCTCAAAGGCTGACTTTGCAGCAAAAAAGGTATTATGAAAATCCTCATGAGAACTGAGAGCCTTGTTTTTCTTCCTTTCATCAGGGAAATGCGGCAGTATATCACTCACAACAATATTGACAGAGCTGCTCCCTCTAAACTCATTTACACCGAGGGATACGATCATATCACAGCTTTCTCCTTTTGATATGCACAGATCGGACGGCGAAGTCCTGAACACCAGCGCGTCTGCCTGAGCAGAGCCGAACCTTATGCGCAGCTTTGAGTGCGCACCGTCAGCCAGCGGATAAATATCGGTTATGACTGCGTTTTCTATAAAAAACAGAGGCTTTTCGTTATCCGTGCCGAAGGGTTCAAGGACATTCAGACCTTCTATGTTCTGTATGGTAAGCTCCTGAGGAAGGACGGTATGATCCGCTTTCAGCTCGGCAGCAGGCATAGAACTGTGATTTTCAGCAGCATACTTTTCAAGCAGCCCGCCGAACTGCTCCGCACAGCCCTCCTTTATGGTGAAGCCTCCCGCCGAAGGATGACCGCCGAATTTCTCAAGGACCTCCGAAGCATAGCTGAGAGCGCCGAAAACAGAAAAGCCGCCAAAGGAGCGTGCCGAGCCTCTGATCTCACCTTCCGCTTCCGAAGCGATAAAACAGGGCTTTCCGAACTGCTCCGCTATCTTTGAAGCTACTATGCCGATAACGCCGTGATGCCAGTCCTTTCCGCAGAGAAATATCACACGTCCGCGTATCAGCGACGGTTCCTCATCTATCAGGGAGTATATTTCGGAAATGATCCTGTTTTCTGTTTCCTTACGCAGATTATTGAGCTTGTCCAGCTCACGTGCAGCTTCGAGAGCTTCATCGTAATCCTCACAGAGAAAAAGTTCTGCGGCAGCTCTGGGAGTTCCGAAGCGTCCTGAGGCGTTTATCCTCGGAGCTATGCTGAAACCGATGGAACGCGTATCTATCGGCTTATCTGTCAGTCCGCAGACCTCCTTCAAAGCCATTATTGCAGGCCGGTCAGAGTTCCTGATAAGCTCCATACCGTATGAGACAAGGAAGCGGTTCTCGCCCTTAAGGCTTACTATATCCGCAACAGTTGCTATGGCGGCAAGGTCGCCGAACTGCTCCAGCGCCATGGTATAATCGCCGCCGTCAAGAGCGGCCACAAGCTTCAGAGCTATGCCTGCTCCGCACATATATTTGAATGTTGAAAAGCAATCGTGTCTGTGGGGATCGACCACAGCCTCCGCACGGGGAAGCTGCTCACCCTGCTGATGATGATCCGTAACCACCAGCTTCATACCAAGAGCATATATATATTCTGCCTCGGGAATAGCGGAAATACCGTTATCAACCGTTATTATAAGGGAAACACTGTCGTCTGAGATCCTGTCAACGGCTTTCATATTAAGACCGTAGCCTTCTGAGCGTTCAGGGATATAATATGTCACATCCGCTCCCGCTTCCAGCATATAGGAATAAAGTATAACTGTGGACATTATACCGTCACAGTCGTAATCACCGTAGATACATATTCGCTCGCCGTTGTCTATGGCGCTGTTTATCGTATCCGCAGCCTCCTGCATATCCTTTATGAGGAAGGGATCCGAAAGCTCGTCCGCATTCAGACTTTCAATGACTGAATCAGGCGAAGAATAGCCCTTTGCAGCCAGTACTGCAGCTGCAAGGGAGCTTACACCGCAGCCAAGCATCAATGAAGAGATAACGCTCTTTTCAGGGCTGCCGACGCTCCATTTTTTCATATAAATACTCCTGACAACATAAATATATAGAATATTATACCACTAAAAGGAGTTTTTTTCAATAGACGAGGTCAAAAAAACCCAAATTGTAACCGAATGTCCCTGCTATTGCAGGGACATCATTCATGAAACGCTCTCTATCTTTATACGCAGCTTTTTTATGATCTTTTTTTCCAGCCTCGATATGTAAGACTGTGATATGCCGATGCAGTCAGCCACCTCCTTCTGAGTCATTTCCTTGCCGTCAATAAGCCCGAACCTCATTTCCATTATCTCTCTTTCACGCTGACAGAGCCCTGCAACAGCATTCCTTAGTATCTCACGCTCTGCTTCGCTCTCTATGCCCTTATTGACTATATCCTCATCTGTGCCGAGAATGTCCGAGAGCAGCAGCTCGTTGCCGTCATAGTCTATATTCAGCGGTTCGTCTATTGAAAGATCGTTCCTGTACTGAGAGGACTTGCGCAGAAACATGAGTATCTCGTTCTCTATGCACCTGGAAGCATATGTCGCAAGCTTGATATTTTTCGTTGGACAGAATGTATTCACCGCCTTTATCAGCCCGATAGTTCCGATGGATACCAGATCCTCTATGCCGATACCCGTGGATTCAAATTTCTTCGCTATATATACCACCAGACGCAGATTATGCTCGATAAGACATTTCTTTGCGTCAGGATCGTTTTCAATAAGCCTTGCAAATACATCCGCCTCCTCATCTCTTGTTAAAGGAGGCGGAAGTGTATCCGAACCGTTCACATAGAATACTCTGCCTGTGAAGTATTTTTTCAGGAATTGCTTTGCTTTTTCAATGATGTTCATAGTATTTCTCCTTATGCCTATATTTTCAGCAGTTTCGGGTTAAAAACAGCCTTGCCGCATTCTCCGAAGCCTATGACAGCTTCAACAGCCTTTCTTTCACCGCTTTCCGCGCAGTATATCATCACCTCGTCACAACGGCAGACAGGGAGAAGTCCCCTTCCCGATACCGCCGAACACGGCAGCAGCCTGAATCCCTTCGGAAGGGCTGTTATGTCAAATCTCACGCCTGTAAGCTCCGTAAAGCTCTCCTCCGGACATATTATCACGGGAGAGCCCGTAAAATAGTCCACAAGGCCGTT
The DNA here is from genome assembly GCF_000571935.1 of Ruminococcus flavefaciens 007c. GTDB lineage: Bacteria > Bacillota > Clostridia > Oscillospirales > Ruminococcaceae > Ruminococcus > Ruminococcus flavefaciens_F. The sequence goes on along the minus strand of NZ_ATAX01000023.1, from coordinate 28,145 downwards.
TCCGGTATCCGCAAGACCCTCAAGCTTCAGCACCTTATGTCCGCAGCGTATGACCACACTGAATGTCCCGTCGGGAGACCTGTCCCATATTATACGGACAAGCCGGACAGCAAAATACAGCAGCGCCGTTGTGATTATGAGTATCAGCAGCGAAAAATCTATGTAGAAGCTGGCATTGTTGAAGTGTATGAACTGAGGCCTAAGCAGCGAAGATACTCCGTAAACCGTTCCCGCAAGGATAAAATTTGCCGTAAAAAATGCCAGAGTATTCACTGCCAGCCGCTTTCTGCCCTGAAAGCCGAAGGCAATTGCGACTATGCTTACAGCTGCGGCCAGCTTTATCGCCAGTGACAGCAGAGTACCGAGACTCGGAAGAAGTATCATCAGCGAGTACAGGCTGCCATATACCGACGCTGCCGCACAGCGTCCCCTGCCCATTCCCGAACGGGTAATAGCTGCGGTTATCCTGAGAAGGAAGAAGTTCACATAGATATTGAGTACCAGAAGCACATCCACATATATGGTTTCCACGAGCCACCTCCCGAATTGCTGTCTGTATTATAATTATAATGCAGCCTCCCCGCAGAATATGTCATAAGCTGTCTGCCCTCCGGTATTATCTTGAATATTGACATTATCTGCGTATTATGGTATAATCTCCTTAACGTGCAATGAACGAAAAACAAGTCCCTGTTGCATGACAGGCACCTTTTTAACATAAAGAAAAGAGGAAATGACTATGTCAAAAAATCATATTGAAAAGATAAAATGTCCCAAGTGCGGAAAAGTTTCGGATATGCTCGTATGGGAGCTGATCGACACCTCTCAGGATCCTCAGATGGCTGAACAGATAAGAAATGGCGACGCTTTCAGTTGGTACTGTCCCGGCTGCGACAACAAGTCTCTCATCTTCTACCCGACTATATACCATGAGGTCGATAAGAAATATGTACTTGCTTATGTCCCCGGAGATCCCACATCTGCCATAGGTTATATGAAAGACCTGAACAGCAATAACGACAGCGGCTACGACTTCTCCATAGGCTACACAAAACGTATTGTTACGGATATGAACAAGCTCCGCGAGAAGCTCCTTATCCTTGACCACGACCTGGACGACAAGATAATCGAACTCATGAAGCTCTTCATTATCGCCGACCTTCAGGACAGGAATCCCGACCTGAAGGTGAAGGATATATTCTTTAATGTAAACGGCGAAGGAAAATACTGCTTTGCGGTCATCTTCGACAATGACAGATGGGGCGAGAGCGAATTCGTCCAGAACTCATACGATCAGGTAGCCAAGACCTTTATGAAAGACCTTGTTATCGCAGATGAGTTTATCATTGATACCGAATGGGCTATGAGTATACTCAACAAAAACCTGTAAAAACAAAGCGGACAGCTGAACTGTCCGCTTTTTCTTTATATTTCTGTCAACTACGCCGATACCGGCTTACGCATTTGCAAGCTCACGGAACTCTTCCTCTGTGATTATGGGCACGCCCAGCTCTTTTGCAGTCTTGTTCTTGGCAGAATTTGAGGTATTGTCGTTATTGATAAGATAATCCGTCTTTGAGGACACAGAACCTGCCGCCTTGCCGCCGTTCTGCTCGATAAATGCCTTCAGCTCGTTGCGGTTCTTCCAGATATGCACAGAACCTGTGATAACAAAGGTTTTGCCCGCTATGGCTGACTCTGTGTTTACTGCGACAGCTTCTTCGATCTCCAGCTCCGCGAGGAGATTACGGAATTCTGTGAGATGCTTCTCATCTGCGAAGAACTTCACATAGTCACCGGCAAGTACCTCACCTATACCGTCTATTGCAGTGAGCTCCGTGACCATAAGCTTTTCAAGCTCATCGGCAGTAGGATACATTCCGCATATGAGACGTGAGGCCTGTCTGCCTATATTCGGTATTCCCATAGCATAAAGAACTCTGCTCAGCTCGGTTTTTCGTGAAGCTTCAACAGCGTCTGCAAGCTTCTGATATGACTTCTCACCGAAGCCTTCAAGGACGACTATCCTGAACTTATGATCGTCAAGGTGGTAAAAATCGCGGAATTCACGTACAAAGCCCTCGGAAACGAGAGTTTCTATGGTAGCTGTTGACATACCCACGATATTCATGGCGTCACGCTGCACAAAATGCTCGAATTTGCCTATATGCTTTGCTGCACAGTCCTTATTGGGACATACCAGAGTCTCCACGTCCTCGTCGGATGTGCGTACCTCCGTGGAAGCACCGCATACAGGACAGACCGAGGGGATCTCAAGGCTTGCGGAGGCGGTCTTATTTTCCAGGACCTGAGGGATTATCATATTCGCCTTGAAAATGGTAAGGGTGTCGCCTATGCCGAGACGGAGCTGCTTCACAATGCTGAGATTATGCACGGAAGCGCGTGTTACCGTAGTTCCTTCCAGTTCAACAGGATCGAATATTGCCACGGGATTGAGAAGACCAGTGCGGCTGGCCGACCATTCCACCTCACGGAGAACAGTGTCGGCAGTTTCGTCACGCCACTTGAAGGCTATGCCGTTTCTCGGGGCGTGAGATGTCTCACCGAGACTGAGACCGTAAGCAACATCATCCAGCATGAGCACAAGTCCGTCCGACGGGAACTCGTTCTCCGAAACAGCCTTTTCAAAATCAGCTACTGCCTTTTCAATTCCGTCTGCTGTGACCTTAACGCCGTATACGCGCTGAAATCCCTGCTGTTCAAGCCATCCGAGACGGGCAGAGAAGGAATTCTCCTCGAAGCCATCAGCGGAAACAAGGTTAAAAGCAAAGAAATTGATATTTCTTTCGGCTGTAACTCTGGAATCAAGGTTACGAACTGTTCCCACACAGAGATTTCGGGGATTCTTGTACTTTGAGCCGTCCTCTATCTCCTCATTCACGCGCTCAAAGTCCTTGTACTTCATAAGCGACTCTCCGCGGACAACAAGATGTCCCGTAAAGGGGATACGTGCAGGTATGCCGATGATATGACGGGCATTTGCTGTTATGTCCTCGCCTATCTCGCCGTTTCCGCGGGTAACAGCCTGTGTGAGAGTTCCGCCGTCATAGGTCAGTACGAGCGTAAGTCCGTCCAGTTTCCAGCTGAGAAAGCCTTCATGCTCTCCCAGCCAGCTTTTCAGTTCGTCAACGCTCTTGGTCTTGTCAAGGGAAAGCATTTTTGTAGTATGACGTATCTTCTGAAGTCCCGAAGATACCTCGTAGCCCACCTGCTGAGTGCGGCTGCCGCTGAGGATAACCCCCGTCTTTTTTTCAAGAGCTTCAAGCTCGTCGTAGAGCTGATCGTACTGCTTATCAGACATTATCTCCACGCCTGTGTTATAGTAGGCGTCAGAAGCCTTTGCCAGCAGCTCATTGAGCTCCTTCATTCTGTTTATATCATTATTTGCCATAGTGAAAACTCCTTAATAATAGTAATACTATTATAACACAAAACTTCAAAAAAGACCATACCAAAAGATAAAAAGAGTTATGGCTGCTGATATTGACGAAATGAGGGGAAACTGGTATAATTGTTTTAAGCCGTTAGCTTTTTGCGCTATTGGCTTGACAAGATAAATAAGATAAATCGGGATTTACATATAGAGTGAGGCTCAATATGATAATAGAGAATCAGTATATAAAACAAGTTTTAATAGAAAGTGGCTGGCATGAAAATCGTGCAATTGATATCTCGCATTATATAAAATGGTATCAAAAATATAGATTTAAAGTATCAGATGAAATTATAAGTTTCTTATCTTCTTTTGGAGAATTAACCTTAAAGATACCTTGCTACAGATATCAAGTCAGACTTACAAAATATGCCGATAACACAGACGAGATAATCACCATAAATCCTAATCATTTTATTACTCCGGATTATTCTGATTCCGACATCAAAGAATCCATAGAGTATGTAAATGATATCGGGAAATATTTTGGAATGAAACTGATAGTTCCTATTGGCTATACAAAAAACTTTGAAGACGAGTATTTTCTCGGTATGAATACAGAATTAATTGCAGCACATGAAGGAAATGTAATTTGCTTCGGAACATCTTTTGAAAAATCTTTAGAACGAATAATGACGGACGAATTTATCGATACGGCTTGTATTTGGTAAATAATGATTTACCACAGTAGTTCATAACTATCAGCTTTCGGAACACCGTCACCTACATACAGAAAGGCAAACTATGTCAAAAATAATCGAGATAAACAAAAACAATACCGATGTACTGCAAATATTCGCTCTGCTGTCCGAGCCGCAGCTCCTTCACTATTTCGAGCCAGACCTCGGACTGTTCATAGCGGAAAGTCCCAAGGTCATCGAGCGCGCTCTCAATGCAGGATATGAGCCGTACGCTCTCCTTATGGAAAAAAAGGACGTCTACGGGCAGATGAAGGATATTATCACGCGATGCGGCGAGGTTCGCGTATATATTGCGGATTTCGACGAGATAACCGCGGTGACGGGCTTCAAGCTCATACGCGGAGCTCTCTGTGCTTTCAAACGCAGACATCCTGCCAATATATATGAGTTGTGCAGAAATGCCCGGCGTATAGCAGTTCTTGAAAATGTAGTCAATCCCACAAATATAGGAGCTATTTTCCGCTCAGCAGCCGCTCTTAATATGGACGCTGTCCTGCTCACACCTTCCTGCTGCGATCCGCTGTACAGGCGTTCTTCCCGTGTGAGTATGGGGACTGTCTTCCAGATACCGTGGACATACCTCGGCAGCGATGCCGACTACCCGCAGCAGCTTGGTGATATGGGGTTCACCACGGCTGCTATGGCGCTCAGCGACAACTCTTTGAGCATAGACGCTCCCGAGCTCAGGAGCATTGACAAACTGGCAATAGTCCTCGGTACCGAGGGCGAGGGACTTGCCGACAAAACCATTGCAGACTGCGACTATACTGTGAAAATCCCCATGACTCACGGGGTGGATTCTCTGAACGTTGCAGCTGCAAGCGCAGTTGCCTTCTGGCAGCTCGGAAGATGACCTTATATCCGAGGGGTAACGGATATCAACGTATATAATGATATGGAGGATATTATATGAAACTGTATTTCAAACAAAAGGTTCTTTCATTCACTCAGAGTGCTAATATATTCGACGAATTCGGGAACATTATGTTCACTGCCGAGAAAGAACTACTATCCTTTGGAAGAAGAATGCATATCTACGACAATATGAACAACGAAGTCGGATTTGTACAGCAGCGCCTCATGCACTTTATGCCAAGATTCTCGGTATACATCAACGGTCAGTACATTGCTGATGTAGTCAGAGAGTTCACTTTATTCAAGCACAACTACCACATTGAGGGACTTAACTGGAAAATCGACGGTGACTTCTTCGCTCACGATTACAGGATAACCTGCGGCGGACAGTACATAGCGTCCATTCACAAGCACTGGATGACGTGGGGAGACAGTTTTGAAATAGACATAGCATACCAACAGGATACAGTAATGGCGCTTGCAGTTATTATCGCAATTGACTGCGTTATCGACCAGTCACAGAATTAAAAAGGAGCATTATCATGAGAAAATACAAATGGGGCATCATAGGTACGGGCAAGATAGCAAATACCTTCGCCGTTGCACTCAGACACTGTGAAAAAGCAGAGCTCTGCGCTGTAGCTTCAAGGACAGACGAAAAGGCAATAAAATTCGCTGAGGAATTCGGCTTTAAGGATCATTACGGCAGCTATAAGGACTTCGCTGAAAAAAGCGATGCGGAGATAGTATATATAGCTACCCCCATGGCTTCACATTTTGAGGACGCCATGCTTTGTCTTGAAAAGGGTAAAAACGTGCTCTGCGAAAAGTCACTGACCCTAAATTCAGCTCAGACAGAGAAGCTCCTTGCCTTTGCAAAGGAAAAAGGGCTGTTCTTCATGGAAGCCATGTGGATGAAATGCCGTCCCGTATACCGCAGAATGAAAGAGTGGATCAATTCGGGACTTATAGGCGATATAGAGTACATAAAAGCTGATTTCAGCAACTTTATCCCCTATGATGAAAAAGACAGGCTGTTCCGCGCCGACTGCGGAGGCGGATGCCTGCTCGATCTCGGTATTTATCCCATTACCCTCACCCATGACTTGCTCGGTATGCCTGATGAGATAATAAGCTCAGCACATATGATGAATGGTATTGATATGAGCAATTCAATCATTTTCAGGTACAGTAACGGCGCTTTTGCGTCGATGGACAACGGTTTTGAGATTCAGCTCCGCAATAATGCCATAATATCCGGTTCAAAGGGTTTTATCACTCTCGGTAACTGGTTCCACTGCACAGATGAAGGCGTCCTTTATGACAGTGCGGGCAAGGAAATGGAAAAATACGTATTCAAGGACGAAATAAACGGCTATGAGTACGAAGTGGAGGAGGTACACCGCTGTCTGGAGGCAGGTCTTACGGAAAGTCCTCTCGTACCGCACAGTGATACCATTGCTGTTATGAAGCTCATGGACGAGTGCCGCGCACAGTGGGACATGAAGTTTCCCAACGAGTAAAAAAAGCAGCTGCAATTGCAGCTGCTTTTTTGTGCATATATACAAAGATTAAAAAATTTTTTTGAAATTCAATGTTTTTCCATTGAATTTCATTCACTTTTGCACTTATTATGAAAGCACATCACAACGATCACTTTGTACCGAAAATACGGTCTCCTGCATCGCCTACACCGGGAACGATGTACTTGTCCTCATTGAGCTTCTCGTCCATAACGCCTGCGTAGATCTCTACATCGGGATGAGCCTTCTGAACAGCTTCAACACCCTCTGGCGAGCATATGATACACATGAACTTAATGTGCTTTGCCCCCAGCTCCTTGAGCTCTGTTATGGCAGCTACTGCGGAATTTCCCGTAGCAAGCATAGGATCAACGATGATAGCGTCACGCTCACTGATGTCATCAGGCATCTTTGCGTAGTACTTTACAGGCTCCTTGGTAACAGGATCGCGGAAAAGTCCGATATGTCCTATCTTTGCAGCAGGAACAAGAGTCGTAACACCCTCTATCATACCGAGGCCTGCACGGAGGATCGGTATGAATGCAAGCTTTCTGCCTGAGATAATCTTTGTTTTTGCAACTGCAAGAGGTGTTTCAAGCTCGATCTCCTTCAGGGGAAGATCTCTTGTTGCCTCATAGCATATAAACATTGCTATCTCGGATACAAGCTCACGGAATTCCTTTGTACCTGTATTCTTGTCTCTGAGAAGTGAGATCTTGTGCTGTACAAGAGGATGATCTATAATGTGTAATTCAGCCATAGTTATAATGCTCCCTTCACTGATTGTTTTCTATTGCTGTAATAAGGTCGATACGTCTCTGATGACGTCCGCCCTCAAATTCTGTGGTAAGGAATATCTCTGCAAGCTCACAGGCAAGTCCGCAGCCGAGAGTTCTTGCACCCATGCACATTACATTTGTATCATTGTGCATACGTGTAAAACGTGTCGAGAATGAGTCTGCGCAGAGTGCAGCCCTTATGCCCTTTATCTTGTTTGCAGCTATCGACATACCTATACCTGTACCGCAGATAAGGATACCCTTATCGCAGTGGCCTGCAAGGATCTCATGGCATAGCTTTTCAGCTACATCAGGATAGTCGCAGGGCTCGCCCTCGGAGCCCATTTCCATGAACTCATAACCCTGTACTGACAGTGCAGCGATTATTGCCTTTTTCATTTCCACTCCTGCGTGGTCACAGCCAATTGCGATCATAATAACATCTCCGATCTGTAAAAAAGTATCATTTATTGATTTTTTCCTCTAAGTCCTTTTCAGCCTTCACCTTCTGAAGGTAGGAGACCTCCAGAGCCTCGGGCTCGATAAGCTTTCGTGAAACACCTGCCAGGCATACTCCCATAGCTGTCTGAAGCCTTCCCTGGGGCGGTGCTATGACAAATGATGGAGAGCTGTAGCTGTTATAGAAATCAGCCGCGCCGTCACCGCAGAGCATTGCTCCGCCTATGTTGAGGGCAAGATCCTCTGCAAGCTCATCACGGGAGATTATACGCTCCTCACCTATCTGCTCCACGCAGAATCCGTCGCTCTTATAGGTACAGGTATATACAAGCTCGCCTCTTGCCTTCATTATGGCACATATATTGCCCTTGTAGGCAAGGTTGTTGCAGGCAAGCCCAAGAAGTGTCGATACTCCGCAGCATTTCACGCCGAGCCCGAAGCTGAGCGCTTTTACTGCGGCAACTCCGATACGAAGTCCCGTATATGATCCCGGACCGTTTGCAACGGCTATGCCGCCGAGGTCTGAGAGCTCCTTACCTGCCTGAGCCATTACGTCCTTTACCATGGGCATTATGACCTGAGAATGTGTTTTCTGCGTATATACCGTACTCTGAGCTAAAAACAGCTCACTTTCCGAATCAAAAAGTGCTGCGGAAGCATTCTTTCCCGATGTGTCAATCCCAAGCAGCAGCAAATCTTCCACCGTCCTCGATAATAATTTCCCTGTCGTTTTCACCGATACTGTTAATGGTTATATAAATAGTATCCTTCGGCAGGAACTCCGCGATGTTCTCCGACCATTCCACAGCTGCCACATTGTCTTCAAAGGGATAATCATAAAATCCTGTAGACTCAAGATCCTCCTCTGAGCTGATGCGGTACATATCAAAATGATAGAGCGTCATGCTTTTGCCCCTGTACTCGTTGACAAGGGCAAATGTGGGAGAAGTAACACTGTCCCCCAGTCCCATTCCAATGGCGAGCCCTCTTGTGAAAGTAGTCTTTCCTGCACCGAGTCCGCCTTTATAGGCTATCATATCTCCTGCTTTGAGCAGACTGCCCAGCTTTTCAGCAGCTTTGACAGTTTCCTGAGGAGAATGAGTTACAATCTTCATAAAAGTCAGTCCTATCAGAAGAGTCCGGAGATATTTCCGTCCTTATCGCAGTCGATATTGAGTGCGGCAGGTGCCTTGGGAAGTCCGGGCATTGTGAGTATATCACCTGTATATATTACAACAAAGCCTGCACCGGATGAAAGACGCGCGTCACGGACTGTTATCTTGAAATTCTTGGGCTTTCCGAGAAGATTGGGATTATCTGAGAGAGAATACTGTGTTTTTGCTACACATATTGGAAGATCCCAGAATCCGATGCTCTCGATCTCCTTGATAGCCTTCTCTGCCTGAGCTGTAAAGGTAACGCCCTCAGCGCGGTATATCTCCTTAGCGATCTTGTCGACCTTGTCCTTGATGGTCATATGAGTATCATAAATAGGCTTGAATTCGGTTCCGCTCACCAGGTCTATGGTCTCGCATACCTTCTCTGCAAGATCCTTTCCGCCTTCGCCGCCCTTTGCAAATACCTCGCACATGGACACTTCAACGCCCATATCCGAACAGAAATTCTGTACAAACTTTACTTCTTCGTCTGTATCTGTTGCAAACCTGTTGATAGCAACTACTACAGGCACATGGAACTTGTGCATATTCTCGATGTGAGTCCTCAGGTTCTCGATACCCTTTTCAAGTGCCCACATATTCTCCTTTGCAAGGTCCTGCTTCTGAACACCGCCGTTGTACTTGAGAGCCTTTATGGTAGCTACAAGAACTACACAGGCAGGAGCAAGTCCTGCTATACGGCACTTTATGTCAAGGAACTTCTCAGCGCCAAGATCTGAACCGAAGCCAGCCTCCGTAACAACATAATCGCCCAGTTTAAGAGCAAGCTTTGTAGCTCTCAGTGAGTTGCAGCCATGAGCTATATTTGCGAAAGGTCCGCCGTGTATAAACGCGGGAGTATTCTCTAAGGTCTGTACCAGATTAGGCTTGAGAGCATCTTTCAGAAGAGCTGTCATAGCTCCTGTGCAGCCGAGATCCTTTGCGTATACAGGCTCTCCGCTGAGATTATATGCCACAAGGATATTGCCAAGCCTCTCCTTGAGGTCTGCCACATCGGAAGCAAGGCAAAGTATAGCCATTACCTCGGAAGCAACTGTGATATTGAATCCGTCCTCACGGGGGATACCGTTTGCTCTGCCGCCCAGTCCGATGAGAATATTTCTGAGAGCACGGTCATTCATATCCATACAGCGCTTGAACATTATCCTGCGCTGGTCAATTCTGAGCTCATTCCCCTGCTGGAGATGATTGTCGATCATTGCACAGAGAAGATTATTTGCAGCTGTGATAGCGTGCATATCACCTGTAAAGTGGAGGTTGATATCCTCCATAGGAACTACCTGAGCATATCCGCCGCCGGCTGCTCCGCCCTTCATACCGAATACAGGGCCCAGAGAAGGTTCTCTCAGTGCGAGAACGGACTTTTTGCCGATCCTGCGCAGTGCATCTGAAAGGCCGACGCTTATGGTAGTCTTTCCTTCGCCCGCAGGAGTAGGATTTATAGCGGTAACAAGTATGAGTTTTCCGTCCTCTTTATCGGCAAGCTTGGAATAAAGAGCCTCCGACATCTTAGCCTTATAATGTCCGTAGGGTTCGATGTCCTGCTCATCTATGCCAAGATCAGCTGCGATCTCGGTGATACGCTTCATTTCAGCGCTCTGAGCGATTTCAATATCAGATAACATAAATAGATCCTCCGTGTCATTGTAATAGTAGTTATATTATACCACGTTTTATGTACAAATGCAAGGTCTCACACAATATTATTCACGGCATAAATTAAAGAGGACTGTGCCTTACGGCACAGTCCTCCAAGATTTAAGAAAGAAAAATGTAATAACATTAAGAATAAACTTTAGCCCTTAACGCCACCCAATGCAACACCTTCGATGATGTACTTTGACAACAGGAAGTATGCAATAAGAATAGGAACTATCGTTAAGAACAGTCCCAGATAAACGGAACCGTACTCGGTCTTGTACGCGTCACCGTTGAGAAGGCTTACCATCATAGGCATTGTATACTTCTCCATCCTTGTAATAAGGATCTGGGGCATAAACAGCTGGTTCCAGCTCATTACAAAAGAGAAAATTGCCTGTGTAGCCATAGCAGGCTTCATCATGGGAAGAACTATCTGGTTAAAGATTCTGAATTCTCCTGCACCGTCGATTCTCGCTGACTGGAGTATCTCCATAGGGAGCGAGGGAATCATGTACTGTCTCATAAAGAATACAGTTGTAGGCGCTGCTATTGCAGGAAGTATAAGTGGCAAATAGCTGTTTGTCCAATGGATCTTATACATAAACTGATAGAAACCGATACTTGTTACCTGTGCGGGGATCATAAGAACCGCCATGATAAGTGTAAAGAACGGCTTTCTGAGTTTCCAGTCATAAGCAACGAGTGCAAATGCAGTCATTGTTGAGAAATATACATTGCAGGCTGTTGAACATACAGAAATGATCAGCGAATTCTTAAAACCTGCCAGTGGGTTAAATCCGCGTCCAAAAAGGATGCTCCAGTTTTTCGCCAGATTTGTTCCGGGTACAAGAGAAAGAGCGTGGCTCTGGATCTGTCCCGAACTTCTTGTTGCGTTAACGATCATGATAACGAACGGAAATAAACTGAGCACTGTTAAGAGTAAACAGAATGTATACGCAATGATTTTGAAAGCGTAACTTCCCGGCTTTTTATTCACCACTGCCACTGATTTACTCCTCCTTTCGACGCCAATTTAGCTTCTTTTTTGGCTCTCTTGATCTCCTTCTCCAACTTTATCTGATCCTTGTCTCGCATCACAAAGAACAATACAGCTGAACAGAGAGCAATGATTACCCACATGATCATACTTGCCGCCGCAGCCTTATTATACAGGTAGCTGCCCGCGAAAGCCTGATTGTAAATGAATACGCTTGTAGTTGTTGTAGCTCTGTCAGGTCCGCCGTTGAGGAACAGGAACGGAATATCGAACATATTAAGTCCGCCGACAAGGCTGGTTATCAGTGTATAAAGCAACACTGTCTTTAAATTAGGTATTGTAATACGGAAGAAGGTCTGAACACCGTTCGCTCCGTCGATCTCTGCCGCTTCATAAATGTCAGGGCTTATACCAAGTACACCTGAGATAAGCACTATCATTGTATTTCCGTACCATGTCCAGAACTGTATGAAAGCTACAATTATTCTGCACGCTGTCTTACTTGTAAAGAAATAGTACGGTGATTCTCTTAGGCCTGTACTTTCGAGGAAATCGTTTACAGGTCCGATAGGATAGTTGAAAAGTGTATGGAAGAGGATCGCAACTGTTGCAGCTGTGATGATGTTCGGCATATAGAAAACGACTTTAAAGAAACCCTTTCCCCTTATCTCATTACTGTGGGATGTGAACCAAGCAGTAAGCAGAAGTGCGATACTGATCTGAGGGATAAAGTTCATTATCCAGATAAGAATCGTGTTCTTGAGAGATATACGGAAAGTATCATTCTCTAATATAGACTTAAAGTTTTCAAATGGCTTATCCAGAAAATGATAATTCTCAGGACCATTTACGCCTTTACAGTCGGTAAAACCGAGGGTAGCTGTATATATAGTGGGATACAGCGTAAAAATCAAGAATGCAACAATAAAAGGAATACTGAATAGATATCCGTATTTTGAATAACTAATACCCTTAAGCTTCGTTTTCAAAGCCGTTAGCCTCCTTTTTATTAGAGGGCTGTACCGCAGTAGTCTGCGGTACAGCTCTTAGAAAAATTAGTCAACAGAAATACCGAGGTTATCAGCAACTTCCTGCTTGAAGTCCTTGATAGCAGCGTCTCTTGACTTGTTGCCAGCTGTGTACTGACGAACCTGTCCACGCCATGAGCTGTTGATCTTCTCATCATACTGAGTGAGGTTCTTACCGTTTGCATACTCGTTAGCGGGAACGAATGCATCGAACATATTCTGTCCGCCGAGGAACTCGAGAGATCCGTCAGACTTCTCCATAACTGTGTTAGAAGCTACACAGTCCTTTGTTCCGCCAGGGCCATTGAGTGTGCCGTTAGCCCACATATACTGAAGACCTGTGTCAGAAGAATCAAGTGTGATCCAGTCGATGATCTTACCAACTGCTTCCTTCTTCTCGCTGTCCTTGTTAGCGATGAGCCATGTACCGCCCCAGAAGAATCCGATAGGAGGTGCACAAACTGCCCAGTCACCGTATGTGCCTTCGCCGGGCTTCTTACCGCCGCAGTTCTCAGCAATTGTGTAGTTGATGAGCCATGCAGGACCGAAGAATCCGAGAACTTCCTTATCGCCCTCGCCTCTCATATCAGCCTTCCAAGCCTCAGACCAGTCTTCTGTATCGTTGTGATAGTTATTGTCCTTGAGCTTCTTGGAAAGATCGAGGAATTCCTCTCTCTTGGAATCGATGAAGAGCTTGTCGCCGTCCATCCAGCCCTTGTCAGAGCTGTTCTCAACAGCGTGCCAGATATCACCGTCACCGGAAACGATAGCATAGCCCTTGCCCTTGAGCTCTTCAGCAGCATCGAAGAACTTATCCCAGCTGCCTGAACCTGCACCGATCTTCTCTGCTACTGTAGAAGGATCGTCTGTGCCGAATGTTGCCTTAGCAACTGAACGTCTGTAGATAAATGCACCACCTGTAGCCTGGTAACCAAGACCAACAACCTTGTTAGTTGCAGGATTTGTACCGATATCTACAGAGTAAGGAGCGATCTTGGAAGCGTTGATCTCATTTTCAACGTCGATTCCGAGATCCTCGTAAGGAGCAGCGTAGCTTGACATATCGCCCTGTGTATACTTCAGAACGAATGCAGCCTCAGCGCAGTAGAAGTCGGGAGCATCCTTGCCGCCGGCCTGAAGAGCCTTATCAAGTGCAGGCTGATAGTTACCGTCAGTTGTAGGAATGATTGTCTCCTTAACCTCATACTGAGCAGCGAAGTCAGGGTTCATTTCCATGTACTTCTTAACCATCTTCGGAACTTCGTCAGTGAATGTCCAGAGATTGATTACTGTCTTGCCCTTCTTCTCGCCACCGCCGCTGGGTGTTGAGTCAGTGTTTGTGCCTTCATCCTTCTTGCTGCAGCCTGTAGCAGCTACGCATGAAGCGAGAAGTGCGATTGCTGAGATGACCGATAATGCTTTTTTCATTTTTCTTGACCTCCAATTATAAAAATTGATATTATTTCAATCAGCCTTTACAGACTGAAAAGAACGTTATTTACGATAGACTCCAGCATTTCCTGTCTGCCGCTTGAGAGTGAAGCTGTAACCTCGCCCTTTTCAAGAGCATACTTTTCAAGAGATGCGAAATCTGCCTTACCTGCGATTATGTCTGCACCGATACCGGTATTCCATGAAGCGTATCTGTCAGCAACGAACTTGTCGATACGTCCGTCTTCGATAAGCTTGAGAGCAGCTCTGAAGCCCAGAGCAAATGCATCCATACCTGCGATATAGCTGTAGAAGATATCCTCGGGAGTGAAGCTTCCTCTGCGTGCCTTAGCGTCGAAGTTGAGACCGCCGTTTGTGAAGCCGCCTGCCTTGATAACTTCATACATACACATTGTTGTATCGTAGATATTTGTGGGGAACTGGTCTGTATCCCATCCAAGAAGAACGTCGCCCTGGTTTGCGTCGATAGAACCGAACACACCATTGTCTCTTGCAACACGGAGCTCATGCTGGAATGTATGCTGAGCAAGTGTAGCGTGGTTAGCTTCGATATTCATCTTGAAATCCTTATCGAGACCGTACTTTCTGAGGAATCCCAGAACAGTAGCTGTATCGAAATCGTACTGATGCTTTGTGGGCTCCTTGGGCTTGGGCTCGATATAGAAGTCGCCCTTGAAGCCGATCGAACGTCCGTACTCAACAGCCATCTTCATAAGACGAGCCATATTGTCGAGTTCGAGTCCCATATTTGTATTAAGAAGTGTCTCATAGCCTTCACGTCCGCCCCAGAAAACGTAACCGTTACCGCCGAGCTTTACTGTTGACTCGAGAGCCTTCTTGATCTGAGCAGCTGAGAAAGCGAATACATCAGCAGAAGGAGATGTACCTGCACCGTGCATGAATCTTGGATGATCGAAGCACTTTGCTGTACCCCAGAGGCACTTGAACTTGTCGCCCTGCTTCTCCTTGATATAGTCTGTAACTATGTCAAGCTGATCGTTGGTAGCCTTGAGGCTGCCATACTCGGGAGAAAGATCGCGATCGTGGAAACAATAGTAGTCAATGGAGAGCTTATCCATGATCTCGAATGCTGCGTCAACCTTAGCCTTTGCTCTTGCAGCGGGATCGGACTGTCCCCAGGTCTTGTCTGTTGTGCCGCAGCCGAACATATCTGTTCCGTCGCCGCCCATTGTGTGCCACCATGAAAGAGCGAACTTCAGATGCTCGCGCATTGTCTTTCCGTTGATGACTTCTTCAGGGTTATAGTACTTAAATGAGAGAGGATCAGTACTTTTTGGTCCCTGATACTGAATTTTACCGATATTGCTGAAAAATTCCATTTTATCCTCCATTATATATTTATTTTCAGAGTTGTGCATTCCTTGCCTGTCAGCTTTTTGCTGAGTTCGTCTGGCTGAGAGGTGCCTGCGTAGAGGGTGAACTCACTGCCTTCCTTTATCCACTCGCCCTTTTCATTGACAGCCATAAAGGCTCTTTCAGGGAGAGTGATCTGTACGATCCTGCTCTCGCCTGCGTCAAGCGCGACTCTCTTGAAGCCGCAGAGGCTGTGATTAGGAACTGCGTTCTCCGAATAACCTTTGATATAGATCTGAACTACGTCCTCTGTAAAGCGGCTGCCTGTATTAGTTACCTTTACAGTAGCTACGCCGTTCTCAAAGGACAGCTCCGAACACTCTGTCTCGGAGTAGGTCAGTCCGTAGCCGAAGGGGAACAAGATATTTCCCTCGGAATATCTGTAAGTACGGTTCTTCATGCTGTAATCCGAGAAATCGGGCAGCTTTGAAGCATCTTCATAGAATGTTACCGGAAGCTTACCTGAAGGAGAGACCTTACCGAAAAGTATATTCGCAAGAGCTCTGCCGCCAAGCTGACCTGGATACCATGCCTGTATAAGAGCATCGCAGTCTGCTTCAACATTTATTGCACTGCCTGCCGCAGTAACTATGATGACGGGCTTACCTTTAGCCATTACCGTCTTAACGAGCTTTCTCTGAGACTCAGGAAGTCTGAGATCATTCTTGTCACCTGAGGAGAATTCATTTCCTGTGTCTCCCTCTTCGCCCTCGATGGTAGCATCAAGACCAACACAAAGAACCACTACATCGGAGTGTTCTGTAATGATCTCCGCTTCGGAGAGTCTGTCGTCGGGAAGAGCCAGTCCCATGCATCTGTCCTTATAAAGGTGACTTCCTTCGGTGTATAGCACTCTTCCGTCATGTGCCTCGCGTATACCGCTGAGGAACGTGATGTACTCATCCGCTTTACCGTTGTAGTTTCCCTCAAGTGCGGGAACACTGTCAGCATTTGGGCCTATAACACCGATAGTCTTGTATTTACTGCCGTCGAGAGGCAGGATACCGTTATTTTTCAGGAGCACCATGGAACGCTCCGAACATCTGAGCGAGAATTCCTTGTGCTCATCGCAGGCTACAATGTCGTAATCAAGTCCGTCATACTCAGTGGACTTGTCGAACATTCCCAGCCTTACTCTTGTTCTCATCAGCTTGATGCAGGAACGTCTGAGATCCTCCTCGTTGATGAGACCTTCATTGAATGCGGCAAGAAGATGAAGATATGTATTGCCGCAGTTGAGGTCGCAGCCCTTTTTGAGTGCAAGCGCTGCGGACTCGGGAGCCGTTTTGGTAACTCCGTGGTTTGTATGGAAGTCTCTTATCGCCCAGCAGTCTGAAACGAAATGACCGTCAAAGCCCCATTCCTCAAGCTTATTCATAAGAAAATCGCTTGCACAGGCGGGCTCACCGTTTACACGGTTGTAAGCTCCCATAACGCTCTCGACCTTGGCATCTTTTACAAGAGCCTCAAAGGCGGCGATATAGGTCTCTGTCATATCCTTCATATTTGCCTTGGCATCAAACTCATGTCTTGTAGCTTCGGGGCCGCTGTGAACAGCAAAATGCTTTGCGCAGGCAGCAGTTCTGAGGACTTTTCCGTCTCCCTGCAGTCCCTTTGCATAAGCAACTCCGAGACATGATGTAAGATAAGGGTCTTCACCGTAGGTCTCCTGACCTCTGCCCCATCTCGGATCACGGAATATATTTACATTCGGTGACCAGAGTGTAAGACCTTTATATATGTCACGATCATCGTGAGCTGAATACTCGTTATACTTGGCTCTTGCTTCTATAGAAGTTATCTCGCCTGCTCTGTGAACAGCCTCATCATCAAACATGGCAGCCATGCCGATGGTCTGCGGAAACATTGTTGCTGTTCCTGCTCTTGCAACACCATGCAATCCCTCGCTCCACCAATTGTAAGCGTCTATCCCCAGACGTTCTACTGCGGGAGCATCATACTTCAGCTGTTCGGCTTTTTCCTCTGTTGAAAGCCTGTCCGTAATGTCCTCGGCTCTCTCAAGAGCGGATAATGCTTCGTCCAAATACTTCTCCACAAGCATTCTCCTTTCTTAAATTATACTATATTTTATTTACAATCCAATTATTTTTTTGTTACAATTTGATTATAATTTGCTTACAAATTCATCTATTACCTTATCAGCAGCCCACTCTGTAGTTGAAAGTTCCCATTTTTCCTTGATAGAAGCAGTCTCGCCCGGGAGGTAGCTTTTAAGCTCTCCGAGTATCTCGCACTCAAGAAAAAGGTCATTTGTGTAGGTTTCATAATTGCAGCAGAAATCAGGATATCTAACGGGCTCGTATCCGTCGAAACACAGTCTTAATATATTGTGTCCTTTAATGTATATTACCTGTTTTCCTGTTACATTGAAGCCGGCCTTGAATGCTTTCTTCTCCTTCGAATCCTGCCTGAGGACAGCATAGCCGTCTGCAAGAGTAAACCTGTGATCGTTTATGTCCGAGTAGCTCCACAGAGCCACCGTTCTGTTAGGCAAAAAGCCGTTATCATCACGGCAAAGCGGAATAAGCTCCACTCCTCCTGCCGCAAGTCCCGTAACGGACCACGGTGCAAACTCCGCAGCTTTATCCGAGCAGTTGGTGATCTTGTTCTCAACAGTTACCGAGCAATCATCGCCCATTGCAATAACCAGCTCGAACTGCTTATCAAATTTTGTTTTTGCCGGGGTGAGTGTAAGAACGCCGTCGTCAAAAATAGCTTCTACTTTTGAATTATCGGGAAGATAAGTTTCAGGCATGACCTCCGGAGCTGACCATATTCTGTGACCGCCGTAAGCATACCATACACCGTATCCGTTATTGATTTCGTAGAAATTTCTGTCAACATCCTCAAAAAGAACGTTGTCCCCGTCCTTGAATCCGAAGAAAACAATTCTCGGTCCTACATCTATAGTGACGATAAGCTTTATTTTCCCGTTATCAAGGCAAAGACACTTCCCATAATTCTTGTAGTCGCTCTCATAGCATTTAACAGACATCACACATCACCTTTCGTTTGCTCTATTGCTATTATATACTACTTCGGCAATTTATACTAATCAAAAATTGCGTCTGTTTATTCAAGAATTGCTAACATTGCACAAATTCTTCAAACCCACTTTACAAATACTATGATAATAGTGTATAATATATCCAGATATTACGCTGATTTATGAATATTGACATATTTTTCACAACAATTTTTGGTTAAGGAGGCTAATCATGATTAAAAATCTATCCGGTGACTATGAAACCGTTGAGTACGAAAACCAAAGATTTGTCATGCTTTACGACAACGATGAAATTGAAGAATATCCTACTCACTGGCACAATGCCGTTGAAGTAATAATACCCCTGCACAACGGCTTCACCGTTACCGCCGGCGGTGTCGATTACCATTTAAATGAAAAGGAAATAATAATCATCCCTCCCGGAGAGCTTCATTCCATGCCGGCTCAGGAAGGACGCAGGATCATCTTCCAGTGTGATAACAGTATAATAAGCGATGTTCCCGCGCTGGAAGCTATTGTCCCCGTTTTCTCGGAGGCATTCCACATAACCCCTACAATAAGCAAGGAGCTCTATATCCTGTCGCGCAAGAGCATACTCGATATTTATTCCGAGTACTACTCAAAATCTTCTCTTTCGGATGTAAGGATATACCTTTGTCTTATAAAAATGCTCACTTCTGTACGCGAGTACCAGCTCACTCAGGCAGCCGACGCATTTTCCGGCGAGCTTGGCGGCAGGGACGATACAAGGAAGTTCAGCATGGTAATGAAGTACATCAACCAGAACTATATGTACGAGATACCTCTTGAAAAGATAGCATCCATCGCCGGCTACAGCAAATACCACTTCTCACGTATCTTCAAGAAGTACAATAATGTTTCCTATATACAATATATAAACAGCAAGAGGATAAAAGCAGCGGAAAGGCTTCTCATAGATCCCAATCTTTCCGTTACCGAGGTCGCTATGCGTGCCGGCTTTGCCAGTCTGACCACATTTAATCGCGCCTTCAAAAAAGCCAAAAACTGCACTCCCACAGAGTTCAAGACATTGTATAAGATCTCAGATCACACATAAATCATAAAAGCGGCTGCATGATGTGCAACCGCTTTTATGCAAGCAGGGCAGTACATTTGTACTGCCCTGCTTATTATATAATGGAAGAAAATTGCCTAAGCTTCAATTATTGCGTTTTATCAACCCCAGGGGTTCTGTCCCTGACTGCTGTGCTGAACACCGTTCTTATTATATGTAACCCACTGATAGTGAGCTGTAAGAGGAGTTCTTCCGTTGAATGCCTTGAGCCAGTCATCAACTGTAAGTCCGGGCCATGCGTTCATCATGATCTTTCCGGGGGTCTTGGGAATATCCTGAGTAGCACGATAAACTTCCCTGCCGTCTACATACCATGCGATGTAGTTCGGCTGCCAGTCAAAGCCGTATGTATGATAAGCCTCAGAAGAATCAAAGCCGAGGTCGTACAGCTTCTCATGCTTTCCCTGACCGTTTGTGTAATAGTTGAACTGAACCTGTGTAGTGTTCTTGCCAAGGATCTCGATATCGATCTCATCCCACGGGTTATCGTCAGACGGACCTGTATAGGTGAAGAACGATGATACAACACCGTCATTCTTCATAGCCTGCATTGAGCACTCGTAGTATCCGTAGTGATAGAAATTATTTGTACGGAACTCACCGCCGGAATAACGGGGATCCCAGTCGGGATTCTTGTCATTTGTCCATTTCTGGTCAATGCTCAGCTGGAGACAGCCGTCATTGATAACAGCATTACGCTTGTACCACCAGCAGTCGAAAGGCTTGCCGTTGGTCCATCCGTCGGATGCAAAGAAGTCGCCTGCCTTGCCTGTACGGAAATCGGAGATCATTGTAGCACTTGTATTCATAGGAGTACCAAGATCTCTGTAACCGCCGTGCATTGCGGGAGAAGTTGTGGTAGTAGTTGTCGTTGTCTTCGATGTTGTAGTCGTTGTGGTAGTTGTAGTTGTAGTAGTGATCCTTGTTGTGGTGGTCGTTGTCTTTGAAGGATCGTGGCCTTCGAGATAAGACTCTGGAAGCTCGCTGATGGCACGGATGAGGTACTTCTGGATGGAAACAGCATCGTCTCCGGTAAGTCCCGAACCATGCTCGCAGACATCTCCGTTGACCTTTCCCTGATTGGTCATATGATTTGTCTCAGTTCCTGTAAGACCATACTTATTCGGATTAGCAAGGAACTGCATGATAAATATAGCATCACTGAGGTCTACACCGCCGTCACAGTTTGCATCACCCCACTTCGTAACCGAAGGACCGGTAGGATTTGTGGGATTTGTAGGCTCTGTAACAGGCGGATCAACAGACTGAGAAGAAATGGAGATAAGAGGCTTTGTGCCCTTAACGCCAGCATAAGCGCCGTCCATATAGAAGTCTGTCTTGCTCTCAGGCACCTCAACATAGAGAACAAGTCCTGTTGCGCCCGAAGGTATCGTATATGAAGAATTTGAAAGGTCTACCCACTGTCCCTTTGCAGCAGTAACAGTCTTTACCTCATCATAATTCTCTTTGCCGTCAGCATCTGTATACTGAAGAGTAAGCTTGAAGTCAACAGATGACTCGGAGTCCTGCATAACAGCAGTACCTAAGCTGTAAGTCTCTCCTGCCTTGAATGTAAGTTCATCGAGGTTTATGGAAGCGCCGTTCCATGTATCTTCACGGCCTGAAACAAAGATGCCCTTCGTTCCGTCATAGCCCGAGCTTGACTTGACCTTTGCAGATCCGCGTCCGCTCCAGTTTCCTTCGCCGGACTCAAAATCTTCCTTGAGATAGTAGCCGTTCTCGTCAGGCTTTATCGGCTCGGGATCGGGAATATCAATACCGCCGTCAAAGGATATGCTCTTGACATTGGCAGAACCGTTTGATCTGTAGCCTTCGATATTAAGTGATACCTCATAAAGAGTACCGCTCATGTCAAGACCTGCCTTGCTCCATGCGTCAAAATGCTTGGTAACAGAGACCTGATCCTTCATATAGTTTGTAGTATTATTGCGTGAACCGCTTGTAGTGCGGACGCTCCAGTACTGCGGGAATGTCTTTGTTCCCTCGATAGAAGGCTGATTGTAACGCATGGACTTGCGTATCTTATATGTTTTTCCGTCGATAGTTGTTGTACCGAAATTGTCTACGCCGTCATTTCCGGGTGGCTCCCAGTCGCCCCAGCCTTCAACGATATAGTATTCCATAAGGGGATTTCTTGTCCAGCCGTAAATACACATATATGAGTTTCCGCGGGGAGTGTACTCAACATCATATGTAAGCACGATGTCACCGAAAGCCTTATAGTTCTTCTTCTGGTCGTCATAATTCTTACCCATTCGGGCAAGGAAGTTCTCAATGCCGCTCCACGAACAGGTAAATGAACCTGCGCCCGGATTCATAGAAACTGTACCGGTATAGTTCTGATTCCACATTTCCCAGTCAAATCCGCCGACCTTACCTGTTTTCTGGTCATCAGCAGCATTTGACGTTGTCGGTACTGCGGTAAACATAAGAACTGAAGCCATTAAACCGACAGCAGCAGCATAACGCTTGAATATGCTCTTTTTCATAATCAGCCCTCTCATTCCGTGACCGTGGTCACTGTATTATTTATACATCATTGCAACGCAGCGCCCCCGACTCATTTCGGGCGGCCGCCTCACGTTACACTCTGTGCCTTTTTGCGGTATTCAGACGGCGTAACTCCCGTCTGTTCCTTGAATTGCCTTGCAAAGTGAACATAGCTGTGATAACCGCTGCTTGTGGAAATGTCATTTATATTCATATTAGTAGTGGAAAGAAGCATTTTTGCATAGCTAACTCTGCTGCGGACAAGATCCTCTATAAAAGTCATTCCGAAATGCTTTTTATAAGCGTGCTGGAAAGCCGAGCGGCTCATCCGCACTTCATGAGCAGTGCTGTCCACATTGCGCTGCTCGTAGGGACGGCTGTATATCTTGTTGCGCACAGTAGAAATCAGCTCAAACTGAGTGCTTCTCCTGCCGGCCACTTTATTAAGTGCTCTTTCACGGATCTTTATAAACATGAGCTTCATAAAAAGGTCGGAAGTCTCTGCGCTGCAGGGATTGTCCGAATACTTTTCATAAGCAATGGATTTTACGCAGTAGCTTAGGAACTCCAGCGACATCTGCACGGGAGTTTCCATGGGTATGCCCATGCTGAGGAATTCTTCCTCCTCATCGGGACTGACGAAATCAAAATGCACCCAGTCATTTTCAAACACGTTGTACGGAACACAGCGGTAACGCTGCGGTCTTCCCTTTGGATAAATAAATACCGAACCTGCAGGAGTAACGGTCTCTTTGCCGTTAATCTCAAAAACCGCCGCACTTCTGACCAGCAGGAGCAGATAATCTCCGCTGCCGTCAGGTCTGTCAATAAAAAAGTCTGCATCATGGCAGTGGTCAAAGCCAACATTATTGATGATCATTGTCAACTCTCCGTTTTCTGTAATATTTTTGGCAGATACATTACCCTTTATCAACTGTGTATGTTACCGATTGTGTAAATTATACCACTTTGAGGCCTAAAAATATATTATTTTATTGTCAAAATTGGTATTTTTATGATATCTGCATAAAATGTTATCCCCCGCAGTGCGGGGGATAAAGTTCATTATTTTTCTTTTGAAAAATCAGGGAATTTATAACGCTTCTTGTACTCCTTCGGAGTAACTCCCAGATATTTTTTGAATATTTTTATAAAGTAGCTCTGTGAGCTGAAGCCCAGAAGATTGCTTATCTCGGAATCGGTATACTCCGAGAAGGTAAGCAGATTTGCAGCCTCTTCAGCTTTTGTCTTGCTGACATAATTACTGAAGGCTATGCCCGTTTCAGCCTTGAAAAGCCTTGAAAGATAAGCAGGACTGATCTTGAGGTATGCAGCGGCATCCTCGATCATTATCTTGCCGTGGAGATGATCGCTTATGTAGTCCAGGGCGCGGACGATCTGCTTCGAGTAGATACCGCTGTTGCGGACTCTTCTCATATGGCGGGTATACCCCTCTATCATCTCCTGATGGACAGCGTGCACCTCTGCTTCGGTACGGCACTCATCGGATTTCATGATATAAATATCACTGAGGTTGTAGGCCTCCTCCAGAGTCATGCCGCTGTTGATGCAAAAACGTGCGATAAGAGCCGCCGAAATTGCAAAATGGTATTTTAAATTCCTGAGCGGATCCTTGCTTAAAATTCCGTAGCCTTCGCTGCAAAGCGGAGTTGCAAAGACCTTAACGAGCTCGATATTGCCCGAACATATGCTTTCATAACAGGCTATTTCACGGTCAAAAGGAGCGTGCTCAAATCCTTCCTCACGCTTGAGAAAAAGATGTGATGAAATATATTTTTCAGTATAATCACTCATGTACTAACACCTCTCAAATAAGATCTCCCCTAAATTATATCACATAATTATGAACTATTCTACCATTCTCATATCCCAGAACAGGCTCACTGTGAAATTCACAGTGAGCCGTCCTTCAATTTCAGTAATCACTGACCTGATTCATGGAAGAAATACGGGAGTGCGTTATATACATAGTGTCTGACGTGAGCCCACCAATGATCGTTGCCAGGTCCCTCGAAGTAGTAGAAGTTACCCTTCGAGAAATCCGAGGTGAATATGAACTCATCCAGCTTCTTCATGGCCTCTATCTGAGGTCCGATGTTAGGCTGAGCCATATCCTTTGTACCTGTAGCAGCAAAGATAAAGTACTGATTAGGATTCAGACCGAACTTATGAACAGCGTTAGCCAGATCCTGTGCCTTGGCGTCAGGAGAATTTGCATCCCAGTGATCGCCGCTGAGAGGCATGAAGTAGCCAACGATATCAAGATCGTTCTTGAATACAGCCCATGTGGAAACTGCACCCATAGAGAAACCGCCGTAAGCTCTGTGCATTCTGGAAGCAGCAATGCCCTCGGCTGTGGTATTCTCGGCAAATGTTGAATACTTGCCCTCAACGAACGGAATAACGCTCTGACGGAGCTCTTCATAGAAGTTCTGAGCTGAGCTGCCGCTGCCGTTGAATGTAGGAGTTACCACGATAAGCGGCTCAAGCTCGCCGTTCATTATCATGTGGTCGAGCATATTCTGGATCATGGTATCATTCTGGAAGAACAGAGTATTCTCGTTCTCGTTTCCTCCGTGCATGAGATAGAATATGTTGTACTTCTTGCCGGGATCATAGTTGTAAGGTGTATAAACATACAGCGACTTGGAGCCTCTGATGCCGTTATAGGTCTCCTTCGTTACCTTTCCCTGCTGTGAGCATGAGTCGAAATAACTATTCCCGGGAGAGTCAGGAGCCGTAACATACTTCTTATTCGCCTCGTAAATAAAATCACTCGGAGGAGGCTCGGGAGTATTGTCTGGGAAGGTCGTAACCTTACCAAGAATGTACTGCTGGATAAGTACGAGGTCATTTACCTCGAAAGCGGTGCTTCTGTCAATATCGGCAAGCTTCTCCAGTGTAGCATCCTTATTCTGTGAAAGGAGGAGCTTTCTTGCCTTTATCATATCAAGAGAATTTATGCAGCCGTCAGAGTTCACATCGCCGAGAATGAACTGTCCGCCCTCAGCGCCTGCTATCGACGTACCAGCCTTTGCTACCTTTACTTCATCAACATAGAAGCTGGGAGTGCTCTTGTCTGTCTCAACATATATGTAGATCTTCTCAGCACCCGAAGGTATCTGGAAATTGGTATTTGCCAGCTGTACCCACTTGCCCTTCATAGGCTGACCGGTAGCTATCTTTGTGTACTTTGTTTCGCCGTTCAGGTCATACTGCATGGTCAGGTGGAAGGTATCGCTGTCCTTTCCTGTATCGTACATCACATTAGCGCTGAAGCTGTAGCTCTCACCTGCTTTGAGCTTGCCGTCAACAGAAACAGCAGCACCCTGGTATGCCTCCGATCTGCCGGAGCAGTAAAGGGACTTGCTTCCTGCAAGAGAAGCCTTTGAAGATACTTCAACACTTCCGCCTGCTCTGCCTTCCCAGCCGTCATCTCCGCTCTCGAAGGAACTGTACAGGATATAATTTCCAGTTTCGGGGACTGTAGGAGAAGTGGTCGTAGTAACATTTACAGGTGAAGATGTGGTAGTTGTAACTGTGACAGGCTCACTGCCGTCGCCGAACTTCCACCAGTCAACATTGAGTAGGTAGCTGCTGCCGCCTGTGAACTTGAAGTAGAGATCATGCTCTCCGCTTGCTCCGCTGACATCGCAGGAAACTTCCTTCCATTCCTGCCATCCGCCGGTTCCGGGAACCTTGCAGGTACCTATCTTTTTACCGTTGAGGCCGTCGAGATAGAGCTCGATATTGCCTCCGTCAGAATCTGAAGAGACGCTTGCAGTGAACTTATCTGTACCGCTGCCGAAATCAACACCGCTGACCTTGATATAGTCGCCGTCCTCGATCATGCCGATATTCATGCCGCCGTTGCTGCAGGCCTCTGTTTTTATACCCTTTGAGAAAGACATGGTCTCAGCTTCAACGCGCTTGTAGGGATCAAGGCTCTGAAGCTGTTTGGGACCTGTCTTTGAAGGCGAAATAGTAGGTATCGAACCGTCTGAGCCGTAGTTGAACTCATCTACGCATACGCTTCTTGTGAAGCTGCCGCCTCCCGGAAGGCTCGCGTCATGGTAGAACAGGTACGAATGTCCTTTAAAGTCGATAACACCGGGGTGATTTGTATAACAACCGCCTGCTTTCATCACCTGTCCGCCGTATTTCCACGGACCTGTGGGAGAAGACGATGTGGAATAACCTATGCTTTCGCTGCCGTCATTTCCGTAGAACGCAGCAAATACAAGATAGTAAAGATCATTGCGCTTATAGAACCACGGACCCTCAATGTAAGAACTGCCGTTCTTGCTGGGACCGAAAGTCGACTGATTCATGTCGAATTTCTTTATCCCGCCGCTGGTACTTATCATGTCCTCGTTAAGCTTAACGTAGTAGCAACTCGGATTTCCGAACATGAGCCATGCCTGGCCATCATCGATAAATACCGTAGGATCGATGTACTCCCAGCTTGGACCGCAGAGTGGCTTGCCGAGAGCGTCTTTGAAAGGCCCTGTTGGTGAATCGGCAACAGCAACGCCTATGCCGCGTCCACCGCCGTTGTTGCACTCAAGAGTAACGTAGTAGTAGAACTTTCCGTTGCGCTCAATGCACTGTGAGGCCCACGCAGTATTCTTATTGCCCCATGAGAAGCTGTCCCATGAGAGCATCGTGCCATGATCTGTCCAGTTCTGCATATCCTTGGATGAATAGCAGTGCCAGTCAGGCATTACATAGTTACTTGCGTTGTCCTCATCCCTGCCCGTATACACATAGACCGTATCATCGTACACCATAGGCGCCGGATCGGTACTGTAAATGGTCTGGATGCAGGGATTGTCCGCATTTGTCAATGCAGACGGAGTGAAGACCGCAGCGGGTATAGTCAAAGCCGCAGCAGCCACGAGTGAGACAATTTTTTTCATAAGTCTGCCCCCATTTTTTTAGATTTTTTTACCCTTCTTGTGTTGTGCATTTTGTAAAAACTTATACAAAATACACATATTTCTTTATATTACCTAAATTATAATTGCGCCAGCTTGAATATTTATACCACTATTATGACATAAATGGTATTTTTTCTACTATTAATAACATTTTTGCGCTACGGATATCATAATTATATTTTCCAACTAATGAAAAAACCGTTTTTCCGTACTTTATCCACCTTTTCTTCAAAAAGTGGGTTGAAAGATAAAGTGAAATGATGTATTATAATAAGCTCTTTTTATGATTATATTTTTCATTCTGTGTTCAACACGTCACGCAATTTTTAGCTATTATATATAAACAGCACAAATTTTGACTTGATTTATATTATTTATATGTATTATAATATAAACAGATAAAAAAAGGGAGAGGAATTGTGCCTCTTCAGGGGATTGCTAAAATCATGACATTGCTTAATTAAACAAAGGAGTGATTTAAGTGAAAACAAAGAAAATAATCAGCGGGCTGCTTTCAGCATTTATTATCGCTTCAAGTATGCCTGCAGCTCTTTCCGCTTATGCCGATGACCAGCAGGAAAAAGGCAACGTAGGCGGA
The DNA here is from genome assembly GCF_000571935.1 of Ruminococcus flavefaciens 007c. Lineage (GTDB taxonomy): Bacteria > Bacillota > Clostridia > Oscillospirales > Ruminococcaceae > Ruminococcus > Ruminococcus flavefaciens_F. Next base: position 510 of record NZ_ATAX01000023.1, on the reverse strand, counting down.
TACGACTGGGAGATGTGGAATCAGAACTATACAGGTACGGTTTCCATGAAGCCCAGTGCAGGTTCCTTTACCTGCTCATGGAGCGGTATCGAGAACTTCCTTGCCCGTATGGGTAAGAACTATGACTCACAGAAGATCAATTACAAGGCTCTGGGCGACATCGTGCTCTCCTATGACGTTGAGTACACTCCCCGCGGTAACTCGTATATGTGTATTTACGGCTGGACAAGAAATCCCCTTATGGAGTACTACATAGTTGAGGGCTGGGGCGACTGGGAGCCACCCGGAAATGACGGCGTAGACAATTTCGGTACTGCAACCATCGACGGAAGGACCTACAAGATACGCAAGTCTATGCGTTACAATCAGCCTTCCATCGAGGGTACAAAGACATTCCCGCAGTACTGGAGCGTCCGCACTTCAAGCGGTTCACGCAACAATACCACAAACTACATGAAGGACAGCGTTACCGTTTCGGCACACTTTGACGCATGGAGCAAGGCAGGTCTC
>NZ_ATAX01000022.1 GCF_000571935.1 Ruminococcus flavefaciens 007c | reverse complement strand
CACACTTCAGTATACAGACGCAAACGGCAAGGATAATTACGATGAAGTAAAGACTGTTTCTGCTGCAAAGGGACAGTGGACAGATCTTTCAAATGCTTCATACACCATTCCTGCCGACGCATCGGGACTTGAGCTCTATATCGAAGCTCCCGACAGTCTCACTGACTTCTATGTTGACGGAGCTTACGCTGGTGTTAAGGGCACAAAGCCTCTGCTCAGCATTTCAAATTCAACCAATCCTACTGATCCTACCGATCCCACAAATCCTACTATCAATACAGGTATCAGAGGAGATGTAAATGAGGACGGCGTTATTGATTCACTGGATATGATCGCTCTCAGACGCGGAATAATTAAAATTATGTCAGGCGGCGGCATTGCACCTCCGAACTCCGATATAAACGGTGACGGCGACGTATCTGTAGCTGATCTTGTTGCACTCAAGAGATTCATCCTCGGCATCGATAAGAAATTCGCTGATCCCGTTACTACAACAACAGTAACGACAACCAAGATCACAACAACTACAACTACTTCAACACCTGCAACCGGCAAGAACCTCAATGAGCAGATCAGAAAGGATATGCCTACATCTGTACCTTCAGGCGCAGAGCAGAGCAACCAGTGCAAGGTCGAGAAGAAGACCTATATGTGTAAATTCACAGGCAAGCAGAAGAGCTGTAACGTTATCCTGCCTCCTAACTACGATCCCAGCAAGAAGTACCCTGTTATGTACATTCTCCACGGAATCATGGGAAGCGAAAACGATATGATGCAGGGCTTCGGTACTCAGGGACTTATGACCGGTCTTATGAAGAGCGGTCAGGCTGAGGAGTTCATCGCTGTTACACCTAATATGTTCACAAGCAAGACAATGAGCGGCCCCAACGGCATCAATCAGCAGACCTGTGAACAGTATGACAACTTCCTGTATGATATCTCCGAAAGTCTTATCCCCTTCATCGAGGAGAACTACCCTGTTAAGACAGGCAGAGAGAACAGAGCTATCACCGGCTTCTCAATGGGAGGACGTGAAGCTATCTACATCGGCCTCATGCGTCCCGACCTCTTTGCTTATGTTGGCGGAGCTTGTCCTGCACCCGGAATCACTCCCGGCAGCGATACATTTATGTCACATCCCGGCTGTATGAAGGAAAGTGAGATGAAGTTCAGAGACGTAGGTCCCGAGCCTAACGTATTCATGATCACAGGCGGTACAAACGACGGTACCGTAGGAACATTCCCCAAGCAGTACAGCGACATTCTCACAAGAAACGGTGTTGATCACGTTTACCAGTCCATTCCCGGAGGCCAGCATGGTGACAACAGCGTTAAGCCACATCTCTACACATTCTTCAGATATGCTTTCAAGTAAGCTGTCATGATATAGTAGAAATAAAACAGCGCTCTGTATGAGCGCTGTTTTTTATCGCTTTATGACCAGATCTGCTTTTTCGGCAGGTCTGTACTTATCCGCATAAAACCTCTCGGCAGGAAAGTATCTCTTTTCATATTTCTCACGTATAGCTGCCTCATCTCCGATATATCCGTCCCTCAGAAGCACTCTGCAAAGTCTCTCCTCTTCAGGAACATCGATATATATCATATAATCGAATAAGCCGTTCAGCTCTTCACGCTGAAGGAAAATCCCTTCCGTGAGAATGACGCTGCCAACAGGTATGTCAAGACGCTTTACGATATAAGAGTCATTATCCTTGTCATAGAGCTCCACAGGCGAAAGCGCCCTCCCATCCCTTGCAGGCCCGGCAACAGCTTCCGTGAAATGATCATAACGCCACTGCAAGTAGTAATACTGCTCCCACTGCGGATAGCTGTCATTGTACCTTACAGCTCTCGGATGTATAAAATCATCAATATGGAATATCTCTGTATTTATACCATTATCCTGCAATAGCCTCTTTATATCCTCGGAAACAGTGCTTTTTCCCGCACCGCCAAGGCCGTCAATACCGACCATGAATACGGAGCTGCCGTTTCTCCTTCCGATTATCTCCTCTGCTACCCTTACTGTATCCATTCAGTTCTCCTTATAAACAATAAAGGCAGTACCACCGCAGTGATACTGCCTTTGATTTTTCATGATGTTGCGTTAACAATTGCCTTTTTCAGTTCAATAAGATCAAAAACGTCAACTTCTCCGTCGCCGTTCATATCAGAATTCTCGTACTGCTCCTTTTTAAAGCTCTCCGAATTCTTCAGAAGATAGCTTTGAAGAATGACCGCATCCGATACATTCAGCTTATCATCACTGTTAAGATCGCCTTTTATCTTTTCAACAGGCTCTGTTTTGTCCTTGGCTATGTAAAAATCAGAGGAAATGAGCTCATAGGACTTGCCGCTCTTGTCCTCGGCTGTTATCTTGAAGGTGTACTCGCCTTCATTTAAGACACTGAACCTGATATTCTGGTCAAAGTATGTCGAAAGGTCATATTTCAGAGTATTGGGAGCAGCCTCAACGCACTGGCTGGTAGCTTCTCCGCTGCGGAAATAAACGCCCCCGTAAACCTTCGTTATAGGCAGATTTGAAGTAATGCTGCCCTTTACGGAGAAAGACTTGCCCTTGGGAAGCTCGCCCTCCGGAACTGTTGTATTCTCGATCTTCATATCCGACTCCACCTCAGGAGCTTTCTCTTTCAGCTGCATATAAGCCATTGAAGCATAGCCCTTCACACCGTTGTACTCAACATGAGCCCATTCGCCGTTGCCCTTGGTCACGGTAAACACAGCATTGGCAGGGATAGAACCGATTATGGAAGATGTCGTGTTGTGTCCCGACCTGATATTAAGGTAGGTAACAACATTCTTTGTGGTATAAGTACCAGCGTAGTCCTCTGTACACGAACACTCGGGAGTAGTTGTACCCGGAGCAGTTGTGCTCGGAGGAGTAACCGTGGTATTGCCGCTGTTGTCAGAATATGAAAAGTAACTGAGCGGATCATAATATGTTCTGGCAGGATAACCACCGAGAAGTGTATCACAGATACCGAAGTGGAGATGATTTCCCGAGGATTCACCTGTACTTCCGACCTTAGCGATAATGTCGCCCTGTTTTACCTTTGCGCCGGCGCTTGTATTCAGCTGTGACGCATGGGCATAGAAGGTATAGACCTTCAGATCCTCGTGATAAATGATGACCATATTGCCGTAAGCGCCCTTCCAGTCGGCAGAAATGACCTCTCCGCCGTATGCCGCGTAGATATTTGAACCTCCGGCAGCTTCTATATCTATTGCATTATGATAACCCGAGACATCATTGACATTTCTCTGCGGGTTAAAGTAAGTCGTAATGTTCTTGTACTTAGGATCAGTCGGCCAGACTGCATATACCGCAGCATGAGCACTGCCGCCGAATGGAGCACATATCTGTACTGTGAAAAGCATCGCCATGACCAGAAGCACGGCTGCCGCCCTTTTTATCACATTCTTCATAATATTTTCTCCTCACGTAGTAAAAAGTAACTCTGCAATTACTATATTACCATATTTTCGATGAAAAGTCAATCCGAAACTATAATTTTATACAAAGCAGTGTTTTTTTCACAGTTGTTTTTGAATAAAACTGTTGCATTAACAGACGATGTTCAAAGCACTTGACAATTGTAAATAAAAGGTTTAAAATAAATATGTCAGGATATACTAACCAAAGGAGGTATTTACTATGATAAAAACAACACTGAAGATCGAAGGAATGATGTGCGGTATGTGCGAAGTTCACGTTAATGATGCCATACGTGCAGCAGTTTCTCCGCAGAAAGTAAACTCTTCACATAAAAAAGGCATCACAGAAATAATCTCTGACAAAGAGCTTGACGCAGCATTGCTGAGGGAAATAGTTGAGAAAGACGGCTACAAGGTTCTCGATATCAAATCCGAGCCCTATGAAAAGAAGGGCTTTTTCGGCAGAAAATAAAGCAAAAGGCAGTGCATATGCACTGCCTTTTTTATGCTTCTTTAATAAAGAAATTACGCACCTTTCTGAAGATCAGCGTCAGATAGCGCAGACAGGGCTCTGCGATGATCGAGAAATTCACGCAAAGGATGATACAGCGGTTGGACATTGAAGTGATCGCAAACAGGTCACTGAAGAATATCATACAGCACACAAGTCCCACACCGCAGAATATCCATATACCAAGCTTGTACACATCAAGAGGCTTGGAGATCTGGTAGACGATCATCATACCGACAATACTCATAAGTATTGTCGAAGCCGTAGCAATGTCCGTAGGCCCCACACTGAAAATATTGCCGAAGTATATCATAGCTCCTACGATAATGACATCCGTCAGAGCAGCAGGAAGCGCTTTCAGCAGGATATTGGTGATAAATCTTCCGCGGATAAGATCCTTGTTGGGCATGAATGAAAGGAAGAACGCCGGAAGACCGATGGTAAATACGCTTATCAGCGAGATCTGCGAGGGCTCCATAGGATACTTCATGCCGAAGCATATTGACATTATCGCAAGGATAATGGAGAATATATTCTTTACGATGAAGAGACTTCCCGAGCGCTCAAGGTTATTGACCACCTTTCGTCCCTCGGCAACTACATCGGGCATCTTTGAGAAGTCAGACTCAAGGAGCACGAGCTGTGCAGCCTGTGCCGCTACATCACTTCCCGAAGCCATTGCAACAGAGCAGTCTGCATCTTTGAGTGCAAGAACGTCGTTTACACCATCACCCGTCATGGCAACAGTCTTTCCTGCCTTTTTGAGTGCTCTTACAAACTTTCTCTTTTGTTCGGGAGTAACTCTTCCAAAAACTGTATATCGTGTAACAGCGTCCTTTATGGCGCTGTCGGTATTAAGTGTAGTAGCGTCGATATACTCCCCCGCATTCTTTATACCTGCCTGCTTTGCGACCTCTGATACTGTCACGGGATTATCGCCGGAGATGACCTTGATCTCAACGCCCTGTTCCGCAAAGTATCTGAAAGTCTCGGGAGCATTCTCACGTATGGGATTTGAAAGAATAACAAAGCATACAGGATCAACAGCCGACAAGAGCTCCTTTCCGTCGGGAATACCGCTGTACTTGCCGAATGCCAGAACACGGTAGCCCTTTCTGCTGAACTCATCTATTCTTTCCTTGTATTCCGCAAGACGTTCCTTCAGAACAAACTCGGGAGCACCTATAACAAAGGCTTCACGATCAAAGGTAACGCTGCTGTACTTGAATTCGGAAGAAAATCCCGTAGTTGAAATAGCTATCCTTCCGGCAGGACGGTGGAAATGCTTCTTCAGGGCATTCATGGTCTGGTTGTCGGCGTCCTGAGCAGCCGCAAAATCGCTGAGCAGCCCGAGAACAGTATCCTCGGAGTATTCCTCGGAGGCGCGTATCACATCAGAGACTGTCATTTCGTTCTCGGTGATAGTACCTGTCTTGTCCACACAAAGAACATCGACACGGGCAAGAGTCTCGATACATTTCATATCATGGACGAGAACCTTGTTTATAGCAAGTTTCATTGCGCTTATAACCAGTGAAACACTTGCCAGCAGGAAAAGGCCCTCAGGGATCATGCCTATAACGGCAGCAACCATGGACTGAACGCTTTCTTTAATAGTATAATGGTTAATATAGAACGCCTGATAGAAAAGTATAAATCCGATAGGTATTATAGCAACACCTGCGAATTTTACTATCCTGTTGAGTGAGCGAATCATTTCCGACTGCTCGCCCTTGCGCGTCTTTTTCGCCTGGAGAGTAAGCTTTGATATATAGGAATGTCTTCCGACCTTTTCAAGTCTTGCACGGCAGGTGCCCGAAACGATATAGCTTCCTGACATCAGCGTATCACCCGGCTTTTTGGTTATTTCGTCGGATTCACCTGTAAGCAGTGACTCGTTTACCGAAACATTTCCGTCTACAACAATAGCGTCCGCGCATATCTGATTTCCAGCCTTGAAGATCACGATATCATCAAGTACAAGATCCTTTGACGGAACCGTAATTACCTCACCGTCACGCACGACTGAGGTAACAGGCGCGTTGAGTACACTTATCTTGTCCAGAACGGACTTGGAACGAAGCTCCTGTATGATACCGATAAGTGCATTGGCTATGATTACAGGCATGAATGTCAGGTCACGATAGGAGCCCACAACTATCAGAAGCACGGAAATGATAACGAAAATAAGGTTAAAGTAAGTAAAAACGTTATCCGCGATTATCTCCTTGACAGTTTTGGACGGCGACTCCACAGGCTTATTGTCAAGCCCCTCCTCCATTCTTTGCTTTATCTGAGATGAAGAGAGACCTTTATCATAATCTGCCTTGATACGCTTATAGTCGATAGCCTCTCTGAATTCACTGGTTTTCATTATGTTCTTAAACACCTCGCAAGATATACTTTTTTTATTATAACACGTTTTTTTAATAATTTCAAGGTGATAGACAACTTTTAAATGTCAACCTTTTTAAAAATAGTGGTTGACAAACTAAAATCAATGTGATATAATGTACTCACGTTACATGAAAGGAAAGATCAGATATGTCAGAAAGCGTAACGACAAAATCAGAAAAAAAGCATTTCACCACAAAGGAAATAGTCCTCACAGCAATGTTTGCAGCGATAATAGCGGTCTGCTCCTGGATAAGCATCCCCGCAGGAGAGATATCCTTCACTCTTCAGACCTTTGCAATATTCTGTGCCCTTAATATACTCGGCGGAAGAAACGCTTTTTTCTCCGTTCTGGTATTCATATTTCTCGGTGCCGTCGGTCTTCCTGTATTTACGGGCTTCAAAGGCGGTGTTGGAGTACTTGTGGGACCAACGGGCGGTTATATATTGGGCTTCTTGTTCATGCCGCTGGTATACTGGCTGGGTACAATACTGCTGGGCAGCAAGCTCCCGGTACGCATAATCCTAATGCTTGCGGGACTTATCGTTTGTTACCTTTTCGGAACATTATGGTTCGTATACGGCTTTTCAAAGGCAGGAAACGAAATGTCATTCCGTCATGCCATGGAGATATGCGTTATCCCCTTTGCTCCATTTGATTTGCTGAAGCTGGTATTTGCCGTTATCATAACAGAAAAAGTCAGAAAAATGCTGAAACTGTAAAAAATACCCGTAACTGTCATTTTACGATGGTTACGGGTATTTTTTTATTCTTCTGAGATAAAAGCACGCAATGCCTCAAGCTGTTCATTTGCAATGCGTCTGCCAATGCGGTAGACCTCTCGCATTACTTCCGGATCATGCTCCACATGACCGACAGGAAGAGCCTCAGAGGGTGCAATAACAAAAGCCTTTCCCTTTTCTTCCTCGCTTCTTATATGCTTCAGCTCTGAATTATACATCTTATGACGGTTTTCAGCAGCCCTGACTAGTTCGGGATACTTTCTGTACTTCAGCTTCATAAGCACCATACCGCTGGCAGGCTTTTTCACGTAATCACGCGGCTGAGTGAGGACAACCACGTTTTTGTCATATCCTCTGCTCTCCATAAACCTTAAGGGGATCGAGTCCGAGATACCACCGTCAAGAAGACGATAACCTCCTACCTCGACTATATGTGCAACAACAGGCATAGAAGCAGATGCTCTTATCCATTCCAGCTCATCGTAATTTATGGGACCGCACTTGTGGTAAACTGCCTTGCCCGTAGTTATATCCGTAGCCACAACCCAGAACTCCATAGGCGAAGCCTCAAATGCAGCCTTATCAAATATATCCAGCTCCTCGGGAACGGTATGATAGCAGAACTCCGCACCGAAAAGATCACCTGTCTTTATAAGCGAAAGCTTGCTGCAATAGCGCTTGTCTTTGCAGAAACGTGTATTATAGCGGATAGCACGCCGGATCTGTCCCGATTTATAATTGCAGCCAAAGGCAGCTCCTGCGGAAACTCCCACAGCGCCGTCAAGAATAATATCGTTTTCCATAAGAACGTCTATAACGCCTGCGGTAAAAAGTCCGCGCATTGCTCCGCCCTCAAGTACAAGTCCGTATTTCATATATTACTCCCTTTCAGTGTTCATTTTTTATTATGATTAAGAGGTAAGTATGCAGCGCAGCCATAAAAAGTTACGCATTGTACCTATAAAACAGCAGTTTGTCAAGTGTGATCCTTGGTCTCCAGTATTCTCTCGCCTTTGCAAACTCCTTATAGTCATTATACCACTGCCAAGATATGTCAAAGCCTCCGTCATCCAGCTGTATCTTCCCGAGGATTTCCCTTTCGGCGTTGATAAGCGGACGTATATCATCTGTAATGATGTTTCCGAACATACCGCAGAAGAAATCCGAACACGGCAAACTGCCTGCTACCTTGTACCGTTCCCGAAATAATAGTCATAAAGCGCCTTTTCAAGAGGCCTTGCATTTTTTTTGAACTGTTCTGCTTTTAGCGTATCCATGGTATCACCCGTTGTATAGCATTATGTATTCTTCTTCATTTTCGGAAACTTTCCTGAAACCGACTTTTTCGTACATCTTAACAGCATAATTGGCCTTCTGTACCGCTAAAGAGAGCCTTTTATATCCGAGTTCTCCGTATGTTCGGATAATTCTCCTCATAAGCCCTGTACCTATGCCCTTACCTCTGTGCTCCTTATATAGAGATATGGCGAGAGAAGGCGTTTCGTTGTCGATATGGCCGTAATCATTCATTATCCTGCCCCATACCGCACCGACTATACTACCGCCGTAAACCGCACACAGAGCCGCGTCTCCCTTTCTGCTGCCGAAGCCTTCCAGATATACCTGCAAATCAGGCTGACGGATAATGTCACGTGATGGCGCAGAAACGCCATCGGGAACGAATATCGCTTCATACAGAAAGCTTTCAAGAACAGAGTATTCTGTTTCGTCAAGAGGTCTGATGATGTATTCCATATTGTCTCCTGTGCATTAAATATAAGCAGTTTTTTCGTCCCTAAAAGTTGGAATATAACGTTTTCCCGTCCTTTATCATGTTCAAAAACACAACATTAACGTTTGTTTTGCATAGGAATATTTTAACATATAGTCAGATGAATGTCAACATCGCAGACTACCCGCATATCCGAAATAAAATGCTGTATAAAATAAATCTCCGAGAGCTGATGTTCCCGGAGATACTATACATATTTAACGTCAATTGTCGCTGAGGTCATAGGGCGGCTCTTCATTGGACAAAGCTACCTCTATCACCTTACCGTAAAATCCCGCAGGATTGAGAAGAATCTTTTCGCCGATGAGCTTAGCCTGTGTAAGATCGGGAGCATATAGCTTGAGATCCATAAGATCAAAGCTGGAGTCAAGACATCTTACATGAGTATAATAACCGCTGCCTACAGGCTCGTACTCTATCTTCAGCTCCTTTTCGTACTGGATACGGGCAAAATAACGCAGAGCTGCCAGCACAAGCTTGTCTCTGTACGACTTCGGAGCATAGTTCTTGAGCTGTTTTGCACATTCTCTTCCCATAGGGCTCAGCACGTAACACTCTTCGCCCTTATCGTCATTTTCAGCGGTGATATGGCCGTTTTTCAGAAGATAACCGATAGAGTCCTGATAGTAGAAATAATTTATGATGCCTGTGCCGATAGCAATATCATACAGCTGATCGGGACTTACAGGTCTGTCTATTTTATAAAGCAGATAGCACAGCAGTATATTTAGCGTGGGGACATCCTTTATTTCGGTGTCGGCACGTTCTGCCATTTTCATAATATTTTCGTCCTGCATAATTATCACCTTAACAGAAATTCGGATAATCCAGCATATGAGAAAGGAGTGCGATGTTTACCGCAGCCTCCACACAGGGTACTGCTGCGGGAACACTGCATGGGATATGCCTCGGGCTTTCAGCTGTCTCATCGGTCATATCACGATAATTAACAGCCTGCTGCTCGCCTCCGACGAACTCTGAGGGCTTGAAGGCAACTCTAAGAGTTATAGGCATTCCCGAGGATATACCGCCGATAATGCCGCCGTGGTTATTGGTCCTTGTAAGGACATGACCGTGGTTGTTGACGTAGAATTCGTCGTTATTCTGGCTTCCCACCATTTTTGCAGACGTAAAGCCCGCACCGAACTCCAGTCCCCTGACGTTGGGGATACCGAATATGAGCTGTGCGATATTATTTTCAAGTCCGTCAAATATAGGAGAGCCTATACCTGCTGGAACGTTTACCGCTGCACACTCAATGACTCCTCCGAGGGACTCGCCGCCCTCGTGAGCCTTGTTTATATCCTCTATCATTTCCCAGCCCTTGCGGTCACTGATAACCGGAAACTCCTTGTTCCTGACGCTGAGGACTCCGTCCCTTGTGATATTCACGGGATCGAATGGATTATCCTTTATATTGTGTATCTGAAGTATATGAGCGCCTGTATATATACCTCTTCTTTCAAGTATCTGGGCGCATACAGCTCCCGCAAAGCAAAGCGGAGCCGTGAGTCTGTCGGAGAAATGCCCGCCTCCGCGCACATCATTGAAGCCTCTGTACCTGAGAGTACCTGTATAGTCGGCGTGTCCGGGTCTTACCAAATTATCCGCCTGACTGTGCTGAGGAGCAGTCTCCGGCTGATTCTGCAAGAAAGCACAAAGCGGAGTACCTGTGGTACGGTCGTTGAAAATACCTGACATTATATGAGGCATGGAATTAACGGCATAATTACTGCCGCAGGAATATCTTCTTGCCATGAAGCGAGCAAGCTCCTCGGCATCAATATACTCTCCCGAGGGCAGATTATCAACGGTAACGCCTATGGCAGGACCGTTTGCTTCGCCGAACATGGAGACAGATATCCGATTATTCCAGAATGATGACATTAGCTTTACCTCCGAGCATTTTGTAGTCGTCAAAGAAAGCGGGATATGACTTTTCCGCAGCCTCAGCTCCCCTGATGACTACCTCTCCGTCAATATGAGCAGCCGCAATGGCAGCTGCCATAACTATCCTGTGGTCGCCGAAGCTGTCAACAGTACCGCCGTGCATGGCTCCCGTAGGATGGATAATAAGTCCGTCGTCGGTGATCTCCACATTGCCGCCGAGAGCATTCAGCATGGCAGCCGTGGTCTGAAGCCGGTCGCTTTCCTTTATTTTAAGTCGTTTAGCGTTGTATATTACAGAATCGCCGCTGCCGAAAGCACCAAGCACCGCCAGTACGGGTACAAGATCGGGTATATCAGAGCAGTCGGCATTGTAGTGTCCGATATTGCCATTATAACACATATTGCGTATAATTTCAAGGATTTTCTTGTCGCCCTGAACGCTGTTTTCATTGAGATTGTGGAGCTCTACCTGTGAACCGAGAGCGTTTGCAACACAGAAAAATGCTGCCTGGGAATAATCTCCCTCTATTTTCTCGTCATGGGGAAGATATTTCTGCCCGCCCTTTACACGGAAGCCCCTTTCTGTCTCCTCAGCGTAAACGCCGAATCTTCGGAGAGTATCGATGGTTATATCGACATAGGGACGTGACTCAAGATGAGAGGTCAGAACTATCTCGGAGTCTCCCTCCAGAAGAGGCAGTGCAAAAAGAAGTCCCGTGATGAACTGTGAAGAAACATCACCCTCTATTTCAAATATGCCGCTTTTGAGTCCACCGTATACAGTAAATGGCATGGTGTTGTTATAATCAAAGGCAGCTCCATTTTTGCCGAGCTCGCGGATAAATATATCAATGGGACGCTGAGGCAGTCTTCCCCTGCCTGAAAACTCCGTTTCCGAACAAAGAACAGATGCAACAGGTATGATAAAACGCAGAGTTGAGCCGCTTTCATTGCAGTCGACAGCGCATTTCCCTGTTTTCATTCCGCCTGCGCCCCTGACGGTAATATCTTCTCCGTTTACTGTGAATTCTGCTCCCAGGGCAGTCATTGCTCCGATAGTAGCCTCTATGTCCTTTGACATGGTAACTCCGCTGAGATGTGAAACTCCCTCCGCAAGAGCAGCACATATAATAGATCTGTGGGCACAGCTCTTTGAGGCAGGCACATCGAGGCGTCCGCGGAGCACTGAAGGTGTTATACGAATATCCATGTTTATTTCTCCATAAGTCGGCAGAATTCGGTGAACGGCAGCTTTACTATCTCACTCCTGCCGATCTCTTTGCAAATGATATAGTTTATGCTGGAAAACTCATTCTTCTTGTCCTTTGAACAGAAGGGCAGCAGCTCGCTCATGGGGATATCGCTGCCTGTGGGGAGCTTGTATGCTTCACAGCACTTTTTCAGTCTTTCGGAAAGCTGAGGTGCGAGCCTGTCGATTATCATACACATACCTGCCGCAACTCCTGCGCCGTGAGAGATACCCGTATAGTGATGCCAGCCCTCAATGGCATGACCGAGAGTGTGGCCGAAGTTCAGTATCATGCGCTCTCCCCTGTCGAACTCGTCGTTTTCAACTACCTGACGCTTGATATCCACGCATTTGTAAACCATTTCGTCCATTATCGAATCAATTGATGCAAGATCATGGGATTCGATGAGCTCAAAGAGCTTCTCATCGCGGATCATGCCGTATTTTATGCACTCGCCCATACCCTCAGAAAGGATATCATCGGAAAGAGTCTTCAGCACGTCGCTGTCGCATATTACAAGGGCAGGCTGCTTGAAAGCGCCTACAAGATTCTTTCCGCCGGGGATATCTATGGCAGTCTTGCCGCCTACCGAGGAATCCACCTGTGCAAGCAGAGTGGTCGGTATCTGCACAAAATCAACTCCCCTGAGATATGAAGCGGCTGCAAATCCGGTTATATCGCCTACAACGCCTCCTCCGAGAGCTACTATTATGTCTTTTCTTGTAATTCCGCTGCTGCATAGGAAGTCGTAGATCCTGCCGAGGTTATCGAGACATTTTGACTTTTCGCCGTTCGGAAAAGTATAAACGCTGCACTCAAAACCCGCCTTTTTCATTGACTCCAGCGCTGTTTCAAGATGGAGCTTTTCTACTATATCATCCGTGATGACAGCAGCCTTTCTTGCAGCCGTGATCTCAGCTATATATTCACCGCATTTACCAAGGCCTCCGCGTTCGATGAGAACATCATAAGGCGCACTGGTATTTATACGTATCTTCTTCATTCCAACGACCTCCGATATAAAATTTACCGCTTGAAAAACAGCGGCAGCTTCTGAAAAAATTATACCATACACGGAAATGATTGTCAACGCTTTTACGCTCTAAAACTTTTATCTGCTGAAATTTCTGAGATATCATTTTCAGTGCTTAGTTTCTGATTGTACAATTTTAACAACAATAAATAACATAGCCGAAACAAGCTTGTAATGTTCACACTATATTCATAGATTATCTATCATTTGCCGCAAATTACATGATATAATCAATTTGTAAAAATATAATCTGATACAGGCATTGCCTGTGTTCGGAGGGGATATGTATGAACACAAATGAGTACATAACAGCACTTGAAAATTTTATCAACAAGATGTATCTCATCATTGATACGCTTGATCCTGCTATATCTGAGTCTATGGAGGATCTCTGCCATATACTCAAGATAGGCAAGATAGATTTTATCGCCTGTGATAATGAAGCTGCAGAGCATATCGGTCTCTTCAAGAGCAGATGCTTTTATGATTCGGGGGAATCCTGCGACGGAGATTATATCACAAGGCGTCTTATCACACCTGATGACAAAATCGCTATATATAAAGTAATGCTGCGGGACGGAAGCGATGAATGGAACGAACTCGACAGACAGAGAATTGAGATATTCATATCTCTGCTCAGTACCTTCAACGCCAGAGGCAGACTTATGAAGACCGCCAAGCACATGGCCTTCCATGACAGCGACCTGAATATGTACAACCTCAAGCAGTTCATGAAGTGTGTCAGAAAGCAGTGCAAGGAGGAGCATATAGATGAGTATGCTGCCATATACTTCAATCTGAAGAAATTCTCCATTGTCAATCAGCAGATCGGACGCGAAAACGGCACAAGGGTAATGAAACAGTTCATCAGCATCATAGACGCTCACCTTGAAGGTGAAGATGAGGTCGTATGCCATATCGGCGGAGATAATTTCATTGTGCTCCTTAAACAGAATAAGCTCCAGCCCATACTGAAACTATTGAGCGGTACAGGCATATCCATAGACGAGAATATGACCGAGAGGATATTTATCTCCGCTACTGCAGGAGTATACATTATCCCGGATATGGACAGCTTTGTCCTGCCGACGGATATTATGGACAGAGTGAGTATGGCATACCATATCGCCAAAAGTCTCGGGAATCAGGACGTTGTCTACTTTGATGATACTCTCCTTGCAAGAAGCAAGAGAAATAATGATATAACTGCAAGCTTTCCCAAGGCGCTCGAGGACAACGAATTCCTTGTGTACTATCAGCCCAAGATCTCTCTTAAAGGCAAGAATATTGCAGGTGCAGAGGCTCTGTCACGCTGGTATCACAACGGCATGATAATCCCTCCTGCGGAGTATATCCCTGTCCTCGAACAGGGCAGAGACATTTGCAAGCTCGATTTCTATGTTCTCGATACAGTATGCCGTGATATTCGCAGATGGCTCGATACAGGGAGAAAGGTAGTCCGTATCTCGGTAAACCTCTCACGCCGCCACCTGTCGGATATGGATCTTCTCCAGCGTATCGTGGATATTGTGGATAAGCATAATGTCCCCCATGAATATATTGAGATAGAGCTTACCGAAACCACCACCGACGTTGAGTTCAAGGATCTCAAGCGTACTATAAGCGGACTCCAAAAGACAGGTATCGCTACATCGGTCGATGACTTCGGTATCGGTTATTCCTCACTCAATCTCATAAAGGAACTTCCCTGGAACGTACTGAAGCTCGATAAGAGCCTTCTTCCTGTCAACAGCACCGACAACAGCGACCAGAAGGTTGTCATGTTCAAGTACCTTATTGCTATGGCTCAGGAAATGGGACTTGAATGTATCGCTGAAGGCGTTGAGACAAAAGAGCAGGTTCAGCTGCTTACGGAAAACAGATGCAGTCTTGCTCAGGGCTTCTATTTTGACAAGCCGCTTCCTGTAGAAGAATTTGAGAACAGACTTATTGATAATTACACATATGAGATATGAAAAAGGCTGCCTATCATGGCAGCCTTGATTTATCGTTTTCGGGTATTGACATTATATCAGTTTTTTGGTATAATTATTTCATTGCGCCGGTGTGATGGAATTGGCAGACGTGCGAGACTCAAAATCCCCTCAGCTTTTTTTCACTGAGTATTTTGGTTTTCTACCTCGACTTGCTAAAATCCACGTCGTTCCGACGTTTCAACACTTTTGCATTTCAATTTTGGTAGAGAAAATCTTGTACATCTACCGATTTTCCTTCGATTTTTTCTACCAGATTTGACTCGTTTCTTCAATTTTCGGGTTGCGGTAAGGGACTTTCTGTTTTGTACTTTTCGATTCGGAATTGATTAACTAAAAAAATTAAATAAGCCGGTGTGATGGAATTGGCAGACGTGACGGATTCAAAATCCGTTGGTGGCAACACCGTGCGGGTTCGACCCCCGCCACCGGCACCATGAGAACAGGTTCTTAATTATTAAGAGCCTGTTTTTTCGTTTGTGCTCTCATTCTCCTCTGTCTCTGCTTCATCACCAAGAGCATTGGCAATGACCTCAGCAGAGGAAACTCTCGACTGATAATCGAGGTGACTGTAAAAGTTAGCGGTAACGTTAAAAGTAGAATGTCCAAGCCAGTCCTGGATTGCTTTCATTGACACTCCGCTTGCAAGTAAAAGACTTGCACAGCTGTGACGCAGATCATGGAAACGCAGCGGACGGAGATTGAACTTCTTTATGATCATTTTGAAATGCCTTGTTACATACTCAGGTGTTATAATCGCTCCGGTGTTGTCACGGCAGACAAATCCATCGAATGTCCTGTCGAAGTCAGACTTCAGTATCTGTGAATACTGCATTTCAAGCATCATTCTCTTTTTCAGCATTTTTTCTATATGCGGAATGAGTGGAAGTGTTCTGACACTTGCTTCGGTTTTAAGATTTTCATCTATCCTCAGCTGTTCATGCCCGTCTTCAAAAATGCTTGTGATCTTGCGGCATACTGTAAGAGTACCCTTGTCAAAGTCTATCGCATCCCACTTCAATCCGATGATCTCGCTTCTGCGAAGTCCGTAATAGGCTGCGATATTTACCACAAGCTCCAGTCTGTCTCCTTCAAACACTTTAAGAAGATGATTGATCTCCTCTTTGGAATAGAAATTTGCCCTGTACTTTTCAAGCTTCGGCAGGTCAACCTTATCAGCCGGATTACCCATAAGCATATCCATCTTAACCGCATACTTCAGAGCTTTATGTATATTTGCGTGATAATGCTTTACCGTATTTCCGGTTTTGCCTTCACTATACATATCATTGTAGAATTTCTGAATCTGCAAGGCGGTCAGTTCCTCTAAAAGAAGATCAGGATAGTTTTCGTCGAAATAATTCTTTACTATTCTCAGATTTCGGATATAACCTTCATAAGAAGTATATGCGATTGAAGCCTTGACTGAATCAAGCCAGTAAAACAGAAAATCAGTGAACCTGAAACTTGATCCTGACGGAAGCTCTGTACTGCCTGGTATTCTTGGATCTCTTTCCAGTAAAGAAGGCTTTTTAACTTCCTTTTCAACTACTGCTGTAGCTTTGCCTGAACAGTAGTCCTCGTAAAATTCTGCTACAATCTCGCTGACTCTTGAGTTAAGGGCTTTTTTTGAACAGCTTGTCATAAGACCTGTTCCAACCCATTTTCTTTTCCTTTTACCGTTATCGTCTTTAAAATCAAATATTACATACATCTTATCGTTTTTCTCAGATAAAATATACTTAAAAGGCATACTCGCTTTCATTATAAAACCTCCTTGTTCTGTGAAAACGGTAGAAAAGCCTTTTACTGACTCTCTCATTGTAGCGCAGTTTTACGGACTTTTCAAGCTTTTTGGTTCACTTTCGTTTATTTACAGCGCAACGGATATTTCTACCAAGTGCTTATTGTGCGCTTTGCAGAATAAATTTTATAACAGAAATCTTTGCAACCTTTATGTGACGGCAATACGGGATCTTAGGTATAACTCCCTCTTTGATGAGTTCGTACACCTTATTCCTGTGAAGCCCAAGCATTTCACTGATTTCCTTTACAGTTACTATCTCAGGATAGTCACTGAACAGGGTTTCTTCAGATGTATCTTTTTCTGACAACAGTTGTTCTTCCATTGTACAGCTCCTTTCAATTGTAATAATTGAAAAACAGCAAATAGTGTTCGTTATTAGATTGTCAAGATACTATGCCCGGTCCAGCGGAACGGGATAAATACATCGTTTGCTATTATTCGATGTACTGTTGGCAGCTCCCCCACGAATCTCAGAAGTGAGGAAGCTCCCGACAGCATATCGCTGTCAAACTGATAGGAGATTTCATAATATGAGATGATATCGGCAATGCCTGTCTCTTTAACGTACAGGCACTCCCGACAGCATCTCTGCTGTCATTTGAAAATAAAGGAATCATACTTGATGGCTTTTTAAAGATGGGGACGGTACAGAAATGGAAAAAAATGCACCGTCCCTTAACTCGGAGGTAACAGTATGTCAGAGGTCGTTTATTTCCTCTCACACCGCATAGAGGTCAATGCCCTCTATACATCAACCGAGAAATTTGCGTTTTTGGGGTTGATTTTCGCAAAAAAATTGCTTTCAAAAAGAAAAAACGGCATTTTCACTAAAATCAATCATATATTTTCGTGCATTGTGATATAGTCTTTTAGCAGTTCTTTCGCACGGTCTATCCTGTAACGTACTGCTTCAAAAGTCATACCATATTTGCTTGCGAGATACATCATACTGACTTTATCCTGATTATAGTAATAGTCTCTGATAAGAAAATATCCCTCCGGATAGTCGGCTCTGAGCATCTGCATAGCAACAGGCAGATAATCAAGTCTACGGTTGTGCTTCTGTATCTCCTCAGCTTCAAACTCGCTTATGGGGATACTTGCAGGATCAGGGTTTATCTCCAGTACGTCATCAAAGTCTGCACTCTGGTTAAGATACTCTGCATCACGCTCCTCAAGGTATTTCTCCCTGCGGAGCATTCTGTTATATTCCTTTTCTACGTTACGGGGAACGTCTTCATCGAAGTGTACATATAAAAATCGGCTCATTCCGTTCTTTCCTCCTTTGCGGAGGTCAAAGCGGAAATAGGTTTACAGCCTTTTTCTATAAGACTATCGTTACAGGCTATTACGATATATTCTTCCTTAAATGCACAGGCAGCGAGAAAAGAACGTAATATAATATCACGAGTGCTGGGATAAGGATCATCGGCAGGCATCATCAGATGCGACTTGCAGAACAAGTGTTTCTGTCGCATAGGGTGAAGTCTGAGTGCTATACAGACCGCACATAGCGAATCATATGTAACGTGTCTTTTGCCTGAGAAGTAATAGTAGATCCCTGACTTTGATAATCCTGAAAGTAATGAAAGCTCTCTTACGTTTATTCCGTAGTAGTCGAGGTAACGGTTCAGAGCTTTAGTAAATGTATCCTGCTGCTTTCCTTCAAGCTGTTCCGTGCCATATACATAAACATCGTAGTTATCGGGTTCTTTCAGTTCACTGAACAATGGAATACGAATTATATCTCTTTTTGTTTTCATATTGCTCCCGTCCTTTCCGTCGGACGGAGGCATCAAATGAGCATAGTGCGACTGTCATTCGGCATAAACCGTCCGACAATCAAACATTACCCGGTCATTTGACTGTTACATATATTCAGTTATAATACAGTGATCGAGTAACCCTCCTGCGCAGTAAGGCTCACTGTATCAGTACCGCATAATCACAATGTTGCGTTCTATACTATTATGACCTAATACGGCAGAAAAAGCAAATTTTCGGCGTCCACATAAGTGGACAGCATGAATTCAGAAAAGCACCATTTCACAAGGATTTGTTGAAAAAACATCTTCCTGAAATAATGAATTGTGAAAACCTTGATTAGCCCTGTTTTGCTAACTAATCACTATAGTTTTTCGGTAAATGACTTTGTGGACACTTCACCAAAATTTCATCTGTTTATCACATTGTACATATAGAAACAGGGCGGCCTGATCTGCTCAGACCGCCCCTAATGCCGTTGAAGTAAGCATACTTCCTCTCAATTATGTCACAGCACAGATAAACCGCAAGGCTATCGTAGCAGACAGGGTGATTTCATTTTAGTCCAGTACACAGTTATCACCTCCTCCTGATTCCGATAACTCCTTTGTGTTTGTATGGAACTGTTAATGAACGATCAAATAATCGAGTTATATGCCTTTCTGATTATATTATACCAAAACAGAACGCCAAAACTTCATTTCTGCTTGTTGTATCGAAAAATTATTATATCATTTCAGATATTCAGTAGTTCACTTCTACAAGATTTTCTGATGAAAAAGAAAAGAGCCATTGCCTGTAAGGGCAACAGCTCTATGATTGTAACTTTGACTCCAGTGGGGTCAAAGTTGTAAGATCAGTTATTATTCATTCCAAACTCTTTACTTAAAAGTCGTTTTTTCCAAATATTCTCGATTTTAATTACATCATCTTCAACTACAGTTTTAGGAAGTATCTGCAATATTGAAAACTGAAAAGCATGGTATCTATCTGGATAGTCGCAGATTAACTTACGCATTTTTTTGTTGTTACCATGTTTAGTATTAACATAGCATTCCCATCTTCCAAATAAACCATCAACACCATACGCAGAACCGACATACTGTTTTCCGTTTTCTGTATCTACTATCAAATAAATTGCGTATACAGATTTCAATGCTGTATGCCATGGTTCATATACTTCTGGATTTTCAACGATTTCCTTTAATTGATCAAATGATAGCAAAACGTTCTCATAACCCATGAATACTTTTTTCTCGTCAGGTATTAGAGAAACAATAGCCTTCTCGGTAGTTCCTTTCTGATACCACGCACGAGCTGATGAACCCCATTCAATGGTAATTTTCCCTTCGTATTCTTTTAGAAGCTCAACAGGTTCAAGATCATAAACAATTCCTTCGCCTTTATAATGGCTTGCTTCTAATTCAGGTACTCCCGCAGGAACTCTATCTGGTGTATCAGAAACATAATTTCCAACCTTATACAAAGCAAACAGCTTTGCAAGCGTACCTTGCCCGCTTATAAATACTGCCCAGTAGTCATAATTATATCCCTTAAATCTGATTTTTTGATGACAAGTATATTCGTATATCTTACCACTGTCCGCACATTCCCTGAAAGTTTTGTCTGAGTAAGCGTGTCTGATTAAACACACTTTTGTCGGATCTAAACCTACTTTCTTCAAAACGTCAGAAAAGAATAGAATAGCCATAATAACCCCCCTATTTTATATGAAATTCAGTTCTTTTTCCTTGATTATACCATATTATACTGATTTAATCAATTGTATATTATTAAAACGTCGATTTGCACTACAAGATAATCGCTGATATGTACATAACGATAAAAAGAAACTATTTATATTGCAGAACACTTGTTCGTATTGTATAATAACTATATAAGGATAGTATCATATATCTTTTCTTGTTGCAGAGATATGTGATTTTATATTTTTATGATATGGGGAGGAATAATAATGCGTAAAAACCTAATCAAAAGAGTGCTTGCTGTTATAACAGCAAGTATGATGATTGGTATTGCTACTGTAGATTCCAGAAACGAAATTTGTAGCAATACTCAGCTTAAAGCTTGGGCGTATAATCCTGAATACTATAATCAAGATTATCCTAATTGTCCATATGATAAAGAAACTAAAACTCTTACTATTCGTAAGGGGTTTGGAGATCAGTATGGAATGATGCATGATTTTGATACTATTGAAGCACCTTGGGCAATATTTCAATCAGAAATAGAAAAAGTAATAATTGAAGATGGTATATTTTCAATTGGAAGCAAGGCGTTTTACAATTGTAAAGCGTTAAAAAGCCTAACTATACCTGACACTGTTCATGAAATTCATTCTTCAGCATTTGAAAGTTGTTCATCATTAAGCCAAATCAATCTATCAGGTAAAATAATGGCTATAAATTCAAATGCCTTTAGTAAATGTACTTCTTTAACAGAAGTAAATATAGAAAAAATGCCATCTACAGCTATGATGTTAGGTGATAGAATCATACGTCAGTCAGCATTTAGCGACTGTACAATATTATCCAAAGTAACACTTCCTGATGATATAGAACATATAGAAAAAGATGTATTTAAAGGTTGTTCTTCATCACTTACAATTGTAGGATATAGTAATTCTTCTGCTGAAAAATATGCCAAAAATAACGGATTCAATTTTAAAGATATTAATTCCGAACCAGTAGTTACAGAACCGGTTGTTACAGAGCCGACTGTTACCGAACCAGTAGTTACAGAACCGGTTGTTACAGAGCCGACTGTCACCGAACCAGTAGTTACAGAACCGGTTGTTACAGAGCCAACTGTTACCGAACCAGTTGTAACAGCACCGATATTAACACAATCTCCTGAGGTATATAGTCAGTATAATCAGGATTATCCTAACTGTCCTTATGATAAAGACACTAAAACATTAACTATCAAAAAGGAATATTGTAATGAAGACGGAAGAATGCCACGTCCAAGTATGGGTGCAAAAGGACCTCCTTGGTTTATATTTAGAGATGAAATGGAGAATGTTGTTATAGAGGATGGCGTAACAACTATAATGACAGAGAGTTTTAGGGATTGTTCAGTGCTAAAATACGTGTCTATCCCAAACAGCATGAAAACTATTGACGGTCATTCCTTTTGGGATTGCCCGGCAATAACTCAAATAACTATTTCTGGTACAGAACTAAATATTTTTAGCTCCGCATTTCACAGATGTTCCTCATTGACTACTGCTATACTGCCTGACACACTTGTATATATTGCTCCAGATGCTTTTTCAGACTGTCCTTCGTTTAGCACTATAAAAGGAAGTAAAAATACAATTGCAGAATCATATGCAAAACAGCGTGGTTATGCTTTCGTAGAGATTACTAATAAAGAACCTAATCAACCTTTTGATGAATTAAACCGTGATATAAATGAAGATGGTGCTGTAACAACTGGAGATCTAATATCTTTAGCAAAAATGATAATAGGAACTGAAAATAAAACACCTGCATCTGATCTTAACAGTGATGGTGAGGTTAATTCTTTAGACTTTCTTGAATTAAGAAAAGTATTCTTAGCTTAATAACATTAATTCATAATAAAACAGTCCTTCCGTAAATTATTGCGGAAGGAC
Source organism: Ruminococcus flavefaciens 007c (assembly GCF_000571935.1). Lineage (GTDB taxonomy): Bacteria > Bacillota > Clostridia > Oscillospirales > Ruminococcaceae > Ruminococcus > Ruminococcus flavefaciens_F. The sequence continues at coordinate 94,533 of NZ_ATAX01000022.1, read as the reverse complement.
TTATTTTTATGCAATTGCAGGAACAAAGCTCTTTCGGAGCTGTCCTTCGGAGTATGAAGAAAGTTTACCGTCTGACCATTCAACATACACCATATCATGTTCGTCGATATAAATGATCGTTGCTGTGCTGCCGACGGGCTTTTCGCTGTATGTGCCAGCATCGTTCAGCTTTATTTTAGCGCCTACTGTTATTGAATCCATCATAGTATACCTCCTGAATTTACACACTTTCTCAATTATACTACAATGGAAATTGAGTGTCAAGGCACTGGTTGCGGTCAGCACGGTCACTCCTGAAAAGAAAAATCAGGATATGCACCGAGCATTTTTCTGACCTCTGCTAAGAATTCAGACCTCACTTTTGGCGGAGACAGCAGCTCTATTCCGTCACCATACTTCATTACCCATAGATAAAATCTCTGGTTGATGCCTACACGAACGGAAATGTTCACTGAGTTACCGTCATCGGAGTATCTGGAGACAGAGGCATATTCTCCGAAATGCTCCATCATATCATCGAGCAGAACACGCTTTACTCTGAGCGTGACGTTCTCGTAGTATTCAGGTTCAAACATATCTATAACGAAGCCGTCACACTTTTCTTCTTTCGGCAGAAGGCATCTTGATACTTCACCGCTTTCTATATTCTTCATACGGTCTATGCGGTAGGTACGCCAAGCCTTGGTTTCTTCATTGTAGCATTTCAGATAAAAGCGGTTATTGAAGAAAACCACTTTTACGGGGATAAGCTCTCGCTTCTTATGATAGTATTTGATTTTCTTGTCGGTATCATATTTCCCGTACTCAAAGTTGATTTTTCTTTTTTCTGCAATCAGCCTGTGGATAAGGTCTAAGTTGTTCAGCAGATCAAGAGAAGGAGAACACTTTTCGTTGAGCGTGATACGGCTGATGAGCTGTCTGATCTCGGCATCGGAACACATACCTTCAAATTTCTTGATGAGCTGACGCTTCTGCTTTGAAGTCAGGAACTTGTTGATTGATATGGAGTCCACTATGAAGCGTATTTCATTGAACGAGAAACCTTTGTCTATCAGAGCATAGAAAGCCTTGTTGTGATCACAGTTCTTTTTGACAATGTTATTGCCCATGTTGGTGAGTCTGTCTATGTCACGGCGGATAGTGACCTCGGCAGGCATAGATAAGTTGCCGACCCGGGAAACATAATCCTGTATCTGCTTGATACTGACATAGGTGTTTTCATCGGAATATCGGGAGAGATATTCCAGTACGCAGATTATTCTTTCGTGTTCCATAATATACCTCCACTTTTGATTTCAAAAAAATCCCTGTCCTGAGAGCTTATCAGAACAGGGAGCATAAAGTCAGCGACCTCACTTAACCTGCCCGTTCAGGTAAGTGAGGTTTTCTTTTTTCGGACGGAAAAAAGCACCGCCGATGACTACTATTATTTTATCACAGCATACGCTCCCCTTCAATGAGGTTCGGTATAGTGCGGCATAATATTCGGTATGTCTAAGTAAAAGCAATTCTATTTGTAAACTTTCTGTGAACATTTGGCTTATTTAACCCCAAAAACTCAAAAACGTCGGTTGATAAGTGAGGGGGTATTTTCGTGAGCCGAAGGCTCAAAATGAAATTGCTCCCGAAGGGGGCAAATCAAACCCAGCAAGCACGGCAATTCGTTCCCACGGAAATCCGTGACAACGCCTTGCATAGCTTGTCAGAGGGACACCCCTAAAACCCCGATTTTGAAAGCAGAAAGGAAGTGATAAAAACGAGTAGAAATGCTGAGAAAGACAGCCGAACACAGTTCATTAAATTCCGAGTCAGCGACGAGGAACTTGAAGCCATCAATAACAAGTTTCAGAACAGCGGTATGAAGTCAAAGAGCGACTTCATCAGGACTATGATCATGGAGGGGCATATCGTTATTTTCAGCGAGACTGAGCTGAGGGAGATCCACCGCCTTATGACAACGATTGCGAACAACGTAAATCAGATAGCCGTAAGAGCTAACAGCACAGGCAAAGTTTACGATGAAGATATTGCTGAAATCAAGGAGGAAATCAATCAGATTTGGCAACCACTAAGATATTTCCAATCACAGCTACTGAGGCTAAAGCATTAGCGTATATCGCCAATCCCGATAAGACCAACAACGGCAGATTGATTTTAACGTCAGGGTGCAGCGAAGATCCCTATCAGGCGAGCCGTGATTTTGAGCAGATCAGGAAGCTTGGAACGGGTTTAAGTACAGTCCTCTCACAGCACTTCATTCAGAGCTTTGCACCTGGGGAGATCACACCCGAACAGGCATTGCAAGTTGGCAAGGAAATGTGTGAGCGTTTCCTCAAGGGAGAGTATCAGTATTTTCTTGCAGTCCACAACGATCGTGACCATATTCATCTGCACGTTATATTCAACAACGTAAACCAATGGAACGGACGCACTTTTGAGACTAACGAGAACCGCAGATACACTCAGAAAGACCGCTCATATAATAAGCTTCGGGAAATATCAGATAAGGTATGCAAGGAACATAATCTGTCAGTCATTATTTGCCCCGAACCTGATAAGGGAATGTCCTACTGGGAGTGGGCAATGAACCGTAAGGGACTCTCATGGAAAGCGAAGCTGAAATATGCGATTGACCAAGTGGCGAAGCAGAGTGATGACTTCGATGATTTTCTGAAAAAATGCAGGGAGAACGGCATTCTTGTCGAGTACAATCCCGACCATAAGATCGACCTGAAATTTATGCTTGCCGAGCAGAAAGAACGCAACCCCCGTGCTAAGTTTACCCGTGCAAAAACGCTGGGCTGGTATTACGAAACAGCTCAGATAAAGAAACGCATTGATATGTACAAGGGCGTTATGTCATACGCTCCGAGGGCGAGGGTTAAGCGGACAGCTCAGGTGCAGGAAAACAAGTATCTCAGAGACTACATTGACCGTGCAAATATGAAGCAAGTCAGCAAGTCCATAAATATCGCTTCCAAGTACGGTATAAGAGCTGATGAAATCGAAGGTGAAGCTATGGCTGCCTTTATACTGAAAGGTCAGCTTTCCGAACAGAGAAACGCAGTCGATATACAGCTTGATGACCTTATCGTACAGGTTAAGGTTCTGAAAAAATATCGCCGTCTTAGTGAGGTAGCTGCGGAGCTGAAAACTCTCAGCGGACGGCAGGCAAAGCAGTTCCGTACAGAGCATAGTTCCGAGCTGAATGAATACGGGGAATGTCAGAAACAGATACTCGAATGGTATCCGTCAGGTCATATCCCATCGGTCGAAGCGGCGGAGAAAAAAATTCACGCCCTTAAACAAGAGCGTGAACAGTTAAAATCTCAGTATGAAGCTGTTAAGATCAAGGCAAAGGAACTGGGCGAAGCTCAGCGCGATATTGATGAATTTCTCAGGCAGGAGCGTGACACTCAACAGCAGAAACGTAAGAAGAATAAGAATGGGGATTTGGAATAGCTTAATGAAAGCGGGAGAAGTCTGTACATAGGTATTTATCATACTTCTCTTTACAGTATTCTTTTTTCTCTCCGGTAGTCTTATCAGTTTTATTACCGTTAAACCAGATACTTCGTTTACCTTTATTCTTTCCGTTCTTATTTGTTACACATTCGCTTAGAAATTCCTCTGATGACATGATCCACATCGAATCAAGTCTCTCAGAATAAAAAACAAAGTAGAAATTCGGAGTTAATTCGTGAGTAATTGCAGAGAATAAAGCTGCGTCACCATCAGTAACTTCATTTGAGCGAGCTTTGATCTGTATTTCGATAAAAGTTCCGTCTGCTTTTTTGATAACACAGTCTACACCGTGATCATCAACAAGAGGAAGGTAAACATCTAAGCCCTCCATGAGCATCTTTCCTACAAGGTTATACTCCATACGTTTTCCGAAGCCTGCTGAGTGTCTGAATGATATTCCCATAATGATTACTCCTTATCAGAATGATGTTCTCTGTATTCTTTCAATGCCGCAAGCATCAGATACTTTACGGTCATACCAAGCTCCTGAGCGTAAGCCTTGATTTCATCGCCTTCACCTTTAGGAACATTGAAGCGGATATAGTCATAATTCTCTTTGAGGTATTCCGCTGTCGGCTGGACTTTCTTACGCTTGGTTGTGGAGACACAGTCCTTGCAATACTTCTGAGAGCCGGATGTCACGGTAAAGGTCTTACCGCACTTCGGACATATCTGTTCGCTGCCAACTGTAACGGACGAGCCGGACTTCTTCTTTTCTGCATAGGCTCTGTTCCTCTGGACCTGAGCCTTATCACGGCAGTATATACAATACTTTGCACGGCTGGACGGGGTCTGAAACTCCATACCGCACATCTCACATTTGCGAGTAAACAAGCGTATTCCCCCTTAAAACGGTATTTTCCCTTATTCTAACACGTTTTAGGCATAAAGTCAAGTATAACGTGAATTTTGTGAAAATGTCACTGGGAAAATATCAAAAACAGGGTGCTGATTGCTGCGCACCTACAAAAATAATTTTCTTCTCAAAATTATACTTGACTTTATGCCTAAAGTCATATATAATAAAATCACAAAAGGAACACGAAAAACCACAAACCACGAAAGGAAGGTAAATCCTATGTTAAACAAATTCTTAGTCGCAGGCAGAATGACTGCCGATCCCGAAATCAAGACCGTTGGCGATAACCGCCTCTGCAAGTTTACTATCGCCTGTGAACGACCGAAACGAAAGGGTGAGGAGAAAACTGAAACCGACTTCTTTACCTGCACCGCCTGGAACCGCAACGCTGATGTAGTAGTCGATTGGTTCGGCAAAGGCGATATTATCACACTCGTCGGAGCGGTACATATCAACCAGTATGAAAAGAACGGAGAGAAGCGTAACTCAACCGAGGTAAAGGTCGAAGAAATCCACTTCTCAGGCGGTAAGAAGAACAATAACACCAACGCCGGATCAGACGAAGAACCGCTGTTCTGAACCGTAATCACAGGAGGATAAAGAAATGGGAACTACTATCATCGCAATCAGTAATCAGAAAGGCGGTGTCGGCAAATCGACCACAGCCTATAATCTCGGAGCCTGCCTTGCTCTGAAACATGATAAGAAAGTGCTTCTGGTGGACTTCGATCCGCAGGCTAATCTCTCCGAGTACCTGAAATACGAACAGGACGGAAGCCCGACTATGACACAGCTCATTATGTCGCTCTATACAGGCAACCCCTTGAATGCCGAGACAGTACAGAAAGCCATTCACCACAATGAAACAGCAGGAGTTGACTACATTCCGTCCGATATAAACCTTGCAAATGCGGAAACTCTTATGGTTACGATGATCTCAAAGGAGTACATTCTCCGCAAGGTACTCAGTGAAGATGTTATCAGCGGTTATGACTTTGTGCTTATTGACTGCCTGCCGTCACTCGGAACGCTCCTTATCAACGCTCTCACTGCCGCCGACAGGGTGCTTATCCCAGTACAGACACAGAAATTCAGTATGGACGGTCTGCAATCCCTTGAAGCTCTCACACAGCTTGTCAGGGTCAACACCAATCCTAAGCTGAACCTTGTAGGAGTGCTGCCGACTATGGTTGACCGCACAAAGGTAAGCAGAACGGCTATGGATACTCTCAATGAAAAGTACAGTGCTATGCTTTTCACTACAAGCATCAGCAAATCCGTTGAAGCTGCCAAAAGCTCCGAGAACGGCACACCGCTTTGTCTCACAGGTCACAGGATAGGTAAAGAATATGATGAATTAGCTCTGGAGGTGCTTTCAAGATGTTAAAGATGTCAGAACTTGCAATGAACCCGAACCGTGGAGTAACAACCAAGTGTCACGGTATGGAAAGAGTATGGGACGATCGTGAAGAAGCAATGGTTTATTTCCTCGAAGCCAAAATGTGCTGCGATACTGAGGAGGAACATGACCGCTATGCAGGCATCCTCATTCAGATTCAGAACGGACTGGACTACTGCACCGATGAAGATGACGGGGAGGATAACGTGACATGAAGCCCTATGATACTGATAAAACTCCGTGGCTGTTCACTCCCCACAATGACGGTGAGCTTGACGAGTATTTCAGCTCCGATCATACCAAATCAGTAGCCGAAACGTCACGCAGGATCATCGGGAGCCTTTCCGAGAGCCGTGACAGGCTCTCAGGAAAGCTCTGCTACGGATTCAACTACAATCAGCGGAGATACAAGCTCACGCTCTTACAATTTGCGGATATTATTGTCCGTGCCGATGTTACGATAAAGAAGCTCCGAAAGCATATTATGGAGCTTGATATTGATAACCGTGAACTGAGGAAACAGCTTGCGGATATGGAAAGGAAGAAGAAAAGATGAATACACCGCAGTTTGACCTGAGTGCTATGCTTACACAGCAGACCGCCGTACAACAGATACCCTGCGAAATGCTCCACCCGTACCACAATCACAAGTTTGAGCTTTACACGGGCGAACGCCTTGAAGATATGGTAGCGAGTATCAAGGAAAACGGCGTACTTTCACCGATTATCGTACAGCCCGACGGTGACGGATATGAAATCCTTATCGGTCACAACCGCTGGAATGCTTCAAAGCTCGCAGGACTTCCTTCCGTGCCTGCTATCATCAAGGCAGGATTAACCGAGGACGAAGCCGAAATGTACGTTATCGAGAGTAATGTTATGCAGAGAGGCTTTGAAAATCTCAGAATATCAGAACAGGCTGCCGCTGTTGCTCTCCGTCATAACGAAATGTTCTCTCAGGGCAAGAGAAATGACATTCTCAGGGAGCTTGAACTCCTTGAAAATCCTAATGCAGAAGTCGAGGAATCAACTTTGACTCCAGTGGGGTCAAAGTTAGACAGCGGAAAAACAGTCGGTGCGGAATATGGTGTAAGCAAGGGTTCAGTTATCCGTCTTATCCGCATAAACAAGCTGATTGACAGGCTGAAAGCCCTTGTGGACAGCGGAGATATTGCTATCAGGACAGGCGTGGAGCTTTCTTTCCTGTCGGAAGATACGCAGGCTATTGTTGCCGAGTGTGCTGAGGAAGATAAGATCGAATTTAAAATCGCCAAGATGCTCCGTGCATCTGCCGAAAGCGACGGATATATCGACCGTGATACTGTTCACAGCATTATCTATGGTGATGATAGTGAGCAGACACCGAAGCCAAAGAGCGTGAAGATCAGCAATTATACCTATACCAAGTATTTCGCAGAGGGTACTAAGCCCAAAGAAATCACGGAAACCATTGAAAAGGCGTTAGAATTCTATTTTAAGAACAATAGCTGAAATATAAAGGAGAGTCATCATCATGAAAAAGATTATTACAGCGTTATTCTGCACCGTACTTGCACTCAGCTCAGGCTTTACCGCTTATGGTGCCGAAGCACCTGACCGTGAAAGCCTTGAAACTGCCATTTGGGAAGATCTCTGGAACGGCAAGGGCGATAACGGACTTGAATATCCCGAAGCATCGTACAAGCATCATCTGCTTGACAAATGGCTTGACGATAACTACGGCACAGGAGCTTATGACTGGACCGATGTAGGAGAGGTCACACACGGATACCGCAGATATTACCGTGACCTGATCGACGGCTGGGACTTTGAGGACGATAACGACGGAGGCTGGACTATTAAAACTGAGGACAACCTTTACAGCTTCACGCTCCTGAACGGCAACTGGCAGATGATAGACAAGAACGGTAATACCGTAGACAGCTTTCCTCCGTTCAGTACGCTGAAAGACGAACCCGAAGAAAGTACAGGCGGTTATCAGATCAACGATAACGGTGCGGACAGTCCGAGAGTGATCGGAGAGGTCGCAGGAGGAACGGGAACGGCTTCTGAGGGCGCTTCTTCCGCAGAGGGTAACGATACTCCCGACAGTACGTCAGGCGGTTCTGAGGGCAATCCTGCGCAGTCTGAGACAAATCCTCTGCCTGTTGTTGCAGGAGTGGCAGCTCTCGCAGGAGTCGGAGGTGCAGCGTACTACTTCACACGGAAACGGAAGTGATCACATGATCTTCAAGAGCAAACAGGAATGGGACGGCTTACCCTTGTGGGCTGTTGACACTGACACACAGACGGTCACGCATATCAACCCAAAGACGGGCAAAAAGGAGCGTTATGTGTTCCACACCGACCACATCAGATATTATCTGCATCACATTGAAGATAAGCGGCCCGAACTCTTGCAGGAGATCGTGGACAAGGGTGAAATTTACAAGCACCTTGACGAGCTTGATACCAAAGTCACGGACGCTGTAAACCGTCAGACCGAGCTTCTGATGCAGTCGAGCCGTGAATATCAGATAGCCAACGAAATGGGAGCTATCAATATCTCAGGCTCTATCGGCAATCTGCTCCGTATGCAGGCACAGCGAGCCGTCAACGAAGCAATGATTTACTTATGGAAGGACGAGGAATAATGTTTTGTGCGAACTGTTATAAGGAAATACCCGCAGGCAAGAGCTATTACAAGCATCAGGACACCAATCAGAGCTACTGCTCTCTGGACTGCCTGAATGACCACATGATCTACACGCACGTTCTCACCATTGAAACAAGCGAGGGTGAGGAAAGCACCGAGGAACAGGATAATGACGAGTGAGGATTTCATCGAGGACTTGCGGAGAAACGGCATAAAGCTCATAAAAAATGACGGCTCTCATACCGAGATACCGCCGGATTTCCTGAAACGGGCAACAGAGCTTTGCAACGAACTACGGTGCAGCTCAATCACCTATGATATTGTTGATCCGCAGGATAGCGAGCATACAAAACTAAGCGTGCTGGATTGCGGGTATGTGGAACTTTAAAAAGGCACTTCAAGCGAAGTGCCTTAAGATCATTATTGTTAAGGTTCTATATTATTTTCTTTTCCCCATCCATATTTGCTTCGAGTTTTAAACTCGTTAATACAGTCATCTTTTGCAATTCTATTTCCATCTTCATCATCCATACCAGAAGTAAGAACATACGAATTATATAGTCCACTCTTAGTGTCAATTTTTATAAGAACACGCCACCAAACTGTAAGATTGTTTTTAGTTTCTGCACCTACGATGTAATTGTAATATTCATCTTTTTCAAGTATGTTTAAATTATAAACAGGTGTTTCATATTTGGTTAGTCTCGATTTTATTGCCTCGGTAGCTAAATTTTTAACAGCTTCTTCTTCAGATAAACCCAATTCTTTTTCAAAGTAATTACTTGTTTCTTTTTTATCGGTGCTTGATGAATGAGAGGTGCTTGATGAAGAATACATTCCATTCTCCTCGTCAATATCATCACCAAATATTGCAAATACTATACAGATGAGAATGAAGAAAGCAAACATACCACCCAAAACCATAAGTATGATTCCTATAACGGAAACTTTCTTTTTAGGAACAGCAGTAGATGTTGCATTCTCTGACTGATTATTATTTATTTCTGTCAAGTTTGCACCACATGAAGAACAAAAGACAGCCCCATCTTGATTTTCTTTACCACATTTATTACAGAATCGTAGCCTCCGGTACGAACATTGAGTCTTTGCTTGGCTTTATCAAGGAAACAGTGGAACTGATCTAAAGATATACCGCCTGCACCGATCATTCTTGAGAATGTTATCCTGCTGCCGAACGGTTCAAAGAAAGCAATTGTATCTTCTGCCTTTTTGAGCACATCTCTGCCAATGGTACAGTTCATTGAAGGATAGTAGCCGTTTACCGAATGATACAGTTCAATAGCCTTCATGACCTCCGAATGTGTATTGCACCTTAACTGGTTGTGTATCTCTGGTATTCCGTCTATTGAGAAGCCGACATTGACCTTGTTTTCCTTGAAGAAATCGAGCATTTTCTCGGTTATGAGCGTTCCATTTGTTATAGTATAGGCAGCGATTCTGTTGGCGGAAAGGTAATCGCTGATGTATTTAATGTATTCGTGTAGTGCTTCATAGTCAAGTAAAGGCTCACCATTGCCCACAAAACCGAGCTTGAACACTTCAATATCATACTTGTTAATGTGCTGCATGATATTGTCAAGTATCGAAAATACATTCATTTCTTTCCCTGCAAGGTATACTGCCTTTTCAGCAGTATGAAAGTGGCAGTAAGAGCAGTTCAGATTACAGCGATTATTGATACTGATACAGGCGCGATCAATCATTCTGTTCCAATTCCTTTCTCAGCTCATCTCCTAAAATCCACCAGTCTTTTGCTGTTCGATTCTGTCTGTCACGAATCAGAGTATCCACCTTGTCTAATGACAAAAGATAGCGATAGATTGATTCAACATAATCGACTTTTTTGCCTTCTTTTATCCTGTTATATCTTTGCACAGCACATTTAATTAGAGCCGTGTACCCATTACTATCTTGCTGATTTAAGGATATGTCAGGAAGGCTACACAACTTTTCAACAAATTTTTTATTTGCGTGCCAACAAGCGATCATCAAAGGTGTATTTCCTTCATTGATGTTTTGCATTTTCAAATGACTTGGCGTGGTTTCATCGACAGAGCCTTTGTTATAATCTGCTCCCATCTCAAGCAAGAGATTAAACAGCTTGAAATTACCTTTTTGAACGCAATGTGCAAGCGGTGTCAAACAATATCTGCTGTTATCTGTTTTATCGAGATCAGCACCGTTTTCAATTAAAAATTTGAGCTTTTTATACTGCTTAGTGTCAGAAATGTAAAAACCATCTCTTTCGGAGCACTTATCTTCATCATTGCATCTGATACAACTAATAAGCAAAGTCATACCATCAGGCAAATACATATTTAAGTCGAGATCAGGCATCATTTTCTGAAATGCGTCGAAATGTTCGTACTCTTCGTCGAGGGCAAGAAATGATGCATAATTAGTATTATTAGAGCGTTTGGCTATATAATCCTTTAAGAGAATACTGTTATCATATGAAAGTGACATACCAATATCGTCATGGATAAGGTAGATTACTTTATTCAGCTTTCTATTTAGCTGCTCAGCCAGTTCTATAATTTTTGCATCATTTTTTTCCTGCTTGAAGTGGCTGCTTCTCTCAAATAACATTCGTTCACGAAAACGTGTGCGATATTCATCTATTGTCATCATTACCTGCCAAGCGATCTTTTTATTTCTGCCCTTATCTTTCTGATAGTCAAGCTCGTTCAATACTGTGTCCGGAATGATTACCTGATCAAAGTCTTCTAAGAGCATTGTAAGCAATCTTTTGTTTTTCAGAAGTGCCGATGTATCTGGAATAACAGCAGAAACACATTTCTCAAGTTCATTGATATCAATGTCAAAGACATCGGCAAATTCCTGAATTCTTTCTTGTGTAGGTGTCAGCTTACCCGTTTCATACTTGGCATACACTGAACGGTCGATATGTAGTTCCTTTGCTACATCACCTTGTGTCATACCTCGACTGAGACGTATTTCCTTCATCTTTTTGCTGATGATAACATTCTTACCATCTTTCAGAAACTCACTTCTAAAATCTTTATTGTCAGACATATGATTACCTCCTTGATAGTATAGGGCGAACACCTTATCTCCGGCATTCGCCCTATGCCGTCTTACTGTTTGTTCTCTATTTTCTTCTGACTTGCCAGTCCCAGCAAGATCACAATGAAATCATCTACCGGTCCTGGCACAAAATCAATTGGAGAAATTACATAGATGATAACCAAGACAATCAGCATACCCTTCATTACATCATTCATAATTACACCTCCTTTGCCATTATCGTATTTGCGCCGTTCGTGACGCTTTTTCCATTTCTTTTCCTGTTGCCTTTAGTATATCACAAAGTGAAATGTGCGTCAATACATATACTAAACAATGCACACTTTGAGCATTGATTTGCACAGCACAAATGCACATCGTAAGGCATCTATGCACAAGGTCTATGCACATTTTGCATCGTCTATGCACATTTCAAATTCAGATATCCTTCATTCAATAAAAATAGCAGGCTCATAAGAACCTGCTATTAAACCAATCACTATTATAAGGTGTCAATCAGCCGATATGTTTATATCTGCATAAACGCTGGCTTTGGCTCAGGATAGTCCGCTGCCTTTTCCATTATCATCTTCGTAAGAGCTATCTTAGCGATTTTATTAGGATCACCATTAGGACGTATCCATTCGCTCAGGCTTTCCTTGCCGAGAATAAGCGGCATTCGGTCATGGATACTGCTTACGGGAGCGACTGCTTCTCTTGTCAACACGGTGAACATCGGTACTTGAATACCTCTATGCTCCTCAAAGCGGTACAATCCGGCAAGGTATGTAATTTCAGCTCCTTCGGGCTGAATCGCATACTTTTCTTTTTTGATCTTGTTCTGTTCATTAGCGTTATGGAAACCGACTTCCGACGGCGGTATGCCCCATTCATAGTACCATGACGCAGGGATCACGCATCTCCGCCTGAACCAAGAGTCCTTCCATAAGGGCTTCTGGTCGGCAGTCTCGATACGGCAGTTGATAAGTGGTTTAGGAGTTGACTCATGTGTAAAGCCCCAAATCATAGGGAATACAGCCACGTTTCCTTGCTTGTTCGGTGCAAGTACGGCTGCCATATCAGTAGGACGGATATTACCCGACATTGCTTTCGACTTCGACATAGCGTTCATAATATTGTCGGCAAGCGGGAGTTGTTGTGCTTTATTGATATAACCCGACAGATACTTGTAATCTGCATAGAACCAAGTACACATGAAGTCACCTCCAATGTAAAATCAATCCGGCTGCTGTCCGTCATGTGCCTTCCAAGCACATTCGGATATCTTCATATCAGTAAACACAGCCTTAAAGCTCGAATCTTCCGGACTACAAGCGTAGATACCAAAGCGTATCATATCTTTGCCTTCCCACACATGACAAACACGCATCTGAGTGAAGTTCACACCGTCATGGGAACTCTCGATGCAGTAATCGTCCTCACGGCGGCTGAAACGATACCAAATGACCTTTACATCTGAAGGGATAGCTGTTGTAGCCCAATCGGAATAACCGTGATTGGTGACAACCGAGCCTAAATGCTGAAATTCTTCATTTTCGTATTCGACCGAGGCTTTCAGCCAGTTTTCTGAATCAAGATACATCACAATTCCGCACTGATCGAAGCGATGATGACTGTCAGTGAAATCGGTTTTGACTATAAAGGAGAAGTATTTTTCATCTGTCTCTATTTGCAGAACGGGAGCATTATCATTGCGGAAATGATAATATGTTCTCTGCCATAAGTCGGTGTGCGGTTCAGTCACTATCTCTATTCGCTCATCACTGATCTTGTATTTTTCAGGTTCTCTGGTCCATTTCATTTTATCTGTCATAGTTTATCATCTCCATATCAAGAAGGATTACACCGTTTACACGGAGAATAGCCTTGACTGATTACTTCATTTATATCTCCTGTAAACTCCTGTTTATTATGCTCCGCCATATCCTCAACCGAGGAACACCACGGATAATGTATCTTCTTCGTATTCTTGTTAAGTATGTATGTCTGCGACTGATTATCTTCCGAGTCAGGCATATCACGGTCAATAACAGGCGGTTCAGCAGGATCTTCGACAAAAGGATCGAGGATAATAACATCTGAGTTTTCATCAAGATGATTTTCACCTGTTGAATAATCAATCACCACACCTGGCTGAGCGTTATAACAGAAAACATTGAAACACAGTCCCTGTCCGTTATCTTCAACCGAATAAGCTTCCATCAGAACACCTGTTGCGACTAAGTTATTACCGTCAAATACAGGTGTTATTCTGTACATCACATGATTTCCGGTAGATTTTATATATCCGGCAGTTTTGTTCTCAAAAGGGAGCATACCCTGAATATTCATGTATCTGGTGCCTGTTATAAGATTGCTGAGATTGGCGTTTTCGCCTGTGAGCTGATAACCAATCAGATGGCAGCGGTTGAACAGATACTTGCCGTCAACAAAGTCATACTTGTCGAGATGCCAGCCGGACGGCTTTACCATTCCTATCCCTTCACGTTCTGTTGTCGGCATCATATCAAGGGATATGCAGCTATACACGCACCACAGCGGCCCAAACTATCAAGATTGGGATAGTATTCATAGGACTGTGTTGTAATCTCATCGTTAGTAAAGAACGGTTTATTGTTGTTGACCTCATAGTAAGGCGTATTGCTGAATGGAGGAATATTACTGAGAGAAAACGGAGTAGTTGGCTTTTCAGGTTCTACGGTAGTTGCTGCTGATGTTGTTGTCTCTGAAACCGCTGTTGATTCAGTTACAGATGTTGTGGAAACAGCAGAGGTGGTTGTTTCAGAACTTGTTCCTTTTTCCATTTCAGAAGTAACGATTTCTGTCTGAGCTGAGGAAGTAGATGTATCTGTATCAGAAGCATCGTTTCCGGTATTATAAGGAACACACGATGTTATTGTCATCACAAACAGTATAGCTGCGAGCAACAGTTTTTTCTTCATTTAATATCCTCCTTTCACAGTTATAGTGAGTAATAATCACTTTCGCTTCCTATAATAACGATATATCCGAATAAATAAGTAATTAGTTCGGCTCTTTTGAATTAAAATCTTCGTTAAAAAGTATTATAATGGTAATTGACAATCCAAAAGGGAGTGAAACGGAATGGAATACGGCAAGCGTCTGAAACAGCTCAGAGAAGCTAAAGAGTTCAGCATTTACAGACTTTCTAAGGACTCTGATATTTCACAAGGTCACATTAGCGACCTTGAAAACGGCAAGAATCAGCCGACTATCGAAACACTGAAAAAACTGCTCACTCCTATGGGAATCACGCTCTCTGAGTTCTTCAACGAGGACGGGGAGGTTACTGTTCTGAATGACCGAGAGAAAGAGATTGTGACCAGTTTCAGAACGATGAATGATGAAAACGCATCATTGTACTTGCTGTTAGGCAAGGCACTGAGTAAATCATAGCTATGACAAGAGGACTTTTGCAGATGCAGAAGCCCTCTTTTTTAACTTTGACTCCAGTGGGGTCAAAGTTGATTTACTCTGATAACGTCCACCTGTTTTGGGAGTCCCTTCAACGAATAAGTCTTTTAACTTCGCTTTCGGCTGCATTCACCGCAAGTGCCAAGATTGACAGTGTTTTCTCCACCATACGATGAAAACTCATAATCTTGCTTGATCGCTCCGCATTTGACACACTTAACCCATCTTGCGCCGAATCTGTCACGAATAATGCTTGTCTGCTGTGTAAATTTATCTGAAACGTCAGATAGACCTATTTCATATTTCTGTTGTTTTGACATAGTTGTTTTTTCTTCAGAAACAGGGTTTGGTTGATCATTTGTCTCTGAAATATATTCGCTGATGCTTCTTTTATATGGTTGAGCGGGAATGGACGTTGTTTCTGTAACGTTGTTAATCATACCTGACACAATAATTGGCTTTAGTGTATCAGAAAGAAGTGTATGTTTGTCTTTAAACACTACATTAACTTCGTTATCTTTGTTAGTATGTGCTTCAGGGACAATTTCGTTGATAAATGCGGTTCTATATTCGTTTACGCTAAGAAGATACAATTCGTTTTTGGCTCTTGTGATTGCAACGTAAAACAAACGACGTTCTTCCTCATAGTTATCAATCCGTTCCTGTTCTTTTGCGGTTTCTCTGTCTGAGTGAGGTAAACTACCGTCATAGGCATCAACTATATAGACAATATCGAATTCTAAACCCTTCGCAGAATGAATAGTGGAAAGAATGACCGGATTTTCTGCTGAACAGTGATAGTTCTCAATAAGTTTCGGCAATAGCTCCAAGTGTTCAAGAAAACCTGTAATTGTTTTTTCCTGTACAGCTAAAGAGTATAGGATATCGCATTTACCTATGTCGAGCTCTTTTTCTCTTGCATAGTCACGATACCAATAATTACAGATCATATCAATTGCATCTTGTGGAGCGGAAGCAGCAATCCTCTTCATTTTTTCCTTAAAATCCAATGCTTTTTGCTCTAATGACCGCCACTTTGACAGTTGATTAATCAGTTCATCGGAAATGGAAATGCCTTTTTGGAGCGATTTTGTACAGCTCCAATTTGCAGCTCGCTGGTTGAAACCATAGCCGCACTTATAGTAGATCTGCTTAAAAGCATCTGCGTCATTAGGATTGATAGCGAATCTTAGAAAATATACAATATCCTGAACAACTTTGCAGGTAAAAAAGTTTTCACCTGCATCTTTCAGGCGTTGAAATGGGATATTTTTTCGTAAAAAGAGATCCATAAGAGGAATGGCATTTGCATTGTTCCGGTAGAGTATTGCCATTTGACCATGATCTTGCATGGATGCTTCTGCAACAGTAGAATACTGCTCATGTTTCTTCATGACATTAATACGTTTTATCGGCTTACCGTCTCCTCGGCTTGATCTCATATATTTCTCAGAATGACGGTTAATATTATGACTAATAAAACTCTGAGCAGCTGAAACTATTTGCTTTGTTGAACGGTAATTTGTTTCAAGAAACAGAACATACGGATTAATATATATATCCGCAAAACTCAAAAGTGCCTGTGGATAAGCTGCACGGAAACGATAAATGCTTTGATCTTCATCACCAACCATAAAAACATTATTCCGCTTTGAAGCTAACAATCTGACTATTTCATGTTGAATTTTAGATGTATCCTGTGCTTCATCAACACAAATGTACTGGTATTTATCCTGAAATTCACAAAGAAGGTCAGGTTTTTTTTCAAGGAAAATCTTAGCGAAGCGTAGTTGATCGTCATAATCCATACGTTGATTTGATTTCAAAGCATCTTCATATTTGTTATAGAAATTCTCATAGATGGAGTCTTCGGGCAGATACTCCTCTCTTAATTCAGGAGTTGTCAGCATCATGTTTTTTATATAACTGATTTTGGTTTGTGCTTCGATAATATCAGCTTCGTGTGGAAATTTATCGCCAGTTATGCTTGTGTAGATTGATTTGATAATTGCACATTGTTCATTTTCATTAAGCAGTTTATAGCGATTTGGTCTATTATACTTTTGAACATATCTTGTGATGATCTGTTCGCATAAAGAGTTGATAGTGCGTATATTAAGACGATCGGCTATGTTTTTATCGAACTTTTGAGCAAAGCGCTGTTTAATATCATTTGTTGCGCTTTTAGTATAAGTTATAGCAAGAATATTCTCGGGAGCAATACCTTTACAATAAATCATATATCCCATTCTTGCAACCATAACAGTAGTTTTTCCACTACCTGGTACTGCAATCATAAGATTTGCTCCACTCACAGCCTGGACAGCTCGTTGTTGCTGAAGATTAAGAACAATATTATACTTTTCAGAAAAACGTTGATATTCCTCATCTATATTAGTGTCTATGTGCAGCGGTGGAAGACATCTTCCGTCAGTCAGACCGATATAAGATAAGAAGGCTTCTTTTGTAAATCTTTGTTTGATTTGAAAGAAGCCTTCATAGAATTCATGTATTTGCAATATACATTCATTATCATCAGATATTTGAAAGAAAAGGTCTATTGCTCCGGCACGAAGGTTGTATTTTCTGAAAGTAGATCTTGGTTTGCTCCAAGAAAAGATATTATTGTTCTTTTCCTTTAATTGTCCGCTTTCATAGTCTTCGCGCATATCATAAAGCCAGACAACTTTGTATCCAATATTATTATGATAGAAGACATTTCTGTCATTAAACTTTCCGGCGGATAAGGGACTATGCTGAAACTCAGCGACTGTTCTGTCCACAAGCACGTCTGCTCTGTGCCGAATATCGTCCCATTGAACAACTACTTCCTGGTTATCAGCCGGAAATCTATTCTGCCATTCATAGTGCCATTCAGACATATCATATTGACCATTCCAGCCATCATTGCATTCACACTTAGGATAGTGAGAAAAATGACGTGCTCTTTCAGTTCCGGCTTTTACAAACAGTCTCTCAAGACAAATTGGGCAGAAGAATGTATCGCCCTGAACAGCGTCATTGATAGATATTCTCTTTTGTTCTTTATCAAATGCAATATACATTCTTCCTGCCCTCCGTTATTATTTTGTTTTTTTACGATAATCCTGTACCATTTGCTTTGTAATAGGATAGGGTTCGCCCATTATCCATTTACAGTTATAATAGTTCCATATTTTAGTTAGTTCTTCTGGTGAATCAATACCTAAACGATACATCTGAACTTTACCAAAGCTCAGCTCATACCATTTACAGTCATAATGATGACACAGCTTTTTTAATTCATCTTCACTTTCGATACCCGCTTCTTCCATAAAATCGAGTTTTTCCGTCATGTAATCTTCAGAATACTGATTGTAATCAATCATCATATCGAAACAACGTTCTAAAAGATGAGCAAATGGAACTGATAGTCTCTCTGATAGTTCAGATATCAGGCAACAGGTTGAAGTATCGAACCCATATTCATCTGTTGCATGGATAAATGTCTCAAAGTAGTCCCAGTCGGTATTACTTAGATTATCAGATTCAAATCTATCGAGAATAGAATCGAGTCTGCTCTTATTGGCAAGATGATTCTCCAGTATTTTTCTGACATCGGGAACTGGCTTTTGGTTCTTGCGGATTTCTGTTGGTGTTTTGTTAAATTCTCTTTTTATAGCTCTTGTAAATGCTGTTTGCTCGGAATAACCGAATTCTGACGAGATATCGACTATTGACTTATCAGGGTTATTGATCAGTTCATCAGCAGCTAAATACAGTCTTCTTTTTCGGATATAATCCTTTAAAGTAAGATCACCTGAAGAAATCACCGCAAGAAATTTGTTGTAATCCTGATCACAATAATTTGTTTCTGCGTAAATTTTCCTTGTTATTTCCTTATGATCAAGGCGAATATTCTTATCAATGATAGATAAGGCGTTTTCAAGAATGTTATCTTTCATAGTACTGAGTACCTCCTTTATTTGATGTCTTTATTGTATCAAAAATTATCATATTAGTCTTGACATCTGAGTTGCAATAGATGTCAAGACCGGAGGATTGTCCTCAATAGTAAGATATTTTCTTCATAGGTGTTGAAAAAGAGCACCTATGTTATAAGTATCAATTTGAAAAAAGTCGGCATCAGAACCGACCTTTTTCTTTCATGATTAAATCGTTATATTATAAACTGCAACCATATTCATTTATTGTTTGTTCAGCAGATTTCTTTAAGTCGTGTAAGGACTATTTTGAACCAGTCGATGTAATCATCAAGATTATATATCATAATCCAGTGTGTTAGGGAGCGCCATTGTGAGAAAAGCATAGAACCAAGTATGGCAGGATTATTTATATTATTAATAACCCTTTCAAGTTCTTCAGTTTTCCATGTTGCATCTGTTGCGTCAGGAAAGGCATCACGGAAACTATTAAATAGATCCATCTTGAAAGACATTTTTTCACAGTCATCGCCAAAGTCATTTTCAAAATCAAATACTTTGTCGCTATCAAATAGAAAAAGCCATTTGTCACAGAATGAAATAATATCGTTATGCATTGAAAACTCCTGATAATTAAATGTAGTGTTTCTGTTGTTTTAGTTTGAGGATAGCTATCAAATCAGAGCTGAACAAATACTTTTGAAAAAATAAGCTTTGTAAAAATATCATCTATCTGCTTAGCAATGCTCTTGGATTCGATTTTTGTACCAAGCTCTATATTGCCTTGCTGACCATGATAAGACAGATTTGCTGAAGTAATTAATGTAGATTGACCGTCAACAGATAATACCTTAGCGTGTAATGCTGACATCTTATCATCATCAACAGGTTTATAATTGTAAATATTTAAGAATCGACTCTTATAACGCAAAATCTTATCGAATTCTTGCTGACTTTCAATATCATTGACGAAGAACTTAACAAAAATACCGCGCTGGCTTTTATTTATTATCACATCAACTAAATCGGAAAAATAGGAGGAGAGTGAATATCCTGTAATAAGAATATTTCTTTCTGCACTATTGATCATTGAATTAACAACGCTCATGGTTGTTCTTGCGTTAATTGCAAAAGAAGGCGGTGCAGTAGCAACGATTGACACTTTATCTGTGTCATTAGTCGCAATAGCTTCAGTTATTAACTCCGCTATATCTTCACATTTCTGATGAGATAGCTCAGGGTAATTCCTTTTTAGTAATTCCACAGAATTTGATGTACCGTTTGAATAATCGCTTTTTATCGTATTGATTAGGATCTCTTTATTTATATCTCTACCTGGCATAGTTCATTCACCAATTCTTTAAAGTATGAGGTTTCTTCACGTCCCGGAACGGGTACAACAAGTCCTCTGTCAAGCATCCTATTTCCGTTTTCACAAGCAGTTTCAGATATCATACAGCAAGAATGACAAGCTGCACCGTTAGAGTTCTTACCAGCAGGGAGAGTATTCATACATTCAGGGTCATTGGTGCAAACAAGAGCTTCCTGGAAAGCATCTTTCATGAGCCTTGTCATCTGATCGATAGTACCTAATTCAACTAAACCGCCAAGCGAACCTTCTTTGTCAGCACTGCCTGTATACAGCAATACTCCCGACATCTTTTCGCTAAAATAAATTCGTTCTCTTATAGCTGAAGATGAATAACCTGATGACATGGACATTTGCTTTATCAAAAGATGAGCAAATGTATGCATGAGAACATAGACAGCATTACGCATAACTGAAATTGTCCAGCCCTTTGATTCGCAGAAATCTCTGTACGAATCTGAATACTTCTTTGATATAGATTTTACAGCTTCAGAACTCATCCATTTTTCAATCTGCTCTTTCTTAAACTCAATGAAGATGCCTTCGCCATTAACTTCTGCAGCGGGAAGCCAGCGCTCTGGACCGCTTCCTTTGCTAAGTGCAACGATATTAGGCTGATTATCAGCATCCGGATCAGGTGCATCTACTCTTGTAAAACCGAGAAGAACTCTTACTTCTCTAAGCCTTGTTACTCGTATTATTCTTTCAAAGTATTTTTTTAGATATTGAGGCAATGGATCTTCCTCAGCTTTAAAATGCTTTTTATTAGATTCATAGGCAGGATCATCATGGTGAGTAATGGCGTTATACTCCATCTGCTTGATTTCAGTGAATTCTTTAATGTTATTAAGACGGTTATGCAATGCTTCTTTGTATTCATCAAATGAATATGCAGAAAAATATTTTTTGTATGCTGTTAAAATCCCAAGTTCTTCACCTAACACGGTTTCATCCATTAACAGTTCAATATCATGAAGATGATCATCGATTAAATTGTATAGTGGATTGATCCATGGAGGAATTGATATTGCACTTTTGGTAACAGCAAAATACACGTTTGATGCACCACGCTGCGAAGGGATAACCTGTTTATTACAGTGATCTCCTTTATGCAAAGGACGAAATGGATGCCGTCCCTGACAACTCAATTCTTCAAAATTATCACGCTGTGTAGCTCCGCTCATATTACGTTTATCTCCGCAGGAGCACTCAACCCACATATCCGCAAGTGTAGATGTATTTCCTATGGAATACATCTTTAATTCGCCATTACATTGTTTATTTCCATGATGAACCCACCATTTCCACGGGAAATCATGCATATGTCCATTTTCGCATATGGTAATAAATCGTGATGGGTAAGCTGGACGATGACATTTAGGGCAACTGACTCCATATATTAAGTATTTATCTAAATCGAAATTCTTCCTTGCATCAAAAAGATGACCACACATAATGTTGGAGCAAACATGATAATACGGAAAAGTTACTACAGGTATATCACATTTACCACTTGTTCGTGGCATATAAAAACAATTGACACGTAAATATGAAGCCAGTCTTCCATCAATTATTCTTTGTCCTTTTTCTTTCCAGTATGGAAGATCAAGTATAGTGACTGAATCTTTAACTGCATCGACAATAGCGCCTGGACCGAAAGTTGTTATAATTTGATTGGGACGCAGTTCGCCAAGTTTGTTATTATTATACTCAGACATTTTATTCCTCCGTGTAATAGTACATATTCGCTGTACTTTCAACTTCACGCATAGACCTTAGTGTAGGCTTTTCGGTTTCGATATGTGGCTGATCATAGGAATTCATTAACCTATTATAGTGTTTAGTATCAACGACAAAGTATCGCACCTTCTTAATCTGAGAAGCCTGTAGCTTCCACCAATCAATGAACTGATCAATTTCATTTTCGGCATCTATTTTAGCTGATGGTTTAATGATATTAAGTCGATCAATAATAAGTTTTTTCACTGATACAAGTTGATCGTCAGTCATTGAAGTGATTAAAGAAGCAGCTGCGTTTTCAGCCATTTCAGGATAGTTCAACCTAATAGCTGATATTATAAGTGCGTGCATAACTCTGTCTCTTGCTCTTGCAGAGAATGGAGTTGCTGTAGTTCCTTCTACGAACCTGTAAAGTTGTGAATGATACCCAGTGAAATTTTCATAATGAGATAAGTCACGAGGACGGTAAGCATTATAAAGAGTAACCACTAAACCAGGAAAAGCTCTTCCTATTCGGCTCGTTGCCTGAATATATTCAGAATTCTGTTTAGGCTGACCAGTTACAACCATTAATCCGAGTCTGTCAACATCCATACCTACAGCTATCATATTAGTAGCAATAGCTGTATCAAGGCAATCTCTTGATTGATAGTTTATTTCGAGCTGATTTAGTTTCTCAGGAATCTTATAAGAAGCCATACGAGATGTAATTTCAACGTTATGGAAAAGGTTGCGATAGCTGTCGAAATCATACTTCTTTTTTATTCTTTTTATTCTCTTCGGAATGTCGTCTTGAAGCAATCTAACAGCACCGCCAAGCTCACGTATACTGTTAAAATAGCCCACTAACGTATAATAAGGATCAATTACATCTTTAAATTCATCTTGACAAGAGTAATTATGTGCTGCCTGAAGAATGATAGAATAAACTCTCAGTAATGCAGTTTTTACAGATTGTCCTGGAGCACATATGCCAACATATTTACGGAACGGATCTTTTTCGACAGGTATTTCTTTTATAAAGAAGCTATCGCCAATTTCAAAACCACTTGGAGGAAACTGCGTTGTATGTTGTCTTGCATACAAGCATTTAGCCTGGGCTTCAGCGTTTTTGATTGTCGCCGTAGAAACCACATATTTAGGTTTTATTCCGTCATATGTACACATATCTTCAATTATAGTCTCATAAGCTCCATAAACTGTGCCAAGAGGTCCAGTGATTAAGTGAAGCTCATCCTGAATGATTAATTCAGGCGGCAAAAACTGTTTAACCGGAGATAAAGTAGAAGCTGCTAATGAATCAGTTTTATTATGTCTCTGAGGATGGTCTTCACCTATAGCAACATATCCATCTCTGCTGCATTTACGGTCAACACGTCCAAAAAGAGCATTTGTTCTTACTTCCCATGGTAAATTTGCAAATTTATCAACTGTTGATAGAATTATGGTAGGGCATTTAGCGTATATTTCTTCGTCAACTAAATATACAGGTAATGCAATTCTATCATCTTTATACCTATAGAATTGACAATTCATATTTGAACAGTGAATCTCTATAGATTTTTTTTCAATATCTATATTGAAGTTTTCTTCGTTTAAAGGTTTTCCACAGAAAGGACAATTGAGAAGCTGCTTATAAACAAGATTTCTTGCTTTCTTTGCGTTATATGGCTTATCTGGATTATCTTTGAATTCTTCAAATTTGTTAGGAGTTACGCCTCCTCCAACCCAAAAACCGATACTAATCGGCTCATTTCCAAATAATTGTGGCTTTTGCCTTCTTATAGTTTCAGCTGCAAGAACCATTTTGGTTATACGATCTCTTTGCTGAGTTGTAAGAAGACGCAAAGTGTATCTAAGGATAATAGTTACTCCGCCATCACGTTCATACATAGAAAAATCTTCTTTTCTCAGCCTTCTGTTTGCTATTACAAAAGCCATAAGACCTAAATATGCTTCTGTTTTACCGCCACCTGTAGGGAAATACAAAAGATCGACTATGTCCCTGTCCTTATGCTTAGGATCAACAATACCGGAAAGGTTCATCAGAATAAAGGCAATCTGGAACGGACGCCAGCCGAAATTATTTTCGTCGATCTTAGGGTTGATGAAATCGAGAAAACTACATGATATGCCTGCACCGTTTTTCTTTGAGAATCGTTTGATACTGTTCTGGAGGAAGATTACACGATTCATAAAGCAAAATGCTTCAAATGTTATATCATCATTGTCGATTAATGTTATTCCTTCTCTGATTCGGCTCAGAGCTTCTTTACAACGCTCAACAACTAAGTTGCCGATTTTTTCTCTGAAAGCATCATCTTTCATTCTTTCATTTGTTTCAAGAATATCTGTAATCCACTTCTCATATGAATCAGCAAGTGTATTTAATTTAGAAATAGTTTCTGATTTCTTGGATTTTACAGACATATCTGATGTCGAGAAATAGTTTTTATCAAATCCTTCTAAAGCTGCACTTACTCCAGAAAATTCATACTCTGGTATAAAAGAAGACTTTATATATGTTGATCTACCATTTACAGGAGTATCCCATATTGCGGCACATCCACGTCCACGACCTAATATAGGACGCTGTTCAAAGTAAAATTCATCAGAAGCAAGTATTTTTCTGCATATATGTTCAGCAATAAAAATAGGTTGCTGTGACTCCGAATATGCTTTAAGCTCTACTTGAAACATAATCCTTTCAGCAGCACTCTCAGCATTTATCCTTTTATTTATAACGTATGCGGTTACAAGCGAATAATTTCCTTTAAGTGAGATCCGAGATACATATACGTGTACATTTGAATCAATCTTTAGAGAGTATTCTTTTGTTCGAGTAAAGTCATCAAAATTAATGGTTAGTGTTTCAGACATTGGTTGACGATTATAGATTGTTCTTGTATGTTCTTTATCATCCTTGCCCATATACTTTTCCGAAGATTTAGTATAATCTCCCCATGATACATCAAGCAAAATACTCTTTGTCTCATCGGAAATATAAAAACTTATACCAATAGAAGAAGGAAGCTGAAAGCGAGTAGTCATTATCGGTTCATTATCATCTTCTTCGCCAGCAGTATAATCTTCCTCATCTTCATAGTTCGCATCTGTATCGATTTCCTGTTCGTTTTCATCGGAGTTTTCTTCGCTCTGAACATCAAGCATACCAACAAGATATGCAAAACGAGGATTCTCATCAAGCACTTCATACGGCTCCATAGGACCGATAAGATCAGTTCTCATGTCGTCGATTATGTGCTGTCTAACCTCAGAATACTTGAATCTATCAGCCATAGTTAATCCTCCTTAACTGAATGGGCTGTGCCAAGAGTAAATTTGCATGAATTACCTGGTTTTATGTTGTCATCTGAAACCAATCTATAATGCCATGTTTTATGATCAGGATCAGCTGATGATGCAAATCCACACCACTTAATACCTTCTTTTGCTTTAGCAATTACTTCATCAGTAGTTAAATCTTTAAGTGCTTTAACTTCTACCATATATTTATCAGAGGAGGTTTCAATAAGGAAATCAGGATTATACTGCTGTCCAGCTTTCCAGAATAGACCTAACTGATTTAACGGTGGTTTGATCCAACGAATAACATCAGGATCTTCTTCGAGAATAATAGAGAACTGTCTCTCGGAATCACTGTCAAATGCATTTGAAGGATAATATGATTTCTTATAGCCTGTAAACAGATATTTCTTAATATTTGCTTTGTCAGTAAAAGGCTTATCAAATTTTATTTGTCCATCGTCCTTGACACTCTTAATGAATTTCTTGAAAATAATGAGGTCTTTCTGAACCAAATGGATATCTTCTGTCTTTCTTTCTACGTGTTCATATATTTGTTTGCGAATGTCGTTAATAATCATTGAAGCATAGCGTCTGACAATCTGCTTCTTTTCTTCTTCAGTTCCGTCTATCTGAGAAAGATACTGTTCAACTACATCGATAACAAAATCAGCATCATCAAATGACAATTCGCTTATTGTATCAAGAAGCATACACGCAAGCGTATTCATAGCATCGTTCACTTCGAGTATTTGTGCATCTATTACTGCGAGAAGTTTTTGATTAATAGCATCGAAACGTTCAATCTGCGCTTTAGCCACTTCAAAGTCAGTAATAGAACGTTTAACTTCAAAACGTTTAAACTTGACCTCAGAAGTCGTTTGAACGAGAATTTTTGGAACAGATATAGCTTTAACAGCGTATTCAACAAGAGATTTAGAGAAATCTTCCTCAGACATCATCTTAGAAGGCGATTGTTTCGGATCAATCGTAGTATTTGATGTAGCTGGTTCGTTAGTAACTGAAGAACCGCTTGCAGTGCTGGAGGAAGATTCACTGTTCATATCAAACAACGTCATTTGTCCATCATCAGCTGGAGTCTCATCAGGTTTTGCTTTTCGCTGTGTAGTCATGAAATTCTTTTTGTATTCTTCGTAGATTTCATGCTGTGTCTTAGGATTACTGATATCAGTAAATGACTTAACACCTGCTGAAGCGATAGCATCATCAAAGAGTGAAAGTTGTTCATCGCTTGCAGAAGCTGTAACATCTACCGATTCTGTGTGTTCAGCACTTTGTGAATCAAGATCACGATAGCGGAAGATATCACTGCTCTTTATTTCGTCAACCAATTCACGGTAATGATCATGAGCAACTATATCGAGAGTATCGATTTTTTCATCTCCTGTCTGCTCTCCAAAAGGTAATCTAAGACCTCTACCGATAGTTTGCATAGCAAGAATATCACTTTTGGCAGCATTGAGCGGAATTATCGTAAACAGGTTGTTTACGTCCCATCCTTCTTTAAGCTTGTAGACGTGCAATACGATCTCAATAGGATTTGAAGAACTCTCAATAGAAAGCAGAAGTCTTACGTTTTCTTCTGATTCTTCTCCGGTTTGCTTTGAGTGTATTTCAATAACTTTGCCTTTGTATTTTCCCTTCAGGAAGTCATCGCTGTCTATCTTTTCACGGATTTGCTTAGCATGATCTGTATCTTTACAAGCAATGAGAACAATAGGCTTAACATAATCAGTGTGGTTATTGCTGCAATACTCCCTTAAAATAGCCTTACGATTTTCGTGTAACGTAAGTCCGTCACGAATTTTCATTTCTTCTATATCTTCCTGACTGTATCCGGCGGTATTAGAACGTCCCATAACAACAGGAATTTTTAAAAAGCCCTCAGTAGCACCTCTGGCAATGTCATAAGCGTAGATAATGTTTGATGTTGATTTAGGGGTTGCAGTGAATTCAAGACCGAGTATAGGCTTGAGATAATTGATTGCTTTCATTGACGCAGGGGCATAGTAACGATGTGCCTCATCCATACAGATAACAAGATCGTCGAACTGAGCCAGTACATCAGCAAAAGATGCACCGAGCGTTTCTTTGAACTTATGGAAGTTAAACTCTGTATCAGTCTTACTATTGAAGATCTTACCAATATTGAAAATAAAAAGCTGGATATCAGAAGTATTATCTACAAACATAGAAAGCTGTTCAAACCTGACAGGATAACGGTCGTAATTTTCACCATCATAAACCTTTGGTTTGCCCATTTCAGCTTCAAGTCCCTTAAATATGTACTTAGGGTGATTAGGGTTTGTCTCTTTACGAAGCTTATCATATATGGTGCTACCCGGAGCAAGAATGAAGAAATGCTTATAGCCCTTGGTTTTATAGAGATAATAGATGCTGGCTCCCATAAGGCGAGTTTTACCGATACCGGTAGCCATAGCATAACAGAATGAAGGAAACTCAAATTTTGAATTTACTGTTCTCTGATTCTCGCAATTCTCAGAAGCAACGGCTTCTACAGCAGTTTTATCGTCATTCTTATAATCACAGTGAGAGCTTATTGCATCGAGGTAGGAAAGCGCTTCTTCTTGTGGCGTTCTTAAACTCATAGCATAGCTTATACTTTTTACAACGTCAGCCATTACTGTACCTCACATTCAAAATCGCATTTTTCTAATAGGTCTTTCGGTATTTTCTTTACTTCGATATTGTCAGGCAGATTCATATCTGACTGTATAGAAAGCCCGTAAACAAGCAAGGACTGTCCTACAGCAAGATGCGAAGCTATTGATTTTAGATAGCTTACATTTACGAATTCCTTAGTAACGTGAATGAATCTTCTTTCGGAAGAATTGCCGTGGAATACATCGTCAGGCTTATACTTGAACCCTTCGATTTTACAGATAGCTTCGCAGAGCATCTCGAACGTATAATCGGGGTTGATCTGATAAATGGGAAGTTTATCATTTTTTACAAGGAGACTTGGTGCAAGCTCATAGAAATGATAGCCACCGCCACCTTGCCATTCACTATTTTTTGAAATACCGCCTTGCTCACCATCTATTACTTTGTCTATTCTTGTTTTGCAATGAGTATAGCAATGATCTCCCATTTCTATACCAATCCATTTTCTTTTCATTTTATGCGCGACAGCGATGGTGGTTCCAGATCCTAAAAATGAATCAAGAACTAAATCACCTGGATTTGAAGCTATGCTTATTATTCTTTCAATTAATCGTTCTGGTTTTGGTGTTGAAAACGAATCATCTCCAAAAATAGTGTTTACTTCTTTCTTAGCTTCTTGTGTATGACCTACGTCTTTATTTGTCCACCAAGACCACGGAACAATTCCTGTGCTTTCAGACAAATATGTCTTTTTCCTTGGAACGCCTTTACCGTCTTTCCCTAACCATATTCGTCCAGCAGCAATTTCTTCTTCAAGCCTATCTTTGGTAAAACGCCAACATAAATTAGGTGGTAAAGTGATTTCACGACCAGCGGGAGTTGTAAATGTATAAAATTGTTCTTTAGTGCCATGACCAGCTTGCGCAGTACAGTCCGTTGAAGTCCATGGTCCCCTTGGATCATTATCAGGATTTTTATAATTTTTTGCTTGCTCAGGACTTAACGATAATTTATTCCTACTCTTTTTGAACTGATCATAGTTCTTCGCATAAACTAATACATATTCATGTCCATCACTAATCGCAGCACGCATATCAGGAGATGTTCTTTTTTGCCAAACGATAGTAGATACGAATTGACTTCTACCAAATAATTCATCACATAATACTTTTAAATATGCCTGTTCATCATCATCAATACTAATCCAAATACTACCGTATTTTTCATCAAGTAAACTCCATAACAGTTCTAATCTTGATTTAATCATCGATAACCAAATACTATGTTCTAAACCATCATCATAGTAATCAAAAGCACTTCCTGTATTATACGGTGGATCTATATATATGCATTTAATCTTTCCTGCGTAATCTTGCTGAAGAGCTTGTAGAGCAATAAGATTATCCCCATGAATAAGCATATTTTCACTGGAAGGATCGCCGTATGACTTTGTCTTATCCTCAATAAGAATTCGAGGTTCTATTTTTGATTCCTCATACTTGCCAACCCATGTGAGTTCAAGTTTACCAGTTTTCTGCATAATAATATCTCCTAAAACTTTAATACGATATTGATGATCAAAACAGGATTGACATCAAACTGCTTGTTAAACTCAGCAATTTCCTTATCGCCCTCTGTTTTGAATTCTGTTCCTTTTTGGTGAAAAGCAGCTTGATAGCTTTCAAGTGCTTTTTTCTTTTCGGCGATCTTCTTTCTTATGTCAATTTTCTCATAGAAATTAGTAGATGCCTTCTCTTGATGCTGTATAGCTTCGATTTCAGCTTGCATATCCTGATAATCAGCAACAAGCTGATCCATCTGTATACGTTCCCAGTTTTCGATTTTTCGTTTGTTGTATTCAATAACCGGGGAGGTTTGCTTTTGATACTTCAATAGCATCTCCGAGCAAAGTTTATCATATACACGTTTATATGCTTCTGACTCATCTTTACTTGGAGAGAAAGTATGGACATCAGAATCGTTGATCTTCTCTATGACTTCTACAAGCTCAGGCTCGCTGACATTTATATATGTTCCTTCTGAGTTACAAAGAAGAAGTACAGGGAATAATAACGATGTAGAATTGCAGAATGAACCGATAAAGAGAGTGCCATGTTCACAGAGCATATTCATACACTCATTATCAACTTCAAGGTATCTCAATCCGCCTTCTACTCTCGCTTCAGTACAATCGCTCCAGTATTCAACCTCACGAAGGTATTCTGCGATTTCTTCCTTTGTTTTATCCAATGAAGCCTCTTTGGCATTACTACTCTCCGTCAGCAGCAAAGAACGAAGCTGTTTTGCTTTCTTGTCGCGCTTGGCGTTAAGCTTTCGGTCGAGTTTATCAAAAGCTTTCTTAAATTCAGCGGTTGTATTACATGACTGATAGATCTCAAGGATCATTTTTTCAAAGCTTACGCCTGATTCCAGTACTCCGAGTGCGATATCTGATGCACCGAATACGCCTTCAAACAGCTCAAATTTCTTTGAAAGAATTTCATATACTCTCTGATCTGCTGCGTTCTGTGTGTTTAAAAGGTTGATAGCGACAACATCATTCCGCTGCCCATAACGATGACATCTACCGATTCGTTGTTCTATTTTCATAGGATTCCACGGCAAATCATAGTTGATCACTGCGTTGCAGAACTGAAGGTTAAGACCTTCTGAACCTGCATCTGTACATATGAGTATCTTTGCGTTGTTTTTGAAATAATCAACGATAGCGTGCTTGTATTCCACACTTCTGCCGTAATTGACCTTGCCGAAGTTCTTGACCTGCCAAGCACGGTATAACTCTTTTGACATAGCATCATCAAAATCACCGTTGAAAAGAACAATATCATCATCTTGATATCCTTCTTTTCTAAGCTCATTTGCTATATATTTTTGAGTACGTTTTGATTCTGTAAAAACTACAACCTTCTGCGATATTTCGTGCTCTTGCTGATAATCGAAAGCAATTTTAATAGCTGATTTCAGCGCCTGGAGCTTAGCGTTTGTGGAAATTCTATTAGCTACAGTAATTATTTCATCGATTTCATCTATTTCAGACTTTATATACTGCTTTTGAATCACAGTATCTTCATCGTCAGGTTCTTCAAAGCCGGATTCGTCAATTTCATCCTCAACATAGCTCCAGAATAAATCGAAGCCTTCCTGGGCGTTAGCTGATCTTGTGCCTTGATATAGCTTTTCAAGCCTTTGTTTTAGGACTTCAAAGGTTTCTATTAAAGCAAAGCTTGAAGATGCAAGCAATTTACGTATAACAAGGATAATAAGCCCTCTGTTTGAAGTCGGAATAGAATATAGGATGTCTCTTTTCAGAAAGTCGTTTACTCTTTGATATAATTCAATTTCATCAACTGAAAGAGAAAAGTCTACTGTTTTGCATATCCTTTTCTTGAAGTTCATGTACTTAGCAACGTCTTTTCTGAGTGTACGATACAAGACAGGGAGTAATTCATGTTTTAAATCTGCATAGTCCTGATCATTTACATATCGCTTAACAAATACTTTTTCGCTTCCAAATATACGTGGATCTATAAACGATATTAATCCATGAAGATCAGTCAACGAGTTTTGAAGAGGCGTAGCTGTAAGCAAAATTTTCGGAATTCCTTTCGACAACTCAAAAAGGTTCTTTGCTCTCTTAGTTCCGTGAAAAACATTTCTAAGATTATGTGCTTCATCTATAATAATAAAATCCCATTTTGCTTTTGGAAAGGCTTTCATAAGCTTTGATGAATAAGCATATGATGTGATTATTATGCTCTGTTTTGAGCTATCGGTTAGCCTTGAAGCCCAATATTTAAAATCCTTCTCAACTGTTTGCTTATCAAGAATATAGGAGGTTAAGCCGAATTTTTCTAAGAGTTCGATTTCCCATTGTTTTCGTAACGACGCAGGCAGTGAGATAAGAATATGATTTTTGCCTGAGTCTATTACGTATTTCAGGACAAGACCTGCCTCTATTGTTTTTCCTAAGCCTACTTCATCAGCCAATACGATTCCGCCTGTTTTTAAAGCTTGTATAGCTGCACAGAATGCATTGATCTGATGTGGGTTAAGCTCAATATTTGCGTTTAAAAGAAAATGAAATGGCGATTCTTCCAACTCTATTTTCTTGTATTTACTATACTGTTCAAGCAGTAGATTGTGTTTCACTGTTATCACCCTCATATAGCTCTTTGAAAATCCCCATGGCTATCCCTTTTGCCATGATAGGTGGAACTGCATTTCCTATTTGAATATACTGTGCAGTGCGCGGCCCTTCAAAGAAATAACTATCAGGGAAGGATTGTATTCTTGCGGCTTCTCTGACGGTTATAGAACGGTGCTGGTTTATATCCGGATGAATAAAATAATGTCCGTCTTTCGACAAGTGTGCTAAAATGGTGTGGCAATAAGCTTCATCGCCTTCAACAACTTTAAATCTATCGGTGAATGAATGCCTGTTTTTGTGTGTTTTCAATTCTTCAGGCAAGTCATTATAGTTTAGCCTTTTATGTCCGTCGTTCCATAATTCAATCGCTCTGCGATATATACTTATATCACGATCATTATTATTTCGGCTTGAATGCAAGGTCAGAACGTCGCTTGAAGTCCTGATGCCAGATTCGGTCACGTAGTTGCTTGCCTTGGTTTTGGAATACTTATCTGAGCTTTCACCAGGCAACAATTTCGGTAAATCTTTGAACAAGTCGTTTACTACTGAATTTGTTTTGATTTCAATAAAATCAGGATACTTTAATCCACTATTTTTCAGCCAGCCAACAATTATCATTCTGCGTCTATTCTGTAGAACTCCAAAATAACTTGCGTGTTGTTCTCTGCACTCGATCTCATAACCTATACGTTTAAGATACTTTTGAATGTTTTTCCATGTAGAACCACCGTTTGCAGATATGATTCCCATTACATTCTCAAAAACAAACATTTTAGGCTGGTATTTCTTTAAGAAACGTCCGTAGAGCTTATATAAGAAATTACGAGGATCCTCTGACATAGGAGTGTCCATATGACTGCTTTGTGCTCTTCCAACAAGAGAATAAGCCTGACAAGGCGGCCCTCCGATAACTACATCTACAGAATTAATGCCTTTTATCTTCATAATTCCGTCAATAGTTTTAAAAATACCAGGTAGGGTCTTATCTGACATTGTTTCATGAATAATAGTTTTGGTAATTGAAGCTGGTATGTGCTCCATAAATTGATCACGAGTTATTTTACCTGATAAGTACTTTGTGTAGATACTGAGATTATTAGTTTCTTTTAAGTAATAATATGCGCTCCTCGTTTCCAAGGTTTTGGCAGCAAATTCATTCATTTCAACGTGAGCTATCGGTTTAAATCCAGCCTGAACAAATCCTTCTGATAAACCTCCGGCACCCGCAAATAAATCTATAAAATTATATCTGTGCTGTACAGATGATGCTGACATAGTTCTCCCTCATTTTTTTGATTTATAAATTAATTAAGTGCCATAATAGGGCATAGAGTATTGCTCAGTGTAAGATGAAATGGAACTGGTTTAAATAGCAATACAAATGGATATTATACATTGTCTATTATACCACATTTTCAGAGAAAAAGCAAGAAAAACGAACAGCATTTTTGTGAAATCTGTTAAATCATACAAGATTAAAGCGGTTGTGCTTCAATTGTTTACTATTCCAATAATAAAGAGGACTATGAATTATCATTCAAGTCCTCTTGTTGTAATTC
This sequence comes from Ruminococcus flavefaciens 007c, assembly GCF_000571935.1. GTDB lineage: Bacteria > Bacillota > Clostridia > Oscillospirales > Ruminococcaceae > Ruminococcus > Ruminococcus flavefaciens_F. The sequence goes on along the minus strand of NZ_ATAX01000022.1, from coordinate 60,897 downwards.
AAGTATTAAAAAATCCAAGTGCGGGATTGTCAGGCAATCCGACAATTGAAGCTCGGTCAAGGAAGCAATTGAACCGTTCACAAGATGTTTCAGGAAGGAGTGTACAGTCATGGCAGGCAGCGTAATTTAGATTTTTATAGCCTTGCTTCATTGAAGATATACATAACGGATCTCCGCTGCACCAACTTGCTCGATCAAGCATACTATCCATTATTTTTTCAAATGTATCTTTATTATCAGCTATACTTATAAGTCCGCCAAGGCTGCTATCACTGTCAGAAGAAGATACAAATATAAGAACACCGCACATCTTCACTTCATCTTTGTCATTGATCTCGCTGTATATCTTTTCTCTTATAGATGCTGCACTATATCCGCAAATGTTAGAAATCTCACGAATGAATAAGTGAGCAAAGGTATGAAGCATAACATATGTTTCAGAAAATACATCTAATGTAAATTTGCTATCCTCCATTGCTTTCTTCATTCTTCTGTACCGTGAAAAGTTTTCTTTTCTCCATTGTGAAATCTTTTCATTGTTAAATCTTATAAAGATACCTTCGCCAGTCAATTCAACAGCAGGCAGCCAAGGCTTAGGATACTGAGAGATAGCCACACTATTAGACTCGTTACGAGTTATTCTTGTAAATCCAGTAAAAGCCTGCGTAACAGTTAGCCTGTCAACTACAACAAGCTGTTCAAAAAACTGATGGTATCTTTCAGGAATAACTGATGTATATGAGGAGAACTTGTCTTCATTTGAATTAGATTCTTTTGAAAGAATGGCATATTCATCTTCATAAACTGATAACTCCGATCGTCTCTGATTATGTTCTTTAGAGAATTTTACATCCTTCCATGATCTCATGATTTCTTCATCGGAAACAGTTTCATTATGAATAAGCTTTCTTATTGCGAATATAACCTTATTTTCATCGACTTCTTCAACAGCTTTTATTATCTCATAATTCTTTTGAATACAGCTTACGTCCTTTCTGCTCCAAGGCGGAATCAGTAAAGCAGCTTTGGTTATAGGAAAATACACGCCAGATGCCGAACGTAATCTTGCTCTCATTTTATCATTACAACCATACTGAACTCTTGCATACGGATTTTTAAAATGAGGGTGCTTACAGGTACAACGGAACTCCGAAAGAGCATTTTCAGAAAAAACCTGAACCATACTTCTTGTGCTCTTACATTCAGTACATTCAAGTCGTAAGCTGTCAATATCCGTTCTGTTGTAAATATTGACCATTTTTATTCTTGGCGACTTTACACCTGACGGACAAGGCTTTCCATAATGCACCCACCAATCATAAGGAAAATCGTCCATATGACCTCTTGTACAAACTACGATAAAACGAGAAGCGTTCAGAATATTTTTACATTGAGGGCATCTATGACGGTCTTTAATATTTAACTCTCTGAAATCGTAAAGGTTACCGCATCTGGAACAATGAAGTTTCTCAGGAAATACATATGAAGTGATATTCTTTCCTTTGGAAAAGTGGTTTGTGTTTTGCGTAGTCTTTGGCATTAAAAAGTATTCAGCTTCTGTAATAACAGAAAGGTTTTCGTTGAATATTTTTCTTTTTTCCACTTCTTCAGATTCAGGCGGATAATCCCAATCGTCAGTAGATGCAATTATTACGGTATCATCCTTGAAATCTACAATAGAACCAACGCCGAAAGTGGTTATAACCTGAGTCTTTCGTATATCACCAACTGAAATTTTTTCATCAGAGAACTTGGAAATACTGTTGTCGTTATCTACTGATTTCTTTCTGAATGTCGGTTTTGGCATTGCAAAACCTCCTATCTCTTTATAAAATAAATATTGGCAGCAGGTTCAACATTTCTTACAGAATTGAGTATAGTCGGAATATCTGAACCGTTTTGATTGTCTGCACTACGAAATAGAGCTCTATCTTCGTTATGATAATCTGAAAACACTAACTTATCAGGGAGACTGTCTGCAAGCTCCTTCCAGCAATCCAAGTAATAATTCAGCCATTCTTCTGCATATTCCTTAATGCGAGGCTCAATGTCATTGACTCTTTTCAATATACTTTGTTTTACAAGTTCGACATCTCTATCATTTCTAAGGAATTTACAGGCATTCTCATTGGGATTGTATCGAGGTATAGTATGCCTGATGATAGCCATCATAGCGCAATGCAGAGCTTTTTCAATAGCACGGGGAGAATATGAGGTAACACTTGTAGCTTCAACATATTTATAAAATGTACTGTGATAGTAACAAAACTGCTCATAGTAAGACTTATCTCTTGACCTCATACTGTTGTAAATGGATATAACAAGACCGGGATTAGTTCTTCCTACACGGCTGGTAGCCTGAATGTACTCTGAATTGGATTTTGGCTGACCGTAAACGCACATAACTCCGAGTCTGTCAATATCTATACCGACAGACAGCATATTGGAAGCCATGATGTAGTCGAAACAATCCTCGCTGGTGTATTTATTGGCAAGCCTTTCGAGGACAGCTTTGATTTCCTTTGCTGAATTACGGCTTGTAAGCTCGTTGTTTCGGAAATATGAAGGTATATCGGCATTTGCACAGTCAATTTTCATATTGACACTTTCAGCTTCTTTTTTGAATTTGTAAGTCGCAAGATACTTGATTTCTGCTGATATACGGTCTGATATGATAATTGAATTTGAGCCAAGCTCTTTAAGCGTGTTGAAATAGCCTACATATGTGTAGAACTGATCGACAACATCGGTTGGTTTTCCCTGTAACCTGTACAAATGCTTCATAAAGGTTAGCAAAGCAAATGTTTTTATAAGCATTTCCGACGTTCCTGAGCCAATAGAACATATACCAAGATATGTTCTTGCAGGACGCTTTGACAAATCGGCTTCTATGGCAAAGAATGAATCGGTATGTAACAAACCGTTCGGAGGAAATTGTATCATCTTCCTGTTATAAAGGATCTTGATCTGATTATCCGCATTCTTTACAGTTGCTGTAGAGGCTATAATTTTTGGAACTTTACCGTAATGCTTGCAAATATTTTCGATTGCCATTTCATATATTCCGGTGATTGAGCCAAGCGGCCCGGAAATAAGGTGAAGTTCATCTTGGATGATAAGCTCAGGTGGTCTACAGCCGTTTGCACCGAGTAGATTGCCTGCTTGTTCTTCCCATGTTATTCTTGCAAATTTATCAACTGTGCTAAGAACGAATGTCGGGGCAATACGATAGATATCATCATCTACTACATAAATCGGTAAATGGGTATGAAATTCGCATTCATGGTTATTACAGCAGGAAATATTCATACTGCCGTTGCTGACTTTATAACCACCTACACCGATCTCTGCTCCGCACCAGGGGCATCTGGTGATCTGCATAGGATTTGCTTCGTAAATAGTTGCTGTCGAATCTTCACGGATTTTCTTTAAGGTTTCAGTGGCATCTTCAATATGATTTGGTGTCATACCCGAACCTATCCATAATCCGATAGAGATCTCGTTGCCTGGTATACCGTACTTCTTTCGCATATGCTCACAAGCACATACAAGAGCTGTAGCTCTTTCAAACTGCTGTAGCGTAAGAAGTCTTAGCGTATACCTCATGATAATGGTTACGCCGTTTATATCGTCCTTATTGCTACTAAGCCTTCTAAAGAAGATAGAGAAAGCGGAAAGACCGAGATAAGCTTCTGTCTTACCACCGCCGGTAGGAAACCACAGAAGGTCAACATCTTTATGAAATTCAGAATCATTATCTACGATATCAGGAATGATTTGCAGGATATAAGCCATCTGGAAAGGATACCAGCTTACAATATCAGGTGAGCAATGCTTTGTTTTAACACGCTGCAGGAGCATAGCTTCGTTCATATAAAGAAAGGATTCCCAAGCTTTATCATTCGTTTTTAGCGTTTCAACGCCTTTACGCAATCGGGAGATACAGCGTTCGATCTTTTTGAATGAATCGGAAGCTGTATCTGGATATTTCTTGATTAGTTCTGTGCTATTTTTTAATTCGTCATACCATTTTTGATACTGCATGATAAAGGAATCAAGCTGATGACAAGCCATGTTCCTATCCGCTTTGCTCCAATAATTCATATAAAGGTATTCAGAGTTGTCAAATAACCTCGGCATCATCTGCAACATTCTGAATTGCGGTATGAATTCACTCTTTACTTCGGTTACGATGCCATGTTTTTCAACATGAACAGATGAGCATCCATGACCATAAGAATAATTGTTTATAGAATCATATAGCATATCATTCTTTTCTTCTTCAAAAGACTTATGGATATTTCTTCTGTAAACAGGCATGAAGCCCTTATCGTTCTTAATAGAGAGAATACATTGAAACAATGCACCTCCATTGCTTTCTAAGAATTCATTTCCTGCTTTCTTCTTATTAAGAACAGATACAGTTACAAGTTCGCTGCCGTCATCGTTTATTTTTCTGACATGAAGATATACTATAACATCGCTATTACCTTTATCGGAAATAACTGAATTGCATACTTTATCCGGAACAACGATCTCAGTCTGAAATTTTCGTGCTTCTCTTGTGTAATAATGTTTTCTGATTTCTTTTTCATTTTCGTTTATTATCTTTTCAGAATGATGATAAACAGCATAGTTAAATATGATATTCAGTCTATTGTTCGGAAACGATGCAAAGGAGACACCCATTGTAGATGGTTTGAAAACACTGATGTTCTTCGGTTCTTCGCTATCTTCTGATTCGTCATCAAACATTTCTTCCATTGAGCGATCTATATCGACTGGTTCAGAGTCTTTGCTTTTCGGCTGTGCCCAAAGAATTCCGAGCGAATAACGACTTAATGGTTCTTCCATTTCTAATACTTCATCATCTTCAACCGGACCGACAAAATCAGTCCTGAGATGATCAGCAATATCATCTATTGCATTATAAAACTCTGAATAATGCGACATTTAATCACTTCTTTTCAAATACAAGTTTGGCAAGTCCTGTTATCTGAATACCAAAACATATCCTTGATTTTTGATATTCAATCGGAATATTTGCACTGAACTGTTTCAGCACCTCAGTGGTTATACCACTGACATAAAGGTTTTCTAATCTGTCAGGCAGATTGAATTTATAATCCGTCGAACTTACACCCATATCAAGCTCACTTATCATCTGCTTAGATAGTGAACCAATGCAGCGTCCATTATGAAATATCTCATACAATCTGGTAGCAGATGAACGCTTTGCAGAAAGTTTATCATATAGTTTGATATTATGAATGATGTATTCCTGTAAATCAAGTATAGAGTCGAAATCGCCGGATACAAACGAATTATTATCAATATCTCCAGTCAGTCCTACTGTTATACACTTGCAGTACCGATTGTTTGTCTTATACATATTATGAAGTCCTGTTTCGATAACTCGTCCTGACATCGTTCGCTTAAAATACTTTGAATTCTTTTTCATAGTAATGAACTGCGACTTAGGGCGAGTAAGTGCTACATACCGAACTCTTGCTTCTTCTGCACTGTCAGAAGAAGGCTTTATATCCGACTCGATGAGGATAACCCTGTCATATTCGCTGCCTTTTGCTTTGTGGATAGTTGAAACTGTAAGCATAGGAGCATTATCATAAAACTCACCTGGGATGTTATTAGTTATCGTAAGTGCGGTAGTCAATGCAGGAACATTTATTACAGCTTTATCCTGTGAGTCTGAAAGTTTACATAAAAGTTCCCAAAGCGTTTCGGGATCTGATTTCACATTCGCCCTGAAGGAGATTCTCTCAATAAAGGTGCTTTTGCTTATCGTATCACGGCAGTAATCCCAGAAAACGTCAGCAATCCACCGTGGAAGAGGAACAACATTGTTTACACCTCTGTTCAATGTATGAACTATGCCTTTTTCGCATAACAATCCGCTTATGTATTCTGCTTCACCATTGTTTCTGCACAGAATGGCTGTTGATACTGTTGGAGGCTGAGTAAGTGTTTTTATGTACTGTTCAACCTTTGTTTTGCCTGAATACTGCGATATTATGCTGTTTGCGTATTTGTTCTGTTCCAAAAAGCTCTCGCTCAGCAATACTTTACGCATCTTTGTTGCTTCTTCGGCTAAATCTGGAGCTTGTCTTCTATTGACAGTTATTTCATATCTGAGCATATCATCAGGGAACTGCTTTTCAGCAAGTTCATAGAACTTTACTGAGTCAAGAGTTGCATCATTATCTGCTTCGTAATCATATATTGACTGACAGCGGTCTCCGGCAAGCAGATAACCACAGTTTAAGTGCTTTAATATTTTGAGTACCATTTCAGCACGTTCATTTACAAGATCCTGTATCTCATCGACAATAAAGTAACTTATACCTTCAAAGTCCTCTGGCGTTATATGCTTATTAAAAAGTATTATTCTTTCGTTATAATCATAGTTGTCAAAGTTTTCTGTAATAACACCTTGCTCGCGCATAGCCATTAAAAAATATGTAGCATAGGAGTCAAATGTCAATACGCAGATGTTTTTAGCAGAAGGCTGTAGTATACCGTTAATGACAGCCTCGTCTATCTTACTTTCAACAACTTTCTTTGCTGAACGTGTATAACATAGGATATATATTTCATCAGCAGAACACAGGTTGTTTGCAAGAATATAAATCAAACGCTGAATGATAGTATAGGTTTTTCCTGTACCTGGACCTGAATTCATTATGATGTGTGAGTCTAATGGAGCTGAAACAATGCAATCAGGCGAAGTTATTTCTGCGTATTGCTTGCTTATTTCCTTTATTTCTTCGACAGCTTGTTCTGTAGGAGCGACGTATTCTTTAGGGGTTTCTTCTATCTTCGCTGTGTTTCTGTCTCTTTCAAAAACAACAACATCGTCCTGTATGATGATACCAAGCGCCTCAAAGAATTCTTGTAAGCTCTTCTTTTCTTCAGCATCATCTTCTGTTACTGGTTCACGGGTTATTACTTGCGGAAAGCATCCATTGAAACCTGGACAAGCAGTGTATTCGCATCTGCTTTGCCAACGAAGAACACCATCTATCATTACCGGACCAAAAGACATCTGACCGTCTTTAGCGTATGCACAGGTTTGATTTCCCGATAATATTTGATTTTGTACCTGTGTTAACGGAATTGCTTCAAATCCAACATATCGCCTGCGTATATCATTAAGCAGTTTAGCTCCTGTTATTTTCTCAGTATACTTTCTGTCCCTTCTGATGTCAGGATCGCTTCTGATATATATGTTTGAAGCAATACTTATATTTGATTTAATCATAATAATTATTCCTCAACATCTTTTAGATCATAATAAAACCTCAGCTTATTTATTTCGTGTTTCACGTGATAACCGTTTCCAATATAGTCGTTCTTTATAATTACTCTTGCTATCTGATCTTTTCCGATTTCAACCAACAAATCAAATTTTTCGTCAACATAGCCCTTGGCATTAACCGAAATTGTTGCATATCGGTTTTTACCAGTAGAATCAGTAAAGATGAAGTGAGCATCGCTGGAATCGGTTGTCAAAGAGAAAGAAATAGGTTTACTCCTGTCACCAACCTTATTAATATCTTTCTTCAGGATAGGGTATGTTTCATCATCACTTAGCAGAATACAAATATCATCGCCAAGCCTGAAATCGCAGTCTATCGCAGAAGTGATAGCAGCTCCCTTAGCAACCATCCACTGATACCTGTTGTTCTCATCGTCAAATATGATTTTTTCTTCACCAAATAAAGAAAGAATAATATCTGCAAACGGTCTTAAACTGCTTGAACCGCCAGCGAGAATAACAGCATCAATGTTTTCGGGGCTGACATTGGCTTTCTCCATTATTTTCAGTATAGAATTAAGTACGTTTTCTGTTATTAGTGGAGTGATAATGTCAGAAAATGTGTCGTAGTCAATGTCTACTGGTCTTGAACCTTCGCCCAAAGTCATAGTATAATCGTCGTATTCAGAGAATTCAATCTTCATACGTTCAACTTCATTCATAAGCTTGTCTTTTCTTCGGGATTCAAGCTCTTCAAAGGAAACATCAGGATATACCTTAGGCATTAGTCGTAAAGCAAGCTCCTTATCAATATCATCGCCGCCGAATTTGATACCATAAACGGCATCTTCATATACCTGGTTATGTTTCAGGTTAAGAATACTCAGATCGAGTGTACCTCCACCGAAGTCAATAACCATGACCTTTGAAAAAGCCTTTATATCTGTGACTTTAGAAATATATGCAGAGGAGGATTCACTAACGAAGCCTTTTACCTTAATACCTACCGCCTCTGCAGCTTCTAACAGTTCTGTTCTTGCTTTGGCTGAAAAATCGACCGGAATAGAGAATACAGCTTCATTAAAATCAGGTCTTACTGCATCAACGGTCGCTTTAACATATCTTAAAAACAGAAATGCTAAAGCTTTTCCATTGTATCTTACGTTATTTACTACGATCTCACGGTCTGTTCCGAGAAGTGATTTAAATGAAGTGATAATCTGATAATCATCTGCATATTCATTAATTCTTTCCTTGACTTCACGACCAAATTTAAAATCATTCTTTATTGTCTTTGATATAGCAATACAGGAACTGAATGGAGTAAGATCCTTGCCGTCAGTACCGTATCCCGTTCCCATAGAACCCTTGCCTTGCTCATAGTTATATAGGAAGACAGATGTATTTGTTGTACCAAAGTCAATTCCATAATATGACCCGTTTTTCATTAATTATTCCCCTTAAAATCAATACCGTTTCTCTCAAGAGAACGGAAAATCTTCTTTATGATTGCTTGTAAGGACTCATAATTTTCCTCACTGACATCTGAAAACTCGTATTCAAGCCAGTCCTCATACAAGAATGAAAATGCCTTTTTCAGTTCCGAGCGTACCTTTTCTGCTTCAAGAGAGGATTCACGACTATTAATGGCATAAGCATCATTAAGCTTGCTGTCAAGTTCAGTGTTCTGGCTTTCGAGAGAAGAAAGCTGGTTTTTCAACTCATCATTTTCGGCTTTAGCGGCCATTAAAGACTGATTAGCAGTTTGAAGTCTTGATCTATACTCTGATAACTGAGCTTCTAAATCTGTTATTTGGCTCTTTAATGCGATGTTCTCAGTCCCTAATTCACGACTCTTATTGATTTCGCCCTGAATTGATTCAAATGCTTTTCCAACAGGAGTAATCATATCTGTGAAAGCAGTAATAATTGCTTCCTGCTCTTTATCCATATCCTTTTTCAGTCTCTCATAAAGGATTTGAACTGAACTTTTAGCAGGACGAGGTTTTTCAGGCGCAACAGCTGAAGTAGGATTAGCTTTGTCACTTGTTTCAGCAATCGGCTTTTCGCTTGTTGTTTTGGAATCTTCATTTGATACATTTGAAGTTTTATTCCCGGTTTTATCGGCTATAACAGAAGAAGTCGTATTTGTATCTTCGTTTACTATAGGAGAAACAGCGTTTTCGCCGTTTGTGACCTGAACTTTCGCAGGCTTTGCTTCTTCTGTAACTTCATTTGAAACGATTTCTTCCTCTATTTTCACTGCTTTTTCGTTTGGTTCTGTACTATTGTTTGCTGGAGCTGAAGAAAGTCCGTGCTTAATAGACCATTTTTCAATTAAATCGGAATAAGTTTTGAGTTTACCTTTTGTAATTAGATCAGCAGTAATTTTGTTGACATTTGCTAAACCTTTTTCGTTTATGGAGCTAAAGTCTACAAAATAAATTTTGCCTTTAGTTTCAACGACAACTCTTTCAAACTGTGACATATTTTTATCAGATTTTAAGCCGATATTAGCAACAAGAGTGATTAATTTGGCAATAGTCTTAGAATTATAGGAAGAATCGGTGTAGTTGTTTATTACCTTGATAGCCATTGTAGCATACTTTTTAACATAAAAGCGTTCGTTACTTGTGTCTGTATTAGCACCGATATAACTATTAATAATCGACTCAACTATGTTAAGTGGAATAATAGAACCTTTGGTCAACTCATCAAAATACTGACCGCACACATCTGCTGAAAAAACAACAAGCCGTTCTGCAACGTCTTTAGCATCGCCGTTCTGTGACAATTGCTTTAATAGCATTACTACTTCATTAGTTTGAGTAACATTTAGAGTGGACTTTTGTTTCTTATATTGTTTATACATCTTGTCGAGTTCAGCTTTGATATCATTTATATCCATTGATATTCTCCTCACTTGCTTATAATGGTAATCATATCATCATCTATATGACAATACTTTTGAACTGCTGTTGTTATGGTTTGTAAATCGGGAAGGTTGTTGATTGTTATTATCTGTAAGCCGTTAGACAGCTTATTGTAGCCGTCAACAGGAACTGCCTTTCTATAAAAAACGCTGTTTCCATTTAATCGTATAGCCTGTCCTGCTATACGAGCCATTCTGAACGGCTTACAGTTGATTGAAAACTCACATACTTTGTTTAATGCATCAGAGTAATCGTAAGCTCTGATTATGTTGCCATTAAGCCTGAGAACAATGTGCATTGAATCTGCACTGATTTCCTGCGGCTCCACTGGAACTGTATCAGGTATTGTCGCTTCTGAGGTCATTGTTTCAGGCTTATCTTCAATAAGTGAAACAAGCTCTACATGAGTATTGTCCTCGTTATCATTTTCAGATAGTGCATAGTATCCGTCCTCTATTTCTTGAAGCTCTGAGCATTCGGACATTAATGCTTCTATCTGATCCTCAGATGCAGTAGTAATGCCTTTATGAGACAGTAGAGTTTTAATTTCATATGCTCCAAAACCATATTCATATTGCAGATTGTCGCTGTTTTCCTTAATAACTTCTATGATTGATTCGATTGTCAAATCTTCTGTTTCGTTCTCATTTACTTGGATGACTTCTGCATCTGTCCGCTGTACTTCTGGTGTAACAGGAGGGTAATCACTCTGATCAGGAGCAGTTCCAATCTCAATAGGCGCTGCAGTCAATTTTTCTGCTGTGTTTCCATCTGCTTGGATGGCTTCTGTATCTGTCCACTGTACTTCTGGTGTGACAGGAGGGTAATCATCCTGATTAGGAATAGTCTCAGTCTCAACAGGTACTGTTTTTTCAGGTATATTATGTTCTGAATTGTCTGGTTCAGCTTCTTCATGTGAAAGCATTGTTTTATTCAGAGTATAGCAGCCTTTACCAACGGATTGGAAGGATCGGTCAAGCATTAAAATCTTTGATATTTCAAAAAGACTGAAACTTTTTCTGTAATATTCTTTAATCAGGCTACAGAGACTTTTCGATGAGAAGCCGCCCTTGTGTTCGTGATATTTAGTTATCTCAGGAGCATCACTTGACATAATCTCTATAATTACATCCTGTAAAACGAAAGGTTTAGAAGCATCAGGCGTAAAATGTAAAGGTGTAGTTGCTGCAGTATTATCCGTAGTGATGCTTGTTGATTCAGGTGTGGTATTTTCCTGATTTGAAGCGTTTTCCTTGGCGCCAATATAGCTTAAAAGCTTCTTAACTCCTGCTGTTAAGCTGTTATGAGCAGTAATGTTCATTTTTACGAAAGCATCGCAGTTAAGAAGTTCATCAAAAGTTTTTCTTGCTTCCTCATAGCTTTGTGCTGATAATAATCTTTGTGATTTTAGATTCTGTTCCCGTGCTATTCGCTCAGATGTAGTTACAGACGAATAATAGCTTTGGGCTGTTGCATCAGCTAAGCCCGTCACATTTGTAAGCCATTCAATAAAGCTTTCCTTGGATATTCTATCTTTATCGGCAATGGAAGGTTTGATTTCAGGATGATCGGTAACAACTGTGTCTTTAGATTCATCGTGTGAACTTTGCAGTTCAGGCATAGAATCTATGGTAAGCTGCTGGAATTCCTTTGCATTGTCATTATCACTATCATCAGGTAAAATAGTCTCGATAATCTTTTCCTGTGTAGTGTATTCGATGATCATATGCTCATCATCAATAGAGCAAATGTCCATCAAATATTTTATGTGCTTTATAATATCAATAGCGGATAAATTTCCTTCAGCAAAGAAATTTGCAGATATTCTTATAGGTCGGCGTAGATAGTGTGAAAGGGTTTTATCTGCAAAATCAATCCTGTGTCCATATAAAGATTTGCCGGATAAAGTCTTCAAAGAATCAGAATAAGCATTGTCAGTATATAACTGAATAAGGAACTTAGTATATAGTTCACGCCAGCTTTCTACCGAATGCTGTAACTCGTTCAATATAAAAGAACAAGGTTTGTAATATGTGCAGTTTTGTGGATTATCAAAATCTACTGTTTTGATAACATATGGCTGCGTGCTGCTTGGAGGCTGATAATTCTTCTTTTCCAATGCACTTTTGAGTCCATCAACTGATATATCGGCAAATTGAATAAACTTGATTAAAGAGTTACTGAAACTATTATGTCTGCGTTCGTTTGCATCTATATACTCATTTCTTTGAATAAGTGACTCTATCATTGAACCTACTGTATCGCTGGAGTTCGCTCCAATAATGCTTCTTTTTACACCATAGATAGTTTGATACAGTTTTTCTATGCTGTGTATATTGGATATATACTGCTTCGCTGACGATTCGGATACACAGCCGTCTGATATAAGCCAATCAAAGAACGCTTGTTCTGTAAGCTGTGGACTATCGGAAAGATTTGTTTCAGGTTCATGTTCAACTGTTTGCGGTGCTGATTGAAGTGGTTCAGAAATCGTAAGATTATTTGAAGTTGGTGTATCATTTTCCTTCATAACAGTTATTGTTTGCTCAGGATCATGATTTTCCGGAATAGAAGTAGGATTTATGCTGATATTAACATAAGCTGTAGCAGCATCAAGCAACGAGGTTAGGAGTTCATCATACGATCGAAATTTCTTTCTTCTTTCACGAATTTCACTCTGAACCCGATGGTATTCGTCCTCGTCATCAATATCAAGTGACTCGTTATACGCCTTTTGGATTTTCTTCAAAATATCACTCACATCAGCTTTCAGATCACTGAGGAAGGGAGTTAAGTTCTCCTTGGTTATAGGAGTGTATTTTTCAGAATTCTGCTTTATATCATAGCTTTCAATAAGATCACTTGAACAAGAATGAAGTTTCTGTATTAAACGAGCGCTATTCAAAGACAATAATAATTCATCGACATTAACTTTTTCAGAATAAATGAATGCAAGATATTCAGTTGTTCTTTGGGCATAGCCGTTAACAATGTTTTGAACAAAACTCAGAATATCGGCTTCAATGTCTTCCTCACTATGATTTTTAAGTTCAGAAGTAATTTTAACAATGAGTATAGGTCTTTCTGGATCAGGCTCTGATTTTACAATTTCAATAGAAAAACTGTATCTACCGCTATCTATTGCAGGAGCATATAATGATGCATATCCTTTAGGCAGATAACCAAGTTCTTTTCCGTCCTCTGTAAGTAAAAGAACAGCGTTATGGTCATGTGGATTATCACTCTGATGTCTTAGTATAAAACCTTGCTGAAGAAACAGAGGATTATGGTTTACTGCTCGACCTTCATACTGTGTACCGACTATCTCTATAATTGCTTCTCTTTGTATTTCCATAATATTATTCATGTTATCAAACCTTTCGGTAAAATCGTTGTCCGAGTAACATATATATAAATTATTGTACCACAATTTCACCAAAAAATCAAGCAAAACAACTATTTTTCTCGCTCTTTTCACCGAGGAATATTATGCTTTGTATATACTGATTGTAAAAAAATAGAAAGCATTATCCTACAAATCAGAATAGAGCTTACAGTAACAATTTATAATAACTGTTTAACTTTGAATCCACTGGGGTCAAAGTTGATTAAATAATTCCAACATTATAACTTGTGCACATTTCACCAAAATCATCAAAGATACTCGAATAAATTCAGCAGAATACTTGACGTGAATAGCTGATATATGGTATAATGAGCGAAAGAAAAGTGTTTTTTTCGATATGATAATAATTCTAAGTGATAGGGGGATATTATGAATAACAACTTTGCGTGTGAAATCAAGCCTGATTTCTATTGTTCTCGATCAGAATCAATATTTGGCTCCTTATTTAAGGAATACGAACGTGTTATTTTTAGAAGCCTTATATCATCTTTTGGATTAGATTTATTTATAAAAGATCAGTATGGTGGTGATGTTGATACCATTCATAATGTGAGACAAATTGGTGATGGAAGTCCCATGACCTATAAAAATAGAAAAAATGATACTGCATATAAAAATCGTGGAGAATATAATCATAAAGACGTAGAGGGAACTGGTACTAATTTTCAGAGAATAAAGCATGATGCCCGAAAACTATATGGTGAGGACAATAACAATACTGTTCAAGATGCATACGAGGATAAGCCTCTCGGTTTTCTTGGAAAAAGTAAAGGTCATCCAACTGACAGAAGTGCTGAGTTAGACCATGTAATTTCAGCGAAAAGCATCCATGACGATAGAGGTAGAGTACTGTCAGGATTATCAACTGCTGAACTCGCAGATGTGGAAGATAACCTTCAATGGACAAATGAGCATTTGAATAAATCGATGGGTGCAGATGAAATCCCTGATTATATTGCAGCACACCCCGAACTTCCCGAAGACGTTAAAAAGAGAATGATGGATGCTTATAATCGTGCCAAAGCATCCTATGAAGATAAAATTAATAGAGCATATTATTTTGATTTTAGTAATCCAAAGTGCCGACAGTTTTATAAAGAAGCTTTCACTGCTGCAGGAAAACGCGGCATTCAAATGGGGCTTAGACAAGCATTAGGATTCTTATTGACCGAATTGTGGTTCTCGGTTAAAGCGCAAGTTGAAATTAGTGATGGAACATTCACTGGTGTTTTATCCGCCATAAAAACCGGTGTTTCTAATTGGTTTGAGAATTCTCGGCGTAATTACAGGGAAATCTTCACTAAATTCGGAGAAGGAGTAATTAGTGGCTTTATCTCTTCTCTGACCACCACACTTGTAAATACATTCCTAACTACATCGCAAAATACTGTAAAAATCATTCGTCAAGCATGGGCATCAATAGTTGAGTCTATCAATGTTTTGCTGTTTAATAGCAAGGAGAATTATTTGTGTGATCGAATGACGGCGGCAGCAAAAGTTCTTGCATCTGGTGCGAGTGCTATTATCGGAACGAGTGTACAGGAAAATGTAGAATTGAAGCTCGCCGAAATTGCACTCCCTTCTGATATCAAGTCAATTGCATCAACTTTCTGTGGCACGCTGGCAACGGGACTTCTAACAGTGTCGTTCTTGTTTTATATTGACAATGATCCATATAGGAAGTTTCTTGATTGCATATACGGTGCAACAACCGATGAGTTACGTCGACAAGGAGCTTTGTTTAAGGAGTACTGTGCTAAATTGCAGCAAATGGATTTGCACGAGTTCCTAAAAGCAACTGATTACGCATATTCGCTTTCTATACAATTACAGAGTGTAGGTAGCGATGCTGAGGTCAATCGCCTTCTGAAGAAAGCTCAAGCTGATCTTGAGTTAGATTTACCGTGGGGTACTGGCTCATTAAATGAGAAAATGAAAGATCGTTCGTGGGTATTAAAGTTTTAATAAGGAGATGATGCCATGTTAGTTTTGCCAACAATTATTATTGCACTGAGTAGTATTAGTGGCGCGGGCGGTATTGCTCTCTCAGCTAAAAGCTTAGTTGATTCAATGAACGCCGCTGCAACAAATAGGTTTACTCAGGAGCAGAATGAGAGAAATGTTCTTAGATTTCAGGCTGTTTCTGACAAGCTCAATTCTACATTAGAAGAACTGGGAAAACAGCGCATGGTCATCACAAAGAATTTCTCAGTATTTATTAAAGCCTTTGAGCGTATTCATAATAAACCTGAATTTACACGAGAGGAAAGCGTTGATTTTCCTGAGTTTGATTTCAATGAAATTAAAAATGTCTCTATTGTCGCTGCGGATTTTCTCGGTGCAACTGTTGGAGCTATAGGTGGATCGGCATTGGCAGCAGCCGCTACTAGCGGTACTACTGCGGCGGTAATGGCTTTAGGAACGGCATCGACAGGCACTAAAATTGCGGAGCTTTCTGGTGCCGCAGCTACCAAAGCAGCTTTAGCTGCACTCGGTGGAGGATCAATTGCCGCTGGCGGAGGAGGAATAGCACTTGGAACGCTTGTGCTTAATGTCGCCTCTCTTGGTGTAGGTGCACTCGTAGAAGGCATAGCAATGGCATATGCTGGTTCGGTAGCCCAAAAGCACGCTGACAAAGCAAAAGATGAAATGCAGAAGAATGAACTGATTATTAATGATGCGATATCTATGCAGCTCCAAATCAGCAAATCAGCGACAGATATGAAACGCGCATCTGTTGAACTGTGTAATAAGATATATAAACCTCTTGTTCTCAGAATGAAGGCGCTCGTTGATTCAAAATGTGATTGGAACACTTTTTCCGATGATGAAAAGATGTTAGTAGAGAACACTGTCTTGATTGTTCAGATACTGCACTATTTAAACAATACACCATTGTACAAGGTCACAAAACTCAAAAGTGATGGCGAGATTGAGGAAGTGGTTTCCAACTCTGATGAAGTAAAGTCAGCATTAAATAAAGCCAAAAGTGAAGCAATCAGATTGGAGGTATAGCGATGTCTAATAATTACAAAAAAGCTATTAAAGACAAGAGATTAGAAGCCGGTAAACTTATGACTGAAAAGCAAATTACCCAATGTAATGCTGCGATACATACTGCTTCGGTCGCAGCCGGTGCAAGTGGTGCGATTCCGATTCCCATTGCTGATGCAATTCCTATCAGTGCTGCACAAGTTACTATGGTTTTTGCACTTGGTAAGATTTTTGAACAGGAAATTTCAGATTCAGCTGCAAAAGGTGCTATTGCAGCAGCTGCTTCAACTTTTGTCGGAAGAAATCTTATTAAACTAATCCCAATTGCAGGATGGATTGTATCTGCAGGTGTTGCTGCTGGTGTGACTGAAGCTATTGGATGGACTATTGCAGTTGATATGGCAAAAAATCATCGAAATAAATATAAAAGTCAGAGAAATGCACAGGATGCAGCTGAAGCATGGGCTGAAGCAGAATCATATAAACAAGCACAAAGTGATTCTGATGACGAGGCAGAGGATTTTAGTGATTAATCACATATTGTAAAAGACTATAAAGAAAAATAGCACTCTCTCTAAGTTTATTTTATTTGACTCGGGAGAGTGCTATTTAATGATTTGGCAACTTTGACTCCACTGGCGTCAAAGTTGCTTATTCAAGCCCCTGGTGCTTGTTTTTTGCCTTATCCTTTGGCGCTTTAGGCTTCTGCATAGCTACACGCTTCGCTTCTTTACGCATCTTCGCTCTCTCAAAGTAACAGGTCTGCTCACGCTTCGGAGCATTCTTCTTTGCTTCGATAGCAGCCTGATTAAGCTCCTCGGTAAGAGTAGCAAGCCGTTCTTCTTTGCTTTCAAGCTCTGCCTGCTGAGGAAAAGGCTCTGCTACGATCTTCTGAGCTTCGGCAAAGTCGAGCCTGAGCTTTGCAAGGCTCTCTCTTACGTTCTCAATTCTGCCGTCTATGTTATAGAGTGCAGACTCAATACGGGGAATGTTTTGAACATTGAGCTTTGCTGTATGTGAAGCGGCACCTTTCAGGCAGGCTGTCAGTCCGCCACCGTTCATACTGCTGTTAAGTGTAGCAGTAAGCTCAAATCCCTGAAAACTGCCTATTTTAGTAGGCGTATCAGCATACTTTATATTACCGAGAGCTTCATTAAACGCTTTGCCTGCTTCTGTCTTATCAGTATAAACTGTCTCTCCGATAGTGATACTGAACACAGGACGCTTTGTTTCGGGATCAATGGGCAGTTTGCGGAGAGCTTCACGGTCAGTATGCAGATCATCAAGGATAGCCATAAGCTTTTTTTCCTTTTCGGGAAAGTCCTTGATCTTATCCTCCATTTCATAAACCGTGTTCTTATGCTCTGCTGCGAGAACCCTCAGCTCCTTAACGTCATTTTCAAGCATCAGCTTTTCCTTTACTCTCTCATCACCCGTACAAAGAGCCTTGATTTCGGAGTAAGTAAGAGCCTGCTGGTCAACGTCCTCGCACTTTCGGGCAGGAGTTTTGCTCGTCATGATCTGAGAGATAAACCTCTGCTTGTTCTCCAAAGTCTGATACGAATAAGCATCAAACGTACCTTTGGTGACATAGCGGAATATCTGCACTTTTTTGTTCTCGTTGCCCTGACGGATAATTCTTCCAGCGCGTTGCTCCAGATCAGCCGGTCGCCAAGGAATATCGAGGTCATGGACAGCAATCAGCTTCTTCTGTACGTTAGTTCCTGTACCCATTTTCGCCGTAGAACCGAGCAGTACACGGATTTCTCCATTACGGACTTTTGTGAACAGTCATTATGGATAATTCCTAAGCAGTTTTTTCCGATATTCATGCTAACTGCAATGTATGAAAGGAAGTATCCCTATGATTGATTAACACTAAATTTCTTCTGTTTTTCATTGCCTGGCATTCCTTTCTCTGTAATTCTCAAATAAGTTTACCGCATATTCCGAAAATGGAGTGTCAAGATAAACATAGTTGAATTCACGGGAAACATTCCAACCTTTGATGCAAAATTCAGCAAGTGCATCATTATTCTCACCTACTGCACGGTAGGCAAATGTGATACAGTTGTTGTTCTCCAACAGCTTTGTAATAAGTCCGAAATTGCTGATGGTTGTAATTCTGTCAAACTCCGCAAAAGAGTGATTATATTCTGTAAGAAGCTGTCCGAGAATATCTCTTGTGCCGCTGCCCTCTTCACGAAGAATAAGATTTTCTATCCATATCTTATCAATCGGAACAGTTTTGTTTGCAAAGGGATGATTTTTTCCGCAGAGCCCCACAAACGGTTCTTTTCTGTAAAGCTTTGAAGCGTATCTACTTTTATCGAAATAACCTTCTATAAGTGCAAAATCAAGCTTTCCTGCGGATAATTCCGATAACAACGTTTCGGTGTTTTCCACGTTGACGGAAATACTGTTTTTCGGCACTGAAAGAAATGCGGAAATATGCTTGTCGATAACATACTCGCCGATAGTTTTTGTTGCACCGATTGAAAGGCTTACGCCATCACTGTGTTTAAGCTCGGCTTTCAGCTTTTTCTCTTGATACAGGACATTTTCGGCATACTTTTGCAGAAGTTCAGCCTCTTTGGTCATAGTCAATGTTCTGCGGTCGTAACTGAACAGCTTACAGCCGTACTGCTCCTCAAGAAAGTGGATATGCTGTGTAACGGCAGGCTGTGTCATATTTAAAAGCTCCGCTGTTTTACGGTAGTTCATCACTCTGCACAGCGTTAAAAATGTTTCAATCCTTGTATCAATCATAGTTTCCTCCTTGATAAGTTTATCTTATCAACATATAATAAATGATAATTTGATTTTATCACATTTCTGTGGTAAAATCAATACATCAGGAAAAAACAAGGAGGACATTATGGAAAAGATAAAAAGCGTGGTAAAATTAGTGCCGGGATTTGCTCTTGCACTTGCAATAGCAGCGGTTGCAAAGCTGATTGAAAGCTTGCTGCCTATTCATTTAATCGGTGCGTCGGTTATAGCACTTTTCATCGGTATGATAATCAATCACTTCTGGAAACCAAACAAAATCTTTTCGGGCGGTCTGAAATTCACCTCGAAGAAGATACTGAAATTTGCAATTATTCTGCTTGGTGCAAGCCTTAACATCAGCATTGTTCTTGAGGTTGGAAAAATGTCACTGTGCGTGATGGTGTTCACGCTACTGACCTGCTTCGGTATCGGACATTTTGTCGGCAAGGCTCTGAAAATCAACTGGAAATTATCTAACCTCATTTCGGCAGGAACAGGTATCTGCGGCGGTTCGGCTATTGCGGCGATTGCACCTGTTATTGATGCTGACGACAGCGATATTGCCTATTCAATGTCCGCTACATTTCTTTTTGATATGGCAATGATTGTACTGTTTCCTATTATGGGTCAGGCAATGGGACTTTCCGATATGGCTTACGGTTTATGGGCAGGCACAGCAGTAAACGATACATCAAGCGTTGTTGCGGCAGGATATGCCTTTTCTGAAGCGGCAGGCGATTTTGCCACAATGGTAAAGCTCACCCGTACACTTTCAATTATCCCCACAGTTATCACCTTTGCTCTTATCAACGCACATCTTAAACGCAAGGAAGCCGGAGCAAACGGCGAGGCAGTCAAGGCAAAATTCAGCATTACAAAAATTATCCCTTGGTTTATTCTTGGATTTTTAGCGCTTACTGTTATAAACAGCTTCGGTGTAATACCTGTGGCAGTTTCTTCGGGAATGAAGGACGTAAGCAAGTTTCTTATGATTTCAGCACTTGCGGCAATCGGGCTTAACACAAGCTTCAAGGATATGAAGAAATCAGGCTTTGCACCAATGCTTCACGGATTTATCATCTCAGCACTCGTAGTTGTGGTTGCTATTGCTGTTGAGTATTTTATTGGAATTGTTTAAATATGCATACTTTACATAGAGCTTCTCACACGAGAGGCTCTTTTTTATTTTCAAAACGAAAGGATGATTTCAGTATGCAGTTAGTGATTGCAGAAAAGGCAAGTGTAGGTTTTGCACTGGCTAAGGCTCTCGGTGTAACCGAAAAGAAGGACGGATATATTGAGGGCAACGGATATATCGTGTCTTGGTGTGTGGGACATCTTGTTTCTCTCGCCAATGCTGATATGTATGACGAAAAGTTCAAGAAGTGGGATGTTGCAGACCTCCCCATTATCCCCGATGAATGGCAGTTCATCATTGCCGAGGATAAGGATAAGCAGTTCGGTAACCGTCACGAACAGCTCTGAGGGGCGTTTCCGTTCGCCAGAGAGTGCATTGTCATTCAAGCTCATTCCGCTTACGCTTCAGCTGATCTCGGCTCTGTTCCTGACGGAGATAGTTCTCGATTTCCACTGATGCCTGCGACAGCTCGGATGCTTTCTGCTTGGCAGCATTATACTCGGCATTTTTCTTCGCACGTTCAGCGTACAGTTCTTCGATACGGCTTTCGATCCTTTCTGCGGTCGGGGTATGTGAGTACGGATACCATTTCAGGATTTTCTGATTGTTTTCATGGTATTCTTGAAGTAAGGCATCATAGGACTTCCTGTATTTTTCCTTTTTCCGTCCCGTAAGCGACTTGTACTCTGTATAGATAGGTCTGAGTTCTCTGAGTTTTTTGATTATCTCAACTTGCTCCTCACGCTCCCTGATCTCATCGGCAAGTTGGTTAAGCTCCTGTGCAAGAACTGTCCTGCGTGAGAATGTCTGAACGGCAGCCTTCTTTGCTTCATCGGGTGTCAATCCATACTTGCTGAGAATGTTCAGAGCCTTGCTTGTGAGCTTCATGTTTGCTCGGTCGATAGCATCACGGACAAACTTGTTCTCGTCTGCCTTCGGAGTGATAACTCTGATTTTCGATTTCGGCACATATATCATAGCGCCCTTGTACTGTTCGATGCATTTTTTGATCTGCTCAGTCTCGTAAAACCAGCCCAGCGTTTTCGCCCTCGTGAACTTCGCACGGGGGTTGCGTTCTTTCTGCTCGGCAAGCATAAACTTCAAGTCTATCTTGTGATCGGGATTGTATTCTACAAGAATTCCGTTCTCGGCGCACTTGGTAAGGAAGTCATCGAAGTCCTCGCTCTGCTTGACCACCTGATCTATGGCGAACTTCAATTTCGTTTTCCATGATAGTCCCTGACGGCTCATATCCCATTCCCAATAACACTTGCCCTTACTCATCTCAGGGTGTGCGATAACGGAAAGATGATGCTTTCTGCAAGCGTCGTCCGTGATACTCCGCAGTTTTGAAAATGATCTGTCCTGCTTTGTAGTCCTGCGGTTCTCATGGGTTTCAAAGGTTCGCCCGTCTATGCAGTTGGTATTATTGAAAACACAATGCAGGTGGATATGCTCCTTGTCGATATGGCAAGCCATGAAATACTGATACTCGCCTTTGAGGAACTCCTCGCATATCTCCTGACCGATCTCCAAAGCTCTCTCCGGCATAATCTCCCCAGGCATGAAACTCACAATGAAGTGCTGGGCAAGGACAGAGCTTCTGCCTGTACCGTTTGCCCGTACTTCTTCATAGTCACGGTGAGCCTGTTCGGGATCAGAGCTGCACCCCTGCGTAACAATCAGCCTTCCGTTATCTGTCTTTTCGGGATTGGCGATATATTTCAGTGATGCAAGTTCATCAACTGAGATTGAAAATATCTTAGTGGTTGCCAGAGCTGATTCACCTCCTCTCGGAGTGCGGCAATATCTTGGGGATAGACATTTCCGCCGCTGTTGGCTCTGACAGCAACCTGATTGCAGTTGTTGGAGATCGTTCTTGCAAGTCTCAGCAGTTCTTTCATCTCAAAATCGTTAAACTTTACGATGTAGCCCTTGAAGATCATGTGCCGGAAGAAGTCGCTCCGAGACTTCATTCCGCTTGCATTGAACTTGCGGTTGAACGCTTCGTATTCATCGTCACTCAACCTGACCTGAATACTGTGTGTTCGTCTTGTTTTGTTGCTCATGTTTTCTACGATCCTTTCGTTTCTATAATTGCGGGGTTTTAGGGGCGGCAGCCCTCTAACAAGCAGTGCATTGATGTACTCAAATCTCGGATTTGTAGTGCAGCTATGCCGTGCTTGCTAATTGAGTTAGCCCCTGTGGGGCTATGTTTCATCTGAGCCTGTCGGCTCTGTATATTTTCCTCACTTTCATGTGAGGAATTGGAGCGTCAGCGACTATATTTCTCTGTGTCTGATCGCTCTGCCGCCGTCCTTATGATTACTATACTGGAAAATTCTTAAAAAGTCAATGAAGTGAATTTCTGCCATTCGTCAAAATGACAGTTGGCAATACTCGGATTTTACGGGGGTGCGACGGGGGTAAGAACGGGTAGGGTTGATTTTTCCGTGGGAACAAATCGAAGCTCCGTGAAAAAAAGTTTGTCTGGTATGCCAGTAGATTTTTAATAGGATTGCGCGCTATAATTGGGATAGAAAATGGAGGAACGGAATAATCCATAACAGGAAGCGAGGTGATAACCATAGTGATGAATATCGAAAAGATTGCTGAGAACGATCGCAAGATCGAACAGCTCACCAAGAACATCAAGCGTGATACCGAAAAGCGCAAGAAGCTCATGGAGGAGAACAGCCGTCTGCGTTACAATGCACTTCTCGAACAGTTCAACTGTGAGGAGCGTGAACTGCTTGATATTATCAGACAGGAACATGACCAGGCTGAGATGCTCAAGGCAAGCGGTGTCTCTGAGAACGATCTTTATGATCTCTGCGATAAGAAAAGCACAGCTCACGGCTCTGCCTCTGTTCATGAGGATCAGATGACGTTCTACGATCATGAGGATAGCGACGATGAGGACAACGACTGATATGCAATTCCCCATAGACAGGGGCAAAGATTTTTCAGAACATAGACAGCAGGAAGTTTGAAAATGGAACGAGCTGTCGGAAAGGATAATGCAGAACGACAAACAACACAACTGCCGTAGATAGAGAGAAGGCAGGCGTAAAAACAATGCAGGAGATGGATGAGCTTTACAAGGATTGTCCGACTCACACTAACACCTACGATGTAGAAGGTGTTCAGCATAAAGTGGTCAGTCACTTTATAGGTCAAAGGGATATTAACGATGTGATGATGGACTATGCGTTCAGCCGTGTAGTCAATGAAATGTTACATCGTGTACCTTGCTTTGATACGGAGTAAATTTTTTTCTCAAATGCTATTGCTTTTTCCGATATGGCGCGCTATAATAGACTCATATTGGAAAAGGCTGCTTTGGATATGGCAGGAAAGGAGTTTATGATGATACCAAAGCAGACCGAATACAAAGTGGGAATGTACCTCCGCTTGTCCCGCGATGATGAGCGTGTGGGAGAATCCCTTTCTATCGAAAACCAGAGAACCATTCTGACGAAATACATTGAGGACCAGCACGGGTGGACGCTGTATGACGAGTATGTCGATGACGGCATTTCAGGAACTACGTTTGAACGTCCGGGCGTTCAGAGATTGCTTGACGATGCGAAAAACGGCAAGATCAATCTTATCATCTGTAAAGACCTCTCACGTTTCGGAAGAAACTATATTCAGGTCGGTCAGTACACGGATTACATATTCCCGATGTACAATATCCGCTTCATTGCCCTGAACGATAATATCGACACGGCAAAGTCGGACAGTGCTTCAATGGATATGATGCCGATCATGAATGTTTTCAATGAATGGCACGCAGCCAATACTTCAAAGAAGCTGAGAGCAGTATTTGAAGCTAATGCAAAGTCGGGAAAGTATAAGACGAACTATCCGCCTTACGGATATATCAAAGGCACGGATAAGAATTGTACGCCTATCGTTGATCCGTATTCCTCGGAGATCGTCCGCCGTATTTTTGAAATGAGGGCGGCAGGCTACAATGTAAAGCGTATAGTTGATATTCTCAACTCTGAGCATATCCTTGTACCGTCCGACTACTATTACCACACTATCGGAAAGCCGAATCCTTACTGTACTTCTCACCTTTGGGGAGTGTCTGCGGTAAAGCGTATACTTCGCAATCCCATATATCTCGGACACCTGATTCAGCTCCGCACGACAACCGTGAGCTATAAGAATCATAAGACCGTCCGCCGTGACGAAAATGATTGGGCGATCACTGAGAATAACCATGAAGCGATCATCTCGCAGGAGCTATGGGACAAGGTTCGTGAAGTCGATGATTCGGTAAGCAACGGCAAGTCCTCCAAGAACGGTATAACAATGCCGTTATCGGGGCTGTGTTATTGCTCGGACTGCGGTTCTAAGATGAAGCAGAACAGCAATATTCACTGTAAGACAAAGCCTTGCTACACTTGCGGTAAGTACAGCCGTTTCGGGAAAGAGTATTGTTCATCGCACACGATAAGGCTTGAACTGATAGAGAGCCTTGTGCTTCAGGACATACAGCACCAGATTGACTTCGTTATGAATGAGCCTGACGTAAAGGCAAAGCTCCTCGCTTACAAGCAGGGCGAATACGCCGTGCAGGACAGCTCGGATAAGAAAAGGCAGCGCGATATAGTAAAGCGTATCGACGAGCTTGACGGGCTTATTCAGAACGTGTATGAAGATAAGGTCGCAGGCAAAGTCCCCGAAAAGGTATGTATCGGACTTCTTGAAAAGTATCAGACTGAAAAAGATAAGCTGACCGCTGAACAGGACGAGATGAGAAAGCGTTCCGAAGCAACACGGCAGGACGAGCGTGACGTTGACGAGTATATCTGCCGTATGAAAAGCTACGCAGGAGCGCAGAAGCTCACCCGTGAGATGGCACTGGAGCTTATTGAGTACATCAAGGTCGATGCTCACCCAGGACACCGCAACCTTCCGAGAACGATCCACGTCTTTTACAAGCTGATTGACAAGCCGCTGACCAATAAAAGAAATGCCCTCGAATGATCGGGGGCATAAAAAACAACTATTGAACCTTCCATAATTGCTGTTGATATTATCAAAGAGGTCAGATTTCTGCTTTTCTGTCTTGGCATCATGAATATAGGCAATCTCCTCAGCAGGAATACCTTTGGCAATAAGTTTGTCACGAATATCGTCGTAAACGCAGAAGTCGCATTCTTCTTCAAGGGATTCGACCTCAGCGATAGACTTCTTATCTTTAGCATCATCGGCATCTTCGCCTTCAACAGTTGTTTCACCTGATGATTTGTGCGGTACACCCAAATCGCAGAAAATGATCTGAGTGAGCTTGTCTTCAGCCGTTTCAGCGTGGATACGGGCTACGTTCTCCACGCATTTATTCAGCTTTGTTTCGGGATTGTCCTCAAATAACGGATCAATAAGACGGGGATCGAGTCCGAGTTTACGTCCGTCCGAGGTTATCTTGAGCATATTGTCGATTGTAGGATCGACGTTTCCACTGTTTATAGCATCAGCTCTGTCGGAAAGCTCCTGGACAAGCTCCTGCTGAAAAGGAGTAGCATCAACATTGACTACCTGATAATCGCAGTCAGGAACATCAAGTTTCAGCGTATCTGCTGTACGAATGTCAGCGACCTGCTTGAACATACTCATAAGCTCCGGCAGACCTGTGTAGTTTGCAATACGGGTACGTTCCTTGAAACCGTTGCCCGCAGGCTTTAACTCCCAGTCTGTCTTTTGCTCACCGAACACCGCAACCCAGTTGTCGAAGTGCTGTAAACCGTGATCGCTCAAAAAGTCGTATTCGAGGTATCGCATCATAGTGTGCAGCTCTGTAATGGAATTGCTCAGAGGTGTGCCTGTTGCGAAAATTACGCCCTTACCGTCAGTCTTTTCATCGAGATAACGGCATTTGAGGAAAAGGTCAAGAGCCTTTTGTGAAGCTGAATTTGAAATTCCGGCTACATTCTGCAATTTTGTGCTTACGAACAAATTCTTGAACTCATGAGCCTCGTCAATGAAAAGCCTGTCCACACCGAGCTGTTCAAAGGTCAGGGTATTATCCTGATTGACCTTTTGTAGTTTATCAAGCTGTTTCTGCAAGCTCTTACGGCTGCGTTCCATAGCTTTGATCTGAAACTTTGAGCCTTCGCTCTTTTTAAGTTCTTCAATACCACGCAGAATATCATCGATCTGAGCCTGAATAGTCATAACCTGACGTTCCTTTGAAACAGGTATCATACCGAGCTGAGAGTGACCGATAATAACCGCATCATAGTTGCCCGTAGCGATCTTAGCGAATAACTGCTGTCGGTTCGCTTTCTGAAAGTCCTTTTTGGTAGCGACAAGGATATTCGCACCCGGATAGAGCTTCTGAAAATCGTCACCGATCTGTTCAGTCAGGTGATTTGGAACGGCAAACAGCGATTTTGTGCAAAGACCAAGCCTTTTGCTCTCCATCGCTGCCGCTATCATCTCATAGCTCTTGCCGGCACCAACGCAGTGAGCAAACAACGTATTACCGCCAAACATAGCGTGTGCAATAGCGTTCTTCTGATGATCGTGGAGTTTAATATCCGTTGTCATCATAGGGAAAGCAAGTGCAGAACCGTCATACTCACGGGGACGAATACTGTTGAACAGCTCATTGTAACGCTCCACAATAGCTTCACGTCGAACGGAATCTTTGAAGATCCAAGCCTTGAAAGCCTTGCGAATATCTTCAGCCTTACGCTGTACTACACGGGTAGCATCTATATCAACTACACGTTTTTCCTTTGTATCGCCCAATCCGTCAGGTACTTCGATAGCCTTATAGATCTTCGGCTCCTGAAGGTTCATGATATGCTCCAAGATGTCATAAGCGTTCATCTTGTGAGAGCCATACTTCTGAGTAGCAAGCACCGATCTGTCGGAACTCTTGTTGCTGATATGAAAAGAATTTGCAAGTGCCGAGTATTCCACGGTTATAAGTGCAGACTTGTTCCAACGTGCAGACGGACTGTCACTCCGCTGATATGCTGGTGTCTGCAACAGCTCATACATGAACTGTTCGTAATACTTAGGATCGAGCCAAGCGGCACCGACCTTTATATCAATATCTCCGGCTTTTAATGGTTCAGGCATTGCTTTTTTTAGAGCAGATACATTGATATTGAAATCAGCATCATACTCAGCAACTTCCTCAGCTTCACGGAGCTTCTTGCGAATATCGCCCGAAAGGTACTCCGAAGCTGTCTGATAGCCGTTTTCTGTATGGGGAACTTTGAATATCTCACCCGTAAGGTCGTGCTTCAGCTCGTCCTCAGAAAGACCTGTCAGACGGCTCATGTACTCAAAGTCCACTCTTGCTTTTTCTGCAACAGAGAGCGTAAGAGCTTCGATAGCCGTTTCAACGTGATCGACAGCCTTCGGCGGCATAATGGTACGCTTCGTGAAAATATCCGATTTTTCTTTCAGCTCAGTCTTATCATAACTCTTTTCCAAGCCTGCCACAAGGTTATATGACACATCTTCCGAGAAGTAACGCT
The DNA here is from genome assembly GCF_000571935.1 of Ruminococcus flavefaciens 007c. Taxonomy (GTDB): domain Bacteria; phylum Bacillota; class Clostridia; order Oscillospirales; family Ruminococcaceae; genus Ruminococcus; species Ruminococcus flavefaciens_F. The sequence goes on along the minus strand of NZ_ATAX01000022.1, from coordinate 32,870 downwards.
TGTTTGTCTGAGAGTGTATAAGCCCGTATTTCTTGTAAAAATCGTCATAGACCTCATTCAGTTTTGCCTGTAAATCCTTGATTACGCTGTCAGGTTTGTCAAGCTCCTGAGCTTCTATCAGCTCTCTTGTCAGGTCACGCAGTTCAATAAACGCCTTGAAACGCTTGTGCTGTGCCGTTGTCTTATCAAAACGGAACTCGCAGGCGGTATTGTTTTTCTTGAAGAAAATCTGATCGTCTGAGATAAAAAAGCTGTAATTACGCAGATTTGACGGTATCTGTACCTGTTCGCCCTGGGCTGTCTTTGCGTAAACATCACGCCCTTTATCGTGGCTGATCTCCGCAGACAGCTTTCCGACAGCTTCATGAAGTGCTGTTTTCAGGTCAAAGCCGTCCTCAGCAACAACCATAGTACCGCTGCCGTAGAGCTTGTTGCCCTCGATAACAGTACCAAGCACCATATCAGGGTGCTGTTCAAAATACTTGTTGACAGGCAGACCTTCGGCAGTTTCACCGATATGTACCCAATCGGGAGTATCGAGCATTTCAGAAACGGACTTGCGCTCATGTTTTTGCAGGAAGATAATATCCGTGGTCACTTCCGTACCTGCATTATCCTTGAAAGCACCGTTCTTTCCGCCCGGCAGACGAATAGCACCGATGAAATCAGCCTTATCCGCTAACATCTGCCTTGTAGCTTCATCACGCTTGTCAAGTGTTCCTGCCGAGGTAACAAAAGCGACAATACCGCCGTCCTTGACCTTATCAAGAGTCTCAGCAAAGAAATAATCGTGCAGTTTTGTAGTACCGTGAACAGAGTCCACGAAGCCAAGTTCACCGAACGGAACATTACCGACGGCTACATCAAAACAGCCGTTCTGATAGGTGTTCTGCTCAAAGCCCCTGATAGATACTTCTGCATCGGGGTAGAGAGCCTGAGCGATACGTCCCGAAAGGCTGTCAATCTCTACACCGTAGAGATGAGATTTTTTCTGCATATCTTCGGGCATACGTCCGAAAAAGTTTCCGATACCCATTGCAGGTTCAAGAACATTACCTCCGTCAAAGCCGAAGTTGCCGAGAGCTTCATAAATACCGTCGATAACCGTAGGAGAGGTGTAGAAAGCATCGTTGACCGAAGCTCTTGCCTGACGGTATTCTTCGGGAGTAAGCAGCTCAGAAAGCTCCTTATATTCAGCGGCCCACTTTTCATCATTCTTGTCGAATGTCAAATATCCATTAAGTAACCCCAACAGCAAGCAGAGCTAAATTCGATAATAGAAGCTAAGCAAAAAGCAGAGTGAGCTAATGATAAGCCCACCCTGCTTTTTCTATATTGCAATTCAGCTAACTTTATGATATAATATTTGTGCAGACCTTACAAACTTGACGAAATTGCAGATTTTTTTCAAATTTTACTTCGCCATTTTCGGGGAAAATGGTACTAATAAATGAAAGGGTAAGATAATACCCTTGAGAGGAGGATTCCCCACATGGATAACGGTGAAAGTAGCTACCGCCGTTTCCTTGCGGGCGACAATGAGGGGCTGTATGAGATCATCTGTACCTACCAGACAGGTTTGATACTGTATCTGAACAGTTATGTCCAGAATATCCATACAGCAGAAGATATGGCGGAAAGTACATTTGTAGAGTTGATGATAAAGCGCCCGAAGTTTTCAGGCAAAAGCTCGTTCAAAACGTGGCTGTATGCGATCGGACGTAATATAACCGCAAAACACCTCCGAAAGCTAACAAAACTCAGTGTCGTTCCGTTGGAATCGCAAGAGTATCTTGCTGATGAGCAAAATGTTGAAATAGACTATATAAAAAGCGAACAAAAGCGTTTGGTTCATCAGGCTTTACATAGTTTGAAACTGGAATATCGACAAATCCTATATCTGATTTATTTTGAAGGTTTTAACAAAGAAGAAGCAGCCTTAATTATGAATAAAAGTGAAAGGCAGATAAAAGATTTGTTGTTTAACTCCAAGAAAGCATTAAAAGACGAGCTGGAAAGGAGGGGCTTTGAATATGAAGAATTATGACGAAATGTATCAAAGTGTCCTCTCCAAATATGACGAGTATCTGGAAAAGAAAAAGAAGCGTATCCGCACGATTAGGCGTACAGTTCCTGTTTTAGCTTGTTTCTGCCTGACTATTGCTTTGGGTGTTGGGTATTGGGATCATTTCAAGAATCTCCCACATATCCCCGTACAGCCAAATATAATTGAAGAACCCACAATCGAAACGCCTGATACTACTACGTCAACAGCTGCTAACACGACCGTCAGCTCAGTGACTCCGTCTGAGCCAGCATCTACAACTGCGGCTACCACTAACTCGCAGACCGATCGTATGACCACTACAGCAAGCGAACAAACGCAAACTGTGACAACAGTGGTTACAGATGCTACTGAAACACCTACAACTGAACAGGTTGTAAAGCAGACCGAAACACAAGCTCCTGCGACTACTCCGTCAGTTACATATACGCAGCCTGTAACTGAACTGCCTGTTGTTACAACTGAGGAAACACCCACAACAACGGTCATTGCCAATATCAAAGAGATAAAATTCGGATATGATGATGGCAGTGATATTGGTGGACACCATAAGGAATCAGTTTCGCAGAAAATTATAATGAAATGTATGTCTTTCTGTGAGCTTAGTGAAACACTCACAGTTGAGGTTGCTATGGCAGACGAAAGCCTCCAACCAATCTTTTATGATACCGCTCCTGATTATGAGTATAGGATTTATGCTTGTAATCCACAGAATCACAAGGATATAGAGGATGAAAAGTTTATTGCAAACGAACAGTCTAAAGGGTATAAACAAAAATACCTAAGTGATGAAGCTACAATGTTTGACATTAACGGAGATGAAAAGAACTATGATCTCTATCATCAAGAGACAGCAATAATAGACTTTTCCAATTATGAAGTCGGAGAGTCAGGCTGTATCGCATTTGTTTTTTTAGCCGTATACTCGGAGGATCCCCTTCAGCCGTCGTATATGGGTTCAGAACAGTATATGTATTATTATGTAGGTGAAAAAGGTACATCAATCAGCAATCTCAGCATCGAAGATGCGATAGAGAATTATCAAGCTGTAACGATGTCATGACAGAAAGGAGCTGAAAGTCATATATTTGTAAGCAGATAGTTTTATCAATAAAAACGAGGTGATTTTATGAAAAAGAAAATTATGGCTATGCTCGCTGCAACACTGTTTTGTGCAACAAGCTATTTAAGTTGTGCAGCAACAACTGTGGCAGCAGATTCAAAGGATGAAAACTCTTCGTCTGTTACTACATTGTTCATGGGCGATGTAAACGATGATGGCTCTTTCAATGTTGCTGATGTTGTGTTATTGCAGAAGTGGCTTTTAGCAGTTCCTGATGCGGAACTTACTAACTGGAGAGCTGCTGATTTCTACTGGGATAATAGGATTAATGTTTTTGATCTCTGCCTTATGAAGAGAGCTTTAATTGAGAAACTGGATATTGATCCTATTGATGATCCTGAGATTTATGAGTTGCTTTTCGGATATTACGATCCAAATTATAGCAAGGAGTTACCAACTCAGAGACTTGCTTTAAAATGCAAGTCCTTCTGCGAGCTTGACGAAACACTCAAGATAGATGTGGCAATGGGCGATATGTTTTCCTATCAGCAAGAACATGGAGGCTATCCGACTTATGATACTCCAGGTCACGCTGAATATGGAGCTTATGCCTGCGATGACGGTAACTATAGCAAGATCGAGAATGAAAAGTTGACAATCAACGGAGAAAGCAGCGAATACAAGAAGGTTTATTCCAAAGAAGAGATGGAATCTCTCGATATTAGCGGTAAATATGATGACTACGGTTCATATCATCACGAAACTGCTGAAATCGACTTTTCAAACTTCAAAACAGGCGATTCCGGAAGTATCGTATTTTATTTCCATTGGGTATATGATGAAGAAAATCCGTATAACCCATCAAGCAATATATCCGGAATGAGCAAGATAGTTGGATACTATGTCGGCGAAAAAGGTGTTGTTATCGGTGCGGGTGCAGAAGATGCTAAAATTAGATACCAGTCGCTCTTTGGTTCATTACCTGACGAAGGCAGTGAAGGTGAAGAATTGCAATTTGGATATAACGATGAAAACTCTGGCAAGCCTTTGCCGACTCAGAGACTTGCATTAAAATGCAAGTCATACTGTGATCTTGGTGACACACTAAAGGTAGATGTAGCAATCGGTGATACATATTCTTATCATCAGGAATTTGGTGGTTATCCCACTTATGATACGCTCGGACACGCTGAATATGGAGCTTATGCCTGCGAGGTCGGTAACTATAATAAGATTGAGAATGAAAAGCTGACAATCAACGGAGAAAACAGCGAATACAAGAAGATATATACCAAAGAAGAGATGGAATCTCTTGATATCAGCGGTAAATTTGACGATTATGATTCATATCATCACGAAACTGCTGAAATCGACTTTTCAAACTTTAGCATTGGTGATTCAGGAAGCATTGTATTCTATTTCCATTGGGTATATGATGAAGAAAACCCGTATAACCCGTCAAGCAAAATCTCCGGAATGAGCAAGATAGTGGGATACTATGTTGGCGAAAAAGGTGTTGTTATCGGTGCGGGTGCAGAAGACGCAAAATTAAGATATCGGGCTATCTTTGGTTCATTATCTGATGAAGATAATGAAGATGAGAAAATACAGTTCGGATATTACGATGAAAACTACAGCAAGCCTTTGCCGACACAGAGAATCGCAGTTCAATGCAAACCTTCTTGTGATCTTGATGAAACATTTAAGATTGATGTAGCAATGGGTGATATGTATTCCTATCAGCAGGAACACGGGGGTTATCCGACTTATGATACCCTCGGTCATGCCGAATATGGAATTTACGCTTGTGATGCAGGCACTTATAAAAAGGTCGAGAACGAAAAACTGATTATAAACGGCGAGGCTTCTGAATATAAGAAGATTTATTCAGAAGAAGAATTGGGCTCACTTGATATCAGTGATAAAGTTGCCGACTACGAAGCATATCATCACGAAACAGCGGAAATCGACTTTTCAAACTTTGAAATAGGCGATTCAGGAAGTATCGTATTCTATTTCCAGTGGGAATATGATGAAGAGAACCCATATAACCCATCAAGTAATATCTCTGGAATGAGTATGATAATTGGATACTATGTAGGTGAAAAAGGTGTTGCAATCGGGGCAGGCGCAGAAGATGCTCAATTAAGATATCAGTCTATCTTTGGCTAATTATCTGTTAATGATATACATCAAGTCAAAGAAACAACCAATAATAACAAATATAGTGGGACAAATCAGATGATGCTGTACCTGTATAGTAGGTGTCAGCAACAATGATATTCACAGCGACCTCTGAGAACGATTCTTAGAGGTCGCATTTTTATACGACAAATTATCCAAATAACCATCACACAAGCACTTCTCAGGGCTTTTCTTTTCAGGCGGTTAGTTTTCCGCTCCGAAGGCTGGGACGGCTCTGAGAGGCTTTACCGTTCCTCATGAGAGCCATTTCACCTTGACAGTATTATTCAAAAGTGATAAAATTATAATAGCAATCACAGCACATTGCACAAACTTCGTATTTTTTCAAAATCTCGCGCGTAGTTCCCCCCATTTTCTTCGTGTAATAAGTGAAAGCACATGAAAAGGCTTTCAGAAAGGAGCTTGTCAATGGACAACGGTGCAAGTAGCTACCGCCGTTTCCGTGACAATGGTGACCAAAATGCGCTCGTCGAGATCATAAGGGACTATAAAGACGGTTTGATCTTATACCTGACAAGCATTGTCGGGAATGTTCAGACAGCGGAAGAACTTGCAGAGGATACCTTCGTTCTGATCGGTACGAAAAAACCGAAAGATAAAGGAAAAGGCTCGTTCAAAACTTGGCTTTATACCATTGGCAGAAATGTTGCGATAGACTATCTTCGGAAACATTCAAAACATATTGAAGTTTCTATTGACGATAATGCTGATCTTATCAGCGATGAAGATGCGGTTGAAGCAGAGTATATCAAAAAGGAGCAAAAAATCACAGTTCACAAGGCTATGAGAAAACTTGCACCTGAATATCAACAGGTATTATGGCTGATATATTTTGAAGAATTAAGCAATAAAGAAACTGCAAAGATTATGAAGAAAAGCGTCCGTAGTGTAGAGTCCCTTCTATATCGAGCGCGCAAATCACTGAAATCACAACTTGAAATGGAGGGCTTTGATTATGAAAAATTATGAAGACATGGCTAAGGATGTACTACATCGGATTGATGAGTACGAAAACGAAAGAAAAATGAAGCGTGCCAAGATGACTAAGGTCGCTGCCTCGGTTACACCTGTATGTGCGGCAGCAGTTGTCGGCGTTGGTTTGTGGAAGGGCGGAGCATTGACTCCCCATAACGATCAGCTTATCGCCAGCACTGTAGAATCAACAGCATCTGATGTGATACTATCTGTGGACAACGATACATCGGCTGACAAGCATTCTGCAAACAACAATAATGCCGATAGAAACGGTGAACCCACAACTTCAGTATCTGCAACAGATCGGCAGACAGCAACTGCGGATACCACTATTCCTCGTGTAACTGAGAACGGCAAGAATGTAGTCGATGGCAGCGGAGCAGATAATGCTTCTGTTGAAGCAAATACTCCTGTGGCTGATGACAAGAGTTCGCCTGTATCGGATAATAATGAAAACACTAACAATGAGTCACAGAGAGCAACAGATTCCCCTGCGGTGCAGACCGAAGCTCCTGTTCAGCAGACTACTCCGCCTGTTCAGCAAACAGAACCTGCCACACAGAGCGTTCCCACTGAAACTGGCAATCCTTCTGAAGATAATCATTCGCCAGTTATATACTTCTGTAAATTGGAATGGAATGGTCTCACATTTTGTGTTAATGATCAGGTAAATGCCACAGCATACACAAGAGATCAGTATATTGGAAAAGTCAGCGAATTTGAAGGCGTTTATAGCGACGCTTATGGTTATCCTATAAATCCTGCCGATAGCGTTTATACAACGACCGAAAATGTTTACGTTCTTCTTGTAATTAAAGCTGACGGTACAATAATTGCAATGACAAATCCTGCATACTCAGATGGCGTAGTATACAGACCGCATACTGAGGATGTGCCTTACGAAGATGTGCAAAACTACAACGGCGGTTTTCAGGCATTTAACTAATGGCTGAAACGGCTGATTTCAGTACTCTAAACAACTGAATACACAGGCAACAGGCACGGAGAACGCTCTCCGTGCCTTGTTTGTTTTCAGGTGATAGGTTTATCCGCAATCATCACGGACGACTCTGAAGGACATTTTCGTTCGTCTGAGGCAAAGCAAAAGGCTCTGCAATTCTGCAAAGCCTCTATGCTGATTATTCGTCCTCGTCTGAACACTCCGACAGTCCATGTGTGAGCTGAATATATACGCACTCTGCTCGGTCACGCTCCTCGCCCTCTGTGGTCATCATGAGTTCAAGGAAATATGCCTTTGCCTGTTCGTAGTCCGTCCAGACCTCATGCTTGCCGTTGCAGACAGTCGTGACCTTGCGTGTTCTCGGCATCGCCAACTCAGGAATTTTCAACATAAAAGCACCTCCGAAAATGTATTGTAGCTATATTATACTCCGCACCATTTCCGTAGTCCAGCATATCGGGATAATTGTAATCATTCTTGTGCAAGGCGCAGCAATATCGCAAAAATCCCCGGTGCAATGCGCTGTATTATTCAAGGTCATTCCGATTTCTTTTCTTTTGCTGATCACGGCGCTGCTCCTGACGCAGGAATTCTTCTATCTCTCTTGATGCTTCGGACAGCTCTCTCGCTTTCTGATCGGCAGCCTTGTATTCAGCATTTTTCTGTGAACGCTGGGCGGTAAGGACTTCGATTTTCTTTTCGAGATTCTCAGCGGTTGGGGTATGCCCGTTCGGATACCATTTCAATATTTCTTGTGTAAGATCATAGTATTCCTGAAGGGAACCGCTGTGATCTTTTTTATATTTTTCCTTTTTCCGACCTTCAAGTGCCTTGAATTCCTCATGGTATGGTCTGACTTCACGAAGTTTTTTGATCAGCTCTACTTTCTCCTCACACTCCCTGATCTCTTTAGCAAGGGTGTTGAGCTCCTGTACAAGTTTTACCCTTTCACTGAATGCGGAAACTGCGGCAATTTTAGCTTCATCAGCGGTCACACCATACTTGGTAAGAATGTTTATCGCCTTGCTTGTGAGCTTCATATTCTCACGGTCGATAGCATCACGGATAAACTTGTTTTCCTCTGCTTTAGGTGTGATGACCTTGACTTTTATTCTCGGCACATACATCATTCCACCGATATACTGAGCAATACGCTTCTTGATCTGCTCAGTCTCATAAAACCAGCCCAATGTTCTTGCACGGGTGAACCTTGCTCTCGGATTGCGTTCCTTCTGCTCCGCAAGCATAAATTTCAGGTCGATCTTATGGTCGGGATCATACTCGACAAGCACTCCGAAATCGGCGCATTTGGCAAGGAAGTCCTCAAAGTTTTCGCTGACCTTGATAACCTGATCTATCGCATATTTCAGCTTTGCTTTCCACGATAGCCCCTGTCGTGTCATATCCCACTCCCAATGAGACTTACCTTTGCCCATTTCAGGACGCTCGATAACAAAAAGATGGTGCCGCTTACATACCTCATCGGTGATGTTCATGAGCTTCTGAAATGACCTGTCCTGCTTTGTAGTCCTGCGGTTCTCATGGGTTTCAAAAGTCCTGCCGTCGATGCAGTTAGTATTATTAAAAACCACATGAAGGTGCGTATGTTCCTTGTCGATATGGCAAGCCATGAAATACTGATACTCGCCTTTAAGGAACTGCTCGCATATCTCCTGACCGAGCTGTAAGGCTCGTTCGGGAGTGATCTCACCGGGTTTGAAGCTGACGATGAAGTGCTGGGCGAGGACGGTGCTTCTGCCTGTTCCGTTCGCACGTATTTCTTCATAGTCACGGTGAGCTTGTTCGGGATCAGCGCTGCACCCTTGCGTGAAAATCAGTCTGCCGTTATCCGTCTTTTCGGGATTGGCTATGTATTTCAGTGATGCAAGCTCATCAACTGAGACTGAAAATATCTTAGTGGTTGCCAGAGCTTCTCCACCCCCTCCCTCAAAGCAGAAATATCTTCGGGGTAGACCTTTCCGCCGCTGTTGGCTCTGACCGCCACCTGATTGAAGTTGTTGGATATGCTCCTCGCAAGTTTCAGCAGCTCTTTCAGCTCGTCATCGTTGAACTTCACGATGTAGCCTTTGAAGATCATGTGGCGGAAGAAATCGCTCCGAGACTTCATACCGCTTGCCGTAAACTTGCGGTTGAACGCTTCGTATTCCTCGTCACTGAGCCTGACCTGAATACTGTGTGATCGCTTGGTTTTGTTGCTCATGTTTTCTGTTTTCCTTTCTATTTCTAATTGCGGGGTTGTAGGGGCGGCAGCCCTCTGCCAAGCGGTGCATTGGTGTACTCAAATCTGTGATTTGTAGTGCAGCTATGCCGAGCTTGCGATTTGTGTTAGCCCCTGTGGGGCTATTTTGCATTTGAGCCTGTCGGCTCAGGTGGTTTCCTCACTTTCGTGTGAGGAATTGGAGCGTCAGCGACTATATTTCTCTGTGTCTGATCGCTCCGCCGCCGTCCTTATGATAACTATACTGGAAAAATCCTGAAAAGTCAATGAATCGGATTTCGGGTATTCGTCAAAATGACAGTTGGGGGTTTCTATGCACTCAAGGTATCGTAACACCCCCATAACTGTCAATCTTTGAAAATTGGACTGCTTCGTTTTCGGGCTGTGTTGAGAAAAGTTTGTCTGGTATGCGAATAGCTTTTTTTGAAAATATCCAGTACAATTAGTGTAGAACTTAGGAGGAATGGAGCTTCGGCTCCTACATAGAGATGCTGTTACAATTTTCCGAGAGAGAAAGAGAGGTGAAAATCGTATGGCTATCTATCTTGAAAAGATCGAGGAGAACAACCGGAAGATCGCTCAGCTTGAAAAGAACATCAAGCGTGATACTGAAAAGCGTAAGAAGCTCTTGGAGGATAATCGTATGCTGAGCTACAACGCTCTCTGCGAACGCTACAACTGCGGTACGCAGGATCTGCTTGACATCATCATGCGTGAACATGACCAGGCTGAGATGCTCAGGGCAAGCGGTGTGTCGGAGAACGATCTGTTTGATCTCTGCGACAAGAAAAGCTCAGAGAACGGCAAACGCTCCGGCGATGATGCCGATGAGGACCAGATGTCGTTCTATGATAATGAATGATGGGCTTACAATGAAGTAAGCGTTTCCCCGTAACCATTCGGGAAGATTTTTAAGGACAAAGACAGCGGGAAGTTTGAAAATGGAACGAGCTGTCGGAAAGGATAGTGTTATACGAATAACAACAGCACTGCCGTAGAGAGAAAGAAGGCAGTCAATGTGAGAACGAAACAGGAGCAGTATAAAGACTGCCCGACACGAACAACGGTGCAAGTCATTGACGGCTGCCGTTACATCGTGCATAGTCATTTCGTCGGGGAGAAAGACCTCGATGAAGTCATGAATAGACTCGCCGTGGATGCCGCTTTGAACGAATCGGAAACGGCTTAAAAGATTGCAGAAAGGTATTGCCAAATTCGGTATATCGCGCTATAATAGATATATCGAATTTGGTTCTGCTTGCACGGAAAGGAGTTTATTTATGGCAAAGCAGACCGAAAACAATGTAGGTATTTATCTTCGCCTTTCAAAGGAAGATATGCTTGAGGGCGAGTCGCTCTCTATCGAAAATCAGAAAATGATCCTGACCAAATTTGTGCATGACAAAGGTTGGAATCTTGTTTCTGAGTATGTGGACGATGGTTATAGTGGTACTGATTTTGACAGACCGGGCATACAGCGATTGCTTGCAGACGCACAGCTCGGAAAGATCAATATCGTGGTGGTAAAAGACCTCAGCCGCTTCGGTCGTAATTATATCGAAGTGGGCCGCTACATCGACTACATTTTTCCGATGAACAATATTCGCTTCATTGCTCTGAACGATAATGTGGATACCGCTGACCGCAGCAGTGCGGCTCTCGACATGATGCCGATCATCAATCTGTTCAATGAGTGGCACAGCAGTTCCACAAGCAAGAAGATCAAGGCTGTATTTGAAGCGAGTGCAAAGGCTGGCAAGTATCTCGGCGGTCGTGTCCCTTACGGTTACGATATGGGCGATGATCCGAATCATCTGCCTGTCATCAATCCCGAAACCGCACCTGTGGTGAAACACATTTTTGAGCTGCGTTTGCAGGGACTCAGCCAGAGAAAGATCGCTGACCGTCTGAATGAAGAAGGTATCCTCTGTCCCTCAGAGTATTATTATCAGCGACAGGGCAAGGAGAATCCGCTGAACTGCCGGAAACTCTGGAACAGACCTGTTGTTAATGAGATGCTGCACAATCCCATGTATCTCGGAAACTTGGTACAGCTTAAAACGACTACCGTATCTCATAAGAACCACAAGCTCATCAAGAAGGATGAATCTGAGTGGGTGATCGTTCCGAACACACATGAAGCGATCATCACGCAGGAAGAATGGGACAGATGCAGGGAGATCGACGAGGAACATTCTATCGGCAGACGCACGAAAACGGGCGATACCAAACCGTTGTGCGCATTGATGTACTGTGCTGACTGCGGTTTCCGAATGAAGTTCTCTCGCAATCAGAAGATGAGAGGTGTCACAACAGGTAATCCGCATCAGATCATTGTCGGCTCTTACAACTGCAACACTTATTCGCAGTATGGTAAGGAAGTCTGCCCCACGCATTATATCAGCCAGCGTACTATTGAGCAGATCATTCTTGATGATATTCGCTCAATGATGCAGCTCGTTGAAGAAGATGAAGCAAAAGCGAGAAAGCTGTTCCTTGCAAGAAAACAGAAACAAGAGAGCCAGCAGATCTCCTCGGACAAAGAAAAGCTCCGCAAGGCAAAGGAGCGCATTGCAGAGCTTGACGGCTTGATGCAGTCGGTGTATGAGGATAAGGTGTCGGGTGAGATCTCAGCGAGTATGTGTACAAAGCTCCTGAGCAAATATGAAGCGGAGCAGAACGCTCTCACGGCTGAGGTGCAGGAGATCGAAACAAGACAGCTCGCTCAAAAACAGGACGAACATGATGTGGACGAGTACATCTCACGCTTAAAGCGGTTCAGGAATGCGGAATATCTCACCAGGCAGATGTGCCTTGAATTGATCGACTCCGTTACGGTTGACGAGTTCGAGAGGGGCAAGCAGGAGCGTGATATTCACATCTATTACAAGTTTATTGATAAGGGCTATACGGGTAAGTCCGACGAGTAACATATGGGGTTACTTTGTGGCTGGCTGACAAAAGCCTTAGATAAAGCACCCCAGCCGACGTATTTCGACAAGGTTTCTTTTTCCTCAGCCGTTGCAGGACGCTTTTCAGCTTCAACAGCTTTCAATGTTCTTATAGCCTCAACATTTGCTCTAAACTTTGTCTTTGCTCCGCCGTCACCGAGGTTATCATCAGTAATAGTGAAATGATCGCCCTTGTCGGTTTCAACCGCAGGGGCTTTTTCCATAGGAGAAGCATTCGCTGTTGAGACAGAAGGTTCTGCAATATCCGCCTGAACTTCGGCTTCGTGCTGTTCACGCTCCAAGCTGTCAATGAAGTGAAAACTCATGAGCATATCACCGTTATCGAGCCGTGATGTCATCTCAGCTCCGTCAAAGCTCCAGTTCTTCGCCTTATCGAAATCCATGTGACGATCTTTGCCAGTAGGTTCACCGTTTTCATCAAGCGTTCTGGAAGTGAAATCAACGGAGTTGACACCCGTAACAATACGGCGTTCTCCGATACATTCAGGACGGAGATGATCGGTTATCTCAAACATCATACCTGGTTTGATGGTTTTTCTGAGCTGAGAGAGGTTCTTTACAACAGGCAGCGTATCAGATGTCTTAATTTCTCCTGACTCTGTCTTTGTTTTGCCTGACACCTTAGTTTCTTCTGTAATATCAGGTTTTTCAGGTGCAGGCTGTTCCTTTTCGGGTTCAGCCTTTCCGATGTATTCAAACAGTCCGCTGTTGAGCAGATAATCATTACTGAGATTTTCAGTGATCTCAAAAGCTCCGCTTAATCTCTTTACGGTACATTCGTTTTCATAATACGGTAATGCACCTGTCAGCGAAATAACTTCCGAAACCACGCCAGTAGCCTTGTGGCGAAATCGGTCACCGATCTCTATCTTGTACGGCTCAGGGTTTTCCTCTGCGGCTCTTTCTGCTTTTATTTCCTGCCACATTTCTTTTTCATTTATAGAAAGATAGGCGTTATCTCTGAGATGCTGTTCAACCATAGCAGCAACATTGTACCAGCTATGACGAAACTTTTCTCCATTTTCAAAAGTGAAAGTTATTCCTTTGCTGTTATAGTCCACAAGAGAAATGTTACCTTCACCGCTGTGCCCACCAGTACCATATTCTTTTTTCAGAAAATCAGCCAGTTCCTGTGTTGTAGGGTGATTTGGCTGAGAACGACTTTTTTCATAAAAATCCTGTACCCGGAACTTTCCGTGAACAAAACCTGTGCCGCGTTCTATTTCCGCTGCAAGGGCAACATAAACTTGCACACCGTCTACAATCGGACCTGGTGCAAATTCGGACTTTGGCTTTTTAGTTTTCCTCTGCTGTATAGGCTCAGGATCACCGAACAACGTGAGCTGTTCGCCATGAACTTCTGGCATCTCCCAAAACGGAACGTCAGCGTTTTCGTCACGCTGAATGTCTGCAATAACATCATCATCGGTAAATAACGGCTTATCAATAGCAGATGTGTATTCGGTAATGGTCAGAAGCCCAAGCGTATAGGCAAGGCTATCAAGCTCTGACTTGTGATTATCATAGGTATCAACTGTGATAACACCCTCGGCATTATCAATAAGTACAGTAGCTCCGAGGGAAAGTGCCTTGTCCTTGATTTCAGCGAGACTTTCAGCATCGCCTTTGTATTTCAGAGTGATTGCCTGAACATCATCGGCAGGAGAAGGAATATCCTCAACCTCAGAAGCATCGCTCATAAGTGTGACAGGCTGTTCTTCCTTTGCAGTATGACGGTCAATTACTTCATCAGGAACGGAAACAAGGTCAGAGAAATCCAGTCCTGTCAGACCGTTCTCAATCATATCTTCAATGCTGTCATACTGCTCTGTATCGAATACCTCGCCGTCAAATTCGTGAGTGATCCTGTAATCCACAAGGTCAGCCGAAACCTGAACAGGAAGTTCATCATCGGTGAGGGTAGTATAGGCAAGTCCAATATTATGAAGATCGGAGAAATCGGCTTCGTCATTATATTCGCCAACACAGAAATCATTGATAAGGTTCTTGGCTTTTTCAAGCGGAGACATTTCTACTTTTTCTTGATTTTCTATTTCTGCTGTCTGGCTGGCTTTTGAAAGAATTTCAAAGCCCTTTTCCTCCATATCCTGCTGCCAGCCGTCATAGGCAAGTACATCGGAAGTGCTGAGAAGAATACCGCCATAATCGGGAGCATCAAGGTCTTTCAGGGAAATACTCTTGTCGCTGATCTTCTCGACTTCACGGCGAGCGCCGTCATACATGATAACGTCACCGACAGCAAGATCGGACACCTTTGCGGTTTCAGACTTCTCCTGAACAAGCTCTTTTTCAAGAAAAAACTCAGGCATTTCCACAAAACCATAGCTGTCACAGAAATACGCTGTATCCTTTCCGTCAATGGAAATGACGATAACATCAGAAACGGAGAGGGAGTGACCGCTGAAATCTTCGGGGTGATCAATATTGAACTTAGTGAACAGGGATTCAAGCGTATCATTTCCCTTGAAATCATCAACTGTATCTTCATATACAAGCTGATAATCTTCAAGATTTAGCTGTACACCGTCACGCTTGAGCTGTTCCATACTCTCAAAGCGGATACCGTGATACTTATCCCCGTCAGGAAGCTGATAGATATGATACTTAGCCGGAGTCTTTTCTGTATCATCAAGAGTGCGGATAGGGTTCTGTTCCTTGAAATCCTCAAAGATACGCTGTTCTTCCGCAGTCAGCTCAGAATGTGCTTCAAGGAAAGGAATGAAAATGTCAAGCATTCTCTGCGCTCTTTCCTTATATTCCGGCTGATTGAATGGGTACTGCGTATATCCGAGAATACCCTCGTTATAGGTGCGGATATGGTCAATCAGCGAACCTCCGCCCGTTCCTTTGCCGTCACCAATATCAAAGCGACCGTCATAGTTGAACTCCTCGCCGTCAATAACCGCAGTTATGCTGAAATCGGTCTTTTTATACCAACCTGCATGAAGCTCCTCGATGTTACGCTCAGAGTGCTGTTTATCATCAAGATACTCCATAACAGCATTACCGAGAGCAAAACTGCAATCGGGGTGAGCCTGGGCGAAATCGTGAACGATGTCACTTTCGCTTACCCATTTATCACCGTCACCCTTACCAAAATGGAATATCAGGTTGTCAGGCTGTTTTTCGGGCTGTTCAGCTTCAAAGCTCACATGATACTTTTCCTTTGCGATGATTGCAAATACCTGTTCGGTCTGCACTTCATCACCGAGAATGTCATGGAGAGCCTTCTTGATACGATTAAGTTTCGGCTGATTATCGCCGTTTTCCCAACCGTGCATAGCTGCGCCGTCAAAAGCGGTAATAAGGTCAGTTATCTTTTCATCGGTAATATCGGGAATAGCTTCATATAAATCATCACGCACCCACCAAAATGCAAGATCGTCAAATTCCTCATGGATACGGTCAATGAAAGCCTGTCCGATCTCCTCAAAAGAAACAAAACGCTCCATACCGCCGAATGAGCAGTTATATCCGTCCTCAGTCCTCTCCAAATGCAGGGAGTGACGGAGGTTTTCAGCATAATAATAGGTACGGTCAGACATTACGCCCTGTTCAAAGACGAATTCAATATCAGATGAATTGCCGTCCTCTAAAAGACCGAGAGCGAGATCACGGCGAATATCATCACCCTGATGATAACGCTGGGCGAGGTCATAGAACTCAGGTTCACTCATGTGATAACCGAAAGCGGCCCTGTCATTAGGCTTGTGATTATCAAGATACCCACGTTCAAACAGCGGATACGCCATATCCTCCCATTCATCGGAGGACGGAGTGCGCTCTGCAATGAATTTTGCAAGGTCAGCCTTCGGGAACAGCACTTCTTCCTCAGTAGGAACTCTGTTTGCGTTCTCTCTGTCGATAACAGCCTGCTTATGGGCAGTCAGGAAGTCGGCAACATCGGATTCCTGCAAAGCATTATGCAGAATTTCATCGTATGCCTGAATATCCTCAGCCGTGAAAGTCTCGTCAATGCTGTCGATCTGTCCTCTTGTAACGTCACCGACAAACATAGCTGTTATCGCAGCTCGCTGTTCATCAGAGAAATCGTGCAGAGAAAAGAAGTCTGAAAGCTCGATACTGCGGTCGAAATTGCTCTTTGCTTCAAGCATATCGGTGAGCTTACTGTTTTCGCCGTATCGTTCAGCCGGAGCCTGAGCGATATATGCGTTGACAAGGGATAGCATCTCACCGAACTGAGCATCGTCATAACGCTTGTCGAAGAAATCAGCAAGGTTAAGTTTCATATCTTCAACCGCAAGGCGATGAACAACAGGAGAAAGAGCCACATTCTGCTCCATTGTCAGACCGAGGTCAGCCATACTGCGGAGCATATTTGTTTCACGGACAGCGTTCTCCAATGCTCTGTGAAAAGCAGGAGCGTTTTCCTTATCGACTGCAAAAGCAACCTTACCGTCACGGGCAACAGCATGATAATTCACACTTGTTTCAAGGAAAGGCTTGACTTCCTTGAACTGCTCAGGAGTGAGCTTTGACATATAATAATGGGTATCACGGTTTGCACGATACTCACGATTGCCCACTGGCTCGCCGTGTTCGGGGCTTGCGAACTGCTTACGCATATTTACAACAGAGTCCCTGATATTGCGGACGGTATAAAGGTCAGCGTGAGAAACTGTAAGCGTACCTTTGCCGGACGGATAAAGTCTGCCCGAAAACTGAATGCCTTGCTTATCCATGATCTCAGCCATTTTGAGAATAAGGTCACGGTCAGCGGACAGATACTCCTTGTTCGGGATATATCTGTACTCGGCATTACCGATGATATTCTTTTCAGGTGGAGAATAAGGCTTTCCCGATTTATATGGTTCAAGATCGGGAGTGTCTGCAATACGCTTAAACCATTCTATATCCTTATCATTGATCGCCATAACGACGGAATTATCACGGGCATAGCCGTAATAGTTGATGCCTGCATTTTCAAGCTGTTCCTGCAGCTTAGGGTAATCGTTGATACTTACGGTGACAAGGCTTTTATCTCTGTTTTCTGTTGCCTTGTTCCACATTTCGTTGCCGTAATACAGCATATTCTTGTTGTCTGCCTCCTTTATATCAGTCTCATGTTCTACAGCTTTTGGTATGCCCCGAAGCATATCATTCCAGTCTTTATATGTATCGGGGGTTGAGATACGCTTCATATCGGGATACTGCTCCATGAGCCTTCGGGCAAAATCATTGCCTGCGGTATCATTATCGGAGCAAAGGAATACATTTTCGGGCTGGATATTATGACGGAGCATTGTATCAAGCACGATGTTCGGCTTTACGCCCATCATGGAAACAAGCCTGCAATCTGTCAGCTCCTTATCGTGCATTTGCAGATAGGAGAGCATATCTATCGCACTCTCAAAGAAAAAAGCCTTTTCTCCTGTGCCGCGGACAACCTCAAAGCCGTGACCGCCTGCCGAACCTGTCATGATGCCCTTGAATTTATGCTCAGTAGAAGTGCCGACCTTTTCAGCACCGATGACTTTTCCTTTATCGTCATAGTATTTGAAAAGTACATTGCCTGTCTTTTCTTCCTGAGAGATAACGCCCTGTTTTACAAGTGCGGAAAGCATATCATAGTCAAGCCCTCTGGTCTTGCATAGATACGCAAACACACGCCTGCAATTATCAGCTTCGGCAAGGGAAAGCTCCCTTGCCGATACTGTCTGAGGTTTATGTTCGTATGAATGGGAAGAGGTATAGGTGCGGTCAATGTGTTCACCCGTGAGTGCTTCAACGGCATCAACAAAGCTCATACCCATGTATTCACGGAGAAAGCCGATATTATCGCCGCCTTTGTGTTCACTGAACCTGAACCACTGACCACGTTCACCCGGACCGTTATCCCTGATATGAAGGCTGTCATGTTCTTTCCAAACGTATTCCTTGCCGACACGCTTCAGATCAAAACCGTGTGCCATAAGGAACTGCGGAAGATTGACGCAATTAGCCCTTTCTTTTTGTTCTTCTGTTATCTTCATTTACTCTAACCCCTGATTATCTCTCTTTCTTGTCTGAGGTTTTTCGGGTGAACTCTTTTGATGCTTCACTCTCTGAGCTTCTTTTCGCATCAAACTGCGGGATATAAAAGCCTTTCCGCCGTCTTTCTTTGAAACAGCAGACTTCTTATGAGTCTGCACTTTTTCCGTTTGCTGATTGACACGCTCCTGTTCGGGGAGAACCTTTGAAGAGTCAGAATTTACGAACTCTACGGCTCTTTCACCCTTGACAGCACTTTCAATCTGCTTGTATGCTTCGGAGTTATCCTGTGATACAGTAAGTGCTACCTCGCCATTCTTGCAGACAACTGCGGAATACGGGATCTTTTGCTTAACAAGCTCCGTAGCAATGCTATGGGCAGTTTTTCTCGGTTCAAAACGTGTGAAACGCTGTTTATATGAAAGTGAAGCATAGTATTCAGGATTCACTGTCTGAAACCTGCCGTTTTTGCCGCCTTTTTCAGCGTTCTCCTTAACAGCCTCAGTATGTGCGATTTTTCCGATAGCGGAATACATCACATCATTCAGAACGGAAACATCGTTCTTTGATACAACTAAGCTAACATTATCTTCGCCCTTAGTGGCGGCAGAATACGCAACTCCTGCCATTGTAAGGGCAGACATGACCTCAGCAGCCTGAGCTTCTGTCATTGTTTCAAAATGACGTTCATTTCTCGGCAGTTCATTGTAGTAAGCAGAATTGATCCTGAAACCGCCGTCATCGGTAAGGACAGCATCACCGTTCTCAATCATAGCTGACAGCCAGTTATCGGCTTTGACTTCATCAGAAACATCGAGCATTTCAAGCTGTTTCTTCATCTTTACAAGTTCCTCGGCAGCCGAAGCACGAACTTCATCTGAAACAAAAGGATTATCCGCAAGGCTCTCCATATTTCTGATAGCATCGGTAAGCTCTGTCTTTGCATTGTCTTTATCAGTCTTTGAGCCGTTGTTGATGATACCGTCGATCATGTTATAATCATCTTCCATCTGCATTTCTGCATTTGCAAGTGGCTGAATACCGAGCTGATCGGCAAGTGATGCGACCTGAGACTTATCAAGCGTTTCGACCTTGTGGGCGGCCGTGATAGTCTGTTCCGACAGTTCAGGCGTTGAAACAGTTCCGTTATCGACCATTTCACCGAGCTTATCACTTGTCAGCTTCATGGCAGCATCAAGCTCATCGTTAGTGCGTTCACTGAAATAATGTGAAGACCTTGTAAGTTCGGTTATCTTCATATCCAACTGCGTAATACGCTTGCTCAGAGCATTTATCTTGTTCTGAATACTGAACTTGTCCGACATACTTGTATCAGATCTGTTATATTCAGCCATCAGATTATTCTTCTGTGATACAAGTGCGTCCCTTTTGTCGGTAAGGCATTCTTCGTTTGCTTTGCCAAGCCTGTTCATGGCATCGGCAAATGCTTCACGACGCTCCTTGTTGAAGCCGATAGAAAAGCTCTTTATTGCATCATTAAGGGCTATGACACGGTTAAATTTGTGTTCGATACGGTCACGCTTTGCAGATAGCTGACTAATCTTATCCTCACAGTTCACGAGTTTCTGAGTTCGGTTCGGAATCTTGTTATCACGAATATCCGCTATCTTTCGTTCATTGCTTTCGATAAACTTTCGGACGAGAGGAATATTACCGAGTGTTGCTTCAAGCATACGGTTCTTATCCTCAAGCCTGTCTGCTTTATCGGAAAGCCTGTCGATAGCCGCCTGATGCTTTGCTATCTTATCCTGATTGGTTGCAATCTTGCCGTCGATCGTATCAATACGGCTCTGATGACGTTCAGCCTTAGCGTTCAGAAAAGGAAGAAGTTTTCCCGACTTCTGAACGCTGGTCTCGTCCTGCTGATGTTCCTGTTTCGCTGTCTGCTGTTTTCTCAGTTCCTCCTCAGCATCGGCAACGGGTTCGGAGGTCTTGCGGGTATCCTCATTATCCTGTACGGGCATAGGCTATACCTCACTTTCTACGCTTGATGATAACTACAACTGCGGTTGTGATTGCTGCTACGGCAGCGGAGGTAATGATAATAAACTTCTTCATGGTCTTTTAGTCCTTTCTCTTTCATCACGCTGGGGAATACGCTTGCTTTCTGCCTGTTTACGGCGAAGCTCCTCAGCGTTTTTTCTTCTCATTTCTCTTGTGATGTATGCGGTTCTGGCGGTTTCATTTGCCATTTGTTCTGCCTTCATACGATGATCCTCAGCATTTCTGATAACGCTCATCTGATGAGCGGCATCGTCAAGTTCCACCTTTTCACGCTTTTCGGGAGTATTGTTTGCCTGATAGTCCCTGCGTTCATGTTCCTGCATATCTGATAAGGTTCTTACGTTTACCGTGAGAATACGGTCAAGCTCTCGCTGTATCGTATAGGTGTCGCACAGCCAAAAGTCAACATACGTCTTGCAAAGCATTTCCTGCAAATCCACAGGTCTTGCTTTCAGCGTACCGACAGGAGTATTCAGCACATCTGCCACCTCAGAAAGAAGTATCAGATAGCCGTTATCGTCCTTTTTCTCTCTGATTTCACGCAGGAGAGCTTCATAGTCTCCTGATGAAACCTTTGCGATGATTTCTTCGACTTCTTCTTTGTATCTGCCGTCATAGGTAAGCACTATCTCGCTGTCACCGAATCGAGCTGAAAAAGGAATACCGCTTTTATCGAGGGCAATAACAATGTCGCTTGCTTTCGTTGTCTCAAATCTTGCAAACTCCTTGTTGCTTATAGTGCCGACATCGACACCGCTGATATATGGGAAATCTGTCATGTGGAGATCATCTCCCTGATATTGTCGATAAGCTCTGCATTGGTGCTGTCCTTTTCATACTCCATTGCGTATGCACCGCAGATATTTTCCTGAACACGGCGAGGGAGCATCCTCAGCTCACGCACAGGAACACCGATCAGCTTTGCAACATAGGAAAGCTCGGAAACTCCGAGAGACTTATTCACAAGATCATAGAAACGTGCAGTCTGTGAGCTGTCCATCATATACTCATAGACGATAGACTGCTGAGTTTCATAGTCAAGACTGCGGAGCGTAGTAATAGTGATGCCTGTTGACTTTGCGACTTCATCAAGCCCGATATATACCGAACCTTTCTGCCACAGGGTATCAAGGGCTTCAAAGACAGCCTTTTTGTCCTCATCGTTCTTGACGGCGGTAGTTTCAAAAACTTCTGTCATACTGTTCTTGATCTCATCGTCCATAGCGGAAATACTGTCCTCAGATACTCCGAGGATTCTTGCGACTTCCGCAAGCTGTTTATTAGTCATTGTTAATCACCTCATTGTCATTATTTTCTTGCAACTGAGTTTTCAAGCAGGATATGAAAAATATCCTGATATTCACTTCTGTATAGTCTTGCGTAGCCCTGGCTGTCGGTGTATTTAGAAACTTTTGCTTTTACACGCGCATCACGCTCTGCCATACATTTGTAGTTATAGCGATCTTCCTCTGATAAGTCTGCCTGATTTGCACAGGAAATAGAAAAATCTCTGTTTTTATCTATCTCCTTGATAAGCTGATCAAGCCAACCACCGGAAACATCTATCCTTATAAAATTAGGATCACTCATTTCTTATCACTCTCCGTTTTCCATTGGTAATACATCTTTCCGTTATAGGGATTCTCTGCAAACTCAGGGCGAACGATAGTCTTTCTGCCCTTAGTGGTATAGGACGTTGATTTGCCCTCCAAAAGCCCCTTAATCTGAGTATCTGAGAGCTGAACTCCGTACACCTTTGCTATATTCATACCACATTTGCCTTTGCAGTAATATCCGAACTTTCCCTTGATAACGTCAGAACCGCATTTCGGACATTTGCCGCCAGGATCGTGAGTACCGTCAGAAAGAGAAACGGACTTATCGACAAGGCTGTACATTTCACACATCTGAACCACAAACTGTTGAATACCTGACATGAACACCGATTCAGGCAGACAGCCGTGTTCTATCTGCTGTAATCTCGACTCCCATTCAGCCGTAAGTCTTGCCGACTTCACCTCATCGGGAACAACAGTTATAAGCTCTCTGCCTTTATCCGTAGAACGGAGCTTTTTGCCGTCACGCTCCACATATCCGTTTTTGACAAGAGCTTCAATAGTGGCAGCTCTTGTTGCAGGAGTGCCTAAGCCTTTCTTTTCGGCTTCTTCATCATATTCATCGTTTCCTGCACGTTCCATAGCCGATAACAGCGTATCTTCCGTGTAGGATTTCGGCGGACTTGTGAAGTGTTCACTCTTGCTTGCAGATACTATAAAAGCCTGTCCCTCAGATACCGCAGGCAGAGCCTTTTCGTCAGGCTTATCCTTATCGGTCTGTTTGATATAGCGTTTCCACCCCATATCAAGAATCGTGCGCCCCGAAGCTGTAAACTCAGTACCATTGCATAGAGCTGTCAGCCTTATAGCCTCATACTTGTGTGCTGGAGCTGTTGCACAGATAAGTTTCGTGGCGATAAGAGTGAGAATATTTCTCTCCCCTGCCGGTATGGAGGCGGCATCTGTTGAAGCAATTTTGCTTGTGGGGATAATGGCGTGATGTCCTGATACTTTAGCATTATTGATGATCTTGCTTATATCAGGAGTATGGGAGATACCAAACCCGAAACGACTATCGCAGAGCCTGATCACATCGAAAGCCGTCTGTGCCATATCATTGCTGAGGTACTGGCTGTCGGTACGGGGATATGTAACGAGCTTGCCCTCATAGAGCGACTGCGTATAGTCAAGTGTCTGCTGGGCAGTATAGCCGAATGCCTTGTTTGCTTCTCTTTGGAGCGTAGTCAGGTCATAGAGTTTCGGTGCTTTTTCGGTCTTGACTTCACACTTGACCGATGAAATAACGACCGATTTGCTGTTACAAGCAGAAACAAGCGTATCAGCGACAGCTTCATCATCTATTCTCGCAGAAGAAAGAATGAAGTCACCGCAGTTCAGGTCAGCGGTATAATATTTCTGTTTCACAAAGCCGTCTACCTCGGCATCACGCTGAACGATCATTGCGAGGGTAGGAGTCTGAACTCTGCCGATATTGAGCTTACTGCCGTATCGAACGGAAAACAGTCTTGAACCGTTCATTCCTACAAGCCAGTCAGCTCTCGCCCTGGCGAAGCCTGCATTGTACAGGCAGTCATAAGCGGACATAGGCTTCATATTGTTAAGAGCCGTGCGGATAGCAGACTCTTCAAGAGAAGAAACCCATAAACGCTTGACGGGTTTATTGCACCGAGCCATATTATAGACATAGCGAAAAATACATTCACCCTCACGGTCAGCATCGGTAGCACAGATGATCTCTGATACATCAGCTCTGTTCATAAGGCTTTTCAGGAGATTGAACTGTCCTTTGGTCTTATCAGTCACGGTAAACTGCCACTTGTCGGGAATCATAGGGAGTTGCGAAAAGCTCCACTTCTGGTCCCAGCCGTTACCGTAATCATTCGGGAACTTCAGCCCCACCAAATGACCGACACACCACGATACAATGTAGCCGTTACCCTCGATATATCCTTTCTGGACCTTATCAGCACCGACTACGGTACTGATTGCTTTTCCGACATTCGGCTTTTCTCCGATGATTAAAATTGACATTTATAAAATCCTTTCAAGAAACTATTGATAAATGCTAACTGTTATGATATACTTCTATTAAAGACCAAGTTGGCTTTTAAATCGTACTTGGTGTTTGAAACAACGATTTTAATAGAATTCTAAGCAATGCACAATATCACCCACACACAATTCACTTGGTAAAAGTGAATAAGTGAATTCATCATTTTTGTTTTTCGCATACTTAACAAGAAAAAATTATTCTTAATCTTAGTTTTCATTCTTTGTTTTCTGTGTTAGTATTACAGTGTCGCTGATAGTAAAGTGACCAAAATTTCAAATAACGAAAAGGAGAGTATCACTATATTCATAGTGATCATGTAAATGCAATGAAAAAATTCAGTGAGTATTTAAAAGAAAAAAGAATAGCAGCCAATCTCACTCAGGACAAATTATCAGAATTGATTGGCGTTTCTCTGAACTCAGTACAGAGCTGGGAATCAGGAAAGTACAAGCCCAAAAAATCTAAACTATCTGATCTTGCAAATCATCTTGGGATAGATGCCGATGAACTTGAAACAGTATTTAATGATGATGGGGAGGATTTTTCTAATTTCCCATTCTTCATGTATACCGATGAACAGAATGAAATAATCAGCCAGTTAAGACTTACGCCTGAACAGAAAGAATTCATGATGCTTATTAGAATCTATAATTCAAATAACTGGGATAGATTAAGGAACAAGTCACTTGAATGGCACTCTGACATAATGGGTGCATTAAGAAAAATTCCTTATAAATATACAGAAGAAAAAGGAGTATACAAGGTTTATGATTTTGGTCAGCATCTGAGCAAGTTTCTAAGATATGTTCCTGCATCCTTTTGTTTTGAAATGATCAGGAATAGTCCTGATACAGTCTTTGATATAAGAACACTTGATAAGAAAGATATTTTTAATTGGATGAACCTCTTGACATTCGGAGAATCAAATTACTCAATTCCATATGATTACAACAGACAGAAACCATCATATTATAGCTATCAGGTTCAGTTTGTTCGTAATTTCCAAGAAGTTAGTAAGAAACTGAATGATTGGGAATACCGCAATCGTAAACAGGAACTCTCATATAATCAATCGTATAATCAGTATTCGTCAACGCCTAAAATCAAATTAACAGAAGAAGTGTTTGACGATGAAAATTACACAATCACAACCAAACTTTCGCAAGCTGGTGTTCTGTTCAAAGAATGGTGCAGCGACTTAACATAAGGAGATAAAAAATGAGTAATCTCAAACGATTAGATAGAGATTTTTATCGCTCAATCAAAAATATGAGCAATGAAGAAATGGCTGCTTTCCTTGACAGGCAGGCTAAATTAGCTGTTGAGGATTATAAAAAAGAACATGATCTTTCAATTCAAACCGATGAAAAAGGTAAATATATCGGTATGAGCAGAGATCTATTTAAGATAATCCATAGTGAATTGATACAACAGGTTCAAACTATTGAGTATAATCTGAAAATAATCTATTCTAAGGTTCAGCCGGGTGATTTTTGCGATAATTATGAAAGCATAGAGAAATTGAACCTTGGCAGGATTATTGCTGAATTGAAGAAAATAGGGAATGAAGCTGATTACCTGACACTCACAGAAGAAGATTACAGATTACTTGATGAAATACGTGAAATACGCAATTACTGGTGTCATCAGTGTTATATTGATTTTGGCTATATTCCAAATAATGATGAACGTGAAGCTAAATTTCAGGAGATTGCAGAAAAGCTTCATTTTGATGAGCCACGAACATGGAAACTCTCTCGGAAAATAGAGAATATCAGATTATACGTTGTAAAAAAATATGATAAGAAAAAATCGCATAGATGATTTTAAAGCAGATCCTCAAGTGTCATGTTCCTGATGAAGACCTTTCTGCTGTATCGTTCATCTCTTGAAGAAACGTAGCAAGCTGTTTCAAGAACATTAAGGATATGTTCGGCTTCCTCAAATGAAATCTCAAGCTCATCTCTTAGCTTCTTATTTGAAATGCGGCTATACTTGATTATGAAGAAAACCGACATGAAAAGAGTTTTTATCGGAATTCCCTCCGAATCGAGGTTGCGAAGTCTGGTATAGAAATGATCACCATTATCACAGTTCTCATCATAGCCTTCAGTCAGGAACTTATCGTATTCATTCAGCCAGTAATCTTCACAAGGTGCTGGTGCAATACAGCCGTCATCAGGTTCGACCATGTTGTCATATAAGTTATATCCTTCTTCATCATCGTCAAAGTCGTATTCGTCTTCATCGTCATCATACTTCTGACGGAAACGCTCATTGACCTCGCCGTTGCTCTCACCGAGCTTATATGCTGCGTAGGCAATACCGCCC
The DNA here is from genome assembly GCF_000571935.1 of Ruminococcus flavefaciens 007c. Classification (GTDB taxonomy): domain Bacteria; phylum Bacillota; class Clostridia; order Oscillospirales; family Ruminococcaceae; genus Ruminococcus; species Ruminococcus flavefaciens_F. Next base: position 6,392 of record NZ_ATAX01000022.1, on the reverse strand, counting down.
ACAGCACCGATACCGATAATACCCTTGATGATCTTCTTGATTTTCATAATCATTTTCCTCCATGATTTTAGTATTCTACGGGATCGCCGTAGTTGATTTTCTTGATAGATTTGATGTTAGCTCCGAGGTCAAGACCGTTCCAGTTGTAGTAACCCCATGAGCCTGAGAAAGCTACGCAGGACGGTAAATTGTAATCATCGTAGATAAACTCCACGATACACTTACCGCTGCCGCCGAAGTTGTGATACTTGCCCTCGCCATCATCAGCAAAGCCCTTGCTGTCGCAGATTTTTGTAGTAAACTGTGTGCCGTTTTCAAGTTCAATCAAAAATCTGTCATGACAGTAGCCGTACCATACGCCCATAGCACAGCAATAATCGCCGTACTCATCACGGCGTATTCCTGTGTTTGTAATGGTATCAACTGTCGAACCGTATATAGCCCCTGAGCTGGGCATTGCCGTCAAGCCCGAAGCTCTTTCACCTGCAAAGCAGTTAGTCCAGCCGTCCTCATACGGAAATTCGTAGATCACTTCTACCGTTTCCGTTTTGCCGTCAGCACTTGAAGTTTTTACGGTATATACGTCCTTTTCATCATCTGAAAGAACAGGTTCTACCGTCACAGTATATTCTGTATTCTCACGCAGCCCTGTTATGTAGCATAGTTCATTGGATTTGAACTCGAAATACATATTATCCGCATAAGCGTAATCATCATGAGCGGTACAGGTAACATAATAATCACGGTCAGGCTGGGAATCCCAAGTGACTTTCAGGCAGGAAACGGAGATAGTCGATACATTCAGGTTATCCGCTGTCAGCTCGATAGGCTCAGGTTCGGATGACACTCCCGAAAACTCCATGATGAAACCCATGACCAAACTCAGAGCTTTCTTCTGAAATTCAGGATCAAACATCTTGCAGCTCCTCTCTGTTAAGCCCTCTCAGGATGTGAGCAATCACATCAACTGTCCAACCGTTACCGATACACTTGTATCGCTGTGTATTGGAAATGCCTGCGGTATAGTTATCGGGAAGAGTCTGCAAACGCTCAGCTTCAATGGGCGTGAGCTTTCGGATAACATAGTCACCGTCGGGCAGATCTATCTTATACAGACCAGTTTTTGCACCCTGACCGCCGCCGTTAGCCGATAATGTTACCGATTTTCCGATGACGGAATATATTCGCTGTCCCTGTCCGCCATTACCATAATGACCGACACGGACGGGAGTTGCGACCGCAGTCGTACCACCGTTGAAGCCCGGATTTTTGATGATTGTTGCTTCGCCGTATTTGTGATAGCCTGCCATAACAGTTCGGGACTTGTCCGTACCCTGGTATGTATTGATTGGAATAGGTTCAGCAACCATTGTCCGCTGTTTGCGTTCAAGGGTGTTATACAGAACTGCTCCGTCATAGGATGCAGTCATACAGTAGGACTTGTCCTGCCACGCAACACCGCTTTCAAGCACATCTTTAAGCAGAATACCTTTATCATCGGGAAAAGAAGTAAAGGGAATGTTCGTCCAGTAACAGCGTTTACGGTTCTGAGCCGATACAAGCGACGAGTTGATCATTATCGGTTCTACACCGAGAGCCTTGCTTATTTCGTCCTTGATACGCTGATGAACGGAGTAGTTGTTTTCATAGAGAAAATACTTACAGCCCGATTCCTCCAAAGCTCTCACATACTCCTTAAAAAGCCTGAAGCCTTCACCATTGCTGTCAGTTTCTCTGTCCTTTTTGGCGATTGACCAGTAAGTACAGGGCGAACCGCCGAGAAGCAGATCATATCCCATGAACTGCGTGAAATCGCCGTCATATACATTCCCGTGATGAACGATTACGGGGAAATTACGCTTTGAGACCGTGACAGCGTACTTGTCGATCTCAAAGGCATCATAGCACTCTACGGGAATGCCTGCCCGTAAAAGAGCAAGCATACCGCAGGAGATACCGTCAAATAAACTAAGTACCTTCATTTAAGACAAATTCTCTCTTTCTCATTGTCTCATGTTGTTTTTCTCTTTTATCTGTGTTGTCTCTATTCTGTTGTCTTTAACTTTGACTCCAGTGGGGTCAAAGTTGATTATGCTTCGTAGTAGTCCTCACAAAGCTCATCGTAATTCTGCTGAAGCTCGTCATACTCCTCACAGAGCTTGTCATACTTCTCCTGAATTACAGTCTTTTCGTGTGCGAAGCTCTCGCAGGCAGTAAGTCCACCGATGAAGTTTCCGGCTTCAAAGCCACGGATAAACCACTTCTTTCTCACACCCTCGACAGCCTTAGCAGAAATGCCTGCAAGTCCTGCGACACCTGCGACGGCTGCCATACATACACCGATCTTCTTCATCTTTCCCATTCTGTTGTCCTCTCTTTCTTATTCATCGTCTTTCTCATCGTTGAAGGCGTAGTCGGGGAAATCATCTTCCTCAACGAACTCGTTATCTTCATCGTAGTCGGGTTCAGATACCGATGCCGACTTACTGCTGTTCTTCTTTTTGGTAAGGAAGAAGCCTGCGGCACCTACACCGATAAGAGCGATAGCACCAAAGACGAGCATCATACTGTTTTTGCTCACAGGTGCAGGCTTCGGCTGATTTGCATTATCAGCGTTTTCTTCGCTGTTATCAGCGGAATCGGCTGTTTCACCGTCAGTAATACTTCCTGTCACTCTGCCGTTGGCGTTCTCAGCAGCCTGATGTGCGCTTTCGGGAGTGATCTTGCTGTCCTTGTCATCGCCTGCATAAAGAAGGGCATAGAGGTCGTAATCGTCAACTTTGTTTAAGAAGTACACATTATCTTCGCCGTTCTTTGCTGTATAGTTGATAAGCACATAGAACACATGACCGTCCTTAGTGGTCACAGCGATAAACTGCATCTCCTCAGTGTTGTAGATGATCTGCTCTGACTTGATAAGGGTAGCGTTGCCGTTGGTATCGTAGTAATCATCGCCGTAGTAATTCGGCTGGACATCAGTTGTACCTGTTTCCGCAAGCTCGCTCATGACTTCACGGAATTTCTCCATATCATTTGCGCTTTCCGTTGTTACAGAGCTTTCGTCCGCAGGTTCGGATACTGTTGTTTCCGTAGTCTCTGCCGAGCTGTCATCGCTGACCTCAGTTGTTTCTGCTGGTTCCTCTCCGGCAGAAACCTTTTCCGCTGCCGAAGCGGTAATACTGCTGACACTTGCTGTTGCGAGCATAAATGCTGCAAGCATAGCACTAAGCATTTTCGTTTTCATCATCGTCCTCCTCAGAATAAAATTTTATTTGATCTACATATTCACCGTTATTATCGCTTCTGCCGAGATTGTCAATGTCTTTATCGGTCATACCACGGTCTTTCATTTTCTGTATCTGATCGTGTTCCTTAGCGAGTACGGTAACTAACTCCTCTCCGTCGCAGTTCAGCTTATCGCAGAGCTGGAGGTAACGCAGCTTGGTGATTTCGGAGAGAAGTCGCTTGCGTTCCTCAGTTTCACGCTTGATGTTCTTTTCAAGCTGTTCAGCTCTTTTACTGAATCTCTCGATTTTTGCATCATATAGAGCCATTCAGTACCTCCATTAATACAGCACTAATCGGGGATCAATATAGTCCCAACCGTAGCCGTCCGTATCTATATAAATGTGGAAATTCACATTTCCTGCTGTTGTTTTGGCGAACTCCTGTCCGTCATTTATCGTATCGCCCTCAGAGAAACCACTCAGGAGCGTTGCATTTGCAATTGTGACCTCTGTATCACGCTTAGTACCGCCCGTACCGTCATACCAATACTCCACATCGTCCTTGCGTATCGTTATTTTCTGGTCCGTAGTGTTTACATCGGTTATTTTGCACTTGAACGGAGCTTTGAGCTTATCACCGTTAGTACAGAAAACCTTGATACCCTGATACAGACCGTCACTGCTGGTGTTCCAACCCGTCATTTCATAACCAAACTCACGTTTGAGGTCATAGGTACGGATAGTAGCACCCGGAAGAAGATTATGCAAAGTCTGATGATTGCCGAAGAGTGTTCCAGTTCCTGATTCATTTCCTGCAAGGAGAGCATAATACTGTAAGCGTTCATCGCTGTGAGACATACCGCCAAGCTTTTCAGCAACTACCTCATCAAAGGTCTTGTTCTGCTTGACGTTATAATAGAGCTTGCACTCGGTTTTCCATTGATATTTCTGATAGTACCCATACAGGCATATATCGTTCAGAGTATCATTCCAGATATGCGTATCTGTCGGAGATACCAAGAACCAGGCATCATTGCCGTCCCAACCCCAAAAACTTCGGTCATGACGATCTGAACCGTGCATGAAAAAGAATGTATGTGTGTCGTTGTCGATGTAATAGAAAGGCTCGCTGGAACCTGAATACCAACGGTGATCCATAACAAAGAATCCCGTTTCCTTATAGCTGTTATTAGGATCAAGGACACGGTAACCGTCGGTTATGCAGATGTAGCCGTCACCGTCCTCATACTGAGAAAGCTCAGATGTAATAGCCTGCGGTTTGAAGCGGTATCTGTACGGCTGTCCGTCATAGATGTAGGCATCTTTTTCGGCTGTGTAATACGAACCTGTTGAAGCATTACCGCCGCCCCAGTAGTTGTATGGGGAAAGTTCCTCCCAGCGTGACTGATTATCATACCAGTAAACGAACTCATATTCAGCGTTGAATATTTCCTCAAGGAGATCTTCCGTATCACCGTCAAACTCCCAGTAGTAAATATCATCGTTATCGGCATCGAAATCATAGTAGTATGCACACAGGAAAGACCACAGCTTGTAGCAGTCATAGTCATACACAGGATCAAAGTCATATACCGAGGAACGTCCCCAAACCCATTCATCAGGCGTATCGGTAAGATCGCCCGAATTAGCTCCGAAGCCCACAAGACCGTTCTTCCATTCCGAAGAATCACCGACCTTGCGTATCTTCTGATTGAGGTTATAGGCAAGTTCCGTATAGTATTTCTCAGCTTCACTCAGGTCATAGTCCTGTGCTGCGTATGTGCCAAGCGTAAAACCGCTGTGAGAAGAAGTAGCCGAGAATATCATGGTAATGATACCGAACACAAGAAGTATCACGATAACAGGTATCGCCATAGTTGCAAAGAACTTCTTTACTTCTTTTTCATAGACATTCTTAACGAACTTCCAAGCAGCTTTCAGAGCCGCCGAGATCGTATCTTTGGCTTTTTTGCTCTTTTTCGGCTTCAGTTTCTTCTTACGCTTCTTGTAGCTGTCGTGCTTATCTTTCAGCCTGCTTTCCTGTTTGCTCAGGCGGTTATTGGACTTTGACTTCTTATCGTTCAGGCTGTCACGCTTTTTCTCATGTTTCTGCAAACGCTGAGGCTTGCTGACTTTATCCCTGACAGGTTCGGCAATACGGCGTTTTGCAGAGTCGATAGCATGAACAAAATCATTGTCCTGATCTTCATTGACCGCCTTCTGCCAAGCAGATGCTTTCATTCGTCCTGCGGTATATGCGGCAGGCTTCAGAGCAAGCAGTCCTGGACTGGCTTTCTTTACTATCTTCTTCTGATTTTTATATTCCTTTACACGGAGCTTATTTTCGGTTATGAGTTGTTTACGCTCAAATTTCAGCTCACGCTTTGTCTGCTTGTACGCCTGCAAACGGCGTTTGTTCATAGCCCTGCGGAACGGATTGCTCCTGTCGCTTACTTTCCTTGACCTGTACTGAGTTTTTGCACTACGCAGATCGGCGGCATTTGCACAGAGCTTCGGGCGGTATGTTTTTGCCTTAAACAGCTTGTTATCAGCCTTTTGAAACTGTAACTTAGCTTTTTCGAGCTTGTACTGTTTCTTTGTTTTCAGGTGTTTTCTTACGCCCTTAACTGCATCGGCAGTAGTCCGCCCCATGAGGAATACGCCACGATGATAATCGTCCACCGCTTCACGGGTGTACTTCTGTTTCAGAGTATTCCGCACTTCACGCAGGGCAACATCTGCACCTTTCAGTCCGACAGTTTCCGCAGCGAGTGCAGTATCTACCGCCGTTCTGCCTGCATCATGGACAGTAAAGTTTACCGCACGGGCATTAGCTCTGAAAACCTTGCCTTTTAACGACTTAGGCTGCCATGATTTAAGCGTTTTTGTTACTGACGGGACATCACCGTGAACACGGTATTTCAGGTTGACAGTCTTATGAAGCAGTCCACGGTTATTTCCGTGAAACTGCTTATAATCACGGACGATATGAGGACGGGTACGGAATCGACCACGGCTGTTCTGTTCACGCCGAAAGTCTATCTGAAACTCCTTTGTCCTCTTGTTTACCCGATCAAAACGTTCTTTAGCTCTGCGGAGGTTATTCTCTTTTCTTTGTAAGCTCATAGATCCTCCATTCTGCACGGTTTACGCACTCTCTGTCGG
>NZ_ATAX01000021.1 GCF_000571935.1 Ruminococcus flavefaciens 007c | reverse complement strand
TTATTCAACTAACCGAATAATCGTGTGTTCATCAGACTATGCACAGGTTGAGTCAAGAGGCTATCCGCATCACAATGGAGATCAACAGCCGTTATCATACGCCCGATGAGATAAACGAGCTTATGTCGGAGCTTATCGGCGAGCCCGTCGAGGTCGGACTTTTCCCGCCGTTCTTCACCGATTGCGGAAAGAATATTCATCTTGGCAAGGGCGTGTTCATCAATTCGGGTTGTAAGTTTCAGGATCAAGGCGGCATTTACATCGGTGACGGTGCACTGGTTGGTCATAACACGGTGCTTGCAACGCTTAATCACGGACTGCTTCCCGAAGAACGCCATGACCTGATACCAAAGCCTATACATATCGGCAAAAATGTCTGGATAGGATCTAACTCAACAGTTCTTCCGGGAGTTACGATCGGAGATAATGCTGTCATCGGTGCAGGTTCGGTGGTGACAAAAGATATTCCCGAAAATATGATAGCAGTCGGAAGTCCAGCGAAAGTGATAAGGAGTATATATGATGAAAAATAGATTGTTTACATCATTTCTTTTTTCTGTTGTCATGCTTATGTTCAGCGGCTGCAGAGCATATGAAGACGCCTTGCCAACAAACAAAGGAAGTTCCATAACAGCCACTGCTACGGAATTTAAAGAACAGACAGCGAAAGAATCCGAGCCTATCATGAACATTTCTGTCGGAGATAAAGAGTTTCAGATCACGCTTGAAAATAATGATACCGTTACAGCATGGAAGGAGTTTCTGCCCATGACACTTGATATGTCAGAACTTAACAGCAATGAGAAGTATTATTATCTTAATTCGAAATTACCGTCAGCTCCAGAAAAAGTCGGTAGGATAACTGCAGGTGATATTATGCTGTATGGTGATAACTGCCTTGTTGTTTTCTACAAGAGTTTTGACACATCATACACCTACACTAAGATTGGTCATATCAAGGATACAACCGGATTGACAGATGCACTTGGAAGCGGCGGAGTAACTGTTTCTTTTCAGCTCGCCCCCACAAAGGTCATATATAAAGTGCATGATATACGCAATCTCAGCGATTTTATCCTTGGGAAACCAATAGAAAATGACCTGACAGATAAACATTATGATCTTGATAATGATGGTATATGGAGTACCTTTGATATAGTTCTGATGAGAAAAAAGATACTTGAACAGAAAAATATGAAAACAGAATTTGATTTTGACAGCAAGACCGTATTGCTGAACAGCGGCTATGAAATGCCAATACTCGGGCTCGGTACCTGGACGCAGGACGATGAAACAGTTGAAGAATCAGTCTATACAGCATTGAAAGACGGTTATCGTCTTATCGACACGGCTCAGTATTACGGCAACGAAACAGGCGTAGGCAACGGTCTGAAAAGAGCTGTATCCGAAGGTATAGTCAAACGTGAAGATGTTTTCATCACAACAAAAGTAATGCCCTCCAATTATGAGAGGGCATATCAGTCTATAGACGATTCGCTTAAAAGACTAAACGTTGATTACATTGATCTTATGCTGATACATCAGTCCGGCAGCAATGATACGGAGGTCTATAAGGCTCTGTGTCAAGGCGTAAGAGACGGAAAGCTCCGCAGTATCGGTATTTCCAATTATTATACTCTGGAAGAATACGAGCGTGTTACTGCAGGTGAGAATATCAAACCTGCGGTGGTACAGAATGAGAACCACCCTTTCTATCAGAATACGGAATTCAAAGAATATGTATCAAAGTATGGGACAGTAGTCGAATCATGGTATCCCTTCGGCGGAAGAGGTCATACGCAGGATTTGTTTGAAAATGAAACGATCATGGAGATCGCCGAAGCTCACGGAAAGACTTCAGCTCAGATAATCCTTCGCTGGCATTTGCAGGCAGGATATATTACGATACCTGGTTCGCAGAATCCTGATCATATCCTTGAAAACATCAGCGTATTCGACTTTGAAATGACAGATGAGGAGATGCAGAGAATGACAGCGTTGCATACAGGAAAACGATATGAAAACTGGTAAAATATACCTATCATTAGCAACAACAAATATGAAATTATAAAAAGACCAGCTCCGTAAAGGAGCTGGCTTTTTAGTATCGTTATACTGTCTTTCGTCTTGTGTAAAATCAAAAGCTCGTCTTTGACAGACGAGCTTTGCATAGAATTAGAACAGCCTTTCAGGTTTATTCGTGTGATTTTTCGTGTGACTGACCCTGCATTTTCGTGTGATTTTATGCAGTTTCATTATCACACGCGCATTTTTGACTGCATTTGCATAGACAGCAGAAAAGCCTGTATTTAGCGTTTTCTGCTAAATACAGGCTTCTTAAAAGAGCGGACAGAGAGGGATTCGAATATTTATAAAGCCTCGTTTCTGCCTATATATAGCCTTTTATATTTTTCGTATGGAATACTTGTATGGAATGCGTTTTTAAAAGCTGAAATACTATTCTTCTAATTGAATTTAATTTCAACATTCTTTTCAATAATACATGAGAAAACCAGTGCAGCGAATACTGCACCGGCTCTATTCCCAATAGGGTGTCAATTATTTTTGCAACGTTTCAAAAGCCAATATATCACTTATATGAAACATTTTTTCTGTTTCAATAGACCGTAGTCTACTGCAACCATACTCATGCCAGATCCATAATGGAGCTGGCATTTTTCATAACATTATATCGCCTTTTCTTCGTGTGCATATTACATTATATATTTCTCTTGTTCTTATTGTTTTCACGTAATAGCAACCCAATAAAAAAACAGCCAGAATGATAATCGTAGTATACTCACATACATCTGAGATTGCTCCAAGATCGGCATTTTCAGGAATATTACCCTGCGAGAGAAGTCCGTCCAAAGCCCCTTGACTCTGATTGAACATGAAATGAGCCACCACCGCAGGAAATACGCTATTCGTCTTTTTTGTCAGCCACATCAGGAATGTACCGAAGCACGTTAGCAGGAGCATTCTTCCGCCGCCGCCACTGACGAAGAGCTCGTTACATACATCGTATGAATGAACCTGAAGGTTCGGAAACTTGCTCTTGAGCTGTGAGATCGTTGATTACAAACGCAAAAAACAATTTCATGTATTCATAACAGCGCCGCTTCCATACCGATATTTCCGCTTATGGGCGGATTATCCCTCCACAGCACCTGATACAGTCTGCTTCCGTATCTGACCGTTTTCATGTATCCGAGGCAGCTGCACAGCGGATCTCCATCTGCGCATCCCCATATCAGAACAGAATGTCCCGACAGTGCGGCAACTGTATTAAGGAAATTCCTGCACAGCTTCCGTTCATTGTTTTCAATATAAAGATAGGATACTGCTCCATGGTCTATTACCGTTCCTTCGGCAGGAAATTCAGGATATCCGAGCAGCTGCGTCGGGAGCCTTGAAATGAATCTGTATGCACCTCCGTATTTACGGAGAAGATAATACTTTGTCTCCTTCTGGTCTCCTACAAAGCAGCAGGCTTTGATTTTTCCGTTTTCACGAAAACAGTAGAATTTCTTTTTCCCAAAGCCTTCAATTTCAGTATGCACAGGCGTAAGGTTCCTTTTGGAGAAATATCCTTCCATAAGCTCATCAAAGCCGTTTATGTCATCAGAAAGCGACAATATCTTTTTACGGCTGTTCCAGCAGTAAGTAGTGTAATGAGATATGAATCGATACTCCGGCATATGCCTGTGCTTCTTCTCCAGCATTGCTATCACTGCTTTGTTGCTGTCAAGGATAGTGGAATAACAACATTTGCTATCCTCAAGATTTTCTCCGAGAAAGCTGTAGGCTTTTGCAATAAAACCTAATCTGCCACGGTATTCGTTAAGTATCTTAAGCCCTGTAAGATAGGCGCATTTCTCAGGTTTCCCGTTTATATATTCCTGTCTGACAACAGCGCCTCCCACAGCAATTATTTCATTGCTCATGTTATCAGATGCAACAATTATCTTTGGCTCGCCGTCAGCACCAAATGACTTCATCGGCTCACTTCCGCGAAGAAACTGGATATCAAGATCTCCGCTGAAGCTTCCGCTTTCAAATATCCTTTTAATGCCTTCATTATCACTTGCATCGGCAAAACGAACTGTATAGCGGTCATTTTGGAAGTTCATCAAGATTTTCTCCTATTGGCACATTCATTTTCTGATCTACCTCTTCACCGAGCCGCAGGTTCATTGCCCAGAAAAGTCCCCAAAGAAGCGGACTTGTTCTTCCGAGAGAAGCAAATCCACGGCTCATAACTGTCCGAGCAGAGGAAAACTCCTTTCTCGCATCACGACAGAGCTTACTTAGTTTTTCGGCAGATATTTTCTTTGGATTGAAAGCAAGCTCTCCGTAGTTGTAACCGTCCGCAAGCCACCATTTGTCGTATATCAGGCGATTATCCTCACGCAGACGCTTGTACAGCGGAGTATTAGGGAAAGGCAGAAGATGATTGAAGGCGGCAGTATAGAATTTATGCTTCTTTGCAAATTCAAGCGCCTCTTCAACAGTACGTTCATCGTCATTATCGTAGCCGAAAACAAAAGTGGCATATATACCGAGCCCTGCGTCGTGTACACGTTTGACAAGCTCGTCCCTTTCTCCCATGGCAAGATTGAAGGATTTGTTCATCTGACGCAGGTTTTCGGGATTGAGGCTCTCGAATCCGATAAGTATAACTTCGCAGCCGCTTTTTTTCATGGCCTTGAGAAGCTTCTCATTCCGCGCCATTGACAGTGTCCCTTGTCCTGCCCATTTTTTTTTCAGAGGAGTTATCTCCTCAAAAAGCCGTATTGCATTATTATGGTCTGCCACAAGGTTATCGTCTACCAGAAATGCTATATCGTGCTTTGAACGCTTCAGATCATCAATTATAAGTTCGTGAGAACGGGCATGGTAATGGCTTTCATAAAAGCGGCAAATCGAGCAGAAATCGCAGCTGTGTATACAACCGCGTCCTGTTTCCACAAGGGATACCGGAAGATACTTCTTTCCTGTGAAAATACTCTTGTCGGGCTGAATGTCATATTCAGCGGTATTGCCCTGATAGACAGGTTTTATCTTTCCTCTGCCAAAGTCCTCAAGCATTGTTTTCCATACTGTTTCAGCATTGCCGATCATCACGCTGTCACAATGCTCCGCTGCCTCCTCAGGACAGAGAGTGACATGATATCCGCCCATAACGACAGGAATCCCCCGTTCACGGAATTTCTGCGCTATCTTATAGCTGCGCTTTGCAGTATAAGTTTCAACTGTGATGCAAACCAGATCTGTGGAAGTTTCATAGTTTATAAGCTCTATTCTGTCATCAAACAGCTCTGTCTCAACATCAGGCGGAGTCAAAGCTTTAAGCATAGCTATTGTGAGCGGCTCCATTTTCCATGTGCCTATGTATTTTTTTCCCGGCTTTTTCCCTATTGCGGGAACAATAAATGTTATCTTCATAAACTCCTCACAGTATTGGTATATCAGAATTGTCGCACATTACTTCCCGTCCGAATTTATGCCATTTATCAGCATATCCCTTATATCCCATATTGACCGGCAGCGACAGCCAGATACTGTGATTAAAAGGTGCAAGCCGCTTGATTATATTCTTATTTGAATATGTCTCGCGCCATGCTCTGTCAGTACCTGCTTCAAGCTGCTCCTTTGTCATCTTCTTCGGCTGATAAACACAGTGCTGGACATCATACATAGCCCAGTTCCTTTCTATTATCCTGCCCTCTCTTTCAAGCTGGGCGTAATACTCGGTCTTAGGGAATGGAGTGAGTATGGAATATCTCGGCAGGTCAATCTTTGCCTTTACGACCATTTCAACAGTCCTGTCAAAAACGCTCTCGTCCTCTTCATCTCCGCCGAATGCAAAGCAGCCCTGCACAAGTATGCCGTTGTCATGGAGACGCTTCATAAGGTCAATATAGCTGTCCACACGGTTAACGCCTTTGTGTATGTACTTCTGTGACTCCTGTGTTATGGATTCAAAACCGATAAGCAGACCTTTGCAGCCGCTTTTCCGGAACACCTTCATCAGCTCGTCGTCGATACCGATAGACGACGTTACAAGACCGAGCCAGATGACTTTTAGCGGTATCATGGCGTTGAAAAGCTCAATGGCATATTTTTTATCCGTGATGAGGTTAACATCAGGAAAGAGTACGTGACGTGAGCCGAGAGCTTCAATTTCGGCAATAACATCCTTTACGGGACGCTTATATACCTTCTTTCCGAATGCAGCAGGATAAGCACAGAAGCTGCAGGTATGGCAGCATCCCCTGATTGCCTCGACAGTATTGATTGTTATGTAACGCTTTTTATTAAGGAGCTCACGGCGGGGATGAGGCCTGTTCTCTATGGAAAAATCGCAGTTCTGATGATAGAACTTGTTGTATTTTCCCGAAACATAATCATGCAGGAACTGCGGAAATGTCTGCTCGGAAAAACCCGTAAATACAACATCGGAATGCTGTGCTGCTTCGTCCGGAAGCATTGAAGGATGAACTCCGCCCATGAAAACGGTTATTCCCTTTTTTCGGAAATAATCCGCATATGCATAACATCTTGGAGCAGTTCCCGTGATGCAGGTTATTCCGATAAGGTCGGCGTCTATATCCAGCGGTATCTTACCGGCTGTTTCATCGTATATGACCACATCTGCGTCGATATCTTCAGGCACAAGCGCCGCAAGAGTTGTCAGAGTCAGTGGCGCATAATGCAGTGATTTGCCGAAACTGCCTGAAAAACGGTGCATAGCACCGGCAGGTGCAAGCAAAGCTATTTTAAGCATTCCTTTCGTTCCTTTCCTTTGCAAGATAATCTCTCCAGCCTGAGAGCTTGCTCAGACATGAAGGTTTTATATCTCCGAGCCGCATTCCCTCATCCGTAAGGCGTTTCAGATAGAGTCTGTCAGCATCGGGAGCCGCTTCAACTGTTTCAGCACATTCCAGCTGCCCCAGCTGACGGCAGTAATTATAATGGAAGCTCTCGCGCATGGCGTTATCGAGCTCTTCATTCCGTATTCCCTGTGCATCGGTATAAAGGCAGTATCTGTTCCCCTCTGGAGCAAGCAGACAAAAATGGTCGGAAATACCAAGTTTCCGCAATACATTCCTTACAAAATCCTCCGTCAGCTTTTCACCGAAAAGGTCACAGGAATTCCCTGCCCTGCGCAAAAATCTAATACGCGGCGGTGCACTGTCATATGTTTCAAGGACCTCGATTATGTCACCTATACAATATCTGTACAGTCCTCCTCCGGTCGTCACTATAAGCTCATATTCGCCCTTTTCCAGCTGGTCGGCAGTAACTATACTGTTGTCACTGAGGCTGCGGAACTCAAAGAAGTGTGAGTAAATACTCAGACGGCTGCCTGATTCGCCGACTAACGGAAGCGATGTAAAGCATTCTGTAGCGATTATACCTTTGGGCTGTATATAAACGCCGCTGAAAAGCTTTTCAACTTCTTTTACGCTGTCAGCAGCAGAGCCGTCAGCCCAGCAGCTTATGATCCTCACATCAGGAAAAACAAGTTCAAAGCTTCCGGAACGTGCTTTTTCCACAAAGTCTTTTTTCCTCAGAGCAGGCAGTTCTGCGGCTAAGCTTTCCGCATTATCGCTTATGTACCTGCAAAGTATGGAAAGATATGTGGGATTCCATACCGATATAAGCGTGAGACATGGGCAGCGAAGAAGACTGACCGCTGTGTCATGCCAGAAACTCTCCATGCTGTCAGCAAATTTTATGCTGCCGTCAACTGCAAAAAGCCTGTCCATGATATGACGTTCAAGTCTGCCGAAATATGCTGAATCCTCTTCAAAGCCTATGGGGATACCTGCTTTTGTAAACTGCTTTCCGCTTGTGACAGGCGTTACGGACCAATAGCTCATGCCTTGCATGACCTGCTCCACGTTACTGTATATATCGCCTATCCACGGTCTTAATCCGCGCTGGAACTCGCGCTGGAGAGAATCGGTATACGGTATCAGCTTACGGCCGCCTGACGAGCCGCTGGTCAGCTCAAGAAGTCTGACCTTTTCCATTGTCAGCACGCCTTCTGCTCCGTCAGCTATACTTCCGATGAAGTTTTCGTAATCCTCATACCTTGTAAGCGGAACCTGCGCCGCAAAATCACTGTATGTCCTGATGTTTTCAAAGCTGTATTTTTTGCCGTATTCTGCTGCGGAATTCTTTCTGAGGAGCTCTGTGAGATACTTCATCTGAACTGCTCTTACATCACACGGAGCCCTGAACCGTTTCAGTTCCGAGCTGTAAAGCCTGCGGCATAATCCGTTCAGCACACGGCAATATAACTTATTCCCCATTGAACAATAGTTCAGGCATATGTCTGCGGAGCAGCGAACGGTCGAACTTTGCAAGGCAGACAAGGTCGTTGCCATTTTCCCAGTTCGGGTTGACCTGACAGAAGAAAGCAATATCCTTGTTCTTCATGCGCCTTTCATCTATATCCGCAACGCCTTTTCTGAGGCAGTCCTTTACACTTTTATACTCTACAACACCGGTAGTCTGATTATACTCATCGGGATAAAGTGCTGATGCGTAGGCGTCGATAATTTTTTTTATATCCCGCGGTGTCTCACAGCTCCGACAGGGATAGAACTCCCTCCAGAAAAGCGGAAGGATTCTATAGGTCTTATACCCCTTGCATATAAGGAACCACCACAGCTCTCCGTGCTCCTCGGCATATCTGAACCAATACTGTGCAAAGCTCCTGAATAGCTCCGTGTCGCCCCAGTAGTCCCTGTGAATGATAGTATCTCCGGAAAAGACGCCTTTTACTTCTTTTCCGTCAACATTTACCGTCATCAGCTTCTGAGTAGTAAATCCAACTATCCTGCCGTTTTTTTCAAGCACAAGGCAATAGTCCTTTGCGTAAAAATCATGTCTGAAAATTTCCGGATCCATATTCTCATAAAATTCGTCCATAAGTTCGTACAGTTCAGAAATTTCCGACTCTGTGAACTCATGTATCCGTTTTATTGTTCCCTTCATCACTTTTCTCCTTATTATTATCTGAAAGTCCGAAATGGAGTCCCTGCTTCTTGAAAACTTCCTTGCGGAACAAAGGATTGTACAGAAGGTAAGTAATAAATCTGTACGGAGTCCTCATATTGGTATGGAGTTCAAAAGCACGCTTTATTATAGAACCAATGCTGTTGAAACGTCGACGGCATTCAAATGCCGTTTCTGTAAGCTCGTCGGGTGTCATGTTCTTCGGAACGATACTCGAATAATTGAAACGATAATCCTCATGGAGCCACCATTTTCCGTCATAGAGCAGCCTGTTCTCGCTCCTGAGCTTTTCGTAAAGCGGAGTATTCGGATAGGGCATAAGTATATTGAAAGCCGCAAACGTAAACTTATTCCTTATTGCAAAATCGCAGGTGGCACGTATGGACTCGATAGTATCACCATCATGGCCGACTGTAAAAGCCGCCCATGTCTGCAAGCCCCATTTTCTCAGCTGCTTTATCTCAGAACGGTACATATCTCCGGAAGCACGGGTGTTTGTAAGCTTGTTCATTGCGCTTATACACTCGGGAGATATGGATTCAAAGCCTATGACCAGTCCGAGACAACCGCTCTTCACCATAAGCTCCATAAGCTCATTATCCTGAAGCATATCCATACTCCCCTGACTTACCCATCGTATCTTTAGCGGTATCAGGGCTCTGAAAAGCTCCTTTGCCTTCTGACGGTTGCAGACAATATTATCGTCCACGAAAAACAGAAGTTTCCGCTTCTGAGACTTTATCTCCCTTATGACATCTTCAACGGGACGGCAATAGTGATGAGCCTTGAAATATACAGACGACGCACAAAAGCTGCATTTATGGCTGCAACCGCGGGTAAACTGGAGCAGAGTTATTGGAAGATAACCCTTACCCTCAAATATGTCACGCCTTGCGATTATGTTTTTCTGCGGATATGGCGGCTGTTCAGCGTCATACCGTTTTTTGTGACGTCCGCTGCGGAAATCGTTTATCATGGTCTCCCACACATTTTCTGCATCACCGACTATCAGTATATCACAGTGTCCGGCAACCTCCTCCGGTATGAGCATGGCATGCATACCTCCCATGACCACCTTAACACCGCGGTTCCGGTATTCACTGCTTATCTCATAGGCACGTCTTGCTGTAAATGTCTCAACGGTTATTGCCACAAGGTCTGTCGGCTCATCATATGGTATAGGCTCCATACGGTCGTCATAAAGAACGACCTCCACATCATCGGGAGTAAGCGCAGCAAGTATGCCCAGAGGCAGAGGTTCCATTCTTCCCTCATCAACATACAGACTGTGCTCTCTGCGGCCTATATTAGGTTTTATCAGCGTCAGCTTCATTAAGTATTCCTCCGAGCAGTTGTCCCTGTTTTTTGTTTATCTCCCTGCGTGATATGAAGTTTGCCAGCAGAAATACCAGCAGGGTATGCGGTCTGAGATGGCTTTTGCAGCCGAAAAGTCTGCGAAATATACATCGCAGAGAATAAAAATCACGCCTTATGCGCAGACAGCCTTCGCTGAGCTGTTCAGGCGTCATATTTTTAGGAATAAAGGCAGTTTCGCCGTAACGGTAGACGTCCGAAAGCCACCATTTTTTATATCTTAGCCGTCCTTCTGATTCCATGTGCTCATAGACCGGTGTCCCGGGCATGGGTATCAGAGGATTGAAATTAGTGACCGCTATCGAATTACGTACTGCAAAATTATATGTTTTCTGGAAAACATCGGCATAATCTCCATCGCATCCAAGCACGAACGTGCCGTAAATAAGGAGACCGTGACTGTAAACCCGCTTTATTATCTTCTCGTAATCGGCGGCTATATTTGCAGACTTGTTCATCTCCTCAAGGCTTTCTGAATTAAGACTTTCAAAGCCCATGAGAACAAGAAAGCAGCCTGAACGCTTCATCACCGCAAGCAGCTCGTCATCCTTTGCAGCGTCCATGCTTATCTGACAAGCCCACATCTTTTTCAGCGGAGTTATAGCCTCAAAGAGCTTCATAGCCGACTTCCGGTCGTAGAGGAGATTATCGTCAGCAAAGAATACTATCCGTTCCTTTGACTCATTCAGTTCCCTGACTGTGTCAGCTATTGTCTTTCTGCGCACGCATTTGTACATCGTCTTTATCGAGCAGAAGCCGCAGTTGAACTTGCAGCCCCTTGATATCTGATGCACTCCGATATGGAAGTATTTGTGGCTGTAAACCTCGGGATGAGGACTGATATAGCCAACAGGTTCGTTTTCATCAGAAAAATACTTCTTCTGAATCATACCGCTGCTGCAATCACTGATAAAACGTCCCCATGCTCCTTCTGCATCACCGATAATGACAGAATCGGCATATTCAAGCATTTCATCTGCCATAACAGCAGCATGGAATCCACCCATAACGATTATATTCTTGTCTGTTCTGTACTTTTTTGCAAGGATATATGCTCTTTTTGCAGTAAATGTCTCTACAGAAAAAGCGACTATATCCGAATTGATCTTATCTGGGAGCTTTTCAACTCTCTCGTCAATGAATTCTATCTCATGCTCTGCAGGAGTGATACCGCGTATTATCTCAAAGATAATAGGCTTCATTGCATCAGAGCTTATATGCTCGAACATATTCAGTCTTATAAAGGTTATTTTCATAATTCCGATTTGCCTATCTTCATATTTCTGAAGCCGATATTTGCTCCAAGAAGTATGAGCTTTGTTATTCCTTTGCACGGAGAGCCGTGTACTCTCCTGATTATGCTTTTCCAACTGAAGGCTTTCTTCCATGCATTTCTGTAAAGCTTGTCCAGTTTTTCAGGAGTAAGGTTTTTTGGACGGAAAACTGTATGATGCTGATTGTAGAGTCTCCAGTTATATGTAAGAAGCCTGCCCTCCCGTTCCATCTGTTTGTAAACAGCGGTTCCGGGATATGGTGTAAGGATTGCAAATCTGCAAAGGTCAAGTCCCAGCCTGTCGATAAATGCCGGCAGAGCACGAAGCTGTTCTTCCGTATCATTGTCAAAGCCAAGAACAAAACTGCCGTTTACAGCTATACCGTGGCTGTGGATATTCTTGATGAGCCTGCGGTATTTGTCAGCCTTGGGAAAACTTTTATTGACACTTTTCAGAGAATCTTCATTGAGTGACTCAAAGCCTATAAGTACACCTCTGCAGCCGCTGTCATAGGCTGCCTGCATAAGCTCATGGTCATATCCGAAATCAGCTGTAGCATTTCCTACCCAAAGTATTTTCAACGGTTTAAGGGCTTTCATAAGCTTCATGGCGTATTCGCGCTTCCCGAAAAAATTAGGATCAAAGAATATCAGCATCTTTGTATGAAGAGATCTTATCTCGTTTATTACACTTTCGACCGACCTCGGATCGCTCTTCCACATGGAAGCCATAGAGCAGTATCTGCAGGCATTTATGCAGCCTCTGTCTGCTATGACAGCCGGAATATTAAGCGTATTCCTGTCCTTTACCTTATCCCTTGACGGCACAGGAAAGTCTGCGGCACAAACATGAGTATCCCTGTAAAACGGCTTTGGCACTCCTGCAATATAATCACGTATAAACTTCGGAACAGTAAGCTCTGCCGGACCGGATATTACCGTATCACAGTATCTTGCAGCTTCCTGCGGCAATGCCGTTGCATGATAACCGCCGCATACAACATAAGCTCCACGCTTTCTGAATTCCCGGCAGTGCCTGTATGCGGTTACAGCAGAAGAGGTATCAAATGAAATCATAACCACATCGTATCTGCGGCGGTCGTAATCAACAGTTTGAGAATGTTCGTCAATAATGTCTATACGCTTAAAAGTTCCCTTTGGAATAGTTGAATATAAAGACGCAAGGGTCAAGGAAGTGTAAGTAAACAAACGTGAGCTTTTGCTACGGAACAGCTTTTCTTCCGAGTCCCATACCTGTATCATCAGCAGATCCATTTCATAACCTCCAATTTTTGTATTATTATACCATATTTTGAGTATAAAATCAATTATATCTGAAATAAATGACATTTGTCGTTAAAAAAGTTACATTTGTCACTGCTGACAATTCTTATAACAAAAAAGACCAGCTCCGTAAAGAAGCTGGCTTATTTTGTATCGTTATACTGCCTTTCGTCGTGTGCATTTCATGTGCATTCCGTGTGCATAACGCCTGTTTTTGCTGCACACGCGACTTCAAAAATGTATTTAAAACTGTTTTCTACAGGCATGAGAAAAGCCTGTATTTCGGTGTTTTTCTCGAAATACAGGCTTCTTTTAAAAAGCGGACAGAGAGGGATTCGAATATTATTAAATAGCTATTTTGGCCTATTTATAGACTTTTATAACTTTCGTGTGGAATAGAATTATTCTTATTGAAAGTTATTTCCTCTATAGTTATTTTCTTTCAATTATTGAATTATTAATTGTCTCCTCATATCTTACTTTAATACCATGATTAATTTTGAATTCCAACTATTACTTGCTCCTCTTCCCTTTCAATAGCGTATTTTTTTCATTGCATTACTTCAAAACTTTTAATGCAATGTATTTGAAACAGATGTTATATGTGTCAATAGGCCAAGGGCTATTGACAGATTATAATGAGCCTTTGTATGGTGGCGTTTTTTTATTGACAAGAGTTTAGGCATCTGATATTATAATAATACAGACATGTTTCCAAATACGCTCCACGTTGAGACGGTCGCGCTTTTGTTCAAACTTTCCGAAGCGAAGCATCATATCGAGGTTAATGTGGATATGGACGAACTTGATCTGACAAGTGCGGAAGCTAAGGCCACCTATAAGGAGATTCAGGACTGGGTGCAGGAGAAGTACGGATTTCATGTGACGAATCTGAACATTGCCCAGATGAAACAGAAGCATGGGATCATCGAAAGAGATAATTATAACAAGCCAAAATCGCTGGACAGCAAACAACCTGGTACTTCGGATATGAGGATTAAAGCCATCGAGGAAGCGATGAGGCATTTTCAGATGATATGAGAGAAAAATGGAGGCAAAGGAAAACCTTATGGACTTCCTTACGGCGTATGTCAGGAAACATCCGGAAGTGGATATCAATATCATAATTCCGAACGAAGAGAACATCAAAAAGGTTTTGGAGTGTTTATAAATGAGAGTATTTATAGTGTATTGTCATCCGTCAGATGATTCTTTTACAAAGAATATGTGTGATGCTTTCATAAAAGGCATAACAGATTCGGGCAATGAGTATATAATCTCGGATCTTTATAAGATGGATTTTAATCCCAACATGACGGAAAAAGAATACCTGAGAGATGCATATTACAGAAATACACCTGATGTGGCAAGTGATGTACTTGAAGAGCAGGAAAAGATAAATGGTTCTGATGCGATAGCATTTATTTATCCCGTTTTCTGGACGGAAGCTCCGGCAAAGCTCGTTGGCTGGTTTGACAGAGTATGGACTTATGGATTCGCATACGGTGATAAAACCATGAAGTTGCTCGATAAAGCAATCATTCTTTGTTCTGCGGGTAATTCGATAGAGCATCTTGAGCAGTTTGGGCTTCTGGACAGTATGAAAAAAGTTATGTTAGGTGACCGGTTGTTCGGACGGGCAAAGGAGATGGAATTTGTTGTTTTTGACAGTACCTCAAGAGAGAATGAGCTCAGAGAGAAAAACTGGAACATGAATTTGCAAAAAGCATACGAGAAGGGAAACAAGCTCTTTTTAGAGGAGTAGATATGGATATAAAAGCAAGTATAGAGGATACGCGAAAAGGCTTTAAAGAAAGCTTTGCGTCCGGAGATTTTTATAACAGGCAGACACAGGATGCCAAGCATCTGGAGAGGATTCTTTCGTTCATAAATGCGAGAGATGGAATGAGGATTCTTGATCTTGGTTGTGGGAGTGGATATCTGACTTTTCCGATTGCAGAAGGAAATCCAGATTGTGAAGTGATAGGGTTGGATATAGTGAGCGATGCCATTGATGCGAATCGCAGCAGAGTGCGAGAGGCAGAGCTGGATAATCTGACATTTGTCAGCTATCACGGGATAAATTTTCCCTTTGAAGCAGGAATGTTTGATCTTGTGGTGACACGATATTCTCTTCATCATTTTCCGGATATAGAGCATAGTATCGGTGAGGTAAGCAGAGTGCTTAAAGGCGGGGGATCTTTATTCATTTCCGATCCGTGCCCCAATGATTGTGATAAGGATAGATTTGTTGATGACTACATGCGCCTGAAAAAGGACGGGCATATTAAGTTCTATACAAAAATCGAATGGGTGGATATTTGCGATAGATACGGGCTTCAGATTGTAGACGATTTTGAAAGTACTATCCGGTTCCCTAAGAAAAAGGATACAGCATTCGGATATGAAGAGGTTCTGAAAAAACATGATAAAGCAGTAATAGAAAGCTACGATCTTGTGGAGACAGATACGGAGCTTCTCATTACAGAACGAGTAAACAATATATTGTTTCGCAAGATCAAAAAGTAGATTTGATACGAAAGCTTTCTGCTGAAGAAAGAGCAACAGCTCTTGACCTTGCTTGGAGAGTGTTTTCAGAGTATGAGTCACCGGATTATTCTAAAGAGGGCACATTAGAATTCAAGAAATGTCTGCATGACAAAAAATATCTTGCAGGAATTGAATACTACGGCGCTTTTGATGGGGAAAGACTGATAGGTCTCGTAGGAATTCGATCTGACAGAAAGCACATATCCTGCCAGTTCTGCTGCTTGGCTTCGTTAAGAACAATAATTTTATGCAGTATAAGCTGTAAAATCAAAAGGTTTCGTATAATATGAAAATAGACAGATTAATAGGCATACTCTCGGTTCTTCTGCAGCGTAACAAAGTTACGTCTGCTGAACTTGCAGAGATATTTGAAGTGTCAAGACGAACAATACTGCGCGACATAGAGACGATCAATCTATCAGGTATCCCTATTATTGCAGAACAGGGACAGGGCGGCGGCATCTCAATCATGGACGGTTATAAGATTGACCGAACGCTGCTGTCTTCTGAAGATATGCACGCAATATTGTCGGGCTTGAAAAGTCTTGACAGCATCAGTGGGACGAACCGATACCGTCAGCTTATGGAGAAACTCTCTGCTGATGACTGTACTACTGTCAATGTGGATAATCATATCATAATTGATCTATCAAGCTGGGATAAATCGGCGATTGCAGATAAGATTGAGCTAATAAAACAGGCTATGGAAAAAAGAAAAACTATTACATTCCGCTATTTTTCGCCTAACGGTGAGAGTGAACGAAAGATAGAGCCGTATCACTTGATTTTTCAATGGTCCGCATGGTATGTCTGGGGCTACTGTACTGAACGCAAAGATTACAGAATGTTCAAATTGAATCGAATGACAGAGCTTTCACTCACAAATGAGAAATTTACAGATAGGAATGTACCCGAATTCATCTGCGATAAACTTCGACATACAAAAGGAGAAGTGAAAGCAACTGTTAAATTTACAAATTCTGTGAAATGGCGTATTATAGATGAATTTGGAGTCGGCTTTCTGAATGATAACGCCGATGGCACTATAATCATGAACCTCACATGGTCGGATAAGCAATCGTTTTTCAGTTATATTCTTAGCTTTTGCAGCGATGCTGAGATTATAGAGCCGTTGGAATTACGACAGGAATTTTCTGAGTTCCTGAAAAAAATACAAGTGCAATATGAAACGTGACATACTGTTGTCATATTTGATGTGATATTATATTATCAGAGGTGATAATGATATGCCATTTGACTACAAAAAAGAATATAAGGAATTCTATGTGCCACCACAGAATCCGACAATTGTTACCGTTCCACCAATAAACTATATCGCCGTGCGGGGTGAAGGTGATCCAAATGAAGAGGACGGCGAATACAAGCAAGCAATAGGTCTGCTATACGGAATCGCATACACGATCAAGATGAGCAAGAAAAGTAGTCGCCAGATTGAAGGCTATTTTGATTATATCGTTCCTCCGTTAGAGGGATTCTGGTGGCAGGACAAACTGAAAGGTATCGACTATGCTCATAAGGAAAACTTCAAGTGGATATCACTGATACGCCTTCCGGATTTCGTAACAAAAATGGATCTTGAATGGGCTGTCAGAGAAGCAACACAAAAGAAAAAGCTAGATTTTTCCAAGGTGGAATTTCTCACTTATGATGAGGGCTTATGTGTTCAGTGTATGCACATCGGCAGCTACGATGATGAACCAGAAACAGTTAAGCTTATGCACGAATACATGGAACAACAGGGATATTCTATCGATATTGCTGAGAACCGTTTTCATCATGAGATTTATCTTTCGGATGCAAGAAAAGTTGCTCCGGAAAAGCTGAAAACAGTCATCAGACATCCAATAAAATGAAAGGAGCATTAATATGAAACTTGACGGATTCGGTTTATTTGTAGATGATATGGGAGCTATGATACGCTTTTACAGGGATATACTCGGATTTGAGATCAAAGAGGCTGAGGATACATCTAATGTCTATCTGATTAAGGACGGCACGCTGTTTCTGCTATACGGCAGAAAGGATTTTGAAACAATGACGAAAAGAAAATATGAGTATGTCAAAGGCTTGAACGGACATTTTGAACTTGCATTGTATGTGGATACCTATGAGGAAGTTGATAAAGCCTTTGCCGTTGCTGTCAGCAAAGGTGCTGAGCCTGTTTTAGAGCCAACGACCGAGCCCTGGGGACAGCGTACCTGCTACATCGCTGATCCTGAGGGAAATCTGATTGAGATCGGTTCATTCAACAAACCGTTTGAACGCTGAATGTTTTGCTTGAACACTTTTTTGTCCCCGCTTCATGCGGGGATTAGCTATTTTACGACATATTCAGTACACAAAAGAGATTGACATTCTATTTCTGTTAGAGTATAATTGACATATATCAAATAGAATTGTACACGATAGGAGTCATGGAAAAATGGAACATAAGGGAACAAAGCACCTTGAAACTGAGCATCTGATTCTGAGAAGATTCACTCTTGAGGACGCCGAAGCTATGTATGAGAACTGGGCACACGATGACGAAGTTACGAAGTTCTTGTCCTGGCCTACTCACCCGAATATAGAGGTCACCAGATACGTTCTAGGTGACTGGGTAAGTCATTATTCCGATGATGACTTCTATCAGTGGGCTATCGTACCTAAGGAATGCGACGGCAAGCCTGTTGGCTCTATAGGTGTTGTAAAGGTCTTTAATGATATCTCGGCGGTACAGATAGGTTACTGCTTAGGCAGAAAATGGTGGCATCAGGGTATAACAAGTGAAGCACTTAATACCATTATCGGATTTTTCTTTAATGAGGTGGGCATGGAACGTATCGAGGCCATTCACGACACCCGCAACCCAAATTCCGGCGGCGTGATGAAAAAGTGCGGCATGAAGCACGAAGGCACCTTGAGAAGAGCCTTCAAAGGCAATCAGGGCATAGGCGATTCCGAGATGTACAGCATACTGAAAATTGAACGCTGACATATCAAATTGAATTGTATATAATAGGATTTTTAAAATAATTGCTCTAAAGAACATTTTTACGGAGGGCTGAAAATGAAGGTGTTGTTATTCCTTGCAAAAGGCTTTGAAACAATGGAAGCGAGTGTTTTTGTTGATATAATGGGCTGGGCGGGCATCGAAGTCGTTACCTGCGCTCTGCAAAAAAAAATCAAAAGCACCTTCGGAGTATCAGTCAATCCTAATATCCTGCTGAACGATGTTTGCATCGATGATTATGATGCACTTGCTATCCCCGGTGGCTTTGAGGAATACGGCTTCTATAATGACGCTTTTTCGGAGCAGGCAGTAAGCCTTATAAAAGAATTTAATGATTGTGGCAAGATGATAGCCACGATATGCGTCGCTGCATTGGCACTCGGAAACAGTGGCATACTGAAAGGCAAGAAAGCTACAACCTATCACCTGAACAACGGACACCGTCAGAAGCAGCTCGCAGAGTACGGCGCAATAGTCGTGAACGAGCCTGTTGTCAGGACGGATAATATCATAACCTCATATTGTCCACAGACCGGACCTGAAGTTGCATTCATGTTGCTTGAAGAACTGGTTGGAACAGAGAAAATGCAGGAAACAAAGATTGCTATGGGATTCTGATACCTGTTCCCAAAAGGAGTATTATATGAGTTATTATGTTTATGATGATAAGAAGATCTATTACTACGAGACAGGCTCAGGACATCCATTGCTATTACTTCACGGCAATACTGCTTCTTCAAAAATGTTTGCACAGATAGCGGAAGAATACAGCAAATCGTTCAAGGTGATTCTTATTGATTATTTAGGCCATGGACTGTCTGACAGATTGGAAATATTCCCCTCAAACTTATGGTTTTATGAAGCACAGCAAGTAATAGCATTTCTTAGATTTAAGCAGTATACCGATGTAAATATTATTGGCAGCAGCGGCGGAGCTATTGTTGCATTAAATGTTGCTCTTGAAGCTCCTGACCTTGTAAAAAAAGTGATCGCTGACAGCTTTGAAGGAGAAAAGGCTGATGAAGCATTTACGAAAAATCTGCTTGCAGACCGTGAGAAAGCTAAAAATGATCCTAATGCTCAAGGTTTTTATGCGTATATGCACGGTCAGGACTGGGAGCAGATTGTTGATAATGATACCGATGCTATAATAAGACATCAAGAAGAAATCGGAGCATTTTTTCATAAGCCTCTGGAAGAACTGCGGTGTGAACTTCTCCTTACAGGAAGTAAAGAAGATAGTTTTATGAATAGCATTTCAGATGACTACTATGAACGTGTTTATGGAGATATCCTCAAAATGATTCCTAAAGGAATAATGCACCTTTTCCCTAAAGGCGATCATCCTGCTATGATAAGTAATTTCAAAGAGTTTTATGAGCGGAGCATAGAGTATTTATCGAATTAGAAAGCATCACCTGTTGAATATAAAAAGCAGCCGCAATATGCTACCTTTCAATTTGTTCGTGCATCTGATTTATCTGCTTCTTCGACCAATTGAAGATAAGGTCTGACAGTCTTTCAAAATCAGATACTCCGCTGTTTTTTATCTGTATATAAGCGGAGATAATATCCTTTTCGCTGCCTTCAACTTTGCTGAAAAGCTCCTGTAAACGTGCGCTATATTCTCCTGACCGCAGATACCAGAGTGCCTGTATCACAAAGGAGGCGGATTTGTACAATCCTTTCAGTATTGCAGGATCTTTCTCATATATCAGATTATGAACGCAGGAGTGATAAATATTGCAGACTCCTATTTTGATTGAGCGCCTGATATCATCATCAGTTATCGAAGGAACAATATCATCAAGAGTTCCTATTATCGGCTTCGTATCATGGTAAAACTGGAACAGATCAGAGACATCCCAGTTTCTGAGATCGTCTGCATCAGAAAGAAATCCACAGAATAATTCCCTGTACGGAAGGGCGTCAAGCATTGTTCGGTAACGTCTTACATCTTCACACGAAAGATTATCGAGAATAACAACGAAATCAATATCGCTGCTTTCTGTTGCTTCTCCGCGTGCGTAGCTACCCTGCAAGCCAACGAAACATATCCTGTCAGGAAACGTATTTTTCAAGGCTGAGATATATTTATCTATAAAAGAAGCTGTATCTATCATGTTTTTCTCCTGAACCATATATTTTTATTATTAATGATTTGATAAAAAGTCCTGACAGCCGATACTATCAGGACTTTTTTCGCAGGAAGCTGTCAATGACCTTTATGCTTATCCCTGCGCTTTTGCTGTTTAAGCTCAAACTGACGCTGCTTTTCGGCTTCACGCTGCTCTTTTGTGAGCTGCTTGCGTTCGGTCTTCATTTGCTCCTGCATTAGCTTCAGCGCTTGCTGCGACTTTGTGCCGATACCTGCGATACTGAGCTGCTTTCGTGCATTGCGCTGCCGCCGTTTGGGATTATCAGCAGTCTGCTTTGTTTTGGCCTTAACAGCAGGACTGAACTTCAACTTGTAGTAATGCCTCAGCACGTAATCCCAGACTTCACTGTCCTTGGGTTCTGCTCCGAATGTGACCTTAGCCGCTGAGAGTTTATCATCTTCAGAGCGTTCAAATACTCCCACCCAGAAAGGCTCATCGAAAAATACTGTCAGCATACCGTTCGTTTTGTCCATATCTTTCCCTCCTAAAAATTGCTATGGACAAAGAACGGACAACCCGGAGGGGCAGGTTACTTACCCTGTATTCACAGGACGGCCGGGCTACCTACCGGCTCTAGCATACCCGAAGGTATACGTTGCGTTTTTATCTTTGTCATTTGATTGCACAGTTGTGCTGTTTATATCATAACATATCTGCATGGCTTGGTCAAGACTGTGGGTTGACGGAATTTCACCTTTCGGTTATAATATAATCAGGCTCAAGTCATAAAAAAGTCGTGGCGGCAGAATCGGCATATGCGCTGCAAATGGCGAAATATCGCATATGTTACGATTCGTGTCATGGGTGTGACCGTACGGTTCTTTACTTTTTTCAGTCCCCGTGTTACCATGAGATTAGCCGAAAGGAAATCATCTGAAAGGAACACGGAATTATGAAAAAGAATGAAAAGAACACACTTATCACAGGTACGATTATGCTGATACTGTTTGCAGTCTGGACTGTACTGATACAGACAGTTGATGTTCAGGCAGTGGGACAGAACGGAACGGACATCGGTTTTGCAGGTCTGAACGTGTGGTTCCATAAAATGACAGGCGTTCATATGTGGGTGTATACTGTCACCGACTGGCTTGGACTTGTGCCGATCTTTATCTGTATGATATTCGGAGTTGTCGGTCTGGTTCAGCTCATAAAGCGGAGAAGTCTTCTTAAAGTTGATAAGGATATTATCCTGCTTGGTATTTACTATATCCTTGTGATATTCGGTTATCTCATATTTGAGATGATACCTATAAATTACCGACCGATACTTATAGAAGGACGTATGGAGGCTTCTTACCCGTCTTCAACAACGCTTCTTGTTATGAGCGTAATGCCTACGTTAGCTTTTCAGGTGCATCGCAGGATAAGGAATACTAAAGTCAAATACGGTATTTATGCGTTTACGGTCTTATTCACAGCATTTATGGTGGTGGGACGCACTGTTGCGGGAGTACACTGGCTGACAGATATAGCAGGCTCTGTTCTGCTGAGCTCTGGACTGTACTTAATATATCATGGTGCTGTCCGCCTCACTGACAAAAATAACTAACGGAGAAAAGAAAATGGAATTTCACGAGAAATTGCAGGAATTAAGGAAGAAAAAAGGCTTAACTCAGGAGGAACTTGCAAAGGAACTCTACGTTTCCCGTACAGCTATCTCTAAGTGGGAGTCGGGAAAGGGATATCCGAATATTGATTCGCTGAAAGAGATATCGAAGTTCTTTTCTGTGACCATAGATGAGCTTCTGTCGTCGGAGGAACTCATTACTGCAGCAAAAGACGAGAACCGTTCAAATATTGGTAAAATGATCGAACTGCTGATAGGTGTAGTCGATATAATGAGCATTATGCTTATTCTTCTGCCGCTTTATCCTAAAAAGGCAGGAGAAACAGTCTCGGCAGTTGCACTGTTTGATTACACGCATATATCGTTTGGGATAAGTTGTGTATGCTGGGGACTGTTTTCAATACTTATAATCATCGGTGCAGTGAAGTTGTTTATGAATTACAGGAACATAGAAAAGGGCAGAAGCACAGTTACTGGCACATCGCTTGTACTTAGCATTATCGCGGTATTGTTCCTGACTATGGCAAGAATACCCTATGCGGCAACAGTAGCGTTCCTGCTGCTGATAATAAAGGGGATAATGCTTTTCAAACTTCCAAAAAGTGAGCACTGAACAGATAGGAGAGACAAATGAAATTAGAGAACTTACCGCCTGTATATGAGGCATACAGTGCAGAATATCCTGATCTTACAGTGTGCCGTGTAGTTTTGCAGGAAAAAGATCTTTACCATGTCATACATAAAGATGGGATGATGCAGGCACAGGTATCAGGCAAATTCAGATACGATACAAAAACTGTATCTGATTTCCCTGCCGTAGGCGATTATGTTATGGCTGATATAACCGGTGGAGACAGGGCGGTGATACACAATGTTCTTCCGAGAACAAGCGTATTTATCCGTAAAGCTGCGGGAAAATCAAATACTGAACAGGTCGTTGCTGCAAATATAGATACAGTATTCCTGTGTATGTCCCTCAACAATGATTTCAATATCAGGCGTATCGAAAGATATCTGACTGCTGCATGGGACAGCGGTGCTGTTCCTGTTGTTCTTTTGACGAAAACTGACCTTTGTGATGAAGTCACCGCAAAGATCGCTCAGATAGAAAGTGTTGCAGTCGGAGTTGATATCATTACGACATCAGTCGCTGAACCTGACGGTTACAGTCAGATCACGCCGTATCTGAAAGCTGGAAAGACTCTTGCTTTTGTAGGCTCGTCAGGTGTAGGCAAATCGACGCTTATCAATCACCTTCTGGGAGATGACAGGCTTGATACGAATGGACTACGTAACGATGACAAGGGCAGACATACCACTACTCACCGTGAACTGATTATGCTTCCAGGCGGCGCTATGGTCATTGATACGCCTGGTATGCGTGAAATGGGAATGTGGGACAGCAGCGAAGGACTTTCGGCTGCATTTGAAGATATCGAGGAACTTTCAGCAAAGTGTCGCTTCAAGAACTGTACTCACAAATCTGAACCTGGATGTGCAGTACAGGCTGCTATCAAAAATGGTGAACTTTCAGAGGAGCGGCTGTCATCTTATGAAAAGCTGAAAATTGAAAATGCTTATTCTGAAGATGCTGAAGGATATCTGGCAGCAAAAGAGGAAAAATTCAAAAAGATAGCCAAGTACAATAAAGCTAACCATAAAAAGTAAGATGAACGCTATATAAGAACACCAGCTCCCTTACGGGAGCTGGCTTCTTTTCTTATCGTTATACTGCCTTTCAGTCGTGTGCATTCCGTGTGCATTTCATGTGCATTACACCTGTTTTTTGTGCACACGGGACTGCAAATTTTCATTTAAAACTGCTTTCTGTAGGTAACAGAAAAGCCTGTATTTCGGTGTTTTCCTCGAAATACAGGCTTTATCGTTCTGGCAGGGGCAGAAGGACTTGAACCCTCGGCACGCGGTTTTGGAGACCGCTGCTCTACCAACTGAGCTATACCCCTATATAACTGTTGATCACAACATAATAATTATACCAGATGAGACATTAAATGTCAATAGCTTTTATAAAAAATTATTTTTTAACTATATATCTGTGAGGTGTGATATTTGCCTTTGATTTGCGGAAAAAGACTTTATTACCGGACGTATGCTGTGAATAAAAACATCTCCGGAGTTAAAAGCGGCGCAACAAATTCTCGGAATCGAACAGGGGAGCGATAAGTACAGAAGCAGTTCCAACCAGCGATAAGAACAGTTCTGATGAAGGGCGTTTTGTATTGTTGCTGAGAGGTATAAACATAAGAAAAGCCATAGCATTTCCGAATAAACCTCGGAAATGCCATGACTTTTTTATTATTGACAGGCTAAGATAAGCTTGTGGTGCTTATCAATATCTTAATGCTGAGTGGATTATCTCAAAGCGCTTGATGAGGAAGTCTACAACAGAGATACTCTCTGATCCCCACATCATACCGCCGCCGCCGAAGCCGCCGCCTCCCCAGCCGCCGCCGCCGAAGCCG
>NZ_ATAX01000020.1 GCF_000571935.1 Ruminococcus flavefaciens 007c | reverse complement strand
GACCCTGCTGGCCCCAAGGATTCTGCTGCTGGCCGTTGCCGCTTGTCTGGAGACCGTTTGCAGACTTCTTTGTAGTTGAGTCGAACTGATCAACGGTGAAGAATGACAGCGGATCTGACTGAACGTGAGGACGGATCATTGTAGCATAATTGGAAACGTACTGCTCGGGGTTGCTGTAGTAATTAACTATTTCCTTTACATATCCTACGTACATATCATAGTACTCGGGAATCTGAAGGAGCTTAGCGAAAGGACGGTCAGAAACCTCAGCCTGATAGAGGCTTGTTGTAACATCTGAATTAACAGCGTCTGTGCCGCCCATGAAAGCACCGAGGGAGAGATTGTAGTCCCAGCCAACGAAATAGTGCTTTCCGCCTGTGTAGATGAGGTAGTAGTTATGTGCAAGTGAGCCGTTGTAGCTGTCGTAGTTGCACATTACGGAGTTAACTGCGAAGCCCTTGAGGAAGCTGGGAACGTCCATGATGTCCTCAATGAACTTGTAGTTGCTTGAATTTACTCTGTTTATTGCAGACTTGAGATCTTCAAGGTGCTGGAGCTGTTCGTCGTTGCCGAACTTGAGATCGAGGTTGCTTACAGGCATTTTCTGTGTAAATGTACTGTAGCTGTCTCCTCCCATCATCATCATGCCGCCGCCCTGATTGCTTCTCTCGGTAGCCTTGTAGAGGTTAGTATCATCGTCAATACCGTAGCGCTCTGCAAGTGTAGTGCCGGGCTGCTCAAGTGCGTAATAGAAGCTGTAAAGCTTACCGTTCAGATACATATCGGTATAGCTGCTCTTGGGAGCAACGCCGTCTATTTCGTACATAGCGTCATAGCAGATAAGGTCTCTCATGAATGAAGCGTCAGAATAGAAGTTATTCAGACAGAATTCTGTAAGACCGTGATAGTTGGTGTACTTGTCGTACTTATCAAGCTTGAAGCGGAAGCTGTACTTGCCGTTGTTTACCATCATACGAGAGCTGTTGCCTTTGGTTCTGATACCGACATTCTTGAACTCTTCGCCGTCGATGATGAGATCACAGGGAGCCCATTCCTCCTGCTGTGCGGCTCTCATGAAATTGTTCCAGTCGTTATCGGACATTTTGACTTCAACCTTGTGAACGAGACTCAGGTCAAAGAATTTGCCGTAGAGCTGTTCTTCGTTTTCAAGATCGTTGTTTACATCCTTATAGGAAGCGGGAGTGCCGCCCTTGAAGGTGTTGCCTGTGCTGTGCTTCATCTTGATACCGCCTGCAAATACCTTGTAATCAGCGGATGTGCTGAGGTCTGAAGATGAAACTACTGCATACTTGTACTTTCTGAGAGTATTTTCCTCAATGATAGTCTTGTTTGAAGAATCTGTGAGGGCAATAGGATTGTTCTTGGACCACTCCTTTACGAAGTCAAGCACGATTGTTGACTGTGAAGCAGTGAGAGTGCCTGCATACTGGTTGTCGTAAGCTGTAGCGAGTAATGTACCGCCTGTAAGGTCGATAGTTCCGGCACTTGTGAGGCCTCTGTCTCCGAATGCGTTGATGTTACCGCCTGAGATATTGATAGCAGTCTCAGCCTGGATAGCGTCCTTGCTTGACTTGATGGTGACTGTACCGCCCTCGATGTCGAGGTTGCCCTTTGAGGACTTGATGCCGTCGCCCTTGGAGTCAACGTTAACTGTACCGCCCTTGATCAGGAGAGAGGTCTTGCCCTTGATACCGTCCTGACCTTCTGTCTCGTTGAGGGTATTTATGTTGATGATACCGCCTGTGATCTTTATATCGTTGTTACATGAGATAGCAGGCTGAACGTTGGCGTTTACGGTGAGAGTACCTGTACCTGCGTCGCCGCCCTTGATAGTAAGATCGTCCTTTGCCTCGATGACAGCGTTGCCCTCGTTGTCACCTGCATAAGCGGATGTACCGTCGGAAATCACATTTTCCTTTCCGTCGGAGATAGTGATTGAAGTCTTGTCAGCGTTCTTTACTAAAATAGCAGGAGCGTTCTGACCGGTGATATTTACACCGTTGAGTATAAGCTTTACAGTGTCGGGATCAGCCTTGTCATCGGGAACCTCAACGTAGATCTGACCGTTGTTCAGAGTACCGTCGATGTAGTAATTACCCGAATGAGAGATAGTAACGGTTGAACCGTTGGCAACTGCATACTTGCCTTCAACTGTGATAGATGATCCGTTGAGATGGATCTTTGTCTCGACTTCCTCCTTGGGAACTGTAACCACTGATGTAGTAGTTGTAGTCACGGTGGTAGTCTGAGCTGTGGTTGTTGTACCCTCTACATATCCCGGGAGATATGACTCAGGGAGGCTGGGAATAGCGTTGATGAGCCACTTCTGGATAGCCAGAGCGTCATCGGGGGTAAGACCGCCTCCGCGCTCGCATACGTCACCGTTGATTCTTCCCTGAGCTGTGATATGGCCCTGGGCTGTTCCGTCAGTTCCGTACTTTGAGGGATTAGCAAGGCACTGCATGATGAGTACGGCATCGGAAAGATCAACCTTTCCGTCGCAGTTAGCATCGCCGTATACTATATCAGCAGCACCTGCAGCGACTGTGGGCAATGCCGCTGCTGCTGAGCCGAGGATACAGGCAGACAGTATGCCTGCCAGTAAGCTTTTCTTTTTCATTGTTAATCATCCTCCTAAATAGCAGATAGGGCTATTATTAATGATGATTTCATAATAAACAATAATCCTTAAAATAGTCTTAAACCAACCTTAAATCATGCTGAAATGACAGACAGCTGTGAAATAAATTGCTGCTATGTATATATGGTTTTAATATAGCCACTTGGATGTGAATGAATCCTGATACGGATCCTTGTTCTTGGGAAGGTTGAATACGGATGTCTGAAGCTCGTCGAGATTCATCTTGGGCTGGATGCCGTAAACGTGGTAATCGAAATACTGTACCATCTTCTCGACGTCTTCCGCAATAACTGCATGACCTTCCTTATGGATATTGATTGCTATGTGATCGCTGAGTCCGACGTAATCCCAGATGTGCTTCATGCCGCAGAAGCTCATCCACATAGAGGGGGCGTTTACCCAGTCCTCGCTTACGCACGAACCGATGATGAAAAGGTATCTGTCGGGATCACAGCAGAGTGAACCCAGCATATGCTGATCCATCGGGAACTTGTTGGGATCGTTGAATTCCATGAAGCGGTTATTGAACCAGCCGCGCTCTCCCGATGCCTGGAGACTTCCGAGAGGCTCGTTCTGACCGTATTTGTATGAAGATGAAGCGCCCTTTGAGCTGAAGTCATAGGTCTTGCCTTCCGACATATAACGATACAGTGCAAGACCGCCTGCGCCCGAGCATGAAGGAGCGCACATCTTGAAGCGCTTGTCGAATGCGCCGCAGACTGCCGTAGCCTTGCCCCATCTTGAAACACCCGTTACGATAGAGTTATCGGGGTTGATATTCAGTTCCTTGGCAGCTCCGTTATAAAGAGCATCGAGTATCTTGCTGCATCCCCATGACCATGCCATAAGAACTCCTGTCTGCTCATCCCAGTTGTTTCCGTAGGGATATAATGTATAGAACGGACCTGTATGTGCTGTACTGTCGGCAGCGACGGGATTGGAGAAAATATCTCCGCCGATAGTGAGGACAGCGTATCCGTTGGCGGTAGCTGTGCTTTCAGCTATACCGCTATGCATACCGACGATCACGGGAGCTCCGCCCTCGTGACGTACCTTGCTGGGAAGGTTGATATTGACAGGGAATGAAGCAGTCTTTCCTGTGCTCTTGCGCTTGATGTTGATGGTCATCTTATTGCCGCTGATACTGTATGTGACCTCGTCGTCCGAGCCGTCGCGCCATTTTCCGTACATATAGTATTCGTACATACAGCTTATCTCCGCCTGACGCTTCCACCAGTCGTCCGGGGATTCTACTTTTGAGCCGTCCATGAATATGAACGGATCGGGAACGTCCTTGGAGCTCTTGAGCTGATTTACAGCAGGGAAATCATAGCTCTTGGGGTATTCCTGCTGAGGACCGGAAGGACCTGAGGAGGCGGGGAGCTCAGGGAATTCCTTTGATATTCCGAGGATAAAATCCGATACCAGCTTTATATCATCCTTGTCGATGTCCTTATCGCCGTCAATATCGCCGACCTTGAGCATATCCGCATCAGGAGAGCCTGCGACGGCAGCTTTTCTGATTTTTACAAGATCCAGCGAATCAATTACGCCATCCTTGTTGAGGTCACCGCGCACCGCGTCTGTGACAGGCTGTACGGGATCGGTGGGAGTTGAGGGATCCTCGGCCGGTGGGGTGTCCGAGCCGCTGAGGTAGGGCTTTATTGTTTCGAACCAGTATTTGCCCATTTTCTCATAACCGCCTGCGTTGGGGTGAACTCCGTCCGCAAGATCCTTCGTACCGTCGATAACGCTGTGTATGTCGGCGAAAATAACATTCTTACTGCTGTACTCGTTGGCTACCTTCTTTACAAGCTCATTGTATTTGGCTATGTCGCCGTTTTTGCTGCTGTTGTTTCCCCAACCCGAATTGCCGAGGTCGGGAATTGTGGTCAGGAATATTTTGCCGTCGGACGGCATCTTTTCCCTGAGATAGTCAAGAAGTGTATGAAGGTGCTCCTCCGAGTCTGTGACGTGCCCGTTGTTGACATCATTTGTTCCGATCTGGAGCAGGATTATATCAGGGGAGTACTGCTTTATGTAATCACCCTTCTGCATGGTCTCAAGTATTCCGTTTAGCTGGCCCATCCATCCTCCCTGAAGATTTACAATGGTATAACCGCTGTATCCTGCGTGATTGTCGTCGTATGTCACATTTTTTCCGTTATAATTGAATGTTGCGCTGTCCTTGCCCTCGGGGCCCACAAGGTCAACATTGGTGTACCCGTTCTGGCTGAGGAAATAGCTGAGATACTTTCTGTATCCGCCTTCATCAGCCATACCATATGTGATGGAGTCGCCCAGCGGCATTATTTTTACTGTTTTGTCGGCTGCCATGGTATCTGCGGAAGAAAGAGGCAGCACCGGTGAGAAGAGTGCGGAAAAAGTGAGCACAAGAGCAGTACCGAGCTTTGCAGCACGTGAGAGCCTGCCCTTGGATCCCCGTGGATTGTTTTTGTGTTTCATAATTCCCTCCTTATATTTTAATTAATTAATTAATTAATCAATCCCTTTATAGTAATGCCATGATATTATTTTATGATCCCTCCTTGCACGAAATGTTAGGTAAAATACATAATTTTACCTGATATAGTTTGGCATTATTGTTTATTATCTTTGATGTCAATATACAACAAAACGTTGAATTTGTAAAGTAATTATTAACGAAAAAGCAATAATCGACTACTTGTTAGCAATAAATGGTCAGAAAATTACTGTATTTTTAACGCTTATCAAAGAACTTTACTATTTGAGCTTGTATTTATGACATAAAATTTATATTTTCGACTATGTGATAATGATGCGGCTGGTGATAAAGGCAATAGAGCACGGTTTGTTATAAATGTTAAATAATGAGTGATAAATTTTTGCTATAATTTAAGGAGCCGAAACAGCGCATCTGCATTAAATAATCGATGAACGGTGGGGGAAATATCATTTGTGTGCTAAAAATAAAAAAGTCCAGCAGAAGCGGGACTTTTTTACGTCTTATGTATATCATTAACGTGCTTTAAAGCGGAACGGTTTAATTTACGCTCTTTCTTTCTTCAGCAGTTTCAGGGCTGTATCGGCGATGGAGCTGTAATTAAGTGCGCATATGGCTGCGGTGAGCAGGATCTCCCAGTATAAGCAGCCCCTGAAGCTGAATATTACAGGTATGCACATGAGCAGGAGCAGCACGGTGTTCAGAACGGTCCTGATAACCGAGAAATCGAAGGGTACAAAATATCTTGCGTCTATTATGCGTATGCAGTAGCACAGCAGATAGCTCAGGAATGTGGCAAAAGCGGCTCCCTGTATGCCGCAGACGGGGATCAGCCTGAGATTCAGGACTATATTTGTCAGAGCAACGGCAAGAATGGAATAAAATGCGTTCTTTGTGTGTTTTGTGGCAGTATATATCCCCGAAAGGAAAAGATTCAGACAGGTGAAAACAGCTGCCGTGATGAGCAGGGGAGTGTAGATATATGCTGTGCTGTACTCCGGGAAGGTGCTGTAATTAATGAGAATGGCGGAGACAGGCTTTATCAGAAGTATAAGTACAGCGGCGCCTATGAAGAGCACTGACTCATAAGCCGAATAGACTCTGGTGTAAAAGCGGTCACGGCCTGCCGAATCGTTTTCGGTGATGGCAGACATATTCCATGCCTGATAGAAGATAGTGGAAAGCATCGACAGCAGATTCGGTATCTTGGTGGCGGCGGAGTATATACCGGCAGCGTCATCACCGAGGAAGACTTTGTCGCTGTGCATATTTCCCACGAAGAGCTGATCCGAAAAGCCCGTGAAAGTCCATATGATCGTTGTGGGTATCAGCGGAAGAGTGAATTTCAGCATACTTTTTCCAAGAGGAGCACTGAAGCTCTTTATATCTGCAAATTTGCCGAGTCCCGCTGCAATGAAAAGAAACAGCGCAGAGCAGGTGTCTGAGAGTATCATTGAGATCATGAAGCCCTTAACGTCCATGCCCAGCTTCGAGATGAATACTATATTAAATAAAAAGAGCGTCATGGTGGCGAATATGCCGTCCAGGGAAAAAAGCTTCACCATATTCCTTGCCCTTACGAACTGTGAGCACAGGGCTCTCAGTGAGGAGGTACATACGTATATGTACAGCAGGGCAGAATATCCCGTAATACGCCTGAGTACGGGGATCAGGTGCAGTAAGGGGACGAACAGAATCATTGCAGCCAGACCTGCGAGCATGATAACGGCGGATGTGGAGAAGACCTGCTTCTTCTTGTATCTGTTGTCGAGACCGTAGCGTATTATCGCTTCCGTCAGTGAGAATGTGAAAACAGGCAGCAGGAACAGCGCCAGTGTTTCGAGCATCGTCTTGGTATAGATCCCTGAGGGGCTTATGTGCTTTGTGTAAAGATTATTGAGCAGCAGCGAGAATATCTTCGAGCCGAAGCTTCCTGCTGCGAATATCACCGTATTGAAGGCAAGTTTTTTGTATTTATCCATAGGATACCTCCGAAAGTCTATGGTTATATTATATCACAAAAAACGAGTTTTGTCATCTGTAAGGTTTTTTTCGGTTATTATTAATTCATATTTGACATTATCCGTTATATATGGTACAATGATTAACGATTGAAACCTTTATATATATAAAAATGGGGACGGGAAATGAAACAGGATAAAATAAGACTGATTGTAATGCTTACACATGATGACAGGACAGTACCCGATGCGAGAGAGGTATTTGAGCAGTGCAAGGACTCAAAGGCCGAGTATTTCGGCTTCAAGGAGGAAGCGCTGCCATTCCCGCAGATGAAGGAGCTTTTTGCTTATATGAAGAAATGCGGCAAAAAGACTGCTCTTGAGGTGGTGGCATATACCGAGGAGGAAGGCATAGCAGGTGCAAAAATGGCTGCGGAGTGCGGCTGTGACATCCTGATGGGCACTATGTACTTCAGCTCGGTGAAAGAGATATGCAGACAGTACGGAATGAAGTATATGCCGTATGTCGGCAGCATAACGGGCAGACCGTCGGTGCTTGACGGAAGCATAGACGTAATGATAGCAGAGGCGCGTGAATGTATCAAAAACGGAGCAGACGGCTTCGACCTTCTCGGATACAGGTATACAGGCGATGCTGTGGAGCTGAACAGGCGATTTACCGCGGAGGTGGACGCTCCTGTGTGCATTGCGGGAAGCGTTGACAGCTACAGGCGCCTTGATGAGGTAAAAGAGGCTGCTCCGTGGGCTTTTACAATAGGCGGAGCCTTCTTTGAAGGCCGCTTCGGCGGCTCAATCTGCGAGCAGATCAACAAGGTCTGTGATTATATCAGCAGATGAAGATACTGGAGAGATACTATCCCTGCGGCCATGCAAAAAGTGTTTTTGCTGTTGATTACACCAAGCTTTATGCAAAGGGCATACGCGCAGTCATCTTCGACATAGACAATACCCTTGTTCATCACGGTGATCCGTCAACTCCCGAGGTGGACAGGCTTTTTGCGGCCATACACAGCGCAGGCCTGAAAACGCTGCTGCTTACAAATAACGATGAAGAGCGCGTGAAGCTTTTTATCGTGAATATAGATACGCTGTATATATGTGATGCTGATAAGCCTTCCCCAGAAGGCTATATTAAGGCTCTTGAGCTTCTTGGTGTGAGCAGGGATGAGGCGGTAGTCATAGGAGATCAGGTCTTTACCGATATTCTCGGCGCCAACAGGAGCGGCATAAAGGGCGTACTTGTGGATTTTATCAGGCTTCCCGAAGAAAAACGCATAGGCAAGCGCCGTTATGTTGAGAAGCTGATAATGTGGTTCTGGCGTCACAGCCGTTTTTACAATAAGATCGGTGACATTTATAAGTAAAGAGGTCATATAGAGATGTTATGGAACAAGGATAAGCTTTTTTGCGACATAAATCCCACCTGCTATGCTATTTCCGAGCAGAAAGAGATCTGCAGGCGCCATATACGGGATTTTTTCGGCAAGGATAAATTCGCTGTCTCCCACAGCACGGACAAGCTGCCGAATTTGGTGTCAGAGCAGAGTTCGCACCTTATAAAAAGAGGCAAGGGTATAGATATAAGGCTTCAGGAGAACAAGGCCGTGAATATACGTCTTGCCTGCAAGCAGCTCAACGGACTTGTGATACATCCCGGGGAGATATTCTCCTTCTGGCGTACAGTGGGCAAGACCACAAAGCGCCGCGGCTACAAGGACGGAAGAGTCATAATCGGAGACAGGATACAGCCGGGTATAGGCGGAGGATTATGCAATCTGAGCAATACTCTGCACAGGCTGATACTGCACAGCCCCCTTGAGGTCACTGAATTTCACAGCCATTCCGATGCGCTTGCTCCCGATGAGGGGGAGAGAGTGCCGTTCAGCTCGGGTACATCTGTGAGCTATAATTACATAGATTACCGTTTCAGGAACAATACCGATCAGGATGTCCAGCTGCTGCTCTGGTGTGACGAGGATAATCTTTACGGAGAGCTCCGCAGCGAAAGAGAATTTTCAGAGAGGTTCGAACTGGAGGAGGAAGGTCACTGTTTCCGCAGGGAAGGGGATAAGTACTACCGTATGTCAAAGATATACAAAAAGTCCATAAACAAGGCCACGGGAGAGACAGTAGACAAGAAGCTCGTTCTCGATAATCACTCCGAGGTAATGTTCGACTATGACCTTATCCCGAAGGAGCTTATAAAGGAATAAATATCCCTGAGATATAAAAAAACAGGAAGATACCCGGTATCTTCCTGTTTTTTGTTATATTGTCTTATTGTACTGCCGGCGGGAAGGTTTTTATCTTTCCGAGGACGAAGGACTGGAGAAGGACTACATCTGCAAGCTCAAAGGTACCGTTCCTGTTGGTGTCCATATAAGCAGGAGCTTCTGTCTTTTCGTCTGCAAATGTCTCCAGAAGGAGCTTTTTTGCTCTGGCAACGTCAAGGGAATCAATGCGTGAGTCTGTATTGAAGTCGCCTATTATGACTGCCTCGGTTCCGGTCTCGCCATATTCGATATCGTTCTTCAGGACCTCGACCTTGCCCTTTGCAGTTTTTGTGGTTATTCTCAGAGTGGAATCAGTTGTTTTGAAGCTGCTGTCGAGGAGGTCGCTGAACTGACTTAAATGCTCTCCGAGATTTATGCTGCCTTCAAGGACAGCGTCGTCGGACTGATCCTTTCTTATGCACAGGTATGAGTCAAGGTAATAAGAGGAGAAGCAGCCTGCATAAGAAGCACTGTCCTTATAGACGTCATACTCGTGTCCGCCTGCTGTGTATGTCATTACATATTTAGGGGAAAGATCGACTGGCAGGCGTGACATTCCGCCTCCGGCGTAACTGATCTGACATTCTTCGACAGAGATGCCGTCGTTTTTTTCAATGATGTAGAATTCTGAAACATGACCGGAATTCTCTGAATATCCGGATGCTAAATACATCATTGCATAATCCTTGTCAAAACCGTTTTTTATCTTGTATTCCATATTCAGATCATGACTGCTGTCAATGATATAAGGAGATTGCCTTGAAAAAACAGAAGAGCAACAGTCGGCCCAGTTCTTTTCTTGCATTTCCAATGTAAAGAGTCCGTTTTCGTAAGCGTACATTTTGTCGGCATTGTAAGCTTCGAAGGTATACCTGCCTACGCTTACAGGTGACGAGCCGACTATCGAGTACATTTCGGGATTTTTTTCCTGTTCCGTTGAAGGAGCATCTGTTGTTATTTCATTTTTTAGTACATCTAATTTGTAATTGATGGACGATGGATCAGCTTCAAGGGATATGCGGCAGAGGTTGCCGGCTTCTGCGCCGTAGTACTTTGCGGATCTGACAAGAGCGCTTATGGGGACAGATATCTTTCTGATCTCGCTTCCCTGTTCCTCATTATCATTCTTTAAATGTATGAAAGTATAGCCGTCCCTTTCATATGTGCCCAACGGATCTGTGTCATAAGCACGGGGATATGTTTTGTAAAGCTTGTAGTTATCGTTTCCGAGCTTGATATTTCCAAGGTAACTATAATTATCGTTGAGATTTTTTGAATCTTCCTCGGCGAAAATGAACTTTGTATAAGGCTCTGTTGTCCATACGACCGCATCTAAGTTAACATCTTCACTTGAAGAGGTGTATTCATAGTCGAGACGGTAATCACTGTCAAGCAGAGGAGTTGTTCCGTCATATTCCTTTCCTGCGGATATATACGAGAATATCCCTTCAGAGGACTCGGCCGAGAATGTGCCGTTGCCGCGGGGGATGATATATGAATTGTTTTCATGCTCTGTGGTGCTGAACTGACCGTTTCCCAGATTGGTTACAGGGAAAGAGTTATTAATTGTCTGCAATGAATACCTGTAACCGTCCAGATTTTTTATCATATTCCGCTTATAGGAAACGGGCTGGCCGTCCTCGTCGTATGACAGCTTTTCTTCGGGGAGCACGGCATTTTTGCTGCAGCAGGATACGCCACAGAAAACATTGCCTATGCCTTTACTGCCTTCTGCAAGCATACCGTACCTGTCAAGAGTAATATCCTCGCCTGTGATCTTCTTCAGTTCGGAAAGATGATCTGTTATCATTACATATGAATGTTTTATCCGGTCATCATATTCGCCTATGGCTTCGGTCTCTTGTATAATGCCTGTACTGCATACGGCATAATAACGGCGGGCAGCGTTTTCCTCTACAGCGTCATCTGCTTCCTTGTACAGGCGGTATTCCTTTCCGTCAGAGCTGTATGTGCCTATGAATTCTTCTTCAGGGAAAGATGCGGACGCGGAGTACTTTTCGATCACAAAAAGTTCATATTTTCCGCCGCTGAGTTCAAAAACGGGGCCGAATCTTGCATCTCCCTCCTCTTTTATCGTAATATCTGCACAAACATGTAAATAAGGAGAATTATAATCATAGTTGTCGGGAAGAGGATAAGCTTTGGACTGGTACATGGTGTAGCTGTTGCAGTCATGCCAGTTGCCCCAGAAAGAGATTTCATTAAATAAGCTCTGGTCGCCGTAAAATGCATACCCGCCGTCATGTTCAAAATGGTTGTTTTTATCTTCAAAAGAAAAATCCGAATTATCAACGCGGGTATTGAATGTAAGACCTGTCCAGCTTATCTGGAATTCGTCAAGAATCTCCTGCGGAAAATCAGGTACATATACAGGTTCTGATTCTTCATCTTCCTGTTCGTATGTCGGTGACGAGCTTATAGCTCCTGCTGTGGTGATACCGATACAGGGAATGACCATAGCTACTGCTGTAATGGCGGATAGTATCCTTTTCAGGTTCATTTCAATTCCTCCTTTTATACTGTCGTTGGTTTTGTTTTTTTCATAGCTGTAAAGATAAGCGACCTTGCATAATGCACTATTATTTTTTATTATATCATAACAATTTGTATATTTCTAATCACTTTTTGCTGTTTTATAAGAGCAATGTCGGGGTAAAGGCGAATATTCGCGCGGAACGGGCGGAATTGAAGAGACCCAAAGCACCTTTTGTAATTTGTGCTTTTTGCAAGTAATCTCCTGTATTACGTCATTTCAGATTAATTCATTTAAATTCATTTTTAGTGATTTTGGCAGCTTTTTGCTACATTAAGTTACAAATAAGAGACAAAAATTCTAGCGCAGCGTACCTTTCCAAAAATGTAAGCATATTCATTTTAGAAATGTTTTCACTCATTATGTTGGCGGATATTCAGTGTGTAAATCTAACAGAAAGAACTGTCGCTGATCAAGGTTATTGCCCCTTGTTTAATAGTAATTTTTAACAACTGCTTTGTGATGTGCAATTATAGTTCCGTTTCTCTGCAATTTTTTCACCTTGTTCAGAATATAGCTTTGCCATTATCGAAAGAATGCCGAGTATCTGATCCGTTTCCTCCGATCCATACTTTGATTCTTCTTCATCTATACTGCGTTTCAGTGCATCACGGTATAAAGAAAGCATGCATAGTCACAAAAAACTCATATAAGAGAGAGGCAAGAGGATTCGGTAAGTTTTTGAATTTGGTGATGTCATAACAATAATGAGGGATATCCTCTTTTTTCTATTCTTTACTTTGATTCGTACAATGTGTCAAAACATACAAAGCAGGCTTTGACGGTGTTTCCGGTCATATATATTTTTATATAGTGATTGTATTACGGATAATTAAATCATTTTGTTTAATCCGTAAAATCGGATGGCCTTATATATATGATTCGAAAAATAGTAGTAAAAATGAATTGAAATATACATTGACAGATCATGTCAATTATGCTATAATCTACTTTATGTATGCTGATATAGATGTGATTGTTTTTTACTTTAATCAAAAAATACAATCATTTCTTAGTATATGATGTTTGCAGGGGGGAAT
Organism: Ruminococcus flavefaciens 007c; assembly: GCF_000571935.1. Classification (GTDB taxonomy): domain Bacteria; phylum Bacillota; class Clostridia; order Oscillospirales; family Ruminococcaceae; genus Ruminococcus; species Ruminococcus flavefaciens_F. Next base: position 27,049 of record NZ_ATAX01000020.1, on the reverse strand, counting down.
GTTCCTTAGAAACATCGGTGATATTAAATGAAAGGAAGGAAAAGTAATGGCTTTTATTTATGAAGTTGTACCTGAAAAAGATTATGATTTTTTCATATCAATGGGATTGAAAAACTGTTGGGGAAATGACACTTTAACTCTTTCTAAAGGCTCAACAAAATGGTGTGCAGATCGTGAAAGGAATGCCTATATAGTAAACATAGGCGGTGGTTATGATGAGATGCCTTATTTTCATGATCTTTGGTGGAATGGCACTGTGATCAGAATGGAAACGCTTTGCAGCGGAAGCGGTAATTACGAAACAGGCGTAGATATGATCTGGATTATTAAAAAGATACCTGTTCCAAAGGAACTTTTGGAATCAAAAGATGAAATAACAGGTATGATTAATGAAGCTTTTAGTCTTAATAGTGGCTGGTGTAACAAGAAGTACCTTAAATCAGTTACAGTTAAAATTGAATGTGAACCAACTATATCGGAGGATTAATTATGGGATTAACAACAGATCAGATAGCTATAAAAGAGCATTTAAAGAACTTTGTTTCAAATTGGAAAACAGATAACGGAGTTACTTCAGCCGTTTTAAAAGGTGATGAGTTAGCACATTTTGTAAGCGATCTTCAGGCGGAAATTAAAAGTACAACTTCGTTTATTCCGGCAACAGGAAATACATTGATTTTATATTCAGGTAAATCCCCGTCAGGAGATTTTCTGTGGAAAGATATGAATAACTTCTGCACCACAAATCCTGATTTTTATTATATTACGCATACAGATGCCGGCGCTATTCTATGGGAAGCGGACTTTGAAGATGAAGTAATCAATGCTATCGGAGATCAGTCTTTAGCGACAAGAGTATTATCAGGAAAAGATTGGGATGCTGCTGCAGGTCGTGGCGTAAACAGAGTGTCACAGTATGCTGTAGAAGGTCATGACCTTTTGGCTATGGACGATTACATTTCAAAGACGCTTACAGAAGAAGCAATGGCTTCAGGCAGAAAAGTCGTATATGTAGCCGGAAAAGACGTAAGTGCTGTCGACAAAAAAGTTGGAATTCTAACCGAATTACCATGTACTGTTACAGAAAAATGGATGGGAAAAACAGTAGATGAGGCAATGAAAAATAAATTCATTGCTGTTGATGACCTTAATATATTGCTGGCAAATGATTTAGAAGAGTATAGTGATGTATTTACAAGAAATACACAGTTTTTCTTGGATGACAGCGGTAAGATCTGCGGAATAGATCTTAAAATGGATGATTTTCCGGAGATAAAAGTAGGTAATACAACTGCAAGTGCAACGGCATCGAGAGTTACATTGGCTGAACGTCTCGGAATACTTAGTGATGCTGATATACAAACAAGATATGGCCTGCCTGCTACAGCTGATCTGGCCACTTTAAATAAATTCAGAGAAAGTGATTATATTGTTAAAAAAGCCGGAGGAACAGCAAGTGATACTGCACGTTTGGTAAAAGCAACAAACGGAAGTGTTAAGGATACAATGGAGATCCTTGATAAAACCGGTAGAAATGTACCGAATGCAGCTATGATCATGACACAGGTCAACGGTGATGTTAATGCAGCATCAAATGTAATAAAATCTGCAAAGGGAAATGTCGACGATGCGATAGATATTCTTAGCAGATCCGGTAACGATGCAAACAAGGCAGTAACAATACTTGATCAGGTAGACGGAAGCGCAAAGGACGCAAGAAGAGTTATTACAGCTGCTCAGGGTAATGTTGATGATGCTATTGATATCCTCGGCAGATCAGGCAACAATGCTAACAAGGCAGTAACAATACTTGATCAGGTTGACGGAAGTGCAAAGGATGCAAGAAGAGTTATCTCTGCTGCTTCGGATAATGTTGATGATGCTATCGACATTCTCGGCAGATCAGGAAATAACGCAAACAAGGCAGTAACAATACTCGATCAGGTCGACGGAAGTGCAAAGGATGCAAGAAGAGTCATCTCTGCTGCCTCGGATAACGTTGATGATGCTATAGATATTCTCGGAAGGACAACGAATGCCGATAGTGCTGTAAGAGTACTTGGTGCAGCCGATGGAAACGGCAGAAGTGCTTCCAGACTGCTTGCTGCTGCAAATAATGATGTCGATGCAGCAATGACCACTTTTGCTAAAACAGGAAATAATATTGATGAGGCGACTACTATCCTTAACAAGGTAGGCGGAAGCTCTCATGAAGCAGCAAGAGTTATTGATGCTGCAAACGGTAATTCCACCAAGGCCATACAGGTCCTCGATTCTGCCGGAGACAGCGTTGACAATACTCTTACAATCCTCAGAAAAGTCGATGGAAATGCAGACGATGCACTGAAAGTGCTTCATGCAGCTAACAATAATGCTGATGATGCAATCGCTATTCTCAGCAAAACCAATAATAACGCATCAAGAGCTGCTACTATTCTTGAAAAGGTCGATGGAGATGCTATCAAGGCAGCAAGTGTTATCGATGCTGCTAAGGGCAAATCAAGTCAGGCAATAGAGGTTCTGGATAAAGTCGGAAATAATCCTGCAAAAGCAGTTGAGATCCTTGATCAGGTAGGCGGAGAAGGCCACGATGCAGTAAGAGTACTCGAAGCAGCACAGAACGATTTCGATGGCGCTATGGCTATCCTCAGAAAGACCAATAATGTTGATGAAGCCTTTGATATGCTCAAACTGGTAAATGGTGATGCAAGAAACGCAGCAAGACTTATTGAAGCTGCAAATAATAACATCGAAGATGCTATATACGTTATGGAGCAGGCAGACGGAGATGTTAATAAGGCTATCAGAGCATTTGAGAAGCTTGGCGGCAATATTGATGATGCTCAGATCAAGTCAAAGTACAAGCTTTGTATTGATGATCCCAATGTAATGGCTTTCTACAGACGAGCTGAATACAGGATAAGCTTAGGTCAGAACGCAAGTAAGGTCATGGCAGGAGAATTGTTTGATTCAGTCAAGACTCAGTTCAAGATGAACAACTCACTCCTTACCAGGGATATAAAGGATATCAGACTCGATGACTTCCTTGAATTTGCTAAAAATGAGATCGGTTTCTCCTCAGGTAATGCAGCTGCAAAAACTGCACATACTACCAGAGCAAAACTGGTACTCACCAAAACAATGCGTTTTGCAGCTGTCGGAGCAAATGTGGCAATGACAGCAGTACAGTTATATTCAACTGTCAAGTTTATCGAAGGTTTAGCTGATGCACTCGAAGACGGTACCATGACACCTCGTGAAGTCGGTGAAGAATCAGCTGCATATATTGCTTCTACCGCTTGCGGCTGGCTGTCCTCGGAGCTTGCAGCTGCATTTTTCGGTGCTGCATTGCCGCTTGTTGGTGTAACAGGACCTCTTGGTGTTGTGGCTGTTATTGTATTTGCTATTGGTGCAGGCATTGCCGGCAGTAAGTTCGGTGACTGGATCGCACGTGAATTGTATCAGCCTTCCTATGATACTGTATGGGGAATTCTTGATTATTTCGGATCGGATAATATCCAGATGCACCTTATTGAGGGTACCAGTGACAGCGATGCAATGGATTTCAGCACCGGAAGAATCAAGCTTGGTGCTATGAATTATGCTGTCAATTATAGTCTCAACGTTACAGCAGGCCATGGCGATGATACCGTAACCGGATATATATATAATGATGAATTATATGGTGAAGGCGGCAATGATATTCTCCATGGCGGAGAGGGAAATGATTTCCTCTACGGCGGAGATGATAACGATACATTGTACGGTGAAAACGGCGACGACAGACTTGAAGGCGGCAGCGGCGTTGATATGATCTATGGCGGACCCGGCAAGGATCAGATTTTCGGAGAGGCTGATGATGATATCCTGTACGGCGGCGGCGAAGATGATATAATCAAGGGCGGCTCCGGTGAAGATCGTCTTTATGGTGAAGGCGGCGATGACACCCTTTACGGTAACGAGGGCAACGACCTTATCGAAGGTGGCAGTGGAAACGATACCATTTACGGTGATGATAAGGTAAATCACTATTTTGGCGGAGACGATTATATTTCCGGTGGAAGCGGTAATGATAAGATATACGCAGGCGACGGCGAAGATGTAATTTACGGAGATGAAGGAAACGACCTTATCTACGCTGACGAATATGAAGAAGTAAATTCTGTTATCGGTGATGATGATTATGTTTCCGGCGGATCCGGAGAAGATGAGATATATGGCGGCGCAGGCAATGACAAGCTCTGGGGCGACGGAGATAACGATAAGATATTCGGAAATGAAGGCGATGATCTTATAGTAGGCGGCTTCGGAACCGATAAGCTCTATGGCGGCCGCGGAAATGATATTATTGCAGGCGATGACGGTGAATCAGAGTATATAGGTTTAAAGGATTATATATTCGGTGAAACAGGAGATGACATTCTTTACGGTCAGGCCGGCGATGACAGTATTGACGGCGGAAGTGGATCGGATGAGATCCATGGCGGAACCGGCGCGGATCATCTCTACGGCAGCGAAGGCTCTGATAAGATCTATGGTGATTCAGGAAATGATTATCTCTCCGGTGGCGAGGGTCATGATACGCTCGACGGCGGTGCAGGTGATGACCGACTCTACGGCGAAGAAGGCAGCGATGTTTATGTATTCGCATACGGATATAATCATGATACTATTTTCGATAAACTCGGCAGCAACAGAGTACACTTTGATGATATCGTTATAGATAGTCTTATTCTTGAGTATGAGACTGTTGGCAAGGAGAAAAACCTTAATATCAGGATCAAGGATTCCGATGACGTTCTTACAATAAGAAGATTTGATGAGACTATGAAAAACTTTACATTCAGCTTCGTTGACTGTGATGATCGTTATAAGATCTCTGACGAAGACGGACTCCATTTTGTAAAGCTTCCTCCGAATCATCACGGCGGATCGAATTTGGATTCGGATTTCAGACTCATCGATATAATGAGACATGATCAGATGTCAAACAATTCCAACGATTATAACAGAGCAGGAAATGCTCAGCCTCCGCGTGATCCGCTCATAATAGACGCTAACAGGGATGGAAAGATCGAAACGATAGGACTTGATAAGAAAGTATTCTTTGATCTTGACGCTAACGGTTTTGCCGAGAATACTGCATGGGCAGGCAAGTTTGAAGGCTTCCTTGCACTGGATCTTGACGGAAGCGGCTTTATCGAAAACGGAAGAGAACTCTTTGGCGATGAGACATTCAAGGCTGACGGTGTTAGAGCAACTTCCGGATTTGATGCATTGAGCCAGTATGATGAGAACGAAGATAATATCATTGACGAGAATGATACGATATTTGAGAAGCTTCTCCTGTGGGTTGACAGTAATTCCAACGGTGTAAGCGATAAAGGCGAACTTGTTAGCATCGCTGATGCAGGTATTCAATCTATCAGTGTTGATTTTGAAGAGATCATGGGTGAAAATGATCCCGAAAACGGTGTTAAGGTAACACATAAGTCAACTGTATCATTTACAGAAGGCGATCCTGTTGAGATCAGCGAGCACTGGTTCGATGTAAGTGGTGTAGAGTCTAAGGATCTTCACGATTTCGGCGACGGTACAAGCATGACAGGCGTAGATTCCTTCGGAAGCATAATGACGCTCAACAATGCTATCATGGCTGATACTACAGGCGAACTGATGACTATGGTTGAGACATTCAAGCATTCATCCGACTTTATTGAGAAGAGAATACTTATAAAGAAGATCCTCTACTTCCTTGGCGATGTAAACGATATTGATCCCGATAGCAGAGGAGGAAATATTGATGCAAGAGATCTTGCTGTTATCGAGAGATTCATGGATGTTGATTTCGTTGGCGTCAACGGAAGCAATCCGAACAGTACAGCTGCTTCAATACTCAAAAATGTATTCGGTCAGCTTGAGACATTGTATTATAATCTCCTTGACAGTGAGACGATCTCAGGCAGCTATTTTGAACTCCTCAATTTGTATAAGGGCGAAAACGGTAAGAATATCCTCGATTATTCTATCGCTGTTGAGGAACTTACAGCAGGCGAAGCAGATGAAGAAATAGCTGTTGAAGTTGCAATGTTTATAAAGTGCTTTGACAATATTTACGGCACAAGATATCTGACTTCATTCGTTAATGAGCTTCTTGCTGCAAAACCTGAATATAAGGAAAGCCTTGATAATCTTAATGTGAATATAATTATCGGTAATGATTATTCAACTACCTTCAACGGAACCAATAATCCTGATATTATCTTTGCCGAGGGTGGCGATGATACTGTAAATGCCGGAAACGGAAATGATAAGATCTATGGCGGTGACGGAAACGACAAACTGAACGGCGGTGCAGGCGATGACGTTATTTACGGAGGCACCGGCGATGATACCGTAAAGGGTGACGCAGGTGATGATCTGATCTACGGTGAAGAAGATAATGATATCCTTAACGGCGGCAGTGGAAACGACAGCATCTACGGCGGTGAGGGCAATGATACTCTCAACGGAGATACGGGTGATGACGTTCTTTACGGTGATGAGGGCGACGATAGTCTTAACGGCGGTGAAGGCAATGATATACTTTACGGCGGCGACGAAAATGACTCGCTCAGCGGTGGCACAGGAGATGATATTCTCAGCGGCGGCGCAGGCGATGATACATACTACATCAGCGCCGAGCACGGAAACGATGTTATTTACGATTCCGAAGGCATCAGCACGCTTGTATTCGGTGATGAGATCAGCGCTGATTCTTATAGCCTGAATATCGATATCAACAGCGGTATAACTCTTGTCAACAACGAAACAGGTGAAACTATCGGTCTTCCTGACTTTATTAATGTTCCCGAGAACTATGAATTTGTATTTGAAGGCGAAAGCAAGATACTCGGCGGCGGAGAGTCACGTCAGGTAATCGAAGGAACCGAAGGTGACGATACTATCACAGCAGGTGACGGCTTCAACATCATCAGAGGAGGTGAAGGCAACGATACAATCACAGGCGGTGACAACCTTAACTTCATCTATGGCGGCGATGGTGATGATACTATCACAGGCGGCAACGGAGTTAATATCATCCGCGGTGAAGAAGGCAATGATACTATCACCGACGGAACCGGCAGCAGCTACCTTGACGGCGGCGAAGGCGATGATATTATCCACGCAGGCGACGGCAATGACGTTATTATCGGCGGTACAGGTGCTGATGAGCTTTACGGCGAGGATGGCAATGATGTTATCGCAGGTAATGACGGAAATGATGAGATCTACGGCGGAAACGGCGATGATACAGTATATGCGGATGAAGGAAATGATACTGTTCATGGCGGAGACGGAAACGACTCACTGTTCGGCGGAGACGGAAACGACACTCTCTATGGCGATGAAGGCGATGATTACCTCGAAGCAGGTGACGGTGAAGATACTCTCTACGGCGGTGCAGGTAATGATGTATTTGTCGGCGGCGATGGTATCAATAATATGTACGGTGACGAGGGAGATGATGTCTTCCACGGCGGAAACGGCATAAACAATATGTATGGCGGTGACGGCGACGATAACTTCACAGGCGGAGAGCTTGCTGATTATATCGAAGGCGGCGCAGGTAACGATACCGTGAACGGTGGCAATGGTGATAACCGTATGCTCGGTAACGAAGGAGACGATCATATCTACGGCGGCAATGACGATGATTACATCGAAGGCGGCGATGGTGATGATGAACTCTACGGTGGCAACGGTATAAACACTATTTACGGTGGTGCTGGCAACGATATTATTTATGACGGTGACAACGACAGCTTCCTTTATGGCGGTGACGGCGATGACGAGATCCGCGCAGGCGGCGGTTCAGACGTTCTTGACGGTGGTGCAGGTAACGATTACCTTCAGAGCGACCACGGTGGAGATACATATATCTTTGGTGTCGGATACGATGTGGATACTATCAGTGCTTCTGCCGACATGAATACAATTGTTATCCATGGCTATACAGCAGATGATATGCATAACACAAGAATGCCCAATAACGATCTTGTTATCGATTTCAGTGAGGATACAGGAGACAGGCTTATTATCAAGGGATTCTTCAACTTTAACAGCAACCGTGACTTCAACTTTGTATTTGATGACGAAACTGTTATCGGACAGGATCAGATCGAAGCAGTAAATGCACCTATTTACGGTACATCTGACGATAACCAGCTCTTTGCTGTAGACAACACTGGCTGGAACATTATCGGCGGTGACGGAAATGATGAGCTTAACGGCGGTGCAGGCAATGATATCCTTGACGGCGGTGCAGGAAATGATGTTCTCAGAGGCGGTACAGGCACTAATACTTACGTTTATGGTGTAGGTTATGATATTGATACTATCGAATTTTCAGCAGATAGCTGCACTATCGTTATCCATGGTTATAGTGCAGACGATATGAACAGTGTACGTGAAAATGATAAGAGCCTCGCAATCAGCTTTGGTGACGAAACAGGTGATAAGCTGATAATTAAGTCCTTCTATGAGGCTTATTCTGACCGCAGCTATCAGTTCGTATTCGATGACGGAACAGTTCTTGGCAAAAGCGATATCAGAGCAACAGCTGCTCCTATTGTCGGAACTGATGACAATGACAATATCAATTATACTACTAATGAGGATGATATTATCGACGGAGGTAAGGGCAATGACATTCTTGTTGGACAGGGTGGCGAGGATACATACATCTTCGGCAAGGGCTACGACCATGACTCTATCAACGAGTGGGGCAGCGATCACAGCTTTGTTGTTCTCAAGGATATCAATTCTGACGAGATCACAGTTTCTGACCAGTGGGGTTCAAACCTCCTTATCTCTGTAAATGATACAGATGACGTTCTCACAATAAGCAACTTCAAGTGGGGACAGGCAACTTACACATTTAGCTTTGCAGACGGAGCGGAGGGCTATGTGGACAAGAACACATGGAAACTCATTCTTACAAAGCAGCCTGATACTGTTGAAGAAGATACAGAGCAGGCAAGCGCAGAGCTTCTTAGCGAGATCTATGACGATGAGGCTCTTGTTTCCGAGCTTCTCAATGACAGTGACAGCACAGTTATCACGGACATAACAGATATTGCCGATATAAGCGGCGAAAACGACGAATTCGCGGATATCACAGATATTCAGACAATGATACTCACCGAGAATATGTCAGCATTCAGCAATGACAGTCAGGTATCGAGCGGAATTGATATCGGTGATATTACATACGATACTTCTTCATTCGATCAGCTTCTTATCAGCTCATCAGTACAGTAAGTCTGATCCGATAAACAAAAAGTGCAGCAGTTTTTACTGCTGCACTTTTTTCGTAAAACGGAGAAAAAATGACGAAGAAACAAGATAGTGTATTACCATGTTTTAAGCATATAGTAAATCATCGAGAACATAGGATATTTTTTATGAATATCTGTATTTGAAGTCCAGTCAACTTTGCTGTATTCTTTAATAATTTCGGAGATATCAGCAGATAAATCGGCAATCTTATCACAATTATCCATAAGAGGTATAACTTCGTCAAGGATAGCAGAAACCACCCCATTAAATGTGACAGTTCGCTAAGGAGTGTTATATGAAAAACTCTTCCCGGTTGGCAACGGGAAGAGTTTTGATGTTATAATTGCAAAAATATAATTATTATCTTGTAGGGGCTGGAGTTGGGTGATTGTGAACTGGGTTTGGGTATAACCATCCAGTAAACTGTCTGCAACATTTACAATATCTGGCTCCTGTTGTTCTTGCTCTATTTTCATCATAATTAACTATTCTTCTTCCGTTTATTATTGAGCCGTCATGATACTGACAAGCAGCATTTGCAACAAGAGTGTTGTCAAACTTTGTAATAGATACTACTGTTCCGAGGAGAGTGAATGCCATTGCGATTGCTGAAATTTTCTTAAATACGTTTTTCATTATTTTCAAGTCCTTTACAATATATTTAAGGTTAAAATAACCTTATGCGTTGTATTATACAACAAACTAAAAAAATAGTCAAGTATTATTGAAGTAAATTTAAAAATGTGCTATGCATATCTTCTTCACAAAGTTGAAAATTAATTTTCAATATGAAGTAGCTTTCCGTAAAAAAAGCGCCGTTTTCTGCTCTTTTTATACATACAGCTTTAAGCATATGTCAGTAGAAATGCTGATCTTATTTATAGGAGATATTCGCATGAATACAAAAACAAGATGTGTATTAACGATCAAAGAGGCTGTACAGCTTATCATGATTAAATTGAAGAGACCCAAAGCACTTTTTGTAATTTGTGCTTTTTGCAAGTAATCGCTTGTATTACGTCATTTCAGAGCAATTCATTTAAATTCATTTTTAGTGATTTTGGGTAGCTTTTTGCTACATTAAGTTATAAATAAGGGACAAAAATTCTAATGCAGCGTACCTTTCCATAAATATAAGCATATTCATTAATGTGGAGGATATTTCTGATTTGAAAATCAAGATTAATACAGCAAATGTATAGTGAAATACGATAAAAGAGAGTTCAAATGTTTTTTGAAAAATTGGTGTAACATTTTCAATACTTGAATTGTGTTTTATTATATCAGCTATACATAATACGGGAAGTTCTATATTTCCATCAGGAGCAATCTTTATTTAGATTTGTTTGCTTCCTCCAAGTTTGCGTCAGGAATTAAATTGTTGAAAAAGCAGCTTATCCTACCCGAAAGCAAGAAAAGCGGAGTCCCTATGCCCTTGCCAAATCATTAAAGCCTGTATTTCGAGAAAAGCACCGAAATACAGGCTTTTTAATTCTGGCGGACAGAGAGGGATTCGAAGCATATGCATACGCCCCTACTTTTTGCCTATATTTTGAGGAATTTTTAGCTCTCGAACTGTGTGACGCTTGTATGCATTTGTAAATTTATAAAGCACAATCACATTTCTCAGTACGTGTATCGCGTATAAAAGGAATTTCACAACTAAAAAACACTCTATATAAGCTGTTCAAGGCATATTATGCTGCTGTTATTTACAGCTTCGCTTTCTGCGAATACAGCTACCTTGCCTGCGGAAGAACCTCCCGCCATTTCAACAATAAACTCCAGATCATTTAATGCTTCGGCTGTACCTATAACATTATCGACAATGAGAACGCGCTTTCCGTTCAGTTTATCAGCTTCTTCAGCGGAAAGATAGAATTTCTTTTTCTTTTCAGCCATGATAGACTTGACGGCTACTTCCAGAGTATCGTTCATATACATCTTTACGGATTTATGAGCTACGATACAGTCCTTGAAGCTTTGCCTTGAAATTTCATATGCAAGAGGAGTACCTTTTGTTTCGGCGCTGAATATCACGTCGAAATCGGGCAGTTTTGCAAGAAGCCGTTTTGCACATTCAACTATCATCTCAGCTTCACTGTAAAGGATGGAAGATGCAACATCAAGCTTGTCTATCGGAGCGCATTCCTTGAGTTTTTGGTTTGACTCTGCCATAGAGGTCTCATATTTCTCTGAAATAGCAGCGTTCTTCTTAACAAGATTTTTCTTGCGTATTGCCTTTGATTCCCTTATCGGAGAAGGCTCCTGTTCATAGAATGTGTATCTCTTTGCAGTAACAAGAGGTCTCAGATCAGGCTGCATTTTCAGTGGAATACCAAGTTTAACGCACTTGTCAACAATATCCTTTATCCATTCATCTTGTAACGGAACTGCGTTGACATTTATCTCTCCGCCGATAATTACCCAGCAGTGATCCTTTCCGAATGTCTTAACAAGTTCATCAAGATGAACAGGTTCGATATATTCAAGGACAGGCTGATAAACAACACTTGCGGTAACAAGATGGCCTTTGGTCTTTTCGATAAGAGTCAAAATGCGGTCTGTATATTCATTTTTGTCGACCGTACAGGAAATAATAACATTGCGGATGTCAGTATCGGCAGCTATGGGACTCAGATCGATACCGTTAGGACGCTTTGTGACAAGCTGAAAGGTTCAACGCATCTGTCTTTTCTGCGTTTTATCGCATTTGCAGCAATTATCTGCTGGAGAACGTTTTCCTGCCAGTCGGGTTTCCAGCATCCGAAATCGGACATATATGTAAGGAACCAGTCGATAGGATTCTCATTTTCTATATTGAAAAGTTCTGGTACATCATTTCCGTCAGCATCCTTCATCATCTTATAGAAGCCGCGGAATACAGGCTTTCTGTAGTTATCTGTTATTTCAAAATGGTCTACGACTCTTTTGGTATAGCAGTACGAGCAATCTATGGGACAACCTACAACGGGAGAATACACCTTGGTATTAAGATGAGTATCGTAATTGATGTCCTTTAGGATACGTTTCAGTGCTATCTGATGGCCGTCATAATAAGCGTGGAGCATCTGCATCTGACCAAGGTAATGATTGTTCAGGTTATTGAATTCTTCCAGTTCTTCTCTTACTGGGTGCATATTGATCTTCAGCTTCATAAAGTCAAAGCCTCTGAAATTGCAGATAAGCGTATTCAGAAGTCTGTTTACGACTTCTGGCTTTTCGAGCATTGTGATAATACCCGCTGACGGTGCATCTGTGTAATAGTCTTCAATTCGCAGCATATATGATCTTGCCTTTCATTTTTTTAATTTTTGTCATATCAACGTTTCGTCTGAAAATGGCTTATGAAATACAAGTGCTTATGATCTTATTATTGTAACAAAGTCTGCGATTATAGAAAATTACACTTTAAGCCCTGTTTGGGTCATTATTATTTTTTTAATTCTCTTTTATACTTATAATAAGTGTTGTTTGATAGACCGATAAGTTTCATACACTCCTTATCGGAAAGAGTTCCCTCAAAATCCTTGCAGTACTGGAGTATTAGAGGTTTGAACGCTTTGCTTTTTTTAGTTTCGTGAACAGAGCCCTTGACAGTACCTATCTGTTTGCCGTTCTGACGTGCAGTTTCGATGCCTTCACGGGTGCGGCGCCTCAGATCCTCTACTATTTTTTCTGACTGTTCAAATGCTTTGTATATGTCCTGTTCGATCTTATTCATAATGAAGTGATCTATAGCTGACAAAATATCCTTTGAAGGCGAATTATCTGCCTGATCGCTGGATAATACAGAAAGTGATATAACGCCATTTAAAGCTTCTCTATAGGCTTCTGTATCGATATGACGTTCTTTGAGGAAGATTATCTTTGCGTTTTTATGGACGAGTTCCTTATAAAGAGCAAAAGCCTCAGCGGCATTCCTGCTCATTCTGCTGACACTGTCAAATACGATAACATCATTTTTGCCAAGCTTCTGAAACAGTTTGTTCAATTCGGTACAGTTTTTAAATCTTCCCGTACTTACTTCTTTGATTATGACCGCTTCGGGAAATGACTCTTTCATATTTTTTATCTGTCTTTCTATTGACTGTTTTTTCGTATTTATACAACAATAACCATATACCACATTTCTCACCTCTTTGTAATTCATGATTTTTTATCGAATCCGGTATCCATAGATTTATTTTTTATATCAAATATAACGTATCTTATAATTGATATTATCATTATACCACACAAGTTTTGAAAAGTCAACATTTTTGATAGAAAACTTTGATACGTTATTTTTGATATAGATATTAATTTGTATTTCATTAAAATAAAGCATACGTTTAAGCCAACTTTTATAGATTTACTAATAGTATTTGATTCCAAATAAAAAGCAACTCCCGTGAGGGAGCTGCTGTTCTTATATTTAATAGTAAATGTATATGCGTAGATAATAGCAATTCTAAAAAGCAAAAGGTATTTTAGCGATTCATGCTTTTGTTAACACAGGATCTTACAATAGCCTCTGAGAACGGCATACAGAAATCAGCAACAGGTCCGACAAGAAATGCGCAGATAATTGTCCCTATTCCGAATTTTCCACCGAGAATGAATCCTGTTAGAACAAAGACAACATCCACGGCAATTCTTATTACACCGAATCTCTTTTTGCTTTTGTCACTGATAACCACAGCCACCAGATCATTAGGTCCTGTACCTGCATTCGACTTAATAACAACAGACATACCGAATGCTAAAATAGCACATCCAATGGTAAGTATTATTATCTTTATGAATAGACTTGCATTTTCGATTCGGAAGCCTTTTAATATTAATGTAAAGATATCAATTATTGGTCCACCACAGAACATACAAACTATCGTACCAAGTTTTATATAGCTTCTGTCAATGAACAAAAGTGCCAGAATGATCAGAAAACAAACACACATATGCACTGTGCCGTGTGTCGGCTCAATAATTTTAGTTTTTATGATAAGAAGTCGTAATCCCTGAATCAACACATTGAAAGGATCGGCACCTTCGTTGGCAAGAATAAATAAAGTAACACCGAGGTGTGCGATAATCAGGCCTAAAAATAGAAGTCCAAGTCTCAGAATGGTTTCTTTTTTAATTTTATTCATTTGTGTATCCTCGTTTCTTGTCAGAACGGGTAATCCTCATTCAGGTTAGTAATAAATCGGTGCCCTTCAAAGTCATCACGTTTTTTCTCGAAAAGCAGCCTTAGTATTTCTGCTGCTTCATAAGAGGAAAGCGGAGCAGGATTATCAGGTTTACCGTCTGTACGAATCCAACCCGGATGAACACAGAAGATATTGACTGATTTTTCATCTTTAAATGTGTTATAAAGATTCATTGTCGCCATATTTAGAGCGGCTTTTGCCATTCCGTAATCAATAAGATTGGTGCGGTAACACTTCGATATACTGCCGGCTTCTGATGAAATATTCATAATAAGTGCTGTGACATCACTCTTTTTAAGCAGCGGATAGAATGCCTTTATAACACGCATAGCACCAACAGCAGTTATATCCACAGTCCTTGTAATAAAGTCAAGGTTAGCATTGAAAAATCCTTTGTCACAGTCTGGAGATACTGATACCGCATTATTTACCAGAAGATCAAGACAATTAAATTTTTTGGATAATTCATTTGCAGCTGCCTGTACAGAAGCTGTGCTGCTTATATCCATTGTCAGAATTGTCAGTCTGTCTTCGTAGTGATTTTTAAGTTCTTCCAGTTCAGGACATGGCTTTCTTATGGTAGCTACAACTTTATCACCTGCTTCAAGATATCTGAGTACTAAGTTAAAACCAAGTCCTACTGCCTTTCCTGCACCTGTTATCATAACATTTTTAGACATAAAAACACCTCCCGAATATTATTTTTGGATTACGAACATTATAACACACAAGCTAATGAATTTCAATAATATAACAAAATACGTTGTTAATCAATAATATAATTACAATAAGAATTCTTTTATAATACTGCATAAAAAGTATTTCGACGAAATTCAAAAAATATTATTGAATTCTATCAAGTCTTATGTTAGAATAAATACATATAAACGCGGATTAATAATTGAAAATATTACATTAAATTCATAAAAGGAGGAGGTATATTAATATGATTATTTATGTTGATGCCAATGCAGGACGCGGAGGTAACTGACTATTTGGGAGCACATCGTGGTGCGGATATTATCCCCGGACCGTTTGCAAATGGCGGAAATAAGTTTGAGGGATTATGGCACAGAATTTAAAAGATTAAAAAGACAATAGCTTCAACATTTTTATAATGAAAAGGAGAAATAGATATGAAAGCCCTTATTTTGAACGGAAGTCCAAAAACAAACGGCAATACAGCAATTGCCATAAATGAACTTGTCAAAACATTTGAATCAGAAGGTATCGAAACTGAGGTATGTCAGATCGGTGGAAAGGATATACGTGGTTGTATCGCCTGCGGAAAATGTTCAGAGCTTGGACACTGTGTATTCGACGATGCTGTAAATGAGATTGCTGCAAAGTTTGAAATAGCAGACGGGTTAATTTTGGCGTCTCCTGTTTATTTTGCATCTGCAAATGCGACACTGATCGCACTTCTTGACAGACTGTTTTACAGTTCTCATTTTAATAAAACAATGAAAGTCGGTGCAAGTGTTGTTGTTGCAAGACGTGGAGGATGCTCAGCAACATTTGACGAGCTGAACAAATATTTCACCATCTGCGGTATGCCTGTTGCTTCAAGCACCTACTGGAACAGCGTTCACGGCAGAAATCAGGGCGAGGCTGAATTCGATATTGAAGGGCTGCGTACAATGCGTAATCTTGCACATAATATGAGTTTCCTTATGAAATCCATTTCGCTCGGAAAAGAGAAATACGGTATTCCCGAAACAGAATACGGCGTACCTACCAATTTTATCCGTGATGATTTGAAATAAGAAAGGGTACGTAATATGAAACAGTTTGTAGAAGTGCATTATTTTGTGAAAGACGGAAAGCGTGACGAATTCTACAGTGCAATATTGGAAAGCGGAATTGCAGAAGCATCAAGGGCTGAAGAAGGAAATGAGAAATATGACTACTATTTCAGTCCGAATAATGAAAATGAAGTGCTGCTCATTGAACTGTGGGCATCTGATGAAGCTGTACAGGAACATGGACAGTCTCCACACTTCAAAGAACTTGGTGAACTGAAACAGCAGTATGTTGCGGATGTTGTTATAAAACGATATGAAGTTACGTAAAAACGGTATCGAAAGGGAATTGATTATGTTATTAGAAAAAATAAACGGACCTGATGATATAAAAAAGCTGGAGATATCTCAGCTTCAGACACTTGCAGACGAAACACGTTCAGCACTCATCAACAAACTCAGCAAGGCTGGCGGCCATCAGGGACCAAACCTTGGCGTGGTCGAATTGACAGTCGCTATTCATTATGTGTTTGATTCGCCTAAGGATAAGATAGTATTTGACGTTTCACACCAGTGTTATCCTCACAAGATACTTACCGGAAGAAAGAAAGCTTATCTGGATGAAGCGCATTTTCATGATGTGACAGGATTTACCAATCCTAATGAAAGCGAGCATGATATGTTCATTGTCGGACACACCTCTACAACTGTATCTCTTGCACTCGGACTGGCGAAAGGCAGAGATCTGAACGGAAGAAGTGAAAATGTAATTGCGCTGATCGGAGATGGCTCCCTGTCCGGCGGCGAAGCACTTGAAGCTCTCGATTACGCAGGAGAGTATGACAGAAATCTCATTATCATTGTAAATGACAATGACCAAAGCATCGCAGAAAATCATGGCGGACTCTACAAGACGCTGAAAAAACTCCGTGAAACAAACGGCAATGCCGAAGATAATCTGTTTCGTGCCATGGGATTGGATTATCGTTATCTTGAAGCTGGACATGACACTGCTAAGCTCGTGGAACTGTTTGAAAGTGTTAAAAACATTGATCATCCTATTGTGCTCCATATCCATACCACCAAGGGTAAAGGTCTTCCTTATGCAGAAAAAGACCGAGAACGCTGGCACGCAGGCGGCCCGTTCAATATCGAGGACGGCTCTCCGCTGTACCCGTATCAGGGTGAAGAAAACGTTATATTCAGTTGTCTGAAAGAACTGCTTGACACCAATAAGAATGCTATAGTCCTGAATGCCGCTACACCTATGGGACTTGGCTTTGTGCAGGGCGTACGTGAGGAATATGTTAAGCGCGGGCAGTTCATTGATGTAGGTATTGCAGAAGAAAATGCTGTTGCTATGACAAGCGGTATAGCCAAAAACGGAGGCACGGCGGTCTTTGGAACATTTGCACCGTTTTTCCAGCGTACATATGACCAGATGTCGCACGACGTCTGCCTGAACGACAGTCCTGCAACATTTCTCATCATGAGTCCCGGCGTATTCGGTTCAGATTCAAATACACATCTTGCATTGTGCGATATCCAGATGTTCGCGCATATCCCGAATCTGATATATCTTGCACCTTCAAGCAATGAAGAATTTGTGCAGATGTTCAGGTATGCAACGACTCAGAAGCAGCATCCTGTTGCAATCAGAGTGGTAAATACGCTCAGAACGACCGGCGTTGATGATAATACGGATTATTCCGTTCTGAAAAGCAAGATCGAACAAAGTGGAAGCAAGATTGCACTGATTGCAGTCAGCGGACTGCTCACAATGGCGCTTGAGGTTGCTGAAAAGGTTAAAGAACAGACCGGAAATGATATCACCGTCATAAATCCAAGGTTTGTCAGCGGTGTTGACGAAGAACTGCTTGTTTCACTGAAAAAAGACCACCGCTTTGTGATAACTATTGAGGACGGTGAACTCATGGGTGGTTACGGTCAAAACATAGCAGCTTTCTACGGAGATTCAGATATGCGTGTAAGATGTTACGGTATTTCAAAAGCATTTCATACTGAATTCAAGGCTGAGGAACTACTTGACCAGCATGGTATCTCTGTTGAAAAACTAACAAAAGAAATCATTGCTGCTCTGAGATCAGAATAAAAAACTACAATCAGGAGGTTATTAATGAAAACGCTCAATATTGTAAACGGACCGCAGAATGTATCTGCAATCATCCAGGGATGCATGAGAATGCCTGCTTTATCGAAGGAAGATGCAGCAAATGTCATCTGCACAGCTTATGAATGCGGTATAAACTTTTTTGATCACGCCACTTGCTACGGAAACGGTGAAGCAGAGGAACGCTTTTCACAGGCTCTTCCGCTGACAGGAATCAGACGTGAAGATATTTTTATACAAAGCAAGTGCGGACTATGCTTTGACAGAAATGAATTTGACTGGACTAAGGAGAATATTCTTTCCAGTGTCGATGACAGTCTGCGTCGATTGAATGTCGAGTACCTTGATGCTCTGCTGCTGCACAGACCTGATCTGCTATTTGATCCGGAAGAGGTCGCAGAGGCTTTTGATACACTTGAAAGAGAAGGAAAGGTTCGATGTTTCGGTATCAGTAATCTTATGCCCATGCAAATCGAACTGCTGAAAAAATATGTGAAGCAGCCGCTTGTTTTCAATCAGGTACAGTTTTCTCTGGAACAGTCACAACTGATCGATCAGGCTCTTTACATGAATAACAAGACTACAGAATTTTCCATTAATCGTGACGGCTCTGCACTTGATTACTGTCGTTTGAATGATATCACGATCCAGGCATGGTCACCGCTGCAATTTGGAATGTTCGGAGGCACGTTCATTGATAACCCTGATTTCCTTGAATTGAACAAAGCACTTGCCGAAATTGCAGAGCGTGAGAACGTTTCCAAGGCGGCAGTTGCTATTGCATGGATATTGCGTCATCCAGCAAAAATGCAAGCTATTATCGGAACTATGAATCCAGAGCATATCAAGGATACCTGTGAAGCTGTGAAAGTCAAACTGTCTCACCATGACTGGTATGAACTGTACTTGGCATCCGGAAAGTTTTTACCTTGATATTGAGTGCGATGTGAACATTTTACCTTTGTCTCAATAAGTAATATTCTATTGAGAGTTTAAGTTTATTTGAAGCGGCTGGTTCTGCACAGCGTATCTTATTAAGTAAAAACGGAGGAAAAAAATGGAATTCAACGAAGTAGTAAAAAATCGTTATTCATGCAAGAAATATAGCGATAAACAGGTCGAAAACGAAAAGCTTACAGCTATTCTCGAGGCAGGACGTCTTGCGCCAACAGCCAAGAATCTTCAGGAGCAGCATATATATGTGGTACAGTCTGAGGAGTGCCTCGCAAGGATAGACGAGCTGACGCCGTGCCGATATGGTGCGCCGACAGTGCTTGTTGTTGCCTTCAATAAGAACGAGGTATTTACATACCCCGGCGGCAAGCGCGATTCAGGTGTAGAGGATGCAGCTATTGTTGCAACACATCTTACTCTTGCGGCTGCAAACGAGGGTGTTGACAGCTGCTGGCTCAACTTTTTTGATCCAGACAAGGCAGCGTCTTTGCTTGGATTGCCTGAGAATGAGGAAGTACTTATGCTGCTTGATCTTGGCTACGCGGCTGACGGAGCAGGTCCGCTGCCAAACCATGAAAGCAGAAAGCCCCTCTCCGAAACAGTAACTTACCTTTGATAATGGGATAGTTTTTATGAATAAACTGAACATGATCAACGGATTTTCAAGGCTTTATGAGCAGATATAATGGAGGACGATTTATGTTTGACGAAAAAGGAACCGTAAAATGGGGCGTTATGGGTACCGCAGGCATTGCGTCATGGGGTACGATACCCGGTATGCAAAAGGCAAATGGATGTGAGCTGTATGCGATAGCAGGCAGAAGTCTTGAAAAAGCTCAGACTTATAAGGAGCGTTTCGGATTTAAAAAAGCATATAAGGGATATGAGGCTCTGCTGACTGATCCCGAAGTTGAGGCTGTATACATACCATTGCCAAATAATATCCACTGCGAATGGGTAATAAAGGCTCTTAACGCTCATAAGCACGTATTATGTGAAAAGCCTCTTGCCATGAATGAAAGCGAGCTTCGCCATATGTTTGCAGCTGCAAGGGATAACGGAGTTATACTTATGGAGGCTTATGCGTATTTACATAGTCCATATATATGCAGACTCAAGGAGATCATCACATCAGGTGAGATAGGAAAGATAGATTACGTTGACACTGCGTTCCTGACACAGAATTACTACGAGGATATCAGACTTCATAAGGAACAGGGCGGAGGCGGAATATATGACGTAGGCTGTTACTGTACGTCTATGATACTTTCGCTGATAGATTCACCTGTAAAGTATGTAAAGGCAGACGCTGAATTCGGCAGTACGGGAGTCGATCATTTGGCTTCTGTGATGTTAGGCTTTGAGGACGGTTCAAGAGCTTCATTCAATGCAGGCATGATACTTGGCAAAGATTCCTGTGACAGATACGACAGGCTTTTTATTCACGGCTCCAAGGGGTATATTCGTTCCGATGTTGAGTATAACGGTGAAGGAGAGTTGTCATTTGAGGTCACTGTTAAGGATACAAACGGTGAAAGAATTACGCGAACTGAAACTGTTTCAGCTGAATCCAATTACAGTATGGAAATGGAGCAGATGAATGAATGTATAAAAGGAAAAGCAGTACCATATATCACAGAGGAGTTTTCCGTTAAAAATATGCGTATCCTCGATAGTATACTTGATGCAGTCGGATATAATGACTCAAAAAAACAGTTTATTTTAACTAACGGAGTCACGATTCCAGCAGTAGGTTATGGTTCATATCTTTCTACAGAAAAAGGCGGAGTTCAAACTATCATGGATGCAATTGATGTTGGATACCGCTATATAGATACGGCACAGTTCTACGGAAATGAGGAACAGATCGGTGAAGCTATAGAAAAGTCGGGTATTCCGAGAGATGAAATATTCCTGTGCAGCAAGGTATGGCATACTGATCTTGGCAGAGAAAAAACGCTGAAAGCTTTTGAGGAGTCCTGTCGTAAGCTGAAAACCGATCACCTTGATATGTATCTGATACACTGGCCTAAGAGTGACGGTAATGATGATGAATGGTTTGAAAAAGTCAGCGGCTCATGGGCTGTAATGGAGGAGTTATATGAGCAGGGAAGAGTAAAAGCGATAGGACTGTCTAATTTCCTGCCGCATCATATCAGACCTCTTTTGGAAACTGCACGGATCCGTCCTATGGTAGACCAGCTTGAACTTCATGTGGGCTATATGCAGGAATATGCCCTTTCGTACCTAAAAAAAGAGGGGATACTTCCGCAGGCATGGAGCCCTCTTGGCAGAGCAAAGCTCATAAATGATGATAATGTATCGAAAATAGCTGCAAAATACGGCTGTACAAATGCAGCGTTGTTACTGAGATATCTTAATCAGAGAGGCATTCCTGTTATCCCGAAATCTTCATCAAAGGAAAGAATGAAGGATAACCTTGATATATTTGGTTTCAGCATTTCTGAGGACGATATGTCGTACTTGTCATGTCTGCCTGAGAGAGGTTGGTCAGATGAGCATCCTGATAATATATAGATGATTTTCTAATAATATTCTATGATACGATAAAAGTACCTGTTGGTTTACAAATACATAGATACACACGACTAAAATGCAGTATAACGATATGAAAGAAGCAGCTCCCTTTCGGGAGCTGCTGTTATTATAAGAGATTAATGCATATTGTTTATGCAGTAACAATACTGTCTGCATTATGAAGCTTCAGCTTTTCTACTGCCTGCTCTCTCATCTTGTATTTAAGTATTTTTCCTGCTGCATTCATCGGGAAGCCGTCTACAAAGTCAACATACTTTGGGCACTTATGCTTTGCCATTCTTGCAAGGCAGAAATCCTTGATCTCCTGTTCAGACGCTGTTTCTCCGTCCTGAAGAACGATACAAGCCATTATCTCTTCGCCATAGTCCTCATCGGGCACACCGATGACCTGTACGTCCTTTACCTTGGGATATGTGTAAAGGAAGTCCTCTATCTCCTTGGGGTAGATATTCTCGCCTCCACGGATTATCATATCCTTGATACGGCCTGTGATCTTGAAATATCCATCAGAAGAACGGCGCCTTGCAAGGTCACCTGTGTGGAGCCAGCCTTCACTGTCGATAGCAGCTGCTGTAGCCTCGGGCATTTTATAGTAGCCCTTCATTATATTATAGCCTCTTGCCACGAACTCACCGTCAACATCATCAGGCACTTCCTGATTTGTCTCTGGATCGACAATACGGCACTCTACACCGAAAATCGGTCCACCTACTGTGTTTACACGCTGTTCCAGTGTGTCGGTAGTCTTGCTCATAGTTGTTGCGGGAGAAGCCTCGGTCTGACCGTAGGTTATACAGATCTCGCTCATATGCATCTTCTCGACAACTTCTTCCATTGTCTTGATAGGACACGGAGAGCCTGCCATGATACCTGTTCTCATGTAGGAGAAATCGGTCTTCTCAAAGTCCTCATGTCCCAGCATAGCAATGAACATTGTGGGAACACCGTGGAAACAGGTTATCTTCTCCTTGTTTATGCAGGCAAGTCCTTTTCTCGGTGAGAAACGTGTAATCGGTGACATAGTTGTACCATGAGTCATGGAAGCAGTCATGGCCAGAACCATGCCGAAGCAGTGGAACATAGGCACCTGTATCATCATACGGTCAGCTGTGGAGAGATCCATACAGTCTCCGATAGCCTTACCGTTGTTGACTACGTTATAGTGAGTGAGCATAACGCCCTTGGGGAAACCTGTGGTTCCGGAAGTGTACTGCATATTGCAGACGTCGTGGATATCTATGGTCTTTCTCACACGCTCCACCTCGCTGTATGGCACGTTCTTTGAAAGCTCCATAGCCTGTTCCCATGTAAAGCAGCCTTTATTCTCGGAGTCAACTGTGATAACGTTTTTGAGGTAAGGAAGCTTTGCAGAATTGAGTTTACCGGGCTCGCAGGTCTCAAGCTCGGGACAGAGCTCCTTGATTATATCAACATAATTTATGTTCTTGATACCGTCGATCATAACGAGTGTCATTGTATCTGACTGCTTGAGCAGATACTCAGCCTCGTGGATACGGTATTCTGTATTCATGGTAACGAGTACAGCGCCTATCTTTGTAGTAGCCCAGAAGGTAATGTACCACTGAGGAACATTTGTTGCCCAGATAGCAACATGGTCGCCCTTCTTTACTCCCATAGCAAGGAGTGAACGTGCGAATGTATCAACATCGTCACGGAACTCGGGATAGGTCCTTGTATAATCAAGCTCAGTGTAGCGGAAAGCGTACTGATTCGGGAACTGCTCACATATACGGTCCAGGATATCGGGGAAGGTATAGTTGAGTATGCGCTCCTTTGGCCATGGATACTGGCCGTCCCCTCTCATATTGGTCTGGAGAGGATGCTTGTGAGACTTCTTGTAAGGAGCCATATACTCTGCAAACTGAGGTATAACAATACCTGCATCGCTGAGGTCTCTTGCCCAGCGCTTTACCCATTCAAGGGAGATGTAGCCGTTGTAGTTGATGGTATCAAGAGCTTCGATCATTCTCTTTACGGGAATATCTCCTGTACCCATGATACGGTACTCAACAGTGCCGTCCTCGCGCATAACACTGTCCTTGACCTGAATGTACTTTATATACTCCCCGAGGTTCGCAACGGTAGTCTCGGGAGCTTCATTATTATAGCGGTAGGGATGATGCATATCCCAGAGAGCAGCCACCTTGCGATTCTTTACGCGGTCAAGCACTCCTGCAAGACGTGCTGTATCGGAATATACGCCGTTTGTTTCTACGAGAAGAGTTACATTGTACTCCTCTGCCACAGGAACGAGCTTCTTCAGTGCTTCAACGATATAGTCATCATCAACCTCTCCGCCGGGAGCTGGTTCGAGGTCACCGAGTATTCTTATGTAAGAAGAGCCAAGCTTGCTTGCAAGCTGAGCATAAGCCTTTATCTCGTCCTCTGCTTCCTGATATTTATCCTTGAACTTAAGGCAGGCACCTGATGACAGACAAGGTATTTCAAGCCCGAGCGACTGCAGCTTTGAAATGGTATTAGGCAGCTGCGCCTCTGTAAAAGGCTGAGCCTTGACGGAGAATATCTCATTGCCGAGACCTCTTATCTCGATACCGTCAAATTTAAAATCCTTTGCCATTGAATAAATGTCTGTCCATGACCAATCAGGACAAGAAAGAGTAGAAAAACCGATCTTCATTTTTATCATTCCTTTACATATTTTCGAGTATTATAATTCATTGACGACGCAATTTATGTTTATAGCATAGATGTCATGAAATTAGAGATAGCTATTTTCACCTTCCTTTGCCCGGAACGATAAAAACAAAACCCGTCCCAAAGCGTAAGATTGCTTTGAGACGGGTATTATACAATACTCGCGGTACCACTCAAATTGCGGATATAAAAATCCGCCACCTCTTCGAAGTCTATCAACTTCTATGCACTAACGCAGCATTCACGGGAACCGTCTACTGGGTGTTTGAACCTTTGGGAGTTCCAGCTCAGAAGGGAGAAGTACAGGTTACACGCATTACTGATTCGCACCAACCATCAGTTCTCTGAAATGCTTTCGCCCTGACTATTCTTCGTCACAGCTTTTTTTGTTACGATTTGTATTATATCACAAGTTGTATCTCTTGTCAAGTTAGAAACGCTCAAAAATGGAAAAAATAATTTATAAAAAATGCAAATGAATGTTAATACAAACCGAATTTGGCAACTTAGCGTTTGATTATATAAAAATATATTTTTTCATCATGCTATCTTCATCAAGTATTTCTAAAAGCTAATTCGTCAGCTTCTCTTCCTGGATAACTATATCTCCGTTGGAGCGATGGTATATGATTTCATGCTGCCATGACCGCCGAATATCAGCCATGTTCCTATGCCGAGACGTTGAAACAGTGCTGTTCTCTCGGCAGCGCAAAGCTCCTTGTCGGTATCTACAGACGTCATAAGAATTGGTGCATATCGGTTGTATTGTGCCTGCTGAGCAGTCATATCTTTCATATTCACAAAAATATCGCCTGTAAAGGCAAGATGATGCCCGAAGTCTATAAGCAAGGATTCGCCTTTAAGGTGACCTCCTCTGCCTTGATACAGCTCAAAGTGCAGGTCTCCGAAATCAAAGAAACCGGTTTGTTCTATAAGCTGACTGATTTCTTTTTCCTCTCCGACAACTTTTAGTTTTACAGGCGGCACTGCAGTATATGAAGTAAGAACCTTGCAAATTCGTACATACGGCTTGTGCAGTGGATTCATCTCACGGAATCCGTTCTCGTTGTTACTTTCAAGCCTGAGACACTCCGCTGTTTTAGCGCTTGCATATACAGTATCGAAAATCGACAGCAGTCCGCAGTGATCAACGTCCGCATGAGTTATAAAGCATTTCTTTTCAATGCTGTCAAACTCAGGGATCATGCTTCTGAAAATCGAAAGCATTTCCTCTTTATAGCAGGCATAGCCTGTATCAATAAACATGTATTCGTCACTGCTTTTTATAATTGCCGTATTGCTTCCACAGGGAGGTTCAATAAGCGTTATTGTTGTTTTATCAGTAATATTATGATGAGTTATCCTTGGTGAGAAATTAACCCCTCTTGAAGCTGCAAGAAGCTCTGCAAAACGGCTTATGCTGTCAAAAGTACGGTAAGGAGATACGCCAGTCTCATCCAGTATCTGCATAGCCAGATTTGTATTGACTATAAGTTCGTTTTTTGCTTCTGAGGATATTTCCATCGCAGTCGAAAGCTCATTAACGAATGTACTGTAAAAGAAGCTGTTGTCAAATATCTTCTCAGCATGATTATATTCGATAACTCTGACACTGCAAAGTTTTTTCGCTTCTTCTATGAAACCATTTATTTTATCTGAATTATCAACTATAAGTCCCATTTTGAAAAGCTGATATTCTGTACCGTTTTCCTGAGAGCTTATGTATGAAATATTGAAACTATGTGCGCATATAAGCTCAAGTATTGAAGTAACACTTCCGGGTTCATCTTTTAGATGGAATTCAAGCAGCATTACGCTGCGGTTATCATCGTCGCACCGGAGGTAGCCAATAGCTGAAAGCTCTTCGGAAGCTTTTGCAAGCTGCTGGGGAGTTCCCTCTGCATCAATAAACAGCATATTGGAATCCACAGCTTTGTTATAGCTTACTCTGGTAATATTTACACCGAGTGAAGCAAAACATTTGCTTGCCTTTAGAAATGCCCCTATATGATTCGGCATTTTCGTTACGAAAGTCTTGTTCATTATTTTTTGTACTTTGCGTTATCCATTTCACGGATAGCAGCACGGCGTATTTTTCCGCTTCCGACAGTCTTTGGCAGCTCGGGAACGAACTCGATAACTCTCGGATATTTGTAAGGTGCGGTACGTTCCTTGACGTAGTCCTTTATCTCCTTTACAAGCTCGTCGGAGCCTGTCTTGTCCTTTGTGAGTACGATAGTAGCCTTTACTACCTGTCCGCGGATCTCGTCCGGAACGCCTGTTACCGCGCATTCAAGCACGTAGGGGAGCTCCATGAGTACGCTTTCGATCTCAAAGGGGCCGATACGGTAACCTGAGGACTTGATAACATCGTCAACTCGGCCGACGTACCAGAAGTAGCCGTCCTCGTCCATCCATGCTGTATCACCTGTGTGATAGAAGCCGTCACGCCATGTTTCCGCTGTATTTTCCTT
>NZ_ATAX01000019.1 GCF_000571935.1 Ruminococcus flavefaciens 007c | reverse complement strand
ATAAAAAACAAAAAACCCGTCTCAAAGAAAACTTTGAGACGAGTATCATAATCTGATTACCCGCGGTACCACTCAAATTGTGCCGCTATTGCGTAACACCACTTCAGACTCCAGCAAGCCCTATTCCTTGACGCAGACTCACGGGAACGCTTACTGATAACTTTCAGCATTCCGGCTCAGAAGGGATACATAGCATTGCTTATCACCGGCTCACACCTACCGCCGGCTCTCTGCAGACATTGGCAATCCTCTGCTTGTCTTCCTCATAGCTTATGTTCTGGATTATATCATACAAAGATTCGTTTGTCAATACCTTTTTGAAAAATTATTTTTTAATTATCGCAAAATATTGTTTGATTAAAATACTAAAATCCTGCTGTCAGGAAGTTGAATTTGTTCTCTGAACCTTATTCTATAGCTGTAAGTTGATATTTTGTAAGTTGTTTTGAGGCTTTTCGATAAGGATTGGTTATATTATTGAAAAATAATCCTGTTTATGGTATAATACACTTATTTCCAATAGCTATTTTCTTTTATATTCTGGAGGTATAATATATATTTTGATGAAATGAAAATCGGAATGAGCGTTGACGTAGCCCCTGCTGTTATAGACAAAGGTAAAATGCTTGCGTTTGCAAAAGAGTATGATAATTTACCGCTGCATACAGATGAGGAATATGCAAAGACAACTCACTTTGGTAAACTTATTGCTCCCGGCGTTATGTCATTCATGATTGTATGGGCAAAGTACCTTGAAGTAGATTTTTTCGGTAATGAACTGCTTGCGGGTAAATCAACAAAAATTGAATGGCACAAGCCCGTTTTCGCAGAAGATGTGCTGACAGGAAAAGCAACTATAACAAACCTCATTAAGCGTAATGATAAAAATGGAATTGTTGCCGTATCCTTTGATGTTTATAATCAAAATGGTGAGCTTGTATTGACTGATGTTACAGAAGCAATTGTAAAATGCAGATTACAGTAAACGGTATAAAATCCTTACAACGATTATAGTATTGATGTTTTCAATCTTAGTATTAACGATACGAAAAAAACAGTTCCCGCGTGGGAGCTGTTGTTCTTGTAGGGTGATATTATGTTAATATTTGCATTGGAGCCTGATAATGACATTAAAGGTATCGAGTAAAGAAAGGCATATATTGAGAAACTTATTGAAAAGCTTACCAAGCCTAATATAGTATTCTGCACGAAATAACCATGCAGATACTACACTGTATTGGCGGTCTTGCAGCATTTACTGCTTTGAGTTTGGTATGATAATTATCATCAAAAATGAATAGATACAGTAAACCCCATATCACAAGTTTTATGATGTGGGGTTATTTCCATTTTCTGCTATATATCTTGTCGTTGTATACTCATTTCCTAAGCTCATAACAAATTTCTTCTCCGCTATGCAGAGCAATGAGCTTATCTCCCATTATCTCTTTCATAAGATCAAAGGCAGGGATACCTGTGCAATGTCCGCTGTAAAAAACAGTGTTCATTTTTGCAAGCTCCTGCGCTGTCTGAATGATGATCGCTTTTTCTTTTTCGGTATGCTCGCCGTCCTTTTTCATCATGTGGAAACCTGTGATAACATAGTCGGGAGCGTTGGCGAAAATCTCTCCATATCGATCGAGAATATTGAGAATACCGTTATGCGAACAGCCAGACAGCAGCCAGTGCTTTCCGTTCTGCTTTATTACAAGGCACTGCTCATGAGCGAAATTATCGGGGACTTTCTCTCCGCTTTCCATACGTGAGAGTTTAGAATTACCTTGCGGATAACACCGTCTGCCTGTGATACCGCTGAACAGAAACAGCTCATCGTCAAGCTGAACATCGCCGTTGATAAGCCGCACATTCGGCAATTCAAGTATATCCTTGTCGATGCCGATATAGCGTTCACCGTTGTAATGAGGCTCGGCAGCTGACTTCTGCATAATGATCTGTGCGGTATGGTTGATCTGCGAGAACGGAAGGATACCGCCTGAATGGTCATAATGTCCGTGGCTGAGTATCACCGTATCGACTAAGGACAGGTCAACTCCAAGAACTTCTGCATTCTTTACAACAGCATCACTCTGTCCCGTGTCAAGCAGGAGCTTATGCTTTTCAGTCTCGATATAAATGGAAAGCCCATGTTCAGCGATACAGCCTTCGTGACCGAAGGAGTTTTCTACAATTGTGATGATCTTCATAGGCTTTTACCTCACAGGCGGATTATCTTTAAAATAGCGGTCAAGTATTTCTGCCGCTGTTTTGACGAATTTCACGCAGGGTCTTACTCTGTAATATTGCTCGGTACGTTTTTCGGGGGTGGGCGTACTTGTTACCGCCAATCCTTTCAAAAGGTCTCGGCAGATGATAGCTTCATGTGCTTTTCGGAATTTCTCTGCGAGATACTGTATACGCTGGTAATGCGCCGCTTTCAAATTGTCATCAAGTTCCGTGCCCTGTCCGTAAAGGATACCTGCCACCATGAACATGCCTGAGCAAGCACCGCAGACCTCACGCATACGTCCCATTCCGGCTCCGAAGGATGACGAAAGCCGTTTTGCAAGCTCCTCGTCC
Organism: Ruminococcus flavefaciens 007c; assembly: GCF_000571935.1. GTDB lineage: Bacteria > Bacillota > Clostridia > Oscillospirales > Ruminococcaceae > Ruminococcus > Ruminococcus flavefaciens_F. Next base: position 49,349 of record NZ_ATAX01000019.1, on the reverse strand, counting down.
ATGCCGGTAACATCGGAGAATGCAACAAAAACAGACTGTGCGCAGTTATACCCCTGCGTAAAAAGGCTGACTGCCTTTTCAGTATGATCGAACTTCATCAGTGGTTACCGCAGCTGTGCGTGCCGCAGCCATGATCTCCGCAGGAATGACCTTCGCCGTGTTCATGAGCGTGATGATCGCAGGTCGGGTTCTCGTTCTGAACAAGTGTCTGTGCAAGAAAAGCAGCAACAGCATCATCTGCACTTCCCATATTACCGCCGTAGAGAGCGATGCCTGCCTCCTGCATAGCCATCTGTGCGCCTCCGCCGATACCTCCGCAGATCAGAACGTCAGCCTGAGCGTTCTTCAGAAATCCTGCGAGCGCACCATGTCCTGCACCCATTGTTCCAACTATCTGTTCATTGATGATCTTGCCATCGGCAACGTCATAAAGCTTGAACTGCTCGGTTCTGCCGAAATGCTGAAAGATCTGTCCGTTTTCATAGGTTACTGCGATTCTCATAATAGTGCTTCCTTTCCGTGTGATCTCCTCCGAGATCGTGTTATCAAGAGTATAATTTCCGCCCGAAATGACGATGCGTCTGCCTTCGACCAGGGCCTGAGCGAGTTTTTTTCTTGCAGTGTCATAGATCGCCGTGACGGTTGTTCTCGCCACGTTCATCTCCTGAGCGCATTGTTCCTGCGTCTTTGACTGATAATCGATCAGTCGTATCGTTTCAAACTCGTCAAGCGTCATAACGACCGTATCGTTTGCTGTATCCTGATCGGGAGCAAAGCTCCAGTAATCGGGGTAACAACAGATACGGCGTGATTTTTGAGGTCTTGGCATAACAGCATCTCCTTTCTGACTTATGTCGATTATAACATATTTATCGACTTATGTCAAGTATATTCTTGGCATTTTAGGATATTGACGGTTACTGCTTCATTTGGTATAATTTCTTTGTAGGAGTGATACCATGAATAAGAATCTTGATCTGTTCCTGACATTTATGAAAATCGGGGCGTTTACCTTTGGCGGCGGTTATGCGATGATACCGCTGATACAGAAGGAAGTATGCGAAAACAAAGAATGGCTTAATGAAAAAGACATCACCGATATTGTTGCAATCTCTGAGTCAACGCCCGGACCGATCGCTATAAATGCCGCAACCTTTGTAGGATATAAGACATCGGGCTTTCTTGGGGCGTGTATGGCAACCCTCGGTGTTGTCCTGCCCTCGTTTCTTATAATCTCGCTTATATCCCTGATATTGACGCAGTTTCAGAGCATCAGAGCAGTTCGGTACGCCTTTATGGGTATCAGGGCAGCCGTACTTGCTCTGATACTGAAAGCACTATGGATGATGTTCAAATCGGTGAAGAAGAAAAAGAAGCCATTTTCCTATGTGATCATGGGACTTTCTCTTGTTCTGACTGCTTTTCTGAAAATAGATGCCGTATTTGTCATCATCGGATGCGGATTGTTCGGTCTGCTGTGGTCAATCCTGAACAGAAAGGAGCAGAGCAATGGCACTGATTGAGTTGTTTCTTGTCTTTCTGAAAATAGGGGCGTTCACCTTTGGCGGCGGATACGCTATGATTGCTATGATACAGGCGGAAGCAGAACGACACGGCTGGCTGACGCAGGAGGAGCTTGTGGATTTCGTTGCTCTTAGCGAAAGTACACCCGGCCCCCTTGCAGTCAATATGGCGACCTTTGTAGGTATCAGAACAGGCGGCATTTTAGGGGCGATAATAGCTACCCTCGGTATAGTTTTGCCGTCCTTTATCATCATACTTATCATCGCAAAGTGCTTTGAAAAGTACAAGAAAAGCAAAGCGGTGGGCGGTATCATGTCGGGATTGAAACCTGCTGTTGTCGGAATGATAGGTTCAGCCTTTATATCTGTTGCAAGGACGGTGTTCTTCCCGGCAGGTTTGAGCGTATCTGTTTTTTCTTCTGCGAGCTTCTGGGTATTTCTCGGATTATTTGCCATTACTGCCGTGCTTGCGTTCAAAAAGGTACACCCGATCAAGATCATTCTGCTGTCTGCGGTGATAGGGATAGGCGCAGGATACGGATTGGGGTTATAATAGAATTTAGAAAAACATATTGACATTTTTCTATGTGTATGATATAATATAGAAAATCTTTGATGTGAGGTGAGGACGTGGAGTTATCAAACAAGCAGATTACAGTAATATTCAAATCCCTGTGTGATGAAAACAGAGTGCAGATATTCAGAATCCTGCAAAACGGCGAACTATGCGCCTGTCATCTCCTTGAGGAGCTTCACCTGAGTCAGCCCACGCTTTCTCATCATATGAAGGTACTCTGCGACAGCGGACTTGTGGTCGGCAGAAAAGAGGGGAAGTGGATGCACTACTCTATCTCAGCAGAGGGAGCAAAAATCGCTGTGGACTGCCTGAAAGAGATCACGGCAGTAAACGAAAGCGAATGTAAATGCTGCAATAAATAAGCCGTATGACCATACGGCTTAAAGCATCAGTTACAAATTGATATATCTAAATATAACTATCGGAGGGAACGAAAATGGATAATGTAATGAAAGCAGTTCAGTATTATGAGAAAGGCTATAAGTGCTCGCAGGCTGTATTTGCGGCGTTTGCGGAGCAGTTCGGCATAACAGAAAAGCAGGCATTTCAGATAGGTGCCTGCTTCGGCGGAGGAATGTGTATGGGCGAGGTCTGCGGCGCTTGTACGGGAGCTCTTATGGTTCTCGGAATGAAGTACGGGCAGTTCGACCTCAGCGACACCGAGAGCCGTGCAAAAAGCGGCGCTGTGGCAGTTAAGTTCCTCGACGAATTCGAGAAGCGTAAGGGCTCGTATATTTGTAGGGACATTCTCGGCTGCGACCTCAGAACTGAGGAGGGTAAGAATTTTGCACTGTCAAACGGTCTTTTCAAGACCCTCTGTCCCGAAATGGTAAGGACGGCGGCAGAAATTCTGACAGAAATGCTCGGAGGTAATCAATAAGAGTGTGGGACTTCATACAGGACGAATTATTCGGCATGAAATGGCTGAACAGGCTTATTGGCTCACTGCTGAAAGCCTGCGGTCTTGATACTGAAAGCAAACTGGGCGGCAGTTTGCAATTCTTCATCTATGACACGATAAAAATTATGATGCTGCTGGGCTTCCTGATTTTTGTTATAACCTTTATACAGAGCTATTTTCCGCCTGAGAGGACGAAAAAGATACTGGGTAGATTTCACGGTATCGGTGCGAACTGTATCGCGGCACTGCTCGGCACGGTCACGCCGTTCTGTTCATGTTCTTCAATTCCGCTGTTTATGGGCTTCACAAGTGCAGGGCTTCCGCTGGGTGTGACGTTTTCATTCCTTATATCATCGCCAATGGTGGACTTAGGCTCGCTTGTCCTGCTGATGAGCATATTCGGCTGGAAGGTCGCTGTGATTTATGTAATTGTCGGACTTGTTATCGCAGTCACAGGCGGTTCGCTTATCGAAAAGCTGCACCTTGAAGATCAGGTAGAGGAGTTTATCCGCAACGGCAGAAGCATTGATACTCCGCAGAATGAGTTGACAAATCGCGATAGAATGAAATACGCCTGGGAGCAAGTGGCTGAAACAGCCAGAAAGGTCCTGCCCTATATTATAGCAGGAGTAGGTATCGGAGCGATCATCCACAACTGGATACCTGAGGAATGGATAGTAAACGTTCTTGGCACCGGAAATCCTTTCGGAGTTATCCTTGCATCGGTATGTGGCATACCGATGTATGCAGACATATTCGGCTGTATTCCTATTGCAGAAGCACTTGTCGCAAAAGGAGCAAATCTCGGCGTAGTTATCGCTTTTTTGATGGGCGTTATCACGCTCTCGCTGCCGTCGATGATAATGCTTAAAAAGGCAATAAAGTCAAAGCTGCTTGGCATTTTTATCGCTATCTGCACGGTTGGAATTATCTTTGTGGGGTATTTCTTTAATCTCATTCAGAATTACATTATTTAGGAGGTCATTATTATGAAAACTACAATTAAAGTCCTCGGTTCTGGCTGTAAAGCCTGCCATCAGCTCTACGATAACACTGTCAAGGCTGTCGAGGGTATGGGTATCGAGGTCGAGTATGTCACTGACTTGCAGAAGATAATGGAGTACGGCGTTATGTCAATGCCTGCGCTCGTTGTCAATGAAAATCTCGTTTCCTCTGGTAAAACTCTGAAGCCTGCTGAGATAATGAAGCTTATAGGCAAATGACAATACTGAAGGCAGCCGTAAAGGTGTAAAGTTATTTCTGATGAAGAATACAATAATCTAAATTCTCCTCATTAAATGAAATGCTATACTATGGCAATAGCCCGTGGTCTATTGAAATACAAAAAAGTACGTCATATAAATGCTTTTTTGCTTTTGAAATATGGAAAAGAAAAGTGACACTCTATTGAAATGAATCGGAGCCGGTTAATGATGTGCCCCCAAAAAGTTAGACTATATAAGCGTAGCAGTTAATTGACTGCTACGCTATTTTTATGCTTGCAAGAGGCTAAGCCTGTATTGTACAGGACTTTTCCATGCGTCGCTTGTGTCCAAGAGTGTATTCTGCAATAGGTCATCTCCGCATGGATAAGATCACGCCGCGCCATGTTCAGGCGTTTATCAATTCGCTTTCTGAGAAAGATGCCAATATGCTTAACGGAAACCCACTATCACTTAAAGCAATCAGACACTATCACAGCTTTATATCTGAAGTTTTTACATATGGTGAAAGAAGGGGAGTAGTCAGCAAAAATCCATGTAAGAAGGTTATCCTGCCAAAGATACAATACACGGAAAAGCAGATATACACATCAGACGATATACAAAGGATACTTGTATTGCTTGAAAAAGAACAGCTTCAGTTCAGAGTATTTTTCACACTGATGATATACAGTGGGTTTCGCATTCATGGTTAAAGCGATTCTGCGAGCGAAATAATATACCGTTCTATGGAATACACTCTTTCAGGAACACCTTTGCTTCGATTCTTGTCAATCAGGGAGTAGATATTGTTACGGTATCAGGAGCGTTAGGACATTCGGTAGTTTCAACAACAAGCAATATTTACTGTCATATACTTGATGAAGCAAGAGCAAAAATCACTGAAGCTATCAGCACTGCACTGGATTATTCAAACAAAAAAATAGAGCCAAAAGGTGCCTGACCGATTGGCTTCTGAAATGGTTGATTTGCTTGATTCTTGAACAAAGAACAAATAAAGAACAGATTGTATATAAGCAAAATGTGAACTCATGGGAATGGCTATATATAGCCATTCCCACAGTTTAAAACTGGTGGAGGCGAGGGGATTATATCATTATGGGCTGCATTTTGTATTAATACTGATCTGGTACTCATACCCACTCATGGTTCTTCCTGATGTAGATATGCTTCAGTATCTGTGCAAGTATAGTGTATACAAGCATGAGAACAGCAAGCCATATTACATAGGACGGGATCATTACAGGCAGATCGAAAAGCTTTGCAATTGCAGTAAAACCTATAATAAGCGTAACTATTACCACTGCCAGCGTAGATATATTTAACTGTAATGAAGCACGGTCTTTGATAAACGGTACTTTGGGAGTTCTGATCGTATGGATAACTACAGTCTGTGAGATTATACCAAACATGAACCAACCGTTCTGGAAGAAGCCTGCCATATCGTTGCAGTTGAATTTATAAATAAACCACAGCACAAGGAAACACAGAACGTCGAGAACTGTACTGAGCAATCCGAATATCACCATGAATTTTTTTATGCCGGGGATATTCCATTTCTTAGGCAGCCTGATACTCTCGTCCTCAACATGGTCGAATGGCATTCCGAGCTGTGCGAAATCATTGAGGATATTCTGTACAAGGATATGTATAGGCAGAAGCGGCAGGAACGGCAGGAAGATACTTGCTATAAGTACAGAGAACATATTACCAAAGTTACCGCTGACAGACATTTTCAGATACTTGGACATATTTGCAAAGGTGCGTCTTCCTTCGATAACACCTTCATCAAGAACATTAAGGTCTTTTTCAAGCAGGATGATATCCGCAACTTCCTTTGCAATATCAACGGCTGTATCTACAGAAATACCAACATCAGCCTGTTTAAGCGGCAAGCTGTCATTTATACCATCGCCCATATATCCGACTGTATGTCCTTTAGTCTGGAAAGCCTTTACTACACGCTGCTTTTGATATGGTGAGAGTTTGGAATAGATGTGGCATTTCTCGCAGGCCTCGTTCAGTTCGTCGTCGGTCATTTCTTCAACCTGTGCACCTGTCAGAGTATAATCTGTGGGTATTCCGAGTCTGCCGCAGATGTTGATTGCAACGCCTTCGGTATCGCCTGTAAGGACTACTGTACGGACACCATTTTTCTGAAGAGCTGCGATAGCCGACTCCGCAGAAGGTTTAGGAGGATCGAGGAAGCCGACAAATCCAATAAGCACCATGTCGCTCTCATCATCTACACCGAACGTCTCAACATCGTGGATATTGTTTTTCTGTGCAACAGCTATTACGCGGATACCTTCAAGGTTGTTTTCAGTGGCTATTCTCTGAGCGTTGTCGATAAGCTCCTGTGTGATTGGTTTAACTTCGCCTTCTATCTCAATATATCCGCATATTGACAGTATTTCTTCTACTGCGCCCTTGGTTATCAGTTGCCTCTTGCCATTCTTGTCTCGCAGCACAACGCTCATGCGGCGGCGGCTGAAATCAAATGGGATTTCATCTTCACGCACATAAGCCTCTTTTAAATATGAGAGCTCTTCCTTTTCAGCACGGTTGATTATAGCTACATCCATAAGGTTCTTCAAGCCTGTCTGGAAGAAGCTGTTCATAAAAGCATGACGCAGAATTCGCTTATCTTCGCGTCCGAGAACGTCCATGTATTTTTCAAGCACTATCTCGTCCTGAGTAAGAGTACCTGTTTTATCCGTACAGAGTACGTCCATTTCTCCGAATGTCTGTATAGCACCGAGACGCTTTACTATGGTTTGCTTGCGGGACATGTTTATGGCGCCCTTTGCAAGCGATGATGTCATGATAACGGGAAGCATTTCCGGCATAAGTCCTACTGCGATGGTTATACCAAACATCAGTGAATCGAGCCAGCTTCCCTTGGTGATGAAATTGGCAATAAAAATGATCGGTACCATAACTATCATGAATTTTATGAGCAGCTTGCTTATTGAGTTGATATTGCGCTCAAAGCTGCTCTTGTCCTGATAGGTGTTGAGGCTCTTGGCCATACTACCGAGATATGTACGATTTCCTGTTGTAAGTATTACAGCCTTAGCACTACCTGAGATTATATTACTTCCCATAAAGCCAATATTATCAAGCTCTGTTATATCCGAACCCTCGGGATCGGGACCTGCGAATTTTTCGATAGGCTGACTTTCGCCAGTAAGCTGCGACTGATCGGTAAACAAGTCTTTGGTTTCGATAAATCGAACGTCTCCAGGAAGCATATCTCCTGAAGCAAGTTTTACAACGTCGCCAGGAACAACATCTTCTATATTAACTTCCATGCTACTGCCGTTTCTGATAACATCTATTTTATTGGTTATCATGTTCTGAAGCTTCTGTGCGGCGGAATTGGACTTTTCTTCCTGCACAAATGAAATGATGCCAGATACTGCAACTACGAATATCAGCATAAGGAAAGTAGCCCAACTTGGCTTAGTAGCGATGATGACATCGGTTACAAGCGTGACTGCCGCAACAATGAGAAGTACGATATTGAACGGATTGATGATCGCTGCACGTACACGTTTCAACAGACTGTTCTCATTACCTGTGTCTATTATATTCTTTCCATATTCTTCCAGACGATCGCTCGCTTCTACCTGATTAAGTCCCTCGTCACAGGTATCAAGTCTCTGAAAAAGCTCCTCGTCTGTTATTTTGGCTATTTCTGCAAGCTGCTTCTCGGCAGCCTGCTTTTTCTCATTTTTGTTTTCTGACATTTTAAGCCTCCGGTCATCAACTGATAGTTTTTAATACATACTCTTTATGTATGTATTTAAAATTATATCATTTAAACATTCATATGTCAAGAAGCTAAAGTGAATACCCTATTTGATATCTATTCTTTAGAAAAACTCTGAAACCTGCGGAGATATTTAAGCTTATAGGTAAATGACAAAGCTGAAATCAGCCATAATAGTATGAAGTTGTTTCTGATGAAGAATACAATAATCAGAATTCTTCTCAATAGCGAGTCATATAAGTTGTTTTTTCACTTTTGAAATATGGCAAATAAAAGTGACACCCTATTAAAAAGAATCGGAGCCGGTTAATGACCTGGCTCCGTCACATTTTATGTGTACTTTTTTGTATTCATGAACGATATGAAAAAAACAGCTCCGCAAGGGAGCTGTTGTTCTTATATATTATCAATTCCTTCAGTTAGCATATATCAGCGCTTTGCATTGCAGAAGGGGCATTTTTTATACTTTTCTGCAAATGAGCCACCGCAGTACTCACAGGTAACCATTCCGTCCTGGCTGTATGAAGTTCTCTCATTGGCAGCTGAAGGTACGCTGTCCATAGTCGGCATCTTATTGCTTCTTCGGTCATCGGGTATGAGCTGCTCGTACTGATTGATGAAGGTATGGAATTCAGCATCTCTTTCCTTTTTGTCAGCCTTGTAATCGGCAAAGGTGTAATTCTGTCCTGAGTCGATTATTCTTCTTCGGCGTTCCTCCTGCGGATCGTAAGGCTTCTTATCGGTACCTGCATATACATCTGAGATGTAAGGCCCGGCCATCGAACTTCTGCCGTATGCGTTGTCAGTGCCGCCGTAAATACCGCCCGTATCACCATTTGTACCGCTGTATGCACCTGCATCAGCCCCAAACGGAGCAGGAACTGCATCTCTGTATTTGACAGACTGGTACACTATAGTGGCCAAACGTAACAACGCCATTGCCAGAATAAACAGTGGAAAAAACAGATCCTCCAATGCTGGTTTCAAAGAGATCTCATTAGTAAGCTTGGCAAATGATTTTGTCAGCGCATCGTCAAAGCTCTCGTTATCGCTCAGATACGACTGGAAAGTATTATTGAAGCTGTTCGCTGCTGATACCGTAAGTACACTATCCGTCTTATCTCCTTGCATACCTTCCCAGTACCAGTATTCGCGTTTTGCCAGTTTTACGTTGGGCTGAGAATACATTATCAGCCAGTGCATCTCATCGTCAAACTCAGAAAGGTACCTGTTATAGGCATAATTTTCGAGAGAATAACTGTTTTCCATCCATTCCTCATTGTATATCGTGATGACCGACGGAGTTATTCCCGTTTTTGTCTGAAAAGCCTTCAGCTCCGAGATAATTCTGTCCTCATTGCTGATGACATTCGCTTCGTCCTTTATCACTATGTTGTGATCGCTGTATGAAGGTATGTGCGGTATGGCTCTGTAAAGAAGAAATGCGCCTATCAATATCAGCGGAATCAGCGTCAGGAACTTTGATACCTGAAATCCCGGCTTGAAATCAGTGCCTGCATAAAAATACCTTTGCATACCACGGTGAGAATAGGTATATCTCCGTGAATTACGGAACGGACGACTGCTGGTCCTTGTACTGTTATCCCTGTTATCCGAACTTCCGTGATATCCCCCGTGATGTCCACCGTGTGAACCTCCTCCATGGGAGCCTCCTCCAGATGAATGCGGCATAATTATCCCCCCTGTATCATGATTATACAGATATATTTTATAACATAAACGATCAAAAGTCAAGCCATACAACTGCAGTTCGGTATTGTTTATGAATATAAATGATTTCTCCGGACAAATTTGAATGAAAAAGAGCCCCTAGGATTACTCCACGGGGTTGCTTTATTCATTAGCTTTTTTATATTCTCAGCGTCTTGACAAAGCCTTTTCCATTACATCATGACATATGACATCATCGTTTGTTTCTACGCTAACCTTGCAGAGCTTATCCGTAACAGCCATATATGCTATATCCTCAGGCATAAGCTTTCCTGTCGGACACAATATCATATCCTCTGTCATGTCAAGATGAGTAACTGCTACCGAGAGCTTTCATATTCTGGACGTTGTGGCGGTGTGAAGAAAATACTCCCCGAAGTTGAGTGTTTATTGAAAATAGTATTTATTTACTTGTATTAACAGTTGCATCAAGTATTGCAAAGTATTAATATAATTATAGCTGTAATTAATAAAATTTTATTTCCGTTTTTTTGTGTGGTAGGATAAATACTATTTTTCATTTCTTAGTTTACATTCCTCTCTTCGGTGATTTTTAAATCAATCCATTGACAAATAAACCTATTTACAAGGATATAATAAGGGCAGTTTTTGAGCTGCTCTTATTAAGTATACCTATTTAATATTGTTCAGATAACCATTATTATGGTTCATCTACATATTTCGCTATTAATTCTTCTTTTTGTTTGAATTCATCAGTATTTTCAATCATTTTTAATGTAAGCCCGTATTTTTTTAAATATTCATAATCTTTTTCTTTGATTTTCTCTGCCATTTCAATGAATTCTTCATGATATATTTTATAAAGATATTCCGTGCATATTTCCATAATATAAATATCTGCTAAATAGTGACTTTTTAATTGTTCACCATATTTATCTTTAAAAAAAGATGGTGGTTCATTTACATCAGCACCAATCCAAAAGAAGCTGGTTTCATTTTTTAATTTACAAATATATATATCATCGATACTGTTTTTTAATCTGTAACAACGAAACAGTTTTGTATCACATATTGGTTTAAAATCGTTTTCATCTTCAAAATATGAAATGCTTAAACCAAAATCAGAGTTAACATCTTTTATATAATAAGAGTCAGTCCAACTATCAGATGATACTATAAATTCATCACCAAATTTAGTTTTTATTTTCGTATTATGTGTGAATGAACAACTTGTAATAAAAGCAATTAAACATGATAGTATTGATAATAATATGATCTTATTTTGTTTCTTCATTCAATTTCTCTCCTATTAATCTAACAAAAGCATTTTGAAGAGCTTTTAATTCATTGTCAGTAACTTTTGCTGGGGCAGGTAGTGAATAAACATCTTCTCCCAACATATCAGCTCCATAGATTGTCTCAATATAACTTTGTTTGTATTTTTGTTGAACATATGATAACTTGGCAGCAGATTCAGCAAAAGTATTAAGGATAAGATGCTTTACAGGATGATTACCTTTTGTATATTCTGACACAATTGAATTTGAATCATCATTCCATTAACTATTCTGTACCACAAAGCAGCACATATATTATAACATATCATACAGGCATAAATCAACGTATCTGCGTGAAATGATATTTTTGAGTGTGAAATGTATATTTTTATATAACTTTATAATAAGAGTCAAATCCAGACGTAACTTCAGTTGTTAATTTTGCATTAAAAGCAGACTTGATACTATAAAAAAGGAACTGTTGTGAAAACAGTTCCTTTTTATCAGTTTTATAAGGCATTATTATAAGTAAGTGCGCTGCGATAAAGCTTTTTGGCGTCATCGGTGCGTATTGTCCCTGAGCTTTTTATCAGGATATACCGTTATCTTCTTTATTTCTGCTTCTGCGTGATATGAAGATCAAAGCTCCGCCTGCAATTGTTATTATAGCTGCACAAGCAGCAGCGGCTGCTGTACCTGCGGAATTATTTCCTGTGCTTGGAAGAGTTCCATTTGCATTTGTAGTTGTGCTGCCTGATGTTGAAGCAGAAGATGACGATGTTGATGAAACAGTTGTTGTTTCAGAGGTTGTTGTCGACGATGAAGATGTAGTAGTTGTGGTGGTTGTTGTTGAAGTCGTTGTGGTAGTTGAAGTTGTAGTTGTAGTTACTGAAGGATCTGTCTCAGCCTTCTTGCCATAGAAATCACTGAAGAGAGAACTGAGTTTGCTGAAGTTATAGACCTCGGAATAGTCTTTTGTACCGTCATCGTTTATCTTTACGATATCATAATCAGGCTGAATACCGTTATCAATAGGAGTGCCGGCTTTATCGACGAATTTCTGACCTGTTGAAAGAGCGTACACCAGTCCGTCAGGTGTAACGTAACGGTTTGTTGCACAGGTACCGCCGCCGCTTTTTTCACCTACCAGCATTATTCCTGCATCCTTGGCGAGTGCAGGCATAAGATTAGCACATGAGAATGAGTAATTCGAGGTAATGATACCGAAATTAAGGTCAAGCTTCATAGCCTTATCCTTTTCATCATATGACTTGTCAAGATTCTTGTCTACTAAATACTGTTCTGTAACAGACTTATCGCCGTTTCCTAAAATAATAGTGATATTGTCAAGATCACTTATGATTCCCATCATATATTCCAATACAGCTGCTGAACCGCCGAAGTTTGCACCAAGATCAATAACGAAGTTCTTTATTGCAGGATCTGCATTTGCTTTAGTAACGCAGTTATAGAATTCAGTGATGAGATCCTGAGGCATTTCTCCGTTTTCATAATAATATGAGCTCCATTTATCTGATTCATCATTGAACATTAAAAATGAGAAAACAGCTGTATCGCCTTTTACGGCATATATTGAGTTATTAAATTCTTCATATGTATCAGCTGTTTCACACATTTTAATTAATGCTGTATATGCAGAATTACCGCTGTATTCTGAGTTTGCATTTATTGCTCTGTAATTCATTGCATCTTTCAGTCCGCTTATGGAGGCAAATACTTCAGCAACTTTAGCAGTAAAATCTGATTCTTCACTGATCATAGTACCATAAAAAAAAGTATGTCCGCCGTCCCAGAAATAATTGTTCAGGAGTTCGTAGCCTGCACAGTATTCATGTGCATCTTCGGAAAGAAGCAGCTCTTTTATCTTTTTTGTGCTGTCACTTGAGTTGAGAGCATTGTGTCAAAATTGGTCTCAGCAAGAAGATCATTGTATATAAATCTTCCCGGGAAACCATAGGTCCTATCAAAATTAAAACATAACTCGTTGTAGTTATACTCGACCATATCCTTTGGACGCCCGTTTTGGTATTTTTCAATAAACGCTTCTTTATGCGCTGCAGAATTACCAATAGCAGTTCTCGAATATTTAATATCGAGAATACTGTTGAAGAAATACAGGTTATCATCAATTAAAGCGCCCTGATTTAAATTAAAATCATAAAAATCACATAATGTTGCTACAGGCCACCAGATATCGTTATCATCTCCGCGAAGGTCTATCTTATAATCTGAGAAATCTGTAGTATAACTTTCCTTTTCATTTGGTTCCGAAATACTCTTGACGTATGTATAGAGATTTGAAGTATTGCTTTCGATTACATACTGAGGATAACAAAATCCTCCAATGTCATCTGAAGATACTGTATCCTTATTTACGTCTATTATACCTGTTGCACCAATGGGGACTGTGACCTCATATGTTCCATTATTCTTGTTTGTTATCTGAAGCTCCTGACTTGTTCAACAGCTGTAATAATCTGAGAGCTTTATGTATGGGACATTTGGCATATCGTTGTAATAACGGCATTCGATGTCCCTTAAATTGTCCTCTGAATAGAGATGTGCTGTGATCTGTCCTGTTCTGTACTCAGCGGCATCTGCTGCAAAAGCGTTCATGGCTGTAAATGCGCCTGAGCTTATCAGCCAAGAAAGAGCACTTATTCCTGCGATAGTTTTTTTGATGTTCATGATAATTCTCCTCGATAATTTTTTATCAGGTAGGTACAAAAAACAAAGCATTTTCCTCTGTTGAAAAAAACGCTTATTTCGTTTATAAGTCCTGAACCCCATAATATTATAACATATTTTATATCATAAGTCAATAGTTTAACATATTGATAGCTGTAATAAAGATTTTTTTAAACTAACGTAAGCATCAAACGATATATGCATAATAGAGGCTAAGCCAGTTCATAAGTCGTACCACTAGGGCTTAACTGAACAGCAGATATAAAACAAGACAGCCTGTAAATACAGGCTGCCTTTTCTCTTTAACTATTGAAATTACTGACTTATGGGAATATAACCTTATCAAATGATGTGGAAGTTTTATTCACAAGCGATATGCCGTTCAGATTCTTAATCCTGTATTTTCCTGCAAATAAAGTCATTTTACCATCCTTGAAAAGCTTCTTGTCAGAATCATTCAGGTACAAAATTCCCTGAACAGATGTGGTATTCGGTAAGTAAAGCTTTGAATGGCAGGCTACGTCAAAAATACCCTCATCTGTTCCAAGGAGGATAGAATATTTCAGATTATTCTTGATCTCTACTACCTCAAGACTTGTGCATCCTTTGAAGGTATTATTCTCTATTCTTTTCAGATTGCAGTTACCACTGCCATCGCCATCTGTTCTGAAACTGAGCATATGATTACAGTTGGCAAAGGCTTCTTCTCCTATGGTACTTAGGCTGTATGGCGCAATAAAATCGCGCAAGGACGGACAGTTCATAAATGCATAGTTCCCTATAGAAGTTAATGATGTTGCATCGCTGAAAGAAACCTGTTTTAATTTGCTGTACGCAAAGGCATATTCATCAATTTTCTGAAGTTTTGATCCTGTAGGGATATTGATATTCATAATTTCACAGGAATATAATGCTTTTTTTCCTATCTTTGTGACAGTAGCAGGGATCGATAGTGTTTGTATTTTATTTATATAATCTGTCATTGGTGCTTTTTCGCTGTCAACTCCGATTTCTGTTACTGTATATGAATTACCTGTTGCGCTGTCTTTTACCGTAGGCGGAACTTCTATAATAGTCTGTGTTCTGTTCATAGTTCCAACAAATGTTGCTGTATTTGAACTTGTCTTCTTATAGAATAAGCCATTGTCACAGAAAGAATCCTTATAAGAACATGAAACCCAATCTGATACTACGCTTCTGCCTTGATTATAATAATGAGGACTATAATTCATTCCATATAACAAATCATAATAATCGTTTGTATCAACCTTACCATCATGTGAAACATCATACATAGCTAATGGACAATCACAGTATGTTGATCCATTTTTCATAATGGTATTCTTAAAAATATTTGCATCTTTGTAGTTTGCAATACCATCAAGATTAATATCGCCTTCCATCATAGGACGTTCAAAATATGTTGCATAACAGCGGATGTATGTAAGATCAATTTTTTCGTTTCTGGGGCCGTATGTTGTAGAATCCCATTCAATAGCGCAAGTATCGTGAGCATTGCTTTGCGCTATATTTATTTTCTGATAATTTGATGACACATCACTCAAGAATATAGAATGTCCGGGAAAACGCTCTGGATCTGATTCATTTTTATCAAAGCGTACTAAATCTCCCGGCTGCGGATAATATAGCATTTTAGTTCCGTCAGGAAGAGAGTATATTCCATTCGTAAGATTATAACGTACCATATTCTTAGTACCGAAAACATCATATTGAAGCTTCCTTGCGAATGCCATACAGCAATTGTATTTTTGCACTATAGTATAGTCACCTGAACCAGATGCTAATGTCGCTGTTTTGTCATAACTAGAACTGTCATAAACATACTCCTGATCCATGAAGTTACAATTATCCATGTTATTTTTCTGATGATTGCATGCGGTAGTAGTATATGACTCCAGATTACCTCCGTTCCAGTAGCACTGTTTTCCATTTACAGTCTGCGGATATTTCTGTTTTTCTGCATTGATGATAGAGCTCCAGTTGTTTTTGAATTCCTGAACCGAATAATCATTGTTTCCGGCATAAGCAGAAATACCGACCACAAATGTGCTTCCCGCAGTTATTGCTGCTGACATTGCGACAGCTGCAAGTTTCTTAAATATCTTCATCCTTTGCACCTTCACTTTCAAAATAGATTTTTGTGACTATATAAATAATCAACAAAAATTATATCATGGTATATGTTTTCTGTCAATATGGGACAGGAATGGTATAAAAACAAGCGATTGATGGAAACTTGTCAAAATAATAAGTTCGCAAATTCTTATTCTAGATCATTTGTAAGCCTTGATTTTGAGGCGAGGGGAGTGTATATCTATATTGATGACCTATTATGAAAAAACGCCCTGAAGTAATCAAATGATTATTACAGGACGTTTAAATTATATTACTAAAAAATATTATGAACGGGGTTTTGCACCATAAAGGTCTATCAATACCTCTTCGGCACATACGTTGAATAAATAAAAGTCATCGCTTGCATGTGTAGAAGATAAAGGTCTAAGTTCTTCGGGCACTTCTTCAAGAGCTGCAGAAATATCATCTTCAGTATTCTCAAAAACAATAGATTGAAGAACGAATCCTTTCTTTATTTCTTCACTGCTGTAATAATACCTTTCACCAGTAGAGGACCATTTGGGAATTAATATTCTAACCATCTCTTTTGTATCCGAACATTTTGATATATCAGTCAGGAAGCAGTCTTGGAGTTTAGCTGAGCAACTATTCCAACCACTGTCAGATATCATATCAAGTTCGCGACACGAAAGCAAGTAATTCAGAATCTGTTTACTTCGATCGATGAATTTATCAGTATTATTACATACGTACTGATCTACCCGGTCTTTAGCATCGGTATACTCCATTGTAAATGTCAGATGTGTGTAATCAGGTATATGTGCAATCATCATATGTCCTACAGGATGTATGCCAACAAAGTACGACTTTAGTTTCTCCAAAGATTTGACTATATTACCTCTATATTTGGAAGTTTCATCCATACCGGTATGGTTATTAATGACTTTAATAAGCTTAACATTGTTTACGTCAGATTTAAACCCCGAAAACATCTGATGTGCGGTAGTATCTGCAAAAATGTGCAGTAATATACCTATTTTCATGAGAGATTTTCTTTTATAATTGCGAGCATTACCATATGGGGATGCCTCACCTATCAATGCTTTTTTATATTCTTCACGAGCATTAGACATCCCCTTCAGTTTTGAGGAGCGTTACTGTCATCATATAATCCCATTAAGTTAAGGTGGTACTGACAGATTTGATAATCTGGTTATCATCCATAAGGATATTCATACTCTGATTCATGCTGGGGATGCATATGAAATACTAGAAATCTTATCACAAATAGGATTTACGAAGTCCCAGCTCAAGAAGTTCAATAAACTTCGTAAAGCAGCAGGATATACGACTATATAACATATATATCTTACATTAGTATTCGCTCCTGTATGAAATATAGCGTTCTTATGTAGGCTGGCTATTTAGCTATTATTTTTACTTTTTCTGGAATCTGGGGATTATATCTCTTAAAACAATATCTAAATATTTTGCGCGCGTAAAATATTGTTTTTAGTAGTGAAAAATAATCCCCCAGCTTTTCCAGAAAGTTATAAAAATACTACAATATAGTCTATTATTACTTAGATCGTCTCATATACGATTCCATCAATGGTAAGTTCAACAACTCCATTTTTTCTCGTATTAATGCTTATATCGTGGTTCCTAAGCTGCTTAACCTGAGAGAGAAGTTCCTCAAGCTTTTCTATAGATACTGTGTTATTATCATTCTTTGCATCTGTTGCAGCATTTACATTGCTTCTGTGAATAAGTCTATACATAATTTTCACCTCCCTATTTTATTATAAAATCATCATTCTAAGTCAGAACGAGCTAATTTTATATGTTATCTATAAAGTTTAAAGATTACAGATAAAATCAACTTAGATTTCTACCAATATATAAGGTTTCTCGTCTGAAAGTTTTCAACATATCATTCTTAACCATATAACTAACGTTTTTTTATGGTTATACTTGAGATCTTTGATTATTGGAAAGCTTCTTTTTTCACTTCTTTTCATAGCTTTTAATTTCAACTATGACATATTTATGACACTTTAGCATTTGGTTAAATAAATATGCGTTCCCTCAAAATAAAGAAACGTATATTTATAGCCATTTTTCTTGGTGGAGCATAGGGGATTCGAAGAGACCTAAAGCACTATTTGTTATCAAAGATAATGATAGTTTTTTATAGCAATCAATGATTTGACAAAAAGGAATGAGAGATATATAATAAAACATATTGGCTGATTAATAGGAGGAATCTATGAAAATTAAAAAAATAATAGCCGCTGCTTTAGCACTTACAATAGTGGACGGTTCATTTAACTGTATTCAGAAGTGTTCTTTTGATACTTCGGTTATAGCAAACGCTGCGGAAACTACTACAACTCAGAAAGCTTCTACAACAACTGTCACTACAACTTCAAGTAAAAGCACTACTACTGCACCTGTATCAAAAAATACCTCAACAACAAGTGCTTCAACATCTGTTTTATCAACTTCTACTACATTATCAATAACACCTGTTGATTATACTCTTGGTGACGTAAATAATGATGGTATGATAGATGCAGTTGATGCATCCGTTGTTCTTGCGTATTATGCTCGTATTTCCACTAATCATGACGGTGGTTTCACGGAATTGCAGAAGCTTGCAGCAGATTTTAATCATGATGGAAAGGTAGATGCTGTTGACGCTTCAAACATTCTTTCATACTATACTTATATATCAACCAGTTCCGAAAAAGGAAACGGTTCTCCTTCCGATAATACCGATGACAACAGTAAATCCGAAGCAGAAGATATCAGTATCAGTTTTGATATGACAGGCTTTGGAAAGAACGATCTGGATATGTACGCCGTATCTGAATCAGTAACTGAGCTTAAAGGCTCTTTAACAGGCAAGGACAGGATATCAAAGCTTGAGTATACGATAAAGAATGCAGATGAAAAAAACGTTTCTTCCGGAAATATCAAGATAGATGATACCTGGAGCATTTTTGATTTCGGTCTTGATATAGGAAGTAACACAGTTACTGTAACAGCAACTGATAATAAGGGCAAAAAGATCTCAAACAGCATCATCATTATTAATGCTAATATGGACAACCTATCCAGAACAGACGCTGATCTCAGAGATACTGACAGTGATGGGCTGAATAATTATTTTGAAGAAAAATTAGGAACTGATCCTGAGAAAGCAGATACAGACGGTGATGGACTGACCGATTATGAGGAGCTTATTTTGGTTGGTTCAGATCCTTTATCGGTCGATACTGATGAAAATGGCATTACCGATGATACCGAAGATCCTGACGAGGACGGACTCTGCAATTTAAAAGAAGTTAAACTCGGTACATATACATATATGTCTGATTCTGACAATGACGGTATCAGTGATGGTGATGAAGTCTTAAAATATAATACTGATCCTCTCAGATATGATACCGACGAAGACGGTCTGAATGATCTTGCAGATATAAACATGGGATTTGATCCTAATAAAGCTGATACAGACAGTAATGGTGTGCCTGATTCAGAGGAGATCATTCAGCAGGAAATAACCTTAAGCCTGGAAGAACCTGAGATAGAAGGTCTGCTCTCTGTAAATATTGATACAGAAACAAACGGAGATATAAACAGCAATACGTTCCTTCTTAATGTTTATGACATTGATTCGTTAGCATCTTCTGCACCGGGACTCATAGGTGTTCCTGTAGATATTTATTTTGGTTCAGACTTTGAAAATGCAAAGGTAACATTCAGATATGATGAAGCTGCTCTTGGCGACACCGACGAAAATGATCTTGGAATTATCTGGCATGACACTGAAAACGATCAGCTGGTTTTACTGGATAACACCGTAGTTGATACGAAAAACAATACAGTTACATATGACACCACACATTTCTCAACATATGCGGTGGTAGATAAGAAAAGGTTTAGTGTTCAACAAATAGAATCTTATATTTCTCAGCATATGTTGACCGGTATAAATAGGCATTTCGATATATACACGGATTATTTCCCTAAAAGTGCCGATTCAACAAAGTATAATAATGCAGTTGCTTTTTGTGACAGGATACTTGAGTTATGGGACAATAAAGATTATCTGATATTTCATCATAGAAAAGGCGGAAGCGGCGGATATAAAAGGAACTTCAGCGATGGTGTACTGAATGAGCACTGTCGTAAAATGATATCGGGAGAGTACGGAACTGAAAGATATGATCCTTACACTTATCTTATAACATTGGGCCTGAACGCCGAAGATGATAAGAACAGCTCTGTGCTGAATACCACAGTAATCATGACAGACGGCACAAATGCCGAGCATTATTCCTATGTAGATAATTATGTAAAGCTTATTGATCAGGCACATAACAGCGTATATGTTATTGATTTCGGAAAAAACTATGATTCAGATATGGCAAAAACCCTCTCATTGTGTGGAGGAAGATACATAAAGGTCAATGATGCAGCCGGGGCTTTATTAGCTGCACATGATGTAATGAACGATACGTATTTATCATATTATGGCTCACCTGATAATAACGGAAATCCGCAAAACAAAGCATCCGGATCAAAGTACATATTTGTAGATGGAAAAGAGAATCCCAACGGGGAAACAAATAACGAAAGAATGGAGTACATTCCATATTCCACTAAGTTCTATAACGATAAATATACAAAAGAAATACAATTAGGATTTTTTCATACTGATAAAAATGTTTATGGCAGTGCCGGAGTACATGGTTCATACAAAGATATATTTGATGCTTTTTCGGATAAGGCGCAAAGAAAAAAAGATTATATTATGCAAGATACTATAATCTATTCTGCAATATGCGCTTCAACTCTTTTTGATTACCATGCTCATGATGTGTTTTATAGTTATTATACAGGAATAGGTGGAGATTCACAAGGCATTGAGCAATGGTCTTCTCGAAAACTCGTTCCTGCATATAAATATTTTATAGACAGTCAAGGCCTTTATAATCAGTATGGAAAAAATTATATAACTAATATTGCAGAAGCCAAAAAAGCTGTCGAGGATAAAATTAATTCAGGCTACGATGAAGCATACATAGCCAATAGCAGAGAACATCCACTGCCTGGCGGCGAATTCTGCCACTGTACTTTTGATAATCGTGTAGATATTTTGGTAAATGGAGTAAGCATTGCATTAAATCTTGCTGCGTTCGGAACATTCAATGCTGCAGACGCAGGTAATGTTGTACATTATACATATGATAAAAGTACAAACAAGATCACTATGACATGCAAGTATTATATCATAGATTATTATGACTATGAAAAATACGATTATTTAAGAGAGCAAGATGCAGCCGGTGTAGCTAAAAGCTTTGAGCTTTTTGGAGTTTATGAAGCCACTTATACTTGGACTAAAGGAAAAGATGATGTTACAGGCGGAATAAATTTTCCGGATACTAATACAAATGATACAGACGGAGAAAGTAAAAACAATAATAACAGTGATGACGATCACAACGATGATTTTGACTATTTTGCATCAGAAAAGTATTTTGAGGATTTAATTGAAAGAACCAAAAATCAGGTAAATCCTTTTGATGATGTAAAAGTCCCATTTAAGAAATATTGCAAACAATTAGCTGATAATATGATGGAAGATTTTGAAAAGTATGAAAACAAATTTGATATGAATACTATTCCAGATGATCGATGGGAAGCTTTTGTCGAAACATTTGTTTTTTGCGTTAAAGAATATGGAGAAATTACACAGGAGATGCATTATTTCAGAAATAAGCTGAATCGAGCACCAGCAACTTTAGATGACCTTATAGCTGAAAAAGGCGAATGGGAACTGTTGTCGCCTTTCACGTCAATGTATCATATGAATAATACCGATTTCTCACCAAGAGGCGAATATAACGTAAAGTTTATATCAACTAATGGACATTATGAAGCGGTATATAATAAAGAGGGTATCCTTCTTACGGAATATAATGATCCTGATAATATGGGAACTTTTAATTATACAAGTCCAAATTCAATCATAGATTTTACATCACATCAAAAATATGATGTAAAACCTTATAATAATTGGGGGAATGTTGAGGGTGGAACTGTTACATCAACATCTGAGGGGTTAGTTTGTGTAAATCGATACGAAGCAAATCTTGATGCTCGAGAGTATAGAAGGGGCGTTGAAATGTTGTTAGAAGGAAATGCTGCTGGTGAAAAGATAGTAAAAGCAAATTATGCCGGTGCATATCGAGTAACAGGTAATTTCAACTATCCAGTTGATTATTCTATGCGGGATAACGAACTTAAATTTCCTGAACTTAATGTAGGAGATGTAGCCAATTACAGTGTTAGTAAGGATACGGTGATTGTTCTTGATGACCGCGGCTTCTGCACTCAGGGTTATGATAATGATACGAAATTCAATTTCGTGAATTTCTATTTTGTTCCATTCATAGACGTATATCTTAAAAAGAAAAATTGATCAACCAAGCAGTAACTGCCAACCATTAAATATTATTATCATCAATGATCACCCTGCACTTTGCATTTGTGCAGGGTGATTTCTTATCAGGGTAATGTCCCTGACAAGTATTATTGATAGAAGAGACCTAAAACACTTTTGTGATTTATGTATTTTAAAGTAATCGCCTGTATTAGTCATTTCAGAACAATTCATTTTTAGTGATTGGGGGTAGCTTTTTTCCACATTGTGATATAAATAAGGGACAATGATACTAGCGCAGTGTACCTTTCCATAAATATGAGCATATTCATTAATGTGGAGGATATTTCTGATTTGAAAATCAGGATCGTCTGTGATATAATAATACAGCAAATGTATAGTGAAGTACGGTAAAAGAGATTTCAAAAAGTTTTTTTGAAAAAAATGTGTAACAGTTTCAGTACTTGTGGTGTGTGTATAAGTGAAAGCAGATCTGTTTAGAGAATGTCAGTATATTCAATGCAGTTATACTGAACAGACTCAAAAATGATGAAAGGAGTCAACGCATGAGTGAAAGCGAAATAAATGAAAAGCTGAAGTATTCGCCAAATGATGGCCAGCGTGCTTTATTTGACCAATACTACAACTACGTATATGCGATTGCGTTGCGTATTCTTCGCGGAACTGTACCTATGAGCGATATAGAAGAATGTGTCATCGACACATTTGCTAATATTATGCTGAACTATGATCCTGACAAAGGAGGCTCACTGAAAGCATACATCGGAACTGTGGCGAAAAGAAATTCAATAAATATGTTTAGAAAAGCTAATGGAAAAGCATATAATAATATCTCTATTGACAGCGATGATTTCGGTGAGGTAGTTTCCGGTACGGATGTAGAACAGGCTGCTGAAAATACGTTAGTTTCCGAAGCAATTATAAACGCAATAAAGGCACTCGGCGAACCTGACTCCATAATCATAATACAAAAATACTTCTACGACAGAAAGTCGTCAGAGATTGGAAAAATAGTGGGGCTTTCGTCAACTGCGGTACGTGCCAGAATAAGCCGCGCAATGAAAAAACTAAAAAATGATCTTGCAGACTTTTGTTGATAAGGAGTGAAAAAGTATGAAAAGTAAAAGGAGAATAATAAATATGCTCAGAAATCCAGATGAAAATACTTTAGAAAGACTGTCTTCGGAATATCCTCAGGCAGAACCGGATCACAAGAATAAAATGTATGAAAAAGTAAAAGACCGTATGAGCAGCAATGACAATGTATTCACCGATGAAGTCCGTGGTGTTGAAAAATACACACGTCGTCAGCTGTGGAAAAGAGTTCCTGCTGCTGTCATGAGTATTGCTCTTGTAGGCGGAGCTGTCGGCGGTGGTTTTATTATGCTGAAAAACAACAGCCGTATAACGCCGTCAACTGAAGTATCTGAAGAAACATCTACTGAAATAACCGAAGAAACAACTACCATAAATGACAATGAAACTACGGCGAATAGTGTAATCGATGAAACCAATGCTGAACAGAGTATTGATCAGTCTGACGTAACCAAGGAGCTGATATTCTCAATATGTGAAAACTGCATGACAAAGAATTTTGATAAAATATCATATTCTTATGAATATCGATCTTATTATGAAACCGGTTATCATGATGAAGAAAACACT
Organism: Ruminococcus flavefaciens 007c; assembly: GCF_000571935.1. Classification (GTDB taxonomy): domain Bacteria; phylum Bacillota; class Clostridia; order Oscillospirales; family Ruminococcaceae; genus Ruminococcus; species Ruminococcus flavefaciens_F. Next base: position 25,432 of record NZ_ATAX01000019.1, on the reverse strand, counting down.
GGAATTTACGTCGATAATACTCAGGATACAGCAATACGAAAAGTAAATGGCGGATATTATCGTGGCGATGGCAGTGTAGTGTACAATAGTAATTATATCGAATATTTCCATCATAATGATGCGGCTGGGATTAGCGAGCCTGATACCAATGAATTAGGCAACAAAAAAGAATTCTATACCTTCCAAAATGAAGAACTGAACTTTAAAATCTGTGATTTTAAAGTTGATGGAAAGAATCTCCTTGAAAATCTTGATAACTGGGATATTACAGGTTTTGAAGAGTATCTTGGAAGAAAATGTGCAGTTATAAACGGAACAACAGATATTAAGATCCCATATGAAAGTATTTCTGATGAAGAAGAAAACTTTGATATATGCACGTGTGAATTTACAATTATGATCGATTATGAAACAGGTATATGGATGAAGAGTGACATTAAAGAAAAAAATTATGGTTCCGCGCATTATACATTCACAATTACCGATATAGCTTTAGAAGATGATGCAAAACCACTACCTATGTCAAAGGATGAGTTCAAACAAGCTGCACTTAATGACTGTGTTAAACGTGTATGTGTCGAAAACGAACAGACCTGTACAATCGAAGCAGTTAATGAATCTGATCTCGCCTTTCTTGATTAAACGTAAAAGGTAAGCGACTATAAATATAGACCAGCGATGATAAAAACAGCCAGTTCACATGAATTGGCTGTTTTTTATGCATGGAATAGTTTCTTTCGGCTGATGTCCCAAAAAGCTTAATACTTCAAAGTGAATAAAGGTAATGATAGTACCATTTTGCGATATGCACTGTCACCGCAATTTTTGAAAAGTTCGAATTTTAGACGTATACAAGGACGGTTAGAAATATAAATTTTATTATGACCTGTGTTTAGTTCGGGGTACTATAAAACACCTTTGTTAATTTTGTACAATAAATCTATTTTTTATACCTTTTCTAATATTTGGAAATGTAACTCTTGTCTAAAATTTAATTATTAAAAATAATTTATGATTTACATAATGTAATAATTAAATGACGTAATACAGAGCGAAAAAGATCGATAAAATAATATATAAAACGAGGAGAAAAATAAGCATCCATTTGTAAATAGCAAACAATATTGATTTCCATATATTGACATAAAGTATTATTATATGATATAATTTAGCATATTAAAAAGCATTATCTTGAGAATTAAGCTGCTGATTTCCGGATCAGAACAATGCGCAATAAATGCATTGTTTTTGCAACACAGAAAAATAATGAAATCAGCATTCGTAGTTCATATGGAGACCATAAAACACATAGCTTTCCATTTTATTTGGAGTGCTTGACTTTGGTTGTGGGGGCAATCAGCGAAAAGCACAAGTTTCGCATCGATAATCAGTTTATTAGAACTAATTAATGCTTTTTAGGGGTGTTCGTATGAGAAATTTGCTTATTTTGAAAGCAAGTCATAAGGAAATGACTACGTCTGGAAATAAAATTAAAGGTTTCAGAAGATGGGATTTCTGCGCTTATACGGGCGAATACTATTCTGAAGCCGGAATAGGGAAATATGCAGGTGCTTTGTGCCTGCTTTTGTTTTTTTAAGGCTATATTGATAGCTATTGATATGAGTTTGTTAATCTCCAAATTGGCGGTCTAAGGGGAACATGACCGCAACGAACATGGTTTCTCATTTTACATATACGTATTACTGATATACAAGATGTCGTTTCAGTATTAATTCGTTTCAAATGATCAGTCTTTCCGAAGAATGATCATCATAATATAATTTTTCTCATTTCTTAAAAAGGGAGGTATATGTATGCAAAACTTGCTTATTTTAGGCGCTGGACAGTACGGAATGGTGGCTAAGGAAATTGCCGAGTCAATGAGGAAATATGATCATATCGATTTTCTCGATGATAACAATCCGATTGCAGTAGGGAAGTTGGGGGACTTTGAAAAATTAAGCAATGTTTACGATTCTGCGGTTGTAGCTATAGGCAATTCGGATTTCCGATTAAAGCTCATCGAAGAACTTCGTAATGTGGGGTACAATATACCGTGTTTGATTCACGAACGTGCATATGTTTCGCCGTCTGCTAAGATCGGTATGGGGGCATTTATTGAGCCTTTTGCTGTCGTGCATACGGAAGTAGTAGTTGAAACCGGATGCATTATTTCCGCAGGAGTGATATTGAATCACAATAGTACGATTCATAAAGGATGTCATATAAACTGTGGATCCGTTGTAAAGGCAAGGGCAGAAATAGATGCTAAAACACGAACAGGGTATAACGAGATATGTGATACCGAAGTCAAGGAAGTTAAGCAGCCGTTGCCAGTTGCCGTGTGAGTCAAATTTTGTGTAGAACATTAAGGTTGTTGCAAAATTTAGGGTGTGAAGATTATATAAGGTGAGGTAAGAGATTATGGAAGATAAGACTAAGAGAAATATAAAAACAGCTGTAAAAGTTACAGGTTTAGCTTTAGGTGCTACATATCTGGTTATGCGACATATTGCAAAGAAGCAGTATCCAAAGTCAGTTTATGCTGATCAGCCGGAAGAGCAGAACCCAATGCAGGGGCGTAAGGTGGTATTCAAGGAGGATACCAATGATCCTGTGAACGCTGATGGAAAGCAGGGACATCTTGAAGCTATTGCGAACAGTACACATATTCCGACGTTCTATGAGAAATACGTCAAGCGAGGCTTTGATATTGGTCTTTCGTTCTGTGGACTTGTAGTCCTGGCTCCCGTGTATGTGGCTACGGCTATAGCTATCAAAAAGGACGACCAGGGGCCTGTATTCTTCCGCCAGAAGCGTGTTGCTCAGAATAAGGGTTACTTTGAACTGCTAAAGTTCCGCAGCATGAGCGTGAATACTCCTAACCTCTTATTTATAAAAGGTGAAAAGATGGCGAAAACAGCGTAAAATCGGGGAAAATGTACATTAAAAACCACCATAGTTTCGTTACATTTTCAGGGTAATATCATTGCATTACCTCGCATGAACACTTCCGACGTATCGGCGGAGAATTTACCTTTTGAGCTGAAGAAGGTCATTGGTATGTAAATTAGTTGTAGTATGTACATAAGAAGTATTGATGTATAAAAGTTGGCGGGTTGATATAAGCTGCTAAATATGTTAGCAGTTGATATGAGCTTGCTGATGAACACAGTGTGTAAAGGGCACACGGTTGGCTATTATACATTGTATTTCCGAGACCAGAGTATTACCCGGTCTCTAAAAGTCGTAGTATTGATCCATCTTGACACTTTTATAATCTTTTTAGGGGGCGTGTTTATGAAGAACTTACTTATCATAGGTGCTGGACAATATGGTATGGTCGCCAAGGAAATCGCAGAATCGATGAAGTGCTTTGAGAAAATCGATTTTGTTGATGATGTACATCCGTCTGCCGTTGGAAAGATCTGTGATATTAATAAGTTGATTCATGAATACGATTCGGCGGTTGTTGCGATTGGAAATACTGAGCTCCGCCTGAATCTGATAAAAGGATTATGCGAAATCGGCTATGAAGTGCCGACGCTTATACATGAGAAAGCATATGTTAGTCCATCAGCTAAAATTGGTATGGGCTGTTTCATAGAGCCTATGGTTGTTGTTCATACCGCAGTGAGTGTTGAAACAGGATGCATACTATCCGCCGGAGTGATCTTAAACCACAACAGTGTTGTTCACGAAGGCTGCCATGTTAACTGCGGCTCTGTTGTTAAAGCAAGAGCTGAAATCAAGGCCGGTACGCAGACAGGCTATAATGAAGTATGTGATACCGAGAAAGTTGAACATATGAAACAGCATGAGAAATTGCCTGTTGCTGTGTGAGTGGTTTTATTGGATGGTGAACTTGTGTAGAACACAGTATTGATATAGCAAAACTATGAGATATAGAATAATTAAGGTGAGGTAAGAGATTGTGAAAGAGCAGACTAAGAAAAATCTGAAAACAGCAGCTACGGTAACCGGTTTGGCTTTGGGGGCTACATATCTTGTTATGCGTCATATTGCTAAGAAACAGTATCCCGACTCTGTGTATGCTAATCAGCCGGAAGAGCAGAATCCGGTACAGGGTAGAAAAGTAGTGTTTGTCGAAAATGCGAATGATCCTGTGAACGCAGACGGAAAACAGGGACACCTTGAAGCTGTTGGAAACAGCACACATATCCCGACATTCTATGAGAAGTACGTCAAGCGCGGTTTTGATGTTGTACTCTCCTTCGGTGGCCTTGTTGTTTTAGCACCTGTTTACGCTGTTACGGCTCTTGCTATTAAGGCTGACGATCCCGGTCCTGTGTTCTTCAAGCAGAAGCGTGTGGGAACGGATAAGTCTTACTTCGAGTTACTTAAATTCCGTAGTATGAGTGTAAATACGCCAAAGGATGTGCCTACACATATGCTTCAGAATGGCGGCATTACAAAGGTCGGAGCCTTTATTCGGAAAGCCTCTATCGATGAACTCCCCCAGCTCTGGAATATTTTCAGAGGAAATATGAGCGTTATTGGTCCGAGACCGGCTCTCTGGAATCAGGATTATCTGACTGCTGAGAGAGATAAGTATGGCGCAAATGATGTGAAGCCGGGACTGACTGGTCTGGCTCAGATCAGCGGCAGAGATGAGTTGGAGATACCAGAGAAGGCTAAACTTGATGGTGTGTATGCTAAGACTCTGAAAAACAGTAGTATAGCAGGCTTCTTGATGGATATTAAGCTGTTTATGGGATCGATTACATCTGTTCTTAAAAGTAAAGGTGTAGTTGAAGGCGGAACCGGAGCAATAGCTAAAGAAATTGAAAAAGCTAAAACTATCAATAGCGATATACAACCTGATGAAGATATAAAGGCGGAAGTATGAAAAAAATATTGATCACAGGTGCCGGATCATATATTGGCACTTCATTTGAGAAATATATGAAACAGTGGCCTGATAAGTATCAGGTAGATACTGTGGATATGATTGGCGATGGCTGGATGAAGTACGACTTCTCCGGCTATGATACTGTTTATCATGTGGCAGGTATTGCACACTCTGACAATGGTAAAATCAGCAAAGAGAAAGCCAAGCTCTATTATGATGTAAACACAAAACTTACAATACGGACTGCTATGAAAGCTAAGAAGTCAGGTGTTAAACAGTTCATTTTCATGTCATCTGCTATCGTTTATGGTGATAGTGCGCCGATTGGTAAGAAGAGAATAATCACGAAGGATACTCCTGTTTCTCCTGCAAATTGCTATGGCGATAGTAAGGTTAGGGCCGAAAGAGGTCTAAAGAAGCTTGAAGATGAGAACTTTAAAGTAGTTATCTTGCGTCCGCCGATGATCTACGGCAAAGGAAGCAAAGGTAACTATCCTTTGATGTCTAAGCTGGCGCAGAAGATGCCTGTGTTCCCATATGTTGATAATTGTCGCTCTATGCTTTATATCGAAAACCTTATGGAATTTGTAAGGCTGATGATTGAGAACGAGGAGCACGGTACGTTCTGGCCGCAGAATGCTGAATACAGCAATACAAGTGAGCTTGTGAAGATGATTGCTGCAGAGCATTGTAAGAGAATAGTTCTTGTGAAAGGTGCAACAGTACCGCTAAAGCTTGCAGGATTAGCCACTGGGCTTGTTGATAAAGCTTTCGGCAACTTAGCTTATGATCAGTCATTAAGTGAATACAAAGAAAACTATAGAATTGCAAATTTAAGACGCTCTATTATGCTAACAGAGGATGTGAGTAAGTAAATGTCAGAAACTAAGAAATCAAAGAAGAGAGTACTGTTTCTAGTAAATCATGAAGTAGTAATCTACAACTTTCGGCTGGAAATAGTTGAGCGTTTGTTGGCTGACGGACATGAAGTGCACATATCCTCTCCTTATGGTGAGCGAATTGATGAACTTACTGCATTAGGTGCCAAATATCACGAAATAGTTATTAGCAGACACGGCTTGAATCCTGTATCTGAATTGAATCTGCTGAGAGATTATAAAAAACTGTTGAAGGAAGTAAAGCCAGATATCGTTCTCGGTTTTACTATTAAGCCGAATATCTATGGTGCTATGGCCGCAGACAGCCTCGGCATTCCGTTTGTTGCAAACATTACAGGACTTGGAACGGCTGTTGAGAACGCTGGATGGAAGCAGAAGGTCTTCATTAATCTTTACAAAGTAGCATTCAAGAATATACAGTGTGTGTTCTTTCAGAACACAGAAAACAGGCAGCTTTTTGTTGATAACAGAATTGCTATGGGAAAGCATAAGATGCTTCCCGGGTCCGGCGTAAACCTTGATAGATTTCCTGTCAGAGAGTATCCTTCTGATGAAAACGGCGTTGTTAGATTTGCTTTTATTAGCCGTATCATGAAGGAGAAAGGCATTGACTACTATCTTGCAGCTGCCAAAGTAATCAGGAAGAAATATCCAAATGCCGAGTTCCATGTATGCGGATTTTGCGAAGCAGAGTATGAAGGCAAGTTGAATGAATATAACGAAAACGGAACAGTCATCTATCATGGAATGATTCATGATGTGGCTGATTTCTTAGAAAATATTCACTGCGTTATTCATCCTACTTATTATCCGGAAGGCCTAAGTAATGTACTTCTTGAGGCAAGTGCTTCTGGCAGACCGATTATCACAACTGATAGGTCAGGCTGCCGAGAGGTTATTGATGATGGCGTGAACGGATATATGATTCCTTGCAGGAATGGCAGAAAACTGATTGAAGCAGTTGATAAGTTCATGAGACTTTCAAATGATGAGAGAAGAAACATGGGATTGGCTGGCAGAACTAAGGTTCAGAATGAATTTGATCGACAGATTGTAGTTCAGAAGTATGTTGATGAGGTTGAGAAGGTTTGAAGCATTAATTTATAATATTTTCTTGTATAGAAGAGTATGAAATATAACTCTTCAAATAAAAATGTCAGAATTAAGGAGTGCCTATAGATGGAAAAAGATATAAAACCGATAAGAGTATTACATGTTGTTACTCATCTTAATCGTAATGGCCTTGAAAGTAGAATAATGGATATATATAGAAATATAGATAGATCAAAGGTGCAATTTGATTTTATGATCCATAGAGAGGAACTTGGTGACTTTGGCGAAGAGATTAAGCAACTAGGCGGAGAAGTATATCATATGCCAAGAATAACACCCCGAAATTTTATAAGATATATAAAAGAATTGGATGCATTTTTTAGTAAACACAAAGAGTATAGGATAGTACATGCTCATCTTAATTCATTATGCACATGGGTACTTCGATCAGCTTATAAACATGGAGTGCCTGTTCGAATTGCACATAGTAGAAATGCTAGTATGGAAAAAAATCTTCGTGGAATACCTAAAATGATTTCCAAATTATTTGTTAATAAGTATGCTACAGATAGATTTGGATGTTCGCAAATGGCAGGAGATTGGTTATTTGGAAAAAAGTATTCTCGCGGAAAGACTTTTAAAGTGATACCAAATGCATTTCAAGTTGATCGTTTTGTGTGGGATCCAGCATTACGTGATAAAAAACGTCAAGAGTTAGGCGTATCAGAGAATACAGTTTTTTTGGATGTTGCAAGATTATCGGAACAGAAAAACCATATTTATCTATTAATGGTTTTTGAAGAGATTAAAAAGAAAATTCCAAATGCAATTCTTTTATTAGCAGGTGCTGGAGAGTGTGAAGAGAAAATTAGATCATATATTAATAATCACAATCTTTCTGATTCAGTTTCTATGTTAGGGGCGAGGTCAGATGCTGCTGAATTATACCAAGCAGCAGATATGTTTTTATTTCCTTCTAAATATGAAGGATTTGGAACCGTGGTTATTGAGGCACAAATGACAAATTTGCCTATAATAGCTAGTGACACAATACCTTCAGAAACAAAACTATGCGATTGTGTCGATTTTCTTTCTATTAAATCTTCACCTGTTTGTTGGGCTAAAAAAGCAACTGAAAAAATAAAAAATGGCGTTAGAAAAGATAATATTCAGATACTTCAAAAAGCTGGATTTGATATTCGTAAACAATATATTTGGATGCAAGAGTTTTATTTAAAAAAATATAAAGAGTAATGCGAGTGAGAAATATGTTGGGAAAAATCAAGAGAGTGATTTTTACTTGTAATAGAGAGAAATTTGTTGCATATTTAAAAAGCCTTGGAGCTGAAATTGGAGAAAATGTATACTTCGTTAATCCAAGAAAAACTCGATTCGACTATAATAGAGCGCCTTTTATTAAAATAGGTAATGAAGTAGTTATTTGTTCTGGCGTGTCAATTATCGCTCATGATTATAGTTGGACAGTTCTTATGAAAGCGTATGATGAGGTGTATCCAACAGGAGGCGGGCAAATAATTATTGGTAATAATGTTTTTATTGGTGAAAATTCAACCATTTTGAGAAATGTTTCTATTGGAGATAATGTGATTATTGCAGCAAATGCAGTAGTAACAAAAAATTGCGAAAACAATAGTGTGTATGCTGGCGTTCCTGCAAAGAAGATTATGTCTTTAGATGAATATAGAGAAAAAATGAAAGAATCATTAAAGGATGAAATTCATAATAATATTCAATCGATCATGAATAGAAAAAAAAGGCTTCCAAAGCAGGAAGAAATGATGAACTTTTCATTTTTATTCTTACCTAGAAATGAGGAAAGTATTCAACTTGTTTCTAAGCAATCATGGATTGGGTGCGATAAATCTAAAATGGTATCACTTTTTAAGACATCCACACCGTTATATAGTTCTTTTGAGGATTTCGTGGAAAACAACAAATAACATAATTTTGAGAAAGCAGGAATGAGATGAAAAAAATTGTATATTCGGTATATCATGACTTGCGTTGGGAAGAACGTAGCAGAGAAGTGCTAGAGGCGCTTCAACAGTTTGCCGAAGTTTATATTATCACATATGCTGATATACCAGATAAGTGTAAGAATAAATTTACTCATCCATGTATTGTAAAAAGTGTATTTAAAATACCTGGAAGTAGATATTTCAATTATGTTAGAGAAACAAAGAAAATGATAAAAAAAATCAAGCCAGATGTTGTTCTTTTACATGATTTTCCAATTCTGATATCATGGTTAAAAAAAGCATTTCCATCAACAAAAATAGTATATGATCAAAGCGAATTAGTTATTGATAGAAAAGTTAAATCAATTAAAACATTTGGGCTTTCATTAATTGATAGAATTGAAAAGAGAGATGTAAAAAAAGTTGATGTATATATAGCGGCTAATCAAGAGCGTGCTGATATTGCAAAAAAACATTTTAAACTCAAAAATCATATAATTGTTTTTGATAATATGCATAGAATAGATGGAACGGTAGATGAAAAGGTTTGTGAAACTAAGTACGCACCTTTATTTGCAAAAAGCAGTTTTACTATAGTTTACGGAGGGGGTATTAGAGAAGATCGCGGTACTTTTGAAATAGCTGCAGCGCTAAAAAAACTTGGAGCAGATTATAATTTGATTATTGTTGGAAACGACTGGGGAAATAAACAAAACTTTATATCCTATTTAAAAGACAACAATATTACAAATGTTGATTATATAGGCTTTATTGATAGAAATGAATGGGGATATTTATTAAAATGTTCGAAAGCAAGTATTGTGTTTTTTTTGCAAAATACAATCAATAATACGTATTGCGCTTCAGGAAAAATGTATGAAAGTCTTTTTTTGGGTAAACCCATTATTTGTTCTACTAATCCTCCATTAAAGCATTTGTGCGATAGATTCCATTGTGGTGTATGTTCAGAAGATTTTGCTTCTTCAATAAAAAATTTAAAAGATAATTATGAGTATTATGTAGAAGGCGCTAAAAGCTTTATAGAAGCTACAGATTATGATGGAAGGATTAATAGGCTTGCTGATTCAATTCAAGAAAATGTTTGATTAGAGAGGAAATATACATATATGAAAAGGATAATAGTAGCAGAGATCCTGTATCCTATAGGTCATAAAACATATGATAGAAAAATGATTGAGTTGCTTGCGCATGAAAATTCTTTAACAGTTTTGAATTATAAAGGTTTCTTGGATGAATTTGTAAACGACAATATTGAGTATGTAGAGCTTCCTAAGCAGATTATTATAAAAAAACATGAGCCATTTATTCAGTCTGGTATATACTATAATCTTCGAGTTATAAAAAGAATAATAAAAAATAAAAAATATGATGCTATAATCTTTTTGTCTTGTAATAACTCAATGCTAAAGATAATAGGTAATATGTTTAAAGGAACAAAGGTATTTGTTATTCATCATAATGATATCGATGCATTAAAAACAGAAAAGCAGCTTAAAAAGTTTAAAAGAGGAATGAATTATGTTGAACATATTACTTTAGCTGATTTCATAACCGAGGGACTCGCTCAAAAGACAGGTTGTCCTATTACGAGGATTCATACAATTCCGCATCCCCTCATTTCTCGCATATTTGGATATGATGATTTGCAAGAACGTGATAAGACACTTGTAGGTTTAGGATTAAGTAATGATGAAGCATTTATTGATTCTTGTATCGAAATAGATAAATCACTGCCAAATCCTTTGAATTACACAATAGTGCTTCGTTCAAAAATAAAAGAATATAAAGGAAAATCTCTTAAAATTATAAAAGGTTATTTGGATGATGAAACATATAATAGGTATTATTATTCGGCATCTGCAATTATAATTTGTTACCCCAAACAGTTTCAAAATAGATACAGTTCAACATTAATTAATGCGATAGCTCAGAATGGAAGAGTTATTTTCAATGAATTTCCTATGGGAGAAGCAGAGAGCAAAAAGTATCCACATATCATGTCTGTTGTTAAGAGACCTAATGATCTATTTACTATTAATGAGAGTTTCTTTTGTTCTCCTATTGATCAAAGAGAGAGAGAGCTTTTCCTTGAGGAGCATTCTGATGACAAAGTAATTGAATCGCTACATAATATATTAGAATGATTATAATGAGGATTAAAATGAAATGAAGTTAAGTGCAAGGAATATTCAAATAGCTCCTATTATTTTTGATACTATATTAATGTTACTATTTATTTTGGGGGTTCAATTACCTATTGTTGGTATTATAACTGGAGTTTTAGGTTACATATTATGCCTGTTTTATATCCTAAATAAGGACTTATGTAGATCGTTTAGATTCTACACTATTTTTTTAACAGCATCAATAGAGGTAAGCTATTTTGCTACTGGTGTACGAGATGGTCAAACTGTCTACAGTTTTATTGTTTTACCATATGTCACTATTTACATGCTGTTTGGAATTAATTTTTTTATGTTTTTAATCATTGCATGTTGTAACTGGAATGCTAACGTAAAAAACTGTCAAAATAAAGGTTTGATTTTTTTATATAAGGCTAGCAATTATATGATGATAGTTGGCCTGTTAATGTGGTTAATAACATATTTGTTGAATGATAACAATATATTCGGCCAATCTTGGTACCATACTATGACTGTTGCCGAAGTATATCGAATGTCAATTTTATATTTTACTGTTCATAATGCGATTGTATTACTAGTAACTAATAAAGATTTCTGTAAGCAATTAGAAGTAACTTTAACTAATCTACTATTCTCACTTGTACCTGCTGGATTATTAGCGACACTTATTGGTTTTAATGGGTATAGGGCTGGTCAGAGCAATATGCTAATGTTACCGCTATATGCTTTTTTTGCATTTAGTTTATTTGCGTTTCCGCAGTATAAGCAATTCAGAGATAAAAAGATAGTATTTTATATTTGTGCAATCGCTATGTTTGGTTTAATGATCATTAGGCCTACTCCTCTGGGTGGGAAATGGTTCTTGTCAATTGTTTTTGTTCTTGCACTAATAATTTATACTTCTTCACCAATTTATGGGTTAACTATGCTTTCTTTAGGAATGGTTACATTTGTTTTTCTTACACAAACAGAGGCTATTAGTTACATATTTGGCGCAGATAGTTATTTGTTATTAAAATATAATGAGGCGAGTGAACTGTTTTCAACATTGTTCGGAAAAAATGAGAATGTAATAAGTGGTTCGTCCTCTTCATTTAGATTAGATGAATTAATTAATATAATGTATGAGTATGCTAGTAAACCAGGATATATTATTTTTGGAAAAGGTATAGTTGGAAGTACTCTTCATCACACTAATTCGTTGTCTTGGGACGGTGCGGGCAGTTTTTCTGCAGTTCAAAGAGAAGCCGGTGTTTATATTCGAGTACATGAAAGTATAAATTTGATTTTTTTAAAATATGGTATAGTAGGTTTATTTGGAATGGCAAAAATTATTGGATATGGAATTAAAAGTGTAAAAAAAGCACCGTGGGCGGTTATTGGGATTCTTTGGTTGTTATTTTATGTTGGTGTATATCAAACATTATTATTTGGGGCTATTGCTCTTGTTCTTGGTTTATACCAAGCTAATCTTGATAATGAATATGAACTTTGTAGTAGGAAGAATGAGAGAGAGTAAATATGCGAAAAAAAAAGTTATTATATAATATTGTTTCATCACTCACATATCAAGTGGTCCTTTTTGTAAGTGGGTTTATTATACCAAGATTTATTCTCCGCGCCTATGGATCAGAAGTGAATGGTTTGGTTACTTCACTCACTCAATTCCTTGGATTCATCTCTTTGTTAGATTTAGGTGTAGGCGCAGTTGTTCAATCTGCTCTTTATAAGCCTCTTTCGGAGGGAAATATGCAAAGAGTAAGCGAAATAGTAAACTATTCAAAGAAATTCTTTAGAACAGTTGCCTCCTTATTCTTAATATACATTGTTGGATTGTGTATTATCTATCCTTCACAAATCAAATCAAATTTTAATCCAACATATATCGTAAGCTTAATAGTTATTATTTCTATTAGTCTTTATGCTCAATATTTTTTTGGAATTGCCAATCAGCTTTTACTGAATGCTGATCAAAGATTATATGTTCAGAATATTATTAACACCATAACGGTTATTCTTAATACAGTTCTTTCGGTTATTTTTATATTAATGGGCGGATCTATCCATATTGTAAAACTAACGACGTCTTGTGTATTTTTATTAAGACCGTTATTACTCTCTGCTTTTGTAAAGAAATTCTATAAAATAGATCGAAATATTAAAGCTAGTGGAGAAGTTGTAGATCAAAAATGGAGTGGATTAGCACAGCATTGTGCTAGCGTTGTAATGAATAATACTGATGTATTTGTATTGACTATATTCGCTTCATTAACAGATGTTTCTATTTACTCTGTTTATCACCTTGTTGTTATTGGGGTAAGGCAATTTGTTCAAGCTTTTACAAACGGTTTTAATGCTTTATTCGGTAATATATATGCAAAAAAGGAAAAAGAATTATTAGATAAAACGTTTAACAGTTATGAATCTCTCTTGAATTATTTGGTTGTATCTGTTTTTACAGTTACGAGTATAATGATAGTTCCATTTGTTTCAATCTATACTAAAGGTGTTGATGATGTAGATTATACTTATCCCTTATTTGGAATATTAATGGCTATAGGGCAAGCCCTTTTTTGTTTGAGATTACCATATAATACTATGATAGTTGCTGCTGGTCATTATAAGCAAACACAAAAATCGGCTATGATAGAAATGCTTATTAATATTGTTCTATCAATTGTTCTAGTGTTTAAATATGGGTTAATAGGAGTTGCAATCGGAACGATAGCAGCGATTATATATAGAACATTATATTTTGTATATTATTTGTCTCGTAATATTATGAAGCGTTCCATTAAGCCATTTATTGTTCATATCGCTGTAGATGTAATATTTATTCTTGTGGCTGTATTTGCTTCAAGGGTTATTTCAACAGAACCAGAAACATATAGTCAATGGATGATTGTTGCTATTCAAAAGAGTGTTATTGTTTTTGTTGTCGGACTGATTATAAATGTTTTATTCTTTAAATCCGATTATATTTACATATTGAATAAATTTATAAGAAGGAAGAATAATAGTCATTCTTATTAATTCTTATGTGATTAAAGATTAGATAATATTATAATTAAAAGTGAATTAGAGTCTAATAACAAAGGAGAAAAGTATGATAAAAAAAATCATGACAGTATTTGGAACAAGGCCAGAGGCGATAAAAATATGCCCACTGATTAATGAGATGAAGAAAAGATCTGGACTTAAGGTTATTGTTTGCGTCACTGCACAACATAGGCAAATGCTTGATCAGGTGCTTAAGACTTTTGACGTTGTTCCAGATTATGACCTAAACATTATGAAAGAACGGCAGACCCTTTTTGATATTACTACTAATATATTAATTGAAATTAAAGAAGTATTGGAAAAGGAAAAACCAGATGTTGTATTAGTTCATGGTGATACTTCAACAACGTTTGTAACTGCTTTGGCTTGTTTCTATCTTCAGATTCCAGTTGGCCATGTAGAAGCTGGACTCAGGACATATAATATCTATTCTCCATATCCGGAAGAGTTTAATCGTCAAGCTGTAGGTATCGTGAGCCAGTATAATTTTGCTCCCACACAACTTGCGGCGGATCATTTAATTGCAGAGGGAAAGAATCCTGAAAATATCTATGTAACAGGAAATACAGTTATTGATGCTATGCAACATACTGTCAAGGAAAATTACACTCATCCTGAACTAGAATGGGTTGGAGATTCTAAGCTTATCTTTATTACCGCTCATAGGCGTGAGAATCTTGGTGAGCCAATGCATCATATGTTTAGAGCAATCCGAAGGGTGCTTGATGAGCATCCTGATTGTAAGGCTGTGTATCCTATTCATATGAATCCAGTTGTTCGGCAAGCTGCTGATGAAGAGCTTGGAGACTGTGATAGAATTCACATTATTGAGCCGATAGAAGTATTTGATTGCCACAACTTTGAAGCTCGGAGTTTCCTGTGTCTTACAGATTCTGGTGGAATACAGGAAGAGTGTCCATCTTATGGCGTACCTGTTCTTGTTATGAGGGATACGACTGAAAGACCTGAAGGTGTTGAAGCTGGAACATTAAGGCTTGTTGGTACCGATGAAGAAGTTATTTATAAGGCTTTTAAAGAGCTACTTGAAAATGAAGAGGAATATCATAAGATGTCTCATGCCTGCAATCCTTATGGTGATGGTCATGCATGTGAGCGAATAGCTGATATTCTTGAAAATGGTTTATACGATCCTTGGGTAGTTTCATAAGTATGGTTTATTTTCAAAAATAATGTGAGATAATGTTAGAAGGTATGAACTAAACTAAATATATTATTAAGGAGTAAACAATGAATCATTATGGAGTAATTATGGCAGGTGGCGGTGGAACTCGTTTCTGGCCATTATCAAGACAAAAAACACCAAAGCAGCTTTTGAATCTTTCTGGTAAGGATTTAATGATAAATGAGGCTGTAGAACGCATGGCGACAGTTATAGGCAAAAGTAATATCTTCATTGTAACTGCAGATTTACAGGCACCAGCAATGATAACTGCAACACACGGCAAAGTGTTTCCGATGAACATTCTGGCTGAGCCTGCTGCAAGAAATACAGCAGCTTGCATTGGTTATGCAGCAATGGAGATTTATCGCAAATATGGTGATGGAGTAATGATTATTACTCCAGCTGATCATTATATTGAAAATGTACCAGCGCTGACTGAAATATTTAAGACAGCAATTCTAACTGCTGAAGAACAGGATAAATTCGTTACTATTGGTTTAAAGCCGACTTTCCCTTCTACTGGGTTCGGATACATTAAATATGATGCTACAGTTTCTGATGCAGTGAAGCCTGTTATTGAGTTCAAGGAAAAACCAGATGAAGAAACAGCAAAGAAGTACATTGAAAGTGGGCGTTATGCTTGGAATAGCGGTATGTTCATATGGAAGGCTTCTTTTATTTTAAAGAAGTTGAAGGAGTATGTACCGGATATATATGCCGATCTGAAGAAGATAGGTGACGCGATGAATACACCAAGTGAGCAGGAAGTATTGAATGATGTTTACCCTAACATCCGCAAGATATCCATTGACTATGCTGTTATGGAGCCAAGCGCAGCAAAGGGAGATGTGCTTGTTATTCCTGGTGACTGTGGATGGAATGATGTAGGAAGCTGGGATATGATGGATGTACTTCATACGCCTAATGAAGATGGCAATATTTTGCTTGGCGATGTTATTGCTATTGATTCTAAGGATTCTGTGATTTATTCCTCTGGTAAAACTGTAACTGCTGTTGATGTTGAGGGGCTTGTTATTGTTGAGACACAGGATGCTATCATGGTGTGTAAGAAAGATAGGGCACAGAACGTCAAGAAGATTGTTGATGCTCTTAATGAGGCTGGCAGGAAGGAATTGCTATGAGCATAGATCCTATTGTAAAACTTTTTCCTGCATTTAAAGACTATCTATGGGGCGGAACAAAACTCAGAGATATTTATGAAAAGCCTTGTGATTTTGATATTATTGCTGAAAGTTGGGAATTATCAGCTCATCCTGACGGAACGAGTGTAGTAGCAAGTGGTCAGTACAAAGGAACACTTTTCACTGAATATCTTGAAAAGATAGGATTATCTGCTCTTGGAACGAAATATGATGCTAATAAAGAGTTCCCGCTTCTTATAAAGCTCATCGATGCAAAGCAGAATCTATCTGTGCAGGTTCATCCTGATGATGCATACGCATTGCAGCATGAAAATGGCTATGGTAAGACTGAAATGTGGTATGTAATTGATGCTGAACCTAATGCTGGTCTCTATGTCGGTTTTAACAGAGATGTCAGCAGAGAAGAAGTAGCTCAGAGAATCAAGGATAACACAATAGTGGATGTTCTTGATTTCAATCTTACAAAGCCCGGTGATGTATTCTTTATACCGGCGGGTACCGTCCACGCAATCGGTGCCGGAAATTTGATTTGCGAAATTCAGCAGAGCAGTAATAGTACCTATAGATTGTACGACTATGACAGGCGAGATAAGTTCGGCAATCAGAGAGAACTTCATCTTGATAAGGCTCTCGATGTACTGAATTATCATAAATATGAGTCTATCCATTTCGATGGAAAAGTAAGTTGCAAGTATTTTAATGTTGTTTTTTTGGATGTTAAAGGAAGGCAGCGGATTACATTGACAAACGACAGCTTCTATTCAATCACTTGTATCAAAGGATCAGGTACTCTTACGCTGGGCGAGACAATGCCCATAAACTCGGGAGAAACAGTATTTATTCCTGCAACTGATGCTTTTTTGATTGTTGAAGGAAATTTATCGATCGTAATATCTAGAATGTAAAAGGAGAAAACACTAATGAAAAAGGCACTTATTACGGGTATCACAGGACAGGACGGATCTTATCTTGCAGAGTTTCTGCTCGAAAAAGGCTATGAGGTTCATGGTATTATCAGAAGAGCTTCTGTAGCTACCACATCTCGTATAGATCACATCCTCGATAAGCTGATCATTCATGAGGGGGATCTTTCAGATTCTTCTAGCATTATTCGTATCGTTCTTCAGGTAAAGCCTGATGAGATATACAACCTTGCAGCACAGAGCCATGTACAGGTTTCTTTTGATGCAGCGGAGTACACAGGTGATGTTGATGCTATTGGCGTTCTCAGAATTCTTGAGGCTGTACATACTGCTGGTCTTGACAAGACATGCCGTGTATATCAGGCATCTACTTCTGAGCTTTATGGTAAGGTAGAGGAAGTTCCCCAGAACGAAAATACACCATTCCACCCTTACAGTCCCTATGCAGTTGCAAAGCAGTATGGTTTCTGGATGATCAGACAGTATCGTGAAGCTTACGGCATTTTTGCCTGTAACGGCATTCTCTTTAACCATGAGTCTGAGCGCCGTGGCGATAACTTTGTTACACGTAAGATCACTCTCGCAGCAGGTCGTATTGCTTGTGGTCTGCAGGATCATCTTGAACTTGGTAACCTTGATTCACTTCGTGACTGGGGTTATGCTAAAGACTATGTTGAGTGCATGTGGCTGATTCTTCAGCAGGATGAGCCAGACGACTATGTTATTGCAACAGGCGTTCAGCACACTGTTCGTGAGTTTACTACTCTTGCATTCAAGAATGATGGTATTGAGCTTGAGTGGAAGGGTGAAGGCCTTGACGAGAAGGGTTACGATAAGAAGACAGGTAAGATGCTTGTTTGCGTGAATCCAAAGTGGTATCGTCCTACAGACGTTGTAAACCTCTGGGGAGATCCTACAAAGGCAAAGACAAAGCTTGGCTGGAATCCGCAGAAAACAAGCTACGAACAGCTCTGTGCTATTATGGCAGAGCACGATCTGCAGCTTGCTAAAAAAGAGGCAGAAGGCAAGTGAAGGCTCTGATTACAGGCAGTGCCGGCTTTTACGGAAAGAATTTGTGCACTGAGCTCGAAGGAAATGGTTATGAAGTGATTCGCTGTGATCTAAAAGCAGAGAACAGCATCATTTCAATGGACATTTTGAATTCGGATATGGTGCTGGATATTATATCTCAGCACCGTCCGGATGTTTTAGTTAATATGGCTGGACAGGCAAATGTTGGATTATCATGGAAGAAACCACAGCTTACTGTACAGCTTAACACTATCGGATTGATCAATATACTGGAAGCAGTAAAAACTGTTAATACCCAAATGAGAGTTATTGCAATCGGTTCTTCCGATGAATATGGAAATCTTAAAGAACGTGGAGCTAATGTGGTAGAAGAAATGCTAATTAGCCCTATGAATCCATATGCGATTTCCAAGCAGGCGCAGGAGCAGTTTGCGTTGCTTTACAATAAGACCTTTGACATGAATATCTGTATGGTACGTCAGTTCAACCTCGGCGGTGCTGGTCAAGCTAAAGGGTTTATGATCTCTGATTTTGCATCTGGTATTGTTGAGATTGAGAGAGGAAAGAGAGAATATCTGTCTGTAGGAAATCTTGAGAGTGCAAGAGATTATACTCATGTGAAAGATGCTTGCCGTGCGATTAGGTTAATTGCTGAAAAAGGCCATGCAGGAGAAGTCTATAATATTTGTTCTGGTTCTACACATACAGCACAGGAAGTACTCGACAAGCTTGTTAATTTAGCAAAAGTTCAGATTGAAATCTGCAAAGATCCAGCTAGAATGAGACCAAGCGATACACCAGTGGTATGCGGAAACCACGATAAGTTAACAGCACATACAGGATGGAATCCTGAAATTGGATTTGATGCGATTATCAATGATGCACTTGAGTATTGGAGAAACGCGATATGATTAGGAGAGATGCCAAAAAAGGAGGCCAAAATCAATGAGAACTAAAACTCCGGATCCATCCACAGTACGTTCAACAGTAATACGCCTCCGGGTAACGGAGGCAGAAGTTGAACTGTTCAAAAGAAAAGCTAGAGAAGCTGGTTGTAAGTCTGTCAGCGAGTACATTCGAGTAAGATGTATTGATGGTATTGGAACGATGCTAGAGAACAATACTAAGGAATAAAAAATAATCCTCGGAGAGAAATGTGAAAACTCACAACTCTTCGAGGATTATCTTTAGCAGTCGCACTTTAGTGATTAAAACCGTAACGGTTTACACAGCAAAATCCAACGTGAAGCATACCTTGTTTGGTAACGCTATTCATTCTTTTTTAAGTGTTGTGATTGCTTCCTCTACACTTGCTATCAACATTGGCCTTCTCATCTCACCGACCATGATATCAAATGGATCTCCGGTTCCTTCTCCGTGCATTAAGCAGTCTGCGTCAGTGGTTTTGAGCCAATGGAGAGCGGCATTGAGACCTGTGAGTGTAGATGTATCAAAACCCTTCAGATTTAGGAAGGTTAAATTTATACTGTTCTGTGTGTGCATATATGTGGTTACTCCTTTGTATAGATAGTCAATCTCCTGAATACTGATTTACAAATGGTGAAAAAGCCTCTCTGATTGCGATTACCAAGTCGATGGCTTTATTCATCAGATCTGGATAATTGCTTTGGTCATTAAAACTGAGTTTAGGAATATATGTATAGATGGCAGAAGCCTTTTTATTGTCCAGCTTATCCCATTCGAGTTTTACCTTAGCTGCAGATTCTATCGTGTCTTTGTTTTCAAAGAAATAATCAAACATATCCTTACTGTCATCAATCCACAGACCCACTCTAATTTTATGGTCTTTATGAACTAAATCTATGGAGATGTGGCATTTTGAGGAACCTACAGCTACAGTGTACCAATGATCAGTAGAAGGTTTGTGTTTATTGAAAGGTTTCCCACGCTCATCAATGACATCATTAAACTTCGTCCAGAAGTCGAGACGGTGCTTTTGACGTTCATTAAGCTCACCTTTTTCTGCGAGAGCTTTTACGTTCTTTACAAAATCGTTCGGTTGTTCGATTATCTTGAACATCGGCGCCGGATCGGAATCACCGATTTTATAAGCATGAATCTCGATCAAGAAGAATGAAACGTTGTCATCTGTGTGATTGTTCAGCCATTCAATAGCACTGGCGTGTTCATCTCTTGCATTAGCTACTATCCATACTACGACACTTGCATCAAGTCCGGAAGCATAAGTAATAATCTTTCCAAGATGGTCGTGGTTTGTCTGCTCAAGCTGATTCTCTATAAGCACAGATTTTCCAGTCAGCTCGTCTTTACAGATGATATCGCAGCGATAGCTGCCAACGAACTGCTCGGTGTTTACGTCGGATAGCGATAGATTCAGAACTTCTCCGAGCGCTTTTATATTCTCATCTTCAGCCAGCCACTTTGAGAAGTCATACTGTTCATGCGCCCATACTTTTCTGATATCAACTTCTTTTATTTTGCCGAGTTTCATTCCTGTTCCTCCAATAATAATACTGTCTTTACAATTATATGTTCATGATATTATCCGCCCATAGCTCACATTGTTGCATAACCGTAGTAACCGCATCATCCATACCTTCTGGCGGATAACGATGATCTTTCAGGAGCTTGCGTATCATCATACGCATTCTTGCTCTTGCCCCTTCGCGTTTCTGCCAGTCAATTGTGCGGCTTTTGCGGAGTTTATCAGCAAGTTCTTTTGTGATAGCGATAAGTTCCTCATTCTCATAAAAGTCCTTGATTGCCTGAGGTTTGGTGAGTGCATCGTAGAATGCAAGTTCATCAGCGGTAAGTCCAAGATCTTCGCCTGCTTTTTGGGCTTCTCTGATCTGCTTTGCAAGGTTGAGCATTTCCTGTATTACTTCCTCATTGGTAAGCATACCATTGAGATAACGATTCATAGCACTTTGCATTATCTCGCTGAATTTTTCCGATTTTACGAGGTTTGTCCGCTTATAGATATACACCTGTTCAGCTATCAGGCGTTTCAGCAACTCAACAGCAAGGTTCTTTTCTTTCATCTTAGAGATTTCCTCCAAGAATTTCGGATCAAACAGTGAGAAGTCCTGTTCCTTGTCCGAGAAAAGATTGATAACACCGTCACTCTTGATACTCTGTTTCAGCAATTCATTGATTTTAGCATTGATCTCCGGAAGTGAGAGCTTCTTGCCTCCGCCACCCTGGTTGAGAATGCGCATCAGCAGAACACGCACCGCTTCAAAGAAAGCAGCTTCTTCACGCTCATCTTCCTCAGCGATAGAGGAACACAGCGAAAGTGCCTGTTTCAGCAGCAGAGCCTCTTTGGTGTAGCTTTCTCTGTCTTTCTCCCTCTTTCTGTCCATAAGGAAGTTGACTGCACCTGTGATCGTGCGTCCTGCCGTAAGCTCATTACCGCCGAAAAATGCAGAATAATCATATTCATGGAGTAGATCACGGCAGACTTGCAGCTTCTCCTGAAACTTCGGATATGCGACCTTGGCAATATCGGTATTGCCATAGTTCTTCTTGTCACGAACGGTATAATCGTTCATAGCCTGCTTCAATGCACCTGCTATGCCGACATAATCAACGACCAGACCGCCCTCTTTGTCACGGAACACTCTGTTAACACGGGCGATAGCCTGCATCAGATTATAGCCCATCATAGGCTTATAAACGTACATCGTCGCAAGGGACGGCACATCAAAGCCTGTCAGCCACATATCGACCACGATAGCGATTTTCAGCGGACTTTCATTGTCCTTGAATTTTGTTGCAAGCTCCTCTTTGTGGCGCTTGTTTCCGATGATACTGTGCCATTCTTCGGGATCTTTGTTAGAAGCCGTCATAACAACAGCAACCTTTTCCTCCCACCCTGGGCGAATTTCAAGGATACGCTTGTATATCTTCATTGCGATAGCACGGGAGTATGCAACGATCATCGCCTTACCTGTCAGCAGGTTCTCACGATAGCTCTCATAGTGATCGAGAATATCGTCAACAAGGGATTTTATAGTATCATCGTGACCGAGGATTGCTTCCATTTGTCCAAGCTCACGCTTGCTTTTCTCTATAACATCAGCATCGGCATTCTGCGCCATGATCTCATATTCGGTGTCGATCAGTTTCAGGGTGCTTTCATCGAGCTTCAGCTTCATGACACGGCTTTCGTAATAAACAGGACGAGTAGCACCGTCTTCAACCGCCTGCGTCATATCGTAAATGTCGATATAGTCGCCGAACACCTCACGGGTGTTCCTATCCTCTCTGGATATAGGCGTACCCGTGAAGCCGATATATGTAGCATTCGGGAGCGTATCACGGATAATTCGAGCCGTGCCTATAACCTTACGGGCAACAAGCTCGCCGTCCTCATTCTTTGTCATCTTGATTTTTTCTGTCAGACCGTACTGTCCTCTATGAGCTTCATCAGCCATAACGATGATATTTCTGCGCTCGGACAGCGGTTCGCCCGACTCCTCAAACTTCTGCATCGTGGTGAAGATAATGCCGTTTGCCTTGCGACCTTCGAGCAGAGTTTTCAGGTGTTCACGGCTCTCAGCGTGTACCGGTTCCTGTCGTAGAAAAGCCTTACACTTTGCAAACTGCGAATAGAGCTGATCATCAAGATCGTTTCTGTCCGTGATAACAACGATAGTCGGGCTTTCAAGAGCTGATTGCAGTAAATGGGCATAGAACACCATAGACAGCGACTTACCCGAACCCTGCGTATGCCAGAACACACCGCCTTTACCGTCCGTGACAGTAGCTTTTTTGGTGGATTCAATAGCCTTGCGAACGGCGAAATACTGATGATAGCCTGCAAGTATCTTATAGCTTTGCAAGCCCTCGTTGGAGAACAGGATAAAGTTTTTCAGAATATCGAGCAGACGGTCTTTTGTGAAGATACCCTCAAAGAAAGTGTCAAACTGGGCGAACTGCGTATTTTCATAGCTGCCGTCCTTTGTTTTCCACTCCATATAACGATCTTCGCCCGAAGTGATCGTGCCTGCACGGTTCTCCGAGAGGTCACTCATAACGCAGATCGCATTATATATGAACATAGACGGAATGGAGTGCATATAGTTCCTGATCTGTGTGTAGGCTTCGGAAGCGTCCGTTTCCTCACGGGACGGAGATTTCAGCTCCATAAGCACCACGGGCAGACCATTGATGAACAGCAGGACATCGGGGCGCTTCTCGTCATTCTCAATGAAAGTCCACTGATTCGCCACAATAAAGGAGTTGTTGTCCGTGTTTGAGTAGTCCACAAGGTAGCAGATTGCAGAGCGTTCCTCGCCCTTATCGGTGTAACGGACTTCAATGCCGTTTTGCAGATAGTCCATGAACACAGCGTTTTTCTGCACCAGCTCGCCGTTTTCAAAGTTTTGGAGCTTAAAAAGCGCATCGCTGATCGCATCATCGGGGAGTGTGGGATTTAGCCGATAGAGTGCCGCTGTCAGCTCGTCCATATACAGTGGGATACGATAATCACGGTCAATCGCCGGACCGTAGGCGTGGGTGTAGCCCATTTCCTCGAATAGCTGTATAATAGCGTTTTCGTATTTTTCTTCGGTGTAGGGCATATTCTATCAGCTCCTTATCTATAAAATGTCTACATAGTATCTGCCTTTTATTCTACTAAAGACAACCTCAGATGGAAACAAGTTTTGTCCCAATTTTGCCATTCCTATTACGGTCATCGCCCATTCGCTCAACTGCTCAGGCAATCTAAAACACTTGTTCTCAGGTTCACTTGCAATAGTTGCTAAAGGATTACAGTCTTTATCAAACCCAACAGACAGTACAAGATACTTGGTATGCCCTTCATTTATCACCAATTCAGGCTGCTTATTGACATCAAAGTAAATCTTTGCGCCCTTATTGTCTCGGAAATACTCATCTGTTTCGGGAACAACAGGCTCAACAGGCAGTTTATTGTGTATCCTATTAAAGTGTTCTTCAAGTCTGCTACACATACAAGCATTGCAATACTCAGGGTGCATATCAAAGTCTTTCTGTATCTCATCAGCCGACTTGAAATGATTCATATAATCCAACAGCGCTAATAGGCAGATAAGATCGTCAGAATAATTGCCGGCATAGATTTTATACCAATCATTGTTAATCTCTAAAAGAATATGGTACAGCCTTTTATATAAGCATAGCTGTTTTTCATTCAACTTAAACCAAGTTTTATCAAGTAAAGTTTTTGAAACTACGGAGTTATTACTGTCGTTATGCAATGAATGAAACAATGATTTCATCAACTTACCAACAATACCTGCCAGCATATCAGCAATTCTTAGCCCAAAGTGATTTTTTGAGTTTAATTCTCCACAATTCATTAAACCGACTTCTATCGCTGCTAAAAGCGTTTTACTTTGCTCTCCTTCTTTGCCTTCTTTATCAATTGTAAGAGTATAATCATTGATTTTCTTGCTCTTTAGATAATAGTCAAATCCAACAAATGGTATATGATAATCCCAACTAAGCGTTTGAGGCGGCTTAACATCTTGTAAAACCATAAGAATATTTGAAAGAGCTTCATTTTCAGATGCTTTTAGAACAGGATTTCTTTTATTTAACTCAATTCGTTCCTTGAAAAATAATATCAAAGATTCCACAAACACTTCTGGCAAGCTATAGATATTCTGTAAAACACAATCAGGATGATATGTTAGAACAGTTTTTACGATTGAATACTTTATTGCATCCATGTCAACAAAGAAGTTATTATGGTAATCCTTGAACAGTTGCAATATTATGAATTCAAGCTTACTTTCTATACAAAAATAGATATAAATATTGTTATCTATAATCTCAAGCAATTCATCAAGTAATTCTATGTTTTGTTTGTTAAACGAAGCAAAGCCACATTTAAATTGATTGCTTTTGAAGGTATCACTTTTTAATTCACCTTTTTTCTTACGCTCAGCATACTTTTCTTCAAAAGCCAAATATTTCTGCTTTATCTCAGCTTCTTTGTCTGATTTCCATCCTACAATAGCGACAAGGAAATTATCATAGTAGGTTTCTCCAGTAATTGTGGAGAGATTGATAATACGGCTATGTTCGGACTCATCATAATAAAAGTTATACATTATCTTCCTCTCCTAAC
>NZ_ATAX01000018.1 GCF_000571935.1 Ruminococcus flavefaciens 007c | reverse complement strand
CGCAGTATTTAGTCTGATTTTATCCTCAATTGCGGATAGAATACCTACAATCTGCTTTTGAGTAGTAAAGTCAGGAAGCATTATCTCCATTGGTGCTAATTCCGAGGAAAATGTAATTTGAGGAAATGTGCCTGATCTTGTTTCAGCTAAGTGCTGTAATTCCTCAAGCACATCTCGTGATTTCAGTATTGCATATAAAAACAGTGGTAATACAACAGCTTTACGTGGTCTTAATACCATTAGTTTAGTAGATGCGATGTATTTTGAAGTATCTTCAAAGTCGATAAATGCAAATCTTTTATTAGCAGGACGAATTTCAGAGTACAAAATATCATCTCTCTGAAAAGTCTTTTTGAACTGTCCTTTTAGATTTTCGTTAGGGACAGGCGTATGATTGAGAACCTCTCCCTCTAAAACATCTGATGTATTAATTAAAACAACCATATTATCGGTTCTTTTGTAGGTTTCGGAAATCGTGTCACATAAATCACCTATTCTGCACATTTTCCACGCACTCACAAAAAATCACCGTCCTATCCAATATATTTCCTATGCGCCAGCTTCACATTGCTTTGCTTCACCATCGCATATTGTAGTGTAGTATCTATTCTTTGATGACCGAGCAACCTTTGAAGCTGTTCGATCGGCATACCCTTGTCGATAGCCATAGTAGCAAGCGTTCGTCTGAATTTGTGAGGGTGAACCTTGTTTATGCCGAGTTTTCGCCCCATTTCACGCAATCGCAGTTCGATTGCCCCTATTGTCAACCGCTTATGGGGAGATCGGAGCGACACGAACAGGGCAGGATCGCTGTCTGTCCGTGAAGCAAGATAGCTCTGCAAATGTAGCTTTGTACGGGCATCGAAGTACACCATACGCTCCTTATCGCCCTTGCCGACTACCACACACTCACGCTCATTGAAATCAATGTCGCTGCGGTTCAGCAAGACCATTTCACCCACACGCATACCCGTAGAAGCGAGCATATCAATCATCGCTAAATCCCGCAATTCTACGCAGTTATCACGCATAAGCTCCAAGTTCTCGTCCGTGTAGGTTTCCTTGATCGTCTTGCTTGTCTTGACCTTGTGAATGCGACGAACGGGACTTTTGATGATATAGTCCTCGTCCTCCAGCCAAGAGAAGAAGCTCGACAGGATACGGCGGATATTATCCATAGTGACCTTGCTGGACTTCTTCTCCGCCTGATAGTCGGTCAGATACGCCCTCAGATCGTCTGTTGTAATATGCTTGATACCCTTGCCGATACTGTCAAGAGCTGCCGTGATCGTCTTGCGGTAGTAGTTCAGCGACTTCTCCGAACACCCCTCTATCCGCTTTGCAGAGAGGAATTCCTCTAATATCTCCGTATTGTCGGGTGTTTTGTCGGCATCAGCCACAGCCGTGACCGACACACCCTTGAAAGCCTGCACAAGAACCTCGTGCAAGGCTTGAAGCCCTGAATTATCGAGCTTTTTCAGCATAGCTTGCTCGATAGTGGTGATAAGCGTAGTTTTCATTGTTGGTACTCCTTTCGTTGTACCAACATCGCTACCGCCAATAACCAATTATATTTTTTCGGCAATTTCTATCATTTTAACAACTTCTTCTGGCAAATATACTCCATCCTTTTTTGAATGGAGAATCATATGACAATTCGGACATACTGGAATCAAATCAGTCTCGGGATTTACTGTATGGGAATCCTTTACAGAGCCAAGTGGCTCTTTGTGATGAACGTGTATTTTTCCTGCAAATTCTTTGCCATATGTTTTAGCTGCATCGAAACCACAGATTTTACATTTTGTTCCATGTATCCGAATACATTCGCTACGTAAAAATGGATCTCGTTCATAACCAGTAGAAGTTACTTGTATTAGTTTTCCTTCTATCCTCTCTGATTGTATACTATCTAAAAGCCTATCTTTAGGTTTACTAAGCCCTTCTATTTCGATACCGATATCATCTGCAAGTTTATCCCACTGGTCGCAGCTTTTAACCTCATTCATGCATATTTCCATCATCTTGGACATATTGTTTTTGAATTCTGGATGAACGTTCAGTCCATTACATAAATTAAAAAAGCCGTCGCTACACATTTGAGTATCTTTCAATACTACCATAACCGATATAAGTGGAAGACCTAATTGATAACATCTTTTTGATACCTCACCAACTTGGGCGCCTATATCACGCCCT
This sequence comes from Ruminococcus flavefaciens 007c, assembly GCF_000571935.1. GTDB lineage: Bacteria > Bacillota > Clostridia > Oscillospirales > Ruminococcaceae > Ruminococcus > Ruminococcus flavefaciens_F. The sequence goes on along the minus strand of NZ_ATAX01000018.1, from coordinate 145 downwards.
GGGGCATGAGCTGGGATTCCTGTCATTTTAGACATTTCGCCATATTCAATAGTAAATTGCTTTTTGGCTATATATTCAAGTAGTATTTTAGCACATCTTTTTTGAGCTGCTGATAAAATGATTGTATCCACCGTTACTTCCTCCT
>NZ_ATAX01000017.1 GCF_000571935.1 Ruminococcus flavefaciens 007c | reverse complement strand
CGCAGTATTTAAGGATATTCTATCGTCAATGCTCCTAAGAACCGAGCCTATAATCTGTTGTGTTTCTAAGTCAGGTAAATTGATTTCAAGGTTTTGAAGCACATCGGTTTGAACACGTTGCCTACCTGATGAACCCACCATAGATTTTATTGCAGGCTCGCGCACAATAGGGCTACATACAAGATAATAGACAAAGTCTTCGTCTGAAATGCCGTTTATTGCTCTAAAAACTATATATTCCGTAGAGCCGAAACCGACTTCATTATCCCCTAACACATTTACTTTGGCGGTTTTTCCATTTTCAAGGCAAGGAGTTATTCTTGCCATAATCGTATCGCCATTCCTGAATTTTGTACCGCCCTTATATTCTAAAAGCTCATAAGACGGAACATCTCTTGTGAAAGGTTGGAGAACAGACATATCAATTTTCTTTGCTATTACGCCTTTTTTAATGCTTTCACGAGGATTGAATAGGACAACATCACCGAGCCTTACTGTTTCAAATGTCATACCCAATCGCCCCCAGCTTCTCCCTGATCTCGTTTTCAAGCTCATGGGACTTTGCGAACATCTCCGACAGCTCCGAAGTCAGGCGCTTCATCTTCTCGTCAAAAGGCTCGCCGTCATCTTCCTGCTCCTCAATGCCGACATAGCGGCCTGGCGTGAGAATATAATCCTGTGCAGCGATAGCCTGAATGTCAGCCACCGCACAGAAGCCCTTGACTTCCTCTAATGTGCCGTCCTGGAATGCCTTGAAGGTATCAGCGAGCTTCTGAATATCCTCGTCTGTGAAGTCACGGTGCTTGCGGTCAACCATATAGCCCATTTTACGGGCATCAATGAACAGCGTTTTGCCTTTCTGCTTCTTGCCCTTTGTGATGAACCACAGAGTTACAGGGATAGTGACGGAGTAGAAAAGCTGTGTCGGCATCGCCACGATACCCTCAACCAAGTCGGCTTCAATGATATTTTTACGAATATCGCCCTCACCGCTGGACTGCGTAGACAGCGCACCATTCGCAAGCACCAGACCGATCTTGCCATTCGGTGCAAGGTGGTGTATCATGTGCTGTATCCACGCATAGTTAGCGTTTCCGGCAGGCGGGACACCGTATTTCCAACGAATATCGTCTTTTAGCTTATCCTGTCCCCAGTTGGAGAGATTGAAGGGCGGATTTGCCATGATAAAGTCGGCTTTCAGGGTCTTGTGCAGATCATTGAAGAAAGTATCAGCATGATACTGTCCGAAATCCGCATCAATACCCCGGATAGCCATATTCATTTTAGCCATTTTCCATGTATCGGCATTGGATTCCTGTCCGTAAACAGAGATATTGCCCCTGTTTCCGCTATGCGCCTGAATAAATTTCGCACTCTGTACGAACATACCGCCGGAACCGCAACACGGATCATATACACGGCAGTTCTCAAACGGACGCAGTATCTCAACAAGGGTACGAACCACGCTTGACGGAGTATAGAACTCACCGCCCTTGACACCTTCATAGGCAGCAAACTGAGCGATACAGTATTCATAGGTGCGACCGAGCAAGTCCTTGCTGTCCTCAGTGTCGGTCATATCCATATTGGTGAACAAATCGACCACATCACCTAGAACACGTTTGTCAAGATCGGGGCTTGCATAATTCTTCGGCAGAACATTCTTCAAGGTCTTGTTTTCTTCCTCAATAGCCCTCATAGCATCGTCAATCACAGAGCCAATCTCAGGAGTGTGAGCAGCAGCGGACACCACAGACCAACGAGCCTTTTCAGGCACGAAGAAGATATTGTCCATAAGGTATGCGTCAGGCTCGTCCTCGAAGCCGTCACCCTCAGCCACAAGTTCGTTATAACGCTTCTCAAAAGCACTCGATATGTAACGCAGAAAGATCAGTCCTACGATAACTTTTCTGTATTCGGCAGCCGGAATATGCCCCCACAATACGCAGGCAGCGTCCCAGATCTGCTTTTCAAAGCCAATATTGGCGGTATTCTTTTCAGCCATAGTATTTACACCTCTTAAAACTATGCTTATAGCCATGTATTATATTGGTTATTATAGCACAATCCGCTGATTTTTTCAATACACGATCCGCACTTTTTCGTCTAAAAAGTAAATGTATAGTACTCAACCGCAAGCGCATCTTTGCTGACAATATCGAGCAATTGTCAAGCAAAACAAGGCTCTGTGCCATGATTCCAAAAAGGTGTCACAGCATAGAGCCTTAATTTTATCCTGTTTTTTCAAAACACATCTCTGTCAAAGCTCTCCGGCTAACCTCCTGCGGATTTCCGTTGGGCTTTATCCAGCTTTCAACATCCTCTCGCTGCAGTATCATGGGCATCCTATCATGAATTTCTCTCAGCTCGCCAATAGCATACCGTGTGAGAACTGAGAAAACAGGAACCTGCAGCCCATTACGCTCCTCAAACCGATATAATCCCGCCAGCATAGTCGTATGGCTGTCTTTCGGCTGTATCAGATACTTATCGCCGACCTTAGAACGTTTCCCATCCGGGCTTCTGAAGTGTTCCCACTCAAAATACCAGCTACAGGGAATCACGCACCGCCGCCGGAACCATGAGTCCTTCCACATTTCCTTCTGACTTGCTGTTTCAAGGCGGCAGTTGACTATCGGTGCATCAGTTGCTTCGTGGCTGAAGCCCCATATCATTGGGAAAACTGCAACCCTGCCTTCTTTATTCGGCGCAAGAACGGCGGTGACATCGGTCGGTCGCATCTCGCCGGACATGGTCAGCGGCTTACCGAGATGCCTCATCATATCATCTGCTAACTTCAGTTTCTGCGCTCTGGTGATAATTGGAGCGTAATATGCAGGCTCCACATAAAAGCGAGTACACATATAATCACGACCTTTCAGCCCTCGATCTTTCTCTGCTTATAGTGTTTCCTGCAAAGCGAAATATAGCTCTCGTTGCCGCCGAGCTGTACCTGTTCGCCCTCTGTGACCATCTCACCGTTCAGCAGCCTTGCATTGAAATGCGCCCGCTTGCCGCACCAGCAAATCGTCCGTATCTGCTCAATATCGTCTGCAAGCTCCATGAGCCGCTGTGCTCCGGGAAACAGATGACTCTGGAAGTCTGTCCGCAGGCCGTAGCAGATAACGGTGATGCCGTAGGTATCGACAAGATCGCTGAGCCTGTCAATGATCTCCGGCGCAAGGAACTGTACTTCGTCAACGATAATGCAGTCATAATGCTCACCGCTATAGTTTTCAAGAAAATCCTCTGCAAATTCGCAGGGTTCCTCCAGACCAATACGGGACTTTATCACTTTTGCACCATCCCTGTCCTCACATCGGGGCTTCAGAAGGACAACCTTCTTATCGCGTTCATAGTAGTTATATCGCACCATCAGCGCATTGGCGGTCTTGGAGCTGCCCATCGCACCATAACGGAATATCAGTTTTGCCATAGATTTTACTCCTCATCGTCCTCGTGCATGGCGTCGTATCGCTCAGCATCTCTCTTGCTTGCTATGGATGCAGGTTCAAGGATACCGAGAACACGCCCGATCAAAATGACATTGTCATATTCTGTGAACGTCATAGTATCATATATTTCATTATACGAAACCAGACCTTCCTCTTCATATATCTTTATATATGTACTGTTGCCCACCATAAAGGCTCCGACCTCGCCGTATTGCAGTTCAGGACAGCCGGGATACTTCTCCACAAGAACAAGGTCGCCATCGTGGTACTCAGGTTCCATACTGTCTCCGTTGACCGGAAATACAAGGTCTGCCTGTCGTATTGCTGCGTTCGTATTCGGATACAGATAGATCGGCGTCCCGTGATCCTCAAACTCAGCACCAACGTCAAAGCCTGCAGCAAGCCCCTTGTCGCAGCATACCAGTTTGATAATTTCCGGGAAGCTGCCAACGGTTTCTGCTGTCTCAAGCGAAGAGAGCAGGCTGTCAACTGCAAGCTGGTGTGGATACGACAGTCCACGGTATCTCTCTACCATAGACTTCTCCTTATCCGTATAGGTATCTTGCTTGTTTTCAATGCCATATAGTTCATACAGCGTGATACCAAGTGCTTCACAGAGCTTGGGAACAACACTGAAATCCGGGCGTGTTCTTCCGTTCTCCCAGTTACTGATAGCATTAGAGGTCACGCCGATCTTTTCTGCGATCACTTTCTGATCTATTTTTTGACGCTCCCTGTAGTACTTGATGCGTCCTCCGACAGCATGAGCATCCTTTCGGTGTGCAGGATCAGAGATATTACTCTTTTTCCCTGCACTTTCCTCCCTCCCCTGTGAGACTGAGATATTCGATTTTTTATGCTGCTTCATAACAAAGCTCTCCCTTCAGCAAAACCTGATAAATGTCAATTTCCAAAACGAACAAATATTCTTATTGAAATCTGTGCAACTCTACAAAGTTTATCAAAGACTTTTCAACGCCAAAATTGTTAGAACTACAAAAAATGCCGTAGGCATTGTATCTTTGACTACATTATAGCACACTATCAGTGTTTTGTCAACTTAAAATTGTGCTTGCATTTCGTTTGAGAGTGTGATATAATGGCAATATCGGTATTCCGCCCGGGGAAAAACGAGACATCGATCTGCCTTCGGTGTGCGGCAGGACAAGCTCATCCCGTTTATGCTCAGAATACCGTCAACTTCGCCATCAAACCACTTCGCCACTATATATAGAGAGATACAGAACAAGAGATAGGGACAGTATCAAAGAAACACAAGTCGCGAAAACAGGAGGGCGTAAATGACTATATACCTTGACAGAGGACCTTTTCTCACGATTCCCGACAAGCTGCATCCGGGGCAGTACAAAGTGATCCGTAACCCGGACTGGCATGGGGAACTTCCGGAGATCGTGTCCTTCACCGATTTTCTCAAATGGAACTACACACTGGAGTATGGCCGACACATCCGTGAACTACACTACTATCGTCAGCTCCCGCTGCCGTGGGGTGTTCCGAGGGAGGCCGATATCGAAACTGTCATCATAGAGGAAGGCAGATATGACCGCATAGACCACGATTCCTTTGATATGTATGTGATCTGCAATGTCGTGTTCGATATGAACGGGTACAGGCAGTGTCAGAAATATATCGTACACGGTTATTACTGCTCCAACGGCGGATCGGATTTTCTGTGTGATGCAGAAATATACAACGGGCAGTTTATCCGACTGAATAATCCTCTGGATGAATTTCTGGTGCCTATCCTTTCAAAGAAGGATTTTGAGAGCATAGCTCAGGAGATATTTGACGGCTTTTATCCCTATAAATCGAATTATCCAGGCTGCATCAATACATTTGTGATTGCGAGGTTTATGGGTCTTGACATAAAGTATGCCCGTCTTTCAAAAAACGGCAAGGTCAAGTCCAAACTGATCCTTGATAAGCGGGATACGACCGTCTATGATAAGGACGGCAAAGCAATCAAAATGAAAATTGGCGGTCCTACGATCCTTGTGGATGAGTCTCTGGAGGAGGAAGAAGCTCAGAACGCTATTATTCATGAGTGCGTTCACGCTTACCTTCACAACCTGTTCTATGAGCTGCAGAGCTATTATCGGAAAATGGTCGGCAGGAAGATGCCGGAGTTCAATGACTATTTTTACTCCAAAACACAACGCAGTTGCCTGAAATGGATGGAAACGCAGGCAAATGCGATCCCGCGCTTCATTCAGATGCCGGAGGAACAGGCGTCCGAGGTCATTCTGAACTTCTTTGAGAAGCTCCCCGGCGAGCCTGATTGGGACGATTACAGAGAACTGATCGATCTTGTAAAATGGAAGTTCGGAGTATCCCGCAATGCTGCGAAGAAGCGTATCGTTGAACTGGGGTGGCCGGAAGTACGCGGTGTGTATGTCTACAACACCACAGGATATGTCGAGGACTACGATGTAGAGCTGAGATTCCCGGATGATTATACCTATACGCTGTCGTTCAGTCACATCTCCGATGTATTTGCATCCTGCGATACCTTCGCAGAGCTTGTCCGTTCCAAGAAGTTCATATATCTGGACGGTCATGTTATCATCAACAGCGACAGGTATATCCGCAAGGAACACGGTATCGCTATGGGCTTGACCGAGTATGCAAGACATCATATGGCAGAGTGCTGTCTGGATTTCAAACGTGTCTATGCAGAATTTGACTACAGCTATACCTATGGCGAGCTGCATAAGGACGAATTGACAGAGATCACAGCTGAGAATCGTTCGTTCAGCGATGAGCAGCGAAAGAAGATCCGCATGGCAATGTATGAGATATCTGAAGAAAACGATAAGCTCGCCGTTCCTTCAGCTGTCAACGAATTCGGCAAGGCGGTGCGATTCCATATGGAAAGATGCGGTGTTACCTCAGATCAGGTCGCAGACCGCAGCGGTATGGGCGTGAACACTGTCAACAAGATGCGCAGCGGCAAGAAAGTGAAGCTTGAAACGGTGCTGGCATTCTGTGTAGCTTTGGAGCTTGAGGAGTCGTTCCGTCTTGACCTTATGCAGAAGGCAAAAGTCGAATTCGACATGGGTAATCCTGCCCACCGGCTGTATGTGACAATTTTCGAGCTGATGCCGAAGGCAAATGTATACCAGATCAATGATCTGCTGAAGGCAGAAGGCTTTACGCCGTGGACGAGAGACTGTGAGGAAAAGAAGCGGTACGCTAAGAAAAGTATGTAAAAACGACATTTTCAGGAGGCTTTCGAGCCTCCTTTTTTATACCCTGAAATAATTTTATGCAGCCCCCGGAAAAAATGGGGGCGATTTGCGTTTTTGAAACAGTTTAGAAATAGAATGTTCATATAATATCCATCTAATTTAGATAATGCGAACAACTACGGACTAATGCAAGAGGGCGATACAAGCACAGTGCATAAAAAACAGCCCCCATTTTTTATGTATGTAAAAGAAAATTCGGATATGTTATGATATAGACACAGTCAAGGACAGGCATCAGCCTACGGGACTGTAAAAAACACCTCACTGCCGGATGCATACGGTAGCGGATGTTCATACAGCTAACGTCTCAATGCCACAGCTATACCCTGTGGACGACAGACCGGCTGTATGTTCTCCCTCTGTATGCATCCGGCTATTCTTATACCGAAGCATAAAAAATCACATTTGTTAGTCAAGGCGCGCATTGGCGGACAGATGCTCATAACGGAATGCAGTAGGACTTGTGGTCTGTACAGACCGCGGCTGTATTCCGTGTGGACATCGTCTGCCTGCGTGCCTTTTACGCAGTAGGAGCATCTGCCGCGAGTGCGTTCCTTGCGGAAAGGAACGGCTATGAATACGATCACAGTAACAGATAAGACCACCCTCGGAGAACTGCTCACCTTCCTCGACCTTGCTGAAAAGTCCGGCAAGACTCCGACACCGAAAGAGCTGTTTGAGACCGCCGGTGATCCGATCGCAGAAACAAACGACTGCACACTGTTCAGCAACGGCTTTGCAATCTATCAGAATATCACCGGACGCACAGTTGTGTGGCTGCCGTACTGCAAAAGCTTCACTTTCTATTTTAATAAGCTGAGAGATTCGGAAAAGGACACCTTCAGAGAGACCTACGAACTGCCGGACGGCTTTCTCTCTGCACAGCCGTGGATCCTAGCAGTGACACTGATCGGCGACCACCGCATCGAGGCAAACAGCATGAACCGCACCGGCAGCCGCAAGGACACCACAGATTATGACAGCGCAGACAACGGAGATAAGGACGGTGATATGGAACTGGCGGTAGCAGACCCTTTTCGCAGAGCCTTCAACTGGTACGACGGACGCATGGGTGAGAATCCGCAGGATGCCGTTGAACGTCGTGAGACCAGAGAAGAAATGCTGGCTGCGATGACGGAGAAGCAGCGTAAAGTGTTCATCATGTATTACAGAGATTGCATGACAATTGAAGAAATCGCCGAAATTCTGAGCTGCCGTGTATCAACCGTTCATCAGCATATGAAGTATGCACTTGCTAAAGCAAAAGGCATTCTTGATTGATCAAAACATAAAAATTTTAGTCGATACCGAAAATTTGACTACTCCCACGACAGTATATGAGAGGCCTTGATGCTCCTCACGATAATACATTGGCCGCAAGGCCGCACAGAAAGGAAAAGCTTATGGAAAACAGAACCCCGAAGAACCGTTACAACGGCGGTGCCGCACCTGATCCCGGCAAGTCCGCAGCTAAGCCGGATGCACTGAAGCTGCTTGAAACGGCAATGGACAAGCGTGCCGGAGACATCGCACAGACCGCAACGGATATGTTTCGCTTCATGTCGATGGCATCAGCCATGCTCCCGAACATGGAACTGGATGTCGGTGTATTCCGCCTGAAGATCGATGACGAGGGCGTTTTCTTCGAGATCCGCTACCCGGACGATTTCAGGAAGAAGCTCCGCAGGGACAGCGGTGTCAGTGATAAGATGCCTGAAAACTATGATGATGACGAGGAGGGACTGATCTATGACGGAGACTAAAAAGAACAAGCTGCCGGAGCCGATCCCGGTAGACGCAAAAAAGCTGATCGACGGACTCGGCACGATCTTTGGCGGTGTTATCCAGCTTCTGAATTCAATGGAGCCGGGCATGGCACAGCAGCTTGCAGAAATGGCGATCAACGGTGTGCCGAAGCCTGCGGCTGAGACGGCTCCGGAGACTATCAATCCGGATGAGTTTGAGGAAATCCTCTCGGCAGATGATCTTCCGTGGGACACTGAGCCGGAGGAAAAGCCGAAGGATCAGCCGAAAAAGAAAGCCGCTGCAAAGAAACAGGAGCCTGCATCGGAGCTGACTGCCGATGACCTTATTAAGGTCGTGACCGGCAAGATCAAGCAGAACAGAGCCAACAAGGACAAGGTTCTCGCCCTGCTGAAATCATATGGCGCAGCAAAGGTCAGCGACATTCCGCAGGACAAGTATGAGGCATTCCTCACCGATGTGTCCCAGCTCTGACCGGAGGTGATCGGATGCCGGATGTACATGCGCTTCTGAGCGCATCCAGTTCCAAGCAGTGGCTGCACTGTCCGCCTTCCGTCCGGTTGCAGGAGAACTTCCCGAACGAAAGCTCCGTCTATGCCGAAGAAGGTACATTCGCCCATGAGATCTGCGAGTACAAGGTCCGAAAGTATCTGCATGAGCGTGTGAAACGCCCGCAGTCAGAGGAGTTCGACACTGAGGAAATTGAGCAGATTACCGACGTGTATGCCGAATTCGTCATTTCCATCATCGAGCAGATGCGGGAAAACGGCTGTGAACCCCTTGCTTTCGTTGAAGAACGTGTCGATTACAGTCACATAGCTCCTTCCGGCTTTGGTACTGCAGATATGCTTATTATTGGCAAGGACGAAAACGGCAGAGGCCTGCTTCATGTATGTGATTTCAAGACGGGCAAAGGCGTGTTCGTGGATGCAGACCACAACAGTCAGATGATGCTGTACGCGCTCGGAGGTTTAGCCGCCTACGGCTTTTTGTATGATATCGAGATCGTTCGTATGAGCATCATCCAGCCCCGCCTTGACAATATCAGCACCTTTGAATGCAGCAGGCAGGAGCTTGAGGACTGGGGCGAGAGCATCAAACCGACCGCTCTGCTTGCTTTCGAGGGCAAGGGTGAACAGCATCCCGGCGACTGGTGCCGCTTCTGCCGTGCAAAGCCGGTCTGCAAGGCGTGTGCCGATGAAGCACTGGCGCTCTGCCGTGAGGATTTCCTCGACCTTGATGCAGGCGCATTTGATGATACCACAGAGGAAAGCGATATGACCGCCCCTTATGAAGCGGATACCAATACCGCCGTATTCAAGCAGCCGGGACTGATCCCGATATCCGAACTGGCGGAGATACTGCCGACGCTGAACAGGATATCCTCGTGGATAGAGGCTGTGTTCGCATTCGTCTCCTCTGAAGCGATCAACCACGGCGTACCCATTCCCGGCTATAAGGTGGTCGAAGGCAGAAGTAAACGTATTTTCACTGACACCAAGGCGGTGGTCGATACTGCTGTGCAGAACGGCTACACCGATCTTTACAAGCAGACGCTCATCACGCTGACGGAATTTGAAAAGATGATGGGCAAGAAAAAGTTCAATGAGCTGCTCGGTGCATATGTCGCCAAGCCGCCCGGAAAGCTGGCTCTCGTACCGGAAAGCGACCCGAGAGAGCCTGTCGATCTCACATCAGCCCCGGATCAGGAGTTTTCGGTACTGCCTGACGAGGAATAAAAACTACATTTCAGGAGGAAAAAACAATGGCAAACAACAATACAGCACCCGCAACGAAGGTCATCGTGCCCTGCCGCATCTCTTTTGCAAACATCTGGGAGCCCAAGAGCATCAACGGCAGCGATGAAAAGTATTCCGTCTCTTTGCTGATCCCCAAGGATGACAAGGCTACCCTCGCCAAGATCAAGAAAGCGATCGAGGCTGCGAAGGAAGCTGCCAAGGAGAAGAAGTGGAGCGGCAAGATCCCCGCAAATCTCAAACTGCCCATGCATGACGGCGATATTGACCGCCCCGATGACGAGAACTACGCAGGTCATTTCTTCTTCAATGCGACCAGTAAGGACGCACCGCAGATCGTTGACCGCCATGTGCAGCCGATTCTCGACCCGATGGAATGCGGCAGCGGCGATTACTGCAATGTCAGCGTCAACTTCTACGGTTTTGCAGCATCCGGTAACAAGGGCATTGCAGCAGGACTCCAGAACATTCAGCTTGTCCGTCACGGTGAGCGCCTTGCCGGCAGACCGACTGCGGCATCCGATTTTGTGGAGGTCGAGGGCGATGATGCCGACGAGCTTGACGATGATGATATGGATTTTCTGAACTGAGACAAGGGAGGCGTGTCCTCCCTTTTACATACACAAGGTGGTGATCATTATTGAGCAGACGTGTACTTTCCATCGACTTAGAGACCTATTCGAATGTTGACCTCCCGAACTGCGGTGTGTACCGCTATGTTGAGGGTGATTTCCATATCCTGCTGTTCGCATATGCATTTGACGATGAAGAAACACAATGCGTGGATATGGCCTGCGGCGAGCAGCTCCCTACGGATGTTATGGATGCACTGCAGGATGACAGTATTATCAAATCGGCATGGAACGCACAGTTTGAGCGTACCTGTCTTTCAAAATATCTCGGCACACAGCTTTCCCCGGACAGTTGGCAATGCACGATGGTGTGGGCGGCATCGCTGTCCCTGCCGCTGAAGTTGGCAACTGCGGCACAGGCTCTGAAGACCGCACAGCAGAAGGACGCCGTCGGTGAGCGCCTGATCCGTTATTTCTCTCTGCCCTGTAAGCCCACCAAAGCAAACGGCGGCAGAACAAGGAATCTGCCGGAGCATGCTCCCGATGACTGGAAGCTGTTCAAAAGCTACTGCATACAGGACGTGGAAACCGAGCGGGATATTCGCCGGAGACTTGAAAAGTTCCCCCTGCTCCCGCAGGAATGGGACTACTACCATATGGATCAGCGCATCAATGACCGCGGCATCCTGATCGATAAGGAACTGGTACAGCAGGCGATCATCTGCAATATGGCAATGTCCGAAGAAATGACAAAACGCGCCTACGCCCTGACAGGACTTGAAAATCCCAACTCCGTATCTCAGCTGAAGGGCTGGCTTGAGGAGCGCGGCATTGAGGTGGATTCCCTCGGCAAAAAGAATGTCGCTTCTCTTATCACAGACCTCGACAAGCACAGCGCAGACGGTGAAGCTCTGGATATGATGAAGCTGCGATTGCAGATGGCAAAGTCCTCTGTGAAGAAGTATCAGGCGGCAGAGAGATACATCTGTCAGGACGGCAGAGCGCACGGACTGTTTCAGTTCTCCGGCGCGAACCGTACACAGCGCTGGGCAGGACGCGGGATTCAATTGCAGAATCTTCCGCAGAACCACATCTCGACGCTCGATGAAGCAAGAGAACTGGTCAAAATGGGCTGTTTTGATATGATCGAAGCGCTGTACGGCAATACGCCGGATATCCTGTCACAGCTTATCCGCACGATGCTCATTCCGAAAGATGGCTGTGAGTTTATCGTGGCTGACTTCTCTGCTATCGAGGCTCGTGTGCTTGCATGGCTTGCCGGAGAGCAATGGCGGCTGGATGCCTTTGTCCGCGGCGAGGATATCTACTGTGCATCTGCCTCGCAAATGTTTGGCGTTCCGGTTGTGAAGCACGGCATCAACGGCGAACTGCGGCAGAAAGGCAAAGTTGCAGAGCTTGCCTGTGGTTACGGAGGCGGCAGCGGTGCGCTGATCTCAATGGGCGCACTGGATATGGGACTGAAAGAGGATGAACTTCCAGACATCATTTCAAGCTGGCGTGACGCAAACCCGGAGATCGTGAAATTCTGGTATGCCGTGGAAAAAGCGGCGATCGAAACAGTAAATGACCATACGGACAAAACCGTTGGCAGGATCGGTTTTCAGTTCTCAGCAAATACATTGTGGATCGTGCTGCCGTCAGGTCGCAGGCTTGCCTACATCAAACCGAAATTACAGCCAAATCGTTTCGGACGCATGGCACTGACCTTTGAAGGACTCGGCGCAAACAACAAATGGAGACGCGGTGAAACCTATTCCGGCAAGCTGACAGAGAACATCACACAGGCGACTGCCCGTGACCTGCTTGCAGAAGCAATGCGCCGGATGGAGCTTGTAGGGCTCGGCATTGTCGGACATGTACACGATGAGGTCATTCTCGAAGTGCCGAAAGGACAATACACTGTCGATGATGTGTGCGATATCATGAATCAGAATCCGGCATGGGCGGACGGCCTTCCGCTGTCCTCTGCCGGATATACAGGCAATTATTATTTCAAAGACTAGGAGGATTTTTCTATGAAACAGGGACGAGCATTACCGGAGGTTCTGACAGAGCTTCAGCGTCAGAATGCAGCAAAGCAGGACTATATCGGTGCGGCAGAGGCATTCAGTCTGGACGAGGACGGCAGCACCTTCCGCATCGGAGACGATCACAGCTTTGGCACAACACAGCTTTTTCATCGTCAGGTGGCATCGGCACTCGGTATCCCAGCGAGATATTATGACATGATGCAGAAACAGAAGCCGGAGCTTCTGGCAGATAATGTGAACGCATGGTTCTCCGATAATGGCAACAGCTATATGGTGCGTACCCTTGATTACGGCAGTGGTCAGGTCGCCCGTGCGCTCCTTTCCGACCGTTACCGCCGCATCGACAATCTGGAGATTGCATCGGCGGTACTGCCGCTGTTCGCAGGACAGGACGGCATGGAGGTCATGAGCTGCGAAGTCACGGAGAACAAGCTGTATCTGAAGATCGTCAATCATCGCCTTGAAATGGCTTGTGTCGGAGACAGAGTTCAGGCAGGTGTTATCATTTCCAATTCCGAAGTCGGACTCGGCGCAGTTTCCGTGCAGCCGCTTGTTTATACGCTTGCCTGCACCAATGGTATGGTGGTCAACAGTATGGGCGAACGCCGTACCCATGTGGGCAGAGCGGCAAAGGCTCTGGAAGACAGCTTCAATATCTATACAGATGAAACGCTTGAAGCGGAAGACCACGCATTTATGCTGAAGCTCCGTGACACAACTCTTGCCGCAATCGAAGAAGCAAGGTTTTCTCAGATCGTCGGTGTATTGGAGCAGAGCCACGGTGCGAAGATCACCGGCAGAGTTCAGGATGTCATCGAACTGACCGGCAAGGCTTATGACCTCAACCAGCCGGAACAGGATAGTATCCTGAATTATCTCATCAAGGGCGGCGACCTCTCCCTCTACGGCCTGAGCAATGCCATCACGCGGGCTTCGCAGGATGTAGAGTCCTACGACAGAGCCACTGCGCTGGAAGGCATCGGCTGGCAGGTAGCGACCATGCCGAAAACACAGTGGAAGGAGATCAACGCATGAGCAGAACATGGAAAGACAGAAAAGGATATAAGACACGCAGGAAACGCCGCGGATATCCTGTGCCGGAGATCTGTAATTATACCCGCGGCGGCTATGACGATTACGACCACAGTGACGAGGAACTGTATGTAGACGACCAGTGCTGTGAGAACTGCCGTTTCTATGGAAACTGTCATCATACGCCGTTCCCGTCCGGCTGGTGCGAATACTGGAAGGACGGCAGACATTGAGAGAATATGTTGTTGAGAATGAGTTTGTCAAGGCAGTCAAGTCTGCAGGCGGTGTGGCATATAAGCTGACATCGCAGACAGCGAACGGGCTGCCGGACAGACTCGTTCTGTTCTTTCCTGCAAAGACAGTGTTTGTCGAGCTGAAAGCGCCGGGCAAAATGATGCGCCCGCTGCAGAGAAAAAGACGGCATCAGCTGATGAAGCTGGGCTTTCCCGTTCTCTGCATCGACAAGCTGTATCAGATCAAACCGTGCATTGATGCGATCCTTGCATGGACACCCGGCGAGCCCTTTCCGGAGGGCATTGGTGCGAAAATACCCGATCTGGAGATCACAACGCTTCCGTCTGAGATGGATGATTTCGGAGAGACACTGGAACCGATTGACCCCGATGATCTGGCAGAATTCTATAATTTGGAGGAGGATGATACCGGATGAAATACACACCGCACGACTACCAGAAATACTGCATCGAATATATCCGGGAGCATCCTGTTTCAGCATTATTTCTGGACATGGGACTCGGCAAGACGATCATCACGCTCACAGCCCTCAACGCTCTGATGTTTGACGAGCTGAAAGTGAACAAGGTGCTTGTGATCGCGCCCCTCAGAGTCGCCCGTGACACATGGCCCGCCGAGGTAAAGAAGTGGGATCACTTGCAGAATCTTGAAATATCTGTCATTGTCGGCAGCGTTAAGGATCGCACCGCAGCGGTCAATCATAATGCTTTCATCTACATCGTGAATCGTGAGAACGTGAAATGGCTTGTAGAGTATTATGAGAAAAACGGTCTCCGCTGGGATTTTGATATGATCGTCATTGACGAGCTGAGTTCCTTCAAGAACTATCAGTCACAGCGATTCAAATGGCTGCGGAAGGTACGTCCGTTCGTGAAACGATGGGTCGGACTGACAGGAACGCCGACATCCAACGGTCTCATGGATCTGTGGGCAGAAATCGGTATCCTTGACGGCGGCGAACGGCTCGGTCGGTTTATAGGCAGATTTCGCGAAAGCTACTTCAAGCCCGGAAGCATGAATCCGAGCACAGGTGTGGTGTTCTCATATACACCCCGTCCCGGTGCGGAGGAACAGATATATCAGAAGATCTCCGACATCACCATTTCTATGAAAGCACTGGACTATCTGGATATGCCTGAATGCGTGTATGTCAATCATGAGGTCGAGATGAATACAGTGGAGCGAAAGTTCTACGATCAGTTGAAGCATGACCTTATCATCCCGCTTGAGGACGGAGATATTGATGCCGCCAACGCTGCGAGTCTCAGTAATAAGCTGCTTCAGATGGCAAACGGTGCTGTCTATGACGAAAACAAGGAAGCACGCAACATTCATAGCAGAAAGCTGGAAATGCTGGAAGACCTGATCGAAGCGGCAAACGGACAGCCTGTGCTGATCGGTTACTGGTTCAAGCATGACCGCACCCGAATTATAGAGCATCTGACCGCCTGCGGCTATGCTCCGAGGGATATTAAGGATTCCGACGATATCACAGACTGGAATGCAGGAAACATTCCGGTCGCTCTCATACACCCTGCATCGGCAGGACACGGACTTAATATTCAGTCCGGCGGTCACATCCTGATCTGGTTTGGACTGACGTGGAGTCTGGAACTGTATCAGCAGACCAACGCCCGACTCTGGCGTCAGGGCCAGCAGAACACTGTGACCATCCACCACATCGTAACAAAAGACACTGTAGATGATGATGTCCTGAAAGCGCTTGCTTCAAAGGATGTGACGCAGGAGAAGCTGATTTCAGCAGTCAAGGCAAGATTGTAACCTTATACATGCAGTATGATCTATCTCTATTTGACGACAGAAAGACGGCAAAGCGGCGACAATTCGGTTACGCCGCAGACCACGGAGGTGAAAACTATGGCGCGTAAGAATAAACGCCTGAAAACAGAATACCACAGAGGGCTCGGCTTCGATCCGAGAAAATATATCACTGCGCCGGTGCAGCATCACACAACTGAACACAAACCGCAGCGCGGTGACATCTGGTTTGCGGATCTTGGCAGTCATCCGGATTCCAGCGTGCAGGGCGGCATTCGTCCTGTGATCATTCTCTCGAATGATATGGGCAACGCACACGCCGACACGGTCAATATCGTTCCCATGACGCGGCATCTGAAAAAGCCGGAGCTGCCGTGCCATACGCATCTGTTCCCCGACAGTATTTCCGATCTTCATCAGCATCTGGATCCGTCCATGATCCTTGCGGAGCAGCTAACGACTGTCAGCAAGCATGCGCTCCGCAGCTATGCAGGGCATATTTCGGATGCCGATGCGATGAACCGTATTGAAACCGCTGTCATTGCACAGCTTTTCCTTGAAAGGAGACATCCCGAATGCCTGTAAATTTTGTAAATATCCCGGACGCACTGAAGCAGTCGGCATCCTTCTGTGTCTGGAAACTGGAAAAACGCAGCGGCAGACCGACCAAGGTGCCTTATGACCCGAGAACAAGACAGATGGCCAAAACAAACGAGCCGGACACCTTCACCGACTTCAAGACCGCGATGAAGGCATACGCCATCGGCGGCTGGGACGGTATCGGTTATCGTGTCAGCGAGGGCATTGGTGCCATTGATATTGACCACTGTATCCGTGAGGACGGAAGCCTGAATGATGTGGCAGCATCCATTCTCGGTATCTTCAGCACAGCATATTTTGAACGCTCTCCCTCCGGAACCGGACTGCGTGGCTTCTTCAAACTCAGCCCCGACTTCGCCTACGATAAGACAGTGTACTACATCAACAACCGTAAGCACGGTCTGGAGGTCTATCTGCCCGGAACGACCAACCGCTTTGTGACGGTCACAGGTGATATGTTCCGCCCCGGCACAGTCGAGCGTGACGATGATACGCTCCGCAATCTGCTCGACACCTTCATGAAGCGCAGCACCCGTGTATCAAATAAGACCATCGAGCCTGCATCCTATCTGGATGACGAGGGTGTCATCGCGCACGCATCTGCCTCTGCTTCCGGTGACAAGTTCAAAGCGCTTTATGAGGGACACTGGGAGGAAGGCTATGATTCGCAATCTGATGCAGATATGGCGTTTGTTTCCATGCTCTGCTTCTGGTGCGGCAATGTGGAGGAGCAGATCGACCGTATCTTCCGTTCATCGGGTCTGATGCGTGACAAGTGGGATCGTATGACCGGTGACAGAACTTACGGTCAGATCACCATCCGTAATGCCATCGCATCGACATCTGAGATCTATACACCGATCTTCGACACATCGGCGGAGGATGACTTTGAAGCATTGGACGAAGAAGAAGTGGAGGAACACGCAGGTTTCCGTCCCGATCTCTCCCGCATCACCCTCAAACTTGACGAAATGCAGCCGCATACGAATCCGCGCTATCAGCGCGACGAGATCGGCATCGGCAACGCTTTCGCCGATTATTTCAAACCCATCGCACGGTTCAACGGCGACCGCAATGTCTGGTATGTCTATGACGGCAAGGTCTGGCAGCCGGACGAAAATGCTCTCGCCGTAGCCGAGCTTGCAAAGCACCTCGCCGATCTGCTGTATACGTTTGCACTGCAGATCAGGGACGAGGACACCCGCAACAGATATATCAAGCGAGTTCAGAAGCTCCAGATGCGAAAGAACCGCAAGACGATGGTGGAGGACGCAAAGTCTGTGTATCCGATCAGGATGTCCGCTTTTGATGCGAATGTCTATCTACTGAACCTTGAGAACGGCACCCTCGATCTGCGGACACTGGAATTTCATGAGCATGACCCAAAGGACCTCATTACGAAGATCAGCCACATCAATTACGACCCGAATGCTGTCTGCCCGCGCTGGATCCAGTTTGTGGATGAGGTCATGGTCGGCAGAAAGAATGTTGCACGCTATCTTCAGAAAGCAATCGGCTACTCGCTCTCCGGCGATACATCGCTGGAATGTCTGTTCATCATGTTCGGCCCTACGACCAGAAACGGCAAGACCACGACCATCGAAACGATCCTGCGTGTTATGGGAGAATACGGCCGTTCTGCCAAGCCGGATATGCTTGCCACAAACTATTTCCGCGGGCAGTCCAACGGTTCCTCTGATGATGTCGCACGTCTCGCCGGCGCAAGATTTGTCGGCATTTCCGAAATGGAGCAAAAGCTGACGATCAATGCCTCACTGACAAAGCAGCTCACCGGTAATGGCAGCATCACAGCACGTTTTCTGTACGAGGGATATTTTGAATTCCATATGCAGGCGAAGATCTTCATCGACACCAACCATCTGCCCAATGTCACTGAACGCACACTGTTTGAATCCGGCAGACTGAAGATCATTCCGTTTACCCGACATTTCGAGGACCACGAACAGGACAAGACGCTGAAGACTACACTGATGCAGCCGGAGAACCTCTCCGGCATCCTGAACTGGTGTATCGAGGGTTATCGCCTGTACAAGGCAGAGGGGCTTGACGAGCCGGAGGAAGTGAAGGCTGCTACCGAGGAGTATCGTGTGGAGTCCGACCGCATCGCGCAGTTTATGCGTCAGTGCCTGAAAAAGGAAAAAGGCTCGGAGATCAAGGCCTCGGCGGTATACAGTCACTACAAGACATGGTGCAGCGACAACGGATGCAAGTATGAGAGTTCTCAGAATTTCTATAAGCGGCTCTCTCTGGAATATCTCGTTGTCAAGCGCAGACCGTGGAAGCAGACAACGACCGGCAATATGAATCCGCTGTCACTTGTGAACGATGTCACCTGGGTAAGCGGAGAAGAACCGGGAATGGATCTCGTACCTCTGGACGATGAGGAGTGATGACCTATGGCCGGCGCATAAGCTGAAAAGCGCCTTTCTTCTGTAGTTTTCTATTGTTTCTAGTATATATATCTTTATATATTCTATTTTATGTAGCAAATGTAGCAAGTGAATATATAAATATTACTATAAAGAAGAATATAGGAAAAGTTATGGAACGGAATGCTACAAGTGCTACAGAGATAGTGAAAATGAAGTAATATCGAGAAAAAACTGTGGGCATCTGTTGCAAATGCCAACTATGTGAGTGCTACAAACGTGGCAGGGGCAACAGGTGTCAAGGTATGGAGGTAAATATTATGCAGAGAACAGCAATTCTGCGTGGTACCGTCAACAAGGAATACGGTAAGACAATCGCAGATGTGATCAACGAAAAGCTGGATAAGAATCCGGAATTTGAGCTTACACAGACTACGGTGCTGGAAAGCTCGGATGTATTCTGCACACTCTTGTGCGTATTTGAAAAGAAAAATCAGGAGGAAAAATAATATGAGAATCATTACAAGTGAACAAGTTTCAGCAGGACATCCCGACAAGATCTGTGACCAGATCGCAGATGCAATTGTGACCGACTGCCTTCAGCATGACCGCGACAGCCGTGTTGGGATCGAGTGCCTTTTCAAGAACCGATGCCTTGTCATTGCAGGTGAGCTGACCAGTACCCATGAGCCGGACTACAAGGCTCTGGTGCAGCAGGTGTTTGACTGCATCAACAACGGCGGTGCAGAGAACAGCGATGCCGGACTTGACTATAAGCTGGACTTCACCTCCGATGATCTGGACATTGCGATTCTGGTCGATCATCAGAGTAACGATATCGCCCTCGGTGTGAATACCGGCGGTGCCGGAGATCAGGGCATGATGTACGGCTATGCGACCAATGAAACGCCGGAACTGCTCCCGATCCCGTATGTGATCGCAACCAGATTTCTGGAACTTTTGAAAGCGTACCCCTGCCGCATGCTGAAAGCCGATGCCAAGGCGCAGGTCAGCTTTGATTATGACAGCGGCAGGATCACGACCTTCCTCTGTTCGGTACAGCATATCCGCGATGTGGATGTTGAGGATTTCAGACCGATCATTGAAAAGCTGATGGTGAGAACAGCGACAGAGTACGGACTGAATACTGACTTTGAGAAACTGGTCAATCCGACCGGCAGATTCGTTCTCGGCAGCTCTTTTGCAGACTGCGGCGTGACCGGACGCAAACTCGCCTGCGATACCTACGGCGGAATCGGACACATTGGCGGCGGTGCGATGTCCGGCAAGGATCCGACTAAAGTTGACCGCAGCGGTGCGTATGCCGCCCGCAAGATCGCAAGGGATATCGTCAGTGCTGGATATGCAGACAAGGCAGAAGTGCAGATCGCATACGCCATTGGTGTGGCCGAACCTGTGTCCGTGTATGTGGAGACCTTCGGAACAGAGCATCAGGATGCGGAGTTTATCAACCAGTATGTCCGTGAGAACTACGACCTCACACCGAGAGGGATTATCGAGAGTCTCGGTCTACTCGATGTTGATTATAACAAGGTTTCTGCATACGGACACTTCGGAAAATCGGGGCTTCCGTGGGAAATTTAAAAAAACTGAATTTTTTTGAATATGATACCGAAAATTTCGGCATTCCCACGACAGTATATGAGGGACGTTGCTCAGACCGACCAACACACCATTTGCGGGGCTGACCGCCCCTTACCAAACACAAAGACAGAGAGGAGACAGAGACAATGCCAAGCAGACCGAACACACCATGCCGGCATCCCGGCTGTGCGGCACTCGTTCCCTACGGTACGAAGTACTGTGACAAGCACCGTTCCCTCCACCCGGAGGAGACACGGTCAGCAGGCAGTCGAGGCTACGGCACTGCATGGAACAAAGCACGCAAGCGTTACCTTGAAACACATCCGCTGTGTGTGGAGTGCCTGAAGCAAGGCCGCTACGTCAAGTCGACCGATGTCGATCACATCAAGCCGCACCGAGGAGACAGTGTTCTCTTCTGGGATCAGAGCAACTGGCAGAGCCTCTGCCATCGTCACCACAGCATCAAGACCCGAAACGAGGATCACACCCCTGAGTACAAGTATTGACTGTGGCTCAGGGGTGTACCTATGGGGCGGGGCCTGGGGCTGGGGCGCCCCTCCGGGGGCGGGTCGAAATCTCTAAAATGAGGGCAGCACAAGACCGTCGGCCCCTCTCGTGTGAAAAACCGCGAAATTGCAAGGGGTGGGTATCCAAAGAACTATTTCCAGATTATTCTGACTGCCTTGCAGAATCGTTTCATGAGTCAGGAAACATTGATTTATCGCGCATTTTGATATGCCGTTGCGGAGAAGTGATTTTGATAATCTTATTACTGAGTTTCGTTACAAATTGCATTCTAAAACAGCGATTTTACGACAAAAATTGATATAAAACAGTGCTTTTTAATGGTGAAACGCATTCTGATTCATTTCCTGGCGGAGCCCGTGTGGATACCCCAAACTTACAAAAATGGTACATTTGAAGGCGGTGAAGATATGACTGATGCTCAGAAGAGACAGATCAGGTCCATGCGTATGGATGGCATTGGATATAAGGCAATCGCAAACAGTCTGGGACTCAATGTTGATCAGGTCCATTTATACTGCAGAATGAACGGTCTGGCAGGAGACGGAACACTGGTAAAAGCAAATTATTCTATCTGGTGCAAGCAGAACAACCGCTGCCCGGTGTGCGGTGAAAAACTGAGACAGCCGAAAACCGGGCGGTCAAAAAAATACTGCTCAGGTCGGTGCAGGACCAGAGCTTTTCGTGATAAGTGTAATTAAAAATGATAAGGAGGAAGTGAACATGATGCTTGCTATTCTGAACTGGGTGCTTCTGGCATTTCTAGCCGTAAGCAATGCAGCACTGATTCGTATAATGTTTTCTCGTACAGGAAGGTGCAGTATCAGAAACTGCATGAATTGTCCATACGCCGGAGAGTGTCCGGCACAGAGGAGGACAGATAAGTGACACTGACAGAAAACTTTATTCATAACGCAATACTTATAGATCCCGAAGCTGAGATTGTATACAGTAGTGATCAGATCAATGATACTTACCCATACCGTTTTCCGACCGTAGAGTTCATGCTCACAGCAACAAAAACACTTGTTGAGATGGCTGATCGTATTCGTCTTGAAAAAGGATATCTTCCTATGTATCCGATTGACGGACGAAACGGTGAAGTGGATCATGACGGCTGGTATGATTTTTATATCGGTATCAGTAAATTTCTCGGTAACAATCAGCAAGGCTGTGTGGATAACTGTATAAACTTCATCGTCAGGAATTCAGATTCAGATGACAATGAGGATATGTATGCAATAGAGCTTACCGATGACGAAAGATCTGCTGTGTATGAAATACTGAACGCACAGTGCAGAAAAAACCTGAACAAAACCTGCGATGATCTGCTGGCTGAATCAGAAGCTGATATGGAGAATGAGGTGGATGCGATATGAAAATTATAAAAAGAAACGGGTGTGAGGTTCCCTACGACTGCGAAAAGATCCGTGCCGCGATCACAGCTGCAAACGCAGAGGTCGATGGCAAGATCAGCGATACCGTGATCGGATTCATTGTCAGTAATGTAGAAAAACGCTGCAGCGCCCTTGCAAGACCTGTCCATGTCGAAGAAGTCCAGGACATGGTTCTCGATGAACTGGACAAGGCCGAAGCGTACAAACTTGCACGGCACTATAGCGAATACAGACTGCTGCATGAACAGCAGCGCAGGATGAACACCACAGACGGCAAGATCCTGAGCCTGCTCGAACGCAACAACGAGGAGGCAAAACAGGAGAACGCCAATAAGAACCCGATCATCAACAGCACGCTACGGGACTATATGGCAGGCGAAGTCAGCAG
Source organism: Ruminococcus flavefaciens 007c (assembly GCF_000571935.1). Lineage (GTDB taxonomy): Bacteria > Bacillota > Clostridia > Oscillospirales > Ruminococcaceae > Ruminococcus > Ruminococcus flavefaciens_F. The sequence continues at coordinate 59,645 of NZ_ATAX01000017.1, read as the reverse complement.
AGACATCTGTCGGCGCTTCCTGTTCCCGGCAGATGTGATCGCCGCTCATGATGAGGGTATCATCCATGTTCACGACCTGGACTATATCGCTGAGCCGATGCACAACTGCTGTCTGGTCAATCTGGCGGATATGCTGCAGAACGGCACAGTGGTTTCCGGTACAATGATCGAGAAGCCGCACAGCTTTTCGACCGCCTGCAATATCGCAACGCAGATCATTGCGCAGGTCGCATCGAATCAGTACGGCGGTCAGACTGTATCACTGGCGCATCTTGCGCCTTTCGTGGATGTCAGCAGGCAGAAGATACGAGCTGAAGTATTCGAGGATGTGAACTGCGACTGCGGCTGCAAACTGTCTGAGGATGAGATCAGCCACATCGTTGAGAAGCGAGTACGCCGGGAAGTCAAGCGCGGCGTGCAGACCATTCAGTACCAGATCAATACGCTGCTCACCACCAACGGACAGACGCCGTTCGTAACGGTGTTCATGTATCTGGACGAGGTGCCGGAGGGACAGACCAGAGATGACCTAGCGCTCACCATCGAAGAAACGCTGCTTCAGCGTATCGAAGGTGTGAAAAACGAAAAGGGTGTCTGGATCACACCAGCATTCCCGAAACTGATCTATGTTCTCGATGAAGACAATATCCAACCCGGAACAAAATATTACTACCTGACTGAGCTTGCCGCCAAGTGTACGGCAAAGCGCATGGTTCCCGACTACATCTCCGCCAAGGTGATGAAACAGCTGAAGGGTGATGTGTATGCCTGCATGGGCTGCCGAAGTTTTCTCACGCCTTCGGACGATCACAAGTATTACGGGCGTTTTAATCAGGGTGTTGTAACCATCAACCTTGTGGATATCGCTTGCAGCGCAGGCGGTGACGAGAATAAGTTCTGGCAGCTTCTGAATGAACGCTGCGAACTGTGCCGTAAGGCTCTCATGTGCAGGCACGAACGGCTCAAAGGAACGCCGTCCGATGTTGCACCGATCCTCTGGCAGAACGGTGCGCTGGCAAGACTGAAGGACGGCGAGATCATTGATGATCTGCTGTACAACAATTACAGCACCATCTCCCTCGGCTATGCAGGCATCGCAGAGATGACATACCGCATGACAGGCTGTTCACATACAGAGCCGGACGGTAAGACCTTCGCTCTTGCGGTCATGAGATTTCTCAATGACAAGTGCAGCAAATGGAGAGCCGAGACTAATATCAGCTTCTCGCTGTACGGCACACCGATGGAGAGCGTCACATACAAATTTGCACAATGTCTGCAAAGGCGGCACGGCATCATTCCTCATGTGACGGATAAAAGCTATATCACAAACAGCTATCACGTTCATGTCACCGAGCCGATCGATGCGTTTTCAAAGCTGACCTTTGAAGCGGAGTTTCAGGCGCTTTCTCCCGGCGGTGCAATCTCCTATGTGGAAGTACCGAATCTGCAGAACAACATCCCAGCGGTACTGGCGCTGATGCGGCATATCTACGAAACCATCCTGTATGCTGAGCTGAACACGAAATCTGATTACTGTCAGGTCTGCAGGTATGACGGCGAGATACAGATCACCGAGGAGGACGGCAAGCTGATCTGGGAATGCCCGAACTGCGGCAACCGCGATCAGCGGACACTGAATGTATGCCGCCGCACCTGCGGTTACCTTGGAACGCAGTTCTGGAATCAGGGGCGCACCGCTGAGATCAAGGATCGGGTGATGCACCTGTGAATTACTGCGGTCTGAATAAAAACGACATTGCCAACGGTTACGGTGTGCGTGTGTCACTGTTTGTATCCGGGTGCCGGAATCACTGCAAAGGCTGTCATAATCCAGAGGCATGGGATTTCGGGTACGGGAAGCCCTTCACAAAGGAAACTGAAGATGAGATCATCGAATCCCTGCGTCCTTCTTGGATACAGGGACTTTCTGTTCTCGGCGGTGAACCATGCGAGGAAGAAAACGAGCGTGTGCTTATACCGTTTCTGAAACGGGTAAAGATGGAGTGTCCGAATTCGGACACCTGGCTGTTCTCCGGATACACTTACGAGATACTTCGGAACAATGAAATTCTCCGTTATGTTGATGTGCTTGTGGACGGGCCGTTCCTGCTGGAACAGAAGGATATCTCGCTTCAGTTCCGCGGCAGCCGCAATCAGCGGATACTCAGACTCAAAGGAGGCAGACCGATATGACAAAACAGAATGTCCGCTGCGATGCCTGCGGCTGTGCCTTTGTGCCGGAGCCGAAAACGCAGCGTGAGGGAGAGATCGAATACAGCTTCTTCAATTGTGACTATTGCGGCAAAGCGTATATCGTGTCTGTGACCGATGCAGCACTCCGCCGGAGTATCCGCAAGTACCGGTCACTTGCCGAAAAGCTGAAGGGCAAGCCTCTGAGTGAAGAAACGCTCCGTGATGTCACGGTGCTGAAAGATGCGAACACCAAAAGAGCCGCAGAGCTGCGGCAGATGTATATACGGGAGGAATGAGATGAAAACAGCAGAACTGCGTATGATTCCTGTTTCGGAGCTGAAGCCTGCGGAATACAACCCGCGTAAAAAGCTGAAGCCCGGAGATAAAGAATATGAGAAAATAAAAAACAGCATAGAGGAATTCGGCTTTGCCGACCCACTTGTTGTCAATGCCGACATGACGATCATCGGCGGACACCAAAGACTGACCGTAGCGACGGCGCTCGGTTATACGGAAGTACCGTGTGCTGTGGTGGACATCGACAAGGTCCGTGAGAAGGCGCTGAACATTGCACTTAACAAGATCACAGGCGCGTGGGACGAGAACCTTCTCGCTGAACTTCTGGAGGATATTCAGAGCAGCGATTTCGACCTCGGTAAGACCGGCTTTGACCCGCCGGAGATCGAGCAGCTTTTCAATCAGGTACACGATAAGCAGGTCAAAGAGGACAGCTTCGATGTGGAAGAGGAACTTCAGAAACCGACCTTCTCCAAGCCGGGAGATATCTGGATACTCGGCAGGCATCGTGTGATCTGCGGCGACAGCACAGTCGCGGAGACATACACAAAGCTTATGGAAGGACAGAAAGCAAACCTCGTCCTGACGGATCCACCTTACAATGTGGACGTTGAGGAGACCGCCGGCAAGATCATGAACGACAACATGAGCGACAGCGATTTCTATAACTTTCTGCTCTCTGCCTATAAGTGTATGTATGACAGCCTTGCAGATGACGGCAGCATCTATGTATGGCATGCCGACACCGAGGGGCTGAATTTCAGAAAGGCATTCAAGGATGCAGGATTCCAGCTTTCCGGCTGCTGTATCTGGAAGAAGAATTCGTTGGTGCTTGGACGCAGTCCGTATCAGTGGATCCACGAGCCGTGTCTGTTCGGCTGGAAGCAGAAGGGCAAGCATCAGTGGTACGCCGACCGCAAGCAGACAACTGTCTGGGAATATGACAAGCCGAAAAGCAGCCCCGACCATCCGACCACAAAGCCCATCCCGCTGATGGCATATCCGATCAAGAACAGCACCATGACAAACGGTATCGTTCTCGACCCGTTCCTCGGCTCTGGCTCAACGCTGATCGCCTGCTGTGAGACAGACCGTGTCTGCCGTGGAATCGAGCTTGACCCAAAATTCGTGGACGTCATCGTGAAGCGATACCTCGCATGGTGTCGGGAGAAGCAGACCGCCGAGGTCGCATATGTACTCCGTGATGGGCAGAAGCTGTCATACGAGGAAGCTGTTGCAGAGATGCCTACTGATGAAAATGATTCTGAAGCCGATGACTGATATCTGTACCGCCGCTGCAGCAAATTGTGAACGAACTGATACTAAGTAAGCTGTTCGGCATTTCAGATTCTGTACTATGCACAATCACATGGGCAATATAGCCCCTTACATTCTCCGATTTACAGTCTTGATATTATCAGCAAAATAGCTTAATATGTGACTACCGCCGGGGAAGACCGTATAGGACGGTTGGACGGCAATAATGAAAAAGGAGCGTACACATATGAAAACTTATGCACAGAAGATTCCAAACCGCAAAGAACTGGTAAAGAGACTGGAAGAGCTTACGAGGAAGAAAGCGAGATATACCTTTGTACCGAGATGCGCTTTTGAAGTCGGGGAATTCACGGTTGAGAAAGACGGCGAACTGACAACAACGAATGATGCAGATGAACTGATTATCGGCATTCTTACAAAAGAAGGTATGATCGGTGCGCTGATCAGCGAAGACGATACACATGTGGAGACACCTCCGGAAATCAGTCTTGCGGCTGAAACCACAGAAGAATGGGGTGATGATGAACAGCTTGAAGATGAGCCGCCCTTCATCGAAGAATCGCCTGCAGAAGTGTCAGAATCGGAGCCTGAGATCATTCCGGAAAGCGATATGGATGAAAGCCGGGATTCAGTTTACAAAAATGCGGAATCTGAATCAGATGAGTATCTTTGCACAAGAATCTCTTTTTCCCTGAATGCGCATACAGTACAGTCCCTCACAAATCTGATCTGTATGATCCACTCCCGCGGACCTCTGATCTCCAAAGCAACCGGCGGTACATTTTTTGCAGACAAGGAACTGGTGGATTCGATCCTTGATGAGAAGGTATTCCGGAGTGTGAATGAATTGATTTCATATGTTAGGGAATGGGGTGAGATGAGTACTCCGCTGATGGGAATATCCTTCGATGATGACAAGCTCACCTTCGACGGCTTCGGTCAGGCACAGGATGCTGAGCATGTGCAGACTTTCATGAAGCTTGCCGCAGCTATGAACAAGATGGCAATTACCCAGAAGCGTGTTCAGGCAAAGGATGTCGATGACAGCAACGAGAAGTATTCGCTCCGCGTCTGGCTGATCCGCCTTGGGCTGAACGGAAAAGACTGCAAGGCAGACCGCAAGCGCCTGATGGAGAACCTTTCCGGGCATACCGCATTCCGCAATGAAGCGGAGCGTGAGCGCTGGGAAGCGAAGCAGAAGGCAAAGCGTGATGCTCAGAATAGCGAGGAGGAAGAAAACGATGCAATTTCCGAATGAAAGACAGCTTCAGGCGCTGCGCGAGCGTTATCCCGTAGGTACACGCATCCGACTGATTCGCATGGCGGACGACATCGCGCCCGTGCCGCCCGGAACAACCGGAACGGTTGCGATCATCGACGATGCAGGCAACATTCATATGAAGTGGGACAACGGCAGAAGCCTTGCGCTGATCGAAGGCGCAGACGAGTTCGAGGTCATCTCCGGCGGCTGATTTTACAGCCTCCGGGGGCGCCGGAAAATGTGAGAACCTATTCCATCGTACCCAATATTACCATAGAAAATCAAGTGTGTCAAGAATGTAAAATACACAATCATCAAGGCTGTATTTTCCTCGTATTTCTGTGGTTTTAGCGGCTTGATATATCCTCGGTTTAGAGTTAATATGTGACTACCGAAAGGGAAAACACACCAAAAACCAAACAGGAGGATACCACCATGAACGCAAAGACACAGGCACAGATCAACAGAATGAAGGAGCAGACGATCGGGGTTGAGGTTGAGATGAACAACATCACCCGCAAGGCTGCCGCAAAGCTCGCCGCCGAGTTCTTCGGAACAAACCGCAGCGAGTACACCGCACACCGCAACGGCTACGAAACCTACAGCGCTTGGGACGCGCAGGGACGCGAGTGGAAATTCCAGCGCGACTGCAGCATCAGCGGACCGGACAGCGAAAAGTGCGAACTGGTCACACCGATCCTGCACTACGCGGACATCGAAACCCTGCAGGAGCTGATCAGACGCCTTCGCAAGGCGGGCGCAAAGAGCGACTACACAAGGGGCTGCGGAGTTCACATTCACATCGGCGCAGCGGGACACACACCGCAGAGCCTGAGAAACCTCGCAAACCTGATGGCAAGCCACGAAACGCTGATCGCCGAAGCAATCAAGGTTGACAGCAGCCGAATGAACCGCTACTGCAGAACGGTAAACCCGAATTTCCTGCAGCAGCTCAACAAAAAGAAGCCCACCACGATGGCGCAGCTTGCAGACATCTGGTACGGCGCACAGGGATGCGACTACGGCAGAACCCACCACTACAACGACAGCCGCTACCATATGCTGAACCTCCACGCCACCTTCACAAAGGGCACGATTGAATTCCGCCTTTTCCAGTTCGACAAGCCCGCAGGCGGCAAGCAGAACGGGCTTCACGCAGGCAAGCTCAAGAGCTACATTCAGCTTTGCCTCGCAATGAGCCAGATGGCAAAAGACCTGCGCAGCGCAAGCCCGAAGGAACAGCAGAAAGAAAACAAAAAGTTCGCGATGCGGACTTGGCTGATGAGAATGGGCTTCATTGGCGACGAGTTCGCCACCGCAAGAGAAACCCTGACGCAGAACCTTACCGGCGACAACGCCTTCCGATTCGGCAGACCTTAACCGGTCTGCCGCCACGGGCAAGGGCGGCGAAACAGTCGCCCACAGCGCCCCGTGTGGGGCGGGACGGGTATCCTCCAAGTAACTGCCCCTTTCGGAAAAAGCCCGCACACGGGCGCGCACGGCGCAAACAACGGCAAGGCATATACTACACAAAGAATGGCACATTTTCCCCCGTGATGTTTTGTACATTTAGCGGCTTGCTATTCTCCCCGAAAAGAGTTAATATGTGACTACCGGAACGGAAAACGACCGGAAAAACAAACACGGAGGAACGAGCAATGAGCAACATCGAATGGGGAACGGAAACCGACAAGAAGCTGGAGCAGATCGCAATGAAAGCGGACTACGCACTGGAACAGCGCGGCGGGCTGGACACCCGCTGGAACGACACCGATGACTTCCCGGAGGTGAGCGTCTGGGGCATCCGAGAGATGCTCCGCAAGGCATACGAACTGGGCAAGGCGGAAAAGTAACTGCCGCCTTTCCCCACCTGCCGCCTACGGGCGGCTCAGGGTGGTAGAAGGAGACTTCCTTCGGAAAGGACGATTGACATGGAAAAGAAGTACTACCTTGCCTACGGCTCGAACCTGAACATCCGCCAGATGCGGTACCGCTGCCCCGGCGCAAAGCCCATCGGGATCACGGTGATTCCCGATTACGAGCTGCTTTACAAGGGCAGCAAGACAGGCGCGTACCTGACCATTGAACCGAAGAAGAACGGCATCGTTCCGATTGCGGTCTGGGAGGTCACCGCAGCCGACGAGAAACGGCTGGATGCCTACGAGGGCTGCCCGACCTTCTACTACAAGAAGGAAGTCCGCCTGCCGGTGAAGCTGGCAAGTGGCAAGACCAAGAAGCTGACCGCCTTCGTATACATCATGCATGAGGAACGCAGCCTCGGCATTCCGTCGCTTGCCTACATCCGCACCTGCGAGGAAGGCTACCGGAACTTCGGCTTCGATACCAAGTTCCTCGATGCCGCCTACGAAATCAGCGCAAAGGAGGTACAGCGATGAAAGACCGCAACAACGAGCCGCGCATCTGCCCGAAATGCGGGCAGGCGTATACCGCCCGACCAGCCCTTTCCCGCGTGGATAACAGCCCGATCTGCCCCGACTGCGGAACGCGTGAGGCACTTGAAAGCATCGGCGTCGGACGTGAGGAACAGGACAAGATTCTCGGCATCATCCACGAGAAGTACGAAGGCGAAGAATAAGGCGCACAGAGCCGCCACGTTGCAACGTGTGGCGCGGGACGGATATCCTCCAAACGGTATCCCTTTCGGTAACCAGCCCCACACAGCGCACGTGTACGGCTCTTGTGCGATGTACAATTCAGCGGCATTTCCGCCGCGATGTTTGTCACATTTATTTTGCCGATAATGCTTGATATATCCTCGGTTCAGAGTTAATATGTCACTACCGCAAGAGAAGCGGAATAAACACAAAGGAGCATTCACATGAACATTTTAGTTGTTGAACCGGGAAAGCGCCCCTACGCAAAGGAGATCAGCGGAGAGCTTGACAGCCTGCAGCAGACGGTCGGCGGATACATTCAGGCGATTTACCCCTTCGATGATCCGGTCGCACTGGTGTGCGAGGAGGAAGCCCTCTACCATCCGGAGCAGGAATGGAACCGCCCAATCAAAGGCTACGGTGTCATCAAGGGTACGTTCTTCCTTTGCGGTTTGGGCGAGGATGACTTCACCGACCTGCCGCAGGAGCTGACCGAGAAATACACGGAGTTCTTCCGGCAGGCATACGATTTCGTACTGGTCGGCAACATCCTGATGCCGATTCCTCTCGACGATTGATATTGAACTGCAGATAGGATAATAGGACTGATAGTAAAAAACGGAGGTTAGTGTACCAAGACACATACCTCCGTTCCGCACTCATTTTTCAGTTATTTCAAGTGTTATGTTGTTGCCGAATTTATCTGTTCCTTTAATGATAAGTGTTCTGTTTATCAATTTGAATGCACTATTGTCGGTTGAATAAGAGGATTTAAAACTGTAATTGAAATACTGTGCATCTCCCTCTATGATGATTTCTGCATAATTTCGATTGACATCAATCTGTAAACAAACAAAGAGAATCGCGTTATAATTATTCTTGTCACATGTTGTGCCCAAAACATGGGCCTGATAACGTTCACCACTATTATGACCATATGATGAATACTGTTTCAATATCTCAAATGGGTTTAGTTTTTTCTCATCCATGTTGACCTCCAAGTTGCTCAATAATTTGCTTACATTATATCAAATTGGGAAAGGTCTGTCAAGTGAACTGTGATTTATCAAACCAACTATTTGACTACTACGAAGTAATATACACAACACCCGCCACACATTTCCCACGTATCTTCTGTAGTTTTAGTGGCTTGATATAATGTGCTTTCAGAGTTAATATGGGTACAACGGAAGGGCGGAAAGCCCACCGGAATAAAAACACGGAGGACATAAACATGACCAAGAAGCAGAGAATCGAGGAGAAGATCAAGATGCTGGAGAACGGCATCACTGCCACCGAGCAGATGACCGATGAGGATTGCGCGGAGATCTACGGCATCCCGAAGGAGACCTGCCTGATCAACCTCCAGACAGCCCTCGGCAAGGCAAAGGCGGAACTGCGAATGGCGCACCTCGACAGCCTGACCGGGGTGGATAAGGTCATCACCGGCATCGCCTTCTCCCACATCATAAGCGTGGAACAGCGGGGTGACCTCGAAACCCGCATGAAGGACGACGATGACTTCTTCGAGGTCGCCGTCTGGGAGATCAAGGAGGCGCTCACGGCGGCTTACGAGGCGGGACGCAAGAGCAAGTAAACCAGCGGGCAGCCCTTCTGCGGAGGGGCTGCCGAACCTCATATAGGCGGCATATAATACACAACACCTGCCGAACATTTTTCACGTATCTTCTGTACATTTAGCGGCTTGCTATTATTCGCATTCAGAGTTAATATGTACACAACGGAAGGGCAAAGCCCACCAAAACAACGAAAAGCGGAGGAAAAAACAATGATCAGCTACGGAATGGCAAAGGCAAGAGCAATGGCAGGCAGAGACGACTGGAACGCACGCGAGGCGATCAGAAGCGCCACGATCCTTTGGTACGACACCGAGGATAAAGGCTACGAACTGGAGGTCGAGAACGAGGACGACCTCGACGCAGAAGACTTCAGTGCTTGGGTTGAGGAGAACGCCGACAGCCTTGTGCAGGAAGATGCCGCCGCAAACGGCACGACCTTTGAGGGCATCGAGGATATTGACTACGAAACCGAATGGATCGACGACGATGCACTTTTCGAGGCAGAGTACGCAGACGCCTGCGAAAGCGAATGGGAATGGATGACCGGCAGATAAGCCAAAAGGCAGAACCCCCGAAAGGGGCCTCTGCCTCGTTATGTATTCTGTGATAGTAATAAAGTCTTGCTTAGTGAGTAGTATTCCTACGCTCCTCCAATTTTCTGCATTGCGTTGCTAATGTCAATTATTAAATGGATTGCGAAATTGTTGCTCCTATCATTTATATAATGATTATTCTTCAACCATCCGTATTGATAAATATTAATCTATGTATTTTAATTTTTGATATATATCCTCATTTTTATTAACGATAACTTCTGTCCTATAGTTTTTTGAATTTAAAGAATGCCTATTAACAAAAATATTGCATAATAATTCATGTCCTCCAGCTTCAATGCAAATCTCGTTCATAGACTTCTCCTTGGATTCAGGATGTTCTGCCACATATTTTTGTATAACTTCTGATTTGTCAAAGTTACTTTTGGTCTCATAATAATCTAAGCAAAAAGCTCTATGCATTTCACGGTATGTGCTGTCAGTGTATTTTATAATAAAAATGGATTCTTTCCTCTTTTCTTCATCTATATTTATTATATTTAAATCATCCATTTCTAGTTCCATTCTTAAAGTCGTTGCAGATACTACATATGCATTAAAGATGTCTGAGCCGGCTCTACTATCAAATGTTCTATCATTCATATATAATCTTCCAAGATCAGATGTCTCATCTTTATAATACAAATTAAGAATAAATAAGGCAGCCATTGAAGAAATTAAATTTTCAATAGTTGCGCATTTTAGTGAATTTCGCCTGTCATGCTTTAATGCTTGATACGCCTTTTTCCATTGTGAGCCACTTGATCCCCTCTTATTCGATTTTTTCAAAGGAGTAAGAATTATATTTTCTTCTCTAGTCAAAAACACTTCTAATGCAGAGACTTTTACCTTCTTTTTACTGATGCCCCATTTTTCTTCTAAGAGTCCTAAACAATCCGTATCAAAATATAAGTCTCTTGTTTTTCCATTCTCATCTACTGGGTTCATATTTCCGCCCAATCTTTTATATAATTCTTTTGAAATAGCCTCTATTTCAATTGCGCATCTAATAATTAAATCAGCAATATGAAACGAATATACTTTCAACTGCTCGTCACAAATATTAATATATTCAGCAATTTTTAAAAACTCTCTTTCGATATTTTTATATACCGGCCAATACATATTATCCATAATTAATACCACCAACTCAAATGTGAGCAAAATCATCTCAGATTAATAGAAAACTTTAGTTTTACCCCCAATAACTGTGGGGGATACGAGCCTACCATCTCATATATGTGAGATGATAACCTCACATTAACAGTATATCATTATTCGACTGAAAATACAAGCCCCAAACAGTACGTTTACACGTCTCCTGTGGGCGGGCGTAAAGTACACAAACAAGCGGAAACTACCGCAGAGATCATTGTTATTACTCACACTTGATATATTCAATGTTTAGAGTTAATATGTGTACAACGGAACGGGAAACCGAGCCGAAAACTACGAAAATACGGAGGAAAACATTATGTGGCATGAAGGTACGATCGGAGTCCCGAATGACAACGGAAAGTACACGGTGGTTCACTACTGGGTGAAAGCCTACGACGAGGGCAGCCAGTACGGAATCGAGGGCGGCAGGATCAGCAAACTGACACTGAAGGTCGAGGGCAAGGTCATTTACAACTACGACCGGGGCGAAGATGTTCCGCCCCAGAACGAAGCCGCAGAAATGGCGCTGGCGATCCTGATGCATGAGTACAACTAAAGGCAGCAAACATACATAGAAAGGGCTTGCAAATGCAGGCTCTTTTCTTTATGCACATTTTTACAGGAAGGAGTGATGCGGATGGCTCAGAGAGGCAGAAAACCAAAACCCACTGCGATCAAAGAGCTGGAAGGCAATCCGGGCAAGCGTCCGCTGAATGAGGCTGAACCAAAGCCTGTGAAAAAAGCACCGCCCTGTCCGAAGTGGCTGGAGCCCGAAGCAAAAAAGGAATGGCGCAGGCTATCCAAACAGCTTGAAGCGATCGGTGTGCTGACCGAGGTCGATCAGGCGGCATTCGCATCCTATTGTCAGGCATACGCCCGTTGGAAGGAAGCCGAGGAATTCATGACGCAGCACGGCACGATCGTAAAAACAAAATCCGGCTACTGGCAGCAGGTCCCGCAGGTCAGCATTGCGCAGACCTATCTGAAGATCATGAACAAGATCGCAGAACAGTTCGGACTGACTCCGGCAGCAAGAAGCCGTATCACTGCCGGTGCAGATATGAAGGACGCCGCCGTTGACGATATGGATGCACTTCTGGGAGGCGGCTGATGGCAAGAACAGCAAAAGCAAGAGAAAGACCTGCGAATTATCCGAAACTCACCGATTATCAGCCCACCCGCTTCATGCTGCCGGACTCCCATTACGATGCGGCAAAAGCGGACAGGGCTGTTCGCTTTATAGAAAACCTCTGCCACACCAAGGGCAGATGGGCGGGCAAACCGTTCTGGCTGCTGCCGTGGCAGGAGCAGATCATCCGGGATATTTTCGGTGTTGTAAAAGAAGACGACACCCGGCAATTCCGTACAGCATATGTTGAGATTCCGAAGAAAAACGGAAAATCGGAGCTTGCAGCGGCAATTGCACTGTATCTGCTGTACGCCGACAACGAGCCGTCCGCCGAAGTCTATGGTGCTGCCGCTGACCGGCAGCAGGCTTCCATCGTTTTTGACGTTGCAAAGCGCATGGTGGAAATGACGCCGGCGCTTCTGAAACGCTCCAAGATCATGGCGGCGACAAAACGACTGGTGAACTACAGCAATGTGGGATTCTATCAGGTGCTTTCGGCTGAAGTCGGCACAAAGCACGGTCTGAATGTATCCGGTCTGGTACTTGACGAGCTTCACGCGCAGCCGAACCGTAGCCTTGTGGATGTTCTCACAAAGGGCTCCGGCGACGCACGAACACAGCCGCTGTACTTCCTTATTACCACCGCCGGCACTGACCGCAACAGCATCTGCTACGAATACCACACCAAAGCAAAAGATATTCTGGACGGCAGACGCATCGACCCTTCCTTCTATCCTGTTATATATGGCTTGAACGATGATGACGACTGGAACGCCGAGGAATCATGGTACAAAGCAAATCCGTCTCTCGGGCATACGATCACCATTGACCGTGTCCGTGATGCGCACCGTGAGGCGCTGACAAATCCTGCTGAAGAAAATGTATTCCGTCAGCTTAGACTCGACCAGTGGGTCGGCAGTGCGGTCGCATGGATCCCGGAGCATATCTACGACAGAGGAAATCTACCGATCGACCTTGAAAAGCTACGAGGCAGAGAGTGCTATGCGGGACTGGACCTTTCCAGCACATCGGATATCACCGCTTTTGTTCTGGTGTTCCCGCCGTTGACAGAGGGCGAAAAATACATCGTTGTCCCACACTTCTGGCTGCCGAGAGAAACGCTTGACCTGCGTGTGCGGCGAGATCATGTTCCCTACGATGTCTGGGAGCGCATGGGACTTTTTCATATCACAGAGGGCAATGTGGTGGACTATAACTTTGTTCGTAAAACGATCAACGAACTGCACACCATGTATAACATTAAGGAGATCGCAGCCGACCGATGGAACGCTACACAGCTGATCACAGACCTTGAGGGAGACGGATTTACCGTTGTTCCGATGGGCATGGGCTTCAAGGATATGTCACCGCCGATGAAGGAGCTGTACAAGCTCATACTCGAAGGTATGTTCGTTCACGGCGGCAATCCCGTTCTCAGATGGATGGCAGGAAATGTGGTCGCTGAAATTGATGCGGCGGAGAATATCAAACCGAGCAAAAAGAAAAGTACTGAGAAAATCGACGGCATTGTCGCATGGATCATGGCACTCGACAGAGTGATCCGCCATGAAATGCAGGGCAGTGTCTATGACGAACCCGATCATGACCTGATCGTTCTGTAGGAGGTAATATTTATGGGCTTATTAAGCTGGCTTGGCATCAACAAGCCGAGAGATGCACCGTCATTGCCGGATATCCGGGACAATGTCCGCGATTCCGGTAATCTGTTTGTTTTCGGAATGACGCACAGCGGAGAGCGTGTCGATGAACGAACGGCAATGCAAATCGTGACCGTTTATGCCTGTGTGAGACTGCTGTCAAATACTATCGCAGGGCTTCCGCTGCATCTGTACAGATATACAGGTGCCGGAGAGGATAAGGAACGCGCTACCGATCATCCGCTGTATAAGATACTCTACCGGCAGCCGAATCCCGAAATGAGTTCATTTTCATTCTGGGAGGCGCTGATGTGTCATTTGCTGCTCTGGGGCAACGCATACGCACAGATCGTCCGGGACGGTAAGAACGAGATCCTCGGTCTGTATCCGCTGCTTCCGGAAAACATGGAGATCGACCGCGACCCGAAAAGCGGCGACTTGTTTTACACCTACCATGCATACACCGACGAAAAGCCCGGTGAGCATGACAAGGATATCATTTTTCAGCGGGACGAGATTCTTCACATTCCCGGTCTGGGATTCAACGGACTTGTGGGATTTTCACCCATTGCCATGATGAAAAATGCGCTGGGCGCAGCAATGGCGGTGGAGCGTTACGGCAGCGCCTTCTTCAAAAACGGAGCGCAGCCTGCCGGTGTTCTGGAACATCCGGGCGTGCTGAAAAATCCGGAAAAGATCCGTGAGAACTGGACGAGGGTGTACGGCGGTTCCCGCAATGCGCACCGCATCGCAGTCCTAGAAGAAGGAATGCAGTATAAACCGATCTCGCTGCCGCCGGAGGATTCGCAGTTCCTATCCACAAGAGAATTTGATGTGGAAGAGATCTGCCGAATGTTTCAGGTGCCGCCCCATCTGGTACAGGACCTGAAGCGCAGCACCTTCAATAACATCGAGCATCAGGGCATCGCATTTGTGCAGTATTCGCTCATGCCGTGGATCATCCGCATTGAAAAAGGCATCATCAAAGACCTTCTGCTGGAGGAGGAACAGGATGTATATTTCCCGAAATTCAATGTGGACGGCCTGATGCGCGGCGATTATCAGAGCAGAATGAACGCTTATGCGATCGGTGTCGGTAACGGCTTTATGAGCCCGAATGATGTGCGCAGGCTTGAAAACATGGATCTTATTCCGCACGATCTCGGCGGTGATGATTATTACCTCAACGGCAGCTATAACAAGCTGCAGGATGCAGGTGCCGCCTACGACCTGGACGAGCCGGAGCAGACAGATACAGAGGAACAGGACGAACCGGATGAAGAATCGACCGATGACAGATTCCTGCGGAAAAGGCGCAGGAAGAAAGTACGAAACGGAGGGATGTAAATGCCGAAATTCTGGGACTATATTCACGATGACAGCGGCGGTAGAGTGCTCCGCCTGGAGGGACCGATCGACTCGGATTCGTTCTGGGGCGATGAGATCACGCCGCAGGATTTCAGAGATGAGCTGTATACCGAGGACGGCGACCTCACACTCTGGATCAATTCACCGGGCGGCAACGTCTTCGCCGCTGCAGAGATCTACACAATGATCCGTGACTATCCGCACAATGTCACTGTCAGAATCGCAAGCATCGCTGCATCAGCGGCAAGTGTGATCGCTATGGCAGGCAATACCGTGCAGATGTCTCCCACCGCACTTCTCATGATCCATGACCCGTCCACCATTGCTTTCGGCAATGCAAAGGACATGGAAAAAGCAATTGCAACGTTGAACGAGGTCAAAGAAAGCATCATCAACGCATATGCCGCAAAGACGGGTCTTTCCCGAAACCGCATCAGCAAACTCATGTCCGATGAGACATGGATCAATGCGAAAAAGGCGGTCGAGCTGGGCTTTGCTGATGAGATCCTCTTTGACGAAAAGCCCGAACCGGACAAGAAGGAGGATGATCCTGACGATCCGGACGAGCCTGACAAGCCCGATAAGGAAGGCGGTGACGATGAGGGCGATGAAAAGAAAGAGACCGAAAAGAAGCCGTTCAAGCTGGACACCGGCGATGCCCTTTGGGAGTACAGTACCCGTGTCATGGGACAGACCATTCTGGGAAAGATCACCGCTTCCGCAGCACCGGGAGGCGCAGAGCCGTCCGATGACGGCAAGGCAGATGATGCACAGAAACCTTCCGAGGAAGAGCTGACCGTACCGACAGTTACAGTGCCGGAAATACCTGTGATCGGTATGGACGGCAAAACCGCTGACGGCGCTATGCCGTATGAGATTTTGAAACAGCAGCTTGCTTTTCTGAGATAAGCAGGCTGTATTTTTATGACAGCCGGAGATATCCGGCAGAAACGGAGAAAAGATATGAGCAAGATCATGGAACTTCGCAGCAAGCGTAATACCCTGTGGGAGCAGACAAAGGCATTCCTCGAAAAGCACCGTGGTGAGAACGGTCTCGTGGAGGCTTCCGCAGTGGAGCAGTACAACAAAATGGCCGGTGAGGTGCAGGCGCTGGGCGCAGAGATCGAGCGCCTTGAGCAGCAGGCAGCCCTCGATGCGGCACTTTCCGCACCGACCTCCAAGCCCGTCACCAACGCTCCCTGCACAAAGAATACGCCGCCCACCAACCCGACCGCGACTGACGAGTACAAGTCTGCCTTCTGGGATATGATCCGCAACAAGGGCGATCAGCTTGCAGTCCGCAACGCACTCTCTGTCGGTGAGGACACCGAGGGCGGCTACACTGTGCCGGACGAGTTCGAGCGCAGACTGATTCAGGCACTGGAAGAGAACAACATCTTCCGTCAGATGGCAACGGTCATCAAGACCAATTCCGGCACCCGTAAGATCCCGATTGCGAACGATACGATGGAGGCACAGTGGATCGATGAGGGTGAGGAGATCCCGGAGACCGATACACGTTTCGGTCAGACGACCCTCTCCGCATACAAGCTCGGCACGATGATCAAGATCAGCAACGAGCTTCTGCACGACTCCGCCTTTGACCTCGCATCGTATATCGCTGCACGTTTCGGTGTTGCAATGGGCAATGCCGAGGAGCGTGCATTCTTCACCGGTGACGGCGACAAGAAGCCCCTCGGTATCCTCGATGAGACCGGCGGTGCAGAGCTTGGCGTGACTGCCGCTTCGCAGACAGCGATCACCTTCGATGAGATCTTTGATCTCTACTACAGCCTGAAGTCTCCCTACCGCAGAAACGCACAGTTCGTCTGCAATGAGACAATCCTGCTTCAGCTCATGAAGCTGAAGGACAAGAACGACAACTACCTCTGGAAGCCGTCCCTCGACATCGCAAAGCCGGACACTCTGCTCGGCAGACCGATCCGCACCAGCTCTTTCATGCCCGGTATCGCCAAGGGCGAGCGTGTGCTTCTCTTCGGTGACATGAAGAATTACTGGGTGGCAGACCGTCAGAACCGCACCTTCCGCCGTCTGAACGAGCTGTATGCCCGCACCGATCAGGTCGGCTTCCTTACCACACAGCGTGTGGACGGTCGTCTGATCCTGCCGGAGTCCGTGAAGGTGCTGAAGATGGCAGGTACGAAGTCCAACACCACCGGCGGCGGTACAACCGGCGGTAATACCGGCGGCAACGGCTGATAAGAACGGAGGGCAGATAAGTGAATCTGATCTCACTGCCTGAAACAAAAAACTACCTCCGTGTTGACCACTGTGAGGATGACAAGCTCATCCTCACTCTGATCGATACGGCGCAGCGGCTCGTGATGGATGTGGGACGCATGACCGAAAAACAGTTAGCGGAAAATGAGGAAACCTCCCGGCAGGCTATGCTGTATACTGTATCTTACCTCTATGAAAACCGCAATACTGCAGATTATCATGCACTGACACTGACACTCAGGGCGCTATTATTCGCACAAAGAGAGGGCGTGGTCTGATGGAGATTGGAAAACTGAATCAGCGGATCGCCGTCCTCGAAAATCATGTCAAAAAAGATGCGATCGGAAATCACAAAGCCCGGTGGGAGGAGGTGTTCTCCCTCTGGGCTTCCGTGACGGTATCCAATACCGTGGGCGGTGCAGCTGAGGAAACAAATACCGGAGTGACCAGAGAGATACAAAAGCTGGAGGTCATTATCCGTCAGACCCCGCAGACAAAAAAGATGGCTTCTACCGTATACCGCATCCGCTTTGAAGGTATTGACTATGACATCAAGGGCATTGTGCCGAATTATCAGACGCAGGACTATATGAAGCTGATCTGCGAATCCAGAAAGGCAGGTGCGAAGGATGACATCTATTGACGATCTGGCATCGGAGGTCATGAAGGGACTGACGGAATATGCGGAGCTTGCAGATGCGGGCATGAAACGCGCTGTGAGAAAAACGGCAACAGCGGTCAAAAACGAGATCTCTGCCAACGCCCCTGTGAAGTCCGGGCGCTACAAGCGAAGCTGGACAGCGAAGAAAACGAAGGAAAACAGCCACACACTGGAAATGACCGTCCACAGCAAAGACCGCTATCAGATCGCACATCTCCTCGAACACGGTCATGCAAAGCGCGGCGGCGGACGTGTGGCGGCTATCCCGCATATCGCTCCTGCCGAAGCAAACGGTGCGGATATGCTCGAAACGCTCATTAAAAAGGAGTTATCGTGACCTACGAAGAAATTTCCGAGATGATGCAGGAGATCGGGCTGCCCTTTGCGTATCATCATTTCGCAGAGGGTGAAAGCCCAGATCCTCCGTTCACGCTGTTTCTGTCTCCCGGTGAAAATACATTCAGTGCGGATAATCTGATGTATGTCAGCTTCAAGCGGCTGCATATTGAACTGTACACCGATGAAAAATCCCCGGATGCGGAGGAGCGTGTAGAGGAAGTACTGCATCAGCACAATATTTATTATACAAAATCTGAAACATGGATCGAGAGCGAACGGCTCTATGAGGTCCTGTACACATTGGAGGTATGAATATGGCTCTGAAGAAAAACAAGGTCAAGTTCGGTCTGAACAAGGTTCACTGGGCAAAGATCACAGCGTGGAGCGATGACGGTGTGCCGACATTTGCAACGCCTGTCCGTCTGCCCGGTGCAGTCTCGCTGAGCATTGACGCAAACGGCGAGAACGACAATTTCTACGCCGACAACACCGTTTACTACGTTATCAACAACAACGCAGGCTATGAGGGTGACCTCGAAATCGCGCTCATCACCACCGATTTCGCAACCGATATCCTCGGCGAACAGCTCGACAGCAAGGGCGTTCTCGTGGAGCGCAACGATGCGGAGACATCGCAGTTCGCACTCCTGTTCGAGTTTGACGGAGACAAAAATCACATTCGTCATGTGCTGTACTGCTGCTCTGCATCCCGTCCTGCAACTGAAGGTCAGACCACTGAGGAGAGCAAGGAAGTCAAGACAGAGACACTGTCGCTGAAGGCTTCTGCGCTGCCTTCCGGTCTGGTAAAGTCCAAGACCTGTGAAAGCACAGATGAGACCACCTACAACAACTGGTACAACACCGTCTATATCCCGACAGCGGCTACTACCAACAACAGCACCAATACACGTTCCGCAAGTACCACAAAGGGCGGCAGCACAGCCGCATCCACTACTACTGACTGATTCGGAGGAAAGTATATGGCTATCAGAAAAACAATTACTGTTGACGGCATCGAGGTTCCTTTCAAGGCGAGTGCTACACTGCCTCGCCTTTACCGTGCAAAGTTCCGCAAGGACATCTTCAAGGATTTCTCTGCGCTGAAGGATTCGGTTGACGAGAGCGATGAGGAGAATTCCGGTCTCGGTATCGAGAGCCTTGAGGTGTTCGAGAATATCGCCTGGACTATGGCAAAGCACGCTGACCCGGAGGGCGTTCCGGACAGCCCGGATGAGTGGTTGGAGCAGTTCAACACCTTCTCAATCTACGAAGTGCTGCCGCAGCTCTTTGAACTCTGGGGCGTGAATCTGGAGACGCAGGCAGAGTCAAAAAAAAGTCTCGCCCAGTTGACCGCGAGATGACAACGCCGCTGTTCCTTCTCCGATGTGTGCAGATCGGGCTGAGTCTTTCCGACCTTGATCTGCTCACTATCGGGATGGTCAACGAAATGTTCATTGAAAAGGATAATGACGATTATGATTACCCGATCAAGGCAACGCAGGAAAACTTCGATGCCTTCTAAAAAGCACATCGTTTCCGGCTGGCTGCGGATCTTATTCGGGCTTGCCGTTTACTCCTTCGGTGTGCATCTGACGATAGCCGCAAACATTGGTCTGGCACCTTGGGACTGCCTCGGCATGGGTATCGCACAGCATACACCGCTGAACTACGGCAGTTCTATGGTGCTGATCTCTGTGACTGCGGTTCTGATACAGCTTCTTTTCTTGGAGCGTATCGGGTCTGCGACAATACTGGATGCTGTTATAACCGGGAACCTGACACAGCTATTGAACGATTATTCCCCATATCCTGAGAATCACAGCATTTGGCTGGGTATCGTACTGATGCTGTTCGGATTTCTGTTTATCTCACTCGGAATGTATCTGTATATGTCAGCAGAACAGGGCTGTGGTCCGAAGGACGGGCTGCTGATTGCTATCGGGAAACGAATGCCGAAGATACCGATCGGGGTGGTTGAGATACTACTGTGGGCAGTTATCACATTTGCTGGGTGGTTACTCGGCGGCTCGGTTGGTATTGGTACACTCATTTCTGTATTTTTCGGCGGTGCTGTTATGCACCTGTTTTTCGATGTGATCGGGTTTGAGCCGAGGAAGCTGAAACACAAAAGCCTGTCAGAAACATTCAGGCTGATGAAACAATAACAGCACATTTTTAATGCTTGAATATACCCATGCGAAAGGCAGGTGATCCGCATGGCAAACAGAATCAAGGGCATCACCGTTGAGATCGGCGGCGATACCACGAAACTCAGCAAAGCCCTTGAAGGTGTCAATAAGAATATCAAAAACACGCAGACACAGCTCAAGGATGTCGAAAAGCTGCTGAAGCTCGACCCTACCAATACGGAACTGCTGTCGCAGAAACAGCGATTGCTTGCCGATGCCGTATCATCGACCAGTGACAAGCTCGAAACACTGAAAAAAGCCAGCGAACAGGCTGCCAAAACCAAAGACAATTACGATGCGTGGAAGGCAAAATACGACCCTATCAAGCAGAAGATCGGTGAGACTGAGACAAAGCTCCGGGAACTGAAGGAGCAGAGCCGCATCGCCGATGAACAGCTTTCCCGCGGTGAAATTTCGCAGGAGAAATATGATGCCCTGCAAAGTGAGATCAAGCAGACCACCGATGAGCTGAACGGCTTGAAACAGCAGGCAAAGGATGTCTCCGATGAATTCGGACATCCGATTCCGCCTGAGCAGTACGACGCCCTTCAGCGTGAAATTGTCGATACGGAACAGGAACTGCGAAATCTGCAGCAGGAAGCTGCAAATTCTCAGACGGCACTTGTAAAAATCGGTGAAGCGGGAGCATCTATTGAAAAGGTCGGCGACAAGATCGCAACGGTCGGTACGAACCTGACAAAATATGTGACTGTACCGATCCTCGGACTCGGAACTGCCGCTGTAAAAACTACAGCGGATTTTGATGCATCCATGAGCAAGGTCTCCGCTGTATCCGGTGCGACCGGTGAGGATCTTCAGGCACTGAGAGATAAGGCCCGGGAGATGGGCAGTCAGACGAAATTCTCAGCATCGGAAGCCGCTGATGCCATGAACTATATGGCAATGGCGGGCTGGAAAACCGAGGATATGCTGAACGGTGTCGAGGGTATTATGAACCTCGCTGCAGCTTCCGGTGAAGACCTTGCAACGACATCGGATATTGTTACGGACGCTCTGACGGCTCTTGGTATGAGCGCGGATGATTCTGCGCACTTCGCAGATATCCTCGCGGCAGCATCGAGTAACGCCAACACGAATGTGTCTCTCATGGGCGAATCCTTCAAATATGTTGCTCCGATTGCCGGTTCAATGGGAGCGAGTGCGGAGGACTTATCTATTGCTCTCGGACTCATGGCTAATTCAGGTATCAAAGGCTCTCAGGCCGGTAACAGCTTGAAAAACGCACTTGTAAACCTCACAAAACCGACCAAACAGCAGGCGGCAGCAATGCAGCAGCTCGGCTTTATCAGCACTGAGACCATTCAGAAAATCGACTTTGCAAAGGTTGAGAAAGCTGAACAGGCTGTAGAGGATGCGACTATCTCCCTTGACAATGCACAGATCAAACTGAACGATGCGATCAGCAAGTACGGCGAGGGCAGTTCGCAGGCACAGCTTGCAAGCAATAACTACGAAAAAGCACAGCTGAAACTTGCCCGTGCGCAGGAGGCACTTGCAAAAGAACAGGAAGGTGTCTCCAAAGAGATCGCCGGGGCAAATACACTCATGACCGATGCAGACGGCAATATGCGTTCGCTCGGAGATATCATGGGTATGCTCCGCGAGAAAATGGGCAAGGTCAATGTGGAATTGACAGACGCCGAGGGAAATGCCCGTGATTTCGATGATATTGTTGCAGAACTGTCAACAACAACAGAGGGCCTTGCACAGGCAGAGCAGATGCAGGCGGCTGCCGCTATCTTCGGTAAGCAGAATATGGCGGGTATGCTTGCGATCATCAATGCCAGTGAGGAGGACTATAACAAGCTCTCTACTGCCATTTACGGCTGTGAAGGTTCTGCGAAGGGCATGGCAGACACCATGCAGGACAACCTTGCCGGACAGATGACCATCCTGAAATCTCAGTTGCAGGAGCTTGCAATCAGCTTCGGTGAGATCCTGATGCCTGCAATCAGGTCTATTGTTACCCGTATTCAGGGACTTATTGATAAATTCAATGCGATGTCTCCGGCAACGAAGGAGACTATCGTGAAAATCGCTCTTGTGGCGGCGGCACTGGGGCCGCTGCTTCTCGTCATCGGCAAAACAATGGTCGGTGTCGGCAAGCTGATGCAGCTTGTAGCAAACCTGCCTTCCATGATCGCAGGCGCAAAAGCAGCATTTTCATCCTTCGGCGCAGCTATCGGCGGTATATCCGCACCCGTAGTCGCTGTCATTGCGGTCATCGCCGCTCTGGTAGCGGCTTTTGTGCATCTATGGAAAACAAATGAGGACTTCCGAAACAAGATCACTGCGATCTGGGAACAGATCAAAAGTATCTTTTCCGGCTTCTGTCAGGGTATCGTTGACCGTATCAATGCGCTGGGCTTCGATTTCAAAAACATCACCGAGATCATCAAGGCTGTATGGGACGGTCTCTGCAAGTTCCTGAAACCGATCTTTGAGGGGCAGTTCCAGCAGATCGCGAATATCTTCAAGGCCGTGACAGACATCATCCTGAGTGTTCTGGATGTTTTCGTCGGCATCTTCACGGGAGACTGGGATAAGGTATGGAACGGTATTAAGGGTATTTTCGTAGCGGTATGGAATTTCATCAAGGATACGCTGAAAAATGCGCTGAATATGCTCTGCGGTATTTTCGGTACAGATCTTGGTGAAGTAAAGGACTTCTGGGTAGGCGTCTGGACGAGCATCAAGAACTTCTTTGTGAACATCTGGAACGGTATAAAGAACTTCGTAAGCACAGTCCTCAATGCGATCAAGAACTTTTTCACAACTATCTGGACGGGTATCAAGAATTTCTTTGTCGGTATCTGGACTGCAATTTACAACAGCGTCGCAGAGAAAATCAACCTCATCCAAACTGTTATCACTGTCGTTTGGAACGCGATTCATACAGCGATCAGCACGGTGCTGAATGCGATCTGGTCGGTTATCACAACTGTATGGCAGACCATTTACGACTTTATCTCTCCGCTGCTGGAGGCATTCAGGTATCTGTTCGAGACGATTTTTGAAGCGATCCATGTGATCATCTCCCGTGTTATGGACTGGATTCACGAAAAGATCACTACAACATGGGAGACGATAAAAGCTGTTGTGACAATCGTTCTAGAGGGCATCAAGACATTTTTTGAAACGATCTGGAATGCGATCTCTACCACTGTCAGCACGGTAATGGATACCATTTCCAATGTGATCTCTACCGTATGGAATGCGATCTCCGGCTTCATCTCCAGTATTCTGAATGCAATCTGGTCAGTGATCTCCTCTATCTGGGAGAGCATTAAGAATCACATCACCAATACGCTGAATGCGATTCATGCAGTCGTATCGGCTGTATGGAATGCGATCAGCGGATTTGTCGGCAGCGTCCTGAACGCTATTTCCTCTACGGTATCCAACATCTGGAACGGCATCAAAAATACAGTCAGCACAGTCATGAACGCAATAAAAAACACTGTCTCCAATATCTGGAACAGTGTGAAATCAGCGGTCACCGAAAAGATCACAGCCATCAAGGATACGATTGTCAACGGCTTCAATGCGGCAGTAAACTTCATTAAAAATCTCGGCTCTCAGGCATTTCAGTGGGGCGCGGATATCATCAACAACATTGTCAGCGGTATTAAAAACTGTATAGGCAAGGTTGCAGACGCTGTAAAGGGCGTTGCAGATAAGATCAAGTCTTTCCTGCACTTCTCGGTACCGGATGAAGGACCTCTGGCTGATTTCGAGAGCTGGATGCCTGACTTCATGCAGGGACTTGCAGACGGTATCAACCAGAACGCTGGTGTTGTTGGCGATGCAATCAATGGCTTTGCAGGCAATCTTGCAGAAACGATCAGCACTGTTATCAGAAATGCTCTGTCCAATGTTGTCACTGCAGTGCAGGGGTTCATGGAACAGGTCTTTGATACTGTAAAAAACGTCTGGGCAAATGCGAATACAGCAATTGATGCGACCATGTCGCAGATCAAAATCGGTATCACAGGCGGATGGAAGGCCATTGTTTCCGTGGTTGAAAATGCGCTCGACAGCATCAAAAAGGTCATCACCACAACATGGAAAGCGGCTGTATCTGTTATTGAGGCAGCACTGGATGGGATCAAAAAGATCGTGACTGCGGTCTGGACAGCAATGAAAACGCTCATCAATACCGGACAGCTTGACATCAAAAATATGATCTCTACAACATGGAATGCTGCGAAGGATGTAGTGAATACTGCGCTGAATGCGATCAGAACCGTGGTGCAGTCTGTATGGAACGCGATGCCGGATATCGTGAGAAATCCAATGAATCAGGTAAAGGACGCTGTGCTGTCTATCTGGGATAATATCCGGAACGGTATCGGTGATCGGCTTGGCGGCGTGCGTGATGCAGTCACAAATGCAATGAGGGCTGTATATGATGCGGTCATGGACAAGGTCAACAGTTCATGGTCGTGGGGACGCGACCTCATGCAGAACCTTATCAACGGTCTGAACTATATGCTCGGCAATCTCATCAACACTGTTGCGGATGTGGCACGAGCGATCAGCGATTATCTGCATTTCTCCGTTCCTGATAAGGGACCTCTGACGGAGTTTGAAAGCTGGATGCCGGACTTCATGAAGGGGCTTGCACAGGGTATCAACAAGAGCAAGAAATATGTCGAGAAGGCAATCTCCGGTGTGGCGGACGCTATGGCCATTGCGATGAATTCTGACTTCAATGTGGATATGTCCGGTGTGACCGGCGCAATGGTAGGCGCGGGCGGCACAACTGTGGTGAACAACTACAATAACGACAACAGCCGCACAGTGAATCAGACCAATAATAGTCCGAAATCGCTGTCACGGCTGGAAATCTATCGTCAGACGCGGAATGCACTTAATATATAAAAATATCTTCTTCACAAGCAACGCTCAACACTTTAATAATTGAGCGTTGCTCTTGAGGAGATGTTTTTTTAATCCTGTCTTTCAGTAAGTTCACATTCAGGATCACACGTTAATAGCTGAAGGTTTGGATTCAGATTCTGTATATCTTGTTTAATATTATCTAATGTTTCTTTGGTTACGGTAATAGCATTTTTAAAGCTCCAGTTCCCATCTTTTTTTCTGTCTCCAAAACTTAATGGGCGCAAATATTTCTCAAGGAAAAACGTAATCCAAGCAAAATCTCCTTTGCCAGAATGGATGTACAAATTACTCCATTGATATATTCGCTCAAGATAAGTCAAGTGATTTGGAAATATAATATCTGGATACTGTTTAATTATTTCAAATACCTTTGTCATTTTCAAAGGATAGATGTTATTACTCGATTCATCAATATAGCCCAGAACACCGATTGCTCTCCGAATACGCAATTCAATAATTTGTCTAATTACAGCAATAGGTGCAGCGGTTTCATAATCAGCAAATGAATGAAAAGAGATGTTTCCGTATACAGCTTGGCGTAGAACATTGTGTAGTTCCATTGTATGTATGGGTCTATTTACAGAAGCTGGATATCTGAAGTCGTTTTCAATTAAATTACTATATAAATTTTTAAGCTGATCTATATCCATCATGATGTTTTTTAGAATAAGATAGTATGTAAAATAGTATGTTGATGATATATTTTTCAATTGGTTATATAATTCCAAACTGTATATCTGTTTTAACACATCAAATGCACAGTATGCATTTGCTATATAATAGTCTTTCTTTTTTCTTTTATTAATTCGATCAGGTTCTGATTTAGGGAGAATGCTACAAATAATATCGTCATTCGTTATTGAAGGCCACTTTTTGATTTTAAAGTGTTCAAACAGTTGCTTTTCAAGTTCATCAAATCCTCCATTTAGCAAAAACTGATAGTATTCGAGGAAAGTCACACTTTCATTCTTTATGAAATCATTTACAATGTTCTTTTTATCTTTTTCATCACAAGACATAAATAAGTAATCGCCAATCTGAATCTGTTTCATACTTAACTCCTCTCAGACTTTTATATAAGTATTATACATCAATCCCATAGAAAAAACAAGGGGGGTGCTTATCATGTTTTTCAGCCTTATATTAGAAAATGCAGCCGGAGTCCAGATCAACATGACGGCGACCGCAAACCAATATATGACCTCAAAGATCGAGGGGCTTTCTCCGCCGCCCGGCACGATCAGCACCTCCTCCTACGCAGGTATGGACGGCAGTTATCTGAACAACGCCTTCATCGAGAAGCGTAATGTGGTCATTCACTTTGAGATGCGAGGTGTGGGCGTAGAAGGCCGCCGACATCAGCTATACAAGGTGGTGAAACCGAGCCGATATGTCAAGGTCTACTACAAGACGGCAGGCATAGATGTTTTCACCGAGGGCTATGTGGAAACTTGCGAGGTCAGCAACTTTGAGCAGCTTGTCACTGGACAGATATCCATACTCTGCCCGGACATCTACTGGTACTCCACGGAATCCGTCATGGCATATTACAGCCAGATCACTGGCGCTTTCACATTCCCGTTTCCGACCGAGAGCAACCCGGAGCCATTTGTACTGGGCAAATACAATACACAAAACATCATGGAGATCATCAACGATGGTGACGAGATAGGCTTTACTTTGCAGATTGAAGCCCTCGAAGATGCAAGATCACCCACGCTGTACAATGCGGATACCGATGAATATTTGCAGATCACGGGCGATATTCTCGCAGGTGATATCATTACTGTTACAACAAAGACAGGTCATAAGACGGTCACGCTTGACAGAGGCGGCGTTAAGACGAATATCATCAACCGTCTTGTTTCCGGTTCAACATGGCTGACGCTGCGTGAAGGCAAAAACCGCTTTTATCTGCGCGGTACCGGACTGCAAAATCTGAAAGTGACGATCGTACACACAAATGCTTATCTTGGAGTGTGATATATGCAGATTGAAGTATACAGAATGGACGCTGAGGCAGACAGCCTAACGATCACACTCGAAGCAGTGTGTGACAGTTTTTCCTCGCTACTGTGGGATATTGAGTATTATCAGTGCGGCTGCTTTGAAGTGTATATCGCCGCCAATCCGGAGAATCTATCAATCTTCCAGACAGGCAGAATTGTCGGCAGGGATGATGACAGTCAGCATTTCGGCATTATTGATTCCGTTCAAATTGATACAGATGCTGAGAACGGCGACTATCTGACCGTAAAAGGCAGATTTCTCATGTGCCTGCTGGAGCGCCGCATCATTCACCCGACATATAATGTCACGGCGCAGAAGGCATACAGCGAAATTGTGCATGATATTGTCAGGCAGAATACACTTCTCAATGATAACCGTCGCATTCCCGGCTTATCACTCGGCTCAGTATCGGGGGCTTGCTGGGAACAAACCGCAACGCTGCAGGTATCCTATGAAAATCTCATGGAATGGGTATACACGATCTGTGAGAAGATCGGCGGCTCTGCAAATATCCGACTTGTGAAGGATGTTGGCGAAACCTATAAAATGGTGCTTGATCTCGCAGAAGGCACAGACCGCAGTCTATTGCAGGAAGAGAATCCGCACATTATATTCTCCGATGCCTACAGCAATCTGTTGTCATTCTCATATGCTTCAGATTCTGCTGTTACTCGCAACTTCGCCTACATCTATGGTCACGGTGAGGGCGCAGAGCGCAAGAATACCACATATTGTGTGGATACTGAGCCGACCTATCTTGACAGGTACGAGCTTTATGTTGATGCAAAGGACATCTCAGAGGAGGAACAGGTCGAAGGTGAAACAGTGCCGATTCCGGAGGGGCAGTATATCGCACTGCTGAAAACACGCGGGTCTGAAAAGCTGGTCGATCCGAAAACTGCATCGGAGTCGGAGATTGCAGCGGATAGCACGCAATATGTCTACAACCGTGATTATTTCGTCGGTGATTATGTGACTGTCGAGCATAAGCGATTTGGTATGCTACAGCCGAAAGTGCAGCTTATCGGCATGATCGAGGCTTTCGATCAGAACGGCAGAAGCCTGACACCGACATTCAGAAAGGAATGATATTATGGCATTTTCATGCGGTTTTTTCAATTCAAAAGGGCTTGACAGAACCTATACGGCAGAGAACTTCACAGAGTATCTCAGTAGCATCATCTGCAACGGTATTCTCGACACATATGGGCAGTGTTTCAAGCTGACCACCGCCGACACCGGCCTCAAAGTCAGGCTCGGCACAGGCAAAGCATGGATCGACGGCCACTATTTCGTCAACGACTCCCGCTACACCATTGACCTTACAGAGTATCAGGATGAGTCGCTACCGCGTTATGTGGCGATCGCAATTCTGCTTGATGTCGGAGAATCAGTACGAAATGTATCTCTTGAGATAACGCCCGGTACGCCTGCGGAGAATCCGAGCCTGCCGTCACTGCCGACAGATGAATATAAAACAAGACTGCTCATGTATGCGGTTCGTCTGAATCCGGGTGCTACCGACCTTACAGAGCGTGACTGGTACGATTATCGAGAGGACAAGAATGTCTGCGGCTACTGCAAATGCATCCTCGGTAAATGCAAAGTAACGGATATGCAGTCTCAGCTTGCACAGCTTATCGCAGAGGTTCAGGAGAACAATCAGACCATTGCAGAACTCAGTCATCAGGTGGAGGCACTTCAGACCGAAGTCGATGATATCATCGGCGGTATCGTTGAGATCGGTACCTGCGGCGAGCATATCCACTATGTACTGTACGAGAACGGAAAACTGCTTCTTCATGGTACCGGTGTGACCTATGATTATGAACTTGGTGATTCACCGTTCTGGGAGAATGAAAATATCCGTTCACTTGTTATTTCCGAAGGCATTACCGCTATCGGTAAGAGTAACTTTGAACGATGTAAAAATATGGAGTCTGTCAGCTTTCCGACAACTCTTACCGAGATCGGAGAGCGTGCATTCTTTATGTACGAACACGGCGGACTAACCGAGCTTATTATTCCGGCGAATATAACCGCAATCGGAGAGAAAGCATTTGTGGACCAGCATATTACGAATGTGACACTTCCAGAAACACTTACTACACTCGGCACATATATCTTCATGGGCTGCCCTTATCTTTCAAGAGCAAGAGTAGAATGTGCTATAGTTCCGGGTTTTTGTTTTGTTAGCACACCGCTTCGGAGCCTTACTCTGAGCCATAATGTAACAAAGATCTGCGCTCATATGATAAATTACACTCCAATTCAGGAGATCACCTATGAGGGCACTCTTGCAGAATGGGCAGCAGTGACAAAGGAATCTAACTGGGACGGCAATAGTAGTACTGCGCCCGGTAATATGCACAGGGTCATCTGTCTTGACGGATATATGCAGTATGATACAGAAACCCACGAATGGACGGAGGTGCGTGAATAATGTGGAAATTCCTTGTAAAGAACCAGAGCATTGAGATCATTGAACGTGAAGTGCTTGCGGACCACCAGATTCAGTATGTGCAGTTCAAATTCACATTTGACGGCGATTGGAAGCGTTTTCACAAGGTCGTGCAGTTTTCGCAGTGTGATGAGGTGTATTCCGTTGTGCTCGGCACGGATGGAACGACTTTGTATCTGCCTGCGGAGCTTCACGCAGGTGCGGCAAAAATGGCTGTATTCGGCTACGATACGGAATCCGATACAACCGTGAGAGCAACAACTGTTCCGGTTACGCTGAATATTCGTGAATCCGGCTTTGAGGGTGATGATCCGCCCATCCCGCCAACACCTGATCTGTATACGCAGCTTCTGAAGCGTATCGAGGATGCAGAGCATGGACTGGACGGCAAGAGTGCCTATGAAATCGCTGTGGAGCACGGCTATGTCGGCACTGAAGAGGAGTGGCTGGAAAGTCTGAAGGGCAAGGACGGCATCACGCCGGATATGTCGGAGTACCCGAAAACATCTGAGGTCACAACGATCATCGAGCGTGAGATCGCTCCCGTTGCAGAAGAGGCACACAGCCACGATAACAAGGAAACGCTCGATGCAATCACACCTGAACTTCTGCAGGAGCTTGACGACCTGCAGCAGTTTGAGGACAGAACACAGTACGAGATTCAGACATTGAACGAAGCTGTGGAGAACCTCAGACCGAGTACGCACAGCCATGCGAATCTCGATGTGCTGAATGCACTGACGGCGGCGCTACTTGCTGACCTGCAGGGCTTGCAGCAGTTTGAGGATGCAACAACCTATGATATTCATGATATCCGGGAAGCACTTCTTCCGATCAGTTCTGCTGCGCATACACATAACAACAAGGATGTGCTGGATACCATCACAGAACAGTATATGCGTGATCAAGCTGCTTTTCAGGCTTCAACCGCAAGCGCTCTGCATGGGCTGTCTACAGGTCTGAGCGAAGTCTCCGCACAGTCGCATTCGCATACAAACAAGGCAGTGCTGGACGGCATCACACAGGAAATGCTTGATGATATCGCATCCATCGCAACAGTTGTCGGACAGGCCCACTGGCATCACAACCTTACGACGCTGAACAGTATCACGGAATCCCACGTCACTCGCTGGAACGATGCATATACTACAGCCATGAATCTGACTGAGCGTGTGGGTGTCAATGAGGGAGTATTTGAGCGCTTCAAGACTGAGATCCTCTATGATATGCAGGGGTGCAGGACGAGTATCTCGGATATTCTCTCAAGGCTTTCTGCTGTTGAGGAAGCCCTCTCCGGAGTTGAGACAGCACTGGCGGATATTGTGGAGGTGACGACATGAGTATCGGAAACTATCTGACGGCTCTCGATGAGCAGAGGGATGCTTTAGCCCGAAATCTTGTCACAATGGGCGTGCAGGCTTCGGAATCTGAAAAGCTGAACTCACTCGTGCCGAAGGTGCTACAGATCCCGCAGACAAAGCCGGATGTCACGCTGTTCAGGGCTTCCATTGACGCGCTCCATGATTACGGCGAAAAGGTCTACACCTTCTATAACGACGGCTATCGCTCCCTTGCAGGCTTCACAGAATCCTATCAGCATTTCTGCTGCGAAGAGAACGGCTATGCGATCTACTACAATCAGCCGGACTTCAACTGGGGGCAGACCATTTACACGATGTGTGTGGAGCCTGTTCACATCAGCTCTTCTAACAAGATCATGCTGAGCTATAAGTCGGGTGCTACGGATATCGGTGAGATGTGGCTTGTTCCGAAAAATAACGCCGGTCTTTCTTCGGCAGAAACTGCAAGGTATATCTATGAGGCTATCCGGAATCATAGTGCTATTTCTGTTCCGTTCGGCTGGCTCGGCACTGTGGGCAACTATGTCAATGTACTGCATGAGTGCAGTAACATTCCTTCGGGAGAGTATTACCTTGCATGGAAAGCGATCACCGACAATACCAGTCCGATGATCCGCGCTGTGAAGGTTGTAGATGTGACAATTTGAAAGGATGATTGAATGAAAGAAAATATCTGTACTGCCGCCGGGGTCATCGGCGGCTTTTTTGCGGCGCTGCTCGGAGGGTGGGATTCAGCATTGGCAACAATCCTCATTTTCATGGCAATCGACTTCACAACCGGACTGATTACCGCATCTATGGGCAGAAGCAAGCACAGCAAGACCGGCAGACTGAGTTCCAAAGCAGGCTGGGTCGGGCTTGCGAAGAAGTTCTGCATTCTGCTCATGGTGGTTGTGGCTGTCCGTATGGATATCATGATCGGTACCACATATATCCGAGATGCGACCTGCATTGGCTTCTGTGTCAATGAACTGCTTTCTATTATTGAAAACACCAGTCTCATGGGAATCCCGTATCCGCCTGCTATTAAGAAAGCTATCGAGGTGCTTCAAAAGAGAGCGCAGCACATTGACGATGATATTCAGGAAATGATCGATGATCTTGAAGACGGAAAAAAGTAATGCAGCCGATCGCTCGACTGCATTATAAAGGAGATGGTGTATTATAGATTGATCTTGAAATCAGGTGAACCTTCACCGTTGACAGTGAAGTATGCCACTCCCTCTTCGGGCTTG
Organism: Ruminococcus flavefaciens 007c; assembly: GCF_000571935.1. Classification (GTDB taxonomy): domain Bacteria; phylum Bacillota; class Clostridia; order Oscillospirales; family Ruminococcaceae; genus Ruminococcus; species Ruminococcus flavefaciens_F. The sequence goes on along the minus strand of NZ_ATAX01000017.1, from coordinate 27,089 downwards.
ACATAAACACGGAATTCTGTTACAGCCTTACGCTTATGCGTGGACTTGTATGCCTTGTATGCCTTTGCTGCGATATCGCTGATGTCAAACTCCGCATTCCCAAGCTGAAGCGTGGTGATAAGAACAGGCTCTGCTTTCTTGTCAGCCTTCTTCGCTCTGGGCTTGTGTGTTTTCTTTTCGGGTGTTTCAGCGACAGGGGCTTCGGTGACAGTCTCAGCAATCGGTTCTGCGATGACCGGAGCAGTTTCAACAACAGCTTCGGCTTTCTTTACCGAAGGCTTTCTGCCGCGCTTCTTGGCAGGGGTTTTGACAGCAGATGCATCAACGGCTGTTGTTTCTGCAACAGATTCTACAACTTCGGCTACTGTAATCGGAGTGGTCTCAGCGACTGCTTCAACAGCGGCTTTTTTCTTGCGTGTTGTTTTCTTTGCAGTATCGGTTTTCAGGCTTGCAGTATTTCTTGGCATTGTTCATGCACCTCCGTGTTTTATTTTTCGCCATTTTAAGAAAAGTGTTCCTGCGGTCAATCATAGGATATGGATTATGAACTTATACAGTCTCCGATCCTCGCAAAGGAACATGAAGCGGAAGCCCGAATCACAGTCTCTGTGGCAGAAATCTATGAAAAAAACATCGGCACCCTTTGGAGGTTCAGGACCCCGCCAGTATTCATTAATAACAGAAGGCGGCCAGAAGTCATCATCCCATCTGAAACAGATCTCGGATACCGTATATCTTTTTTTCATTCTGTCACGTATGCTTTCTTTTTCTTCGCAAAACGCTTTGACCCTTCTGACCCATGCTTCCCCGGGTTTCCAGTCATTTTTGATGTGCTGCAATCCGAGTTCGAATTCATGGGATGTGAGCCAGTCAGACGCCTGTTCGATGCATTCATCCAGATGTTCCAGCACATCTATCACCTGTATGACTGTTTGCTCCGGAATCATATTGTCCGGAACATTGCAGATGGTAAGGAGCGCGTCTGTGTCTTTTATAGAAATCAAGGCATCATTGGCGGTGTATTCGCGGCGGAAGTCGAAGGAGGAATAGTCTCTGTTTTTCAGGAAGGATATGACTTCGGCCAACTTAAAGTCTTCATCATAATAGGACACAGCAATCACCTCGCATTCTGATTTATCACAGCAACACAATTCTGAAAAGAGACTCATTTTTCTTATTATAGCATTAGTATACCGTTTTAGTCAAGCTAAAACAAGCGATTTTTCGCGGAAAGGAAAGAATTATGATCCAGAAATATGAATTCAATGATACCACACAGCTTTCCCCGCATTTCAATGCAAAAGAGTTCCGCTGCAAGTGCGGAAATGAGCACGAGTTCAGTGTCTTCGATGAACTGGTGCAGAAGCTGGAACAGCTGTATGCAGCCCTCAACTGCTCTAAGATAATTGTGACTTCCGGCTTCCGCTGTCCTGCGCACGATAAGGCAGTAAAGGGCAGCGGAACCGGACAGCATACACTCGGCAATGCCGCTGACATCTGCTGTTACGGGCAGGACGGGCAGCCGATTTCCTCCAAGGTGGTCTGTTGCAAGGCGCAGGATATCGGTTTCAGGGGCATTGCAAATATCACCGCCGCTTACCAGTACACTCACGTTGATGTGCGTCCCAACGGCAAGTGGTACGGCGATGAAGTCCACGGCAACAGCACGGTCACTGATGATTTCTACAAGTATTTCGGAGGTGAGGACATGAAGGGCATTGATGTGAGCGTTCACAACGGAAATATCGACTGGGGTAAGGTCAAGGCTGACGGTATTGATTTCGCTATCCTGCGTGCAGGCTACGGCAGACTGGCATCGCAGAAGGACGAGAAGTTTGAGCAGAATTACGCCGGCGCAAAGGCTGTCGGTCTTCCTATCGGTGCGTACTGGTATTCCTATGCCATGACCCCGGAGGAAGCAGAACAGGAAGCGGATGTTTTCCTGTCCGTTATCAAGGGAAAACAGTTCGAGATGCCCGTCTATTTCGATCTTGAGGAAAAGAAGCAGTTCGACCTCGGCAAGAAACAGGTCTCTGATATCATGCGAGCATTCCTCAAAAAGGTTGAGAGCGCCGGTTATTTTGTTGGTCTGTACGGCTCTGCTTCGTCTCTCACAACGCATACCGCTGATGATATCAAGTCCTGGTACACGATCTGGCTGGCGCACTGGGTCGATCAGACCAATTACAGCGGTGCTTACGGCATCTGGCAGCATTCTGAGAAAGGCAAGGTCGCTGGCATCAACGGTAATGTGGATCTGGATATCTGCTACAAGGATTTCCCGACTACTATCAAGAGCAAAGGGCTGAACGGCTGGGGAAATGCTCCTGTACCTGTGCAGGTTGCTGATGCGCCCAAGACCGAAAGTACTGTAACAGCAACTATCAAGATTGGCAACGACACCTACAAGGGTACTTTTGTCAAGGAGTGATCACTCTGAACGGAGGGAAACATCCCTCTGTTTACATAAGAAATAAATACCCCCCTGTGGTCTTAAAATAATTGCTGAAAAGACTTGCTATGTATGCTGTTTTATGCCAATATATGATGACCGCAGAAGACGGTGGTCAGATAGGAGGTATTTATGGAAAACAAGAAAATACGAGCGTGTGCATACTGCCGCGTAAGCACAGCAAGTGATACTCAGGACGGCTCATTTGAAGTACAATGCGAGTATTACGAAAGACTGATAAACTCAGATCCGGAAATGGAGTTTGTCGGAGTGTACGGTGATCACGGAAAAAGCGGCAGAAAGATGTACAACCGTGAAGAACTGAATCGTATGATTAAGGATTGTGAAGACGGCAAGATCGATCTTATCCTGACGAAAAGTATATCACGATTTGCAAGAAACATGGCAGACTGTGTTGAAACGGTCAGACATCTCAAGGAACTTGGGGTGCGTGTATTATTTGAGAAAGAAAACCTTGATACTGATACCATGACAGGAGAATTGATACTCGGTATACTTGCAACGATCGCGCAGGAAGAGAGCATTTCTTTATCGCAGAATCAGGCATGGAGCAGAATGAAACACCTTGAACGAGGAGAAACATGGTCTCCTCCAAGATATGGCTACACATCTGACGGAAAAAATCATGGATGGGTGATCGTTCCGAATCAGGCAGAAGTTGTCAGAATGGCCTTCTATATGGCGGCTATGTGCCACACATACTCTGAAATCAGAGATGAAATGAATCGTATGGAAAGAGAAGAAGGAAGCGAAAAAGTATGGACAAATCCTACTGTGGCATTGCTTCTGCGCAGTGAGAACTATGTGGGTGATTTCCTATCCAACAAAGAATGTACGATCATTGATAGTAACGGAAAGGAAAAAAGAGTCAAAAATAAAGGTTTTGTAGATCAGATCCTTATTGAAGGGCATCATCCGGCCATCGTAAGCCACGAGTTATTCGACATTGTTCAGGAATTGATAAAACACGGGACAATCGGAGGCGGAAGATCAGTATTCTCTGCTGAAGAAAAATATCTGATGGAAAAAAGCCAAAAGATCGCGGAAAAGGAGGTAAAATTGTGGGAAGCACAAAGATAAAGCGAATACTCAATCAGGATATTTCCGGGACCACAAAGCCGAAGCTGCGTGTATGTGCTTATTGTCGTGTTTCCTCAAAGTCTGAAGAGCAGCTTACCAGTTACGAAACACAGGTTGCGGTATATACAGAAAAGATTTCTTCGGAGCCCGACTGGGAGTTTGCAGGGATCTACGCCGACAGAGGTACTTCTGCGACAATGATGGCGAGACGTAAAGAGTTCCTCAGAATGCTTGAAGACTGTGAAAAAGGCCTTATAGATTGCGTGATCTGTAAATCACTGTCCCGATTTGCGCGTAATACGCTTGATGCACTGAATTGTATCAAAAAGCTCAGAGATCTTGGAGTCCGATTAATACTTGAAAAAGAAGGAATCGATACAGATATGATCTCATCCGAAATACTGCTTTCTGTATTTGCGGCGTTCGCCCAGGAAGAGAGCCATTCACATTCGGAGAATGTAAGATGGGGAAAACGGAAACGGCTTCAGAACGGTGAACCGCTTTTGATAAGGTGCTACGGTTACCGAAAGAATGAAGCAAACGATAATATAGAAATCGTTCCAAGAGAGGCAGAGGCCGTCAGACTGATTTTTGATTTATATGAACACGGGACATCTGTTCCTGAGATAACAAGGATACTGTATGAGAAAGGATATACGAGACCGGATGGAAAAGATAAGGTTTGGGACGATTCAAGGATCCACTACATGATAGCCAATGAGAAATATGTTGGTGATATCATAGCTCAGAAATACTATGTAAAGGATTATATCACTCATCGTTCACGCCGGAATAACGGAGCACTGCCAAGTGTATATATAAAAAATCACCATGAGCCCATTATATCAAGGAAACAGTTTGAACGGTGCAATGTGATCCTTGAACTGAAGAAATCAACAACGCCGCTGCAGTATCCATTTGCAGAATTCATCCGCTGCCCCTATTGTGGACATGTTCTCCGCCACAGAAAACTGTTGATCCAGAACTGTTATACTCATTTCTGCTGTGAGGGCGAAGGAGCATGCAGAGAATTCGTAATACAGTCTCAGGAAGTAGAAAAAGCAATTCTTAAAGCCTATGAAATGCTTGATTTAGAAGAAGTGAAGCGTATCGTAAATAGCAAAAATGCTGATAGAGCAGAAAATGCAGAACTGCTCCTGCAGGTAAAAGAAAAACATCCATCATTCAGTAAAATTGATTACTGGTGGCTGGATGATCTGGTTGAAAGGATCGATTTTGGCTTGCACAGCCACACGGCTTCTGAACTGAAAAAAGGCGGTATTGATGACAGAACGATTAGCATTCACTGGAAATGCGGCAGTGTGACAACATTATCTTCCGGTGTGCTGCGGGACTCACAGGATCCAAGGCACAAGGCAGAATTATGGGATGCCTATCTTCTGAGGTACCCTTCACAGTTTCCGAAGCTTGTTGAAGAAGTGCGGAATAATAAATAATACTATGCGGCTTTCTGATTACAGGAGGCCGCTTTTTTCTGTATATTGACCAGTTATCCTGCTGAAACATCGGGATTATTCTCCGATTTATGATTGCGAAATGACTTGATATATCGGCTGTTTTACGCAATAATAGGATAACGCTGAGGGATAATACTCAGTTGATCCCATTCAGAAAGGGGCAAATTATGAATATTGAGAAGATCATTCTTGAGCCGCAGAGTCCTGAAGAGCCGGATTCTGCGAAAGAACTGAGAGTTGCAGCATACTGCCGTGTGTCTACTGACAATGATGAGCAGAGAACCAGCTTCGAGAATCAGGTCAGATCCTACACTGATATGATAGAAAGCAGACCGGGCTGGAAGCTGGCAGGAATCTATGCAGATGAAGGCATGACAGGTACCAGTGCTTCAAAGCGAAAACAATTCCGGAAAATGATCAGGGATTGTGAAGCAGGAAAAATCGATCTTATCGTAACTAAAAGTATTTCCCGCTTTGCCAGAAATACCCTTGAATGCCTGACGTTTGTCAGACACCTCAATGAGATCGGAGTACATCTTATCTTTGAAAGCAATCATATCGACACAAGAACTGCATTCTCAGAAATGCTTCTGACCGTCCTTGCAGCATTTGCACAGGAGGAAAGCCGCTCTATTTCGCTGAATACGACATGGAGTATCAGAAAACGCTATGAGGAAGGAAGATCCCGTTGGAGCAAACTGTACGGATACGAGAAGAATGAAAACGGAGAATACCAGATCGTGCCGGAACAGGCCAGGGTTGTGAAGGAAATATTCACGCTGTATGAGCACGGTGAGTCCATCGACAAGATCATGAAGCATTTACAGAGCAATCATGTTCCAACACCGGAAAACTGCGAAACGTGGTCCATGTGTACAGTGCGGTTAATGCTTCAGAATGAAAGATACTGTGGAGATATTCTCCTGCAAAAGACCATCTGCGAAAGCCATATTACACATAAGCAAATAAAGAATGATACCACTGAGGTGCCCAGTTACTATATTGAAAATCATCATCAAGCCATAATCAGCAGGAAGCAATTCAATCGGTGTAAGCAGATCTTTGCATTAAGAAGAACACCTCATCCGGATATGCCCGGTAAGTATAACAATCAGTACCCGCTCGGCGACAAACTCGTGTGTCCGATCTGCGGTTCCAGACTGTTTAAGAGGAGTATCAAGATACAAAGACCCGGAAGCGGATGGAGCTGCGAGATCGGTGAGCATGCCTGTCGGCAGTTTATTATCCGTGCAAGCTTTGTGGATCAAGCGCTGCTCAATGCTTATCACACATTGGACGCCGGCATTGTAGAGAAGAAACTTGACAGCCCAAAATTCGGCTCTGAGGCAGAAATTATGCTGAGATACAAAAGAGAATATCCCAGAATGAAAAAGGTCGATTATTGGTGGGTGGATGATCTTGTTGATCATATTGAGTTCGGAAAACACATCAGGACCACAAAGGAACTGATTGCTTTGGAAGTGAAAGGAACACCTGATCCGGATGACAGATCCATGAAAGTCTTCTGGAAATGTGGTCTTGTGACAACGGTTCCTTCAGACGTATTTTATGATTCGGATCTTCCGGGCAGAATTGCAAAGCGCTATTATAATCAGCAGCAGAGGAAAGCTGAAAAGAAAAAGACAAGTAAAGGGAAAGGCAGGGATAAGAAATGAAGATTACAAGAATCCCCAGAATCAGAGATCAGCATAAGAAGCGTGTAGCGGCCTACTGCCGTGTGTCTACAACTCTTGACGAGCAGGAAGAAAGCTACGAGGCGCAGCTTTCCTATTATACAAGGCTCATACAGGCGCATGACGACTGGGACTTTGCAGGAGTATACAGCGACGAGAAAAGCGGTGTCAAGGCCTCAAATCGCCCGGGATTTCAGAGACTTATCAAGGATGCGCTGAACGGCAAAGTGGACTATATCCTTGTAAAAAGCATATCCAGATTCTCACGAAATATCGTGGATTGCCAGAAATACGCCAATCTTCTGCACGGTAACGGCGTTGATATACATTTTGATAAAGAGAATCTGGATACCGCCGAACCTTCCTGTTCCATGATGTTTTCATTTCTCTCTGCAATCGCGCAGGACGAGAGCCGCTCTATTTCGGAAAACGTCAGGTGGGGATATCGGGAACGCTTCAAGCGCGGAGAGTATAACCTTGGGAATAACCGTATCCTTGGATATGACTGTGTTGACGGCAAACTTGTACCGAATCAGGATGCGGATGCGGTCCGCATGATCTTTCAGATGTATATTGAAGGCAAGAGCATTGAGGAGATCCGCCGTTTACTGACTGATTATGGAATCAGGACGAAAAAAGGCCAGCCGCTGGCGCATAATAATATCATGTATATCCTTCAGAATGAGACATATATGGGAGATAAGCTGCTTCAGAAACAGCCTCCAAAGAATTTCCTGACGAAGAAGCCGGATGAAAGAGCGCCGTATGAGAGCAATTATCTTGAAAATGATCATGAGGCTATTGTGGACAGGAAAACATGGGATACCGTGCAGGAGATCATGCGACAAAAGAAAGCTGTTACGGCTGCGGTCGGAAGAATTGGCGGCAGACCGCACTTCCTGTACGGAAAGCTATTCTGCGGCGAGTGCGGTGAACCGATGACAAGACGTACACTGAACGGCCCGAAAGGAATCAAACATAAGGTATGGACCTGCAGAGGACGCCATGAGGGACGGAAAGGAAATGGCTGCAAGCTGAGGACGATCAAGGAGGATCTGCTGCTTCAGACTATAGAAGAGAGCATCGGGTGTGAGGTGAATGCCGAGAACGCCGGACAAATCCAGCGTGTGGTTATCACCGAAGAGGATATTGCGGTCGAAACAACATAAATCAAGCGAAAAACAGCTTTTGCCCCTTGTAAATGAGAGGCGTTTGTGGTATAATACTTTTAATGCCAGTTTGCTCTGTGTGGAGCCGAATATTGAGGAGTTCTTCGGCAATACTGAAACAAATGAGCCTGATAAGACGATTGTTACGCTTCCTTTAGTTGAGAAAGATCAGTCCCTTTTTGGAAAAGGTACTAAAAAAGGTACTAAAAAAGGTACTGAAATAGCTGAAAGGGTTGAACTGGTATTTCAGTTGATTAAAGCAGATCCCTGTATAACACAAATGGAAATAGCTTCTAAACTGAGTATTACTCTCAAACAGACAAAAACAGCATTGGATAACTTGAAGAAGAATAATCGCATCAAACGAGAAGGCTCTGCCCGCAATGGAAAATGGATCATTATTTAATAGGCGTATCTACCACCTCCGCCCACTGAGCAACTACCGAATGAATCCGGTAGCAGCTTAGTGGGCTTTTTTATTTTGTGTTACCGATAGCAACACTGGCGTCACAATGTATAAAGTGAATTGTATTTATGAGTTCATATTTGGCAACGTATACATTGACTTTTTGCATAACATCTGCTATAATAATATCATCATATTAGAAATCACAAGTGTTGCTAGTGGTAACACTTTGCATAGGAGGTACTTATGAAGCACTTATCTTCGAAGCTGCTTGCTGAGACTGTTGTAAGCAGAAGAAAGGCAATCAAGATGTCGCAGCTTACCCTGTCAAAAAAGACAGGCATCAACCGTTCAATCATCTCCAGACTGGAAAGTGAAGACTATACACCGTCTGTGGATCAGCTCCTTGCACTCAGCACAGTCCTTGGTTTTGACAATGCTGATGTTCTGGAAGATGACGCAGTAGAGGCAGCGCCGATTGAACGCAAGAAGATCGCTGTAGCAGGTACCGGTTATGTCGGACTGTCCCTCGCAGTTCTGCTTTCACAGCACAACGATGTTACCGCTGTGGATATCGTACCGGAAAAGGTGGAGAAGCTGAATAACTGGCAGTCTCCGATTCAGGATGACTTCATTGAGCAGTATCTTGCTGAGCATGAAGAGCGTCAGCTTTCCCTCAAGGCTACAACAGACGGCGAATCTGCATACAAGGACGCAGATTTCATTATCGTGGCTGCACCTACAAACTATGATCCGAAGACAAACTTCTTCGATTGCTCCGCTGTAGAAGCAGTTCTTTCCCTCATAAAGGATGTAACGGGAAAAAAGAAGAAAAAGCCTACTATCGTTATCAAGTCGACGATTCCTGTTGGCTATACCGCGCAGGTGCGTGAGAAAATGGGCATGGATAATATCATATTCAGCCCTGAGTTCCTCAGAGAATCCAAGGCACTCTACGATAACCTTTACCCCTCTCGTATCATTGTTGGCTCTGATGACGCTAACATGAAGGCTGCCGAGGAGTTTGCTGCACTTTTACAGCAGGGCGCTATTAAGCCAAACATTGATATTCTCTTTATGGCTACAACTGAGGCAGAGGCTGTTAAGCTGTTTGCTAATACATATCTTGCATTGCGTGTTTCCTATTTCAATGAACTGGATACATACGCAGAGGTCAAGGGACTGAATACGGCCAATATCATCCGTGGTATCTGTCTTGATCCTCGTGTGGGCGACTACTATAACAATCCATCATTCGGTTACGGCGGCTACTGTCTGCCCAAGGACACAAAGCAGCTTCTTGCAAACTATCAGAATGTTCCTCAGAACATGATGACTGCTATCGTTGAGTCAAACAGGACCAGAAAAGACTTCATTGCTGACCGTATCATGGAGATCGCGGGTACTTATGGCAATAGTGCTGACTATTCTGCTGAACAGGAAAGCAAGCAGAAAGAAATCGTTGTGGGCGTATACAGACTCACAATGAAATCCAACTCAGACAACTTCCGTCAGTCATCTATTCAGGGCGTTATGAAGCGCATCAAGGCCAAAGGAGCAACTGTTATTATCTACGAGCCTACACTTGAAAACGGTAGCACATTCTTTGGTTCTGTTGTTGTAAACGACCTTAAGAAGTTCAAGAAGAAGTGCGGCTGTATCGTTGCTAACAGATATGACTCTATTCTTGATGACGTAGAAGAAAAGGTTTATACAAGAGATCTGTTCAGAAGAGATTAAGATATGAGCAAAACCAGAATTGATTTAAACGGCAAGACCATCCTTGTGACCGGTTCTCCCGGATTCATCGGTGCATACCTTGTGCTGAGACTGCTGAAAGAAATGTCATCCGGCACAGTGGTCTCTCTTGACAATATGAATGACTACTATGACCCGGCACTGAAGGAATATCGTCTGTCTCTTATCAAAGAAGCTGCGATCACTTCGCCAGTCAGACACATATTTGTGAAAGGTTCAATTGGCGATAAGGCACTGATCGACAAGCTGTTTGCTGAGTATCACTTTGATGTAGTGGTCAACTTAGCAGCACAGGCAGGTGTCCGTTATTCCATCGACCACCCGGATGTGTATATTGAAAGCAATATCATCGGTTTCTACAATATCCTTGAAGCCTGCCGTCATAATCCTGTAGAGCATCTTGTGTATGCGTCAAGCTCTTCTGTCTATGGCGGAAACAAGAAGGTTCCGTTCAGTACTGAGGACAAGGTGGATAATCCGGTAAGTCTTTACGCTGCAACTAAGAAGAGCAACGAGCTTCTTGCTCACAGCTATTCCAAACTCTACAACATTCCTTCAACCGGCTTACGTTTCTTTACAGTTTATGGTCCTGCAGGCAGACCGGATATGTTCTACTTCTCAGCTACGAACACTTTAGCGAAAGACGGGACGATCAAGATCTTCAACTACGGCAACTGCAAGCGCGACTTCACATACGTTGACGATATTGTTGAGGGCGTATACAGAGTCATGCAGGGAGCGCCGGAGAAGCAGAACGGCGAGGACGGACTGCCGCTTCCGCCTTATGCCGTGTATAACATCGGCGGCGGTACTCCTGAGAACCTGCTGGACTATATCAGCACATTACAGGAAGAGCTTGTGAATGCAGGTGTTCTTCCGGCTGATTATGACTTTGAGGGACACAGAGAACTAGTCGGAATGCAGCCCGGAGATGTACCTGTGACCTATGCGGACAGTAAAGCTCTGGAGGATGACTACGGTTTCAGACCGACGATCAGCATCCGTGAAGGACTGAGAAAGTTCGCGCAGTGGTACGCTGAATACTATAAATAAACATAATGCCCACTTACTACGTCTTCAAATGGCATAGATAATTTGCCGATTGAAAGCATAGTTTGTGGGCATCGTTTTTGTAATGCTATTACAAACTTTTCTGTTACCTCTTGCAATGTAAATTTTTTTGTAGTAAGCTGATAAGCAAAAGAAACCCACGTAGGAGGTACATAAAATGAAACATCCATTTTACTCTGTGAGCATTGATGACATTCCTTTCGGAGATCGTATTATCGCAATTCTGCTACGCACATATCTTGTCAGATGTAAGGATGCCGAGCAAAAACTGGCTGCTGTGCTCAGCGAAGGTATTGTGCTGAAGCTTCCGGCTCTTGCCAAAGATCAGGATGCGATTCCGCTAAAGACAGTGCTTGAAGGCGAGCACCTTGCAAAACTGATCGATGAAGCGGTTGCATTTGTGAAAGCAGATCAAACCGATCATTCGGATTCCGATATTGGAGATATCTTTGCATCCGCCAAGGAAATGCTGGATAATATCTCCGGCAAATCGGTTGTGATGAATATGAGCGCCGAACTGGCTGAATACATCACCAAACTGTACTATGCGCTGAAAGCCGGCGAATAAAAATATATGAGAAATACTGCCCGTGTAGAGAGCAGAAGCACCCAAGACCTGATCCGGATGCTCTGCTGCCTATGCGGGCAGTATTTTTGTTTTAGATTCCGTGCTCCTGAAGGAGCTTTTTCATGTGTCTGAGCATATCCATGAGGATAGCTTTTTCCGCAGGAGTGCAGTCACTGAAAAAAGTCAGCAATTCTGTGTTCTGCTCCTCATTGGAATTTGTAAGATAATCTGTGAGGAGGTCGTCTACAGTGATTTTTAGAGCATTAGCTATTTTCAGTACAAGTTCAAGACTTGGGTTTTTGGCACCCGTTTCAACTTTGCTTAAGTGTCTATTCGAAATGCCAATTCTGTCTCCCAGCTCCTCCTGCGATAAACCATTGTTTTCTCTAAAGAGTTTAATCCGCATACCGATTAAATCGAATTTTGCATCCATATAATTCAGCCTTTCTATATGGCCCGCATGGCAGTATATATATTACCATCATGTTGAACACATAGCAAGCTGTTTTCTGAATTTTAAGATGGCGGTTGCTTTTCTCCCTACTATTGCACCATCTTAAGAGATAATTCTATCTATTGGTTCTAATAAACCGCTATTATTCTATCCATTGGTTCGTTGTAAGATATCCTTACATACTGTATAATTGAAGATGAAATAATGATGACTGAGACGGGAGTGTGCAATACTGTGGAATCGAAAATACTAACTTTATTTAGTGACATATCAGCGGTTCCCGTCAGCTGGCTGTGGCAGCCGTATATTGCTCTTGGTAAAATCACACTTCTGCAAGGCGATCCCGGCTGCGGAAAGTCAAGCTTGATGATGAGTTTGATCGCAGAACTCTCAAAAGGTGGTCAAACTCCTGATGGCAGATCATTTGGTTCTCCGAAGAGGGTCATTTATCAGTGTTCCGAGGATGGAGTTAAGGATACGATAAAACCAAGACTTGTTGCCGCGGGTGCCGACTGCCGGAATATAGCTTTTATTGATGAAGAAGTCTACAATGGACTGACTCTTGATGATGAGCGAATCCGTAGAGCTATTATCGAATGGAATCCTCGTCTTGTGGTTATTGATCCGATTCAATCATATATCGGTAATGATTCTGACCTCCAGATGGCAGGAAAAGCAAGAAAACTGATGCGCCGCATTGGAATGTGGGCATCAACATATAAATGTGCTGTTGTACTGATTGGACACTTCAGTAAAAATGAAGGTGCAAAGGATCTGTATCGTGGACTAGGCAGTATAGATGTTGTTGCTGCCGCTCGCAGTGTTCTTCAGGTAGAGAGAAGCTCTGAGGACGAGGATGTCCGTATTGTAAGGCAGGTAAAGAACAGCCTAGAATCTAAAGGGGCAGATCTGTTATTTGAGATACGTCCGACCACAGGATTCAGGTGGATTGGTACGTCAGAGAGACCCGGAATAGTTTTATCTTGTAATTCAGAGCCTAGTATTGAAGAGTTACCAATCAATAAGCATGAGCGCGCAGCTTTTCTTTTAAAGATGGCTTTGGAGAAAGGTGCGGTGGAGGCTATGGAGATAAAGCGTCTCATGGCAGAATACCGTATCGGAGAAAAAACTATGAATGAAGTCAAAATAGAACTCGGCATTAAGTCATATCGAAAAATGAAGACCTGGTATTGGATAATGCCAGGAGAAGCAGCTAAATCATCACACTCAGGGGGCAATAATGAAGGCGTCAAAGCGCAGAATCAGGAATTCTGAACATAAAGGCGAGATCAGGGAAAAATACAAGGGAATCGATCCTTCAGAGATTGAAGTCATCCCTGCAAATGAAGATAGTGACCTTGATATTGAAAACAGGAAGATGAAGGTCGCTGCCTATGTCCGTGTCTCTACACAGAATGACGAGCAGACCTCCTCGTTTGAATTACAGGTCAATGATTTCACCAAGCGTATCAATGAGAATCCGAACTGGGAGTTTGCCGGCATCTACAGTGATGAAGGTATTTCCGGAACCGAATTGTCTCACCGTGCAGGTATGCTGTCTCTGATCGAGGATGCAAAAGCAGGAAAAGTCCAGCTTATCCTTGTGAAATCCATCGCTCGTTTCGCCAGAAATGTTGTTGACTGCCTCTCTATCGTTCAGGAGTTGAAAAACTACGGTGTTGGCGTGCGCTTTGATGAAAACAATCTCTGCACACTGGGCGCAGAAGGCACTATGCTTCTGACTATCCTCGCTACTGTTGCCGAGGAGGAGTCACGCTCCAAGTCCTTCATCATGAACTGGTCTGTCCAGCGCCGTTTCCAGAACGGAATCTTCCTGACTCCGGAGCTTCTGGGCTATGACAACGACGAGGACGGCGGACTGGTAATAAACGAGTCCGAGGCGGAGACAGTCAAGGTCATTTACTATCTGTATGTGAACGGATGGTCAAGTAAGGAAATTGCCGATCTTCTGACGGATTATCAGCGTGAGACCAAGCTTGGCAATACCGAGTGGAAATCTTCATGGATAACCCAAATTATAGACAATGAGCGTCATTGCGGCGATGTCCTTGCTCATAAGACTTACACGCCTGATTTCAAAACGCATAAGGCAGTAAAAAATGACGGCAAGCTCCCCAAATATAGAAAGCGTGATCATCACGATGCTATCATCAGCCGTGAAGTATTCAATGCTGCCCAGATTATCCGCGCATCTGCATTTTACAAAAGAAAAAAGCATGCCCTGCCCGTGCTAAGCGTTGTGGTGGACGGTGCGCTCAAAGGATATGTTCCGATTGACCGGAACTGGGAGGGCTTTTCTCCTGAGGACTATCAGAAGGCCTGTGAAAGTGTTCAGACCGTTATTGAAAAGGAAGAATATGTCCAGTCAGGTCTAAAGCTGAATCTGAACGGATATCAGCGTGTCAGTTCACATTTCTTTCCATCTTCTGATAACCTGTCTCTGACGATTTCAGGCGGAAAGATGCGCTTTAGTACTGCGTGCTTAAAGAAATTTGAGGATGTAGAGTACGTTGAACTGCTTATCAACACTGTGAATAACTGCATCGCGATCCGCCCTTGTGAGAGCGATAATCCGAATGCGATCCACTGGGGAAGGTTGAAAGAAGATAAGTGGATCGTGAACAGCATGAGTTGCCGTGGGCTGGCAAAGGTCATATTCAGCCTGATGTCGTGGGAGGATGACGGCAAGTACAGATTTAAGGGAGAATTCCGCAGCAACGGCTCTGATAAGCTCCTTTTATTTGAACTGGACGAACCCGTAGTGTCGAAAACAGTAGAGCAGGTCATCGTCCCGGAAAAAGATGATGAGGAGCAGATCGTGGTTCAGGAAACTGTGAGAGTCTATCCGCCGTCATGGGGTGCAGGTTTTGGAACTCCGATCGTATCGATTACACGCGGACATCTGCTGTCACAGCAGCACTACAGTGGTGACTGGGATGTTCTCAGACCGGCAAAGGTTATAGAAGAAATGAATGCACTATCTTCAGAAACTCTTGCAGAGCTGATGAAGGAAGCCGAAACAATTATGGAAGGATGGGACTTAGGATATGACCGAGCAGATGATGCCGACGAGTGAAGAAATGACGCTCGAAGAACTGACTACCGAAAAGGAACTCCGAAGAAGAGAGCTGGAACAGGCTTTCGGAAGCTATAACTTTGTGGTTGTCCGCAAGGAACTGTTTGCACACCTGCGTGATCCGGCTGTTACGATCAGAAAAGGCAGTATCACATTCAATACCGCCTGCATCAACGGTCTGGAAGATGTGGTCTTTGTACAGCTGCTGCTTTGCGAAGACGAGAAAAAGTTTGCGGTCAAGGGCTGTCAGGAGAACGACAAGGATGCTCTGCGCTGGTGCATAGCCAAGCCGGATAAGCGTAAGAGCCGTAAGATGACCTGCCCCGATTTTACGGATAAGCTGTATGAACTCATGCATTGGGATTCTAAGTGCCGTTATAAGATACTGGGCTATAAGATTGAGTTTGAGGGCGAGACCTATTATGTTTTCGACCTGATCGTGAAGGAGACATTCCGTGAAAAGCCCAAGAAGGGCGAAGTGATCGACGAGACCGTGGACTACAAGAAGGGATACTACTCCGAGGATATTGCTGGAACATTCGGAGTCCCTGTGGAAGAGCATAAAAAGCAGACACAGGTCACAGTCGAGAACGGGTATATCAACGTAGCTATGCTCACAGGCGACAAGAAACCTGTGGAGATCGAGCAGGCTGGCAAGCAGCTTACTCTTGAGGATAATTCTGCCCCTGCAAATTCTACGGGCGAAGTATACCCTGACGTAGAAGAGGAGGTGTCAGATGGAGAACCTGTCGTGGGAGAATGCTGATCTTGGAATCAGCTTCTCGGTTGCATATGGACGGATCACTGTATTCAAGACAACTCTGAAAGCTATTGGCTTACCGCAGTATTTCAGATTTCTGTTAGATCCGGAGAATGGAAAGCTGGCTGTTGAGAAGTGCAGCTATAAGTCAAGCGGAGCTCATCAGCTGTCAGAGGATACTTCACACGATAGTTATGAGCTCAAAAGCATGGATATGGTACGTTTTATATATCAGACCTGCGGCTGGGATATGAAGTCCACATACCGTATACGCGGCATAGCTGTGCCTGACCGAGATTTGGTCGTATTCGACCTTACAACGGCGTATCGTGTGCAGGAAGGACATCTGGTAGGCTGAACTGTAGATATCAGCTGTATTATACCATATATTGGGGTTTATTGCAATAAGCGCCGAATGATATTTCCATCGCATCCAGATGCGGAAGATCCGTGAGGCCGATACATAAAAGTAAATAATGAAGCAGCCCACTGGGTGTGTTTCCAAATTACGATATAATTCGTAAGACGGAGACATACCTGGTGGGCTGTTTTTCATTTATCCCTCTGATAAGGGGATATTCTGCCAGAATGAACATTTCAAAAATAGAACTTTATCCCTCGCTCGGAACTATCCAAAAATACCGGATTTTAAGAAAATGGCGTAAAATCGGGATTTTCATTCTCCGCCGATTGAGCAATCCCTACTGACAAACTTGGAAGGACGTACCCACACAGTATAATAGAGACATTTATAATCATATGATCGTGCTTGTTGCTTATGACATTAACAGAGACGGCCAGATCAATGCGACAGATGCGAGTCTCGTTCTTGCTTACTACTCATACGCTGCATCACTCAGAGACAGCGACGGTAACTATGTAACAGAATGGCCATCTATGGAGTATTATCTTTATAATGTAAGAGGATACAGTATTATTCTTTGATGAACGCTGCTATTGACTACGTTTAAGCAAAACATATCCCCTCAGAGTTATCTTATAAGCTCTGAGGGGGCTTTTTTCCCCATTTTCAACATTGACTGTTTATTATTCCTGCAGTTGTACATCTCGCTTGACTGTGGTAATAGCTGTCGTTGTTTTGCAGGTTCCATTTCCGTATTCCCACTATGCCTAATTTAGTCTAGTTTAATCTATAGACTATTTTAGATATTCTAATTTGGTCTATGTACTTGCTTAGACTTATTTTTACATCAAAAGGCGACCTGGATTAGTCGCCCCTTTATCATACTACCTCGCAAGGAGAACTTGAATAATCTGTTTTGATGTATATATGCACAGAATAGTGTAGGTCGGGAAACTGCTTTGCAGAATGAGATAGCTCGTTATGCCTATGACGTATGCTGCGGGACTACCGCAGAGTTTACGAAGCAGCTTGAATATTGGATAAGCCAGATGGATAAAGACGAGGAAATCACCTCTAAGTCCTCCATGCCTGCATATATCTATCTGTTTGATGCGGCAAAAAAGAAGAATAAAATTACTATGGTGTTTATATACGTCTGGTGGGCTTTTGTACAGCATATTCAGTCTGAGGAATATAAGCTAAAGGAATATAGAGATGACTTTGATATTTATTACGTAGATAATATCGCTCAGAATATTGCACCTGAGCTGTATCAAAACTGTGATATAGATAATATCTCTATATTTCTCGAATGAAAGTAGGTGAGTATTGATTTGAAATTTACAGAATTATCGGAGAAATTCAAGTAAATAAGATGACTGATCGGAATCTGATGAAGTTATACCCTAATCATTTAATTCATACCCGTGCCGCAGCTATGTATGAGCGTATAGACGGTATAGACTATGATGAGGACTTAGGAGTTATTATCCCTATCAATGGATATAGTCATGATGAGCTAAGGGAGAATATGATAAAATACCCTCATTTCTATCAGCTTACAAGAGTGGTGGATGGAGAAGAAATCAGCTTCTATGAAAATATAGAAATTGACGGGGTGCTTCATAAGACTCTCGAAGTATGGGATAGCCTGCCTGAGAGTAAGGTAATCCCTAAGACCGCAGAGTTTATCAAAGAATATGTTGTCCGTAGGTATCTTCTTGAACGTGATAACGGTGTACAGCATAAATACCCTCTCAAGGGTAGTCTCCTGCCGTATATTACACTGTTCGCACCAGAAACCTACTATATTCAAAACAAATGCGGAGATCCTGTTGAGCTTGCAAAACAGTGTGTAACTGCCCGTGTTGATTTCTTTCAGAGTCGTAATCCATATCTGGCTCGATATAAAACGGCGCTTAACAAGGGTATAGCATATGGTACTATGGATTGTCCATTCAAACAGTATTGTCGTAGGACCATATGCGATAATTCTTGTCCGCCCTTAGTGGAGTTTTCTTATCTGTTGGAGAGAAATAAGATGTCTTGTAACTCTTCTGTTTTCGAGATACAGCCCAAGATGC
This sequence comes from Ruminococcus flavefaciens 007c, assembly GCF_000571935.1. Lineage (GTDB taxonomy): Bacteria > Bacillota > Clostridia > Oscillospirales > Ruminococcaceae > Ruminococcus > Ruminococcus flavefaciens_F. The sequence continues at coordinate 8,633 of NZ_ATAX01000017.1, read as the reverse complement.
TCTCAGACGTTTCAGAATGGCTCACAGCGGCTCCTAATTCTTATAGTGTAGTTATATCACCTGACACCATAGACATGGCTTCTCGCTTAATCTACGCAGCGATATGCACACACTGGAAAGGGAACTGTTTGAGATGTGCAGTTTATCACTTGAATTTCAGTGAGTACCTGGATGACATACAACATAGTTGGAGTGTAAAAGAAATGCCCGAAGCGTTTGAGTATGAACAAATATTCATAGCTAAGGCCAAATTGCTTGTTATCTCCAATATTGATTATGTCAAATTCGGAGATTTTCAGGCTCAGACCTTGCTTAATCTCATTCATACCCGTAAAACCAACGGGCTACAAACTATCATAGTATCCCCCAATCTGAATACCTTGGTAGGCTCAGGACCGTTCTTTGAAAGAATGAAAACTGTATTAACGGGGGTGATTATTAAATGATTAACGCAGTAGAATTACAGGTAATCAACAGGATCTTATTATCAGACAACCAAGAAGAAATAGATACACTCTGTTCGTTTGATAAGTCATACTACAAGCTGTTTCCTGCTCAGATAGAATTTATTCTGAAGCACAGAGATCAGTACGGTACTATACCTGATAAGTTCACCTTCCAGATGACATTTCCTGACTTTACTTACATACAAGTAAACGAGCCGTTAGAGTTCCTTACTCAAGAACTCACAAAGAATAAACGACATACGATATTACTTGATATGTTTAATAAAATCAAGGAACTCGGTGCAGATGATGTAGATGATGCATGGACTTACATAGATACCCAGTGTGAGCGTATTCATGAGCTTGATACTTCTGAGCCACTTGATCTTGTACATGATGCAGAGAAACGTTGCAAGCAGGTACAAGAGTACAGCAAGAAGCGTCGTATTCCTACTGGCTTCGCAGAGTTAGATCAGGCTATGTATGGGGCCTTTCTACCGTAGAAGGACGGGTTACGATATAAATGAGCCCGCCTGATTCTGTGATCAGACGGGCTCTTTTATTACATACATAAAATGATTTTACGACTGGATCTCCGTACCGCCCCATTCAACAACTGTAAAGCCCTTTCTCTCAAAGGTCTGTAGCTGCTGAGGCTGGATATTTACAGCTTCTTCAAGCGGAACATAAGCCATGAAGATGCGGAGCAGGCTGTCAGGCTTGGGAGTAATATCAAGCTTTGCTGAATTTGTATAAGCATCGCCTTGGAATGTAATGAGGTTATACTTGTTATGCTCCATCTTAGGCAGCCAGTATACTATGAATTCGTTCATTTCTTCCTCGGTCAGTCCCATATATGTGAGCTTTTCCTTAAGGAAGCTCTCGGTATCACTGCCTGCAACGCAGAATCCCTTAGAGAAGTCAAATCTTGTGCGGGCATTCACACTTTCCCAGAAAAGGTACTTATGATGCGTACCGTCTGCCTTGTTGAGAAGTGAACCGTCGGGATATGCCGTAACATCCCAGCCGTTGTTATATCTCGGATATGTTGTATAGAGATCAGAGGTGGTCAGTTTAAGATCAACATGAACATCGGTCTCTTTTTCGGGATAGAGGTATATTACCGGCTTGCCCCACTGTAAGCCCGTAAAGGCTGATGTATTCAGCTTCGAAGTGTTTATCCAGCCATACTGTCCGGAGTATTCCGTGAAGATCCAGGGACTGTTTTCATTCTGATAGCCGAGTTCTTTAAGCGTTGTCCATGGAGGTACATTGTCGATAACTTCATAGCTTTCATCGGGACCTCTGTATAATTTCAATCCGTTTCCGGTAATATCGTATGTTGCACCGAATTCTATGCGCTTGTTGGGCTCTACATAATTAATGGCGTTTTTCCTGACAAGTTCCTTCTTCATGAGGATAAGGTCGAAGATATCGAGCTCGTCGTCATTATAAAAATCAACTGCTTTACAGTTGGCAAGATTTGCGTCAGGAACAGCCAGGAGCCATTTCTGAAATAGTACCACATCGGCAACATTGAATTCACCGTCACCGTTGGCATCTCCGGTCGGCTTTGCTGCTGTTTCCGGCACAAGCCAGCCGCCGTCATCGGTAATCAGGCAAAGCATGGCGATCGTGTTACCGAAATAGGAATCCACGCCGATATCCAGAACCTCTTTGCGTATCGTATCATGCCATTTGCTATCTCCGGCAGCTGCTGCGGAAAGCATCAGCGGTGCAGTAAAACAAAGATCGTCCCAGTCTGCGACCGCATGGCCGTCAGGTGTATAGCCCGCCATGATCTTTTCCGGCTTGCCGCCTGTTTCCTTTACGAAAAATGCGTTGACTGTTTCCGCATACTTTTTTGCATCTGCGTTTTGACCGACGAGCGCATCCGTACTGATACGCCACGGAACACGGCAGGAATTGTATTCATAGACACCGTCGTTTTCATTTTCAAGGAAGTTCGCGGGTGCGGAGATCCATTCACCGCTGCTGTCCTTGATGATGAAGTCCGGCAGCAGACCGGTCTGATATTTATCCACAAAATGGTTAATGATGCCGTAGGTGTTGTTATAAAGCTGCATCCAGCGTTCATCGCCGGTCACTTCGTAAAACACCGGAAAATACTGCATGATGAAATCCGAAGCACGTGTCGCAGTGTAATATTTGTCATTTTTATCGACATCGTATGCCCAGTCACCGAGCCGCAGAATGTTATCATCATGGCTCACATCATATTTCATAATGTCATTGATCACAAGCTCGGCAGCCTGCCGGTAATTGATTTCGCCGCTGCTTCCCCAGATCTTATCCGCCAGCAGCAGTGCATAGGCAATGTCCAGATCTCCGTCCGTTGCAGAATCCGCACCGTTGGAATCTACGAGGGCCTTGCCGTTATCGCTCTGCTGCCACGCCATCAGATGCGGGCCGATGCTGCTCGGATGTGCCAGATAATAATGGTACATACCGTCGAAAATGTCTTTGGCCTCGTTGTCATAGTCTGACATCAGAGCCGCGATGAGCATACCGTAACCATGTGCTTCAGAAACAGTGACCTCAACCGTGGAATGTGCTTCCGCATATTCCTGCTCTCCGTAGAACACATAATACTGCGTTTCATCTTTGACATACGGATTTTGCCGCAGATAAGTTTCTTTCCAGTCTTCATAATAATGTTGTGTGTCATTGGTCAGTGTTTGTGCTGATGCAGGAATCGGAATCCTGATCATGTTCAGCAACAGCACACAACCGAGTAATGCAAAAAGTTTCTTTTTCATGGCGCTTCCTCCCCATCTACGCATTGCATATTTTCTGAGGTTCGTGGAATGATGTTTTCCCTGTCTGGGAAAGGAATAGTTCCTCCTCAGCTTTTATAGCCATTATAGCATAGAATCCCACAGAATGCAATGGGGGAGCAGAAAAGATCATATGTCATTTAACTGCTTTTATGGAGAGTACTTTTATAACACTACTTTTTTATATTTTCCACATAGACCTCAAACTCGATTTCCCCGTTTTCAGCCTTAGACCTGAGCTCAAGAGAATAATCAGTCCATGCGGCAAACTCAGCCTGTGTCATCTTCTTTTTCATATATAGGATCAGTTGGCGGCTTCAGATGTATTTGTGAATTCATATTCTTCATCTACCTGCTCGATTCTCCAATCCTGAACATCTTCATCGAATACAATTTTAAATGTGAATTCACCAGGAATTTCACCGTTCTTTGGTGGGTAATGTATCTTTCTTTTAAGTGTGAAAGATTTTTCAGTTACGTCGGTTATATCTACCTGATTATCTGACCAGTGTGTACCTGCGAAATATTGACTGGGTATAATTCTCTGATATAATTCGCCCTCATACTCAATAAATGTATAAATACGATCTACTTGTGTGTCAGTCGTAAGAGTATCTGCCGTAAATGAAGGTCCGAATAATTCATATTCTTTTGTATTTTGAACATGGTCAGAATAGAATGGATCATAGTTTTTGCTGTAATATGTATTGTATAACTTCTTCAAATCGTCCATAGTACTCTCTGTAAGTCTTTCATCATCGGTTTTAATATATGTTAGTTCGGTATCAATTGTCCTCCCGTCACGCTGGTAAGAGTATTTCAAATTTATGCCCTTTGCACTTGCATCTTGAGAAGTCATTGAATGTGAATGAGTATGGAAGAAGCACTCATAATCCCAATAATTATCAGTAAGGTTATGTGCTATTTCTTCTTCAGGAGTTAAGCTCTTTGTCTCAGTTGCTTCTGTAGTTGTCTCAGCAACGGCAGTAGTAGCTGTAGTTGCTGCTGTTGTTATAGTTATTGTAGTAATGCTTGTTATTACAGAAGATTCAGTAGCAGTTTCTGTCGTAAATGATGAACTTTCAGTAGCAGGTTCTGTTCCTGATGTTGCGCTTGTATTCGGAGCTGAATCCTTCATCTTGTGGAACAGATAGGTTCCTCCGCCGAAGCCGCCTGCGATAATAGCAACTGCTGCTGCCATACCAGCAAACTTTATCCACCCCGGACGATTGTATTTTTCTACACCGTGTACGCTGTCATTATTATCCTCATCAGCAGCGTTTGTTAAATTAATTTTCTTCTTAGTCATATTAAACATTCTTTCTTTGGCTGAATCTGACAGGGACGGATATTCCTTTGCAATTCTGTCTGCAGTTTCAAGGTCAATGTCGAATTCCTTGGACATTTCATCTTTCATATTCATACATATCCCTCCTTAATAATTTATGCCGACTTCACAAAGCATCTTTTTCAGCTTTTGTCTTGCCCTAATGCTTCGTTTCTGTACTGCGTCTGCGGTCATTGAGATCGCTCTTCCTATTTCAGCTACTGTCATATTATAGTAGTACTGTTTTATTATTATCGACGTGTCAGGTTCGCCTAATTCTTTTATTTTATTAAATAAGATGTAATTACGCTCTGACAGCTCAGAAGATTCAATTATACTTTCTCCCGACGATATTTCTCTGATCACTTCATCGTCAGCAGATATCGTTTTTTCAGCTTTTACATTGAGCTTTCTGTACATATCTATTGCTTTGCGTTTGGCTATCACTCCGATAAATCCTTTCAGGTCACCATCTCGGTCACCAAGATTATTTATCTTTTTGAATACCTCTGTAAAAGTATCACTCACACATTCCTCTATATCTTCCGCAGTACTGCAGTTTTTAAGTTTAGTTGCGGCTATAACATATACATAATTGCAGTATTCATTGAAAATTGCTCTCATGCACTCTTCCGGAGATTGTTCCATGTGTTTCTTGAACTCCTGATCCGTCATATGTATACCTCCTTCTATTCAGTTCAGCGATCGCTTTCATTATATACACTCGTACTTGTGACATCGGGTAGGACATTTTTTCTAAAAAATTTTTTATAACATTATGTATACAGTATTTCCGTTAAAGTAAGCTGAAAAACTGTCATAGCAGTTTTCCTTTATAAGAAATTTCTTAACATTTTTTAGCACTGACCAAGTGTTAAATGCTCCCGATATATCTTTACATCATAACAGTATTATATCACATAGTATAATTGAATCCAAGGGAAATGCATAAATGTTATTTGCTATAAGCTTTTATTGCTTAAAACAAACAATTATAGGCACTTTGTTTTACTGTCAAACTTTAGAAATGTCTGTTTCTGCAATGCGTTGTTTTTTTATTTAATCGTTAACCCGAGTTAACAACCGATTTGACAGTTTACTTTTGATATAATATAATATATTCTGATTAGACTGGGGTAGTTGTCTGATCAAATCTAAGGATGAAGGGGGTATAGGAATTAATTGGGATTTGTTATAATGTCTTGTCAGTCAGATTTTGGTTATTGCTAAGGACATTATAATTCACTATTGTTGTTTTGGGCTTTTGGCAGGAGAAAGGAAAGCGTTCTTTTTCGGGGATTGAAAAAACAACGATAATGCAAGACTACCTAAATATGTTTTTCGATTATTCATATGTAAATACGGATAACCATGATAGAAAGGAATAAAAAATGGCTAATACTAATAATCCAACAGAGGAACTTGTAAACAAATATCTTGATGATTTGAAAGCTAAACCGGGCGAAGCAGCACAGTCTGTTTTTGCGTATTGCGTAGATGAGTATCTTGAAGACGAGATGAAATCATTAGGCTTGAACGGTGATACTCTTGTAAAAATATATAAAATAATGGGGGATGACAAATGGGAGAAGGATCCCCTTACTGCAACAATAAACGGTTTAATGGGCGTTATTGATAAGTCTCCTGCATATTCGGAGCTGCGTAAAAGTGAAATTTATAAGAGCCTTAAAAGCTTCAAGAGCAACTGGGATTCATACGGAACACATCTTAATAACCTCAGGAAAGACCTTAAAGTCATAGAACAGTATCAGGATGACAGAGGTGCTATCCAGACGAATGCCAAGGTCATGGATACATTTGACCATGCTACCGGCGAACTCATGTCAATTATTAAAAACCTCGTGGGTTTAGTGCCCGGAGGAAATCTCATGAATACTATGCTAACACAGCTGTTTGCGTGCTATCAGTATGGCAAAAAGATAGTGGAGAAAACAAATTTCTCACTTCTGGAAAAAGATCTTATAGGTGCAGGCGAAGGAACGGACAGTGAAGGATTTAATGAAGAGATCAGAAGGATTAATCCGAATCATTCATATTCTGCTCAATTCCTTGCATACAATATAGCCAGCCATGCAGAACCGACCGATGATTGGAAAAACGGTCCGAGCATTAAGGACGGTGAGATGTCGTGTATTCTGAATAAAATGATGCCTGAAAAGCAATCATTGTTCATGCCTTATATTGAATGGAGAATTATTTATGAGCTCAACTGTGAATTGGAGCCGCTGACAGGCATTAGTCTCTTTGAAGATCACAGATCATTTAAAGAAAAGGCTTCTGATGCATGGGAGAAAGGTGGATTTTGGGATTGGGCAGAAGTCGTATGGACAGAATCAAATAAGAACATTAAGGAAAGTAAAAAGTCTCTTGGAGACGCAATATATGATAAGCTTGTTGATTGGGGCGTTACCGATTGGGTTGACGAAACATATGATAATTTAGAGAAAAAGAAGGACGCTATTAAAGAATCGATTATTGATTGGATAGATGATAAAGCAATTGCTTTTGATAAGAAAATGGATCATGTAGCAGATGTTATCTATTCAGGTGATGAATATGACGGCTGGATTGGTACATGGAGGCTTGGATGGGAATCGATAATAGGCTCGAAATACAGCTCAGCTAAAAAAGCAAGAGTTGCTGTTGATCCGCTGATACTTGACACAGATAATGATGGTTTTAATATCCGTAACAAGTCTGAAGGAGCATATTTTGATCTTAATTCCGATGGCTATGCCGAGAAGATCAACTGGACAGATCAGGATTCAATACTCGGGTTGGATATTAATAAAAATGGCAAGATCGATAACGGCCGCGAGGTATTCGGTGATTATCATATTATAAATGAAACAGGTGAACGTGCGAAAAATGGTTTTGAAGCACTTAAGCAGTATGATACTAATCAGGACGGAGTAATTGATTCTTCAGACAGCATATATAATGATCTTTTACTCTGGAAGGACGCTAACGGCAACGGTATATCCGAAGCAAGTGAGCTGACAAAGCTCAGCAAATCAGGTATCAGTGCTATCAAGCTTGATTATGAGAACTCCAACCTTGGAACAGGAACAGAGGCCGTTATCGGAAATACTTCTGAAGTAGTTTACAGTGACAGTTCAAAGGACAACAGCAAGATAGGAGAGCTTTGGGTAGCTTCAGATCTTTACGATACCATAGAAGAGGTAATTACAGGTTTTGACGAACTTGTTGATGGACTTCCGAATGTAAAGAATTATGGAAAGGTAAGCTCACTCTACAATGCTATAAAAACAGATGAGACAGGCGAACTCAGAGGCCTTGTTGAATCTTTTGTAAACACTTCGGACAGAGACAGCCGTCTTGAAAGTGTTGAGAAGATACTTAATTTCATTTGTAATACAGATGAGATCGAGGATAACAGCCGAGGCAATAGTTTCAGCGCAAAGAAACTGCATATCATAGAGCAGTTTATGGGAGAAGATTTTGTCGGAGTAAATGGAGCAGAGCCTAATTCAGCTGCTGTGCCTATACTCGAAAGTGTTTATTCATCCCTTGTCGAGATGTACTATTTCGCAATGGTAGGTAGTAGAATCGAAAAGTATCTTAGCGATATTATGATGAAGGTGGATAATAACGGAACAATTACTTATGATACATCCGTACTGAAAGCACATCTTTATATGGCTGCAGAATTTAATGCATTAGATTTTTCTGAGTTAACCGATCTCTGTGCATATCTGTTCTATGTTGAAAAAACAGTTCAGAATAACTTCAGTCTCTTCACGAACGTAAGAAATATGATCGTGAATAACTTTGTATATTCTTCTGATCTGTTTGATGATGCAATAATTGGTGCTATCAAAGGTACATATGATAATGATAAGCTCAGCGGCACAGATTCAGCAGATGTTTTCTTTGGTAAATCAGGTGACGATGAAATAAAGGGATTAAGCGGAAACGATGTTTTGTTCGGCGGTGCAGGCAATGACAAGCTCTACGGCGGCAACGGAAACGACGAGCTCCACGGCGGTACAGGCAACGATTACCTCAACGGCGGAGACG